>CALHJP010000012.1:0-328111 GCA_938033205.1 uncultured Collinsella sp. | reverse complement strand
TCTCTTTTGTTCAGTCCTATCATATTCATACCTCAATTCTACTTTTTAAAGCTAAAAACGGGGCACGCTTTCCGGCCGCCTACTTCCGATGCACGTGTGCATCTCGGGTTCCGCCTGCCCGGACATTCCTCCCACTTTTGCGCCACTTTGTAGACCGTTCGGTCGCCTGTCCGCACGCGCGGGTATACTCAAAACGATACTTTTCCTATGCAATACGATGCAGGTTCGACCTGCGCGATTCGAAGGGGGCCGTGATGGAGAGGATTCTCGGCGTTAATCTCTCTGGCTGGTTTATTCCCGAGCCCTGGGTGACCCCGTCGCTGTATGCGGCGACCGGTGCATCCAACGCGGCGGAGCTGCAAGAGGCAATGGGCACCGCTGCCTATAACGAGCGCATGCGTCGCCATTACGAGACGTTTGTGAGCGAGGACGATTTTCGTCGTATGGCGCAGATCGGTCTCAACGCCGTGCGCCTGCCGGTGCCGTGGTATGCCTTTGGCTCGCAGGAGTCCGACGCTTCCTACATCTCGGTCGTCGATTATATCGACCGTGCTATTGAGTGGGCCGCCAAGTACAACATCCGCGTACTGCTCGATCTGGCGACTGTACCCGGCGGTCAGGGCGATTCCAACGATTCACCCACGACGCCGGAAGTCGTCGCTGAGTGGCATTCGTCCACCAATGGCCGTCACGTTGCGCTCGATGTGCTCGAGCGCCTGGCCGATCGCTATGGTGAGGCCGAGAGCCTGCTGGGCATCGAGCTGTTGGATACGCCGCAGATGAGTGTGCGCAAGAGCCTCTTTACTGTGACGGACGGTATTCCGGCGCACTACCTGCGCAACTTCTATCGTGACGCGTATGAGCTCGTTCGTTCGTATATGCCCGAGGACAAGATCGTCGCCTTTTCCTCTTCGGGACACCCTGGCGAGTGGAAGCACTTTATGCGCGGTGCCAAGTACAAGAACGTCTACATGGACCTTCACCTGTACCATTACCGCGACGAGTATGCGCTCGACATCACGAGCCCCCGCGGTCTGACGACGGCGATTTCGCGCAACAAGCGTGAGCTCAAAGAGGCGGTCGCAACTGGGTTCCCCGTTTTGGTGGGCGAATGGTCGGGCGCGGCGATTTTTGCCAACTCGTCGGTTACACCCGAGGGTCGCAATGCCTACGAGCGCGTGTTTATCGCCAACCAGCTGGCTTCGTTTGCGCCGGCGGCTGGCTGGTTCTTCCAAACGTGGAAGACCGAGAAACGTATTGCAGCATGGGACGCCCGCGCGGCACTTGGCACGCTCGAGCGCGGCATGATTGAATAGGTTGATATGACGCAAAACAGCGCCCGCACGGGCAAACTTTATGTGGTCGGTACGCCCATCGGTAACCTGGGCGACCTGTCTCCGCGCGTCGGCGAGGCGTTTGCCGCCGCCGACGCCGTCTGCTGCGAGGACACGCGTGTGACCTCAAAGTTGCTGATGCACCTAGGCATCTCCAAGCCGCTCGTTCGTTGCGACGAGAACGTGATCGCAAGTCGCGCCGCCGGCCTGGTCGACCGTCTGCTGGCAGGGGAGACCCTCGCCTTTGCCTCGGACGCCGGCATGCCGAGCGTGTCCGATCCCGGCCAGGCGCTGGTCGAGGCGGCGCGCGAGGCGGATGTGCCTGTCGAAGTTGTTCCCGGCCCCTCTGCTTGCGTCACGGCGCTCGTATCGTCCGGTATTCCCTGCGAGCATTTCTTCTTCGAAGGCTTTTTGGGTCGCAAGCACGGCGACCGCGTGCGCCGACTGCAGCGCCTTGCAGTCGTCCCCGGCGCGCTCATCTTCTACGAGTCTCCACATCGCATCGTGGCGACGCTCGAGGCCGTGGCCGAGGTCTTTCCCCAGCGCGATGTCGCCGTCTGCCGCGAACTCACCAAGCTGCACGAGGAGGTCTTGCGCGGCCCCGCCGCCCAGCTTGCCGAGGAGCTGTGTGCCCGTGGCGAGGTAAAGGGCGAGATCGCGCTGGTCATCGCGCCGCCGAGCGAGGACGAGGAGGTTGGCATCGTGCCGGTTGGAGCCGCAGCGGTAGACCCCGACGAAGCCCTGCGCGAGGACATCCGTGCCGCGCTCGAGGAGGGAGAGCCCGCCTCTGCGGTGGCCAAGCGCCTGTCTCAGAAGTATTCGCGCCGCAAGCGCGATGTCTATGCCATGGTGCTTGATATGCAATAGATGGAGGATATCCAGCCCTTGCGCTAGAATCATCCCCTGTATGCAACGTTTTTCTGGAGGACAAACCCCATGGATCAAAGCAAGCCTTCGTTTTTTATCACGACGCCCATTTACTACGTCAACGCCGATCCGCATCTGGGTACGGCTTATTCCACCATCATCGCCGACGTCCAGGCTCGCTATCGTCGCTCCGCCGGCTATAACGTCAAGTTCCTGACTGGCATGGACGAGCACGGTGAGAAGGTCGCCGAGGCTGCAGCCAAGCACAACATGACGCCGCAGGAGTGGACCGACAGCCAGGCTCCGCACTTCAAGGAGCTTTGGAGCAAGCTCGAGATCTCCAACGACGACTTCATCCGCACCACCGAGCCGCGCCAGCATCACGCCGTGCAGTATCTATGGGAGCGCATGAAGGAGTCCGGCTACCTGTACAAGGGCAGCTATGACGGCTGGTACTGCGTGCCCGACGAGACCTACTTTACCGATACGCAGGTCCAGAAGGGCGACGAGGAGTACGGCAGCGTTGGCCAGCACCTGTGCCCCGACTGCCACCGTCCGCTTGAGCGCGTGCAGGAGGAGTCCTACTTCTTTAAGCTTTCCGCCTTCCAGGACAAGCTTCTCAAGCTCTATGACGAGCACCCCGACTTTGTCGAGCCTGCGTTCCGCATGAACGAGGTTCGCAGCTTTGTCGAGGGCGGCCTCAACGACCTTTCCGTGAGTCGCACGAGCTTTGACTGGGGCATCCAGGTTCCGTTTGACGAGGGCCATGTGACCTATGTATGGTTTGACGCGCTGCTCAACTATATGACGGCCGTCGGCTACGGTGTCGACACCGACGAGGCGCGTGCCGAGCTGGCCTATCGCTGGCCCGCGCAGTTCCACATCGTGGGTAAGGACATCATCCGCTTCCACTGCGTCATTTGGCCCGCCATGCTCATGGCCATCGGCGAGGCCCTGCCCGAGCACGTCTTTGCCCACGGCTTCCTGACCGTGCGCAATGCCGAGACCGGCAAGGCCGAGAAGATGTCCAAGAGCCGCGGTAACGCCATCGCTCCGCAGGATGTTATCGACATGCTGGGCGTCGAGGGCTACCGCTATTACTTTATGACCGACGTGGTCCCCGGCACCGACGGCGCCATCAGCTTCGATCGTATGGAGCAGGTCTACAACGCCGATCTGGCCAACAGCTGGGGCAACCTCATTTCGCGCTCGCTCAACATGAGCGCAAAGTACTTTGACGGCTGCGCCCCGGCTAAACCGGCGTCTGCCGACGCGTTCGATAACCCGCTGGCAAAGATCGCCGATGGTCTGGTCGAGCGCTACATGGCCAAGATGGACATGCTCGATTACGGCGGAGCCAAGGATGAGGTCATGGAGCTCATCCATACCGCCAACCACTACATCGAGGACTCCGAGCCCTGGGCGCTTGCCAAGGACGAGGCCAAGGCTGACGAGCTGGCATTTGTGATTTACAACCTGCTCGAGGCCATCCGCATCGCCGCCCACCTGCTGATGCCGCTCATGCCCCAGACTTCTGTCGAGGCTCTGCGCCGCCTGTCCTGTGAGGGCGAGGCCGCGAGCGACGACCTCAAGGGCATTTGCGCTTGGGGCCTGCTTGCTGGTGGTCAGCCCGTCGAGAAGGGCGATCCGCTGTTCCCGCGTCTGGCGTAGAGACTTCGCGAGCGCCATATCGGCAATTTGCTGTTTAGATGTAAGGGCATGGCCGCAACGGTCCATGCCCTTTCGTTTCAAGACGCCGCCATCATGCTAAGGAGGCAACTATGACAACTTCGCCTTTGGCAAACCCCACGGCCACCAGGGAGCTGCTGGAGGAGTTTGGCCTTGCGACCAAGCATCGCCTGGGCCAGAACTTTCTAATCGACAATCATGTGATCGAGCGTATCTGCGAGCTTGCCGAGCTTGCAGGTGACGAGCGCGTACTCGAGGTGGGTCCGGGTTGCGGTACTTTGACACTTGCGTTGCTGCAGGAAGCGGCGTGCGTTACGTCCATTGAGGCCGATCCTGAGCTCGAACCGGTGCTCGACGCCCACGCCGCCGACTATGCCAACTTCCGCTTTATCATGGGCGACGCGCTTAAGGTGGGCCCGGAGCAGATTGAGCAGGCCGCCGGCGGCGAGCCCACGGTATTTGTCGCGAACTTGCCCTATAACGTGGCGGCGACAATCATCCTGCAGTTCTTCCAGACGATGCCCGCGCTCAAGCGCGCCGTCGTCATGGTGCAAAAGGAGGTTGCCGATCGCATTGCCGCAGTGCCGGGCAACAAGACCTATGGCGGCTATACGGCAAAGCTCGGCCTGTATGCGCAGGTGACGGGTCGCTTTGAGGTGCCGCCGCGTTGCTTTATGCCGGCGCCGCACGTGGACTCGGCCGTCGTGCGTATCGACCGTGTTGACGGCGTGGTGCCCGAAGGGCTCGATCGCGACTTTGTGGCTCGCGTGATTGATGCTGCATTTGCCCAGCGTCGCAAAACCATCCGCAATTCCATGAGCGCCAACGGCTTTGCCAAGGACGTGCTCGATGCCGCCTTTGAGGCTTGCGGTATCGCACCCACCACGCGCGCCGAGACGCTTGATGTTGCCGACTTTGTCCGTCTGGCCCAGGAGCTAATCCATGATGCCTAATGCCGAACGTGTGACGTTTACCAAGAAAAAGAAGACGGTTGCTTGTCCCGTGCCCTTGGCACCGCTTGCTGACACGCATGCGCATCTGCTTTCGTTCTGGGGCAAGGAGGTGCCCGAGACGCTCCTGCGCGCCAAGGCCGCGGGCGTCGAGCTATTGGTGACGATGCTCGACCCCATCGCCGACAAGCGCAGTGTGACGGACTATAGCGACTGGCTGACGCGCGAGATTCTGCCGATGCAGGGTATCCCGCAGATCAAGTATCTTGCCGGCGTGCATCCGTATGGCGCGCCGGACTATACCGACAACGTTCATGCACAGGTCGTTGCCGCACTCGATGACCCCTTATGCGCCGGTATTGGCGAAATCGGTCTGGACTACCACATGGATTACGACGACGACATCACGCCGGCGCCCCACAGCGTGCAGATTGATTGCATGGCGCGCCAGCTCGAGCTTGCCGTGTGTCGTAACGTGCCGGTGGAGCTGCATCTGCGTCACGAGGACATGGACCAGGAGCGTACCTCGCACGTGGACGCCTACAACGTGCTTCGTGAGGTGGGCGTGCCCCAGGCCGGTTGTGTGCTGCACTGTTTTGGCGAGGACCGCGCCACGATGGAGCGCTTTGTGGAGCTGGGCTGCTATATCGCCTATGGTGGTGCGGCCACCTTTAAGCGCAACGACGACGTGCGCGAGGCATTTGCGGCAACCCCACTCGATCGAATTTTGTTCGAGACGGATTGCCCGTATATGGCTCCGGAGCCCATCCGCGGTCTTGAATGCGAGCCCGCAATGATCTCCATTACGGCAAACGCGCTGGTTAACGACCGTGTCGATCGCACTGGTGAGGACGCCGAAACAATCGCGCATGCCGCTTGGGAAAATGCCTGCAAACTTTTTCAAAAATAGTTCTTGCGTTCGCGGTGGCGCTCCGTTATTCTAATTCCTGCACGCGGGCGTGGCGGAATTGGCAGACGCGTACGGTTCAGGTCCGTATGGGGGCAACCCCATGAAGGTTCAAGTCCTTTCGCCCGCACCATTGATTGAAAGAGCTCCCAGCAATGGGGGCTTTTTTGTTATGGGCCCACCGCGGGGACTTGAACCTGCGAAGGAGCGAGCGTAAAGAAAACGCGGAGCGTTTTTAGCGAGCTGGCGAGTCCGCCGGCAGGCGGGCGAAGCCGGTGCGGATCCGCGAAGCGGATACGCGGACGTCCTTTCGCCCGCACCATTGATTGAAAGAGCTCCCAGCAATGGGAGCTTTTTTGTTATGCACGATCTCCTTGGACGGGTATCCTAATGCCAACGTGTGCCTATCAGAGGAGAGACCATGCTGTTTTCCGGTATCATCGCCGCCCTTACCAGCCTTTTGATTCCCATCATCATCCTGTTGCTGCTGCTCCCCAACGCCTGCTATGTCGTTGAACAGCAGCATGCTGTGATCATCGAGCGCCTGGGCAAGTTCAACCGCATCGTCAACGCGGGCTTCCACATGAAGGTGCCCGTGATCGACCGCAAAGCCGCCACGGTGAGTCTGCGCACCATGAAAAACGGCTTTGGCATCGACGTTAAGACCCAGGACAACGTGACTATCGGCCTTGAGGTCTCTGCTCAGTACCACGTGAGCTATGACATGGGCGCCGGCCCGGCAGATTCGGGCATCTACAAGAGCTACTACATGTTGCAGGAGCCCGTCGACCAGATGCGTGACTTCATCACCGATGCCCTGCGCTCTTCCATCCCCGTCTACACACTCGATGAGGTCTTTGCCAAGAAGGATGACATCGCCAAGGATGTCAACGCTACCGTTTCCGAGCAGATGGCCGCCTACGGCTTCACCCTCGTGTCGACGCTCATCACCAAGATCGCGCTGCCGACCGAGGTCGAGAACTCCATGAACGACATCAACGCCGCCCAGCGAAAGCGCGCCGCTGCACAGGAGCTCGCCGAGGCCGATCGCATCAAGCGCGTTACCGAGGCGACCGCCGAGGCCGAGGCAATGGAAAAGGCGGGCGAGGGCATCGCCAACCAGCGCAAGGCCATCGCGCTGGGCATCAAAGATTCGCTCGAGATCATCCAGGAGACGGGCGTCGGTAACGACGAGGCTAACCAGCTGTTCATGTTTACGCAGTGGTCCGAGATGATGACGGAGTTCGCTCGCACGGGCAAAACCTCGACGGTCGTGCTGCCGAGCGATTTCTCGCAGTCGGCCTCGATGTTCGAACAGATGCTGACCGCCGGCAAAGTTCAGAACGAGTCAAAGGAGTAAACGCGCGTGAAATATACTGTTGTTTGCGTTGGCAAGCTCAAAGAGCGCTTTTGGAAGGACGCGTGCGCCGAGTACACCAAGCGCCTAGGTGCCTATGCCAAGGTAGATATGCGCGAGGTTGCCGATATCGATCCGGCCAAGGCGGGCGGCGTGGATGCCGCGCGCGACAAAGAAGGTGCGGCGATTCTTGCCGCTCTGCCACCGCGGGCACATGTGATTCTGCTGGCTATCGAGGGCAAGGAGCGTTCGAGTGAGGAGCTCTCGACCCGTCTCGATGGCCTCATGCTGCGAGGCAACAGCGACATCGCTTTTGTAATCGGCGGATCGGACGGCGTGAGCGATGCCGTGCGCGTCCGCGCCGACGAGATGCTCAGCTTTGGGCGCATTACCTTGCCGCACAACCTGGCGCGCGTGGTGCTGCTGGAGCAGATCTACCGCGCCTGCAAGATCAGCCGTGGCGAGCCGTATCACAAGTAGGTCGGCAATACGAAACAATAGCGTGGGACAATGGCTTTCGTTTTGAGGAACGCATCTGAGAGGACTGTGTGATATGAAGATCGGATTTGTCGGTTTTGGCAATATGGCGAGCGCTATGGCCGATGGCTGGATTGCCGCCGGCGTGGCCGCGGGCGACATGTGCGCCTGCGCAGGCCGCTACGATGCTCTGGTCGAGCGTTGCGAGGCGCGGGGCATGGCTGCCTGCCATGATGCGGCGGAGGTTGTTGCCGCGTCCGATATCGTGGTTGCGGCGGTCAAGCCGTACATGATTGAGAAAGTCTTCGCTTCACTCAAGGATACGCTAGCCGACAAGATCATCCTTTCGGTCGCCTGGACCTGGGATAGCGCCAAGTGGGAACAGGTCCTGCCAGGTGTTGCTCATATCTCGACGGTGCCCAACACTCCGGTTTCGGTGGGCGAGGGCGTTATCGCCTGCGAGAAGGCTTGCACGCTTAGCGATGAGCAGCGTGCCACGGTGCTCGGTCTGCTCGGAAAGCTTGGCACGGTGGTCGAGCTCGATTCGAATCTGCTGTTTGTGGGCGGTACCGTGGGCGGCTGCGCCCCGGCGTTTGTCGCCATGGCGATCGAGGCTCTGGGCGATGCGGCCGTCAAACACGGTATTCCGCGCGCCGATGCCTATCGCATTGTGAGCCAGATGGTGCTGGGTACGGCAAAGCTGCAGCTTGCAACCGGTCAGCATCCCGCAGCGATGAAGGATGCCGTGTGCTCGCCCGGCGGTGCTACCATCAAGGGCGTCGTCGCGCTCGAGGACGCCGGCATGCGCAGCGCCCTCGTCAAGGCCATCGACGCCACCCTCCAGTAAAACCTGCCATTTAGGGACAGGTTCATTTTGGCAGGTTTTTCCTGCGGTTTTGTCGTATGTACGAAAAGCGCCTCGCAACTGGCTCAATTCCAGTTGCGAGGCGCTTGCGTTTGCCCAGATAAAAACCGACAAAATAAACCTGTCCTTTTTGGCAGGTTAGTCCCAGAAGCTGTCTTCTTCGTCCTCGGACTTGGGGCCGCGGTCGACATACATCTTATGGGTGCGCTTCTCCATCACAAAGGCAAGAATCGCAAATAGCAGGATACCGCCGGCGAAAAGGATGGCAAAACCGGTGCGGGTGCCAAACAAAAAGGAAAAAACTGCGTCCATTGGGTGCCTTCTTGCGTAGTTGAGTTGGGTCGTAAACGCTCATAAGTATATACTTGCCCATACATGTACAAGGTTGCAACCTAAATGGAATGTATATCGCCGGAGGATCTAATGCTTGATATCAAGTTTGTTCGCGAGAACCCCGATGCCATCGATACCGCCATGGCAAATCGCCAGACGTCTTGGGATCGCGAGAAGTTCTTTGAGCTCGACGACGAGCGTCGTGCCGTTATCACCGAGGTCGAGGAGCTCCAGGCCACGCGTAATGCCGAGTCCAAGAAGATCGGCGTCCTGATGAAGGAGGGCAAGAAGGACGAGGCCGAGGCCGCCAAGGAGGCCGTGCGCGCCGTCAACGAGAAGATCGACGGTCTGGCCGAGCGCCGCACCGCCCTCGAGCAGGAGCAGTACGACTTCATGTCTCACCTGCCCAACATTCCGTGCGAGGCCACCCCGTACGGTAAGGACGAGGACGAGAACATCGAGCGTCGTCGTTGGGGCACCCCGCGCGAGTTCGACTTCGACTTTAAGCCGCACTGGGATCTGGGCACCGACCTCGACATCCTCGACTTTGAGCGCGGCAACAAGCTCTCCGGCAGCCGCTTCACCGTTCTCGGTGGCGCCGGCGCCCGCCTGGAGCGCGCCCTTATCAACTTCTTCCTGGACACGCACACGAGCCGTGGCTTCAAGGAGTGGTGGCCGCCCATCGTCGTCAAGCGTCAGACCATGTTCGGCACGGGTCAGCTGCCCAAGTTCGAGGACGACGCCTATCACGTCTCGGGCGATAACTTCCTGATCCCCACCGCCGAGGTCGTGCTGACCAATCTGCACGCCGGCGAGGTCCTCGATGCCGACACCCTGCCGCGCCGCTACACCGCCTTCACCCCCTGCTTCCGCGAGGAGGCCGGTTCCGCCGGTCGCGACACCCGCGGCATTATCCGTCAGCACGAGTTCGACAAGGTCGAGATGGTCAAGTTCGCTAAGCCGGAGGAGTCCGACGAGGAGCTCGAGAGCATGACCGCCGAGGCCGAGTACCTGCTGCAGCAGCTGGGCCTTCCGTATCGCGTGATTAGCCTGTGCACCGGCGACCTGGGCTTCTCTGCTCGTCAGACCTACGACGTCGAGGTTTGGCTGCCGAGCTACAACGCCTACAAGGAAATCAGCTCCTGCTCCAATTGCGGTGACTTCCAAGCCCGTCGTGCCAACATCAAGTATCGCGACCCCGAGAACTTCAAGGGTTCGCGCTATCTGCACACCCTCAACGGTTCCGGTCTGCCGGCTGGCCGTACCATGGCAGCCATTCTGGAGAACTACCAGAACGCTGACGGCACCATCACGATCCCCGAGGTTCTGCGTCCCTACATGGGCGGCCTCGAGAAGATCGAGCCGGTCGCGTAGATTGGCTGCATAAGCGATTTGCTAGGGCACTCCTTTTTGGGGTGCCCTTTTTGTGTGCGGCCATACCATGCTGTGCGGACAGCTCAATAGAAAACACACGAACAACTGTTCTGTATACAGCCATCTACCTGCTATGCTTTTGCTAAATAAGAGCGAGAGAAAGGGGACGCGATGGAGCTGTTTGATGATCGGGTGGTTTTGTTTGAGAGCGACGAGGGCGGGGAGTACCTGCTTGTGACGTGTGAGCCGTCTGGCATGGGTGGCCTGGTGGTTCGACAGACGAGCGAGGGGCCGTTGACGCAATGGTGCTACGAGGAGTCGCCTCATGTGGTTGAGGCGTTTGTGGCGCACGAGGGGCTTGTGGCCCTAGAGCATTTCTATGGGGTCCAGACATCTAATCAGGTTGCTCGCATGTTGAGCATCTCGTTTGCCGATTATGATTGTGCCCAGCGGGTGAGATCGCTCCTGAGGGAACTTGATGCTAAGTTTGACGTGATCGAAAAGCCAATCGATCGTACGGGGAATGGCGGTATATGCGGAGCAGCATGACAAGACTGCGTTCCACAAAAAAGTTTGAAATTGTGCTTGACTCCAATAAGCTAAAGTGGTTTTAAATGTCTTGCGCTGCGGCGTTACCTCAGCTGGATAGAGGGTCTGACTACGAATCAGAACGTCATAGGTTCGAATCCTATACGCCGCACCAATTGAACTTGAAGCCTCCGGCAACGGGGGCTTTTCTTTTTTGGAGACCAGACAGGGATTCGAACCTCGGTCGAGGCGCGAGCGTGAAGCGGACGCGGAGCGTCCGTAGCGAGCGGGCGAGCACGCCGGCAGGCGGGCGAAGCCGGCGCGGATCCGCGGAGCGGATGCACGGAATCCTATACGCCGCACCAATTGAAATTGAAAGCCTCCGGCAACGGGGGCTTTTCTTTTAGGCAGTCGCCGCATGGATTCGAACCTCGGTCGAGGCGCGGGCGTCTTAATCATCACTTCGTAAAATTTTTCCAAATTGTCGCTTGACCCATCGAGGGGTCACGTGCATAATAATCCGTGCGTTGCGGCGTTACCTCAGCTGGATAGAGGGTCTGACTACGAATCAGAACGTCATAGGTTCGAATCCTATACGCCGCACCAATTGGCTTTAAAGCTCCCTGCGACGGGGGCTTTTCTTATATCGCGATGCGTCGAAGATCGCGCCAAGCCCTCCAAATGATTAAAAATCAAATTCGATAACTTTTTTTGAAAAAATGCTTGACCATTATTCAGTCCCTGTGCATAATAATCAACAAGTCGCGGCGTTACCTCAGCTGGATAGAGGGTCTGACTACGAATCAGAACGTCATAGGTTCGAATCCTATACGCCGCACCATTTGAGATTAAAGCTCCCGGCAACGGGGGCTTTTCTTTTACGTAAACACCGCATGGATTCGAACCTCGGTCGAGGCGCGGGCGTAAAGAAAACGCGGAGCGTTTTTAGCCCGCGGGCGAGCACGCCGGCAGGCGGGCGAAGCCGGTGCGGATCCGCGCAGCGGATGCGCGGAATCCTATACGCCGCACCATTTGAGATTAAAGCTCCCGGCAACGGGGGCTTTTCTTTTACGTAAACACCGCATTGATTCGAACCTCGGTCGAGGCGCGGGCGTAAAGCGGACGATTTCCTGTCGACTCGTGTAAGATTCCGAGTAGATGTCGCGACTTATTCGCGACCACTCCTTCTTCAAGCGACCGATCAGGGTGATATTCCGTGGCAGAGCGTCCGACATACAAGCTCAGGTTTCTCGATCCCAAGAAGCGCTTTCCGGCGATGCCCGAGCAGCCTGCGGGACGCTCATATGGCGTGGTCTGGAAACTCTTTGGCGAGGATCAGCATGAATCTTGTTATGTCGTCGAATTCGTTGGCAAAAGCCATGTGTCGCTTTTGGGCTACGTAAGCGTTTCGGGCGAGGTGTACAAGGTGGACCGCCCCGTCAGCGAGGCTCCGCTGCCCAACGATCCCGACATGGAACTGGTCCTTGACGAGTCGGACTCCGGTATTGGTGAGATTATGGTGAGGGGAGCAAACGGCACGATGCGCGCGTGCGCGCGAACCGTCGGCTCTCCCGAAGGTCCCATGCGCGAGCAGTCCGATCACGAGACATGGAATTCGACCCGCTCCCTTCCTTACGGTGAGTTCATGGCATCGATGTTCCTGCGCTACGTGATATTCGCTGACTCCGAAAATACCATTGCGAGCACGGCGGACGCCGACGGACTCGACGAGGGTATGCAAAACGTTGTCGACAAGATCAAGCTCGTAAAGCTGCCCGAGCCGGTCGAGGTGTTTTTGGGCTTTAACACGACACCGCTACCTGACGCTATCGAGACGCTGCTCTACCGCGTTGACCATGCCGAGAATCCGAGCGGTATCGAGCGCTATGCCGCCGCCCTTATGAGTGAAATTGACTTGCCTCGCTTGCGCACCATCGCCGCTAAGTCCGAGATGAGCCTGGCTCGCATCGATCGCTCAAAGCTTTTCTATCTCAATTTTGATCGCAGCCTGCTGGACCAGGACGAGATTGACATGCTGCTTGCCATCGAGTGCCGTCTTAACCGTCTCTCCGGCATCCTTGAGCACATCGGGGCCGGATTGGTCCCTGCGGCATCCTCGCCGAGCCTTGAGGGCTGCGCGCTCTTTGATGCGTGGCATATCGCCAAGACGACCAACGATGTTCCCCGACTGCTTGATACGGCCTCGAGCGATAACCCGTGGGGCAAACCGGGTACGGTGGCTTGCCAGCCGGGCGGTGAGTGGGATGTGCGTACCCGCTTCGCGCGTATTGTCGAGGCGCTTAACGTGGTCACGCGGCTCGACTATACCTATCGGGCAAACGTTGCCGAGGGGATTATGCTCGTTCGGTTTGGGCAGTCTGTCGTTGATGCCATGCCGCAACGTGAATACGACGCTCAAGATGACGCCTGGCACGAGCTGGACGAGGACACGCGCACGATCTGGGCCGCGGAGCACGATGCGCGCGTGGCGCTCACGCTTGCGGCAGCGTGTTTTGCCGCGGGCACCTGCATCACGCGCTGCTATGTGCAGATTGCTGCTCCCGACAGTGAGCAGGGCGAGTGCGTTGTCGCAACGTATTTCTTTGGGCGCGCGGCCTATCTGGCCGATTGCGTGCCTGTCGCCAAGGATCTTGAGAGCATGGACATGGACGATATGCCGTGCAAGCGTGTGCTTGAGGCGTATGAGTCAACCGCTCCGGAGACGATTGAGCCGGCGGAGGTTCATGCTCGTCCGCGTGATGACCATCGCATGCTGCCGCCGGCGCTGCGCGATCTGCTGCTTGCCGATACGGCTGACGAGCTGGAGGTCATGGAAGAGGACGACGACCCATACGTGGCCCGTGTTGTTGAATTGCGCGAGCAGGCAAAAGTCGACCGTACAGGTGCTTTTGAAGGCTTTTCCCGTCTTGTTGAGGAGTTGGAGGCTAAGTGCGCCGTCGCCGAGCTTTTGGCGACAGGTCCGGTTCAAACGCAGTTTTGCGATAACCAGCTGGTGCGCATGGTGCTACCGGTGTTGGAAGAAGACCGCTCTGTGCGAATCCTTCGTGCGCCCGATGCGCTGTACTTTGCCCAGCACGAGATCTGCAGCTTTTACGCCGAGCAAGAGGACTTTGAACGAGCGCTGCCCGAGGTGCGCCATCTTTACGATCTGGCGCGCTCGTCCATGCAGTCGCACTTTGCGCTCATCAACGTGCTTGCGCGTCTGGAGCGCTTTGACGAGATTATCGAGGTGGCGCGCCACGGCCTACGTATTGCCAGCGATCGTTCTGCAATCGGCTACCTGTTCTATCGCTTGGCGTTTGCCTATTGGAATTGCGATCAGCTCGACCTGGCGCTGGCTTGTTACCGTCTGGTGCCGCGCGGCGAGGAGTCGGGCAGCAGCGCGCTGGAAGAAATGCAGGGCCTTATGAACGAGATGGGCGTCAGCGAGCCTCCGACGTTCGAGGAAGCGGTCGAGACCATCCATAAGGCTGGACTAGAGCTGCCGCCAGTGTCCGCCGTGACGAATCAGCTGGCAGATGCCGCTGTGCAACTGGTCGACAACGGTTTCTTTTTCCTGGCGCGCGGTTGTATCTTCCAAATGTGGCGCACCATGGGCAACGACGAGCTCGGCTCCCTCAACCGCTCGCTGGGGTAGGCGAAGCTTTCAAGAAGGAAAGGCTGCTAGGCAATTAGAAAATTTCCTCTTGCTCATCCTTGGCTGTTTGGTTACTATAGAACGGCTGTTACGGAGAGCTGACCGAGAGGCCGAAGGTGCTCGCCTGCTAAGCGAGTATGCCCCAAAAGGGCATCTGGGGTTCGAATCCCCAGCTCTCCGCCAGTACGAATTTGAAGAAGGGTCCCATTTGGGGCCCTTTTTATTATCAAGAATGGCGGCTGGGGATTCGAACCCGAGAGGGCACGGGCGTTAAGCAAACGCGAAAGCGTTTGTAGCCCGTGGGCGAAAAGCCGCCAGGCTTTGAAGCCGGAGGGCATGCGCAGCATGCCCGGACATCCCCAGCTCTCCGCCAGTACGAATTGAAAGAAGGGTCCCATCTGGGGCCCTTTTTTGGTGCGGAGAAAGGAGGCTGGGGATTCGAACCTCAAAAAAGGAGGCATCCTTTCGGACGCCTCCTTTCAGTGGGCTTATTATTCTTGCGCCCTACACCTCGGGCGCCTTGGCGACGGTCTCGCTTTCTGCCGTGAGCGGGCGGTTGTCGATGCGACGGCCCAAGCGATCAAGCTTCACAAGGAGCCATTCAATGGGATTCGGCCCTGCGCCTTCCTCGTCGGCAACTAGGTCCATGACGGCGATCTTGGTGCCGTCCTGCTTGAGCGTGACGCTGCCCACCTTGTCGCCCACATGCACCGTGCCCGAAAGATCGTCGTAGCTAACCTTTTCGGTCACCTCGCCGGCAAGGGAAAACACGGTCGCTTGCGCCGTAGGATCGGCGAGTGTGGCGTCGATCGTCTTATCCGTCCAGTCGGTTTGGCCAATGCGCGCCATAAGCGGGTTGCCGTTGGCGGTCTTTTCCTGCGTGTTGGCGATTGCGACCGTCACCTTGTGGCCGTAGTACCAGTTGGCAAGGCTGGCGGTATCGGTAAAGCGCTGGTCGGTGGTGGTGGAGTTCAAAATAACAGTGTAGATCTCGTCGCCGTCGCGGTTGTAGGCGCTCGTAAAGCAGTAGCCCGCGTCGTCGGTGGTGCCGGTCTTGCCGCCAATGTTTCCGTCCTGACCGAGCAAAACGTTGTGCGTGTCCATGGAATGCGAATGGTCGGTGCCGTCGGCGCCCGTGACCTCGATCCAGGAATCCTCGCTCGCTACGACCTCGCGGATCGTGTCGTTTTTCATGGCCTCCTGCATCATCAGCGCTACGTCGTGTGCGGTTGAGTGCATATCGCCAGCCCACTCATCAAAGTCCAGACCATGCGGGTTTTCAAAAAGCGTACCGGTGCAGCCGAGCTTCTTAGCGCGCTCGTTCATGGCCTTCACAAAGGTTGCCTCGGCGTCTTTGGTCTTAGGGTCGATCTTCTTGCCCACATATTCGGCGAGCACGACGGCGGCGTCGTTGCCCGAGGGAATCATCAGGCCGCGCAGTGCCTGCTCCACGGTAAGCTCGTCACCTTCGAGCAAGCCGGCGGTCGAATTACCCACGGTGGCTGCGGCGTTGCTCACCGTGACCTTCTCGTCCATCTTGCAATTCTCGACGGTTAGGATTGCGGTCATGACCTTGGTGATCGAGGCGATTTTAACCTGCTCATCGGCGCCGCGCCCATAGTAGACGGTGCCGTCTTTGCCCATGACGAGGGCATTGGTCGCATCGATATCGGGCAGATTTTCGGCCGTGATGCCGCGCGCATCGGCGGTTTTGCCGCAAACATTGTCGGTCGTGAGTACTTGGGCGCCGGCGACGGTGGGCACGCCAGCGGCAAGGGCGATAGCGCAGACAAAGCCGGCGGCAAGCTGAGCTGAGCGCTTTGCAAAAGAGGTGAGGGACTTCACAGATTTCGCTTTCGACGGGATGGTCTCTTCTGGAACTAGAGTATATCGTTTGCCGGTGTCGGCGATCATCGCGTGCGTGCGTGGCCCACATCCGCGCCCGAACGGGCACAAGGGTGCTTAAGGCCGACTTAATCACCCACGCTTGTTGTGTGTGGCATGCGTCCCCTCGGGCATAATGGAGCGCGAGAGGAGCACGCATGAACGAGCGCATTTTGGTAGTTGATGACGAAAAGGCCATCGCCGACTTGGTTGGTATCTACCTTACAAAAGAAGGCTTTGACGTACAGGTCGCCTATAGCGGGGCCGATGCTGCCAAGGCAATCTTGGAGCAGGAGTTCGATCTTGCGCTGCTGGATGTCATGCTGCCCGATATCGATGGGCTTGAGTTGCTGCGTACGATCCGTTCCAGCCATACCTATCCCGTGATCATGCTGACGGCGCGCGATGCCCAGCAAGACAAGATCGAGGGCCTTTCGCTTGGCGCGGACGATTACGTGGTTAAGCCGTTCCGTCCGCTTGAGCTCATCGCGCGCGTGCATGCTCAGCTTCGCCGCTACACCAGCTACGGTAGCCGCGCGCAGGTGGCCGAGTCGCCGATCATCCAGCTCGACGGCCTGGAGATCAACCGCGATGCTCGTTCCGTAATGGTGGACGGTGCGCCGGTGCGCCTCACGCCCATCGAGTATTCCATCTTGCTGTATCTGGTCGAGCATCGCGGCAGCGTGGTAGCCGTGGAGGACCTGTTCCGCGCGGTGTGGAATGAGGATTTTATGCCCGGCTCCAACAATACGGTGATGGTGCACATTCGCCACCTGCGCGAAAAGATCGGTGACGACGCTCAAAAGCCGCGCTTTATCAAAAACGTCTGGGGCGTCGGCTACATAATCGAATAACGCCTTTGATGGTGGGGAAGTGGACATGACAAAAGACGATAGGCAGGCATTCGAGGTGCCCGATCGACTCTTTGAATACGTGAGGTCGGTCGTCGACAACCGCGCGCTTGCAACGGTGCTGCTCTTTTTGCTGAGCCTGCTGCTGATTGGCATCGATAACATCGCTGGAATCTTGGCGGTGCTGCTTGTCGGCTTTTTGCTGATCGATCGATTTGAAATCGTACGCCGCTGCGTGGTGATTGGCGGTGCCGCGTGGGCCATGACGTTGGCGATTGGCGCCATGGCACTCGGCGGCATCGAAGGGCCGGTGCTGTTCGATGCCGGCTTTGTATTCAACATGCTTGGCTTTGTGCTGGCGCTTGCCGTGTGCGTGCTGTTCTTTTGCGGCCGCGCCCTGTACTACCAGGGCTATGAGCAGGGCGAGCAGCATGCCGATTGTGTGCTGGCCGCTCGTATTCAAGATCGCCTGATCGATCACCCCGACACCTGGGACAACATCGACGGCGACTTCCTGGAGGTCGAGGGCGCACTCAACCGTGTGCGCGATCGCGAGCGCAAGGTGCAGCAGGCCTTGCGTGACGAGTCTCATCGCAAGGACGATCTGGTCACGTACTTGGCACATGACCTACGCACCCCGCTTGCCAGTGTGGTGGGCTATCTTTCGCTGCTGCAAGAGGCTCCTGAGCTGCCGGTTGAGCAACGTGCACACTTTACGGGCGTGGCGCTCGACAAGGCGCACCGGCTCGATGCGCTCATCGAAGAGTTCTTCGATATCACGCGCTTTGACTTCCACGATATCGTGCTCACGCGCGGCTATGTTGATCTGGGGTTGCTGCTGGCTCAGGTGGCTGACGAGTTCTATCCCATCCTCAACGAGCAGCATAAGGAAGCCCAAGTTGATATTCGCGAGGACCTGACGGTGCTCGTGGATGGCGACAAGATGGCCCGCGTGTTCAACAACATCATGAAAAACGCCGTCGCTTATAGCTATGAGGGCTCGACTATCACGATTGAGGCCAGGCGCCAAGACGATGGCGGCGTGCGCGTGCGCTTTATCAATCAGGGCGATCCTATCCCTGCGGCTAAGCTCAAGGTGATCTTTGAGAAGTTCTATCGCCTGGATGCGGCGCGTGCGACCAATCGCGGTGGTGCCGGCCTGGGCCTTGCTATTGCCAAGGAGATCATCGCGGCACACGGCGGTACCGTTGCATGTGAATCGACGCCCGAACACACGATATTCACCATCGAGCTGCCCGCCGCATAGCCAGTGTGCCCTTACAAACACTTGACAATGTGCTCACGTGCGTATGAGCCGCGATTCCTACTATCGATACTGCTGAATTGATATCGATATGGAGGTGTGCGGTATGACGGCTGCTGCGGCTGTGGAGCCCACGGAGCTTGAAGAACTCATGGAAGCGCAGGCCGAGGCCGCGCATGAGCGCGAGGTTGGGGATGCGACTCGCCCCACGGCAGAGGATCTTGCCGCCTCGCCGACGCGCATCGACGTCGAGGGCCTCGACCTGTTCTATGGCGATCACCATGCGCTCAAGGACGTGAATATCAAGATCCGCGACAAGCAGATCACTTCGTTCATCGGGCCTTCGGGCTGCGGAAAGTCCACGTTGCTGCGCTGCTTTAACCGCATGAACGACGGCATCAAGGATTGCCGCATCGAGGGCAAGATTGCGCTCGATGGTCAAGATATCCTGGGCGATTGCGACATCTGCCGTTTGCGCCAGCGCGTGGGCATGGTGTTCCAACGCCCCAACCCATTTCCCATGAGCATCTACGACAACGTCGCCTACGGTCCTCGCGGTATGGGTGTGCGCGACCGCGCCGTGCTCGATGAGCTGGTCGAGGACTCCCTGCGTCGCGCTGCCCTGTGGGACGAGGTCAAGGACAAGCTCAAAGAGTCGGGCCTGGGTCTTTCGGGTGGACAGCAGCAGCGCCTGTGCATCGCCCGCGCACTTGCCGTGCAGCCCGACATTCTGCTGATGGACGAGCCGACCTCGGCACTCGACCCTGTGTCGACGTTGTTGGTGGAGCAGCTGGCCTGCGAGCTCAAGGAGACCTGCACGCTGGTGGTCGTGACGCACAACATGCAGCAGGCCGCGCGTATTTCCGATTCGGTTGCGTTCTTTTTGCTGGGTGAGCTGGTGGAGCACGCGCCCACCGCGCAACTCTTCAAGAATCCGTCCGATCCGCGCACCGCGGATTATTTGACGGGGCGTTTTGGCTGACGCTGTCTTTTACAGGTGCCTTTAGGGTTAAGATGCGGTCATATCGGCCGCAAAGGGGTTCAACATGATCTATTACGTCGAGGACGATGACAACATCAGGGATTTGACAGTCTACGCGCTGCGCAAGCAGGGAATCGAGGCCGAGGGCTTTTCGTGTGATGGCGAGTTTAAAGCTGCCGTGGCGCGACGGGTGCCCGATGCTGTGCTGCTCGATATCATGCTGCCCGACACCGATGGCTTGGCGATTATGCGTCGTCTGCGTGCCGATCGCCTGACGGCGACGGTGCCCATCATGATGCTTACCGCCAAGGACACCGAGCTCGACAAGGTGATGGCGCTCGATGGCGGTGCCGACGATTACCTGACTAAGCCGTTTTCGCTCATGGAGCTTGCGAGCCGCTGCCGCGCACTGCTGCGTCGCGGCGGCATGGTCAAGCAGGCGAGCGATGTGCTCAGCGTGGGCGACATCGTGCTCTCGCCCAGCCATCGCGAGGTGACCGTTGCCGGCGAGCCGCTTAAGCTCACCCTGCGCGAGTTCGACCTGCTCGAGTACCTCATGCGCAAGCCCGGCGTGGTCTTTACCCGCGAGTCGTTGCTGCAGAGCGTGTGGGGCTGGGACTTCGACGGCGGTTCGCGCACCGTTGACGTGCACGTGCAGACGCTTCGCCAAAAACTGGGCGAGCATGCCAGCGCCATCGAGACCGTGCGCGGCGTGGGTTATCGCCTGGCCGAGCCTTCTGCCGGTGATGGTGCCGAAGGCGACGACACCGCGGCCACCGCATCGGAGGAGTAACCCGTGGTCTTCGCCCCCCAGGGAAAACATACGCTGTCGCACCGCGTTTTTGTGACGATCTTTGTCTGCGCCATGGCGGTTATCGTGGCGTTTACGGTGCTGGGTGCGTTCTTTGTGCAAAACACTTTGGCGGATGCCACGAGTGCCAATCTGGCGCAGGAAACCGAGCTCATTGCTGCCGCTCTCGACGAGCAGCAGGAGCCCATTCCGTTCTTGCGAAGCCTCGATCGCGAGGATCTTCGTATCACGCTGATCAATAAGGACGGATCTGTTGCCTACGACAACGAGGCGTCGCCTTCCACACTGCCCAACCATGGCGATCGCCCCGAGGTCATCGAGGCCTTTGAGAGTGGTTCGGGTTCCGCGGAGCGCGCAAGCTCTACACTCGACGAGATTATGCTGTATCGCGCCGTCACCCTTGATAACGGCCAGGTCGTCCGCTTGGCGCAGGCCCAGCCTGGCGTTGCGGCGATTTTGCTGTCGATGCTGGCGCCGATGCTGCTTATCGCAGCAGCGGGTGCGGTACTCTCGTTTTTTATGGCGCGCCGTGAGTCCCGTGCCATCATCGCGCCGTTGCAAGAGGTGGATTTGGATCACCCACGCCGTAGCTATGAGCACGCCTATGCCGAGATGGTCCCCATGCTTGAGCGTATCGAGTCGCAGCGCCAGGAACTCAAGCGCCAAATGGCGGTGCTAGCGGACAACGACCGTATGCGCCGCGAGTTCACGGCGAATATCACCCATGAGCTCAAGACGCCGCTTACGGCGATTTCGGGCTATGCCGAGCTCATCGCAAATGGCATGGTCGAGGGCGAGGACGACCTGCGCAACTTTGGCGGTCGCATCTATCGTGAGGCGGGCCGCTTGGCAGCGCTTGTCAACGACATCCTTACGCTGTCTAACTTGGACGAGGCCGAACGTGCAACTGAAGGCGAGGCAGTGCCCATTGGGTCCACGGAGCCTATTGAGCTCTCGCGTGCGATCTACGCGGTTGAGCAGCGTCTTGAACAGGTTGCCCGTCAGGCGAATGTGACGATAAGTCATGAGACCAAGCCTGTGGTCATCGAAGGCGTGTCGCGCTTGGTCGACGAGCTCATCTATAATCTGGCAAGCAACGCCATCCGCTACAATCGGCCCGGCGGTACGGTTACGCTGCAGTGCGGCACTAACGACGAAGGCCATCCGTTCCTCGCTGTCGCCGACACGGGAATCGGTATCGCGCCTGAAGAACAGGGCAAGGTATTTGAGCGGTTCTATCGCGTGGACAAGAGTAGGTCCAAGGCACGCGGCGGAACCGGCCTGGGGCTTGCCATTGTCAAGCATGCGGCCCTGTATCATCACGCCACGCTTGATCTGTCGAGCGAGTTGGGCGTGGGAACCACCATTACGGTGACGTTTCCCATACAGCAGGACGAGCCATTCGCATAGCGATACAACACAGATATTGATGTAGACGCCGCATTTGACTTTCGGGTGCGGCGTTGTTGTGCAATTTTACGATTGCTTCCGACATTTTTACAGGAGAGCCTGTTTCTTATGTATAGAGTTTGGTCTCGGTAAAAAGATGCGATAACATACGGACAGTTTTGTCAATCCGAACTGGGGAAATGAAAGGCAAGCTGCATGACCCTTCTCGAACTGTTCCAGCTGCTGAAGAAGCACCTCAAGCTGGTCATCACCCTTCCGGTGGTCTGCGCGATCGCCATGGGCATCGTGTCCTTCGTTGCGATGGACAACACCTATACCGCGACGACGAGCATGTACATTCTCGCCAAGACCGACGATAGCGGTCAGATGAGCTACAACGATCTCTCGGCGAGCCAGATGCTTTCCAACGATATCGCCACGCTGCTGGATAGCGATAGCGTTAAGAGCGGCGCCGCCAAAGAACTGGGCCTCACCGATTTGGATGACTACAAGGTGTCTGTTTCCTCCGAGACCACCACGCGTGTCATTACGCTTTCGGTTACCGGCACCGATGCCAAGGAGACGGCTGAGGTCGCAAAGGCCATTGCCAGCTCGGTGAGTACGGTCGCTCAGAACGTCGGCGCTGCCCAGAGCATCAACGTTATCGACGAGGCTAAGACCCCCGAAGCCCCCAGCGGCCCCAAGCGAACGCTGTATATTGCCGTCGCGTTCCTCGCCGGTATCTTTATCGCAGTTGCCTATGTCGTTTTGGCGGACATGCTCAATACCCGCATCCGCGGTGCCGAAGAGGCAGAAGAGCTCCTGGGTATTCCCGTTGTTGGCCGAATTCCGGCTATGAAAGGTGGTAAATAGGCATGGCTAAGGCAAAGAACACCGATAAGCTCGTTGTACAGAATGCCGCCAAGACCCTTCTGGCCAACATCCGCTTTGCGAGCGTGGATGACCCCATTCGCACCATCACCGTTACCTCCTCGATTCCCAACGAGGGCAAGTCTACGGTTTCCATTAACCTTGCTCAGGCAATCGCCACGAGCGGCAAGTCCGTGCTCCTGGTCGAGGCCGATATGCGCCGCAGGTCCCTTTCCGATATGCTCGGCGTTCGTTCGCGCGGCGGACTCTATGCGGTCCTTTCCGAGCAGATCTCCATTGACCAGGCAATTGTCGAGACGGGTCAGAAGAACTTCTACTTCCTCGATGCCGAGCCGCACATTCCCAATCCTGCCGACATCATCGTCTCCCATCGCTTTGCCAAGCTGGTAAAGGCACTGTCCGCCAAGTTCCAGTACGTCATCTTCGATGCTCCTCCGGTCGGCACCTTCATCGATGCTGCCGAGATTGCCAGCTTGACCGACGGCGCGCTGTTCGTGGTGCGAGAGGACTTTACCAAGCGCGAAGAGGCGCTCAACGCTATCGCCCAGCTTAAGAAGTCCGAGAAGGTCAAGCTCATCGGTACCGTCATGAATTACTGTGAGACCGAGACCAGCGAGTACTACTATTCTTACTACACCAAGGACGGTAAGAAGGTTAAGAAGGGCTCCGACGATCAGGGCACTTCCAAAAAGGGCATCTTCACCAACCGAGCAAACGTTTAGTTGATTAAGGCTGACCTATGCGTGACATTCATTGCCATATCTTGCCGGGTGTAGACGACGGCGCCGCCGATCTCGAAGAGAGCTTGGCGATGCTCGAGGCTGCCAAGCGGGCCGGTGTAACCAGAATCGTTTGCACTCCTCACTGCCGTGATCCCTATTTTGATTACGACAAGATGTGGGATGCCTTTGAGCTGCTGCGCGATAACGCTGACGGTTTTCCGCTCCAGATGGGCTTCGAGGTCAACCATCGAAAGCTCGTTGAGCTTGGTATCGATGCCGCGGATCACTTGCATTTCGATGGGACCAACGAGTTTCTGCTCGAGCTTTCGACGCATGCCGATGCGTATGCGTTTAGAGAGTACGAGAACACGATTTACGATTTGCAGTGCCGTGGCTACCAGGTGATCATCGCTCATCCTGAGCGCTATCGTGCGGTTCAAAAGGATGTAAGCGTGGCGGAGCGCCTGGTCGATATGGGCTGCAAGCTGCAGGCTTCGGCGGACTTTATTGCCGGCGGTCGCTTTGGTCGCGAGAAAAAGCCGGCACAGCGCCTGTTCGATCAGAACCTGTACAGCTTCATCGCGAGCGATGCCC
The DNA here is from genome assembly GCA_938033205.1 of uncultured Collinsella sp. Taxonomy (GTDB): domain Bacteria; phylum Actinomycetota; class Coriobacteriia; order Coriobacteriales; family Coriobacteriaceae; genus Collinsella. The sequence continues at coordinate 304,384 of CALHJP010000012.1, read as the reverse complement.
ATAACGTGGGTCATTACGACTGCCTGGCGAAGGCTCGCGCGAAGTTTAACGTGCGCGGAGCTCATTTTCGCTAAAATCTGTCCCTAACGTTCGCATTGAATGAAAGGGCAGCCATGGATATCCAACTTAAGACGGGATGCTTTGATGACGCGGCGTTGGTGCGCCGCGTCGTTTTTATGGACGAGCAGGGCTACGAGAATGAGTTTGACGCTATCGACGAGGATCCGAACTGCATCCATGTGACGCTCTATGTAGACGGTGAGCTTGCCGGTTGCTCGCGCGTGTTTCCCGAAGAGCTTGAGCGCGCAGCTGACGCAGAGGCTCCGGTGTCGCCGGCGTGCGACTTGGACGAAGGCGTCGCGGCGGGGGAGACCTACATTATGGGGCGCGTGGCCGTGCTGCCGAGCATGCGCCGTCGCGGTTTGGCGAGCAAGATTGTCGAGGCCAGTGATACGTGCGCGCGTGATGCCGGCGCCAAGCTCATTAAGCTGCACGCGCAGGAATACGTGCTGCCGCTCTATGCCAAGGCGGGTTACACGCAGATTGCCCCGGTGGACTACGAAGACGAGGGCCAGCTCCATGTTTGGATGGCCAAGCGCGTAGATGGCAGATAGGGACGTTCCTTTCCTGCCGGCAGTCGGGGACACTCCTTGGCAATTGGCGCATCAGAGCGTTTGGACATACAGTTTTTCGATTCCGTATGTATATATGCGCGCTAATGGGTTATAAAATCTAAGTCTGAACATAGCAGGTCTGCAATGCGGCTCGGGCAACCGGGCCGTTTTTGCGGACGGGGGTAGCGCGAAAGGACTGCACATGCGTCAATTTAAGACCGAGAGCAAAAAACTGCTCGACCTCATGATCAACTCCATCTACACCAATAAGGAAATCTTCCTGCGCGAGCTTATCTCCAACGCCAGCGATGCCGTCGACAAGCTCAACTTTAAGAGCCTGCAGGACCCGAGTGTCAAGCTCGACCAGGGCGACCTGGCTATTCGCGTCTCTTTTGATAAAGACGCCCGCACCATTACCATCTCGGATAACGGCATTGGCATGACCGCCGAGGAGCTCGAGCGCAATCTGGGCACCATCGCCCATTCCGGCTCCGAGGAGTTTAAGACTGAGAACGCCGAGCAGCAGGGTTCCGATGTCGACATCATCGGTCAGTTTGGCGTGGGCTTCTACTCTGCCTTTATGGTTGCCAGCCACGTAAAGGTTGTCAGCCGCGCCTATGGCGAGGACACCGCCCACGTTTGGGAGTCCGACGGTCTTGAGGGCTACACCATCGAGGATGGCGAGCGTGCTGAGCACGGTACCGATGTCATCCTGACGCTGCGCGAGAACGAGAAGCTCGACGCCGACGGCGAGGCCGAGACCTACGATCGCTTCCTGACCGAGTGGGGCCTCAAGAGCCTGATTCAGCAGTACAGCAACTATGTGCGCTACCCGATTCAGATGATGGTGAGCAAGAGCCGCCAGAAACCCAAGCCCGAGGACGCCGGCGACGACTACAAGCCCGAGTACGAGGACTACCAGGAGCTCGAGACCATCAACTCCATGACGCCGATTTGGAAAAAGCGCAGCTCCGACGTTGAGCAGAAGGATTACAACGAGTTCTACAAGTCCACGTTCCACGACTTTGACGATCCCGCGCGCACTATCAGCTTCCATGCCGAGGGTACGCTTGAGTACGATGCGCTGCTGTTTGTGCCGGGTCGCGCCCCGTTCGATCTGTACAGCAAGGACTACGAGAAGGGCCTGGCGCTCTACAGTTCCAACGTGCTGATTATGGAGAAGTGCGACGACTTGCTGCCCGACTACTACAACTTTGTGCGCGGTGTCGTGGACTCTGCCGACGTGACGCTCAATATTTCGCGTGAGACGCTGCAACAGAACCGTCAGCTCAAGGCCATTGCCAAGCGTGTCGAGAAGAAGATCACTGCCGATCTTGAGAACATGCGCGACAACGACCGCGAGGCCTACGAGAAGTTCTTTGAGAACTTTGGCCGCGGCCTTAAGTACGGCATCTACTCGAGCTATGGCATGAAGGCCGATGAGCTCGCCGACCTGCTACTGTTCTGGTCTGCCAAGGAGCAGAAGATGATTACCCTGGCCGAGTATGCCAAGGGCATGCCCGAGGATCAGAAGGCCATCTACTACGCCGCCGGCGACTCGCGTGAGCGCTTGGCCAAGATGCCCGTGGTAAAGGGCGTGCTCGAGCGCGGCTATGACGTGCTGTTGCTGACGCAGGATGTGGATGAGTTCACGTTCCAGGCTATGCGTGAGTACGTTGCCGCCGATATGCCTAAGATCTACGAAGACGACGCCGCCCGCGAGGCTGCCGAGAAGGCCGTTGCCGACGGTGCCGAGCCCGAGGTCGAGGATCGTCACCTGGAGCTCAAGAACGTCGCGACTGGCGATCTTGATCTGGCGACCGAGGACGAGAAGAAGGAGGCCGAGGACGCCACCAAGGAAAACGAGGACCTCTTTAGCGCTATGAAGGAGGCGCTCGGTGACAAGGTCGAGAAAGTTGCCGTCTCCGCGCGCCTGACCGATGCCCCCGCTTGCATTACCACCGAGGGTCCGCTTTCGCTCGAGATGGAGAAGGTGCTCCAGAAGGGACCCGAGGGCGCGCCCGACGGTATGCCCAAGAGCCAGCGCGTGCTCGAGCTCAACGCCAAGCACCCGGTCTTTGACAAGCTTGTCGCTGCCCAGAAGGCAGGCGACGCCGACAAGATCAAGCAGTACTCCGGCCTGCTCTACGATCAGGCCCTGCTGGTCGAGGGTATCCTCCCCGAGGACCCCGTTGCCTTCGCGGCGGCTGTCTGCAACTTGATGTAGTTAAGTAGTTACGCCTTTGGTTCCGCCGTTCTAACGAACGGCAGACCGGTCGACGCTGCAAACGCCCCTAAGCGGCAATCTGACGTTCAATCGTCGGTCGCGTACCGAAGTACGCTTCCCTCCTCTTTCACGTCACCTTGCTCGCTTAGGGGCGTTTTCGCTGACTTATGCTCAACCGGCGACGCTTTCGTGGCCCTAAGTAGTCATCGGGGACGTTCTTGTTTGACTAGTCGTTTAAGAACGTCCCCCCAATGACTATTTATCCGGATTGCTAATTTGTGCGGGTTGTGGTTTTGTGACCTGCTGAAATTTGAGATACTGTACAACTGTACGTTAACTAATCTTCGTAGTATATTGCTACCCGCAAAACTCAATACCATTGTGCTTCGAGACGCTAAAGCGCCTACGTACAATGGTTGTTGATAGTACGATTTGATTCAACGACAGGATGGATGGTCCAAGCGTGAGTCTCGGCAGCAAACTATCCGATGCAAAGGTCTCCTTTGCGATATTCAAGCGCGACATTAAGCGACTGCTTGTGAACCCCGCCGCCTTGGTGGTCACCCTTGGCGTGTGCGTTATCCCCTCGCTGTACGCTTGGTACAACATCGTGGCTAACTGGGATCCATATGGAAACACCCAGGGCATTAAAATCGCTATCGCCAACAACGATCAGGGCACTCAGAACGACCTAGTGGGCGAGCTCAATGCGGGCGATAAGGTGGTCGACCAGCTCAAGGAAAACGATCAGCTGGGCTGGACCTTCGTCGACTCGGCTGCCGATGCCAAAGAGGGCGTCGAGAGCGGGGAATACTACGCGGCGATCGTAATCCCCAAGAATTTCTCCGACAATCTTGTCTCGATGCTCGATGGCAATTACCATCAGCCGAAGCTCACCTATTACGTCAATGAGAAGAAGAGCGCCATTGCGCCCAAGGTCACCGATACCGGTGCCAACACCATCGAGGAGCAGATCAACTCGGAGTTTGTCTCCACGGTGGGCGAGACCGTAGCGGGCATCGCCAAGGATGCCGGCATCGATTTAAAGGACAAGGCAACCCAGACTCAGGACTCGCTGACAAGTTCGGTGTCCGAGGCATCCGACACCTTGGGTGAGGTGCGCGATTCGATTGGCGATATGAATGCCGCCATCGATAAGACGAGTGGCGCTATCGCCTCGGCTGATGCGGCGCTTGCCGGCTTGCAAGGTCAGGCACCGTCGCTGACGCAGGCAATCTCCCAGGGCAACGACCTGCTGGGCGAGGCTCGCGCCACGGCGGGCAACTCTATCACCTCGCTCTCCAAGGCACTCTCGGAAGGTAGCCTTGCACTCACCAAGACGTCAGCCTCCGCGAACGCTGCGATTGGCAAGCTAACGGGTACGGTCACATCTACGACCACCCGCATCGACAACTCGCTCGAGTCTCTCCAGGCGACGATCGATCACAATAAGGCCGTTATCGGGCGCTTGGAGATTCTCGTTAATGACACGTCGACAGGTTCCGAGGAAATTGACGCGCGCATTGTATCGACCATCGATTCGCTTCGCGAGCAAAACCAGAAGCTGCAGAGCATCAAGGATGGCCTTTCTGCACAGTCGAGCGCCATGGCAAACGACGCTACGGCAATCTCGAACGCGAGCAACGCACTCAACGCGGCAATTCAGACCGGTACGGCTAGCCTCGGTCAGGCTCAGACCGATCTGGGTCAGAACGCACTTCCGAAGGCTTCGAGCGCGCTTGACTCCTTTGCCGCCGTTTCGGGCGATTTGACCGGCATTGTGTCGGGTATGACCCCCACGATAGCGAGCGCGCGCGGCACGCTGGCGCAGCTCGACGCCACGCTCAAGCAGGCAAAGACCACGCTGTCCCAAACCGACGCCTCCCTTGCCAAGGTTCAGGACAAGCTCGCGACCGCCGCCAATGACATTGCGGCGCTGCAGACCTCTGAGTCTATGGGCGAGTTAGCCGACCTCATGGACGTCGACGTCAATGACGTGGCAGATTTCATGGCATCTCCGGTTGAGCTGACGTCCAAGTCAATCTATCCGGTCAAGAGCTTTGGCTCGGGCATCGCGCCCTTCTACACCAATCTGGCGCTGTGGGTAGGCGGCTATGTGCTCATCGCTATCTATAAACTCGAGGTCGACCGCGAGGGCATCGGTAGCTTTACGGCGCGTCAGGGCTACTTTGGCCGCTGGCTGCTGCTGGTGATCCTGGGCGCGTTCCAGGCCATTATCGTTACGGTGGGCGACCTGGTCATTGGCGTTCAGTGCGTCAATCCGCTGCTCTTTGTACTGGGCGGCATCGCTATTTCGTTCACCTACGTCAACATCATCTATGCGCTGTCCACCACGTTTAAGCATATCGGTAAAGCCATTGGCGTCATCCTCGTCATTGTGCAGATCCCCGGCTCGTCGGGCATGTATCCCATCGAGATGATGCCCGGCTTCTTCCAATGGCTGCATCCGCTGCTGCCCTTCACCTATGGCATCAACCTGCTGCGCGAGACCGTCGGTGGCATGTATTCGTTCAACTACCTGTTCAACCTGTGCATCCTGGGCGTGTTCCTTGCCATCGCACTCTTTATTGGCTTGCAGCTGCGTCCGCTGCTGCTCAACCTCAACCTGCTCTTTGACAAGCAGCTTTCCACGACGGGCCTCATGATCTGCGAGTCCAACGACCTGCCGCGCCAGCGCTATTCGCTGCGCACGGCCATGCGCGTCATGCTCGATTCGGATTCGTACCGTCGCGAGCTGCTCGATCATGCCGTGGCGTTTGAGCATCGCTACCCGTACTACATCAAGGGCGGTTTTGCCGCCGTGGTAGGCGTGCAGGTTCTGCTCTTTGTGCTTTCGACGGTGCTCGATATCGACAATAACGGCAAGATCATCCTGCTCGTTATCTGGATCATTTCGGTTATCGCCATCTGCGGCTGGCTCATCAACATCGAATACATCCGTGCGAGCCTCAATACCCAGATGCGTATCTCGGCGCTTTCGGACGAGGACCTTCGCCGCGAGATGCGCGAGCACACGGCTGCCATCCCTGCCGCCCGTCGCATGTTTGGTCTCAACGCCAGCGAGCGTGGCGCCAAGGGAGGCGAACAGCCTACGAGCCGTCTGTCGCATATCGGTGCGCATCGTAAGGCTCAAGATGCCGACGGCGCTGACAACGTAAACGGAAACGACGGGGACACCACCTCGCTTGGCAAGCACTCTAAAGGAGGTGAGGCATAAATGAAAAACATCCTGCACCTGTTTAAGCGCGATGTCCAAAACGTGTCTCGCTCCGTGATCGGCATGGTCGTCGTGATGGGCCTGATCATCGTGCCATGTCTCTATGCATGGTTTAACATCGCCGGAAGCTGGGATCCCTACGGCAATACCGGCAACCTTAAGATTGCAGTGGTCAACACCGATGAGGGTTACGAGAGCGATCTGATTCCCGTCGAGGTCAACGTGGGCGAAAACGTAACCGCCACCCTGCGCGGCAACGAGAACTTCGACTGGGTCGTCCTCAACGACCGTGATAAGGCGATTGAGGGCGTTAAGTCGGGCGCGTACTACGCTGCCGTCGTTATCCCTAAAACGTTTAGCGCCGACATGATGACGCTTTTCTCGACCGAGGTGAAGCACGCCGATATCGAGTTCTATGAGAATCAGAAGGCCAACGCCATCGCACAGATCGTGACTGAAAAGGGTTCGAGCGCCGTCCAGAGTCAGGTCAACGAGACCTTTACCAAGACCATCACGACCATCGGCCTTAAGACCGTGTCCAGCCTGCTCGACTATATGAGTACCGACCAGGTGAGCAGCTTTATCGCCAATCTGTCCTCGACGCTGGGCGATTCGGTCGAGGACCTGCAGGACGTTCAGGCGAGTGCGACGTCGCTCGCGGGCATTTTGAGCTCCACGTCCGATTCACTGACATCGGCGGGCGGCATGCTCAAGCAGACGGGCACCGTTGATGAGTCGACGAAGCAGCTGATGGAGCACGCCAAGAGTGGCATCAATGATTCCAAGGAAGCGCTCAAGGCCGCCAACGATGCCGTTGACGCGGCGATTGACGGAAGCGCGGGCTCGTTCGACAACGTGTCCGCCGAGCTTGCGAAGGCATTCGATGCCGCGAAACCGCATGTTGACCTTACGGTGTCTCAGCTCAACGAAGCCGCAGCGGCGCTCAATACGCGTGCTGACGATATCGATGCGATGACCGATCAGCTCCGTAACCTTGCCGACCAGGTAAGTGATGACAAGCTCAAAGACGGTCTCGAGTCCGCTGCGACGTCGCTGGGCAGAATTGCCGTGGAGTACCGCAACAATGCGAAGGACCTGACGGCGACCGCAAAGTCCCTTTCGGACGGCATGGCGGAGGTCAACAACTCGCGTGCCGAGGTCGACCAGGCCATCGCCGATGCCAAGGCGGGTATCTCGGGAGCCAAGTCCGACTACGATTCCACGTTCTCGGTTAAGGCCAAGGAGCTCAAGAAGACCATTTCGGGCGTTCTGGATTCCCTGAACGGTATCTCGGGTGACTTGGATAGCGCCGTGAGCGGTCTGACCGACGCCTCTGGCTCGCTCGCAAAGGGCCTCTCCAAGGCTGCGACGCTGGTCAACAAGGCTTCCGATCAGCTGGGTGAGGCATCGGACAAGATCAGCGCCTTTAAGGACGAGCTCGATGGCGCCCTGATGTCGGACGACCTTGCCACGATCAAGACGATGATCGGCAACGATCCCGAGGGTTTGGCCGTGTCGCTTTCCGGCCCCGTCGCGCTCGACCGCAAGCCGGTCTATCCGATCCGCAATTACGGTTCGGCCATGGCGCCGTTCTATACGATCCTGTCGCTGTGGGTCGGCTCGATCGTGCTGGCGGCCATGATGAAGGTATCGGTTGACGATGAGCTCATCAACGAGCTGATCCCCGTGCGCCTGCACGAGATCTACCTGGGCCGCTACCTGTTCTTTGGAGGTCTGGCCCTGCTGCAGGCGACACTCGTGTGCGCGGGCGACATCCTGTTCTTTGGCATCCAATGCGACAACCCGCTGCAGTTTGTGCTGGCGGGCTGGGTCGCGAGTCTCGTGTTCTCCAATATCGTCTACACGCTCACGGTTTCGTTTGGCGATATCGGCAAGGCGCTCGCTGTCGTGCTGTTGGTCATGCAGGTCGGCGGTTCAGGCGGTACGTTCCCCATCGAGATGACCGGCCCCGTGTTCCAGGCGATCTACCCGTTCCTGCCGTTTACCCACGGCATCAACGCCATGCACGCCGCCATGGCTGGCGCCTACCATATGGAGTACTGGGTTGAGCTGGGTATCTTGGCGAGCTATCTGATTCCGTCGCTGGGCCTGGGCGTCGTCTTCCGCCGCCCGGTCATCAAGGCCAACGACTGGATCATCGAAAAGCTGGAGTCGACCAAATTGATTTAGCGCGACAATGTGGCGTTGACGGAACATCGAGGCCTTCCGGCTCGACGCTTTAGTTGAGTGAATTGCATGAGCTGCTTGGTTGTTGCTACAGTAGCGGGGCGTGCCGGGGGTCCGGCGCGTCCCGTTTTTATTTGACCATGAGGCGGCACGCAGCCATACGCGTGCGGACACCACGCCCAGATTGAGTGCGAGGATGTTCCATGGCCCAATACGCTGCCAACGAAATCGAAAACATGCCCGATAGCCCTGTAGCCCGTGAGGATTTGGGCGCGGGTGGTATTCCCCGGGGTGCCGGCGCACGCTCGCCGTTGTTCTGGAAAGTTCTACTGCTTTCGGTGGCGATTATCTGGGGCTACTCCTTTACCACTATGAAGGACGCACTCGACACCATTCCGGTGTTCGAGCTGGTCTATGTTCGCTTTCTCCCGGCATCACTGGTTATGTTTGCAATTTTCCATAAGCGCATCATCGCTCATTTCAATGCCCGCAACCTGGTCGTCGGGCTTGGCATGGGCGCGCTCATGTGGGGTGCCTACGGTTTGCAGACGATCGGCCTGGCACAGACCACGGCGGGCAAGAGCGCTTTTTTGACCGGCACGTATTGCATCCTTGTGCCGTTTGCAAGCTATGTCCTGAGCGGTGAAAAGCTTACCCGGTATAACCTGGGTGCAGCGTTGTTGTGCCTGGCGGGTATTGGCCTGGTAGCGCTCGATAGCGTCGAGTTCAATGCCGGCGATGTTATTACCTTGGGCGGCGCGATCTTCTTCGCCATCCAGATGGCGGTGACTGCCAAGTACGGTCGCAAGATGGACATCAACGTCATCACGTTTTGGATGTTTGTGGGCAATGGCGTTTTGAGTTTAATCACGTCGCTGCTATTCGAGACTCAGGCGCCCCTCTCTGCATGGACGCCGGAGTTTATCGGTGTGGCTGTTTTCCTCTCGGTGGGCTGCACATGCGCGGCGCTGCTCGTCCAAAACGTCGGTTTGGCGCATGTCCCCGCCTCGACGGGCTCACTGCTTCTTTCGATGGAGTCGCCTTCGGGCGTGTTGTTTTCGGTGCTGCTGATGGGGGAGGCGCTCGCCTCGCGCCTGCTCGCCGGCTTCGTGCTTATCTTCCTGTCGATTATCTTGAGCGAGACTCACTTCGATTTTTTGCGCAAAAAGCCGCGCCCGCAATTGTAAACAACTTGTTGCGCCGCCCTCTCGGGGCGGCATTTTTTATGCGTCGCCCTTAAAGTTGTACCTTGCACTTTACGCTATCAAAGTGCTTGCTGCAAAAACGTTACTGGAGGGCATTTATGGCACCAGCTCTGTCCGATCTTCAACCGCAATCAGCGCCCAAGGCCACCGCAGCGGCGCAGGCCGCTATCGGTGACGGTCTCGTTGCAGAAACTCAGGCTTTTGCAGACGAGCTCGCTGTGTGGCGACGCGATTTACACCAGATGCCCGAGCTGGGTAATAGCCTCCCGCAGACCTCTGCGTATATTCAAGCGCGCCTGACCGAGATGGAAATCCCATTTGCCACGCTCGTCGATGGTTCCTGTGTTGTGGGCCTTGTCGGCGCCGGTGCCGCCGCGGCCCAGGGCAATGGCGTCTGCACGGACGAACAGGCCGGTACGGTCATCATGCTTCGCGGCGACATGGATGCCCTCCCCGTTGTCGAGGAATCGGGCGAGCCTTTCGCTTCCACCAACGGCTGCATGCACGCTTGTGGCCACGATATGCATGCGACGGCGCTGCTCGGCGCGGCCCGTTTGCTCAAGGCCCGCAAGTCCGAGCTTGTCGACGCTAACGCCACAGTTAAGTTGCTGTTCCAGCCGGGCGAGGAAACCTTTGAGGGTGCCCGCGCCGCCATCGCCGACGGTCTGCTGCAGAACCCGCGTCCCCAGGCCGCCTTTGCCATGCATGTCAATAGCCAGTCGCCGCTTGGCCTGGTGCTCTATGGGAGTCCGGCGCTCTCGGGCGTGTACGGTTTCCGCATCACGCTGCAGGGCAAGGGTGGCCATGGCTCGAGCCCCGAGATCTGCATCGACCCCATCACGGCCGGCGTGCATGTGCACCTGGCGCTTCAGGAGCTTATCTCTCGCGAGGTGCCGGCGGCCAAGGAGGTCGCGCTTACCGTGGGTAAGTTCGCTGGCGGTTTGGCGGCCAACGTCATCCCCGACACCTGCGTGCTCGAGGGAACGTTGCGCGGCTTCGATGTCGAGCTCATGGCTCACCTTAAGACCCGCATCGCGGAGGTCGTCAACGGCGTTGCCGCAACATATCGTACGCTGGCAACCATCGAGACGCTTTCGGACGTTCCGCCGCTCGTGCTCGACAGCGATATGACCCAGGCCTCGCTTGGCTACGTGGGCGCGGTGCTGCCCAAGGCTGCCTTCCTGCCGCTATTCCACGCCATGGCGAGCGAGGATTTCGCACTTATCTCGAGCGAGATCCCAAGTGCGTACTTTACGGTGGGCGCGGCCGTGACCGATACGGACGAGCATTTTGCCCAGCATCATCCCAAGGCGCGCTTTAACGATGCCGAGCTTCCCCTCGGCGCCGCGGCTTATGCCGCCGTCGCTTTGGGCTATATCGCTGACCACAAGGAGTAATCCATAGCCCAGCAGCATAAATTCTTCTCCGGTTGGCTCGTCGTGGCCTCCGGCTTTGTCATCATGGCCACGGTCGTTATCGCCAAGATTTCGCTCGGCGCGATCTATGACCGTTTTGGCCTGCGCTTTGGCAATATCCTTGGCTCCGTTGCGTGCATTATCGCCTGCGTGGCGTTGTGCTTCCCGACGACGGACCTCGGTCCCATCGTGGACGCGGTGAGCTTTGGTATCGGAACGTGCATGGGCACCATCACGCCTACCATCGCCGCGTCCAAGCAGTTTGGCATGGCCGACCTCGGCAAGGTCACGGGCACCATTACCTCGCTCGAGATGGTCGGCGGCACCGTGGGCGCCATTGTCTCGGGCGTGCTGTTCGATGTCACGGGCTCCTTTGCGAGCACCTGGATTGTGTGCCTGGCGTGCTCCGTGGTCATGCTTGTGTTCCTGCTAGCATCCGAGCCTATCGCCGCCAAGTTGCGCGCGAGCGTGGCGGGGGAGTAGATAGGCCAAAGCACATTGCCGCTTGTCCGCTTCGTCCGTGGCTACCGCGGCGGCGCATCTGGCCGAACGAGTCCCCATACCCTCGTTCGGTCAGATGCACCGCCGCTGTTTGTGTTTGTGCCGTATAATGACCACTACCTATGACGCGATACAAAAGAAAGGTGTTTGCCCATGCAGGCACAGAAGGCGGAGGGAACCCGCGACCTTATCGGCGCTGAGATGCGCGCTTGGCAAAAGATGCAGCAGATCGCTGCCGGCGTGTTCGAGCCGTTTGGCTTTAAGCCCATCGAGACGCCCGCCATCGAGCAGGTGGACGTGTTTGTCCACGGCATCGGCCAGTCGACCGACGTCGTGCGCAAGGAGATGTTCCGCGTGTTTAGCGGCGCCAACCTGGAGCGCGTCTTTACCGAGGGCACCGACACCAAGCTTAAGCCCAAGCAGCGCCTGGCCCTTCGTCCCGAGGGCACGGCTGGCGTGGTGCGCGCCGTCGTGGAGAACAACCTGGTGCCCCAGGGCTCCACGCCGTTTAAGGCCTATTACGCCGAGGCCATGTTCCGTGGCGAGCGTCCCCAGAAGGGTCGCCTGCGCCAGTTCCACCAGGTGGGCATCGAGTGGCTCGGCGCTCCCGATCCGGCTGCCGACGCCGAGTGCATCATCATGCTCATGGAGTTCTACAAGCGCCTTGGTTTCGATCTTTCCAAGCTCCGCCTGCTTATTAACTCAATGGGCGATGCCCAGTGCCGTCCGGCCTATCGCGAGCAGGTTAAGCAGTTCATTCTCGACCATGCCGATGAGATGTGCGACGAGTGCCGCGAGCGCGCCGAGCTCAACCCGTTGCGCGCCTTCGACTGCAAGAACGACCACTGCCGCGAGATCATGGCCGACGCCCCGCTGATGGGCGACAACCTGTGCGACGAGTGCCGCGAGCACTACGAGCAGGTCAAGCGCTATCTGGATGCGGCGGGTATCGAGTATGTCGAGGATCCCACCCTGGTGCGCGGCCTGGACTACTACACCCGTACCGTCTTTGAGGTCGAGGCTCCCGGCGCCGGTGTCGGCTCCATCGGTGGCGGCGGTCGCTATGACGGCTTGGTCGAGCTCGAGGGCGGCAAGCCCACGGCCGGCGTCGGCTTCGCCGTCGGTTTTGAGCGCGCCCTGCTGGCCCTGCAGGCCTTTGGCAGCGACCTGGGTGCCGAGGAGGTCCCGTGCGTCTACGTTGCCAACGCCGGCAAGGAACTGCGCCAGAACGTCTTTGCCATTACGCAGCAGCTTCGCGCCGCAGGGATCGTGACCGAGGCCGACTACCAGGGTCGTTCGCTCAAGGCCCAGTTTAAGCAGGCCGACAAGGTGGGCGCCAAGCTCATCCTGGTCCTGGGCGGCGACGAGCTTGCCGCCGGCAAGGTCAAGGTGCGCGACATGCAGAGTCACGACGAGGTTCTCGTCGATTTGGCCAACGTGGTCGAGGCGGTTCGCGAGCGCCTGTAGCGCATGTTTTTTGAGCTGCGGGCCTGCTAACGTGCCCTGCTCATGGAGAGCGATTGTTACGGGGGTGTTTCGCTTTTATGCGGAATGCCCCCGTTTGCATATGCCGTCCACCGAGAAATACGACCATTTGGGGCAAAAACCCTTGCAATGCAGAAAATACTTTTGTGTGGTAAAGCGCAATCAGCTCCGAAAGTTTTTGCCGAGTGCCTATAATGGATACCGCATGTTACGTGCATAGAAGGAGGAATGGGAGGAAACGTGGCTGAGAACCTAAGCAACCAGTCTGTACCCGAAGCCGCGGCGCGCGTCGCTGCCGTGGTCAACCGCCTCGTTAACCGAATCGGCTCGAATGCCGAGTCCAAGGAGCGTCTCGCCGAGATCGAGATCCCCGAGGAGCTGCGCGACAATCTGGCGCTGTTCTTGCGCCTGGAGCGCCGTGTGCTTAGCGAGTATGATCCCGAGATCGCGGACCTGTTCGACAAGATTTTGACAGCCGAGATTGTGGCCAATGCCGGCAACCCCGGTAGCCGTGCTGCCGACGAGTCCGTCGACGAGCAGGGCGTGCCCACTGCCGACGAGCCCACCGCCGTGGCGTTTCGCAAAGTCGTCGATCTGATCGACAGCCTGCCGCTCGATAAACAGCAGGTTATCGTCCGCGCCTTTACGAGCTTCTTCCATCTGGCAAACCTGTCGGAGGAGAATTACCGTGTGGCGCAGCTGCGCGAGCGCGAGGCCGGTGCGTCGACCGATACCGAGGTCGATCCCGCCAACGAACTCACCGTCGCCTATCACCAGTTGGTAAACGAGACGGGTGTCGAGGGTGCCAACGAGCTGCTCGGCAAGCTTGAGTTCCACCCTGTCTTTACCGCACATCCCACCGAAGCCCGTCGCAAGGCCGTCGAGGGCAAGATTCGCCGTATCTCCAACCTGCTGGAGGAGCGTCCGCGTCTGGGCGGCTCCGACCTGGTGGAGAACGAGCGCCATATGCTGCAGGAGATCGACGCCCTGGTGCGTACGAGCCCCATCGCGCTCAAGAAGCCCACGCCGGTCGAGGAAGCCGATACCATCATCGACATCTTCGATAACACGCTGTTCGACGTTATCCCCGTCATCTATCGTCGTTTTGACGACTGGGTGCTGGGCGACAAGGCCGGTACCGTGCCGCCGCTGTGCCCGGCGTTCTTCCATCCCGGCAGCTGGATCGGTTCCGACCGCGACGGTAACCCCAACGTCACCGCCAAGGTGAGCCGTGAGGTCGCCGCCAAGTATTTCACCCATATGGTGCTCAAGCTCGAGGACAAGTGCCGCCGCATCGGCCGCAACCTCACGCTCGAGGCCACCTACAGCAAGCCGTCTGCCGAGCTCATCAACCTGTGGAACCATCAGGTCGAGATGAGCACCCAGTACACGGCACGCGCCGAGCTGATCTCCGAGCACGAGCCGCATCGCGCCGTCATGCTCGTCATGGCAGACCGACTCAACGCCACCGTCCGTCGCATCACCGACACCATGTACCACAGCGCCGATGAGTTCCTGGAGGACCTGCGCGTCGTCCAGCGCTCGCTGGCCGCCTGCGGTGCCGTCCGTGCTGCCTACGGCCCGGTCCAGACCATCATCTGGCAGGTCGAGTCCTTCGGCTTCCATATGGTCGAGATGGAGTTCCGTCAGCACTCTGTGGTGCACGCCCGCGCCCTCAAGGATATCCACGAGAACGGTATCCATGGCGACCTGCAGCCCATGACGCGCGAGGTCATCGATACCTTCCGCGCTATCGGCTCCATCCAAAAGCGCTACGGCAAGAAGATGGCGCACCGCTACATCATCTCGTTCACCAAGAGCGCTCAGCATGTGGCCGACGTCTTTGAGCTTGCCCACCTGTCCTTTGCGCACGAGGAGGACGTGCCCGAGCTCGACGTGATCCCGCTGTTCGAGCAGCTCGAGGACCTCGAGGGCTGCGTCAACGTGCTCGACCAGATGCTTACGCTGCCTGTGGTGCAAAAGCGCCTTGCCGAGACCAACCGCCGCATGGAGGTCATGCTGGGCTATTCCGACTCCTCCAAGGATGCCGGTCCTACCACGGCCATGCTCGCGCTGCACTCCGCGCAGGAGCGCATTGCCAAGTGGGCCGAGAAGAACGATATCGACCTGGTGCTCATGCACGGTCGCGGCGGTGCCGTGGGTCGTGGCGGCGGCCCGGCCAACAAGGCCGTGCTGGCGCAGCCCAAGGGTTCGGTCAACTGCTTCTTTAAGCTCACCGAGCAGGGCGAGGTCATCTTTGCCCGTTACGGCAACCGCACGCTGGCTCAGCGCCATGTTGAGTCCGTTGCCGCCGCAACGCTTTTGCAGTCGGCCCCGAGTGTCGAGAAGACCAACACCGAGACCACGCAGAAGTTCTGGGATATGGCCGACAAGCTCAACGCCGCAAGCCACGAGCGCTATCTGGACCTGCTGAACACCGAGGACTTTACACCGTGGTTCTCGACCGTGACGCCGCTGACCGAGGTCGGTCTGCTGCCGATCGGCTCGCGTCCCGCCAAGCGCGGCTTGGGTGCCAAGTCGCTCGACGACCTGCGTACCATTCCGTGGATCTTCAGCTGGAGCCAGGCGCGCATCAATCTGGCCGCTTGGTACGGCCTGGGCACCGCCTGCGAGCAGTTTGGTGATCTGGACCAGCTTAAGGCTGCCTACCAGGAGTGGCCGTTCTTCCGCACCTTTATCGACAACATCGAGATGTCGATTGCCAAGACCGACCAGCGCATCGCCAAGATGTATCTGCACCTGGGCGATCGCCAGGATCTGTCCGAGAAGGTCTTCACCGAGATGCAGCTCACCCGTAAGTGGGTCCTTGCCATCGTCGGTGACGAGTGGCCGCTGCAGCGTCGTCGCGTGCTCGGCTGCGCCGTCCGCGTGCGTAACCCCTACGTCGACGCCCTGTCTATCGCCCAGGTCCGCGCCCTTCGCGAGGTGCGTATGAACCAGGACGAGATGGCAGAGGAGAAGAAAGCCGAGTACATGAGCCTGATCCTTTCGACCGTGACCGGCGTCTCGGCAGGATTGCAGAACACGGGGTAATCGATAGCCCTGTAGTCGTCCGGGCCCGCCATTAGTTTACTTTTAGGCACGTCCTCGGACATGCAAGAAGCCCTCGCTGCGCACTTCGTGCGGCGAGGGCTTCTTGCGTCCTGCGGAGTGTGCCTAAAAGTAAACTAATGGCGGGCCCTACGATGTCCGGTCTTCGGCGGATTACTGCTGGGGAAAGATAGCGCGCTTCGCGCACTTTGATGGGGCTTCGTGCTGCGGAATGCATTCAGAGGGAAACCCGTCGGGTCCCTTCGTCCGCGGTCTTCTGGGATTAAAGCTGAAGGGAATAAGGCGCGCTTCGCGCATAGCGTGGAGTGCGGCGAGGGCTTCTTGCGTCCTGCGGAGTGTGCCTAAAAGTAAACTGACGGCGGGCCCTGCGATGTCCGGTCTTTGGCAGAAGGCCGCTGGGTGAGGGTGGTGCTTGGGGCGACGTGCAAAAAACGGAGTTTTCTGCGGCCAATGATTGATGTATAGGACCAAAGGTGACGTTCGCGGTCTTTGTAGAAGCCATTACATGCCAATTGGGCCTTGTCGATGTTCAAATATGGATGGTTTCTTGCCGCATGCTGTCTAGAAGGGAAGAACCATGGAGGCTTCCTGGCTTTCGATAGACCTTTAGCTCCAAAGACTTATCTCGCGATGCTGAATACTCGCAAAAATGCACGCTCCGGATGGGGCTACCCTGTTACGGTTCGAAACCCATGCGTCATTCTATGCAGTTTATTGACGTATTTATGCAATATAGCTTACACGCGCATGCCACAGGATTGATGTTTGTTTCTGCGCCGTGTAAACCATCCTGTCCATAGTGCCATTGACAGGCGGCCGCGGTCCCGTTTGGGGTCGCGGCTGTTTTGTTGTGGGTCAAATATGAACGTTGTGTTAATGAGTCGGTGGACGGTGGTGTTTTTCGGTGAGCGGCGTATCCTTCCAACGGTTTATCTAGTGTGTCAGTTGAAAGGAAGAGGGCGCTCGTCATTGTTTGAATGTGAACTGCCGTTTGACCACAAGACGTTGCATCTGGAACTCGAGGATAAGAACTTCGCGGGTGTGATGGAAGGTCACCAAAACGAGTTTAAGACTACGAAATCGCAGGAAGAGCTGGTAGAGGAGTCGCTTGCCAACCCTTATGGCTCGCCTTCGCTCGAGGAGCTTTGTGCTGGCAAGAAGGATATTGTCATCATTAGCTCCGATCATACGCGTCCCGTTCCCTCGCGTGTGACGATGCCTATTCTGCTGCATCACATCCATTCCGCTGCGCCCGAGGCTCGCGTGCGTATTTTGGTTGCTACGGGTATGCACCGTCCGTCGACGCACGAGGAGCTCGTCAATAAGTATGGCGAGGAGATCGTTGCCAACGAGGAAATCGTTATGCACGTCGCGACTGACGACAGCATGATGAAAAAGATCGGTACCCTGCCTTCTGGTGGCGAGTGCATCATCAACAAGATCGCTGCCGATTGTGACCTGCTGCTTGCCGAGGGCTTTATTGAGCCGCACTTCTTTGCCGGTTTCTCTGGTAGCCGCAAGTCCGTCCTGCCTGGCATCGCCAGCTACAAGACCATCATGTACAACCACAACGGTCAGTTTGTGAATGATTCCCACTCGCGTGCCGGCAACCTGTGCCACAACCACGTGAGCGAGGACATGTTTGCCGCCGCTGAGATGGCCCACCTCGCCTTTGTGCTTAACGTGGTGCTTAACGGCAAGCACGAGGTCATCGGCTCCTTTGCCGGCGACATCCACAAGGCGCACGAGGCCGGCTGCGAGTTCGTGAAGAGCCTTGCCGGCGTTGAGCCCGTCGAGTGCGAGATTGCCATCACCACCAACGGTGGCTACCCCCTCGATCAGAACATCTATCAGGCCGTGAAGGGCATGTGCGCTGCCGAGGCCACGCTTCCCGAGGGCGGCGTGATCATCGACGTCGCCGGTTGTGCCGACGGTCACGGCGGCGAGGGCTTCTATCACAACATCGCCGACAACGATCCCGCAGAGTTTGAGCGCGCCTGCATCGATCGTCCCAAGGACGAGACCCTGCCCGACCAGTGGACGAGCCAGATCTTTGCCCGCATCCTGGCGCATCACCCTGTGATTATGGTCACCGACCTGTGCGATCACCAGATGCTCAAGGATATGCACATGACACCGGTCAACACTATCGAGGAGGCGCTCAAGCTCGCCTTTGAGATGAAGGGCGCCGATGCCAAGGTCGCCGTCATCCCCGATGGCCTGGGTGTTGTTGTCGCACAGCACTAGTGCGCGGCTTAAACGAATCGTTTATAACCGACAAGAAAGATAAGGTTTTATGCTTACCAAACTCCTCTGCGAATTCGGCGCAACGGCCCTCATGATCGTCTTTGGCGTGGGTGTTCACTGCGATACCGTGCTCAAGGGCACCAAGTATCAGGGCTCCGGCCATATGTTTGCCATCACCACCTGGTCCTTTGGCATCTCGGTCTGCCTGTTTGTCTTTGGTGGCGCTGTGTGCATGAACCCCGCCATGGTGCTTGCCCAGTGCATCGTCGGCCTGGTGCCGTGGGGCAACTGCATCCCCTTCATGCTTGCCGATATGCTCGGCGGCTTTGTGGGTGCCGTGATCGCTTGGTTTATGTATGCCGATGAGTTCAAGGCTTCCGAGGACGTCGTCGACCCCATTGCCCAGCGCAACATCTTCTCGACCAACCCCACCACCGAGGGCACGAACTATGCTCGTAACTTCTTCTGCGAGGCTATCTGCACCTTCGTGTTCATCAGTGCCATCCTTGCTGCCGCTAGCCGCGCCGGCGAGAACGTTCTGATGCTCGCAATCTGCGTCGGCCTGATCGTTTGGGCCGTTGGCATGGGCATGGGCGGCATCACCGGCTTCGCCATGAACCAGGCTCGTGACCTTGGTCCTCGCATGGCCTATCAGGTGCTGCCGATCAAGAACAAGGCCGACAACAACTGGAAGTATGGTCTGCTTGTTCCTGGCATCGCGCCGTTTGTCGGTGCTATTGTGGCCGCGCTGTTTGTGCATGGCTTCTTGGGCATGTTCTAGTCGAAGGCTACATAGTTGTCCGCCGTCCGCATGGGGTAACTTCCCAGCGCGTCCTCGGACATGCAAAAAGGCTCGCTGCGCACTTCGTGCGGCGAGCCTTTTTGCGTCCTGCGGAATGCGCTGGGAAGTTACCCCATGCGGCCAGCTGTGGGATCTCTGCTGCGCTCGAGCAAGCAACCCAACATATATCTGAATTTGGATGGGAGGGGCTTGTTGCTGATAGGGGCGTTGAGCTGTTGTTGACACTTTGGGATGCGTGGCGCCCTGGGTTGGGGTGATGCTTTGGGATGAGCTTCTTACTTAGGTGAAGAGAGGCTTTATGGCTGATAGGTAGTCTTTGGCTACGTCGGCTTTGTCGGCTTGGAAGTTGTGCCAGGCC
Organism: uncultured Collinsella sp.; assembly: GCA_938033205.1. Classification (GTDB taxonomy): domain Bacteria; phylum Actinomycetota; class Coriobacteriia; order Coriobacteriales; family Coriobacteriaceae; genus Collinsella. The sequence continues at coordinate 285,033 of CALHJP010000012.1, read as the reverse complement.
CACCATTGGACCATTCCTACGAAGCTTGAGGCTATGTGGTGTAGTAGGAAGCTTCGGTCCATGGTGGCGGCGGGGCCGTTTGGGTCGGTGGGGACGGTTTCGGCTGCTCGTGACATGATGGTCTTGCGTAAGCAGTCGGCGAAGACGCGTGAGCCGGCGCCGGCTACGAGGGCTCGTACGCCCTGGCGGCGTTCCCAGAGGTTGTTGAGGATATGCTCGACTTGTACGAGCGGATCATCGAGCGGTGTGCCATCGTCGTCGAGGGCGTGGGTGCAGATGTCGCTCACGAGTTCGGACAGTAGGTCATCTTTGCTCTTGAAGAGGCCATAGAACGTGGCCCGACCCACATGGGCGCGAGCGATGATGTCGCCGACGGTGATCTTGCCGTAGTCCTCTTCGCGCAGCAGTTCGGAGAACGCCGCGACGATGGCGGCGCGGCTTTTTGCCTTGCGGGCATCCATGGCTATGCGTCCGTGTGAACGAGCAGGCAGCGGAGCGTACCGGAGCAACCCTCGTAGGGGCGCTTACCGGCGCCGTAGCCGACGGCCTCGATGCGGTAGCGGGCCGGCAGGTGCTCGGACGTGCGCAGTGCGGCGACGATGGCGGCGCCCGTGGGCGTCACGAGCTCACCGGCGACCGGCACGGGCGTGAGGGCGATATTGCCCGCTTGGCACAGGTTGACGACAGCGGGGACAGGAATGGGCATAAGGCCGTGGGCACAGCGGATGGTGCCGTGACCCTCGGAGAGCGACTCGACCACGATGTCCTCAATACCTAGGTCATCGAGGCAGATGGCGACAGAGCAGACGTCGACGATGGAGTCGATGGCGCCCACCTCGTGGAACATGACGGTCTCGGGCGTTTTGCCGTGGGCCTTGGCCTCGGCGGCGGCGAGCGCGGTAAAGATGGCGAGCGCGCGACGCTTGGCGCCATCGCTTAGCTGCGAGTCATCGATGATGGCGGTGACATCCGCCAAAGAACGGTGGTGATGGTGGTGGGCGTGATGGTGACCCTCGTGGCCATGACCGTGGGCCTCATGGTCATGCTCGTGGCAGTGCTCGTGTTCGTGCTCGCCATGATCATGATGGTGGTGCTCATGCTCATGTGTGTGCTCGGTGCCCGCTTCGTTGCCGTAGAGCCAGGCCATGTCGTGGTCGTGGTTCTCGAGCTCCTCAGCCAGCTGAACATCAAAGTCGCAGGCGTCGATGCCATGCTTGTTTACGCGTGTAACGGCAATCTCAAAGCCGCCGACCGGCAGCGTGGCGAGCTGGTCGCGCAGATGCTCCTCGCTGGCGCCCAGGTCGAGCAGGGCCGCGACGGTCATGTCGCCGCTGATGCCCGAGGTGCCGTCGATGATAAGCGTGTGCTGATGGTTGGACATGAAATGCTCCTTAGCGGGCGCAGGACGTGCCGGCGCTCAGATGATTGATAAGACTTGCCTGATAGGCGGCGCCAAAGCCGTTGTCGATATTGACGACCGAAACGCCGCTGGCGCAGGAGTTGAGCATGGCGAGCAGTGCGGCCATGCCGCCAAAGTTCGCGCCGTAGCCCACGCTGGTGGGAACGGCGATGACCGGACAGCTCACAAGGCCTCCGATGACGCTCGCCAGGGCGCCCTCCATGCCGGCGATGGCGATGACCACCTGCGCCTGGGCAAGTTCCTCAGCATGCGCGAGCAGGCGGTGCAGGCCGGCGACACCCACGTCGTAGAGGCGATCGACCTCGTTGCCGTAGAACTCGGCCGTCAACGCGGCTTCCTCGGCAACGGGCAGGTCGCTCGTGCCGGCGCAGGCGACGACGATGCGTCCGTTGCCGTTGGGGGAGGGCTTGCCACCCACCAGGGCGAGCTGGGCGTCCGGGACATATCCCAGGTCGATGCCGTTGCCGAGGAGCTCCGAGGTGCGGGCTGCCTTTTCGTCGTCCAGGCGCGTGACCAGGATGCGCTCCTGGCCGGCATCGAGTAATGCTTTGATAATGGCGGCAATTTGCTCGGCGGTTTTACCGGCGCCGTAGACAACTTCGCCGGCTCCCTGGCGCACCCCGCGCGAAAGGTCGAGCTGCGCAAAGCCCAAATCGGCGGTCGGAGCCGTCTGGATGCGCGTGAGGGCGTCGGCAGGGGTGACTGCTCCGCCGGCAACATCGCTCAGCAGCTGCTCTAGATCTCGCTTATCCATATATGTTCCCTTCGACGGCGCAAAGTTTAGCACTCAAAGGGGTAGTTTCCGAACATTAGAACAAAATTGTTCGGAAACTAGACATAGAGAAATTGATTCTATTGTTAGATGGGCCAGCTAGTCGCGCAGGATGATATCCATGGCGAGCATCAGGTTGCGCTCGTCGATGGCAAACGGGGCGGCCTCGCGCGTCTTGGGCTTGGCGCAAAATGCGATGCCGGTGCCCGCGGCCTGAATCATGGGGATGTCGTTGGCGCCGTCACCGATCGCCACGGTGTGGGCCATATCGACACCGCACTCAACGGCCCAATCCAGCAGCTGGATGAGCTTGGACTCCTTGGTCACAATATCTGCCGCCAGCTTGCCGGTGAGTTTGCCGCCTACGACCTCCAAACGGTTTGCCAAGCAAAAGTCGATGCCCGCGGCGGCCACGATCTTATCGGCGACCTCGTGGAAGCCGCCGCTTACCACGCCGACCTTCCAGCCCTTGCTGTGCGCCGAGCGCACAAGCTCCAGCGCACCGGGAGTAAACGTCACACGCTCAAAGGTGCGCTCGAACACGCTCTCGTCCAAGCCGGCAAGCAGCCCAACGCGCTCCTCGAGTGCCTGCTTAAAGTCGAGTTCGCCGCGCATCGCACGCTCGGTAATTTGCGCTACCTGCTCGCCCACGCCGGCCTCTTCGCCCAAAAGATCGATAACCTCCTGATTGATGAGGGTGGAGTCGATATCCATAACGATGAGGCGTGCAGTCATGTTGGGCCTTTCCGAGTGCGGTTGTGTTGGGGCACATTGTCGCACGCTGTGCGCCTTGACGACGGCCGCGGTGCGCCAATTGTTTCGTCTCCGTCAAGTCTTTGGGCAAGGACTACTTTTTCGCGGCACATCGACGCGGGTGCGATAAGATAGAACGCCATGTCCGGCTGCGCGGTTTACGCAGGCCGGGCGAATCTGTACGACGCCGCCCGGAACGACACGGGGCGGCACAGATCCATAAAGGAGGATCACTGGTATGAGCCAGACCCGTCCCATCGACGAGCATTCCATGCACACCCGTACCTGCGGCGAGCTTCGCCGCGAGAACGTGGGCGAAGAGGTCACCCTCACCGGTTGGGTGAGCCGTCGCCGCGACCACGGCGGCCTCATCTTCTGCGACCTTCGCGACCGCGAGGGCATCACGCAGCTCACCTTCGACCCCGAGCACTCCGACGGCGATGCCTTTAAGATCGCCGAGACCATGCGTCCCGAGTGGCCTATCAAGATTCACGGCGTCGTGCGCGCCCGTGGCGACGAGACCACCAACACCAAGCTCGCGACCGGCGAGATCGAGGTCCTGACCGACCGTGCCGAGGTGCTCAACACCTCCGTCACCCCGCCGTTCCAGATCGAGGATGGCATTGAGACCAGCGAGGACACCCGTCTGCGCTATCGCTATCTGGACCTCCGTCGTCCCGAGATGATGGCCAACCTCAAGCTGCGCTCCGACTTCACCTTTGCCATTCGCGAGGCGCTGCACAACCGTGAGTTCATGGAGGTCGAGACGCCCTCCCTGTTCAAGTCCACGCCCGAGGGCGCCCGCGACTTCATCGTTCCCAGCCGTATTCAGCCGGGCAACTTCTACGCCCTGCCGCAGTCCCCGCAGCTCCTGAAGCAGCTGCTCATGGTCGGTGGCGTCGAGCGCTACTACCAGGTTGCCAAGTGCTTCCGCGACGAGGACCTGCGTGCCGACCGTCAGCCCGAGTTCACCCAGGTCGATATCGAGATGTCCTTCGTGGACCAGAACGATGTCATGAGCGCGCTCGAAGAGGTCCTGTCCGATGCCTTCGGCCGCATGGGCGTCGAGATGCCCACGCCGCTGCGTCGCATGGACTACTGGGAGGCCATGGACACCTATGGCTCCGACAAGCCCGATACCCGCTATGGCATGCACCTGGTCGACCTGACCGACATCTTTGCCAACTCCAAGTTCAAGGTCTTCGCGACTGCCGCTAACGAGGAGGGCTCTGTCGTTAAGGCCATCAACGCCAAGGGCGCTGGTGCCTGGGCCCGTGCCAAGATCGATAAGCTTGCCGGCGTGGCTTCCACGTTTGGCGCCAAGGGCCTGGCCTGGATCGCATTCCGCGAGGACGGCTCCATCAACAGCCCCATCGTCAAGTTCTTCTCGGACGAGGAGATGGCCGCCCTGCGCGAGCGCATGGACGTCGAGCCCGGCGACCTTGTGATGTTCGCCGCCGGCCCGCGCCTGCTCTCCGACGAGATCCTGGGCGGCATGCGTTCCCACATGGCTAACGCGCTCGAGATCAAGCGCGAGGGCCACGACTTCCTGTGGGTCGTCAACTTCCCGCTGTTCCACTGGGACGAGGACCGCAAGGCTTACGCTGCCGAGCACCAGCCCTTCACCCTGCCGACCGAGACCGACATCGCCAAGATCGAGGCCAATCCGTTGGCAGCCGGTTCTTGCACCTACGACTTTGTCATGGACGGCTTTGAGGCCGGTGGCGGCGGTATGCGTATCCACAACGCCGAGATGCAGATGTCCATGCTTAAGCTCCTGGGCTTTACCGAAGAGCGCGCCGAGTCTCAGTTTGGCTTCCTCATGGAGGCGCTCAAGTTTGGTGCGCCCCCGATGGGCGGTTTCGCTCTGGGCCTGGACCGCGTGTGCATGCTGCTCACCGGTTCCGACTCCATCCGCGACGTCATGGCGTTCCCCAAGACGGCCAGCGGCTCCGACCTCATGTCGGGCGCCCCGAGTGCCGTTAGCGGCGCCCAGCTCAAGGATGTCAGCCTGCGCCTGATGTAAGCGAGCGGCTACATATTGCCCGCAACGAGGGAAGGACGTGTGCCTTCCCTCGTTTTTTATGCGTTGATGTTTCGAGGGTATGGGGAGACTGGGTATCGCGGAAACTGCGACCCAGAATCCAACCAAATAACGAAACACAGTTTCCGGTTGAGCTTCTGGCGAGCCGCAACAAGTATCTAACGCTACAATAACTACCACATGGCTGGGTTTGCCAGCGAATGAGCGATGCCGCGGGAGGGGACATGGTCGAGTTTACAAAGACGATTAAAGATCCGTTAGGACTGCATGCCCGCCCGGTTGCGCTGCTCTACGACATCATTGCCAAACATCGTAGCGACGTGTCGGTCAGTATCGGCGACCGCCATACCGACGGCCGTGACGTGATGGGCCTCATGGCACTCTACGGCGAATGTGGCGAGGACATCGTCTTTCGCGTTTCGGGCGTCGACGAGGCCTCGTGCGTCACGTCGATCAGAAACCTTTCGCTCTAAGCGCAACAATGTGACAAAGGGACAGTTCCTTTGTCACATCTGTTTCATATGGGAAACTTTTTCGAAAACTGAATAGGGACCCTTTCCAAAAAGTTAACCACGTGCTAGTTTACTATAGCGAACATAGACGTGGTTAACTTTTGCTGCGTCGATGTTGAGGACGAACTGACGTTAGGAGCTCACTCATGTCTTGCGGACCGCAGATGCCGGCTATGCCGCTTTCGATGGTAAAAGCGGGCGAAACCGTGCGCGTGTCTCGCGTAAAGGGCAATGAGGATATGAAGCACCACCTCAAGGACCTCGGCTTTGTCGAGGGCAACGAGATTCACGTGGTGAGTTCGAGTGGCGCCAATATCATCGTCACCGTGCTGGGCGCACGCTTTGGTATCGATACCAAGGTCGCCATGCACATCATGACCGTCGGTTAGTTCGCAGCATTTCATAAAAGCTGAAAGGGGGAAAAGAATATGAAGACGTTGGGTGACGTTAAGGTGGGCGAGAGCTCTACCATCGTCAAGCTTCACGGCGAGGGCGCGCTTCGCCGTCACCTTATGGACCTGGGCCTCATCAAGGGCACTTCGTTCAAGGTCGTTAAGGTTGCACCGCTCGGAGATCCGGTCGAGATCAACGTGCGCGGCTACGAGCTTTCCATCCGCAAGGAGGAGGCTGCCGTCGTCGAGGTCCAGTAAGGGCCCGCGGCAACTATTTATGCAGATAAAGTTAGGTTTTTCTAACTTAAATTTGCAATGTTGAAGCACATTATCCAGCCCGTGCGGAGAAAGCAGCGCGGGCACACAAGGAAGAAGGATTGAATGGCGGATTCTCAGATCCATGTCGCGCTGGCGGGTAACCCCAACTGCGGCAAGACCACGCTTTTCAACCTGATCACCGGCGCCAACGGCTACGTTGGCAACTGGCCCGGCGTCACGGTTGAGAAAAAGGAAGCCAAGCTCCTGAGTGACAAGAACGTCACGATTACGGACCTCCCCGGCATCTACTCGCTTTCCCCCTACAGCCCCGAGGAGCAGTGCTCGCGCGATTACCTCATGAGCGGCGAGCCCGATGTCGTCGTCCAGGTGGTCGATGCCACCAACCTCGAGCGCAACCTGTACCTGGCGCTTCAGGTTATCGAGACCGGCCTGCCCGTGGTCGTCGCCCTCAACATGGCCGACCTCGTGGAGAAGAACGGCGACAAGATCGACACCGACAAGCTGTCCAAGAAGCTCGGCTGCCCGGTCATGATGATCTCGGCCCTTAAGAACAAGGGCATCAAGGAGCTTTTCGAGCAGGTTAAGAAGTCCGCTGCTTCCAAGGGCCAGGTGCCGGAGCACAAGTTCGATTCCTCCATCGAGGACGTTCTGGACCACATCGAGAACAACCTGCCGGCGAGCGTTCCCGCCAACAAGCGTCGCTACTACGCTGTCAAGCTGTTTGAGCGCGACGCGGACGCCTGCAAGCTCATCAACCTCACCAAGGAGAAGGCCGCTCGCGTCGAGCAGCTGGTCGCCCAGTGCGAGCAGGATTGCGACGACGACGCCGAGTCCATCATCACCGGCGAGCGCTATGGCGTGATCGCGCACATCATCGACGAGTGCCTCACTAAGGCCCCGGCCAAGATGAGCACCTCCGAGAAGATCGACCGTGTGGTTACCAACCGTATCCTTGGCCTGCCGATCTTTGTGGTCATCATGTTCTGCGTGTACTACATCGCCGTTTCTACCCTGGGCGGCACGGTGACCGACTTCACCAACGACCAGCTCTTCGGCACCGACGGTTGGTACGTGCTCGGTCAGGGTCGCGATGCGTATGATGCGGCTGTCGAGGCTGTGGGTGAGGACGCTGCCGATTCGATTGACCCGGCGGAGTACGGCCCCTATGTCCCGGGTATCACCACCGTGGTGCACGACGCCCTCGTGGCGGGCGGCACCGAGGACGGTGGCCTGGTCGATTCGCTGGTCTGCGATGGTATCGTCGGTGGCCTGGGCGCCATCTTTGGCTTTGTGCCGCAGATGTTCCTGCTCTTTGTGATGCTGTCTTTCCTGGAGGACTGCGGCTACATGGCGCGCGTCGCCTTCATCATGGACCGCGTGTTCCGCCGCTTTGGCCTGTCCGGTAAGTCGTTCATCCCGATGCTCGTGTCCTCGGGTTGCGGCGTCCCCGGCGTCATGGCCACCAAGACCATCGAGAACGAGAAGGACCGCCGTATGACGGTCATGACCACCACGTTTATTCCCTGTGGCGCTAAGCTGCCGATCATTGCCCTGCTCATGGGTTCCATCATCGGCGATTCTTCCACCACCGCCGCGTGGATCAGCCCGCTCTTCTACTTCCTGGGCGTCTTTGCCGTCATTGCTTCGGGCCTCATGCTCAAGAAGACCAAGCTCTTCGCCGGTCGCCCGACGCCGTTTGTTATGGAGCTTCCTGCCTACCACTTCCCGGCGATCCGTTCTTGGGCGCTGCACGTGTGGGAGCGCTGCTGGGCCTTTATCAAGAAGGCCGGTACGGTCATCTTCGCGTCCACCGTCGTCGTTTGGTTCCTCTCCAACTTTGGCAGCTACAACGGTTCCTTTGGCTTCCTGCCTGCGATGGACGGCATCCCCGAGGAGTTCATGGATTACTCCGTGCTCGCCATGCTCGGCAACCTGGTCGCTTGGATCTTCGCCCCGCTCGGCTTTAGCACCTGGCAGGCCACTGCGCTGACCGTCTCCGGCCTCGTGGCTAAGGAGAATGTCGTCGCTACCGCCGGCTCGCTGCTCTCCGTCGCCGATGCTGGCGAGACCGACCCGAGCCTGTGGACCGCGTTTGCGGGCATGTTCCCCACCATGGGTGCTTGCGTGGCCTTTGGTGCCTTCAACCTGCTGTGCGCTCCGTGCTTCGCAGCCATGGGCACCATCCGCAACCAGATGGATTCCGGCAAGTGGACCGCGATTGCCATCGGCTACGAGTGCGCCTTTGCTTGGGTGATCGGCCTGTTCATCAACCAGTTCTACAACCTGTTTGTGTTGGGCCAGTTTGGTATTTGGACGATTGTAGCCATCGTGCTGCTGGTTGCGATGCTCTTCCAGATCTTCCGCCCCATGCCCAAGCATGCATGGACCGACGAGGACGAGATCAACACTGCTTCCGCCGCAGTTTCCGCTTAAGTCCGAATAAGGATTAGCCCCTTTCCACGAGCCCGGGTGTCCCAGCGACACTCGGGCTTTTTGGTGAGGGAGATGTGGCGTTTCCGCAGATAAAACCGACCAAAATATACCTGTCCCTTTTTGGCAGGTGGAGAATGGGGTAAAGTAAGTGGTGGTTAACTAGAGGAGGCTTGCTATGGCACCTATCGATATTGTTGTACTGGCTGTTATCGGCATTGCGTTTGTCGCCGTGTGCGTGCGCATTTATCGCAAGGGCACCTGCGCCGACTGCGCTCAAGGTGGCGTTTGCACAGGACATTGCTCCAACAAAAAGACCTGCGCCGCACTTAAGGGCGTAGACAAAATAGCCGAAGACTTGGGCCGCGGTATCAAATAAGGTGAACGGGGACGTCTCTGTTTCTCCTGTTGACGAGTGCCGTGCAATCTGCGATCTGTCGGGTGCTGCGCAGTTACTGCTACGATAGGTACGTCAGTAACTGCCGCCGAGCGGCTCAATCGAAAGGAAACCTGCATGGAGTCCTCCGCCTACCCGATGCTCTTTAGCCCGATCAAGGTCGGTACGACCGAGGTCAAGAACCGCGTCTTTATGCCGCCGGTGTCCACCAACCTGGCCGATCATGGCTATGTGACTGACGACTTGGTCGATCATTACCGCGCCCGCGCCAAGGGCGGCGTGGGCCTCATCATCACCGAGGTCGTGACGGTCGAGCCCACCTATACCTATCTGCCGGGTGACATGTGCTGCTACGACGACACGTTTATCCCCGGCTGGGAAAAGCTCGCCGCAGCCGTCCACGAGTATGGCTGCAAGATCATGCCGCAGCTCTTCCACCCCGCCTACATGGCCTTTAACATCCCGGGCACGCCGCGCCTGATCGCTCCGTCCTTTGTGGGCCCGTCCTATGCCCGCGAGGCGCCGCGCCCCATCACGGTCGATGAGATTCACGAGCTCACGCATCAGTTTGGCGACGCTGCCGTGCGTATGCAGAAGGCCGGTGTCGATGGCGTCGAGGTTCATGCGGCGCACGCCCACGGCATGCTCGGCGGCTTTTTGACCCCGCTCTACAACAAGCGTACCGATGAGTATGGCGGCTCGCTCGACGCTCGCATGCGCTTTTTGCTCGAGGTTATCGCCGAGATTCGCGAGCGCTGCGGCAAGGACTTCATCATCGACGTCCGCATCTCGGGCGATGAGTACACCGATGGCGGCCTGACCCTCAACGACATGATCTATGTCTCACGTCGTCTGGAGAAGGCCGGCGTCGACATGATTCACGTGTCGGGCGGCACCACCATCAAGCGCGGATCTGCGATTCCCGCCGCCGGCACGCAGCAAGCCTCGCACGCCGCCTGCTCGCGCGAGATTAAAAAGCACGTCAACATTCCCGTCGCCACCGTCGGCCGGATCAACGAGGCTTGGATTGCCGAGGAGCTGATTGAGGACGGCGCTGCCGACATCTGTATGATGGGTCGCGCCAATCTGTGCGATGCCGAGTTCTGCAACAAGGCGGCTGCCGGTAACGCCGACGAGATCCGTCCCTGCATCGGTTGCCTGCGCTGCCTGAACGGCATCATGTTTGGCAAGCGCATCTCCTGCACCGTCAACCCGGACGTGGAGCGCGACGAGGCCGGCTACGAGCCTGCCGCCGAGGCCAAGAATGTACTGGTTGTGGGCGCTGGTCCTGCGGGCATGGAGGCAGCCTACATTGCCGCCAAGCGCGGCCACAACGTGGTACTCGTGGACAAGCAGGATGAGCCGGGCGGCGAGATGCGCATCGCGGCCGTGCCGCCGGCAAAGCAGGAGCTCGCCCGCGTGATCAAGTATCAGTACCGTCGCCTGGCCGAGGCCGGCGTCACATGCGCCTTTGGTACCGAACTTTCGGCCGAGGACATTCAGCGCGACTACGCAGGTTACGAGGTTGTCCTGGCTTATGGCGCCGAGCCCATCGCTCCGGCCTTCATGCAGGGCTTTAAGCAGGTTATGACGGCTGACGACCTGCTGGGTGGCAAGGCTTTCCCGGGCAAGAAGATCGTCATCGTGGGTGGCGGCACCGTTGGCTGCGAGGCGGCCGATTACCTGGCCCCGTTGGTCAACGACCTGTCGCCGGCCAATCGCGATGTCACCGTCATCGAGATGACCAAGACGCTTGCTGCCAACGAGGGCGGCGCCGGTCGCGCGGTGCTCATCACGCGCATGCTCTCCAAGGGTGTCCACGTGCTGACCGAGGCCAAGGTGACCGAGATCACCGAGGACACCATCAGCTACGAGAAGGACGGAGAGGTCCACACCATCACAGGTGCCGATACGCTGGTGCTTGCCATGGGCTATCGTCCCAATACCAAGCTGGCCGACGACCTGGCTGCAGCCGGTGTTGCCACCCACGTGCTGGGCGATGCCAACAAGTGCGGCAACATCCGCGACGCCATCGGCGATGGCTACAAGGTCGCCTGCGAGCTCTAGTCAACCCCTTGGTGCATGGGGGCCAGGTTACTTTGCACTAAGCTGATCATAGATGTGCGGCACAAAGAGCCCGCAGTTCATACGAGCTCGGGGCTCTTTTCGTTTGGATTGCAGACGTATTGACAGACGAAAACAGTCTGCGCCCGGCATTGAGCCATACGAAAGCGAAATTATGCGTCTTAATTCCGTACGCAAATCAAGACGAAAGCCGTTTTCGTCTTCTATAAATCAGTACGCAAACGGTTTTCGTCTTATAATACGGTCATGAATAGTACGAAACGAGGGGGTTGTGCATATGGTTGTTAGAGAGAGCCCTACAGTCGAATACAAGGAAAGCGTTACGCCGACGTTTCTTAAAACGGTGAGCGCCTATGCAAACTACGGGACGGGCAAGATTGAGTTTGGCGTTGATGACGAGGGCGTGGCTGTCGGCCTTGCGGATCCGGTTGCAGAATGCCTGCGCATCGAGAACATGATTAACGACAGTCTTGATCCCGCGCCCCGTTACTCGCTTGAGCCCGATGAGAAACACGGGACCGTAATCCTTACGGTTTATGAGGGGCAGGACAAACCCTATCGAAGCAAGGGAAAGGCCTACAGACGAAACGATTCGGCAACGGTGGAGGTCGACCGGTTTGAGTATGGCAGGCTGACGCTCGAAGGCAGCAACGTAACGTTCGACGCGCTCACGTCGGCTCGCCAGGACTTGAGTTTTCACACGCTCGAGCATAAGTGTGTTGAACATCTCGGCATTTCCGAGCTAACGCCGGATATCATGCGCACGCTTCGCTTGCTCGGCAAGGACGGCTATACCAACGCTGCGGCGATTTTGGCGGATAAGAATGATTTTCCGGGCATCGACTGCGTCCGTTTTGGCGATACCGAGGATGTGATCTTGGATCGCGAGGCGGCGACAAATGTATCCGCAATTGAGCAGGTGGACAGGGCGGTGGCTATGTTTGCACGCTACTACCGTTATGAGCGTATCGAAGGGATGGAGCGCGTCCAAACCGATCGAATTCCTCTTGAGGCATTCCGCGAAGCTGTTGCAAACGCTTTGGTGCATCGGACGTGGGACGTTCGAGCGAACGTTCAAATTGCCCTGTACGATGATCGTGTCGTTGTGACCTCCCCCGGATCGCTGCCCGCCGGTTTGACGACGGAACAATACCTGTATGGGCAGATATCCGTGCTCAGAAACCCCATCGTTGCAGAGGCCTTCTTAAAGCTGGATTACATCGAGAAATTTGGTACGGGAATCGCGCGCATTAGACGTGCCTATCGCGATTCGATCAATCAACCAATTTTTGATGTTCGCGGCGGCATGGTGGCCGTCACATTGCCCGTTACCGATGCCTTTGAAGGGTCCGAGGAAGAGGTCCAGGTTCTCAAGGCCTTGTCGGGCGGGCGAATTATGTCGCGAAGCGAGATTGAAAAACAGACGGGGCTGAGCCGCATGCGGACGTTGGCGGCACTCGAATCTCTGCTTGAACGGAATGCAATCGTAAGGCAGGGATCCGGGCGGGCCACGAAATACGAGCGCTCATAGTCAAAAAGAGCCATGGTACAAGACGGACCCCAAGCCAGCGTTGGCTTGGGGTCCGTTATATCCCGGATGGTAACGGGCCGATTATTGTCAATTTATAGCAAAGTATAGCGACGTACAGCAAAGTTAAGTGAGATATAGCAAGCCATATAGCGCGCCTTGATTATCAACCCTTGATTATCAACCGTCCGTATTTCACAGCAACTTATAACAGGCTCGGGGTGCCAATTTGGGGTGCAGTAGTGCTGCGCCACGAAAAGGGCCTATCTACTACGTTTAAGCCGCAGGGGTCAACCATAGTCGGTTTTTTCGAAAATCGACAAGCTGTTTACCTGCGGTTTTGTTTTCACGGTTTTTGGTATGGCCGAGGCTATCCGTGTTAACGTAGTAGATGGGCCACTTTTGTGGCAAGGGGGGCCGATCTGCGGGCCAGGGTAGCTAAAAGAGCCCCGTCCCAAAAAGACTGATTGGGAGCTGGGGCGTGTCGATGCGATAGTATTACGTGATGAAATTCGACAAACCGTGGGCTTTATCCGAGGGCTTTATGGAACAGCACCAGCATTATCAGAGCCTGCAAGACCAGGCATACAACGCATTGCGCTCTAAGATCATCTATGCCGAGCTCAAGCCCGGCACACGTCTTTCGGCGATTGGTCTGGAAAAGGAGACGGGAATCGGGCGCACTCCCATTCGCGAGTCCTTTGTGCGTCTGCGTGAGCAGGAGCTGGTGGAAACCCGCCCCAAAAGCGGCACCTATGTCTCAAAAATCAGCATGGAGCGCGCCGAGAACGCCTGTTTCCTGCGCGAGAAACTCGAGAGAAGCGTGCTCATTAAATGCTGCTCTGCCGCCACGCCCGAGCAAAACCATCGGCTCGAGCAGATTCTTGCCGAGTCCGAGTCGCTCGACCATAGCGAAACGCGTCGCTTTTTTGATCTGGACAACCTGTTCCATGAGACGTGTTTTGAGATTGCCGGCCGCCACATGTTGTGGGATTGGATGAAGAGCGTCAACACGCATTTTGAGCGATACAACTGGTTGCGTATGGTGTCGCAGGATCTGGACTGGGAGCCGATCCGTGGGCAACATCGCCGGATTCTTGAGGCCATTAAGAAGGGCGATACCGACACGGCGAGCTACCTGGCAGAGACGCACCTACATCTAATGCCCGAGGAGCAGGGCCCGGTTATCGCCTTGCATCCCGACTACTTTGAGCTGTCCAAAGACTCGGCAATCTAATTCGTCCTCTTTATTAGTTGCGGTTAAATAGGGACTGTTTTGCGGCTTTGGCGGCGTAAGCAGTCCGTATTTCACCGCAAGTGCCGGGGCGCTGCCGGGGCACGAAAAGGCTGCGGCGCCGCTTGGAGGAAAAGACCGGAAGCAAGGGTCCATTCCTCCAGACGGCGCCGCAGCAGTTTTGGTGGACTGGATTATGTTGAGTCGGTTGATTGACCGGGAAAGCAAAGCGGCTCGGGGGCGTGTCGCTTCCGTCACGTTCTATCAGCATACAAGACGGTTTTGGTTCTTGCTCGTGACGGAAACGGCGCGCTTCCGAGCCGCTTTAAAAGAAAGGAGGCGAGGTCTAGGGCACGCCCCCTTTCACGATAGAGAGCTGAACCTAGCAGCGGACCTTCTTGACGACGTCCATGGCCTCGCGGGCAATCTGCTCGACCTTGGAGAAGTCGCCGTCGGCGAACAGGGCGGGCTTGACCATCCAGGTGCCACCGCAGGCGATGATGGCGGAGGAGCTCAGGTACTCCTCGACGTTGGCAGTGTTCACGCCGCCGGTGGGCATAAAGCGATGGCCGACAAACGGAGCAGCGAGGGCCTTGATGGTGTTGAGGCCGCCATACTGAGCCGCGGGGAAGAATTTGGTGACCTTGAGGCCCAGATTCTCGGCAGCAGTGACCTCGGAGGGGGTCACGGTGCCGGGAAGGACGGGCAGGTCGATGTCGATGCAGTGCTTCACGACGTCCTCGTTGTAACCCGGCGAGACGATGAACTTGGCACCGGCGGTGCGGGCCTGCTCAACCTGCTCGACGGTCAGGACAGTGCCGGCGCCGACGCACATCTCGGGCTCGGCCTCGGCCATGGCGGCGATGCACTCGGCGGCGCAGGCGGTGCGGAAGGTGACCTCGGCGGACTTCATGCCGGCTGCCATAAGGGCGTGGGCGAGCGGTGCGGCGTCCTCGACCTTGTCGAGCACGACGACCGGCACGATGCCCAGAGACTCAAGCGTGGTGTAGAACTGATCGAACATGATGTTCCTTTCGATGTGTGGCGCGCGCTGGCGCGTGATTGCCAAATATGCTGGTCATGAGCCGGTTTTGGATTGGTTATCGGAGGCACTGCTTGGGGTCACAAGCAATTTCAAAACCGGCTGCGCGACCAGTCGTATAGGAAGTGCCAGGCAAAACCGGAATGGGACTGGTGGTTTTGCCCGACCGGAGGAATCGGGGAGCGGGTCGCAGGGGTATGGGTATGGAAAGCTGCGGCCCGCGGAATGGGGACGGCTTAGCGCGCGACGCGGGTGCCACCGTCGGCGGCGGATGCCACGGCTGCGATCTCGTCTGCGGTCACCAGGTTGGAATCGCCCTTGATGGTGAGCTTGAGGATCGAGGCCGCAATCGCGTAGTTGACGGCGTCTTGCGGGTCAAAGTCGTTGATGAGGGCATGGACGAGGCCGGCGTTGAAAGCGTCGCCGGCGGCAACGCCCTCGAGCACGTGCACGTCGTGGGCGGGGGAGAACCAGTGCTCGCCGCTCTCGGCGTCATAGAGCATGCCCATCCAGATGGAGCGCTCGACGCAGGAGATGTTGCGGACGACCGAGGCGACCTTCTTGCAACCGTACTCGGCGCAGATCTGACGGGCCATCTCGACGTAGGTGTCGCGCTCCTCGATGCCGTGGGCAAGGGAGCCGGAGACGCAGGTCATGCCGAGGCCGGCAGGAGCGTCCTCGTCGTTGGCAATGCAGATGTCAACGAGCGGCAGGAGTTCCTTCATGGTGGCCTGCGACTTCTCGGGCGACCACATCTTGCCGCGATAGTTCACATCGCACACGGTGGCGATGCCCTTGGCACGGCAGGCGGTGAGGGCATCCTTGCAGGCGGCGGCCATCTCGTCGGACACGGCGGGCGTCACGCCGGAGAAGTAGAAGACATCGACACCCTTGAGGATCTCGTCCCAGTCAAAGACGTCGCGCTTGGCCATGTTGATGGCAGAGTACTTGCGGTCGTAGACGCAGCCGTTGCCGCGCTGCGAGGCGCCGACCTCAAACACATAGGAGCCAAGACGGTCGCCCTGGCGCACGACGCGTGAGGTATCGACGTCGTAGACCTTCAGCGAACGCAGGGCGCACTCGCCCAGACGGTTGGCCGGGACAACGGAGACGTAAGCTGCCTTGTCACCCTGGTAGGCCAGGGAAAGCGCGGTGTTGGCTTCGGCGCCGCCGTAGCGGACATCAAACTCGGTCGCCTGCTCAATGCGCAGATGATCTTTGGGCGAGAGCCTCATCATGATCTCGCCGAAGGTAAGAACCGTTTTACCCATGGTCGCGCAGCTCCTTCTTACTCGTGCGTACACCTTTGATATGGCGTTGGCACGGAGGTGCCAAGACGGTAGGGTACATCTTTGCACCTCCGTGCCAACGCTTGCCGAAATCGGTTTACGAAATCGGTTTCGTTTCGAGTTGTAGTATACTCACCTACAGCGTTTTGCAAGCGAGATTTTTAAAAAAATGCCTAAAATGGCTCAGACTGCCGACAATTGGGAAACGGGGTGCGCTATGGCGCAGATGAGAATCAAGGACATTGCCGCCGAGGCGGGCGTGAGCCCGGCCACGGTCTCGCGCTATCTCAACAACCGCCCCGGGCAGATGACCGAGGAAACCCGTGCTCGCATCGCGGCAGTTATCGAGCGCACCGGCTATCGTCCACGTGCCGCCGCGCGCAATCTGCGCAGCTCGCGTACCAACCTCATCGGCGTGATCTTGGCCGACATTGCTAACCCGTTCTCCAGCGCCATGCTCGAAGGGCTTTCCGCCAGCGCCGCCGCGCGCGGCTGCTCGCTCATGACGGCCATTAGCGGCAACGACCCCGCCAAGGAGGCAGAGTCGCTCACCAGACTTATCGATGCCGGCGTGGACGGCCTGGTCGTCAATACCTGCGGAGGCAACGACAAGGCAATCGCCGCGGCCGCGGGGCGCCTGCCCGTCGTGCTGCTCGACCGCGATGTTGCCGACGATGGCATCGATCTGGTGACCTCTAACAACCGCGAGCTGGTTGCCGGCCTGGTAGACGCCTTGGCCGCTGCTGGCAGCGAGCGCCTGTGCCTGCTCACCGAGGCAAGCGATGACAGCCCCGTGCGTCGCGAGCGCGCCGAGGCCTTTGCCGACGAGCTTTCGCGCCGCGGTCTTGCGGGCGAGGTCGTCACCCTGGCCGACGGTGGCGCCACGGGTGTCAGTCGCCTGGACGAGACCATCCGCGGCTATGCGGGTAAAAAGCTCGGCCTCATTGCCGTCAACGGTCTGGTCTTCCTGCGCCTGACCGAGGCGCTGGCACAGTTGGGACCTTCGTTGCCGGCTGGCCTCAAGATTGCGACGTTTGACGATTACCCCTGGAACCACGTGCTCTTTGGCGGTGTGACCACGGCCGCGCAGGACACCCTCACCATTGCCGAGCGCGTAGTCGAGCGCCTGTCCGAGCGCATCGACGTCGTTACCACCACGGTGGGCGATGCCGCAAAGCTCGCCCCCAAGCGCATCGAGGTCCCCGGCCACATCGAACACCGCGCTTCGACCTCGCGCTGACTACTCGTTCGCAACTGCCTGTTCGCACACGTTTTTTGAGCGCTTGATACGCTTTAACCCTGCGGAAACATTTTTCTGCGATAGTATCTGCGATATAGACCAGTCGAAACCCGCCCGAAAGAAAGGGGAGCGACATGAACCAGCAGAACATCGATTACGTACTCCGCTCCGTAGAGCAACGTGACATCCGCTTTGTTCGTCTGTGGTTTGTCGACATTCTCGGCCGCCTCAAGAACTTTGCCATTAGCCCCGAGGACCTCGAGGTCGCTTTTGAGGAGGGTATTGGCTTTGACGGCTCCGCCATCGAGGGCTTTGCCACGCCCGAGGAAGCCGACATGCTGGCGTTCCCCGATGCTTCGACCTTCCAGATCCTGCCGTGGCGCCCGAGCCACAACGGCGTCGCCCGCGTGTTCTGCGATGTGTGCACTCCCGATCGCAAGCCGTTTGCCGGCGACCCGCGCGATGCCCTGCGCCGCATGTTCCGCAAGGCCGAGAAGGCTGGCTATCTGCTCAACGTGGGTGCCGAGCTGGAGTATTACTACTTCCCCGACGAGCACACCCCCGAGCCGCTCGACAACGTGGGCTACTTCGATCTTTCGGTGAGCGATGCCGCCCGCGACCTGCGTCGCAACACGGTCCTCACGCTCGAGAAGATGTCCGTGCCCGTGGAGTACACCTTCCACGCCGCCGGCCGCTCGCAGCACGGCATGAGCTTGCGTCACGCCGAGGCCCTGAGCATGTCCGACGCCATCACAACGGCCAAACTCATCATTAAGCAGCAGGCCTACGAGAGCGGTTGCCACGCCTCCTTTATGCCCAAGCCGTTGGCGGGTGAGGATGGCAGTGCTATGTTCCTGTGCCAGTCGCTGTTCGACCACGACGGCAACAACGTCTTTTGGGGCGAGGACGACGAGAAGTACCACCTCTCCGAAATCGCCAAGCACTACATGGCCGGCATCTTGGCGCACGCGCGCGAGATCAGCGCCATCACCAATCCCACGGTCAACTCGTACAAGCGCATCACCACGGGTGGCGACTCCGTGCCGCAGTACGCCACGTGGGGCCTGCGCAACCGCGCGAGTATGGTCCGCATCCCGGTCTACAAGCCCGGCAAGCCGCTGTCCACGCGCATCGAGCTGCGCAGTCCCGACCCCATGGCCAACCCGTACCTGGTCAACGCCGTCACGCTGGCGGCTGGTCTGGACGGCATCGAGCGCAAGCTGGAACTCCCGCCCGAGGCCACGGCCGAGACGCTCAAGCTTACCGACCGTCAGATGGTCGAGGCCGGCTACGCGCCGCTGCCGCGCTCGCTCAAAGAGGCGCTCGACGTGTTTGAGGACTCGCAGTTTATGAAGGATGCCCTCGGCGAGCACATCCACAGCTTCTTCCTCAAAAAGAAGCGCGACGAGTGGCATAAGTTTGAGTCTACGATCACCGAGTGGGAGATCAAGCACTACCTGGCGAACTCCTAATCGCGCTGGCTTGTCCCAGTACGATTGAGCTCATTTCTTTGGAGGCCGATATGTCCGAAAAGAGTGCCCTATTCATGGCGCGCACGACGCGCTTCCACGAGTTTGCCCGCAGCTTGACGACTACCCTGGGTGTCGAGGTGAGCCTGGCAACCCCCGATTCGCCGACTGCGGCGCACGACTTTGACCTGCTGATCCTCGATTCCGATGGCATCCGCAGCGACCGCATCGATCAGATTGCCAAGTGGCTTGACGATCGCGGCGGCGTCCCCATGCTGGTGATCGTCGACGACGAGGCGCTCGGTACCTTGCGCCTGCCCAATCACGCGCATGCCGACTTTGTATGCCCCACGGCGACACCCAACGAGCTCAAGGCTCGCGCGCAGCGCCTGATGGGCGAGGAGGAGACCGTTACCGCCGACGATGTACTCAATATCGATAACCTCGAGATTAACCTGGCTACCTACCAGGTGACACTCGATAACGAGCCCATCGACCTGACGCTGATGGAGTACTCGCTGCTGAGCTTTTTGGCGACGCATCCCAACCGCGCCTACAGCCGCGAGGTGCTGCTGCACCGCGTGTGGGGCTTTGAGTACTGCGGCGGCACGCGCACCGTCGACGTGCACATTCGACGCATCCGCTCCAAGGTGGGCCCGCAGATCGCGGCACACATCACCACCGTCCGCGGCGTGGGCTATCTGTTTAAGGACTAGCAAGTAAATAGAGGAATGTGAGGGTACCGGAGATTTCTCCAGTACCCTTTTCTCGTTTAGGGCGAAAAAGAAGACCTTTCACCGATTTAAAGTGTGTCAGTAAAAACAATATCAAACGTATAGCACTATCTCACGAATATCATTTAGTTACCGTATCTCCCTACTGCACGGATGGAGGAAGAAATGCGTTATTCGAGAAAGGTGATTGTCGGATTCATAGTATTGCTTGCCGCCCTGATGTCTCCAAGGTTGGTTTTTGGAGACGACGACTTGGTTCGTGTCACACCGCAAATAGCTGTGGAGCAAGCGCAAGCTTTCTTTGATGACGTATCGGATGAGCCGGTGACCGCTTGTGACCCAGTAAAAATGGTGAATTCCGATGGGGAATCAATCGGGTATATCGTTCGCGCGAAGCGGGATGACGTTAACTATGGCTACGTCGTATTTGATTCAGAGCGATCTTGGTGGATCAGCGAATACTGCTTGGCTCCGAACGCCCCTATGCCCATTGAGAATACAAGCGATGAAATAGCCCTTCTCGCATCCCAAGATGACATCGTTGCTTTGAAATTTGACGAGCTGTCTTTTGGTATTGCAGATCTGGATAATAACGTTGTTTTAGATGAGAAGGGATGCCGGTCAACAGCGGTGTTTTCTGTGGGAAATAGCCGCAGCGGATCTCCAAGCAGGTTCGAGGATGTTTTCGTAGTGCCCAAAGACCTGTATAAACAAGGATATGTCATTGACGCAAGTAAAACTATTTCAGGGATGATAACGCCTACACAATCAGAGGTTATTAAAGAAACGGGGACCTATGCTTGCGATGTGTCTGCGATGTTTGCGGTAAGCAGCCATTATGTAACGCTAAACCGGCTCAAATTGCCAGACTTATATCATGAGCTTTGGCAGTTATCGGGAACATCCGGCAAACCAAATAAGTCATTCGATCAAGCTACGGGCCTTTACTTTACCCAAGGAGAGACTCCATCTCCAAATGCTGCCCCGGCTATTAAGGAGTTCTGTGCTAGGCGCGGGAAAAGGCTTGAGACATCATTTGCCTGGTATCCATCTTGGGATTCTTTCAGGGCAACTGCAGATTCTGGAAATCTCAGTATCTTTTCTGGGACTCTCAGTTCAAGCCATGACGCTCATGCGATGGCTGTTGCGGGATATGTGGCTATGCATAATACATATTCAAATGATAAGAAATATATGCTTGTTGTCTGGGATGGTTGGTTCAATCAGCTGCGTTTTCTTCCATATGACACAACGATTTATATATCGCATGAAGGGACGTATTGTGGAGAGTGACGGCGAAGATGATAGAAAGCGCATACGTAAAACGCTGGGGCTTCTTTGCGCATTTCTTGGGATATTGGTTGTCGCGGCCTATCAACCGAGCCCCTCGGTCGTCGGTGGAAAAGATGACGAACATATTTCAGTTGAAGTACAGACGCTGTCGGATATTCATAACGGACAATTTGAGGCTCTCGTGTCAAGCGGAGGGCGGAAAGAGATTGATATCCGTAGTTACTTTAATACCGGAACTGCTTCAGGGCTGAAGGCGGGAGAGAAATGGATTCTATTCTTCGCAAGTGATGCCAATTTAGAAGAGGAAACTTTGCATCCCTACTATATGGAAAAAGTTAACTAAATCGGTGAGGAGCGAGAGGAATGATCAACAGAAGACAGCTATTCGTCTTGGCATCAGGAGCTGTTATGTTTGCTGGGGCGAGAGGGGCCAACGCTGCGCAGCTTACGAATGCGCAAAAACGATTGACGCTTGTGACCGACATGATAGTTCGGAATGAGGCTGGGGTTATTGTGTCCTCGGGGCGAAGCAAAGATGTCTTGGGTGCCGGAAATAGAAAAATGGCTGTTGGCAGCATAAACAGGAATAATGACGGTGCAGCGTCCCTGACAAGAGCGGCAACTAAGAATTTGGTGACGGTTCATAGGGAGTCAGATGATTCACTGCCGGTGTTGGCAAAGATTGAGATTGTTGTTGAATATTCTGAAGATGGGCAAAGCATTGCAATTCGGTCAGGAAAATATTCGATAATTCAAACCGATCCGCTTGTGATGTATGCAAACGCTTGGTATGCGCTCATGCAGAAAGATAAATATGTGATGAACTACTTCACAGAAAGCGAAGCATCATATGAAACGGGGTGGGGGCCAACGCCATACGATGCGGAGAAGGATAAGTGGACGTGCGGATCGGGTATGGGCGCGACGATTACAGACTTTATTAACGATTCAACATATAGTTTTGCTATCGACTGCTATATCGAATAGACATGACGGCATAAAACGAATTGGCCTATAAGCATGTCATTACTTAAGCAAAGCTGAAATCTTGGCATCTAGTGCTCGGGACTGCCCAGCTTGGGGTACAACTCAACGTGAACAATGATGGCCCGCCACATGTTTGGCGGGCCTTTGGTTATTTGACGAAAGGATCGCAGCTATGAGCGAGAACGATTCCCAGCGTCCCCAGGATGCGGGCAACGCCGGCGAGACCCAACAGCAGCCGCGTGTGCAGGTAGAGTCGACGCCTGCCGACAGCAACATTCCCTACGTGCAGGCCTACGACACGCAGACCGGAAAGCCGCTGGGCAGCCAGCAGGTTGTAAACAAGCACACAGTGGTCAAGACTAAGACCAAAAAGCTGCCGATCTTTATTACGGCGCTTGCCGGTTGTGCCTGCGGCGCCCTGCTGGTCATTGCGCTCATTATGAGCGGCACGCTCAACATTGGCGGCGGAAAGAATGCCGTGACGGCGGGTGCTTCGGGTTCATCGACGCAAAAGATTACGATTGATTCCGAGGACACCACGCTGGCCGAGGCCGTTTCTGCCAAGGCGTTGCCCTCCGTGGTTTCCATTACCGCCACTTCGAGCGGCAGCCAGAATGGCTCGCTTTCGCAGTCTGCCGACGAGTCGGACAACTCGGGCAGCGTTGGTTCGGGCGTTGTGCTCGATACCGAGGGCCATATCCTCACCAACAACCACGTGGTCGATGGCTACGATCAGTACGTGGTGACCATGGACGACGGCACCACCTACGAGGCCGAGTTCGTGGGCAACGATGCTTCGAGCGACCTTGCCGTCATCAAGCTCAAGGACGCCGACGCCTCCAAGCTCACCCCGATCGAGATCGGGGACTCCTCCAAGCTCAACGTGGGCGAGTGGGTCATGGCGATCGGCTCGCCGTTCGGCAACGAGCAATCTGTATCCACGGGCATCGTGTCGGCGCTGTATCGCTCCACGGCCATGAGCTCTACCAACGGTAACACCATCTATGCCAACATGATCCAGACCGATGCCGCCATCAACCCGGGCAACTCCGGCGGCGCGCTCGTTAACGACAACGGCGAGCTCGTGGGTATCAACTCGCTCATCGAGAGCTATTCGGGCTCCAGCTCGGGCGTGGGCTTTGCCATTCCGGTCAACTATGCCAAGAACATCGCCGACCAGATTATCGACGGCAAGACGCCGGTGCATCCGTACATGGGCGCCACGCTTTCGAGCGTCAATGCGCTTAACGCCCGCACCAACAAGCTGAGCACCGATAGCGGCGCGTACGTGGCGAGCGTCGTCGAGGACGGTCCTGCCGCCAAGGCCGGCATTCAGGAGGGCGACGTCATCACCAAGCTGGGCGACGATGAGATTTCGAGCGCCGATGGCCTGATCATCGCACTGCGCAGCCACGAGGTGGGTGAGAAGGTCGAGATCACGCTCATGCGCGGCAAGGAAGAGAAGAAGGTCACGGTTGAGCTGGGCTCCGACGAGGAGCTGCAGAACCAGCAGCAGAACGACAGCGCGACCGATACCGGCAACGGCGGTATTACCGACGAGCAGCTGCGCCAGTATCTGGAGGAGCTGCTTGGCCAGCAGGGTCAGGGTCAGGGCAACGGTCAGGGTTTCTAACGAACCGTATTGCACATATCGAAGCCAGAGGGGACTGTCCCGCCAACGCGGGACAGTCCCCTCTTTTCTTATTGATCCCTTGGGGACGGAGGAGAACGGATCATTTAGAAACGGCAAGGGCATGGTTTGAACGCGCGATCCACCCCAGTCTGGCGGCTGCCGATTCGGTGCGGTTTGAGACCGCTATTCGGCCCCATCGTGACCGGTGGTACTCTAGTATCCGTTTGAAAACGAGCGAAGGAGTGCCGCTATGGAGCAATCGAGCCTGTTTGGTGACGGTGTGGACATCGATACCGAAACGCCCGCGAGCGCGGATGCCACCGCACCGACCGATGCCCGTGCCCAGGCGGCGGCGCGTGCGGCCGAGCTACGTCACGAGCTCGATTACCACGCGTACCGCTACTACATGCTCGACGCACCCGAGATCACGGACGCCGCCTTCGACAAAATGCTCGTTGAGCTGCAGGAGATTGAGGCGGCCTATCCTGACCTGGTGACGCCCGACAGCTATACCCAGCGCGTGGGCGGCTACGTGAGCGAGCAGTTTACGCCGGTCACGCATATGGCACGCATGTACTCCATGGACGATGCCATGGACCTGGACGAACTCGACGCGTGGCTCCAGCGCGCCGAGGATGCGCTCGGTGCCGGCAGCGTCACCTATACCTGCGAGCTTAAGATCGACGGTCTGGGCGTGGCGCTTACCTACCAAAACGGCACCTTTGTGCGCGCCGCTACACGTGGCGATGGCACCACGGGCGAGGATGTGTCGCTCAACGTCCGTACCATCAAGGATGTGCCCATGCACCTGTCCGAGCCGGCGCTCGCCCACATGGGCGCCGACCGCGAGCGTACCATCGAAGTGCGTGGTGAGGTCTACATGCCCAAGGGCAGCTTTGTGCGCCTGAACGACGAGGCCGATGCCGAGGGCCGCGACCCCTTCGCCAACCCGCGCAACGCCGCCGCCGGCAGCCTGCGTCAAAAGGATCCCAAGGTCACGGCGCGCCGCGATCTGGCCACCTTTATCTACGCCATCGCCGATACCGATCCGCTGCACGTCCACAGCCAGCGTGAGTTTCTGGACTGGCTGCGTAGCGCCGGCTTTAGCGTCAACCCCAACGTGGCGCGCTGCGCCACGCCGGCCGAGGTCCACGAGTTCTGCGCCCAGGCCCTCGAGCATCGCGGTGACCTGGACTACGACATCGATGGCGTGGTCGTAAAGGTCGACAGCTTCCAGCAGCAGCTTGACTTGGGCTTTACCGCCCGCGCGCCGCGCTGGGCCATTGCCTTTAAGTTCCCGCCCGAGGAAAAGCAGACCGTCCTGCGCGAAATTCGCATCCAGGTGGGCCGCACCGGTGTGCTCACGCCGGTCGCCGAGTTCGACCCGGTGACGGTCGCCGGCTCTACCATCGCGCGCGCCACGCTGCACAACATCGACGAGATCCGCCGCAAAAACGTGCGCGAGGGCGACACCATCATCGTGCACAAGGCGGGCGACGTGATTCCCGAGGTCGTGGGTCCGGTGCTCGACAAACGCCCGGCCGATTCGGTCGACTGGCACATGCCCGAGGTCTGCCCCGTGTGCGGCAGCCCCGTGGTGCACGAGGACGGCGAGGTGGCCTACCGCTGCGTGTCCATCGACTGCCCCGCACAGCTCAAGGAGCGCCTGCTCCACTGGGTGAGCCGCGGTTGCATGGACGTGGACGGCCTGGGCGACGAAATCGTCGACAAGATGATCGCCGCCGGCCTTATCCACGATGTCGCGGACTTCTACCAGCTCACAGTCGACGACATCGCCGGCTTGGACACGGGGCGCACCTATGCCAGCTCCAACAGCAAAAAGGGCGTCAAGAAGGGCGACCCCATTCCGGTAGGCCTCAAGACGGCCGAGAAAATCATCGCCGAGCTCAATAAGTCCAAGAGCCAGCCACTCGGTCGCGTGCTGTTTGCCCTAGGCATCCGCCACGTGGGCAAAAGCGTGGGCGAGGTCATCGCCGAGCGGTTTCTGTCGATCGACAAGCTCATCTTGGCGAGCGAAGAGGATATCGCCGAGTGCGAGGGCATCGGTCCCAAGATTGCGGCGAGCGTCAAGCAGTTCCTGGCCGTGCCCGAGAACCTCGCCGTGCTGGAGCGCTTGCGTCAGGCGGGCCTGTCGCTCGAGGTCGACTTGGGCGCCGCGCATGCACAGGCCGCAGCCGACGCTGGCGTGGCGGGCGAGCTTGCCGACGCACAGCCGCTTGCGGGTCTGACCTTCGTGCTCACCGGCACGCTCGTCAACCGCACGCGCGACGAGGCGGGTGCGGCGCTCAAGGTGCTCGGCGCTAAGGTTTCGGGCAGTGTGTCAAAGAAGACGAGTTATCTGGTCGCCGGCCCTAAAGCGGGCTCCAAGCTTACCAAGGCCGAGCAGCTGGGTGTACCCGTACTGGATGAGGACGCACTCGAGCAGATCTTGGCTACTGGTCAGGTGCCAGAGGCGTAAGGCATCGATAGCCAAATTGAAGAACCGCCCGGAAGCACGATGCCTTCCGGTCGGTTCTTACTTTGCTGGGGCAACCGGCACCGTGATCTGCGTCACGTAGGTCGCGGGGTCATCGCTGATGATGTCGTCGATAAGGGCGATTTCGCGTTGCCCCGCTACGCCATCAGCTTGTCAAAAGTTCCGCGGCGGTTGAGCACGGTAAATGCAATCACGCAGATGACCGCCGACAGAATCGAGCCGCACGGCGAGGCGATACCCATGGGGAACAGCGTGTCGGAATAGGCGTTCGACAGCAGCCACGCGCCCGGCACGCGAATGAGTGCCACAGCCAGCACGTTGTGCGCAAAGCCGATGTAGCTCTTGCCGTATGCAGCGAAAAAGCCACTAAAGCAAATGTGGATGCCGGCAAAGATTGCGTCGAAAATATAGCTGCGCATATAGCCGGTACCGGCCGCGACCACCGCGGGGTCCTTGGCAAAAAAGCCAATAAACGTCGGCGCCACCAGCCACATCAGCACCGTGATCAGGCAGCCGTACACCACCGAGATCGTCATGGCGTCCTTGAGTACCTGACGCGCGCGGTCGCCCTTGCCCGCGCCGGCGTTTTGCGCCGTGAGCGCGCTGACGGTGGCACCCATGGAACTCGGCACAATGAATAAAAAGCTGATCATCTTTTCGACCAGGCCCACGGCGGCGGCGTCGACCAGGCCGCGGTGGTTGGCGATGACGGTGATAAACATAAACGCCACCTGGATGCAGCCGTCCTGCACAGCCACGGGCACGCCGATTTTAAGAATGCTGCCGAGCACCTCGGGCTGGGGGCGCAGGTTGCTGCGCTTAACGTGGATGTTTGTGCGACGGCTCTTGAGCCACACGAGCGCGAGGGCAACGCTGGCTGTCTGCGCGGTCACCGTGCCGAGCGCCGCGCCCACGGGGCCGAGCCCCATGTGGCCGATAAACAGAAAATCGAGCGCGATGTTGATGATGCATGCCACGCCAATTACGTACATGGGCGAGCGCGAATCGCCTAGCCCGCGAAAGATGGCCGAAAGAATGTTGTACGCGGCGATAAAGGGAATGCCGATAAAGCAGATACGCAGGTAGGCGGCAGTGCCTTCGACGGCTTCGGCGGGAGTGCCAATGAGCGCCACGATCTGCGGGCAAAGCGCGAGCAGGACAGCGGCCAGTACCACCGAGACACCCATAAAGAGCGTGATGGTATTGCCGATGGCGGTCTCGGCGCGATCGAAGCGGCGCGAGCCCACGGCGTGGCCGACGATGACCGTCGTTCCCATGGCCAGACCAACGAGTGTCACGGTAATGATATAGAGCGTCTGTGCGCCGTTGCCCACGGCGGTGATGCCGGCAGCGCCGCTAAACTGCCCCATCATGTACAGATCGGCCATGCCGTAGAGCATCTGCAAAAAGTACGAGAGCATATAGGGCAGGGCAAAGACCGCGATGGTCTTGAGGACATTGCCGCGTGTGAGGTCGTGTTCCATGGGCGGGGCACTTTCTGGCTTGGGTCGTTTACGTACCAGTGTAGTGAAAACCCTACAACGATTGTAGAGTCAAGGTTTGTATTGGCAGCAGGGCGAAAAAGTCACGCTCGCGTTCATTTCTAATTGAATACAGGGGCGCGTCCTGCGAGCTTGGTGCCTGCACTAGCCTTGCAGAAATCGATTTCGGAACACTTGACACCGCCGCACGGCGCGCCATAATACGTGGGTTTGCGAACAACGTTTGATGGGGGATGAACCTGCGTGCGCAATCTCAAGATTCTGTTTTCCTATCTGGGGGCATACCGCCGCGATGCCATGCTCGGCGTGCTCTTTGTGACGGCCGAGACGGCGCTCGAGCTGTTTATCCCGGTCATCATGGCAAATATCATCGATGTAGGCGTGCCCGCGGGCGACATCAACTACATGCTGTTGCAGGGCGCGTATATGCTGGTATGCGCCGCATGTTCGCTGGTACTTGGCTTAGGTTATGCACGCACGTCCGCCCGCGTTGCCTCGGGGCTGGGCGCTAACCTGCGCGAGGCCGAGTATCGCAAGATCCAGACGCTCGCTTTTGGCAATCTGGACAACTACGACGCCAGCTCGCTGGTCACTCGCATGACCACCGACATCACTGTTATTCAGAACGCTATCGGCAACGGCTTCCGCCCCATGGTGCGCGGCCCCGTGACGCTCATCGTCGGCTTGGTCTATGCGCTGGTGCTGTCGCGTCCGCTTGCTACGGTATTCGCGATCATCCTGCCGGTGTTGGCGATCGTACTGGGCGTTATCACCTATCGCGTCAGTCCGCTTTACCGCCAGCTGCAGACCACGATGGACCATCTCAACGGTGTGGTGCAGGAGGACCTCACCGCCGTGCGCGCCGTCAAGGCGTACGTGCGTGCCGAGCACGAGGAGGCCAAGTTCGATGCCGTCAATACCGAGCTTGCGCGCACCGCGACGAAGACCTTTGGCAACGCCGTGCTCAACCTGCCGGTGTTTCAGCTGTCGATGTACGTGGCGGCGCTTTCCATTCTGTGGATCGGCGGGCGCATGATTCTTGCCGGCGAGCTCGGCGTGGGCTCGCTCACGGGCTTTATGAGCTATGTGCTGCTGATCATGAACTCGCTCATGATGATTTCCAACGTGTTTTTGCTGCTCACGCGCGCACTTGCCAGCGTGGAACGCATCTCGCGGGTGCTCGACGAGCGTTCGCTTATCCAGGCGCCCGACGCTGCCGCTGCCGTGCACGAGGTGGCCGACGGAAGCATCGAGTTTCGCGACGTTTCCTTTAAATACCGCGCGGATGCAGCCGAGGATGTGCTCGAGCATATTGACCTTTGCATTGAAGCAGGCTCCACGGTGGGCGTGCTCGGCGGCACGGGCTCGGGCAAGAGTTCGCTTGTGCAGCTGATTGCGCGCTTGTACGACGCCACCGAGGGCACCGTGCTTGTGGGCGGACACGACGTGCGCGACTACGACTTGGCTACCTTGCGCGACGCCGTGGGTATCGTGCTGCAAAAGAACGTGCTGTTTACGGGTACCGTGCGCGAGAACCTGCAGTGGGGCAATCCGCAGGCGTCGGACGATGAGCTTCTCGCGGCCTGCCGGGCGGCATGCGTGGACGAGTTCCTGGATCGCATCGGCGGGCTGGACGGCGAGTTGGGCCAAGGCGGCGCCGGTGTTTCGGGCGGCCAGAAGCAACGCCTGTGCATTGCGCGCACGCTGCTCAAGCATCCGCGCGTGCTCATTTTTGATGACTCAACCAGCGCGGTCGATATGGCGACCGACGCTAAGATTCGCGAGCACATCGCTCGGATTCCCAATACGACCGTGCTCATCATCGCCCAGCGCATCGCGAGCGTCATGGATGCCGATCGCATTGTGGT
The DNA here is from genome assembly GCA_938033205.1 of uncultured Collinsella sp. Lineage (GTDB taxonomy): Bacteria > Actinomycetota > Coriobacteriia > Coriobacteriales > Coriobacteriaceae > Collinsella. The sequence goes on along the minus strand of CALHJP010000012.1, from coordinate 255,633 downwards.
GTTGGACGACGGTCGTGTCCACGGCGTGGGCACGCACGAGGAACTGCTGGCGGGCGACAACATCTACCAGGAGATTTATGCCTCGCAGATGGAGTTTGCGGGGGATGCGGACGTCGCAGACGGCGCAAATGCCCCGTCTTCGTCTGGCCCCAGCGGATCACTTCAAGCCACGGAAGGGGGTGAGCGCCATGCCTAAGACATCCGCTCAGGCCCGTCCCGCCAATCTGGCGCAGACGCTCCGCCGCCTGCTCTCCTACATGGGTCACGCCAAGTTCTCGCTGCTCGCAGTGGGTGTGCTTGCCTCTGTTGCGGCCATCGCAAGCCTTGCCGGTACCTACATGGTGCGCCCCATCGTCAACGGTTTGGCAACGGGCGGCGAGGAACTGCTCGCTAAGCAGGTTATCTTTACCGCTGCCATCTACGCCGCGGGCGTGCTCTCGGCTCTGGGCTACTCGCAGATTATGGTGCGCGCGGCCCAGCGCGTGGTGTCCGATATCCGCCGCGACCTGTTTGCCCACATTCAGACGCTGCCGCTGAGCTACTTCGACAGCACGCGCTCGGGTGACATCATGAGCTTCTTTACCAACGACGTCGACACCGTCTCCGAGGCGCTCAACAACAGCTTTGCCAACGTGATTCAGGCGATCATCCAGGTGGTCGGCACCACGGCCATGCTCATCATCCTCAACTGGCAGCTCACGATTATCACGCTCGTGTGCGATGCGGCCATTGTGCTGTATGCGCGCTACTCGGGCACGCGCTCTAAGCGTTTCTTTGCCGCCCAGCAGGCATCGCTTGGCGACCTGGACGGATATATCGAAGAGATGGTCTCGGGTCAAAAGGTCATCAAGGTCTTTAATCACGAGCAAGCCAACGTGGCTGGTTTTGACGCGCGCAACCAAGGCCTGCGCCGCACCGGTGGTGCCGCGCAGGCCTACGCCAACTCGATGGTGCCCATGACCGTGGTGATCGGCTATGCCAACTACGCCATCGTCGCCGTGGCGGGCGGCATGCTCTGCATCAAGGGGCTCGCCGACGTGGGCGCGCTTGCAAGTTACCTGGTCTTTGTACGCCAGGCCGCCATGCCCATCAACCAGTTCACGCAGCTGGGCAACTTTTTGCTCAACGCGCTGGCCGGTGCCGAGCGCCTGTTTGCCGCCATGGATCTTGAGCCCGAGGTGGACGAGGGCTGCGTGGAGCTGGTGCAGACGGGCGACGCCGCGTGGGCATGGAAGATTCCCGAGGGCCAGGGCGTGGGCGCGTACGGGCACCTGCATGATGTGGCTGCCGTTGATGAGTCGGGCCGTGCGGTGGCTGCCGACGGCACCGAGCTCACGTGCGGCTTGGTCCCACTTGCCGGCGACGTGCGCTTCCATGCCGTGGACTTTTCCTACGTGCCAGGCACCCGTGTGCTCACGGATCTCAACCTGTTTGCCAAGCCGGGGCAAAAGATCGCGTTTGTGGGCTCCACAGGCGCCGGTAAGACGACCATCACCAACCTCATCAACCGCTTCTACGAGGTCGATGACGGCGAGATCACGTACGACGGCATCGACGTCAAGCACATTGCCAAGGCCAGCCTGCGCGGGTCGCTCGGCATTGTGCTGCAGGACACGCACCTGTTTAGCGGCACCATTGCGCAGAACATCCGCTTTGGCAAGCTCGACGCGACCGACGAGGAAGTGCGCGCCGCTGCCGAGGCCGCCTGCGCGGATTCGTTTATCCGCCGCCTGCCTAGAGGCTACGACACGCCGGTCACGGCCGACGGCGCCAACCTGTCGCAGGGCCAGCGCCAGCTGCTCGCCATTGCGCGCGTGGCCGTCGCCGATCCGCCGGTGCTCATCCTGGACGAGGCCACTTCGAGCATCGACACGCGTACCGAAAAGCTCATCGAGCGCGGTATGGACCGCATCATGCGCGGCCGCACCACGTTTATGATCGCGCACCGCCTGTCCACCGTCCGCGACGCCGACGCCATCATGGTCCTCGAACACGGCCGCATTATCGAACGCGGCACCCACGAAGAGCTGCTCGCCCAGCACGGCGAGTACTGGCAGCTGGCGCGTGGCTTAAAAGAGTTGGATTAACCCGTTCGAGCACGATGCTTTGGCCCTCCGTGCCCCCTCACCTCGCCTCAAACCATCACAACATTCGACGTTTTTTGCCAAAATCGGGAAAAGCATCGAATGTTGCGATGGTTTTTCTACCACTCGATCGGGTGGAATCGCTTTCTTGCGCACGAAGGTGTGCGGACCCGTGGGCAGGGGAATAAGGTTGGTTATCCGACTCCATTGGAGGGCTCATGGACCTGCCGATCGTCCTGTCCCATAAGACTGCCTGGCTGTACCACAACGTGGCGCGCCCGTCCGAGCCGCTCTCGCGAGCAAGCAGCCTATACGATGAGGACTCGCTTGCTAACGAGGCGGAGTCGACCGCGAGCCTGCCCAAATTGGGACTCGATGCCAAGGGGCTGAGGGCTTCAACGGCAGTTGGGATCGTTACCGACTATCTGGTTTCGCTTGGTATTCCACGAGAGGAGCTTGATCATATCGACACGCTCGTCAACTTCGATTTTGAGCGCTCGACGCCGGCTGGATTTAGGTGCCACGTGTTTGGGGCGCCGGTACCTCCAGGTCATCTTATCGAGGTGGCAGAGGGCCTTCTGGTGGTTGATGAGGTCATGTGTTTTGTCCAAGCGGGTTCGTGGATGAGCGAGCCCGAGCAGCTGGAATATGGCTACGAAATCTGTGCCCGATACCATTTGAATCATCTGTCGACAGGCGATTATATCGAGATGGGGCAGAGGTATACCGTTGCCGATTTGATTGCTTATTGCAATGAGAACCGATCTCGTCAGGGGGCCATACGCGCGGCCGCCGTGCTCAAACGCGTGCACGATGGCGCGCGATCGCCCATGGAGACGGCCACCGCAATCATGGTCGTCGCGAAACGTTCCCAGGGAGGGCTGGGATACGTCAAGATCGAGCTCAACCATCGGGTCGATGTTCCCAACGAGTTCAAGTATCTCGCAAAGGCCGGGTATTTCGAGATCGACGTATATGCGCCTGCGAGCGGTACGGGGATTGAATATAACGGCTCGGACCATCTTGATAAACAGCGCAGCGCGTCGGATGCGGAGCGTATGACCGTGCTGAGCGCGCTGGGCTTTAGGATGATCGTCCTCACCGGGACTCAGTTTGCCCACCAGCTGCAATTGCACCGGGCGATGAACGCCATCGCACTCGCTATGGGCCTCAAGTGCGACTGAAGCGAAGCATTCCAAAAGCGGCAGAACGACCTGCGAGAATTCGTGATTCGGCACTGGGACGGCGACATTTAGGGGCGCTTTGGTCCTTCTACGGGGTGCCGCGGGCAGACAAACCATCACAACATTCGACGTTTTTTGCCAAAAACGGGAAAAGCATCGAATGTTGTGATGGTCTGTGTGTTGAGGATGGGCTTGGGAAGTTCGTTTTGCTCGAAGCGACCTGTCCTGTCGTACGGGTGTCGGCGTGATTCTCCCGTGGGGTATTATGTTTTCCGAAGAATAAAACGCCGCGTGAGGGGAGGCCTGCGTGGACGGGCACGTGCAACATGACGGCTTTGGCCGCGATATCAACTACCTGCGTATTGCCGTTACCGACAAGTGCAATTTCCGCTGCATTTACTGCATGCCGGCCGATGGCGTGGCGCCTCGCGCACACGACGAGCTGCTCAGCGCCGAGGAAATCGCCCGCTTTGTGCGCTTGGTAGCGGGGGAGGGCATTCGCCGCGTGCGCCTGACGGGTGGCGAGCCGCTGGTCAGCCGCCGTATCATTCCGCTCATTCGTGACATCCGCGCGATCCCGCAGATCGAGGACATCTCGCTCACCACCAATGGTGCCCTGCTGCCCAAGTTGGCACCGCAGCTCAAAGATGCCGGGCTTAACCGCGTCAACATCTCGCTCGACACGCTCGACCCTACGCTGTTTGGAAAGATCACGCGTCTGGGTCGGCTCGAACAGACCATGGCCGGCATCGACGCGGCGCTGGCTTGGGGCTTTGAGCCCGTTAAGGTCAACTGCGTTGTGGTGCGCCGACTCAACCAAGATGTGGCGGCCCTTGCGCGGCTGACCGTCGACCGCCCCATCCACCTGCGCTTTATCGAATACATGCCCATTGGCGACGAGCGCACGAGCTCGCATTGCGCCGTGGACCCGCATGCGCCCGCGCTCAATCCCGAGCTGTGGGATGCGAGTGACACCGTTCCGAGCGACGAGCTGCGGGCGCGCATCAATGCCGGGGCCGCCGCGGTTGGTCTGGGCGAGCTCGAGCCGCTCGACATCAACGACGCTCCTGCCGGCGCGGGCCCTGCGCGCTATTGGCACTTTCCGGGCGCGGCGGGAACGGTCGGCTTCATCAGCGCCATGTCCAACCATTTTTGCGCGAATTGCAACCGTCTGCGCCTGACGGCCGACGGTAACGTGCGTCCGTGCCTGTTCAGTGATGCCGAGTATTCGGTGCGCGACGCCCTGCGCCGTGGTGATGATATGCAGGTACTTTCGATTTGGCGCGATGCCGTGGCCCACAAACCGCAGGAACACGCGATAATTGAGGGCACGCAACGATTTATGTCCCAAATCGGAGGATGATCATATGGCCAAGAGCAGGTACGCCGATGCCACCAAGGCCGCTCGCAGGGCCGCGATGTCTGCCCACAAAGTCACGGCTGCGGCGAATGCTGGCAACGCCGACGCGTCCGCACAGCCGTCTGCCAGCGCTGCAGCCGAGCCCGCCCGTGACGCCCGTCGCGACGAGCTGACGCATGTGGACGCCAAGGGCGAGGTGCGCATGGTCGATGTGTCCGACAAGGCCGAGACCCATCGCATCGCCATCGCCGAGGGCACCATCCTCATGCATCCCGAGACGCAGGCCATGGTGCTGCAGGACCGCGCCAAAAAAGGCGACGTGCTTGCCTGCGCGCGCGTGGCGGGCATCATGGCCATCAAGCGCACGAGCGACATCATTCCCATGTGCCATCCGTTGCTTATTACCAAGAGCAAGTGCGACATTGCGCCCATCGCTGCGGCGGGGACGCCTGTCGAGGACGTGCCCGAGGGCTGGGCGCCGGCGCGCGCGGACGGGCAGGTTGGCTTTCACGTGCTGGTTACGGCCGGCGTAACGGGCAAGACGGGTATCGAGATGGAGGCCCTGACCGGCGCGAGTGCCGCGTGCCTTACGATCTATGACATGTGCAAGGCGGTCGATCGCGGCATGGAGATCGTCGACGTGCGCCTGCTGCACAAGGAGGGCGGCCGATCGGGCATATGGGATCGCGCAGAGCGTCAGGCCGCTGCCGTTGAGGCCGTGGCCGCTGACGGCGCCGCGCCCGCAAGCGCACCCGTCGCCGTCGCGCCCGCAGCTCCGACACCGGCCGTCCCCGCGATCGCGTTTATCGGCTACCAAAACTCGGGCAAGACCACGCTCGTCGAGAAGGTCATAGCCGAGCTCACTCGCCGCGGCCTGCGCGTGGGTTCGCTCAAGCATCACGGGCATCACGGCTTTGATATCGACGTGCCCGCTAAGGATACGTGGCGCCATCACCAGGCCGGATCCAAGCACGTGGGCCTCATCTGCGCCACGCGCTGGGCGGAGTACGCCGACACGCGCGAGGAGGACGAGATGCCCGCGCGCGAGCTGCTGTCGCGCTACAACGATGTCGACGTGGTAATCATTGAGGGCTACAAGACCGAGAGCTTCGACAACATCGTGGTCGCGCGCTCCGGTGTCGACCGTCTGCGCGGCAAGAGCTCACTCGACCTGGTCGATGGCCACACGCTGGCCCTTGCCTGCAACGAGGCACTGGCGCGTCAGGCCTTCGACGCCGGCTTTGCGACCCGAGCCATCAACATCAACGACGCCCGAGCCATCTGCGATCTCATCCAAGACCACCTTTAAGGCTTGGCGCTGCGTCGGCCCCAAGCACCCCATCTCGCCCCTCAAGCCGTCGCTCGCGTACCAAAGTACGCGTCGCTCCTCTTTCGGGGCGACCTGGGGCACTTGGAACCGGCTCGCTGCGCTGCCATAACATGCCAAAAAGGGATAGGCATCTTTGTGGTGGTTTTTGCAAAAAAAAGCTTTGACTTAAAGTTAGCTCAAGGTGTCATAATCGCTGACAAACGATTGCGATCACGGAGGCCTCATGTCAAAACTGTACTTTATGCGTCACGGTCAAACGCTCTTTAACTTGCTTCGTCGCAAGCAGGGCTGGTGTGACTCGCCGCTCACCGAGCTGGGAATCGAGCAGGCTAAAACTGTCGGTGCGACCCTGCGAGGGCGTGGCCTTACGTTTGACCATGCGTACAGTTCGACGTCCGAGCGTGCGTGCGACACGCTTGAGCTTGCGTTCCCCGGTCAGCCTTACGAGCGCGTCAAGGGCCTTAAGGAGTGGAACTTTGGCAAATTTGAGGGCGCGAGCGAGGATTTGAATCCGCGCCTGCCGTACGGCGATTTTTACAAGCAGTATGACGGCGAGGGCGAAGTCGAGTTTCGCGAGCGTATGATGGCGACCATCACCGAGTTCATGCAGCGCCCTGGACATGAGAGCGTGTTGTGCGTGAGCCATGGCGCCGCAGCGGCTCAGGTCATGCGCGGCGTGGGCGTGGAGCCGCTCAAGATGAAGCACCGCATTGGCAACTGCTGTGTGCTCGAACTCGACTTTGATGCTACTACCGGCACATTTGCTCTTGCAGATTTGTACAACCCCTACGGCACCCCGCGCGAGTAACATCGGGGCATCAGCCAAAACCACCACAAAGGGGCCAGGCACCTTTGTGGTGGTTTTGCCGTTTACAGGCGATTTCCTACCGTTCAGCGGACTTTCGCACCAATGGGGCTTACGCTGCATGCAAGTTTCATCCTACAATCGCCCACGTGCTCACAAGTTTGTTACTCCTCGGGAGGCATCACTTGCGCATAATAGAAGACGAGGAATATCGCCCCGTCGTCTAGCGCCGATGTCCGAGGAGTTTTTTCATGCTCATTTTAAAGAAGATCAACAATAACGTTGCTCTCGCCGCCAGCGATGACGGCCGAGAGGTTGTTGTCTTTGGCAAGGGCATCGGTTTTCACGAGATGCCCTACGAGCTTGCCGATGAGTCGCTCATCCAGCGCAAATTCTATAACGTTCCCGAGAGCCTGCAGGATATGGTCGGCACACTTCCCGACGACGTTCTGCTCGCGGCAAGCGACATTGCCTGCTTCGCGTCACAGCAGCTTGGTTGCAAGCTATCCGGTGGCCTGCCCTTTATCCTGGCAGATCACCTGCAGTTTGCCGTTCAGCGCGACGACGACCAGATCAGCGCTCCCAACCCGCTCGAGCATGAGGTGGCTTTCATCTACCCGCGTGAGCTCGAAATCGGTCAGGCCGCGCTCGCCATCGTGCAAAAGCACACCGGCGCCAAGCTGGGTCAGAACGAGGCCACGAGCATCGCGCTCCACATCGTTAACGCCGAGGTCGACGGCATGGGCCGCGCCAAGGACATGGACTTCATCATGAAGAGCACCCGCGTGCTTGACGAGGTAACCCATTCCGTGGAAAAGCAGCTCGGCTGCTCGCTCGACACGGCGTCGTACTGCTACATTCGCTTTCTTGCGCACCTGCGCTTTTTGGTTCGCCGCCTTGTTAAGGGCAGCTGCACGCAGACCGAGAACTCCTCACTGTTTATGCAGGCCGCCCGCGATTTTCCCGAGGCCTACCAGTGTGCGTACGCCATCAACCGCGTGTTCGAGAAAGAGTTCAAGCAGAGCTGCTCGGACGAGGAGCTCTTGTATCTGATGATGCATATCAACCGTCTGCGATCGGCTTCGCAGACCGAGTGAGTAAAGCCGCCAGCCCGGCGGCAATCGCAACAATTCTTTTTGGTTTCTAACTGCGGGCAAGGTACCGGCTCGCGGTAGGGGATATTTTTGTCGAAATTTGGAAAAGAGAGGACAGATCATGGCAGGTAAATACGACGATCTTGCTGCCCAGATCGTAGAGCTGGTTGGCGGCAAGTCCAACGTCAAATGCGTCGCACACTGCATTACCCGTGTTCGTTTTAAGCTCAAGGACGAGTCGAAGGCCAATGACGAGGCAATCTCCGAGCTGCCCAACGTCATCAAGGTCATGCACGCCAACGGCCAGTACCAGGTTGTTGTGGGCAACATCGTCGAGGACGTCTACGACGCCGTTCTCAAGGCCGGCGGTTTTAGCGACGGCGGCGCCGTCGACGCCGATGACGACGATGCCGCTCCCAAGGGCGTTACCGATGTGATCATCGACCTCATCTCGGGCATCTTCGCCCCCATGCTCGGCACCTTCGCCGCTGCCGGTATCATGAAGGGCCTGCTGGCGCTCGCTACCTTCCTGGTCCCGAGCTTTGCCAACGACGGCGCCTACACGCTGCTCTACACCGTCGCTGACGGCATGTTCTACTTCCTGCCCGTGGTGCTTGGCTTTACCGCGGCCAAGAAGTTCAAGATGAGCGAGTTCAACGGCATGGCCATCGCCTTTGCCCTGGTGTATCCCACCATGGTTGCCCTGACCTCGGGCGAGGTTGTCGGCTCCGTCGAGCTCGGCTTTGCTGGCACCTTCTCTTGGTACACCACGTTCCTGGGCCTGCCGCTCATCATGCCTGCCTCGGGTTACACCAGCTCCGTTATCCCCATCCTGCTCATGGTCTGGTTTGGCTCCACCCTCGAGCACTGGGTTAAGAAGTGGATGCCCGCTTCTATGAAGATGTTCTTCACCCCGCTGATCGTCGTCACCGTTACCGTCACCCTTGGCTATCTGGTCATTGGCCCCATCGCCACGCTCATCACCAACCTGCTTGGTGAGTTCTTCGCGCTGCTGTTTGGCCTGCCCATGATCGGCTCCCTCCTGGGCTGCACCCTCGTCGGTGCCTTCTGGATGTGCCTGGTCATCTTTGGCTTCCACTGGTCGCTCGTGCCCATCGCGCTGGTCAACCTGTCCACTCTGGGCCACGACTACATCCTGGGCTCCGTTATCGCCCACTCCTTCTCGCTGGGCGCCGTGCTCTTCGCCATGTATCTCAAGAACAAGGACGAGAAGTTCCGCGGTATCGCGCTGCCGGCCATGATCTCCGCCTTCTTCTTTGGTGTCACCGAGCCCGCTATCTACGGTGTCGCCCTGCCCGATAAGAAGGCCTTCATCAACGCCAGCATCGGTTCTGCTGTGGGCGGCCTCATCATTGGTCTCTCCGGCGCCGTGGTGTACATGTCCGGTGGTCTGGGCGTCTTCAACTGGCTGTCCTTCATCGACCCCTCCGGTGTTAACGGCATCAACCACATGATCTGGGCTATCGTTGCCTCTTTCGTGGGTGCCGCCGTGGGCTTTGCGATCGAGTTTGCCACCTACAAGCCCGAGGCTGCCAAGTAGCCCAAACGACAAAGACTCGGTACCAAGCCGGCGGGGGAGCGCCCCGCCGGCTTTTTTCAAAGGGGCTAGATGCCATGCGCTCGTCCGAGCGACTGCCCAAAATCAAAACCATGCCGGATTACGGGGCTGAAACGGTGAGCGCTGACCATACCCCGTTTTTTCGTAAACTGACAAGCTTCCTACCTGCGGTTTTGTCCTTGCCGTTTCTGGCATGCTCAAGGGGCGCTGGTTCTGCCCCGTAAACCGGCATAGTTTTGAACCTGCCAATAAGGGACAGGTTTATTTTGGTCGGTTTTATCTGGGCAAACGTCGTCTCCGTCAGCTCCGTCCGCATATCTTAAGCCGGCATAGTTTCGATGGGTCGGTCCGTGCGCGTCCCGCAACATGCCTCGCCACGAAACCGGCCTATCTACTACGTTTAAGTGGTAGGGGCCAACCACACGGTGGTTTTTCGAAAACTGCCAAGCCGTCTACCTGCGGTTTTATTTTTGACAATTGCGGCGTGGTCGGGGGTTCACGACTAAACGTAGTAGATGGGCCGGTTTCGTGGCGGCCGACTCAACGCGAACTCCGATCGGGACGCAAATTACCTCGTGGACGCCGCTTCGGCGTCCACGCAACATCCCAACACGTACGAAAGGAGCCAACATGGCTTTTCCCGATGGATTTCTGTGGGGCGGTGCCACTGCCGCCAATCAGTGCGAAGGCGGATACAACGAGGACGGCAAGGGCCTCGGCGTTCCCGACATCATGACCGGCGGCACGGTCTCCGAGCCGCGCCACATTACCGACGGCATTCTGCCCCAGTACCACTATCCCAGCCACGAGGCCGTGGACATGTACCATCACTATCTCGACGACATCAAGCTTTTTGGCGAGATGGGCTTTAAGTGCTACCGCATGTCCATCAACTGGAGCCGTATCTTCCCCAACGGCGACGAGGCCGAGCCCAACCAGGCCGGCATCGAGTTCTACCGCCGTGTGTTCCAGGCCTGTCAGGAGCAGGGCATCGAGCCCATGGTCACCCTTAGCCACTATGAGCTGCCTTATGGTCTGTCCAAAAACTACGGAGGCTGGAAGAACCCCAAGCTCATCGATTTCTACCTCAACTACGCCCGCACCGTCATGACCGAGTACAAGGGCCTGGTGCGCTACTGGCTCACCTTTAACGAAATCAATTGCCTGCTCATGGGCGGCTTTGGCGGCGTGATGGGCGGCGGCATGGTGCCCGAGGCAACCGACACGCCCATGGCCTTTGGCGACTGCGACTGGGACGACCCACAGGCGCGCTTCGATGCCCTGCACCATCAGTTCCTGGCGAGCGCCAAGTGCGTCACCATGGGCCATCAGATCGATCCCCAGAACAAGATCGGCTGCATGATCGCCGGCAACGCCTGCTGCCCGCACACGTGCAATCCGGCAGACGTTCTGGCCGCACAAAAGCAGCAGCGCGAGATGAACTTCTACTGCGGCGACGTGCAGGTGCGCGGTGCGTATCCCTCGTGGGCGCCCAGCGTGTGGCGCCGCGAAGGCGTGCACGTGGAGGTTTCGCCCGAGGACGCCGCCACGCTGGCCGCCGGCAAGGTCGACTTCTACAGCTTTAGCTACTACATGAGCGCCACGGCCACGGCTGACCCGGTGCTGCTGGAGCAGGGCAACATCTTTGGTGGCGCCGGCAACGAGTACCTCAAGAAGAGCGATTGGGGTTGGGCGATCGACCCCGAGGGCCTGCGTTACTACCTGGAGGAGGTCTACGACCGCTACCAGGTGCCGCTGATGATCGTCGAGAACGGCCTGGGCGCGGTGGACGAGGTCGAGGCGGACGGTGCGATTCACGACGGCTACCGCATCGATTACCTGCGCGAGCATATCAAGCAGATGGAGATTGCCATCGAGGACGGCGTGGACCTGATGGGCTACACCATGTGGGGCTGCATCGATTTGGTGAGCGCCTCGACCGGCGAGATGAAGAAGCGCTACGGCTTCATCTACGTCGACAAGGACAACGACGGCAACGGCACGCTCGCCCGCAGCCGCAAGGACAGCTTCTTCTGGTACAAGAAGGTCATCGCCACCAACGGCGCCGACCTGGCCTAGCCAAGTCTCAACCAGCGTAAACGTCGCAACCACCACAAAGGGGCCAGGCACCTTTGTGGTGGATTTTGCTTTGGTAGATGTGTGGGACATGCCTTACAATCTACCAAGTAGTTCATGACGGGCGAAAAACGGAGAAAAGGGGCTTGATGCGTCCTTAATGTTTCATGCGGATAGATTGATTTGACAGACGGTGGCGAATGCCCGCCGTCCACATTCGTATGAAACAAGGAGTCTCCATGCTCGTCTCTCTTTTCTCAAAGCCTCAATCATCGCTTTCCGTGCAGGCCAAGCGCCTGGTGGCGATGCGCTTTCTCATCTACACCGGGTTTCAGACCAGTTATTTTATCGGCGTCATCGGAACGCTCACCTATGCGGACGGCGCTTCGGTCGTCGCGACATCGCTGGCCGTCCTGTTCATGAACGTCTTCGTGATCCTGGGATCCTTTGCGGGTGGCGCGGCGCTCGATGCCTGGGGTCCGCGCCGCCATTTCTTGCTGAGCATCGTCGGCGCTCTCGCAACTGGCGCGGCAATCCTCGCCTTTGGCAGCGCGACCGGCGTCGTCCTGCTCGGCGCGGTGTTTCTAGGCTTTACGATGGGATTCGCCCAGCCCATTGCTACATCCTATCCGGCCTACCTCACCGATGACCCCGTCGAGCTCAAAGACATCAACTCCGCCATCGCCATGTTTTCAAACGTGAGTATCATCGTTGGCCCCACGCTGGGCGGCTTTGTCGCGGCGGCTGCGTCGTCGCGCGCGGTGTTTGTGCTCATGATGCTCTTTACCGTGCTGGCGCTCGTCGCCGGTTGGGGCTTTAGGCCGCAGACCAGCCATGTCGCCGGGCATGCGGATGCCGATTCGGCAGAGGAAGGGGAGCGTGCGGGACAAAGCTCCAACCCCAGCACGTCCGCCCGCGCTACCTTCGCAGCCAGCATCAAGACAGTCTTCACCAACAGCGTCCTCGCGCTACTTTTCTGCATCATTTTTCTTTCGAACTTTGGCTACGGAGCCTTCGATCCGCTGGAGTCGTTCTTCTACCGCGATGTCCTGCACGTCGGCGTTGAGTGGATGGGTTGGCTCTCGTCTGCCTCGGGCGTGGGCGCGGTGCTGGGTGCTGTGCTCGCGCTCCGCTTGCCGCCGCACCTGGTCAGCCTTAAAACCTTGCTCGTGGCGCTCATGTCCGTGGGCCTGGGAAGCCTTCTCTATGTGGGGACGCCGTACGTGGGCGTGGCCCTCGTCGGCCAGATCGCCCTGGGCATAGCTTGGGGCGTCGTCAACCCGCTCCACAACACCATTGTGCAAACGACGGCTCCGCTCGAGCAACTCGGTCGCGTGAACTCGGTCATGGGCTTTGGCAATATGTTTGCCGGCGTGGCCCCGCTGGCGATTGCCCCGTGGCTGGCGGCGACGTTTGGCGTGCAGCAGACGCTCATCGGAGCAGGCATGGTCGTGACGGCAGTCCCCGCGGCGTTGCTGCTGTTTGGGCGCCGGCATTTTGATCGTGCCGCAAGGCAGTAAAACCATCACAACATTCGATGAAAATCGCGATTTTGCCGAAAAACATCGAATGTTGTGATGGTTTGGCCCGCAAACGTCATTTCCACCACAAAGGAGCCAGGCACCTTTGTGGTGGTTTTTGCTTTAACGGGCCGCGCCTGCGCCTTGGTATACCATGTACGCCGTTTGCGAATATACCCCACACCGCCGCACAACCCAGAAAGGCCCCCATGGACACTACCTTCAGCCACATCAAAGCCGTGTTCTGCGATATCGACGGCACACTGCTCACGAGCCAGCACACGGTGTCCCCGCGCACCGTGGCGGCGATCCGCGCCCTGCGCGAGCGTGGCGTGCTCTTTGGCCTGTGCACCGGGCGCGACGCCCACGCGACCGAGGCCATGTACGAGCTCTGGGGCATCGAAGGCCTGGTGGACGTGCTCGTGGGTTGCGGTGGCGCCGAGGTCATCGACCGTGCGCACGACATCAACGAGCTGAGCTATCCGCTGCCGGGCGAGACCATCGCGCGCATCTGCAAGCACATGGCGGACCTTCCGGCAACGCCCGTCTGCCCCCGAGACGGCGTGTTCTACGTGCCCGAGAGCAATGCGTGCGTCGAGCACCTGTCGCGCGTCGACGGCGTGCCCTACCAGGTGGTCGATTTTGCCGAGTTCTTGCGCGGGCCGCAGCCCAAGGTGATGTTTACCATGGCACCCGAGGTAATGCCGCGGGTGATTGAGCGGGCGTCGACGTTTGCCGATGACACTGTTAAGGCGGCAGCTCTGCAAACCACGCAGCGGCTCTACGAATTCATGGATCCGCGCGTGTCCAAGACTCGCGGCCTTGTGCGCGTGGCGGAGCTCAACGACATGGAGCTCCAGAACATCTGCGTGTTTGGCGATGCCGATAACGACACCTGCATGGTGGCCGACGCCGGCGTGGGCGTTGCCATGGCAAACGGCAGCGCCGCCACCCGCGCCGCCGCCGATTTTGTAACCGCCAGCAACGACAATGACGGCATTGCGGTCTTTATCGAGGAACATCTTCTGTAGCGCCGGGGGAGAGCCACCGCAAAGGGGACAGGCGCCTTTGCGGTGGCCTCAGGCGATTTGGGCGAATTGATGCCTAAAATCTGCGCGAAAATTCAAATTTAGTTGTCTGAACATTACGCTTCTAACCACCGATGGGTTAAAGATATTCTCATCAGTTTGGTAGGGTATTCCTCCCGGTTGATGACCTACCGCTCACTGTCGTTATTCGACCGTTCACAGGATGTTTGCTCTTGAGCAAAAGGTTGTGCAAATAAATAAAATGCTATTAAAAAATAATAGGCAACTAAATTACCAGCAGAAACAAAAAATAGATAGCGAATAAACGAAGGTAAATCTGAGCAAATGTCAAGAGAATTGAGAACTCGCTACAAAAATGTCGGTTTTGTTGCTCAGATGTTTAAACAATTGTTATAATTGCATTACTAAACGAGCGCAATTACAGATTGCGCAGATACGTTTGATGGTGAAAGAGCAAGATCGCGGTCTCTTGGGGAGGAGACATCGATGACAGCAAATTCAGACAAATCTAAGCAGCATAATAAAGCGACACATCGTGTATTAGCAGGTGTTTTGTGCGGAGCTTCCGTTTTGAGCCTGGTGCTGTCGCTCGTTATGCCTCCGATCTCGCAGGCCATTGCCAATGACGCCCAGACGGTTTCTGCCGAGGAAACTGTGATGGGGGGGGGGTTCCTCAAGTGAGTCTACTGGTGTAGGCAACGCTACTAACGGGGATGTCGAAAACCAGAATAGTGATGATGCCGAGAATGGCGAGACCGATCCTTCAAATGGCCTTGAGCAGAATCAGGTTGAGGATCAGCCTGAGGACGAGCTACTGGGTGAAGACGGCAAGTCGTCGGATGACAATGCTGCAATGGCGGTCGCGGAAGGCGAGCAGGCCGAAGCGGCATCCGGTGAGATAGATAGCGCGGAAAAGCTGAAAACTGAGCTGGAGAAGGCGAGCGACGCTGCCAACTTTAAGCTTACGAAAGATATTGTTACCAGCGAGACAATTCAGCTCAATAAAAGCGGCAGTATTATCACGTTGGATCTAAATGGCTGCAAGATTAAGCATGAGAGTCCCAATCAGCCTCTCTTCAATATCACCGCTGGAGCAACGTTGACCGTCAAGGACAGCCAGCAAGCTGCCCCGACAGAGACCATGGTTAATGGAGTAAAAAACGGCAATCTCGCTTCAATGGAATACGACGGTTCCAGCATCCCGACCAAGCTTACCTACTACGTAACCGAATCGGTCGCAAAGGGAACCGGTACAACCGAGACCCTTAAAGCGCATAAGGCTGATATCAAGGGCGCCATCGTGGCGTGCGGTAACGCCGACACTACTGGTTTAAAGCTCGTCAACCTTTATAATGGCGGCAACTTCAATCTTGAAAGTGGCGTACTCACACAAAAGAAGGATGACCGTATCGGCAACCTCATCTATGCCGAGAACGGCTCTACCGTCAACATGAGCGGCGGCTATGTGTGCGGCGCTTCTGGCTCGGGTACTGGCGCGGGCATTATGGTATCCAACGCGAACGGTGGCGCCTCGACTCTTAAGCTGACTGGTGGCGTAATCGCTGGCAATTATGCCCCCAATGGCGGCGGCGTGTACGCTAACGGATCCACAGTTAATATGACCGGCGGCACGATTTCCGGTAACGGTACGTCCAAAGATCGATCGGGATACGGCGCTGGTGTTTGTGCTGTTAGTTCAACTGTAGTCATTTCAGGTGGTTACATCACCAACAACAACTATCAGTTCTACAGCGACAATGAAGGCTCCACGAAGCATATTGGTAACGGATGTCACGGCGGCGGTGGTATTGCTGCCTTCAATAGCGGCAGTCTCACAATTAACGGTGGCTTCATCACCGGTAACTATTCTGCCGAGGCCGGTGGCGGTATTTATGCTGGCGCTTGGAATCAGGCTCTCTCCTTGTTTTCGTTCTCTGGTGGAAGCATCGCCAGCAATGTGGCGCAAAACTCTGAGGGCGGCGGCATCCGTATCGCTGCGCCTACAGTTGGCGAATTTAATGTGATCGGCAAGAAAGCCTACATAACTAACAATACGACTAATACCCCCAATGACTGGGGCGGCGGCGGCGTGTTTGTCCAGGGAGGCAACAGTGCCGAAGGCGTTAATTCGGCGTGTCTCAAGATATCCAACGCCCTGATTACCAAAAACTCGGCCAAGGGCTATGGTGGTGGCTTCGCGGCCTGCCCGAGCGGCAAGACGGCGATTACAGATGCCAATGGTATTGCGATTTTCGGAAACACCGATGCAAACGGTGAGAATCTATCAGGCGGCACCAATGGTAAGAATGAAGACCAGCCTTCAAGTGTTGATGGCGGTGAGATTACTGATGACTTCAAGAGGCGTGGCCATGAGGACCTCTTCCTTATCCGCAAGTCGGATAACGCTGACTATATCGCAGCCGTAACGGGCCAGATGCTCGGCGGTGGTGCTGCAAATTGGTCGGGCACGATTGACGGTCAGCTTGCGACCATCGGTAAGTATGACGGAGCCCAAGCCAAGTACATGATTGGCCTAAAGTCCAAACCGTCCGCTGAAGATCAAAATGCTGCTATAGGGCTGGCTACGTTATATATCACGGGCAACAGCTCCAATATCCACGGTGGCGGAATCATGACCAACGGAGACGTTGTCGCCGGTTCCACTCGAGAGGTCAAGGTTTACCCCAAGATGAAGCTCAACGGCACCAAGGTGCTTGAGGGCGGCAAGCTTAAAGGAAATGATTTCGATTTCCAGCTTCTCAGGCAGAACAAGATTATTAACGAACTAGGCGAGATCTCATATACGATTCCGAGCTTTGACTCCAATGGTGATCTTCAGCTCAATCGCTGCTCGGTGGTCGATACGGTGAAAAACGATGAGAACGGAAATCTCACCTTTGATCTGGGTGAAGTTTATGCCGATGACGATCTTGTTTACTACTTGGTAGAGGTTCCGGGCACGGACAAGGACAAGGGCGTGACTTACGACAAAACGATCTACAAAATTGATCCTGAGGTTGTGAAGGATGAGGGCAAGTCGCACAACGTGCTTGACATTAAATACACGTATTACAAAGTCAAGAGCGTTTCGGTAACAAAGGTAAAAAATGACGGCGCTGGCGCAAGAACGCCAGAAACAGAACCAGCAGCCGTCACAGAAGCTGAAGGCGAAAATGCTGTTAGCATTGCGCTTACCAGTGGTGCAACTTTCACTAATAAGTTCACTCCGTACGACTCGAAGGGCTCCTGGACGCCTATGGCGACCAAGGTCGTTGAGGGTGGCGAGATGAAGGAGTTTACGCTCGAGTTTGCGGATAACGACAAGTTCGATAAGGCCGAGGCGGTTAAGACCAAAGCCAACGACAAAAACTCTCAGCTCCTGAGCTTCAACCCGATTGAGTACAAGCTCGATCAACTTAACAAACTCGAGACTGACCCCACTGGCCGTGGTGCTTCCAAGACCTTCACGTACTTCGTTCGCGAACAGCAGCCAACCACGCCGTTTACGAACTATAAGTACGACCGGTCGGTCTATCAGATTACAGTTAACGCGACTGACGACTCTAACCACCATATAGACGTCACTGCTACCTACAAGCAGATTCAGGATCGTGACGGCAATCTAGTGACCAACGGCACGACCTACGACCTCACCGACACCTCCATCCCCACCTTCACCAACACCTACTCCACCTCTTTGCCCCTTTCTGGTATGTCGGGCGTCACTCTGACGTACCTTGCCGGCGCGGCGGTGCTTTGCGCTGCTGCGGCCTGGATGCACATTCGTCGCAAGGCGAATGCGAAGGGAGGTAAGCGTCGTGAATAAGAAAGTTTGCTCCTTCCCGATCTTGTTTGCGCTGCTTGCCCTCCTGATCGGCACCTGCGCGGTTGTGTTCCCCGCTTCCGCGCAGGCCGCGCCGACCTCGACCGGTTCCATCACGGTGGGCGGCACCGTGGCGAGCAGCTACGACGCCTATCAGATCTTTAGCGCCAACGTCGTCGACGGCGACAGCGACGACAAGATCGCCACCGACCTTGCCTGGGCAAGCGACGCCGTGCGCGACGCCGCGCTGCCCGTGCTGCACAGCGCCGGTATGCCCAATTCCCAGACCACCGCGCAGGAAGCTGCCGAGTGGCTCAATACCGATTCCCACCTTACGAGCGCGCTGAGCGCGCAGCTCGCTCGTTCCCTTCAGCGCTCTGGCGCCGCGTCCGTGGCCCTTAACGCGGGCACGATGACCCAGCTGCCCAGCGGCTACTGGCTCATCGTCGCCGACGACGACGCCATCGGCCAGGACGAGGTCGGCACCGCTCCGATCATGGTTCTGGTGGGCGGCAGCGCCGTCAGCGTCAAGCCCAAGGCCGCGACGCCCAAGGTGGCCAAGCACGTGCTGGAGGACAGCACCGCCGCCTGGGGCAAGGCCGCCGACGCCACGGTCGCAGATGACCTGTACTGGCGCCTCTCGGCCACGGTCCCGGCGGGGCTCACGGCCTACGACGCCTACGCGGTGCAGTTCGTCGACACCATGGGCGCGGGGCTCGACCCCTCCAAGGTGGCCGCGAGCATGCACGTGTACGTGGCGGCGGGGGCTGACGGCGACTTCGACGCCGTTGCCACCGGCAAGGACGGACGCGCCGGCACCAAGGCCGCGAGGGGCTGGACCGACATCACGGCCCAGTGCTCCACCAAGGTGGCCGCGGACGGGACCTTCACCGTGCGCACCTGCGACCTCATCGCCGTGCTCGGCGGGGCCGACGCCTTCACCGCGGGCGCCCGCGTGGTCGCCGTGTACGACGCGCCGCTCGCCGCCGGCTGCAACCACGGCATCGCGAAGGGCAACCCCAACGAGGTCTACCTGCGCTACCCGCGCTCTCCCTTTGCCGACCAGTCCGGCGACGCCGGCTTCACCCGCACGCCGAGCGACGATGCGTGCGCCTACACCTGGGATCTCGCACTCACCAAGCGCGGCAGCGACGGCGACAAGCCGCTTGCCGGGGCGGTCCTGAGCATCGCCGACGACCGCGGTCGCACACTGTCGGCCAATGGCACGTGGGATGCGCAAGGTAAGGCCACCGTCACCACGGGCGAGGACGGCCGCGTGACCGTCTCGGGCGTGGACTCGGGCAAGCTGGAGGTCCGCGAGCTCAAGGCGCCCAAGGGCTACACCGCCTTTGAGGGCGCGCGCTCCGTGACGGTTAAGGCCGAGGGCCTGGACGTTAAACAGGTGACGGCCGCGAAGCCCAAGGTGACCGTGTCGGCCGAAAGCCCTCTGCGGGTTGATACCGCCGATGCCGGGACGGGTTCGATTGAGCTGTCGGTGCTCAACACCCCAAGCAAAGAAGCAAGTCGAGGCTTTATGCCCTCGACGGGAGATAGAGCGTTGGTGCTGGTGGCGGCTTTGGCCGTCATCGGAGTAGTGGCTATTGTCGTCGCGCTCGTCATCAAGCGGGGAGGAGGTCGCCATGATAAATAATTGTCCCCCCCCCCTTGCTCAATGGCGTACTACCTCCGTAGCGATTAGAGCGCAGGGAAATGAGCCTGCTGACTTTTGGTGATGACGAGAATTAAAGCAACCTCCAAGAAAGAGGTCCCAACATGAAAACAACCAAGAACATCGCACGCCTGGCAGTAACCGCCGGCCTCACCGCAGCCCTGAGCTTCGGCGGAGTGATGGTACCGGTCACGATGGCGTTTGCCGTGGATGGCGACAATACGATCACCATCAATCAGGTCGATAAAAACGCAACCACCGAGTTCAAGGCGTACCAGATCTTTAAGGCCGATGTCGTGGACGAGGACGGACAGAAGGTCGTGTCCAACGTCGACTGGGCGAGTCCTGCCGCGAGGACTGCCGTTCTCGGCGCCCTTATGGCTGAATCCGTACCGAGCATCACCAATACGTCGACTGCGCAGGAGGTCGCCGACTATCTCGCCCAGAATGTGAAGGGCACCACTGACACTACCCGCGTGGATAACAGCGCGCTGCTCTACAAGATTGCTGACAAAGTGGCCAAGGGCGTTGACCAGACGGGCACTTCCTTCGAAGCCAACAAGCCCTTTACCGCATCGAGCAAGGGCTACTACCTCTTTGTGACCGACACGCTGGACTCCTCTAAGCCCAACACCGGCACCTCTCCCATCTTTGCCCTCGTTGGCGGCTCTGCGGTCAATGTCGACGAGAAGACCAGCATTCCTACGGTCGACAAGGAAATTCTCAACGACAGTAAGAACAAGACCGCTGAGAGTGCCGCCGATACTGATTGGGGTATTGTTGGCGATTCCCAGATTGGTCAGGAGGTAGACTACAAGCTGACCGGTACCGTTGCGGACAACATTGCTTCCTATGCCAAGTACACGTACGAGTTCCAAGATACACTGAGCAAGGGCCTCGTCGTTACTAAGGATACGGATGGCACCAACCCCAAGGACCTCCACGTCTATATCGTCAATGGCAACAGCAAGACTGAGGTTAAGGAGGGCTTCAAGGCCACTGTGTCGTCGGCAGCCGACGCGAAGAATAGCGAGCTCCTTAAAGTTCACTTCGAAGATCTTAAAGCTGTCAAGGATGCCGACAGTTTCCCAATCACCGTTGACAAGGACTCTAAGGTTGTCGTGACCTACAAAGCCCAGCTCACCAGCGATGCTAGCTACGAGGTCGCTGGCAACCCCAACACCGTCAAGCTTGTCTACTCCAACAACCCCATGGCAGACGGTACCGGCACCTCCATCGAGAAGACCGTAACTGATCACGTTTTCCGCCTCGATGTCACCAAGGTCGACCAGGATAAGCTGACGAAGAAGCTGAAAGCAGGCTTCAAGGTCCAGGTTGTTGCGAACGAGGACAGCGCTTCGGTCGGTAAGTGGCTTTCTGCGGACGGCAGCCTTGTTGATGAGGCACATGCGTATGAGTTCATAACTGACGATACTACGGGCGAGGTTAAGATTCCGGGCCTCGATGCTGGTAAGTACCTGATCACTGAGACTACTACTCCGGCAGGCTATAACACCATTCGTCCGTTTAACATTACTGTTACCCCCGAATACAATGACGACGGATCCCTTAACAAGCTGAGCGTTGACGATGATTCCAACATGGTTGATTCGGCAACCACCTCCAACGCTATCATTCCTCTTACCGTTAAGAACAAGAAGGGCTCCGGCCTCCCGCTCACCGGTCTCAACGGCGTGACCTTCACTTGGATCGCTGGTGGCGCGGTGCTGTGCATCGGCGTGGCGCACCTCATCCGCAGCCGTAAGCAGGCTGAGGAGTCCGAGCAGGAGTAACGCTCGCTCACCCATCCCTTTGGCAGGTGGGATGTGATGGCCATGAGACTTGCGGACACTTTTCTCGTCTATCCACGTTCTTGCTTTGCCATTCTCTTTTTGGGGCAGACTCCGCACTGGAGTCTGCCCCGTTTTTTGGGATAACGCAGCCAGCCTCCATCGTCCGATGCGGGCACGTTCGTCATCGCGTTTCTTGACTCGTATGAGGTTCGGTTTAAGGTCCGTAGGCGCACGCGCGGTGCGGACGGTAGAAGGCATTTGCGCCGCGCGTGCAAATTAAAATGCCCGTGGTTCGGAGTCCGGACATTTAACAACACCGGAAACTGGTCGCCCGCGCTTTCGAACACTTACGCGGGGCGTGTCGTTTCCTGTAACGATTGTATCCCGAATCGCCCCGCCGATTCGGGACATTTGAAAACGCAAACACGTCGGGCAAACCCGGACAATGCGGCCAGGCTCCGCCGGGCGAGGAGCCGTGTGTGTAACTATCGAACAAATGTTTGTCAAAATCGCGTTTACCGGGCGTTGGTGCATACACTCGCAGTAAAATATCCTTGCGACGTATCCCGTGCGCGGGCGACCGACGACTCGATCGGAGGTCCCCAAATGCTGAAATTCCTTAACGCCCTCGCCGCCCTCGCGGCGGTGGGCACGTTCGTCATCGCGTTTCTTGACTCGTATGAGGTTCGGTTTAAGGTCCGTAGGCGCACGCGCGGTGCGGACGGTAGAAGGCATTTGCGCCGCAAGCGCAAATAAGAATGCCCGGGGTTAGAGGCCCGGGCATTTAACAACACCGGAAACTGGTCGCCCGCGCTTTCGATCACTTACGCGGGATGCGTCGTTTCCTACAGACATTGTATCCCGAATCGCCCAGCCGATTCGGGACATTTTGAAAACTCAAATGTAGGCTAGGGCACGAACGGTATCTCTTTAATTCCGAAAATTATGTATAATTCCAATATGAATTGGAATCAAACGAAAACGATGGAAATGAACGAAGCGCTAATCTACTTACAAGAAGCACTAGGACTCTCCGCCAAGATCAAAACTTGGCCTGGATCCGCACGCTTGCCGCTGCATCTGCGGGCGATTGAGGTCCGCGCGGTTGACGCAAACTGTTTTTCATTTTTGCTTGCAAGTTTGCCTACTGGTGTCGGGCTTCCCGAGGCTAAGAGAGTCTATAGTCAGCTAGCCTTGCGCGCGGAGACTCCTGTTGTCGTTTCGTTTCCTGATGCCGATGCACGTCAGCGCAAAGCATTGATCGCACAAGGGATTCCCTTTGTCTGCCCAGGCAGACAGGCTTTTCTTCCATTTATGGGCACAGCCTGCACGGAGAGGGGCGGTGCCCGGTTTCGCAACCACGCGACCAAGATGTCACCCAACGCGCAGGCTGTCGCAATCTGGGGAGCAGCCCAGGAGCCATATCGTCCCTATGACCTTTGTCGTGCGCTTGGGATTTCGGCAAGCCGCGCGAGTGAGGCCATAACCGAGCTTGTTGACAGGGGGCTCGCGAGACGCGAGCGTCGCGAGCGACGTGTCTTCGTGTTCCCTGTTGCCGTTGATCTTCTGCTCAGCGAGCACATGGCAGAGCTCTCCTCGCCTGTCTCGAAGGTCTTTTTTGCAAGGAAGACGCAGCAGATCGACTATCTTGTTGACGCCGGGGAGACGGCGCTCGCTGCGCGTTCGATGCTCGCTGCGCCGGGCATGGAACAAAAGGCCGTCTTAAAAAGTGCATGGCGTCAACTGAGCGACCTCGAAGTCGCAGATGGGGAGTTGCCGGATAACGAAACGGCGATGATCCAAGTGTGGCGCTATGCGCCCGTGTTTGCCGGCTCCTCCCGTGTCGACGACATTTCGCTTGCGCTATCTTTGGCGGCAATCGACGATGAGCGAATTCAGCTCGAAGTCGATCGCATGTTTGGAAAGGAATATCCATGGCAAGAAGCGCTGTAGAAGGTCTCCAAGAATTCGGACCGTAGGCGGTGTTTCGGTCTTAGCTGCGTTGTCCGACGCATGAGTTCGCTAATCGGCTATTATTTGTTTAGACAACTTGAGTTGTAGAGGAGTGACCGGCGATGGTGCAGGGCGCCAAACATATGAAGAGCAATAACGCCGCGGCCAACGGTGGCTCAAGCCCTCAGCCCAAACCTCAGCCCAAGCCCAAGCGCCGCCGCAAGCGACTGCCGCGCTGGGCCGATCGGCTCATCACCATCGTCATAATCCTTATTGGCGTGGGCCTTATGACCTGGCCGTGGATCTTGGACCGGCTCGAGGCCTCGGGCGTGTTTAACCAGATCAGTACCGTGTCCAGCACCGTGGATGCGCTGTCTGCCGAGGAGCGCGAACGCATCTTGCTCCAAGCGCGCTCCTATAACGAGCAGCTTGCCGGCGAGGCCACCGAGCTTCCGGCCGACCAGATCGAGCCCTACGCTCAGCAGCTCATCTTTGACCGCGACCCCATGATGAGCTGGGTCGAGATCCCTTCCATCGACGTGAGCATGCCCATCTACCACGGCACGAGCGAAGAAGTCCTTATGGCGGGCGTCGGCCACCTGGAGGGCACGAGCCTGCCGGTGGGCGGCACCTCGACGCATTGCGTGCTCACCGCGCACTCGGGCATGCGCAACCTGAGCATGTTCGACGACATCCATTCGCTGAAGCCCGGCGACCTGGTGCTGCTGCACACCATGAACAAGACGCTCGCCTACAAGATGGTGGACTCCGAGGTGGTGCTGCCCGAGGAGATGGAGTCACTGACCATCGAGCCCGGCGCCGACAAGGTGACGCTCGTCACCTGCACCCCTTACGGCGTGAATGACCATCGCCTGCTGGTGCATTGCGTGCGCACCAAGTACAACAAGAAGGACGTCGACAAGCAAAAATCACTGGCCGGCCGCCACTGGGGCAAGCGCGAGTTTGCCGTGCTCATCGTGGTCGTAGCCATTGTGCTGTTGCTGTTGGACATCGTGATCCACGCGGTCCGCAAGCGCCGCAAGGCCAAGGCCTCGGCATAGGACATCGTTCGGAACCACCACAAAGGGGACAGGCACCTTTGTGGTGGTCGGGACTTCCAAACCATCACAACATTCGATGAAAATCTCGATTTTGGCGATAAGCGTTGAATGTTGTGATGCTTTTCGTTGCGGACGCGACGGTCTTCGTTGCGGGCGAGATGCTTTTCGCTATGGACGGTGCGGTTTCGCTGTAGAACCGCCGGCCCGCCGCCTGCCAGCCCGCCGCCCTCGTTACGTTTTCGCTGCATTTGGGTAAAGCACCTGCTCCAAGCGGCGTTGCCTTGTATACTAGAGCGGTTTATCTGTTATGCGGAAGGGAGCGCCTATGGCACTCAGCGAGAAAGACGTGCGCGGCATCGCCGAGTACGCAAAGATCGCACTGACCGATGACGAGCTCGCCCAGATGACGTCCTACATGAACGACGCCGTCCAGATGCTCGAGCCCGTCCTGCAATATGACTTGCCCGACGTGGAGCCCACGTTCCATCCCATCGGAAGCCTGTCCAACGTGATGGGCGACGACCTGCGCGAGTCCGAGCGCGACCTGCCGCTCGACGTTGCGCTCGAAAACGCCGGCAGCGCGCGCGACCGCTACTTCCGCGTGCCGTCCATTTTGGGAGAGGGGGAGAGCGAGTAATGGCGCAGAGCTTCGATTCCCTTACCGCCGCCCAGATCGCCGCGGGCGTTGCCGCCGGCGACTTTACCGCTACCGAGGTGGCCCAGGCCTCCCTTGCCGCCATCGAGGCGCGTGAGGGCGGGGTCCAGGCATTCCTGCAGGTGGCGCCCGAGCTCGCGCTCGAGGCCGCCGCGCGCGTGGATGCCGACCGTGCCGCAGGCAAGCCGCTGCCCCCGCTCGCGGGCGTGCCGCTGGCCATCAAGGACAACATGAACCTCGTGGGCACGCGCACCACCTGCGCTTCCCGCATGCTCGCGGACTACCAGAGCGTCTACACCGCCACCTGCGTTCAGCGCATGCTCGACGCTGGCTGCCTGCCCATGGGCAAGGCCAACATGGACGAGTTTGCCTTTGGCAGCTCCACCGAGAGCTCGGCGTTCCACCGCACCAACAACCCCTGGGATACCGAGCGCGTGCCCGGCGGCTCCTCGGGTGGCTCCGCTGCAGCCGTCGCCGCGGGCGAGGTCGCGCTCTCGCTGGGCTCGGATACCGGTGGCTCCATTCGCCAGCCGGCGTCACTGTGCGGCGTGGTGGGCTTTAAGCCCACGTATGGCGCCGTGAGCCGTTACGGCGTGGTTGCCTTTGGCTCGTCGCTCGACCAGGTGGGCCCCTTCGGCCGCACGGTCGAGGATGTCGCGCTGGCCATGAACGCGCTTACCGGCGCGGGCCATGATCCGTACGACTGCACCAGCCAGGATTGCGCCGTCGACTTTACCGAGCATCTCAACGACAGCATCGAGGGCAAGCGCGTGGGCATCATCCCCGCGTTTATGGAGGCCGAGGGCCTGACGCCCGAGGTCAAGGCCGCTGTCGAGCGTGCCGCCCAGGAGCTGCAGAACCAGGGTGCCGAGCTGGTCGAGGTCGACCTGCCGCACCTGGACGCCGCCATCGCCGCCTACTACGTCATCGGCCCGGCCGAGGCATTCTCCAACCTGGCCCGTTTCGACGGCATTCGCTACGGCTACCAGGAGGAGGGCTGCGCCAACCTGTCCGACCAGAGTTCGCTTTCGCGCGCCCACGGTTTTGGCGCCGAGGCCAAGCGCCGCCAGATGCTCGGCGCCTACCTGCTGAGCTCGGGCGTGTACGACAAGTACTACTACGCTGCGCAAAAGGCCCGCACGCTCATCACGCAGGACTACGATGCCGCGTATGCCAAGGTGGATACCATCCTCATGCCCGCCTCGCCGCGCACGGCCTTTAAGTTTGGCGAGATCAGCGACCCCACGCAGATGTACCTCTCCGACCTGTACACCATCTCGCTCAACATCTGCGGCAACGGTGGCATCTCGGTGCCGCTGGGCCTGGGCGAGGATACTCATCTGCCCGTTTCTGCCCAGCTGGTGGGTCCGGCCTTTAAGGACCGTCAACTGCTCACGTTTGCCCGCGCCCTGGAGCGCGGCTTTGCCGATGCCGCCACGGGTGCGCCCGCGCTTTCCGTCGCGCCCGATTTTGCCGGGAAGGGAGGCGAGCTGTAATGAAGGAGCTTTCCGAGGTCCTGCAGGATTGGGAGGCCGTGATCGGCCTGGAGATCCATACCGAGCTCACCGCACTCGATACCAAGATGTTCTGCAACTGCAAGCTCAGCCACGATGACGAGCCCAACGCCAACGTGTGCCCGGTGTGCCTGGGCCTGCCCGGCGCCCTGCCGGTGCCCAACAAGCGCGCCATCGAGAGCATCGTCAAGGCCGGTCTCGCCACCAACTGCGAGATTCAGCGCCACTCGATGTTCTACCGCAAGCACTACTTCTATCCCGACATGGCCAAGAACTTCCAGACCACGCAGGGTCCGGTCGCTTTTGCCATGTACGGTCACCTGGACCTGGACGTGACCGGTCGCGGTGCCGCCGAACGCCCCGACTGCGCGTTTGGCGAGGCCGAGGCCCAGAGCCTGGCGAGCGCCTCGGCCAACGCCGAGGGCCTGTCCACGTCCATGACGTCGACCATGCGCGAGGGCAATCAGCGCGCCGGTCATCTGGCCAGCTACGATGCGTCCAACCTGCAGATGCCCGAGCGTCGCGAGGACGGTTCCTACACGGTGCCCATCCGCATCCTGCGCATCCACATGGAGGAGGACGCCGCCAAGATGGTTCACGTGGGCGGCGCCGAGGGCCGCATTACCGCCGCGGCCGAGTCGCTCGTCGACTACAACCGCTGCGGCACGCCGCTGATCGAGCTCGTCACCGAGCCCGACCTGCGCACGCCCGAGGAGGCTCGCCTGTTTATGGAGAAGCTCCGTCGCATCTTTGTGACGCTGGGCATTTCGGACTGCTCCATGGAGAAGGGCTCCATGCGCTGCGACGGCAACGTGTCGCTGCGTCGCCGTGGCGAGACCAAGTTGGGCACCAAGACCGAGCTCAAGAACCTCAACTCGTTTAAGAGTCTGCACGACGGCCTTGCCTACGAGATTTGCCGCCAGGCCGAGGTGCTCGAGGAGGGCGGCATCATCTATCAGGAGACCCGCCACTGGGAGCCCAGCCGCAAGCGCACCGTGGTCATGCGTGTGAAGGAAACGGCAGACGACTATCGTCTGTTCCCCGATCCCGACCTGGCGCCGTTCGATCTGGACGACGAGTTCATCGACCGCTGCCGTGGCGAGATTCCCGAGCTGCCCGATGCCAAGCGCGTCCGTTTTGAGGCCGACTTTGGCATTAAGACGGCTGACGCCGAGCAGATCGCCGGCGACCCTGAGTTTGCCGACTTCTTTGAGGCCGCCGCTGCCGGTATGGCCGGCAAGGAGGCCCAGACGGTCGCAAACCTGCTGGTCAACGAGATGATCGCCTACCTTAAGGGCGCAGGCGTGTCGCTCGCCGAGTCCGGCATCGCGCCGGCTCAGGTGGCGGCACTCGCCAAGCTGCTGGCGACCGATGCCATCAGCTCCAACCAGGCGCACGAGGTCTTTGAGGCGATGGCCCAGACCGGCGACGACCCCAACAAGATCGTCGACGAGCGCGGCATGCGTCAGGTGAGCGATGCCGGCGCACTGCAGCCGATCGTGGACGAGGTGCTGGCAAACTGTGCCGATCAGGCGCAGCAGTATCGTGACGGCAACCAGAAGGTCATCGGCTTTTTGGTAGGCCAGTGCATGAAGGCGAGCCGCGGCAAGGGCAACCCGAAGCTCTTCAACGAGTTGCTGAGAACGTCGCTCTCGTAAGCGGGAACCGAGGGGCCCCGGCAGGGCGGGTGCTTCCTCAAAATTTCGAACAGTCCTGCGCAAGACGAAGGCCACATTAAGTGGCCTTCTTTGCGTGCGGAACTCATTTTGAGCAAGCACCCGCCCTGCCGGGGCTCCCGGGTTCTGCAACGACTCGGCCGTTCGGGTCAGGCGGGCTGAATGGAATAGAGTGAATGGGCGCGCCGTTGGCGCGCCCATTTTTGTAAATGTGACAAAGGGACAGTCCCTTTGTCACATTGCGTGTGGAACTCATGGGGCTGTCCCTTTGCCGTCTTTTTATTGATGTTGGGAGCGCCAGGCGGTGGGGGTGGTGCCGGTGTGTTGCTTGAAGGCTTGGGCGAAGGCGGCCTGCTGAGGGTAGCCTAGACGCTCTGCCACCTGCGCTATCGTGAGCGCGCTATCGGCCAAAAGGTCCTGTGCTCGCTCTATACGGCGTCTGCGAATGTAGGCGCCCAGGGACTCGCCAGTTTGGGCCTTAAAGGTGGCGCATAGTTTGGAGCGGCTTGTGTAGAGCCTCTCGGCCACCTCGTTGATACCCACACGTCTGCCTTTGTCGAGCGCGCGCTCAATCATTGCCGTTGCTTCTTCGGCAATGGTTATGCTGACGCGTGTGTCTGCCGCCTGCCGCGCCTGCTTGTGGGCCGCGCGCGAACAGGCGAGCTCCGCGACCATGGTCTCCACGATGCCTTGCATATAGACGTGTCCGCCTACGGTACGGGCGCGTTCCTCGTTAATCCGACGCAGCGTGTGGCAGATGGCAGACGTCGCCTCCTCGTGCCATGGCTCGGCAAACGCCTCGAAGATTCCCGCGAACTCGGTGGGATAGCGGTGCTCCAGTTCGTCAAAAAATCCAGGCAAAAAGAGCACCGAGCGCGAGTGATAAAGCTGCCCTGCAAACAGCGGACTTAGCTCCTCGCCGCAGCTATCTTGGATAAAGCTGCACACCGCGCTGTTCGGCCACGGCCCGCGCAGTGGCTTAAGGTTCGCAGGCGTTATGCCAGCCTTGGGCATGCATATGAGCGTGGGCGCGCTGACCTCGCTCACGCACGCGTACGGTTCGGGCGTGTATTCGGCTAGGTGCATGTTGTGCATCGGGGTAATGAAATGCTCCATGACGATGCAGGTGGGGGAAAGGGGCATGATCCATGCGCGTCCGTGCGCCCGATCGTTTGCCACCTCACCGGTAAAGACGGCGCCCTTGCCGGAAAGCTGCAGGCCAAACTGCTCAAATTGCGGTGCGTAGAGCTCGGTTATATCGGTTGCTGCCCGCCGCATTTTCAAAAGCGTCCCCTTCCTTTGCGGAAACGTCCACGCCTGGCTCGATTGTGTGCCTCGGCTAACACGCCAATGATAAGTTTCTAACGGTTAACTCTCAAGCCGTTAGAAAGGAATCTCATGGCAAAGGGATCAAAAAGGGAAGGCGGCGGCATCGGCGAGCTGCTTGCATATGCCGGCGACCGTAAATTCCTAACATATTTGGGCATGGCTCTCTCGGCGCTCTCGCAGCTGCTGAGCTTTGGCCCGTACGTGTGTATCTGGTTTGTTGCGCGAGACCTTATCGCCGTGGCGCCTAACTGGAGCGAGGCCACCGACATCGCGATGTATGGTTGGTGGGCTGTGGGCTTTGCCCTGGCGAGCATTGTGGTTTATTTCGTGGGACTCATGTGTACGCACCTATCCGCGTTTCGCTGCGCGTCCAATATCCGCAAGGCTACGAGCGAGCATCTGCTTAAGCTGCCGCTCGGCTACTTTGACACGCATGCCACCGGTGAGCTGCGCCGTATCGTAGACGGATGCGCCGCCTCAACCGAGACGCTGCTCGCACACATGCTACCCGATATCGCCGGCGCCACCGCCATGGTTGCAGGTCTGCTCGTGCTGCTTTTCGCCCTCGATTGGCGTTTGGGCGCGGCGTGCCTTATCTCGGTCGTCGTTTCGCTTGGCGCCATGGCTACCATGATGGGCGGCAAGGGCGGCGAGTTTATGAAGGCCTACATGGGCGCGCTGGTCAAGATGAACAAGACCGGTACCGAATACGTACGCGGCATTCCCGTGGTCAAGGTGTTTCAGCAGACGGTCTATTCCTTTAAGGCGTTCCACGACGCGATCGCCGAATACGCCGACATGGCGCAAAACTATTCGGGCACGTTCTGTCGAGGTCCGCAGGTACTCAACCTTACCGCGCTCAATGGTCTTGTGGCATTCCTATTGCCCGTGGCGTTGCTGTTGGCGCCGGGCGAGACGGACTTCGCGCATTTTATGGCCAACTTCACGTTTTACGCGATATTTTCGGCCGTGGTGCCGACGGCCATGACCAAGCTCATGTTTGTGGGCGAGGCGTCTCAGATGAGTGCCGATTCGCTGGCTCGCATCCGAAGCGTCATGGATTCCAAGCAGCTCTCCGTGCCCGCTCAACCCAAGTACCCTGCCAGCAGCGACGTGCGATTTGAGGATGTGAGCTTTACCTACGAGGGCGCCGAGGCGCCTGCCGTCAACCATGCGAGTTTTAGCGTTTCCGCGGGTAGTACCCTCGCGCTTGTGGGTCCTTCGGGAGGCGGCAAGTCAACCTGTGCAAGCCTGATCCCGCGTTTTTGGGATGTTTCCTCGGGTCGAGTGCTCGTAGGCGGTGTGGACGTTCGCGATATGGATCCGAACGAGCTTATGGACCAGGTCGCCTTCGTGTTCCAGACCAACCAGCTGTTCCGGCAAACACTTGCCGATAACGTGCGCGCCTCCAAGCCTACGGCCACTGACGACGAAGTGCGTGCGGCCCTCTCCGCAGCTCAGTGCGACGACATTGTGGCCAAGCTCCCACAGGGCATCAACACCATGCTCGGCGCCGGCGGAGCATATCTTTCGGGCGGCGAGGTCCAGCGCGTGGCACTCGCCCGCGCGATCCTTAAAGACGCTCCTATCGTGGTGCTCGATGAGGCCACGGCGTTTGCCGACCCCGAGAACGAGGCGCTCATCCAGCGCGCCTTTAGCAAGCTGGCGGCGGGTCGCACGGTCATTATGATCGCGCACCGGCTTTCTACCGTGGTGGGGGCCGACAAGATCGTGGTGCTCAACCAAGGTAGCGTGCAGGAGGCCGGCACCCATGCCGAGCTGCTGTCCCAAAAGGGTCTATACGCCAAGATGTGGGCCGAATACGAACAGGCCGCGAGCTGGAAAATCACTGCAGCGACCGCGGATGCCGCCGTCACGAAGGGAGGCGAGGCCTAAATGTTCGCCTCATTCCAAAAGAAGTATTTCCTATCCGATAAAGGCGTCGCCGGCGTAAAACGCGGCATTTTCTGGACCACGCTCACTAATCTCATTACCATGGCCGGCATGGGCTTTTTATTCCTGGTTATGGCCGGCTTTGTCGAGCATCTCGCCAGCGGGGCTGACCTGCCGGATGCCCTGCCGATCGTGGGCGGCCTCCTGGTCTTTTTTGTGTTGCTCTTTGCCTCTAACTGGCAGCAGTATTACTACACCTACTGCATCTTTTACGAGGAGTGCGGCAAGCAGCGCATGGGGATTGCCGAGCGCTTGCGCAAACTGCCGTTGTCGTTTTTCGGCCGTCGTGATCTGGCCGATCTAACCGAAACCATCATGGGCGACGTTCAGACTATGGAGCACGCCTACAGCCACGTGCTGGGAGAGCTTTGGGGTGCCGTCATCGCAAGCGCCATTGTGTTCGTGGCGTCGCTGCTCTTTTGCTGGCAGCTGGCGATCGCGGCGTTTTGGAGCGTTCCCGTGGCCTTTGCCGTGCTGTATCTAACACGCGGCCCCATGACCCCGGTGTTCGACCGTGTGCGCGCCGAGAAGGTCAAGGTCACCGAGGCGATCCAGGAGACGCTCGACTGCGTGCGCGAGATTCGCGCCACCAACCAGGAGGCCCATTATCTTGAGGGGCTTAACGCCGTGATCGATGCCGAGGAGCGCGAGACCACCAAAGGCGAGCTCGCCAACGGGCTTTTGGTCAACTCCGCCTTTGCCATCCTGCGCCTGGGGATAGCCACCACGTTGGTCACGGGCGCCACGATGGTCGCCTCCGGGCAGGTCGACTTTTTGGTGATGTTTGCCTTCCTGCTTATGGTGAGCCGTATCTACGCGCCGTTTGATCAGGCCCTTATGCTCGTGTCGGAGCTGTTTGTCGCCGAGTCGTCGGCCAAGCGCATGCGCTCCATCATGGAAGAGCCCGTGGCGCGGGGCAGCGAGCAGTTTGAGCCCGTAGGTCATGACGTGGTGTTTGATCATGTGGCATTTGGCTATGGTGCGGGCGAGGACGGCCGCGCCGGCGAGAAAGTTCTTACCGATGTGAGCTTTACCGCCAAGGAAGGCGAAGTTACGGCGCTGGTCGGTCCTTCGGGTTCCGGTAAGTCTACGGTGAGCCGCCTGGCCGCGCGTTTTTGGGATGCCACCGAAGGCACGGTCACCGTGGGTGGCGTGGATGTTGCGAGCGTTGATCCCGAGGTACTGCTGCGCGACTACGCCATTGTGTTCCAAGACGTGCTGCTCTTTGACGACACGGTGATGGGAAACATCCGTCTTGGTCGTCGCGATGCCACCGATGAGGAAGTGCTTGCTGCCGCGCGTGCCGCCAACTGCGACGAGTTTGTGAGCCGCATGCCGCAGGGCTATGACACCATGATCGGCGAGAACGGCTCCAAGCTGTCCGGCGGCGAGCGCCAGCGCATCTCCATCGCCCGCGCGCTGCTCAAAGATGCGCCGATTGTGTTGCTGGACGAGGCGACGGCGAGTTTGGATGTGGAGAACGAGACCGTGGTGCAGCAGGCGCTCTCCCGCCTGCTCGCAGGAAAGACAGTTATCGTGATCGCCCACCGTATGCGCACGGTAGAAAATGCCGATAAGATCGTTGTACTCAAGGATGGTGTGGTTGCCGAGCAGGGCACTCCGGCGCAGCTCAAGGCGGCAGGTGGAGAATTCGCCCGCATGGTTGCGCTGCAAAAGGAAGCGGCTGCCTGGCAGCTGTAAGAAGGGGCAAAGGAACAGTCCCTTTGTCACATTGACAATCGGTTACTTCGCATCGTTAATTTTCAAAAGGTTAGCCATGGCTGACCTAGATAGTTAGATAGAATTAAGGTATTTCAAAAGCGTGCTCGAGCTAACTGATGAACTCGGGTGCTAAGGCACCATGCCGCGCCCCATGCGGCAAAAGGGAGAAGCAACATGAAGAAGTCGACGTTTAACACCCTGCTTGTTGGTGGCGGTTTTCTGCTTGGCACGGCCGGCATCAAGCTGCTTACCAGCGCTCCGGTCAAGAATGCCTGCGTGCAGGGTATTGCGTGCGGTATGCGCATCAAGAACGGCTACCAGGACATGGTCGAGCAGGCCAAGGCTAATGTCGACGACATGGTTGCCGAGGCTGCTTACATCACCCAGAGCGAGGCCGCCGCGGACAACGCAGCTGAGTAGCGCTTCCAGGCACAAACTATGAGATTCTCGATTATCAGCGAGATCCCCGGCAGGACCCGCCTCCAGTTGGCGGGTCCTGTGCCAGAGAGCGATCTCGATGCGCTTCTTAAGCTTGGTGGCGACATCGACGGCGTGCGCAAGGTGCGCGTGTATGGCCGCATTGGCCAGATGGCGCTGGAGTACGACGAGCCGCGACGCGATGCCGTGCTGGCCGCCGTCGGTGCGCTCGACGCTCAGGCCATTGCCGACGCAAAGACGGGCTACGTGATACAACTCGAGCCGCGCAAGCACAAGCTCGTCATGGATCTTGCCACACTTGTCGGCGCCCACTACGCACGTCGCTGGTTTTTGCCCACGCCCCTGCGTGCGCTGTTTGTCGTGGCCGGTTACATGACCTTTTTGCGCGCCGCCCTCCGTGAGCTCGCGCAGCCGCGCCTGACCGTTCCCGTGCTCGACGCTTCGGCCATCGGCATTTCGTTCGTCAAGCGTGATGTCGACACCGCGGGCCAGACGATGTTCCTGCTCAACGTGGGCGAGCTGCTCGAGGACTACACCCGCGCCATGAGTGAAAACGAGCTCATCAACTCGCTGCTCGATGTGCCCGACAAGGCGCAAAAGGTTGTTGGCGACACCGAGGTAAGCGTTGCCGCGACCGAGCTTGAGCCCGGCGATCTGGTCGCCGTGCGCACCGGCATGTCCATCTGCATCGACGGTGTTGTCGAGCAGGGGAGCGCTATGGTCAACCAGGCGACCCTGACCGGCGAGCCGCTGGCCGTCGAGCGCAGCGTGGGCGACGACGTGTTCGCCGGTACCGTCGTGGAAGACGGCGGCATCTTGGTGCGCGTGCGCGCCAATACGGCGCAAACCAAACTGCGCTCAATCGTCTCGCTCGTGCAGACGGCCGACTCGCTCAAGTCCGAGGGCCAGTCGCATATGGAGGACCTTGCCAACAAGATCGTCCCGTGGAACTTCCTGCTCGCGGGCCTAGTTGCGCTTACTACCCGCAGCCTCATCAAGACCTCGGCGGCACTGATGGTCGACTACTCGTGCGCACTCAAGCTCACGGGTTCCGTTGCCGTCATGACCGCTATGAGCGATGCTGCCAAGATGGGCGTCATGGTCAAGGGCGCGAAGTACTTTGAGTCGTTTGCCAAGGCCGACACCATTGTCTTTGATAAGACCGGCACGCTCACCGAGGCGCAGCCGCGTCTTGCCTGCGTACTCACCACCGATGGCTGGAGCGAGGATGAGGTCCTGCGCCTTTCCGCTTGCCTGGAGGAGCATTTCCCGCATCCGGTGGCGCGCGCCGTGGTCAATGCGGCATGCGAGCGCGAGCTCGAGCACCGCGAGCGCCATGCCGCTGTCGAGTACATCGTGGCGCACGGCATCGCTTCGTCCATTGAAGGACGTCGCGCCATCATCGGTTCCGCGCACTTTGTATTTGAGGACGAGGGCGCACAGCTCGAATCCGACATCAAGGAGCGCATTGAGTCCCAGATGCAGGGCCTGTCGCCGCTGTA
Organism: uncultured Collinsella sp.; assembly: GCA_938033205.1. GTDB lineage: Bacteria > Actinomycetota > Coriobacteriia > Coriobacteriales > Coriobacteriaceae > Collinsella. Next base: position 220,464 of record CALHJP010000012.1, on the reverse strand, counting down.
TCTGGCGGTCGATGGAAAGGTCGTCGGCGTGCTCGGCATCGAAGATCCGCTCAAGCCTGGGGTCCGTGAGGCCATCGCCGACCTGCATGCGCTGGGCGTCAAGCATGTCGTTATGCTCACGGGCGATTCCGAGCGCACGGCCGAGCGCATTGCGCGCGAGGCGGGTGTCGACGAGTTTAAGGCCGAACTGCTGCCCGAGGACAAGTACGCCTATGTGGAACGCATTAAGAGCGAGGGGCGCCATATTGCCATGGTGGGCGACGGCGTCAACGATTCGCCGGCGCTCGGTTTGGCCGACGTGGGCCTGGCCATGGGTGGCGGAAGCGACATCGCCAAGGAAGTCGCCGATATCATCCTGACCGATACGGATCTGGCCGCGATCGTGCGCCTGCGCCGCATGAGTCAGGGTCTCATCGACCGTCTGACGAGTTCGTATTCCAAGGTGATGCTCACCAACTCGGCGCTGTTGGCATTGGGTATTACCGGCATGATCACTCCGCAGACGTCGTCACTGCTGCACAACGGCTCAACGATCGCCTACAGCCTGGGCAACGCAAAGGCGTACCTGCGTTAGCAGACGTGTTCGCCCACGTTATCTGGCCTGCGCCCAGACGGCATCGGTGTCGTCCGGGCGCAGGCCTTTTGCGTTTGGATGCCAACGTATGGGTTGATTCGTTTTGCGTCGACCATGCTGAGTCGCTTGCCGCGCGTGCGTTTATTGGGCAGGCGGCGGAGGCGGGGGCATTGCTGTTCTTTCCGGTGCATATCGCCAAGGACGTGCTGTACGTTGTCCAACACGAGCTGAAGCGTAGCGTTCTTGCCAGTGGGGAAGCGCTCGACGAGGCATCTGCCCGTGCAATTGGCGATGCGGCGTTGGCGTTTGTTCGGAACATGACCGAAAACGCCACGGCCGTGGGTGCAGATGCGTCGGACCTTTGGCTGGCCGACAAATACTTAGCGCTCTATCGCGATTACGAGGACAACTTGGTGCTCGCCGCGTGCAAGCGCGCGCAGGTCGATTACTTGGTGACCAACGATCGCAAGCTGCTCGAACATGCCGATCTTGCAGCAAAGACCCCGCGCCAAATGATGCCGATTCTGGCTTTGGCCGAACGCGGCGGCGCGGCTATCGGTTGACGCGAACTGTTTGTGGGCCTCTTGGACGACGATGCGCCAAGGGACCCGCGCCTTCTATTTACAAAAGCTCGGCCTTAATGGCGGGACTTTCTGCGAGCTGCTCGGCTGCCTTTTCGTCGGAGCTGTCGAGTGCTGCCAGACTGCGGTAGACCCACTCGTTGACCTGGGTGTTCTTGACGCCTGCGGTCTGCATAAGGGCGCCTACCTCGCGGATTGCTGCGAGCAGATCGGCTTTGGGACCCGCGAGTTCGACCTCGATGCCGTGGTAGGCGGCCACGCCGCGGTTCTCACTCACGTGGTCGATAAAGCCCTCGACGGTCTCAAGCTGCTGGGCGAGAGCCACATCATCGTTAGCGTCCAGCGCGACGAGTGCGTTCGAAACCGTGAGGGCGGGATGTCCGCAGGGGACAAAGCCTTCGATGACATCCATAGCTTCGGTAATGGTTGAGCCCAGGCCTGCGAGGGCATTGACGAGTTGCTGCTTGGTATCCATAACGGTCCTTTCGACGGGTCAATTTTGCTTGGCGAAAATATACGTTACGCGATCGGTGGCAAAAGTGCGAAGTGTGGCGCACATTGGGGTCTTCACAGCTCGTGCATAGAACAGCTGTCCGCTTTCAGAACGTGGTAAGATAACACTCCACAAGCGGGGCTCGCCCTGCATGCTCCTTGAAAAGTCGACGGGTGTTGGGTGCTTGCGTGCCCAATGCCATCCAGACTTTCCCGACATTCGGGGGCGACTGGTTTCGACACGATAGCTCTGAGAGAGGAAGCAAGCCGAGGTCTCCTCGCCTCGTTAAACAGGGGTACCGTCAAATTGAATTGACAACAACTCTTCTTTTGAGCCTATGGCTCTCGCTGCTTAGTTTATAGCGGCGCGTCAACCCGGTGATTTCCCCGACACCGGCGCGACGTCATTTTAGGGGAATGCTCCTGCGCACGTAATCGGTATGGCGTGGGCTAAGATCGAACCGGTTGGGATGCCGCGAGCGTGTCGCTGCGCGCAAAGCGTCCGAGACTAAACCAGCGACTGAGCTTGGAGATGCCAATCAGGGGGCTTTCGTGGACCGGAGTTCGATTCTCCGCGCCTCCACCAATAGTTACAGGCAGGTAGAGAAGTGTCTCTACCTGCTTTTTTATTACTTACAGATATCGCGGAGAATCGAACTCTATGCAGGGCGCGAGCGTTAAGCAAACGCGAAGCGTTTGTAGCGAGCGGGCGAGGACGGCGGCAGCCGGCCGAAGCCGGCGCGGATTTGCGAAGCAAATACGCGGATTCTCCGCGCAAACTATCAGCCCAATATGGATGCGATGTTATCGAATCTCAGCCGGCCATGCGCCGCATCAACGGAACCCCAAACCCGCGGAGAATCGAACTCTGTGCAGGGCGCGGGCGTTAAGCAAACGCTACGGCAACGTAGGGTGGGACGCGCTTTCCTAACGGCGGCCCAGGCGGAAAATCCATCCCGGAATCCGCGCTCAGAACGGGACACGCTTTCCCAACGGCGGTCCAAGCGGAAAGTTCATCCCGGAATCCCGCCTCAAACTGGGACACGCTTTCCGCTCCATATTCTCAACTCCAAAACCTATGCGCCCTCCATTCCAAAACTGGGTAGAAGAAAGCCAAAACGCAATCGCAGGAGGTCAATATGACTGCAGAAGATAAGGCAAAGAACGCCGGCAAGGTCGCGCTCGTTTTGGAGGGCGGCAGCTTCCGCGGGCAATTTACCGCAGGCGTACTCGACGTTCTCATGGAGGCCGGCGTCGAGATTCCGGCGGTATATGGCGTATCGGCCGGCGCTCTCAACGGCGTGAACTACAAGTCGCATCAGATCGGCCGTGCCAACCGCATCAACCTGGCTTTCTGCAATGACAACCGCTTCATGGGCGCCGCATCGTTTGCGTCCACGGGCTCCATCGTGGGTTACGATTTTATCTTCAACGATGTCCAGGACCGCCTGGATCCCTTTGACAACGAAGCGTTCGACGCGAGCCCCACCAAGATGTACGCCGTCGCGACGGACATGCTCTTTGGAACCGCTGCATACCTGCCGGTCAAAAGCGCCGTGCTCGACCTCGATGCCGTGCGCGCCTCGACGTCGCTGCCGCTGGTGACGCCGCCGGTCGAGATCGATGGGCACAAATACGTCGACGGCGGCGTAGCCGATTCGGTCCCTATCGAGCACGTACTGAAGGAGGCGGGCTTCGACCGCGCGGTTGTCATTGTCACGCAGGACCGCTCGTACGAAAAAAAGCCCTACGAGTTTATGCCCGCTGCACGCGCCCGCTATGCCGACTACCCCTACCTGCTCGAGGCTATCGAGACGCGCCACGACCGCTATAACATCCAGCGCATGCATCTGTGGAAGTATGAGCGCGAGGGCCGCGCGCTGGTCGTTGCTCCACAAAAGCCGGTCGAGGTCGGTCACGTTGAGCATGATCCGGCAAAGCTCCTCGACCTGTATATTCAGGGCCGCCAGGAGGCAAAGCGCCTACTGAGTGATATCGAGGCATTTGTCGAGCGCTAGTGTCGCGACGTCATGACCCATGGATGACATGTGCAGAAACTCTGGTCGGAGCCAAAATACCTGTTGACTCGGGCGGCGAGCGGGGTAATATGGACGGGTTACTTGCAGAGCCCCGTGAATCTCTGTAACAACACGTACTGTACATGGAGGAGTCTAAGTGATTTCGAAATCGACTCACTACGCCAAGCAGGGCGAGGTCCAGCGCAACTGGGTTCTCGTCGACGCCGATGGTGCTGTCCTGGGCCGTCTTGCCACCCAGATCGCAATGATCCTGCGCGGTAAGAACAAGCCCCAGTTCACGCCCAACAGCGACTGCGGCGACTTCGTTGTCGTCATCAACGCCGATAAGGTCCAGCTTACCGGCAACAAGGCCGACACGAAGACCTATTATCGCCACAGCGGCTACAACGGCGGCCTCAAGGCTGAGAGCTTCCGCCAGGCTATGGAGAAGCACCCGGAGAAGGTCATCGAGCGCGCCGTTCGCGGCATGCTGCCCAAGACCACCCTCGGCCGTGCCCAGATGACCAAGCTTAAGGTCTACGCTGGTGCCGAGCATCCGCATGCTGCCCAGAACCCCACGAAGATTGAGCTGGAGGCTTAAAGATGGCTGAGAACACCGTTGTCTACCAGGGTACCGGCCGTCGTAAGAACGCCGTCGCCCGCGTCCGTCTCGTCCCCGGCACCGGCAAGGTGACCATCAACAAGCGTGACGCCGAGCAGTATTTCGGCCGTCATCAGCTCGTTGAGAACGCCCTTGCTCCCTTCAAGGTGACCGACACCGCCGGTCAGTTCGACGTTATCGCTCTGTGCGATGGCGGCGGCATCTCCGGTCAGTCCGGCGCTCTGCGCCTGGGCATCGCTCGCGCTCTTCTGAACGCTGGCGACTACCGTGCTGACCTCAAGAAGGCCGGTTTCCTTACGCGCGATGCTCGCGTGGTCGAGCGCAAGAAGTACGGCCTCAAGAAGGCCCGCCGCGCTCCCCAGTTCTCCAAGCGCTAAGGTTTTATCTCCTTTCGAGATACAATGTACAAGCGGGGCCTGCCGATTCCTCGGCGGGTCCCGCTTTTCTTTTTCGACTAGGGTGGGCGGTTGTATATCGCCTGCTAGGGAAGGAGCGATCCTATGCCCCAGAACATCTTCGGTACCGACGGCGTCCGTGGCGTCGCCAATGCCGACCTCTCGTGCGACCTCGCGTTTCGCCTGGGCCGCGCGGCGACCAAGTTCCTTGGCCCGGACATCTGCATCGGCCGCGACACGCGTCTTTCGGGTACCATGCTCGAGAGTGCTCTGACCGCTGGCATTATGGCAGAGGGCGGCCGTCCGCATTGCTGCGGCGTTATCCCTACGCCGGCCGTGGCGCTGCTCACCGTCCAAAACGAGCTCGACGGCGGCATCGTCATCTCCGCTTCGCATAATCCGCCGGAGTTCAACGGCATCAAGTTCTTTAGCCGCAAGGGCATGAAGCTTCCCGATGCTGTCGAGGAAGAGATCAGCGCCTGGGTCATGTCCGAGGAGGCCATGGCTGCCGACACGCTGCCGACCGGCGCCGGTGTGGGTCACATCATCAAGATGAAAGACGCCCGCAAGGCCTATGTCGATCATGCCATCAGCACGCTCGACGGCCTTAAGCTCGATGGCCTGGTTGTTGCCGTCGACTGCGGCCACGGTGCTTCCTGCCAGACCACGCCCGCTGCGCTGCAGCGCCTGGGCGCCACGGTCCATGCCATCAACACCGATTACTGCGGCACCGACATTAACGTTGAGTGCGGCTCCACTCACCTTGAGCCCCTGCGCGAGCTCGTGCTGCGCACCCACGCCGATATCGGCCTGGCCCACGACGGCGACGCCGACCGCGTGCTGTTCGTCGACGGCGAGGGCAATGAGATCGACGGTGACTACATCCTGGCTATCTGCGGCTCCGATCTCGCCGCTCGCGGCAAGCTCGCCAACTCCGAGATCGTCTCGACCGTCATGTGCAACCTTGGCTTCTCCATCGCTATGAAGGAGCAGGGCTTCGAGATGGTTCAGACCGCCGTGGGCGACCGCTACGTTTTGGAGCGCATGCTCGCGGACGGCGCCGTCATCGGCGGCGAACAGTCCGGCCACATCATCTTCCTAGAGCACAACACCACCGGTGACGGCCTGGTGACGGCTCTGCAGCTGCTGGCCGTGCTCAAGCGCACCGGTCGTACCCTCACTGATCTTGCCGGCATCATGAAGAAGTACCCGCAGGTACTCGTCAACGTGCATTCCGACAACAAGGCCGGCCTGGACGAATGCCAGCCCATTTGGGACGCCGTCGCTGCCGCCGAGAAGGAGCTTGACGGCCGCGGCCGCATTCTGGTGCGCCCGAGCGGTACCGAGCCGCTGGTCCGTGTTATGGCCGAGGCGGAGACGCACGAGCTCACTCAGCGTGTTGTCGACGACATCGTCGAGGTTGTCAAGCGCGAACTTCCCTAATGGTCAAAAACGGGTGCCAAGTGGTAAACTGTTAAAGCTATTTTGATTGATTGGTATGTCCGAGGGGGAGCATGTTCACTAAAGTCCTAAGGTCTTTTGGTATGCGTGGACGAGTTCTTACGCTGGATGCTCCCATCTCGGGCGACGTCATTCCGTTGTCCGAGGTCAATGACCAGACATTTGCCACCGGCCTTTTGGGCCAGGGCGTGGCGATTCAGCCTACCGGCACGCGTGTGATTGCGCCGGCAGACGCCAAGGTCGAGGCCATTTTTCCCACGGGTCACGCCGTTGCGCTCAACACGGTCGATGGCCTAGACGTGCTCATCCACGTTGGTTTGGACACTGTTCAGCTTGAGGGCAAGCATTTTAGCGTGCATGCACAGGTGGGCGATGTCGTCCATAAGGGTGACGTGCTCATCGAGTTCGATCGCGAGGCAATTGCTGCCGAGGGCTACGATGTGACGGTTCCCATCTTGGTGTGCAACTCCGTTGAGTTCTCGAGCATCAAGGGCTCCGTTGGCGAGCATGTCGAGGAGATGGACCAGCTCATCGTTGCTCGCGAACGCTAGCAAGTGCACGTGGCCATTAGCCTACAATTCAAACACGTTTATGGAGGGCGCCCTTGAAAGAGGGCGCCCTCCGTGGCAAGATGGGATTTGTCCGAAGCTAAACGGCTTTGGGTCACCGTGGACGGGCAGGGGCCTCGACGCGGCTAGACACGAGACACATACATTACGCGACCTCGCCCTGGTGGCCGCACACGTTGGTTGCGGCCGACGCGGGCCGCGGGCAAGTGCTTGTAAGGGGAGCCTTGCCTCTCTTGTACGAGAAAGGACGCGTAATGAAGATCATTAAAGCTAAAGACTACGAGGATATGAGCCGCAAGGCCGCCAATATCATCTCGGCGCAGGTTATCCTCAAGCCCGATTGCGTGCTGGGTCTTGCCACCGGCTCCACCCCGATCGGTGCCTACAAGCAGCTCGCTGCTTGGTACGAGAAGGGCGACGTCGACTTTGCCGAGGTCAGCACCTACAACCTGGACGAGTATCGCGGCCTTTCGCACGACGATCCCCAGAGCTATCACTACTTCATGCGTGAGAACTTCTTCGATCACATCAACATCGACCTGAACAACACGCATGTGCCCGACGGTTCCAACCCCGACGCCGCCGCTGCCTGCTCTGAGTACGACAAGATCGTCGCCGCCGCCGGTTACCCGGATCTGCAGCTGCTCGGCATTGGCAACAACGGCCACATCGGTTTCAACGAGCCCGATGACCACTTCTCCAAGGGCACGCACTGCGTCGACCTCACCGAGAGCACCATTCAGGCCAACAGCCGCCTGTTCGACAGCATCGACGATGTTCCCCGTCAGGCCTACACCATGGGTACCCAGACCATCATGTATGCCCGCATGATCCTAGTCGTCGCCAACGGCGAGGCCAAGGCTCAGGCCGTGCATGACATGTGCTATGGTCCGGTTACGCCCGCGTGCCCGGCTTCGATCCTGCAGCTGCACACCAACTGCGTTGTCGTTGCCGACGAGGCCGCCCTTTCGCTCTGCGAGTAGCGCGAATCCTGCATCTCGACATAGCCTTGCCTAAGGCCTCCGCTTTGCGGGGGCCTTTTTGTTATCCCTCTCCGCCCGCTTGACCAAAATCTTGCCGCAAGCTTGACGAATGCCGGATGCCCAACAGCTTGATTCATTCCATACCAGATTCTATGCAAAAATGCCACTAAAAGGTCGTAGACGGTAGCGGGTGCTAGGCGAGTTGAATGACATAGCTGAACCTTGTTCATTTGCGTTACACTGCCGCTTAGATGGGACAAGCTGACAAGCTCATTTACCTGCTTAAAGACCGATTAGTCGGGGGATTAATAACAATCGGGCCTCGCTGTACAAAAACTTGCCAAATACGTACCGGCAGACAACCAAAAAACTCTATGTCGCGCTATTCACAGGGTGGCTCATATGGTCCTGCAGTTACGGTGTCCATATGGTCGAGTTGAGGAGCAGGCATGAAAAACGATCTGGGCAATACGGACGATCTCGAGCTGATGCCGACGGGCGGCGGCTATATAGTGCGGCGCGATCGCTTGATGAACGAGCTTATCGTTAAAGGGCGCAAGGCGGGAATTGTTTTGCTCTACGCGCCCGACGGGTTTGGTAAGACGTCGGTGTTGCTGCAATACGTGCAGGAGGTTAAATCGGACCCCACGCGAGGGCCGGTTCGGATTATCGAGGCCGACCGCGCGATTGGACGCGAGCTCTTTATGCAGCTCGAGGTTGTCGCCGATGAGCTTAAGGACAAACCTCATTCGCTCGTTGCGATCGACAACGTGCCCAATCTCGAGCAGCACGAAACCGAGGACCTCATCGATCGAATCCGCAGCTTACGTGCTACGGGGACGGGGGTCTTTATTGCCTGCCGTCCTTCCAACCGATTGCTTATCCACGGGCTGGGCGATTCTGTAAAAGTCAATGCGCAGATGCTCAAGGTGCACGCCTATGAGTATTCGTCATGGGCCACGGCCTTCTCGATCAGCACATCGCTTGATTTCTATCGGCTCACACAGGGTGTGCCTGAGCTGGTATCTGCCTTGCAGACGGGAATGTATGGACAGGGCGATGTTGCCGGGTTGCTCGAGAACGAAATCGTCAACGTGTACGGTGCGGCGCTGGCCGATCTCGCATCGCTCGAGAACAACCTGTTGTTTACCGTTGCCTGTTTGATGGTACTGATGGGCGAGGGCCGCATTGCGGAGCTAGAGGCGTGCGGTGTGAGGCTTTCGATGATCGACCAGTCCATCTTTGTGCGCGATTATCCGATTTTTGGCGTGGATCCGTCTGATCGCACCTTTAGGTGTTTGGGCGCTAAGGACAACGCGCGCCTGAGGCTGCGAAAGCTTGTTGCCGAGATCCGTCCCGAACTAGTATCGCGGGCTGCGCGCATTTTGATTAAGGCAGGCCGATGCGATTTGGCCATGGACCTGGCCGATGCGTTCTTGGACCGTCGTGTGGTGTTGGAGCTAGCCGGGCAGTATGGTGCCGATCTTGCCCTGACCGGGCATGGAGGGGACATTTGCCGTGCGGCGTCAGCGATGATCAATGCAGAACAGCAGGAGCAAGAGCTGGCACCCGACGAGGCACTCGGCGTGTATCTGGCGGCTGTCAGCGTGTGCAACACAAAGCTAGCAAGGTATATGGCGTCCGTTATCGAACGTGCGGGTGACCAGGCGGCCCGCGAGGTCGACCCCGCTACCTGGAAAATAGCCCAGGCGCTCACTATCGCCTTTTACGGCGACAATGACCTGGGGCTTCCCGCCAACCCTGTTTTGCAAGAACAGACATCCTGCGAGGTACTCGACATGCTGTCCGCGCATATCGAGGTCAAGCGCCATCTAACCGAGCGAGCGGAAGACGGTGATGTTCTAGCGAAGCCCAAGGTGTGCAAAGTCTACGATTGCGAGCTCGACATCGCGGGGATTCTCATACAGGCCGACCATATGCTGGTGGAACTGTTCGACGGCTCGTTTGCTAAACCCGACGAGCGCGATGACCAGATGGCGCAGATACTCGAGGCGCTCGATATCCGCGGGCTTAAGGCGCCATCCATTTGGCTGCGTATGGTATTGGCAGCGCGGCGCCTGCTCGCGGGCTTGCCCGTGACCGACGATGTGGCATTTGGCGAGCTCGACCGCTTTGCGGTGCGTGTTCGTGACAATCAAATTCAGCTGTTTGGGCTATTGCTGGAGGGCTGGCAATCGCTGGCGGAGGGGCGGCCGGTCAACGCAAAGTTCCGCGCGGTCCAGGTGCTCAAGCTCGCCGACGAATCGATTACGTACATGCGCGAAAACGCGTTGCTGCTGGAGCGCGTGGCGTATCTGCGCAATACGTCGCTGGTATCGGTTCGCGAAGAGGCAGAGCTGCTCGATATTAGCAAGACACGGGTCGGTGGCTCAGAAGCCTGGATCGTGGCACTGCATTTGGCCGCTGCGGGCCGCGATAGCGATCTTGCCGCTTGGATGTCCATGAATCGCTCGGGGATTTTAGACCCATCGTATCGGCTGTTCGCGCGTCTTGCGATGCATTGTCTGGGCGAGCCTGCCGTTAGGATTCGCAAGAAGCTTCCGGTGCGCGAACTGTCGCGGTATTCACTACGCGATGACTTTGAGGGCGAAAGTGAGCATCTATTCCAGGCGGGCGAGGTTGAGGCTGTCGACACCATCGGCCATATTGAGATGCGCATGTTTGGCGTGTTTCGCGCCGAACGCGACGGTTTTCCCATCACGGATAAGATGTGGCGTCGCAAAAAGGCGGCAACGCTTGCCGAACGCCTTGCGCTGGGTATGGATGCCATGGTCGACCGCGAGACAATCGCCATGGAGTTGTGGCCCCATGCCGAGTTTAACGCCGCGCGCAACAATCTGTATTCGACGGTATCGCGCTTGCGCTCGGCTTTGGGTCCAACGCCGGATGGCAAGTCGTGCGTGCTCATCCAAAACGAGTGCATTGGGCTCAATGGCGACTACGTTAAGACCGATGTAAGGCTCTTTGACCAGCTGAGCCGCGAGATTCTGGGAAACCGCATGGGTGCGAGAGGGCCTCACCTGGTTGAGCTGTGTCTTAAGGTTGAGCAGCTCTACGCGGGTCCGCTGTATGTTCCCACCGGTTGCAATCCCACATTCTTTACGCGCATGCGCCACATTGTGCAATCCAAGTACATCGACTGCATGATTAGGGGAGCGAATGCCGCTCTCGAGGAGAATGACCTGCAATCGGCAATTTGGCTCGTGGAATCGGGGCTTCGCCAGGAGACGGCGCGCGAGGACATGGTTCGCTGCGCCATGCGCGTTTACGGCGCGGCGGGACGACGTCGCGATGTCGTTGAGCTGTACAGCGGCCACATGCACCACTTGCGAGAGCAGGTTCAAGGCGTGCCCGAGCCTGAGACAAGGCGTCTGTATGAGCGCTTGGTCGAAGGCGGGCTCAAGCGCGTGCTTGTCGAGCGATAAAAAACGGGCGCCTGAATCACTCGGATGCCCGCAGACTTGCTCGGTATGACCAGCTGGTTTTAGACGAGCTTGATCTTCTCGATATCCTTGCGCGAGGACTCGCGATACAGCGAGAACTTGCGGCCGATAACCTGAACGACGTCGGCGTGGCAGCGCTCGGCGAGCTCCTCGGCGGCCTCACGGGCAGAAAGGCTGGAGCCGTCCAGCACGGAGCACTTAACGAGCTCGTGCTTCTCCAGGTAGGCAACCGTCTGCTCGACGGTGCCCTCGTTGACATCGGACTTACCGATGATGATGGCGGGGTTGAGGTGATGGGCCATGCTGCGAAGCTGCTTGACCTGGGCTCCTGTCAGTGCCATGGGTTCTCGCTTTCTATGTATGGGGCGCCCCGCAATGGGGCCTTAATCTACGTGAGCTGTCCCACGATAGCGCAGGAACGGCGCGGTGTGGAGCACGTTTGCCCAGTTCGCAAAGAATGCGGATGCCGAGCGGGAAGTCGATGCAGGCTTTAGATGGGCTACGGGCGGGGTACGGAGACTGGCTCCCAGGCGATAAACGCCCATCGGACCTTGCGGATGTGGTCGAGCATGTAGCGTCCCTGCGGTACGCCCTTGGATCCCGGCTCGCCGGCATGGGGGTTCTCGATCATGTGGTGGGCGATATAGTCGCGCAGGCGGTCGATCTTGTCCTCGTTGCCATGCTCGAGCATGCGAGAAAAGTCTGCCACGCCTGCCTCGAGACTATCGAAGGTGTCGCGACGGGGCGATTCAAAATACGTGACCTGCGGCAGCGCACCCATCTGAATAAGGATGTTGAAGGCATATACAAATCCGTTGCTGCGGGTAACCGAGGCGCCGATGGCGTTCATCAGGTGCAGGTCATAGCGCGGGCTGGAGTTGGCGACCATCGTGACGGCACAACGCCGACGAGCCGTTCGATCAAGCTTGACAAGTGCCCCCTTCAGGTCGTTCGTAGTAACCGAGCGACTCGCAAAGGCAGCATCTACAGCCTTGGCAACCGGCCCAACCAGATCCCAATCGTCATTCCAAGCAAGCTCAAGCGGTGTAATGCGATCCTTGAGCCCATAGAACTCAATGCCAGCATCAAGCGTGCCCAACATAGCAGGGGAAAAGTCAGCAGCAATCACAGGATGCCCAGCCTGAGCAAGCGGAATAGCAATCGACCCAGCCCCGCACCCCATATCAAGCACCGACTCACCAGGCTTTAACGCCAACAGCTTTATAAAATCCCGGGCATACGGAGCGGTCTCAAGCGGCCGAAAATGCCGAGCCCTTTTATCCCACTCAAAAGAATCATCAGCCCGATGCCGACCAGCTTGCAAACGCATCCATTCGCCATTCCAATCCGCAGAAAGCAAATCAGAACGATTCTCCCCATCAACCACGGGCCAACCTCCTAGCAACAAAAAAGCGGCCCCTCCCAAAAGAAGAGCCGCAACCAGCATATATCAGAAAGAACCGATCCAACGCCAAACCGCCGCACCAGCCAAGTGGTGCAGGAGCGAAGCGACTGCAACCGGGATAGAACCCAACTGAGGCCCCGTTGTGCGGGAGCCCCGGGGGAGGGCAAATATATAAGGTCGATCGCGAGTTCCGCACGAGCCGGAGAGCACTTAATGTGCTCTCCGTGCGAGTCAGGACTGTCCGAGCAGGCGACCTTATATATTTGCCCTCCCCCGGGGCTCCTCGCCAGTCCCCCTCAGCTAGTTCTTCAGCGAATTCAGCGGTGCCGGGAAGCGTCCACCACGGTGGGCGAGCACGGTGCCGGCGTTGGGGTTCACCGGCATGATGGGCGCACGGCCGAACAGGCCGCCGTACTCGACGCAGTCACCCACGCCCTTGCCAATGGCGGGAATCACGCGCACGGCCGTGGTCTTGTTGTTGATGACGCCGATGGCCATCTCGTCGGCGATGATGCCGGCGATGGTCTCGACCGGGGTGTCGCCGGGGATGGCGATCATGTCCAGGCCGACGGAGCACACGCAGGTCATGGCCTCGAGCTTCTCAAGCGAAAGCGCGCCGGCCTCGACGGCGGCGATCATGCCGGCGTCCTCGGATACGGGGATAAAGGCGCCGGAGAGACCGCCCACGCTGGAGCTGGCCATGACGCCGCCCTTCTTGACGGCATCGTTGAGCATGGCGAGCGCGCAGGTCGTGCCCGGGCCACCACAGGTGCCCACGCCGATGATCTCGAGGATGCGGGCAACGGAGTCGCCGATGGCAGGCGTAGGCGCCAGCGACAGGTCGACGATGCCCTTCTCGACACCCAAGCGATGGGCGGCCTCGCGGCTCATGAGCTCACCGGCACGGGTGATCTTAAAGGCGGTCTGCTTAATCTTCTCGGCGACCTCCATCATCGATGCGGAATCGGGCAGCGTCTCCAGGGCTGCGGCCATAACGCCGGGGCCCGAGACACCCACGTTGATGACGGCGTCGGCCTCGCCACCGCCGTGGACGGCGCCCGCCATAAACGGGGAGTCCTCGACCATGTTGGCAAAGCAGACAAACTTGGATGCGCCAACGGAGTCCTGGTCGGCCGTGAGCTTAGCGGCGTCGATGATGGTCTGGGCGGCCATAAGCACGGCGTCCATGTTGATGCCGGCACGCAGGCTGGCGACGTTGACGCTGGAGCAGACGCGGCTCGTGGTGGCGAGCGCCTGGGGGATGGACTGGATGACGCGGCGGTCGGCGTCGCCGATGCCCTTCTGGACGAGTGCGGAGAAGCCGCCCAGGTAATCGATGCCGAGCGTCTCGGCCGCACGGTCGAGGGCATGCGCGATGGGGGTGAGGTCCTCATCCTTGCAGCACGCGGCGATCTGCGCCACCGGGGTGACGGAAACGCGCTTGTTGACAATGGGGATACCGTACTCGCGCTCGAGGTTCTCGGCGGTCTCGACCAGATGCTCAGCCGTGTGCGTCACATGGTCGTAGATCTTCGTGCACATGCGGTCGAGGTTCTCGTCACCGCAACCCATGAGCGAAACACCCATGGTGATGGTCCTGATGTCGAGGTTCTGTTCCTCAACCATGCCGCGGGTTTCCGCGATTTCTGCGGGCGTGATCGCCATCCTTGCGCTCCTATCTGCCAAAACGAGCATACTCTTATCTATTCTAACGTGCCGCACGTGCCAAGTGGCGCGTGCGGCACGTTTTGGCGCTCGGTTGTTTCCGTTGTGTTACTTCCCAAAGACCTCTTCGGCGATACGAGCGCTCTCGGCGGCGTCCTTGGCGTAGTAGTCCGCGCCGATTTGCTTGGCGTATTCGGGGGTGAGCACGGCGCCGCCCACGATGATCTTGACGCCCGGAACCTCGGCATGGAGCAACTTGATGGTCTCCTCCATGGCGACGACCGTGGTGGTCATAAGCGCCGAGAGGCCGACGAGCTTAATGTCGCGCTCCTTGACGGTCTTGAGCACTTCCTGCGGATCGACGTCGCGGCCCAGATCAAAGACGGTATAGCCGTAGTTGTCGAGCAGCATCTTGACGATGTTCTTGCCGATATCGTGGATGTCGCCCTTGACGGTGGCCACGCAGATCTTACCCTTGTCGGCAATCTCGCCGGCGGGCATCAGGCGCTTGATGGTGTCGAAGCCCACGCGCGCGGCCTCGGCCGAGGCCATGAGTTGCGGCAAGAAGAACTTGCCCTGGTCAAAGAGGACGCCCACCTCGTCGAGGGCGGGGATAAAGTGATTGTTGATGAGGTCCATGGCGTCGTGGTCGGCCAACAGGCGTTCGGTCTCGGCCGCGATCTCGCCTTTGCGGCCCGAGACGACCATGCGATGAATCGGGTCGTCGTTGCCGTCGGTGCCAGCGGTGCCAGCAGCGGGCACGGTGTCGGTCGATGCGGCCTGAGCCGCTGCCGGGTTGGCGGCGATCTTGTACGGATCGGTCCAGCCGGCATAGCGCTCGATGTATCCGGTCGAGCCCTCGTCCTCAACGCTCAGGACGCGATAGCTGTAGACGGTGTCCATAAAGCGCTTGGAGCCTGGGTTCATGATGGGGGCGTCCAGGCCCGCGCCAAAAGCGGCAGCCAAAAAGACCGAGCCCAGCAGCGGGCGAGCGGGCAGGCCAAAGCTGATGTTCGACACGCCGAGTGCGCATTTGACGCCCAGGCGCTCCTTGCACATAGACATGGCGCGCAGGATCTGCTCAGCCTGGCGCTGGTTGGTCGAGGCGGTCATGACCAGGCAGTCGATGAGGATGCGGTCCGGGCCGATGCCGTAGCGGGCGGCCTCGGTCACGATGCGCTCGGCGATGGCGAAGCGAGCCTCGGCGGTATCGGGGATGCCGCCCTCGTCGAGCGTGAGGCCGACGACGTTGGTGCCATAGTGGGCGACCAGCGGGAAGATTTCGTCCATGATCTGCTGCTTGCCGTTAACCGAGTTGATGATGGGCTTGCCGGCGTAGCGGCGCACGGCGGCCTCGACGGCGGCGGGGTCGGTGGAGTCGATCTGCAGTGGCAGCAGCGTGGAGCCTTGGAGCTGCTCGGTCGCTTGCTGGATGACCTTGACCTCGTCGATCTCGGGCAGGCCGACGTTGACGTCCAGGATGTCGGCGCCCTGCTCCTGCTGGCTGATGCCCTGGCTCACGACGTAGTCCAGGTCGCCGTCGCGTAGGGCCTGCTGCAGGCGCTTTTTGCCGGTGGGGTTGATGCGCTCGCCGATGACGGCGATCTTGTGGCCGTCGCAGGGGAGGTCCACGACCGTCTGGGCGCTCGTGACCGACATGCTGGGCTTGCGGTGACGCGTGCAGGGCGTGTGGTTGTCGATGAGGGTGCGAAGTGCCGCCATGTGCGCCGGCGTGGTACCGCAGCATCCGCCGACGACGCTCACGCCGTCCTCGATCATGCCGGCGACGGCCTCGGCGTATTCGGGTGCCTGGATATCAAAGACGGTATTGCCGTCATCGTCCACGCGGGGCAGTCCCGCATTGGCCTGCACCATAACGGGCTTGTCGGTGACGGTGAGCATGCGCGCGGCGAGTCCTCGGAGCTCGGCCGGGCCCTGGCTGCAGTTGATGCCCAGGACGTCGGCGCCGATGGCGTCGAGGGTGATGGCGGCGACCTCGGGGCTCGTGCCCAAGAAGGTGCGGCCGTCTTCCTCAAAGGTCATGGTGGCAAAGACGGGCAAGTCGGAGTTCTCGCGGCAGGCGAGGACTGCCGCCTTGATCTCGGCAAGATCGGTCATAGTCTCGATAATAAAGAGGTCGACGCCCGCAGCGACGCCGGCGCGCACCTCCTCGGCAAAAAGGTCGTAGGCCTCGTCAAAGCTGAGGGTGCCCAGGGGGCGCAGCAGGGCGCCGATGGGGCCGATGTCGCCGGCGACGTAGCGGGCGCCGGCCACGCGGGCGCAGGTGACGGCCGCGGCAAAGACGTCTGCAACGGTGGCGGCGCCGTCGAGCTTGTGGGCGTTGGCACCAAAGGTGTTGGCGGTGATCACGTCACAGCCGGCGTCGACGTACTGACGCTGAATATCGGTGATGACCTGGGGCTCCTCAAAGTTGAGCAGCTCGGGCAGGGCGCCGGCCTTCATGCCGGCCGCCTGCAGCATGGTGCCCATGCCGCCGTCGAACAGCAGGTGCCCGGTGCCCTTGATGGCGGCGCGCAGGCGATCGTCCTTAATGTGCAGGTCGTCGATCGTGCGCGTCTTGTACGTGGCGCCGTTACAACGCGCAGTATTGACGGGCGCCGCCAGCGCGGTACCGTCGAAATCATGGGTGATAAGCGGAGTAAACATCGATGGCTCCTAATGGCTGGAATAGCAGGTGGTGTGGGCGGCGCGGAAGCGGCAGTGCTCACGCATGCGGCAGATATTGCAGGTGGGGCGGCTCTGGGCGTCGTGGACTTCGCCGTCAAACAGACCGATCACCGCGGTCACGCTCTTGGTGGGCATGAGCAGGCTGGTGGGGGTGACGGTAAGCCCGATGAGCCGCGTGGCGTTGAGCGCGTCCACGATTGAGCGCTGTGCCGTAAGCGGGCAGTCGCCGTAGCCGGGACTGAAGCGCCAGTTACCGGCGAGTCCGTGTGCGGCGGCCGCAGCCTTAACCTGCTGGTCCATCTGCTCAACGGCGGCTTCTACATAGGCAGAGCATGCGGCGTCGAGCACGGCTCCCTCCAGGGGCTGCTGGGCTCCCGTGGTACGCAGGCGACGCTCGGCGTCCATGCCGAGGGTGCATGCCATGAGCGCGGCAAAGCGGGCGTCTTTGAGATGTCGATAGATGTCGCGACCGCGCAGCTCAACGTTGGTGCCGACCAAGCGAATGCAAGGCTCTCCCTGCTCGTCCACGCCCGTGGCATCGACGGTAAACACGCGCCGCACGCCGCGGGGCTCAATGTCCAGCTCAAGGCGCTCGACCACAAGCTCAATACGTCGTGACAGCTCGGGCTCAATCTGCTGGCCGCCGTAACCCAGATACCGCAGCATCTCGGCACGGTCGACACGGGGATGGTGCGCAGCATCGACACGGTAAAGCGCCGGCGACGCAAGGTCGGCCGGCACTTCGACAGCGGTTGTATCGATGTGCGGTTTTTCCATTACCCTAGGCGCTCCATAATGGTCGCGGCGATCGCAGGACGATTCATAGTGTACAGGTGCAGACCGGCGGCACCGTGCTCCTTGAGGTCGCAAAGCTGACGGGCGGCATAATCTACACCGGCTGCCTGCAGGCTCTCGGGGTCGTTCTCGTACTTGGCGAGAATCTTGATGACGGGGGAGGGCAGCGACGCACCGCACATAAAGACCATGCGGCTGATTTGCGACTTGCCCATAAACGGCATGATGCCCGCGGTAATGGGCACGGTGATGCCCGCCTTGTCGGCAAGCTCGCGGAAGTGGTAGAAGCACTCGTTGTCAAAGAAGAGCTGCGTCACAAAGAAGCTCGCGCCGGCGTCCTGTTTTTGCTTGAGGTGCTTGACCGAGAGGTTGAGATCCTCGCAAGCAATGTGACCCTCGGGGTAGGCTGCGGCGCCCACACAAAAGCCGGCGTCGACGAGCTCGGGGATGAGGTCACGGGCGTAGGCGTAGTCGGAGGCGGGCTTGTCGTCCTCGGTCGCGCCGGCAGGGAGATCGCCACGCAGGGCCAGGATGTTTTCCACGCCGGCGGTGCGGTACTCATCGATCTTGGCGGCGATATCGGCGTGGGTACGGCCCACACAGGTGAGGTGCGCCACCGAGGGCGTATCGAATTCGCTCGTAATCATATGCGCGATGGGGGCGGTGGTGGCGCCGTTGCCCGAGCCGCCGGCAGAGCAGGTGACCGAGACAAAGCTCGGTGAAAGCTTGCACAGGTTGCCTGCCACCTCGCGAGCCGTATCGAGGGTAAGCTCACCCTTGGGCGGGAACATCTCAAACGAAATGGGCGTGGTGCCTTGGGATGCTGCCTGCTTAAAAACCTCGTCGACGCGCATATCGTGCTCCTTTAGATATTTAGTGCGATGTGTTGTAAGGATTCTACAGCACCGCTGTGCCACGGTGGAGTTTTACTCGCGATTTAGGGATACCAATCAAAGATGCCTTGCTATCGGCATTGCCTATAGCAGAGCGGTCAATGTAGGAAAGGGCTATATTGAATGGTATCTGATGCGAAATACCAGTTAAGAAAGCCCTGTCTCAAATTGACTACCCTTAAACTATGGGGAGAGGTCTGCAATTTATACAGTTGATTGGCCATTAAGGGCGGCAGCGCCGCTGTGATGCGGTAACCTCATTGATTGGTTTCGCGACAGCAACATAACGGTAATGTCGCGGAAACACGGCGAGTCTAAGCTATGACTCGTTCGTTAGTAATCAACACCGCATCTCACGCGGTGCCGATACGAAGGGAGTTCCGTATGGCCGATCTTACTGACCGCTTCGGGACCATGGTGTTCTCTGAGGAAGTCATGAAGGACTACCTCCCCAAGGACATTTGGAAGCGCCTTGCTGCAACCCTCGAGGACGGTGAGCCGCTCGACCTGGATGTGGCCAACGCCGTTGCCCACGCCATGAAGGTCTGGGCCATCTCCAAGGGCGCGACGCACTACGCGCACTGGTTCCAGCCGCTTTCGGGTATTACTTCCGAGAAGCACGACAGCTTCCTCGAGCCCAACCATGACGGCACCGCCATTACCAAGTTTACGGGCAAGAACCTCATCCAGGGCGAGCCGGACGCCTCCAGCTTCCCCAACGGCGGTCTGCGTGCCACCTTCGAGGCCCGTGGCTACACCGCTTGGGATCCCACCAGCCCCGCCTTTATCAAGGACGACGTCCTGTGCATCCCCACGGCTTTCTGCTCCTACACGGGCGAGGCCCTGGACAAGAAGACCCCGCTGCTGCGCTCCATGACTGCGCTCTCGCGTGAGTCTAAGCGTGTTCTGGCGCTGTTCGGCAAGACCCCCAAGAAGGTCGTTCCTTCCGTTGGCGACGAGCAGGAGTACTTCCTGATCAAGAAGGACGCCTACCGCAAGCGCAAGGACCTGGTCATCACCGGCCGCACGCTCTTTGGCGCCGCTCCCTGCAAGGGCCAGGAGCTCGAGGAGCACTACTTTGGCGCAATCCGCCCCACCGTCTCGTCCTATATGAAGGACCTGGACAACGAGCTGTGGGCGCTCGGCATTCCCGCCAAGACCAAGCACAACGAGGTTGCCCCCTGCCAGCATGAGCTCGCCCCTGTCTATGGCGAGGTCAACGAGGCCATCGACCAGAACCTGGTTATGATGGAGAAGATGAAGCTCATCGCCTCCCGCCACGATCTGGTCTGCCTGCTGCACGAGAAGCCGTTCGAGGGCATCAACGGTTCGGGCAAGCACAACAACTGGTCGCTCGGCACCGAGTCCGAGAATCTGCTCGATCCGGGCGACACCCCGCTCGACAACCTGCAGTTCATCGTCTTCCTCACTGCGGTGATCGAGGCCGTCGATAACTATCAGGAGCTCCTGCGCGCCTCCGTCGCCTCGGCCGGCAACGACCATCGTCTGGGCGCCAACGAGGCTCCTCCGGCGATTATGTCCATCTTCCTGGGCGACCAGCTTACCGAGGTCGTCGAGAAGATCATCGATGGCAAAGCTTCCGTCCATGCCACGCGCGGCGTGCTCGACCTGGGCGCCGATACCCTGCCCAAGCTGATGCAAGACAACACCGACCGCAACCGCACCTCCCCGTTCGCCTTCACTGGCAACAAGTTCGAGTTCCGTGCCTGCGGCTCTGAGCAGAACGTCTCCGACTCCAACCTGGTGCTCGATGCCGCCGTGGCCAAGTCGCTCAAGTCCTTCGCCGACGCACTCGAGGGTACGCCCGAGGATAAGTTCCAGGACGCCGCGCTCGAGTACTGCAAGAAGGTGCTGACCGATCACCAGCGCATCCTGTTCTCCGGCGACGGTTACTCCGATGAGTGGCCCGTCGAGGCCGAGAAGCGCGGCCTTGCCAACAACAAGACCACGGCCGACGCTCTTCCCGCCTTTGTTTCCGATAAGGCTATCGCGCTCTTTGAGGAGACGGGCGTCCTGACCAAGGCCGAGGCTCAGTGCCGCTATGACTGCAAGCTCGAGAAGTACAACAAGCTCATGAACATCGAGGCCACCACGATGGTTCGCGAGGCGCGTCGTACCTATCGTCCGGTCATTACCGCCTATGCCACCAAGGTCGCTAAGGGCCTTGAGACTATTCGTGCCGCCGGTGCTGAGGCCGCCATGCAGTGCGAGCAGAACACGCTCAACAAGCTCTGCAACGGCATCACCGCCATCAACGACTCCATCAAGGCGCTCGACGCCGTACATCAGAAGGCCGAGGCTCTCGATGGCCAGGAGCAGGCCAACGTGTACGCGCACGAGGTCGTTCCTGCTATGGATACGCTGCGCGCCGCAGTGGATGCCATGGAGGAGATCGTGGCAGCCGACTACTGGCCGGTCCCGACCTACGACGACATTCTGTTCTACGTGTAGGACGTAACCGACATATCGTCACGGTATTGAGCCGGGGTCCACATCATGCGGGCCCCGGTTTTTGTTTGCGAAGGACGCTTTGGAGTCCGTTTTGCCGCCGATATGCCGGGATCCGCACCCTGTCGGGTTCGAATCCCGGCATATCGGCAGCAAAAAGCCCGTTACCGCGAGGGCAACGGGCTTCTCAGTTTAAATGGTGCCCCCAGCGGGATTCGAACCCGCGATATCCACCTTGAAAGGGTGGCGTCCTTGGCCGCTAGACGATGGGGACAGCGGGAAAGAGTATAGCAGACTTTTTTGCCGGCGCGTATATCGTTGGCAAACTGGAAAACCACCACAAAGGTACCTGTCCCCTTTGTGGTGGTGGGGTGCTAGGGGAGGAGCTTCATGGCGGCGTCGTGGGCGGCGCGCTCGTAGGTGTCGTCGAGGGGCTTGAGCGGCAGCAGGGCTGTGGCCTGCGCATCGCCGCGGCGCTCGAGGGCGTGCGCGATCAGCCAGTCGGCGAGTTCGGGGTTTTTGGGCAGCGCCGGCCCGTGCAGGTACGTGCCGATCACGCCCTTGTAGATCAGACCCTCAAAGCCGTCGTCGCCGTTGTTGCCGGTGCCAGTGACGACGGACGTTCCGAGCGGCGTGGCATCGGCGTCCAAAAGCGTGCGGCCGCCGTGGTTCTCGAATCCGACAAAGGGCTCGGGTGCCAGGTCGGTCTTGACGGCGACGTTGCCGATCAGGCGGTCGGAGCCGCGCACGGTCTCGGCGGCAATGACGCCCAGACCCTCAATGCGATCGTCGCCCATGTAGTACGAACGGCCGAGCAGCTGATAGCCGCCACAGATAGCAAGCAGTGTGCCGCCGTCCTCAACATAGGCCGCGACCTTGTCTTTTTGAGCGAGCAGTTCGTGTGCCACGGCCAGCTGGTCGCGATCGGAGCCGCCGCCCATCATGACGATATCGGCATCGGTGAGATTGAGCGACTCGCCCATGCGGACCTCGTCCACGCGCACGGGAATGCCGCGCCAGGCGCAGCGGCGCTCGAGGGCGATGACATTGCCGCCGTCGGCGTAGAGGTTGAGGGCATCGGGGTACAGATAGACGATACGCAGGGGGCGCGAAAGCTCGACCGGCGCAATATCGGTGGGGACAGCGCTGCCATCGGCGCGCGTTACGGCGTGGGAGGCTACCGAGTTCGTATCGGTGCCTTTGAGTCCGTCGAGTTCCTTGACCAGCGGCGGAAAGGCCGTGTAGTTGGCGACGGCATAGAAAGTGTCGCCGGCGGCCTCGTCTGCCACGGCACCAATCGCCTGCTCGACATTCGAGATAATCGTGGCATCGATGCCGGCGTACTTGAGGCGCACCTGCATGTCGTGCGCGCGCGTGCCGCCGGCAAAGGCGACAAGACCCGGCGTGTCGGCGATGCGCTCGAAGTCGACGTCGTAGATCCACGATACATCGTGGCCGTCAGCATCGTTGTCGTTGAGGAAGAAAGCGCAGAGTCTGCCGCCTGCCGTCTTGATGGACTGGATTTGTCGATCGAAGCCTACGGGATTCTTTGCCAGGTTTGCCTCGACGGTGCGGCCGGCAATATCCCAGCGGCCCATGCGTCCGCCGGCGGGGACGTAGGCATCGAGCGTGGGCTGCAGATGTGCCGCGTCCACGCCCAGCTCGCGCGCCGCAAAGAAGGCGGCGGCAACGTTATAGACCATGTACAGGCCGTTGTAGCGTGTGGCGATGTGTGCAGCAGCAGCGTCGGGCGCAGGTCCAAAGACCAGGTCAAAGCCGTAGCCGTCGCAGCCGAGCTCCACGCCCGTCACGCGACGGACCAGCGCGGGACGCTCCCATCCGCACGAAGGACAATGATAGGCTCCGAGCTGGCCGTACTGCACGTAGTCATACTCCAGCGGCGCGTTGCACTGCGAGCAAAAACGCGAGTCGCTAATGCGATCGGACTCGGTGCCCGTGGCGCCGTCGATGCCAAAGGCGATGCCCGTGTTGGGGACGCGTGCGGCGATCGAGGCGCACAGCGGATCGTCGGCGTTGTAGATGAGCGTTGTCGTCGGAGAGAGCTCCAACGCATGGGCGATGACGTCTTGGGTATGGTCAATCTCGCCGTAGCGGTCTAGCTGGTCGCGGAACAGGTTGAGCAGCACAAAGTACGTCGGTTTGAGCTTGGGCAGAACGCGTACGGTGTAGAGCTCGTCGCACTCAAAAACGCCCACGCGCTTGCCGCTGCTGGTGTGCTTAAGGCCGCCGCGGGCCTCGAGCAGAGCACCCACCACACCAGGCTCCATATTGTTGCCGGCACGGTTGCACACCACGGTAGCGCCGCTGGCAGCAACGGCGTCAGCGATGAGGTTGGAGGTGGTGGTCTTGCCATTAGTACCGGTAATCACTACGCTGCGGTCGACAAGGCCGGCGAGGTCGCTCAGCAACTCGGGGTCGATCTTCATGGCGATGCGGCCGGGAAGCACGCCACCCTGGCGTTTGAGGACAGAGCGCAGTCCCCAGCGGGCGATATCGCTCGAGGTGCAGGCGAGAGATGAGCGGAGGTTCATGAAGCCGTTCCTAACATAGATGACATGGTCGGGGCGATCGCGTCGCTAAAAGCCGTAGCGGCGCGCAAATTCCTGGGCAAGCTGCGATACATCTTCGCAGGCGTTGGCCCAGGGGGCAAAGTCTGGGGTGTCCGAGATAATGCCGTCGGCTTCCCAAACCGCCTGGTGCGAGAGGTCCCAGGGGTCGCGCGGCTCGGGTCGGCAGGGAAGATACGGCGTCTGGTACATGGGATTCAGCAAGAAGAACGCGCCACCCTCGCAACGGTTAGCGAACTCACGCAGCGCGCGCGTCGCCGGGCGCATCTTGTTTGTTTTGAACAGCAAGATCGTGCGGGCGAGCAGGTACCAAGGAGAGTTTTCGAGTGCGTCTGCCCCCACCTGTTCCTCGAGCTGGTGGGCCAGGGCAAAAAAGCCGTCCTGGTCTTCCAGGCGAGCGAGGGCGAGCAACACGGTGCCGGCAGCTCGGGTGGGATAGCCTTCTGCCTTAAGGACGCGGCGGGCGTAGTTGGCAGCAGCGCGGTAGCGGGCGCTCGCCATGCACAGCTGCGAGATGGCCTCGAGTGTGTGAAGCCATCCGATAAGAGCCGGCTCGCTCACGGTAAGGTCTGCTGCGGTGACACCGTCGGCCAAAACATTATTGGCCCAGTAGTGTGGGGCCTCCATATCGAACCCGGGCACGCTTTGCTGAAGGTAATCGGCCGTGGTCGCCTCGAGCTTCATCAGGTCGCCCAGGCAGGCGTCAACGGGCGTGTCGGCCAGGATGATGGCGAGCAGCTGCGCGTCGACGGCCAGTGCATCGACGCGGACAATCTTGAGCAGCTCATCGCGCATGTCGTCGAACAGACGATTGCGCGTCTGCTCGAACTCCTCGTCGCTGCCCATGTCCTCGATGCGATGGAGCTCGTCGAGCAGGTGGCGATGAACACCGGCGTAGGACAGCAGCGCCTGGGCATGCTCGGACTGCGCATACTTTTGGGGATTCGCGCTAATGTCGTTATGGACAAGCTCGCGTGCTGCATCGGTGAGCTCGGGGTGCGACGCCAGATAGGTGCGCTCCAGGTAGGCGGGGATGTAGACGCTCGGATCCATTAGAGGTCTCCTCCCTTAAACGGCAAACCCTGCTCGGCCGCCCGCAGTATGCGCTCGTCGATCTGGGAGCGCACGATGTCGTTGGTGGCGACCCAGGCGGCAAAGCTGGCGTTGTCGGGCGCGCCCAGGCCCTCCTGCAGTACCGGCGTCGCCTCGGAGAGTGCAAGGACGAGCTCGTCGGTGGAGCCTGCACCCACGTTGACGCGGGCATAGACGCCATCGGGAAACTCGGTTTGGAAGTAGAGCGCCTCGGCTGCGTGCGGGCACGAGCGCGCAAGGATGCGCAGGTAGTGTTCGGCGCCCTCGTAATCCAGCTCGCGCCAGGCAGCGCTCATCAGCGCGATGAGCGTCCACGGGTCCAAGTCGCGTTCTGTATCCTTGGGACGACGGCGCAGCGGCGTGTTGGCGAGATAGGGGACGGAGTGGGCAGAGCGAAAGCACTTGAGCTCCTCAGCGGGGTATTCGAGCTTTGCCATGGCGAGCATTGCGGTGTGGCGGACGCCGGCAGGATCGTTGGGGGCAAAGTCGAGGCTGCGGTTTGCGGCTTCGAGCGACATGCGGTAGCGGCCGCTAATGAGCGCGCGCGATGCCAAGGCGGCAAGCCAGCGCAGGTAGGGACGGCGGGTCAGGTCGCCTGCGGCCTCGCGCTCGTAGGGGTCCTGCGCCGAGGCGATCTTGAGCGCCAGGTCGTGTTCGACTTCATCGCACTTGGATACCAAGTACTGTACGTATTCCTCGTTGGAGTCAGCGGTGAGGGCCGTCAGCATGCGCTGCGCATCCCAGTTGGCCGGATCGAGTGCGGCGGCCTCGCGAAGCATGTTCTCGGCAGCGGCCTCTTCCTGCTCGGCTTGGGCATCGTCGGGGATAAAGGGAATGCGGTAGTCGACGGCCTCGACCACCTTGGCAATCAGATGCCCGGCGCGGTCGCGGTCGTGCACGATGAGCGGCGCGGGGTTGCGGGTGAATTGCTCCATCAGACGCTCGACGGCGGGGCCGTCGGTGAGCGGGATATTGTCGCGGCGCAAGGCCTCAAGAACGAGGCGATGGCAATCCTCTTGAATGGGATCGAATGCCATGGGGCCTCCTTTGCTGCGGTTAGGGTTCAAATGTCTCTATATAAGGTTCTAGTTTACCCGCATGTGGCACACCGGGGGTGCCGCACTTGGACATGCACCTTTGCACCACGAAGACGGATGTCGCACAAATGTCGGCGCCTTGGACGACTGAGTGGTATCACGGTGCCGCAAACGGTCGATTTTTGGCGGCGAACGGGGCGCATTTTGGAGGGGCACCGTCCTGCCCGGGATATGTGGTCAACCTTGATAAAACGTTTGCCCAGCTTGGGAGTATGAATGCCCCACAAGGGTCTTCAGTGATAGAAAAAACGTTTCATCATTGTCGGCTTTAGGTGAATAACTGACCAACCAGAACGGTAAAATAGTGTTTGTCTGAGCGTTGAGACGTTTAGACATCGCGCATTGTCATCGCCGGCAACGCGCAAAACGGTCCTAACGGAGCCAATCGGGTGCTCCGTTATATACGCAAGTCTAAGAGGGGCTTGTTTAGGAGGCACAGTATGGGACGTTTTACCAATCCTCGCGATCTGTACTTTGGTGAGGGCGCTCGCCACGAGGTGAAGAACCTCAAGGGCAAGAAGGCCATCATCGTTTCTGGCGGCAGCTCTATGCGCCGCGGCGGGTTCCTGCAGGACGTTGAGGCCGACCTCAAAGAGGGCGGCTTCGAGGTCAAGCTGTTCGAGGGCGTCGAGTCCGATCCGTCCATCGAGACGGTCATGAAGGGCGCCGAGGCCATGCGCGAGTTCGAGCCCGACTGGATTATCGCCATCGGCGGCGGCTCGCCCATCGATGCCGCTAAGGCCATGTGGGTCTTCTACGAGTATCCCGAGGAGTCCTTCGATAACATCATCCAGCCGTTCAGCTTCCCCGAGCTGCGTCAGAAGGCTCACTTCTGCGCCATCTCCTCTACCTCCGGTACCGCTACCGAGGTTACCGCCTTCTCCGTCATCACCGACTACGCGAAGGGCATCAAGTACCCGCTGGCCGACTTCAACATCACCCCTGATGTCGCCATCGTCGACCCCGAGCTCACCTACACCATGCCCGCCAAGCTGTGCGCTCACACCGGCATGGATGCTCTGACCCACTGCATGGAGGCCTACGTTTCTACCTTCGCCTCTATGTTCACCGACGCCAACGCCCTGCACGGCATCCGCGAGATCGTCGAGTGGCTGCCCAAGTCCTATGCTGGCGACCATGAGGCCCGTCAGCACATGCATGAGGCTCAGTGCATCGCCGGCATCGCCTTCTCCTCGGGCCTGCTGGGCATCGTTCACTCCATGGCTCACAAGACCGGTGCAGCCTTTGAGAACGGCCACATCATCCACGGTGCTGCTAACGCTATGTACCTTGGCAAGGTCATCCAGTGGAACTCCAAGGATCCGCGCGCTGCCGAGCGTTACGCTTACGTGGCCAAGGAGATCCTGCACCTTCCCGGCGAGACCAACGAGGAGCTCATCGCTGCGCTCGTCCAGAAGATCCGCGACCTCAACGACCAGCTCAACATTCCGCAGTCCATCAAGGGTTACGCGAATGGTGGCGTGAAGGTCGACGCCGAGAACCCGCAGATGGTTTCCGAGGAGGAGTTCCTCGCCAAGCTCCCCGAGATCGCCGCGAACGCCGAGCAGGACGCCTGCACGCCCGAGAACCCGCGTGAGACCAAGGCTGCCGACTTCGAGAAGATTCTCAAGGCCTGCTACTACGACACCGACATCGATTTCTAATCGACTCTTGTTATCGTAACGAGGGGCTCCGCACGTATCTGTACGGAGCCCCTTTCTTTTTTCTTTTAGAGAATGGGATAGTTATGGCTGCAATTTTCAATAGCCCCAGCAAGTACATCCAGGGTCCGGACGAGCTCGCCAAGCTCGGCTCCTATGTCGAGCCGCTCGGCGCTAAGGCCCTCGTCATCGTGACGCCTTCGGGCAAGAAGCGCGTCGGTGCCAAGATCGAGGGCGGTTTTGCCGAGGCTAAGGCCGAGCTGCTGTTTGAGGACTTTAACGGCGAGTGCTCCAAGGGCGAGGTCGATCGCCTGGTTGCGCTTGCTCGCGACAACGGTTGCGACATCATCGTCGGCGTCGGTGGCGGCAAGATCCTCGACACCGCGAAGGCCGTCGCCTATTACCTGGAGTCCCCGGTTATCATTTGCCCCACCATTGCTTCGACCGATGCCCCGTGTTCGGCGCTTTCGGTGCTCTACACCGACGATGGCCAGTTCGATAAATATCTCTTCCTTAAGGCAAACCCCAACATTGTCCTGATGGATACGACGGTTATCGCGGCGAGCCCGGTGCGCCTGACGGTTTCCGGTATGGGCGATGCGCTCGCAACCTACTTTGAGGCCCAGGCGACGCATGATGCCGACGGTGGCACCTGCGCTGGCGGCAAGGGCGGCATGGCCGGTCTGGCGCTCGCCAAGCTTTGCTACGAGACGCTTATGGCCGATGGCGTCAAGGCCAAGGTCGCGCTGGAGAAGGGTGCGCTCACGCCTGCCGTCGAGCATATCATCGAGGCCAATACGCTGCTTTCGGGCATTGGCTTTGAGAGCTCGGGTCTTGCTGCTGCTCATGCCATCCACAATGGCCTGACGATGCTGCCCGAGTGCCATGGCATGTATCACGGCGAGAAGGTCGCCTTTGGCACCATCGTCCAGCTGGTACTCGAGGATGCTCCGACTGAGAAACTCGAGGAAGTCTTGGGCTTCTGCATTGAGCTGGGCCTGCCGGTCACGATGAAGGAGCTTGGCGTTGCCGAGGTTACGCGCGAGCAGGCCATGGTCGTTGCCGAGGCCGCTTGCGCGCCCGAGGACACCATGTGCAACATGCCGTTTGAGGTGACGCCCGAGATGGTCGCAAACGCCATCCTGGGTGCCGACGCGCTGGGCCACTACTATCTCATGGATGAGTAAATCAAGCTAAGGAAGGGGCAAACTAACCTGACCCCATCGCACCAAGTTGGTGCAAAGGGGTCAGGTTACTTTGCACCAATCGTTGTTTGATGAAGGGCGGATTCTCGTATGGCGCTTCCTATGGTTTATGGCGGTCCCGGCCGGTATGTTCAGGGGCCGGGCGAACTTTCGCGTCAGGGCAGGTATTTGTCATGGTTGGGCTGTGCTGCCTATGTCTTGTTTGACCAGGGCACCGAGGATCGGCTGTGCAGGCAGATTGTCGATGGATTTCTGGACGAAGATCTAAGCGAGCCGTTCTTTAAAATTTACAACGGTCCCTGTACGGAAGATGCCGTTGTCGAAATGGCCAAGGAAGCCCGGGCTGAGTATTGCGACATGGTAGTCGGTATCGGTGGTGGCAAGATGCTCGATATCGCTAAGGCCGTTGCGTTTTATGCCGAGCTGCCGTTGTGCGTATGCCCCACGGCGGCTTCGATGGACGGTCCGTGCAGCGCGATTTCGGTGCTGTACCACGAGGATGGGTCGTTCGACCGCTACCTGATGCTCGAGAAGAATCCGGACCTGGTCGTGGTCGATACCAACGTGGTCGCGGCGGCCCCACTGCGTATGACGGTCGCTGGTATGGGCGACGCGCTGGCAACGTACTTCGAGGCGCGTTCGTGCGCCGCGGCGCGAGGTGCGAACGAGCACGGTGGCGCGCCGGGGCACATGGCCCTGGTTGCGGCTCGTGCCTGCTATGACACACTTATGGAGTGCGGTGTCGCTGCCAAGCGCGATCTCAAGAAGGGCCGCATGTCACTAGCGGTTGAGCGCCTGATCGAGTGCAATATTCTGCTTTCGGGCGTTGGCTTTGAGAGTGGCGGTTTGGCGCTGGCGCATGCCATCGCCAACGGCCTGACGATTCTGCCTGAGTGCAAGGCCATGCACGGCGAGGCCGTGGCGTTTGGTCTGGTGGTTCAACTGCGCCTGGAGCGTGCGCCCGAGCTGGATCAGGTGCTTGAGTTTTGCCGGCGTGTCGGTCTGCCGACGACGCTCGAGGAGCTGGGCCTTGGCGAGATTTCCGATGCCGACCTGATGAGCGTTGCGGATGCGGTCTTTAGAAACGAGCGTAATATGGTCAACGAGCAGGCCAAGGTGACCAGGCAAAAGCTCGTCCAGCTCATGTGCGAGGCGTAGTTTGGCGCTTGATTGGCCTTGTGCAACCGAGGTGGCGATTGCCGGGGGCTATTTGCCTCAAAGGTGCTCCGCGTGTAATTTGCCCGAGGCGTGGACCGATAGCGTATCATTATCTCTTGCTTGTTTGCACTGCTCAGGGAGGGGCCGCGCATGGCGCAGGAACACGATCTGTTTGATGACATTATCGAGATCAGCAAGGGTTTCGACTTTCTTAAAAACCCGCTTGGCGGTGTGACCGATGCACTCGATCCGTCGGCGCCGCAGTGGAATCCTGCCGACTACAAGGAACGTCCGCGCGGAAACACGATTCCGTGCTTGACCTGCAAAAACGAAAAGAGCGGCTGCACCGCGTGCATGGATGTGTGCCCGGTGGACGCCATCGAGGTCGAGGAAGACGCCATCGAGATCCTCGACTCTTGCCGCAAGTGCGGCCTGTGCGCCGCTGCCTGTCCGACCGAGGCAATCATCTCGCCGCGCTTGGCGCCCAAAAACATGTATGACGACATCGTCTCTGCTGCCACGAGCCACGAGACCGCCTACGTCACCTGCACGCGCGCCCTTAAGCGCATGCCGCGCGAAAACGAGGTCGTCGTCGCCTGCGTGGGCGATATTACGGCCGAGACCTGGTTCTCGGTGCTGGCGGACTATCCCAACGTGAGCGTGTACCTGCCGTTGGGCGTGTGCGATAAGTGCCGCAACACCGGTGGCGAGGATATTCTGGGCGAGGCCATCGCCACCGCCGAGGAGTGGGCCGGTACGGGCATGGGCCTGGAGGTCGACCCCAAGAGCCTCAAATGTCATAAGCGCCGCGAGTACGAGCGCAAGGAGTACATGGATAAGATTGCCCGCACCACGGGCCTTACCGTGACCAAGCTCAACCCGGCAACGGCGGCGCTGGCCTCGGTGACGCAGAAGCTCAAAGCCCACCGCCACCAGATTACCCAGCTGGAGCGCACGCTCAATACCATGTGCGGCGCCACGACGGCAAAACGTCGCCGTACGCTTACGCACGGCCGCCAGCTGGTACTCTCGACGTTGCAAAACCACCCCGAGCTTGCCCAGAACATGCAGGTGAGCACGCCGGAATGCGATTTTGACAAGTGCACGTCGTGTGGCGAGTGCGTCAACGTGTGCCCCACGTTTGCCTGCGATTTGGTGGGAAGCGGCCGCTTTGCACTGGAGTCCACGTATTGCCTAGGCTGCGGAGCCTGCGTCAAGGTGTGCCCCGAGCATGCGCTTAAGTTGGTTGAACATGATGCATCCAACCTAGTCGTAGTCGATCCCGAGGCCGAGGAAAAGGCCGCCCAGAAGGCTAGGGCCCACGAAGAAGCCCAGAAGGTCAAGGCTGAGGCGAAGGCCAAGCTCGACAAGATGCTCGATCAGGTGGAGAAGCTCGCGGACTAGTCAGCGACCCCTATCTCTGCTTCATTCGTGCCGCCGTGGCGTCCGGGTTAGCCCAGATGCTGCGGCGGCGCTATACTTATGCAGTTTGAAATGCTTGTACCAAAAGGAGCTGTCGTGTCCCTTTCCATCGGTATCGTGGGCCTGCCCAACGTGGGCAAGTCGACGCTGTTCACCGCGCTTACCAAAAAGACCGGCCTTGCCGCCAACTATCCGTTCGCCACGATCGACCCCAACGTGGGTATCGTCGACGTGCCCGATAGCCGCCTGCAAAAGCTCGCCGACATCGTTAACCCGGGTCGCATCGTGCCGGCGACGGTCGAGTTCGTCGACATCGCAGGTCTGGTGAAGGGCGCCAACGAGGGCGAGGGCTTGGGCAACCAGTTCCTGGCCAACATTCGCGAGACCGACGCCATCTGCGAGGTCGTGCGCTACTTTAAGGACCCCAACGTCATGCGTGAGGTGGGTCGCACGGGCGAGTTCGTCGATCCCGCCGGTGACGCCGACACCATCATGACCGAGCTCATCCTGGCCGACATGGGCACGCTCGAGAAGCAGCTGCCCAAGCTCGAGAAGGAGGCCAAGCGCGACAAGGAGCTCATGCCCAAGTTCGAGGTCGCCAAGCGTCTGCTTGCCTGGCTCAACGAGGGCAAGCGCGCCGCGTCCATGGAGATGACCGACGAGGAGCGCGCCGCTGCCAAGGGCCTGTTCCTGCTCACTATGAAGCCCATCCTGTATGTGGCCAACGTGGACGAGGATATGCTCAACGACGATCTGGCGCCCATCGATGGTGTTAAGCCGCTGCCCATCTGCGCCAAGATCGAGGCCGAGCTTTCCGAGCTCGATCCCGAGGACGCCGCCGACTACCTGGAGAGCTTGGGCTTGGAGCAGCCCGGCCTGGACGTGCTCGCACAGGCGGCCTATAAGCTGCTTGGCCTGCAGTCGTTCTTTACGGCCGGCGAGATGGAGGTCAAGGCCTGGACGGTTCGTCAGGGCGCGACCGCCCCGCAGGCCGCCGGCGTCATCCACACCGACTTTGAGCGCGGCTTTATTAAGGCCGAGGTCATTGGCTACGACGATTACATCGAGCTCGGTGGCGAGCAGGGCGCCAAGGCCGCCGGCAAGCTGCGTATCGAGGGCAAAGAGTATGTCATGGCCGATGGCGACGTCGTGCACTTCCGCTTTAACGTGTAAGGACGACGCGCATGTTTAAATATGGTAAAAAAGCCGGCTACATGGGTATTGCACTGCTCATACTTGCGGTGATTCCGCTGGTGGTCGCAGCGTGTGTTATCCCCAACATTGGTCCCGAGGTGGCAACAAAGTTTAATGCCGCCGGCGAGGTGACGCGCTGGGGCAAGAGTTACGAGTTGCTGGCACTGCCGGTGCTCAATCTGCTGCTGAGCGTGGCGACGTACTTTACGGCAGGACGCCAGGCTAAAAACAATGATGACTCCGCCGCCATGGCGCGCATCGTGTGCGAGCGCTACCTGCGTAACGGTTGCATCACGGGTGTGTTCCTCAACGTGGTCAACGTTTACTTTATGTACTCGGCGATTACCGGAACGGGCTTTGGCTTTGGTTTCTAGCCTGTCCTTTTAGGCAACGAGCCTGCACGCATATTCAAGGGCTGCTGCGAGGCCGCCGCTCGATCGTGGTTTAAAGACCATGTCGGCGGCGGCCTCGTTTTCGTATCCGGCGCCGCGAAGGGCGAGTGCGATACCGGCTTCCAGGAGAAGGGGCAGACCACGTTGGCTGGTTGCGATTACGGCAGCCTGATTGAGCGAGCAGCTGTGCGCTTGGCATTGGATGGCAAGTTCACCTTGCGCCGGGCAAGGGACCAGAACGGCGGCGACGCGACTTGATAGCAATGCAAATGCTGTGCGCTCATCGGGCGAAAGGCATTCGGCTTCAACGACGACGAGCTTGGGCGGTGCGCTGTTTGTGCGAAGCATGGCTCGGTACATGCGGACCGAAGAACCCGACATAGAAAACTCCTGTGTATTCGTTTAAACGTAAACTATAGTTTACGTTTTTGTTCAGCTCCATTTCAAACTCGGCTGCATGGACGAACGTGCGAAACAGATTCTTGGCAAGCGAGTCGAGCAGACGCGCAGGGACCTTGGTATCTCCAAGGTCGATTTTTGTGTGGCGACAGGAATCAGCCGACCCTACCTCGACCGAATCGAAGATGGAACGGCAAATTTCACGCTCAAGGTTCTATTTAAGATCGCGCCCGCACTCGGCATGACGGTATCAGAGCTTCTCGAGGGCATCGAATAGGGGATACCCGTCGACAACTGAATTACGCCATCGGGATGCGGTCGTGGTTGACTTGGCTGTAGAACAGGCGCTGGATCTCGGCGGCATCGCGTGACTGGCCGAGCGCCCACATGGTCTTGGCCACGAGCGTCTCGGTGGTCATGTCGTCGCCGCGCAAAATGCCCGGATGATCGGCGTAGGCACGGCCGACCTCATAAACACCCAGGTCAAGGCCCTCTTCGGGGACCTGCGTGGTCATAACGACGGTGCGGCCCGAATCGACCCAGCGGAAAATCGCCTCTTGGAACGACTCGCCCGACTCGCCAAACTCGGGGATACCGCCAATGCCAAAGGTCTCCAGGATTACAGCATCGTAGCTGTCGGCAAGGGCGTCCAGGATACCCGGGTTCACGCCAGGCGTTAGCTTAAGGACAAATACGCGCGGGTCGATGCTGTCGTAGAAACGCACCGGGTTTTCGCCCTGATGCGTGCCGTGAAGCCCGTTGCGCACGATGCGGTCGTTGCGGATATAGGCGATAGGCGGATAGTTGACGCTAATGAACGCGTTAAAGCTCATGGTGCGCTGTTTGCGGGCGCGCGTGCCGGCAATGGCTACGCCGCCAAACACGATCGAGACGTCGTGCGAGTGCTCGTCGAGCGCATAAAGCAGGCTCTGGTACAGGTTGAGCTTGGCGTCGGTAAAGGGATTGCCCATGGGCTTTTGCGAGCCGGTGAGTACGATGGGCTTGGGGCTGTCCTGAATCAGGTAGGAAAGCGCCGCCGCGGTGTAGCTCATGGTGTCGGTGCCGTGCAGAATCACGAAGCCGTCGTGGTCGGCATAACCCTCGACGATGACGTCGCGGATACGCATCCAGTCACTGGGGCGCATATTGGTGCTGTCGATGTTCATGGGCTGCACCACGTCGAGCTCGCAGAGGCCCGAGATCTCGGGGACGCTCTGGGCGAGTTCCTCACCGGTCAGGGCGGGGGAGAGGCCGTTGCCGTCCTCGGTCGATGCGATGGTGCCGCCCGTGGCGATGAGAAGGATGCGCTTCATGCTGGTATTCCTATCGTATTTGCCGCCGCAGAGGCGGAGTCGTTCGGCAGTATTGTGGCACAGGGCGTCCAATGTTCAAACGTATTACATCATCTGTAACGTTTGGTAACGCTCCACTTGCTGTCAAATAGGGGCCCAGGTCGTGCGTTTGCCGTGCTCTGATGGCTATGACGGGCGCAGAACCGCTGGTTACGTGTACACTATGAAAGTTATTTTCGTTCATTCACGCGGGTGGGCACCGGCTCCCCGCCAACAGGAGGGGAAACCATGGATCAAAAGGCTTCCGCAAAGGTCCTCGTACTCGACTTTGGTGCGCAGTACGGTCAGCTCATTGCCCGTCGCGTCCGCGACCTCAACGTGTATTCCGAGATCGTTCCCTGCGACATCTCGGCCGATGAGATTCGCGAGATGAACGCCTCTGCGCTCATCCTTTCCGGCGGCCCGGCCTCCGTGTACGCCGAGGACGCTCCGTCCATCGATCCCGCCATCTTTGACCTTGGCCTTCCCGTCCTGGGCTTTTGCTACGGCCATCAGATCACGGCCGTGACGCTCGGCGGCAAGGTCGGCCACTCCGAGGTGGGCGAGTACGGCCGCGCCACCATCACGCGCACGGCTGGCGCCAAGCTCTTTAACTCCACGCCCATGGAGCAGACCGTGTGGATGAGCCACCGCGACGCCGTGTCCGAGGTGCCCGAGGGCTTTACCGTTACCGCCAGCACCGACGTATGCCCGGTTGCCGCCATGGAGTGCGTCGAGCGCAAGATTTTCACCACGCAGTTCCACCCCGAGGTCAAGCACTCCGAGTACGGTCAGCAGCTGCTGAGCAACTTCCTGTTTGAGATCTGCGGCCTGGAGCCCAACTGGAGCATGGACAACCTGGTCGAGACCATGACGGCCGAGTTCCGCGAGAAGGTCGGCGACGACCGCGTGATTCTGGCCCTGTCCGGTGGCGTCGACTCCTCCGTCGTGGCTGCGCTGGGCGCTCGCGCCGTGGGCAAGCAGATGACCTGCGTGTTCATCAACCACGGCCTGCTGCGCAAGGGCGAGCCCGAGCAGGTGGAGGAGGTCTTCACCAAGCAGTTTGACGTCGACTTTATCCACGTCCACGCCGAGGACCGCTACGCCGAGCTTCTGGCCGGCGTGACCGAGCCCGAGGAGAAGCGCCGCATCATCGGCACGCAGTTCTGGAAAGAGTTCTTCGCGGTCGCCCAGCAGCTCGAGTGCGACGGCAAGCCGGTCAAGTACCTGGCTCAGGGCACCATCTACCCCGACATCATCGAGTCCGGCGCGCGCAAGACGGGCGGCAAGACGGCCACCATCAAGAGCCACCACAACCTGATCCCGTTCCCCGAGGGCGTGCACTTCGACCTTATCGAGCCGCTCGACCACTTCTTTAAGGACGAGGTCCGTGCACTTGGTCTGGCGCTGGGCCTGCCGGGTAACATCGTGTTCCGCCAGCCTTTCCCGGGCCCGGGTCTGGCCATCCGCATCATCGGCGCGGTCGACAAGGAGAAGCTCGAGATCCTCAAGAATGCCGACGCCATCGTGCGCGAGGAGCTCGACGCCTATAACCAGCGTCTGTTTGAGCAGACCGGCGAGCGCAACTCCGAGCATAGCTGCTGGCAGTATTTCGCCGTCCTGCCCGACATTAAGTCCGTCGGCGTTATGGGCGACGAGCGCACCTACCAGCGCCCAATTATCCTGCGTGCCGTCGAGTCCAGCGATGCCATGACCGCCGACTGGGCCAAGCTGCCCTACGACGTCCTGGCCCGCATCTCCGGCCGCATCGTGGCCGAGGTTCCCGGCGCCAACCGCGTGTGCTACGACATCACGTCCAAGCCGCCCGCGACGATTGAGTGGGAATAGAACATACGTTCGATAAAATAATATAGTATCAGATAGCGGGCACGGTTTCAATTGAATCCGTGCCCGCTGCTGTATGCGTGTCCTTGCACGCCCAATATGCGCCGTAAAAGCCGTCTTCTTCGACGTCAAAGTGAATGCGCTTCGTTTTCGCCTCTCAAAATCTTATTTTCACGATTTGCATTTTCATCCCGTTGTCACCGACCCTTGCGAGAAACCGGAAAAAGCAGCTGACAGAAGAGTCTCTCAAATCGTTGTAGCCCAGCATATAGCCGCGACTTGTGACCTGCAGACGGCTGTCCCACGTGCCGATTTCCTTGGCGGCATCCGAAACCGCAAAATATGCCCCCACATCCTTGATTTTTGCAGTCTTAAGCCATGTTTTTGCGATCATCTTTACCGCCGTCCGATTGGCAGCATCAAAGACCAGCACACTGCCGGGGAAAGCGTCCGCCATCCCCCGCACCAGTTCCCGGACCTGCTGGGTCAGAAAGTAATAGAACACCCCGGAGGCAAAGAACACCGCCCCGCGGGAGGCATCGATTTTGCTAAACCATGCGGTGTCTTTCAGGTCGCAGGGGATATTTTGTTCTCGATCCCCGGCGGGCAGTAGCTGCTGCCGCAAGGCAATCACATCCGGGAAGTCCAGATTGTAGATCTTGCATCTACCGTTGTCGCAGGTTCTGCCGGTGTTTTCCAGCCCGCAGCCCAGATTGACCACCGCCGCATTGGGGTGGCCTTTCAGGTAATCCCGCACCTCGAAAGCAAGATCACTCTGCCGTGTGGCCACCTCCAGCGCACCAAAGCGCTGCATCAGGCTGCGGGAGTTTTTCTCTGCCTCTGAAAAGTCGTAGTCGATCTGGTCGAGCAGACGAACCGCTGTTTCATCCCTGTAAAGGTTCGGGTACAACTCCGTACACAGCTTCCGGGAATACAGCGGGAGGATCAGCGTCTCCTGCACGGTGTTTTTCTCAATTTTACATTTCATAGGTTTCTTCCTCAGTGAATAAAAACTGTCATAATTGCCGCCAGCATAGCCGCTATGACCGTCATGCCTATCGCCATGTGCAGGATGGATGCAAAAATGCCCGTGCTTGATACCCCTACTTCCGCGCCGTGACGCAGAGCCACTTTTTCTTTTTGTGTATCTGCACCTCGTGAAAACCCGCCTGCTCCAGACATGCCTTTAATTCAATGTCCTTGTAGATGGTCATGCCGCCGATGATCTGCGTCCACCTCTCGTCCTTGTCCGTATCGCCATTGCTCTCGTTGCAGATAAGAATTGTCCCGCCTGGCTTCAGCGTCCGCCAGACCTCACGGAAGCATCGGGGCAAATCAGGCCAAAAATAGACGGTCTCAAAGGCCGTGGCGGCATCGAAGTAGCTATCCTCAAACACCATATCCGCCACACTGCCTTGCAGAACGGCGCAACGCCCCTCCTGAATTGCAATTCGGTTGAGCTTTCTAGTCTTCTCCACGCTGACGGGCGAATAGTCGACGCCCTTGACGACGCCATGCGGGCATTTTTTCAGCAGCCGTTTTATGTTCGCCCCGCCGCCGCAGCCGCAATCCAGCACCTTGGCATTTGGTGCAAGTCGTAGAAATCGAAGTCCCCACCGCGCCACAGGGCTGTGGCCCAGATTCATCATGGCAACCATAAGTTTTCCGCCGAGGCCCACGGGCTTGCGGGTGTTTTCAAAGAACGACATCTGGCCCCTCCGATTTCGTGCATTCCGCATAGGTCAATGGGAACGAGGCCTTCAGCACCGCGCTTTTCTGCACCGCCCAGCCGTTTTGACGCAGGAAACGCAGGTATTCCTCGCTTGTCCACCTGCTGTGGAGGGGGAATCCCGCCATACTCATGAAAAAGGCTTTTGCCTTGCCGGAAACCGAGTTCCCCGCGTGGGTGAAGGTTGGCGCGATGAGCACGCCGTCGTCCTTCAGTACCCGCCTGATTTCTTGCAGTGCCTTTTCCGGATGCGGCACTATGTGAAGCGCGTTGGACGCGATCACCACTTCGAAGGACTTCTGTGCATAGGGCAGGCGGAACATATCTTGTACGGAAAAGTGCAGCTTTGCGGATTGATTGTCCCGCTTTGCTTCAAGGATCATCTGTGCAGAAGCGTCCGTAGCCTCGATGTGCACCGCCGCATCCACGATGCTCTTTGCGATAAGCCCCGTGCCGGTGGCAACCTCCAGTACGGTTTTTGCTTTCACCACCGGCCTGATCAGCTCATACATCTTCTCATACGCCGCCCGGTCCTTTCGCATGAAACGGTCGTACCGACCGGCATTCTTGTCCCAGAAGCCCTTGCGTTCGTGCATGGCTATCGCCCCCCAAACAGTTAGAGCAATCTAACTATAACACACGAATCATGCAGTAAGATAAGGCTAACCTTATTTCTTGGCCAAGACGCATCTCTTCGGTTTTGCTTATAACGGTGTGAGTCAGATACTAAGCTGGAGCTGAAGAAGGAGCTTGGCGGACAGGTAGGTCGATACCGGTTCCCGGAACGGTGATCCAGCCAATTACACCAGGGCTCTAGTCATGCAGGTAAACCCAATCCATGACGGGAAATAGGTCCTTTTCTCTAGCTCGACGTCTTTCGGAGCTTGACGATTTGGACTGATGGAGGTGAGAAGTCCCTCACTGCGCCAATACCAGAAGATTGCGCTATAGACATCTCTCCGACCCTTTGAATCACCCCTTTTCACGCCACCCGCTACGAACCCCGGCGGAAACTAGGGAGTGATTAAAAAGGCGACCTGCGGTTTTGCGAATCAATTGAGTCATTCACAAAATCGCGAATTAAGGGCCTGATTCGCCCAAATTGCGCACGAATTGGCCCTTAGGCGGTACGACGCGACACGCATCGACAACACTCGGACTGGATTAGTCACTGAGCGGGAATAGCGGGAACTGGCTTTTGAACTCGCGTTTTGATACCGTCGAGTACCGCCTGATGCTGTTTCGGCGCCGCCATAGAGTAAAGCCACCAGCGAAATAACGGGAATAAAAGCCTCCGGACCCTCTGGTTCGGAGGCTATCTTTTTGCATATCTGCCTAAAACGACTCCTTGCCAAAGCCCCTTGAGCATCGGGCGGCATTATTGAGTGTGGGCGTTATCGTAGGTATCTTTGATTTCTTCTGGCAAATTGTCGGGAATCAGCGCCTTCACTCTATCCTCGTTGCCATCTTGGATTGCCTGCTCGTAGTACCAGCATTTGAACTTCAGCATGTCGAGCGCGCGGTTCATGTTCACGATCTCCGACTCCATGTGGGCCTTGCGCTCCTCGAACATGGCCTTGCGTTTGGGGTATGTTGAGGGACCCTCTGCACACCATTCCATGAACAGCCGGATGTCCTTGATCTCCATTCCAGCCTTCTTTAGGCATTCGATGACCCGAAGCGCTTCGAGTTCCGTATCGCTGAATCGGCGAATGCCGGATGCTCGCTCCAGCCCCGGGAACAATCCCTGCTTGTCGTAATATCGCAGCGTTGAAGCGGGCAAACCGAACATTTCCGCCACCTGTCCGATTGTGTACATGGCTCCTCCGAAACAATGTCGAATTCATTCCTTGACCTAAAGTCAGGTTTAGGTATTACCTTCATTCTCGTCAATGTAAATCGGGAGCGCAAGGGGTATTCCGTAATGGGCAAAACGGTTTTGATAGTTTCTTCAAGTCCACGAAAGAATGGCAATTCCGAGACGCTGGCGGAGGCTTTCGCCAACGGCGCGCGGGAGGCAGGTCACAGCGTTGAGACCGTGCGTCTGCGCGAGAAGCAAATGGGCTTCTGCAGGGGCTGCCTTGCCTGCTTAAAGTTGGGGCGTTGCGTCATCCAAGACGATGCCGTGGAAATTGCCGCCAAAATGCACGATGCGGATGTGCTGGTGTTTGCAACGCCCGTCTACTACTACAGCGTCTGCGGCCAGCTCAAAACCATGCTGGACCGCGCTAACCCGCTTTTTGGCTCCGATTATGCATTCACCGAGGCATATCTGTTGGCGACGGCGGCGGAGAACGGGCGCTCGACCTTCGACGGGGCGAAAAAGGCGATGCAGGGATGGGTTGACTGTTTCTCCCGCTGCACGCTCGCTGGAACGGTTTTCGCCGGCGGCGTGAACGGCGTGGGCGAAATCGCCGGGCATCCCGCTCTGGAGCAGGCGCGGCGAATGGGCATGGGAATCTAGCCGGGCTGTTTGGCCGCGCGGAAACAGATTTGTGCCAAAACTATCGACAGGAGGAAATCGATCATGGCAGTTAAACAGACGGCAGGCAGAGACGCCCTGGGGGAGTTCGCTCCCAAATTCGCACAGCTCAACGACGACGTGCTGTTCGGCGAGGTGTGGAGCCGGGAGGGTGAACTCTCCCTGCGCGACCGCAGTGTGGTGACGGTGGTGGCCCTAATGGCGCAGGGGCTGACGGACTCTTCGTTCAAATATCACCTGACGTCCGCAAAGAACAACGGCGTGACCAAGGCGGAGATAGCGGAGATCCTTACGCATGCGGCGTTTTATGCGGGATGGCCCAAGGCGTGGGCGGCCTTTCGTATGGCGAAGGAGGCCTGGGCGGATGACGATGCCACCGACGCAAAGGCCGAGCACCAAAACGAGATGGTTTTCCCTATCGGTGCCCCCAATGACGCCTTCGCGAAGTTCTTTATCGGTCAAAGCTACCTCGCGCCCCTTTCCACCGAGCAGGTTGGCGTCTTCAACGTGACGTTTGAGCCTGGCTGCCGCAACAACTGGCATATCCATCACGCCAAAAGCGGTGGCGGACAGATCCTCGTCTGCGTGGCTGGTCGAGGGTTTTACCAGGAGTGGGGCAAGCCGGCACAGGAACTGCGCCCCGGCGACGTGGTCAACATCGCCCCGGGGGTGAAGCACTGGCACGGCGCTGCGCCCGACAGCTGGTTCTCGCATCTGGCGCTGGAGGTTCCGGGCGAGGATGCCTCCAACGAGTGGCTGGAGCCTGTGGACGACGAGGATTATCTCAAAGCGACTGACAAGGAGGCTTAAATACCTTCGCCGTCCGCGCCGCCGAGAGCAGCGTGCCCAAATCGGCCTGGATCGCCCCTGCCTTGCTTCCAAGCTGCAGCGGAGCCGAGCCGCCCGAGATGTTTACGCTCAGCAGGTGCGCATCCGGCAGCTTCGCGGTCATGCTCCAGAACGGGAGCGTGATGATGCCGGGGGTCATCTCGCCCACGCCGAGCTCCAGCAACAGCACGCGGCGATCGCTGCGCTCGCGCACGAAGCGCTCGTATCGTCCGAGGCTCTCGCGCCATGCCGCACCTTGCAGAAACGTGTCGTCGCGCACCCACGGCACAAGCTGCCAGCCGCAATGCGGGCATCGGGGGACATCCTCGCTGCGGACCTCGAACCCCGCCATGCCCGCGAGCATGCGCTCGACGTAGGGGCTCGCATCGAAGAGCTCGTCGCAGCATGGCTGCTTGCACTGAAGGTGCGCGAAGCTTCCCTGATAGTTGCAGATCCTCTCGGTGGGAAACGTCTTCTCGACTTGGGTGTCTACATTGGTGCTCAGGATGAAGTAGTCCTTATGGCCGATGAGGGACCGTAGGTCGAGATAGGGCTGCGAGGCCAGCTCGCGCAGCATGAAGTCGATGTATCGCGCGTAGTAGGCCCATTGCTGCTCGAGGCTGGGGTAGAGGTGGTAGAAGCCGTCGAAAAGGCTCTTGACTACTTTCGATTGATGCTCAGTGCCCATTGTATTCGCTACGATTAAACTCGGCACAGGGGATACTGGTTTTCCGTGCGAAAACGCTCATGCCGCTAAATTGAGCGACCGCCTGTACTGCAGCGGGATCATCCGCCCGAGCGATCCCTTAATCCGTCGCCCGTTGCGCCAATCGGCAGAAGCCACGCGTGGACGCTAATCGCTCGAGCGAATCGTCGTCGGTTTCCGTTTAACGATTTCTTTTTCCGCTATTATCCGACCCTCGGACTTCCTCGTGATAGAAGTAGTCCACGATCACCGGATGCCCCTGGGGGACTCTGCCATAAGGCATTTCGTTGTCCACAAAGGGGCAATCGTACTTCTTGGCCATTTCCTCGGCTTTTACTTCAAGCGCTTCAAAATAGCTACGGTTGCGCTTGTTATAGATCTCATCGTAAAGCGGTACGAGATCGGGATGTTTCTCGGCGATATAATCCAGGATCGCTTTTTTGAAACCACCCCGAAGATTGAGATTTTCGAGCCAAAACAAATCGCACCGATCCTTTACTCGCTCAAAAATCATCGCAAAATCCGTGATGCCGGGAAATACCGGGGACACGAAGCAGACCGTACGGATACCTTCGTCATACACCTGCTTCATAGCAGCGATGCGACGCTCGATGCTCGGCGCGGAGTCCATATCGTTCTTGAAGTTCTCATCCAGCGTGTTGATCGACCATGAAACGGTCACTCGTCCAAGCCTCTTCAGCAGATCGATATCCCGTACCACAAGATCGGACTTTGTGCAGATCAGAATATCTGCATCGCTGCCAATCAGCTGCTCCAGGAGTTTCCTGGTATTCCCGAATCGCTCCTCCTGTGGATTGTAGCCATCCGTCACAGAACCGATAACCACCCGCTGTCCAGCGTATTTCTTCGGATTCTTGATTTCCGGCCAATGCTTCACATCAAGAAAGGTGCCCCATTCCTCCTTGTGTCCGGTAAAGCGCTTCATAAAGGAGGCATAGCAATACTTGCAGGCATGCGTGCAGCCTACATAGGGATTGACCGAGTAGCCGCCTACCGGCAGGCTGGACTTGGTCATGATGTTCTTTGCTTCCACCTCATTGATGAGGATTCCATCGATCACTTCCGCCATGTTCTCTGCACCTCCAGCACTCTTTCGAATTCTTCCGGCAATTCCTGAATCATGTTTTCGTCCCCTATGACAGAGACGAGGTCTTCCTTCATAAACATTGGAATGCCAAGCGCGTGCGCCTGGTCCGTCAAAGACCATGCCCACTCCGGTTCCGTATGAACCTTCCTGCTCTGCGCCCCGGTCATGGTACCGACGACGATCCAGTTGATTCCGGAAAGGTCGACCGTACCGGGATCGTCGAATAGCGGCTCAAAAGTAACGAAGAAGTGATTTGCTTTGACGTTTTTCCGAAGGGCGTCGATGCGCCACAGCTCCGCTTTCCTCGTCACCGTAACGCCGAACCATGCGTTTTCCAGGTCGGTATCTAAATCCAGCAAATCGGGTCTCTTGGTCAGGAACAGGAACTGATGCTGTGGATTCTCATGGATCTTTGCAAATACCTCGTCTCGCCATTCCAGCTTCCACCCGGAGAGATCGCTCATGCCGGTAAGGAGAAAGTTCTGCGGGCGTTTCTTTTCTATCATCTTGAGCTTGCTCGGGAAGAACGCAGGATCAGCGAAGTCGTCAATCATATGCCAACGTTTCACATTGTTACGGGCATAGCAATATGGACACCCCACCGTGCAGCCGATGACGATATTCATATTCTGAATCTGATTTTTGATGCAGATGCTCATAACGCCTGCCTACCTGCCTCTCCCGTAAACACGCAATCAGCCTCCCCCACCTTGCGGGCAAAAGCCTGGATATCTTGCTTGCAAGCAGCAGGCTCGCAATCGCTCAAATCGTATGACGTGCCGCCGTTTCGATAGACGGCCCGATG
Source organism: uncultured Collinsella sp. (assembly GCA_938033205.1). GTDB lineage: Bacteria > Actinomycetota > Coriobacteriia > Coriobacteriales > Coriobacteriaceae > Collinsella. The sequence goes on along the minus strand of CALHJP010000012.1, from coordinate 176,348 downwards.
GGAAAACGATCGGCTGACAAGCCCGATGCCGAGCTTCTCGCACAGGGTCATCCGTGCTCCCTTTCAGCTATAAAAAACAGGTGTCTATAAACAGTATCCTTGTTGATTTTCGCAGGGGCAATGAACAAACGCGTGCACCTGTCGATAAACGAACAGCTACTGGACATTGTCAAACGACTCAGATTGGAGAGGCGATGGGAGAAACCAAGATCGACCGCCGGCGGCGCTACACCCTCTCGGTCATACAGGAGGCGTTCTTCGCGCTGCCGGCCGAGGTCGGCTTCGCGAAGATGACGGTGGCGGACATCTGCCGCCGCGCCGAGATCAACCGGGGAACGTTCTATCTGCATTACGAGGATAAGTACGCGCTGCTCGATGCGCTTATCGACGAGGCATTGGCAGCGGCTCCCCCGCTTGAGGGGGTTGAATCGGCAACGCTTTGCCAGCGTCCGCCGGCAGACGACGATTATCGCCTGCTTTATTCGGACAGCGACGCATACGCTCGCGTAGCCCAGCGCGTCATAGAACGCGGAGCGGAGCAGATGGTTCCCTGGGTCATGGAGAAAACAGGGCTTTCACGCGAAGACGCTTTCCTGCTCTTCGTCCACAACGTCCAGGGCAATCTGGCCGTCAACCGCCTGCTCGGCTGGAGACGAGGCCCCGAGTTCGCCCATGCCCAGGAGCTGCTCAACGCCTATTCCGAAGGGGGCTTACTGGCGGTATCCGCTCTTCGCGATTCCGATAACCCATCGTGACCTGCGATTCAGGAATACCAGCCTCCGAGCCCTCTCGTTCGGAGGCTGCGGCTAAAACCTCATTGCGCGTCTACCGCTCCGCGTTACTCGCCACCTGCCCGCGCCACCGAGAGCAGGGCGCCCAAATCGGCCTGGATCGCCCCTGCCTTGCTTCCAAGCTGCAGCGGAGCCGAGCCGCCCGAGATGTTTACGCTCAGCAGGTGCGCATCCGGCAGCTTCGCGGTCATGCTCCAGAACGGGAGCGTGATGATGCCGGGGGTCATCTCGCCCACGCCGAGCTCCAGCAACAGCACGCGGCGATCGCTGCGCTCGCGCACGAAGCGCTCGTATCGTCCGAGGCTCTCGCGCCATGCCGCACCTTGCAGAAACGTGTCGTCGCGCACCCACGGCACAAGCTGCCAGCCGCAATGCGGGCATCGGGGGACATCCTCGCTGCGGACCTCGAACCCCGCCATGCCCGCGAGCATGCGCTCGACGTAGGGGCTCGCATCGAAGAGCTCGTCGCAGCATGGCTGCTTGCACTGAAGGTGCGCGAAGCTTCCCTGATAGTTGCAGATCCTCTCGGTGGGAAACGTCTTCTCGACTTGGGTGTCTACATTGGTGCTCAGGATGAAGTAGTCCTTATGGCCGATGAGGGACCGTAGGTCGAGATAGGGCTGCGAGGCCAGCTCGCGCAGCATGAAGTCGATGTATCGCGCGTAGTAGGCCCATTGCTGCTCGAGGCTGGGGTAGAGGTGGTAGAAGCCGTCGAAAAGGCTCTTGAAGCCAAAGGCTTGCTGCCAGTCCGTCATTCCGGCGCGCGCCATGCCTGCGCGGTTGTAATGGTTGAACCCGGCGGCGCTTGACATGCCCGAGCCGATGCCGACGATGATGGCGTCGGCATCGTCGATAAGGCTTCGAAGCCTATACGCTTCCCTCTCTAGAGACGGCATTGGGCAATCTCCTCGAAAGCCGGGGTCATATCGCCGTCAACGAGAATCGTCTCGCACGAGGCGTCGGGCGCCATGGCCTGGCTGTAGTTGAACACGATGTAGGTGGCGTGCTCGCAGACGTTCGCGATCTGGGCGAGCATGTGCTTTATGATGCCGTTGCGCAGTCCCACGCCAAGTTCGAGGATGGCGACCCTGCCGTTGCGATGGGCTTGCACAAGGCGCTCGAGCTCCTCGAGCTGGGCCGTGGCGAGGGCGTCTGGATGGGCGAGACGCCGCTCGTCGATCGACGTGCGTATGCCCCCCTCCGTCTCGAGCACGCGGTTCTCGTTGAACCCTGCGCGTACGAAGTGCCCGTCGATATTGCACGTGATCACGAAGGTGTCAGCGTGCTCTGTAAGACGCCGCAGCTCGTTCATGAGCGGGCTGGGCTCATATTCGAGATATTCCTTTTGATGAAACCGCTCGGCCCATCGGCGTCGCACGCTGGCATCCGGGGAGGCAAGCCCCTGCAGTATGCAGCCGATGCCGTCTGCCTGGGCGAGGTCCCCGTACGCCTCTTGGAAATGAGCATCGGCGCAGAAAAGGTTGAGCCCCTCTGCCATGTCCAGTCCGTTGCTAGCGCCGATGATGACAAGATCCGCTTCGGCTAGCGCCCTGCCTATGCGAACTGCTTTCGCCGTCTCCATGCGCTACCTCCCCAGCGTCTTGCGCACGTCGGCGAGCACGTCGGCGATGTCGGCGCGAACGGCGAGCCCCCGATCCTCGATCGCGCGGGGGAGAAACTGCGTCTTGTTGTTTACGGCGATGTAGCTGGCCTGCGGTAACTGCGCCGTGAGGGCCCAGAACGGCTCCTGGATAAACGCGGGCGTCATGCGGCCCACACCCAGCTCGAGGAAGAGGATCCTCTGCCGTGCGTGCGCGTCGAGCCAGTCGGACACCTTGCGGTACTGCTCCTCGTAGAGTTCGCCCTGCAGGAAGTTGCCGTAGCCGCGAACCCAGGGGAACGCCTCTGCCCCGCAGTGCGGGCAGCGCGGCACGAGCTCTGTCGGAACCTCAAGGCCGTCTCCCATGGCCTCTACCATGTTGGAGACCGGCTCGACCGCATCCCACACCGCGTCGGTGCAACAGCGGGAGCACTGAAAGAAGCGGTGGTCGCCTTGGATCTCTGCCACTTTCTCCCAGGGATAGAGCTTCACAAACTGCGTGTCCTGGTTGGTGGTGAGCACGAAGAAATCCTTCTCGGCGAGAATGGCGTCGAGGTCCCTGTAGGGCTTGCGCAGCGGGGCGTTGAGCGTGGTGTCGAGGAAGGTGGCGAGGTATCCCCAGCGCGCCTCGGCGGTGGGCCAGCGGTAGAACGACCCCTCGAAAGCGCCCTTGAAACCGTAACGCTCGGCGAATTTGCCGAAATGCTTGCGATAGGTCGCGTTGTCCTCGTAGTAGAAGTCGCCGCCGCCCGCCGCGGAGAGCCCGGAGGCCCCGCCCGCCAGCACGCAATCGGCTTCCTCGATCATGCGGGCGAAGTCCTCGATTTGCTGGTCGTAGGGCTCGGGCTCGCGGTCACTCAGCTCATAGGGCGTGCCGCCGCTGCGGTAGGCGGCCTGAAGGGAAAACGATTGGTTGGTGAGCTCGATAACGAGCTGCTCGTACAGGGTCACTGGATACCTTCTTTCAGCTATTATAAACACGTGTCTATAAAAAGTATCCATGTCGATTTGCTTAAGAGCAATGAACAGCTTCGGCCTGCTGTCGATAAACGAGCGTTTGCCGGGCATTGTCGAGCGTTGCAATTGGAGGGGTAATGGAAGCGGGGAAGATCGATCGTCGCCGACGCTATACACTCTCGGTCATACGGGAGGCGTTCTTCGCGCTGCTGGCCGAGGTCGGCTTCGCGAAGATGACGGTAGCGGATATCTGCCGCCGCGCCGATATCAACCGTGGCACGTTCTATCTGCACTACGAGGACAAGTTCGCCCTGCTCGACGCGCTTATCGACGAGGCCTTGGCGGCGGTGCCGCCGCTCGAGGGAACGGAGGCGGGTGCCCTCTGCCAGCGTCCGCCGGCAAACGATGACTATAATCTGCTCTACTCGGATGACGACGCGTACGCCCGGGTGGCACAGCGCGTCGTCGAGCGCGGCGCCGAGCAGATGGTTCCCTCGATCATGGAGGAGACTGGGCTTTCGCGCGAGGACGCCTATCTGCTCTTCGTCCACAACGTCCAGGGAAATCTCGCGGTCAACCGCCTGCTCGGTTGGAGGCGAGGGCCCGAGTTTGCCCACGCTCAGGAGCTGCTCAGCGCCTATTCCGAAGGGGGCATGCGGGCGGTATCGGCTCGTCACGATCCCCGTAGTTGATCTTGACAGCGTGCCATTTCAGGCAGGCGACGTTGCTATGGCCCCTCTTTGGTTTTCGATGTTGCATAAGGCAATCGCAATCGCCTTGAGCTTCTTTAGGGAACTTGAGCAAGAGATATGGCCTGCTGGCGATTGATTAACCCCATTTGTTTTGGTTACAAAAAACATGCTGCACACCTGCAGCATGAAGGAGAGGGAATCCTATGAATATCGTTGTATTGAGCGGCAGCCCGCGCAAGGGAGCCAATACCGACACCATGGTCGAGGCGTTTGCCGAGACCGCGCGCGAGGGCGGCAATACGGTCGAGGTCGTCCGCGTTGCCGGCAAAAAGATCGCTGGTTGTCTGGGATGCCAGTACTGCTTTACCCATGAGGGCACTTGCGTGCAGAAGGATGACATGGCCGACGTGATCGAGTCGCTGAAAGGCGCCGATATGGTTGTCTTCGCTTCGCCTATTTACTGGTTTGATATCACTGCGCAGGAGAAAGCCACCATTGACCGCCTGTATGCCTTCGGTGCCACGGGTTTCCCGTTCACCAAGACAGCCCTTTTACTCGATAGTCACAGTGAGGGCGTTTATGATGCGGCGATTGCTATGTACAAGTCCACATGCGCGTACTGCAAGTGGGAGGACCAGGGCATTGTCACCATTAGCGGCATGACCGAGCGCGACAGCATGGCCTCCTCGCCCAAGTTGAAAGAGGTGTGTGAGCTCGCTCGCAAGCTCGCCTAAGGACAAGAAGAACGCATGGCAATCAGCGTTGGTGGAAATGCTTGCTATCCTTACCAAGAGATAGGGGTGTATTCCCTCAAGTGCCGTATAGAACAATTTTTAAACGCAGAAAAATAACTGAAAACAAATTAATCCGCGTTAAAATATTGTCAAACAGAAGTTCATGAGGGAAGGTTGCGTATGCGTCGCAAGGCAGACGAGCTCCTTAGGGAATGGCGAGACAGGGCTGATAGAAAACCTTTGCTGGTCAAAGGCGTGCGCCAGTGTGGCAAGACCTATCTGCTCAGAACGTACGCTCAGGATCTTTTCGAATCGGTTGTCTACGTTAATCTTGAGAACGACCGGTCGGCGCGAGCGGATTTTTCGGGCGGTCTTGACCCTCATTCGATCGTACGCGCGATCGAGGCTCGTACGGGACAGCGTATCGTGCCTGGCAAAACCTTACTGTTCATTGACGAGATCCAGGCATGCGAGGAAGCGCTCACTTCCCTTAAATACTTTTGCGAAGATGCTCCCGAGTATTACATTGCGGCTGCTGGGTCGCTTCTGGGGGTTGCCATTAACCATCAGTCGTATTCGTTCCCCGTCGGGAAGACCGACTTGATTGAGATGACTCCACTCGATTTCGAGGAGTTTCTCTGGGCGATGGGGCACGATCAGCTGGTCGACGAGATACGCTCATCATTCGAGTTTATGGGTCCTCTTGCGCCAAGCCTTCATGAAAAGGCGCTTGGGCTCTATCGGCAGTATCTTGTTGTTGGCGGAATGCCCGAGGCGGTCCAAACGTACATCGATGATCAGTCAATCATTGATGTGGCCGAAAAGCATCGGATTATTCTCGACGGATACTCCGCCGACACTAATAAATATGCTGATGAGCGCTTGAGCGCAAAGACGCGTGCGTGCTTCGATTCCATTCCACAGCAGCTTGCCAAAGAGAATCGTAAATTTCAATACAAGGTAGTGCGAGCGGGGGGCAATGCGTCTCTCTTTGGAGATGCTCTCGACTGGCTTGTATTGTCGGGTACGGTGGCGCGCTGCAGCCTAGTCGGGCAGATCGAAAGCCCTTTAGAGGCCTTCGTTAACCCTTCTGCTTTTAAAATCTATCAGGCGGATACAGGGCTGCTCGTCTCCAAGGCCGGTGCTCAACGCGCCGATATTCTTTCCGGTATCGGCGGCACATTCATGGGTGCACTTACCGAAAACTACGTTGCCCAACAGCTTTCAGCCATGGGCTATCCGCTGCATTATTGGGCGCGAGATAATCGTGCGGAAATCGACTTTGTAGTAGAGAAGCAGGGATGCTTGTCTGCGATTGAAGTCAAGGCGGGAGAGAACACAAGATCTCGAAGCCTGTCCTCACTTAAAAAGACCCATCCGGGCGTGCGCCGAATCAGGCTATCGACTAAGCCCTTCGGAATGAATGATGGGCTGATGTCTGTTCCACTTTATGCGGCATTTTGTCTATAGGGATGATGCTGCTGTAATGCATGGGGCCCGGAGCGCGATGTTGCTGCACTCCGGGCCCCGCTGCTTAGTTAAACCATGACGGTTTGGCTGCCGTCGTCCTAGTCAAACAGACTCGGCATGTCGTTTTCCTTCATGAGGGCACCGGCTGAGGGGAGGCTCTGTGCGGTGAACTTTTCGGCCGAGACGCCGGCGCCAAGAATCTCCTCGGTCGTGCCGACGGTGGTGACCGAGCGGCCTTTCTTGGCCGTGAAAGCCTGGACGCCCTGCGTGTTGGTGGTTGTCTTGGTCTTGAGCAGCGACGTGTTGAAGTTCATCAAACGATAGTCGCTCGAGACCAGCGCGATGTCGCGATCTTCCTTGAGCACCTGGGCATACAGCAGCTTGCTGCCACCGTAGATGGCGTTCTTGAGGCGCTTACGGTTGGTCTTGGTGACGTATCCAGAAAGCGCGACGCGCACCACGCGGCCGTTCTCAAAGACAAACAGCACGTCGGCCTTGTAATCCTCGGGGTCGATGACCCAGATGACGCTCTCGTCGGGTTCCATCTCAAGATCGGTCGGCAGGTACGAGCCCAGCTGGGCCGACTTGGTGTCCTCAAACGCTGCAACCTTGCACTTGTACACCTGGCTCTTGTTGGTAAAGACCAGCAGCTCGTGGGTGTTGGAGGACGGGAACTCGATAAAGGGTTTGTCGCCGTCCTTGTACCTGAGCGTGGTCGCCTTCTTGAGCACGCGGTCCGTCATCTTTTTAAGGTAGCCATCGCGCGAGAGCATGATGGTGACCGGGTACTCCTCGACCTCGGGCTCCAGGCTCACCTCGATGACCTCATGGGGCTCGATCCTGCCCGTGCGGCGCGGCATCACGTACTTTTTGTTGACCGCGGCCAGCTCGTCGCTGATGACCTTCTTGATGTTCTCCTCGCTCGAGAGGATCTCCTCAAGCTCGGCAATCTCGCCCTCGAGCTTGGCGATGTCCTTGGTGCGGTTGAGGATGTACTCCTCGTTGATGTTGCGGAGCTTAAGCTCGGCAACAAACTCGGCCTGGGTCTCGTCGATGTCGAAACCCTTCATAAGGTTGGGCACGACCTCGGCTTCGAGCTTGGTGCCGCGGATGATGGCGATTGCCTTGTCGATGTCGAGCAAGATCGCCTCGAGGCCGTGCAGCAGGTGCAGGCGCTCGGACTTTTTGCCCAGGTCAAAGTTAATGCGGCGGCGCGTAGACTCAATACGCCACTTGACCCACTCGTGCAGGATCTGGCGCACGCCCATAACGCGGGGGTAGCCATCGACCAGCACGTTGAAGTTGCACGAGAACGAATCCTGCAGCGTGGTCGAGCGATAGAGCTTGGCCATGAGCTTGTCGGGGTCGACACCTCGCTTAAGGTCGATAGCGATGCGCAGGCCCGAAAGGTCGGTCTCGTCGCGGATGTCAGCGATCTCCTTGACCTTGCCCTCCTTGGAGAGCTTGACGATGCGCTCGATGATGACATCGGTCTTGGTGGTGTAGGGGATCTCGTACACCTCGATGATGCGCTCTTCGGGAATCCAGCGCCAGCGGGAGCGAATCTGGAAGCTGCCAAGGCCGGTCTCGATTATCTTTTCCATCTCCTCGCGGCGGTAGATAATTTCGCCGCCGGTCGAGAAGTCGGGCATGGGCATGTACTCGAGCAGGTCGCAGTCGGGATCCTGCAGGTAATGCATTGTGGCGGTACAGACCTCGTTGAGGTTGAAACCGCAGATATCGGATGCCATGGCGACGCCGATGCCCTTGTTGGCCGAGACGAGGATGTTGGGGAACGTGGTGGGCAGCAGGCGTGGCTCCTTCATGGCGCCGTCGTAGCTGTCGACGAAGTCGACCGGGTCCTTGTCGATGTCCTTGAAGATCTCGGCGCTAATGGGGGAGAGCTTGGCCTCGGTATAGCGCGAGGCGGCGTAGCTCAGGTCGCCCGAATAGTACTTGCCAAAGTTGCCCTTCGACTCCACGAAGGGGGCGAGCAACGCCTCGTTGCCGGTGGCCAGGCGCACCATCGTCTCGTAGATCGCGGCGTCGCCGTGCGGGTTGAGCTTCATGGTCTGGCCCACGATGTTGGCGCTCTTCTGGCGCTCGCCCTTGAGCAGACCCATCTTGTACATGGTGTAGAGCAGCTTGCGGTGCGAGGGCTTAAAGCCGTCAATCTCGGGGAACGCACGCGAGACGTTGACGCTCATAGCGTAGGGCATATAGTTGACCTCGAGCGTCTGCGTGATCGGCTGATCGGTGACCTCGGAGTGCAGGCCGATGACGTTCTCGGCGTTGACCTGCTTTTTCTTGGGCTGGTTCTTCGTCTTCTTCTTTGCCACGATTTCCTCTTGAACTTCTTATGGGCCGTCGTTATCGATTTGCTGCTACTGCAGGTCCAGCTGGTCCAGGTATTCCTTGCCGTGCTCGGAGATGTGACGCTTGCGGCCCGCCTCGTCGTTGCCCAGCAACAGGTTGAACATGGTCTCCATCTTGGTGACGTCCTCGGGTTCTACCTTGATCAGGCGGCGCGTCTCGGGGTTCATGGTGGTGAGCCACATCATGTCCGGATCGTTCTCACCAAGACCCTTGGAGCGGTTGATCGAGCACTTCTGGTCGCCAATCTCCTTGAGGATGCCGTTCTTCTCGAGCTCGGTGTAGGCAAAGTAGGTCTTCTCTTTGCAGTTGATCTCGTAGAGCGGCGACTCGGCGATATACACGTAGCCCTCGTCGATAAGTGTGGGCACCAGGCGGTAGAGCATGGTGAGTACGAGCGTGCGGATGTGATAACCGTCGACGTCGGCGTCCGTACAGATGATGACCTTGTTCCAGTTGAGATTATCCAGGTCAAAGGCACCGAGGTTCTTGATGCGCTTGTCCTTGATCTCTACGCCGCAGCCCAGCACGCGCATGAGGTCCATGATGATGTCGGACTTAAAGATGCGCGGGTAGTCCTCCTTCAGGCAGTTGAGGATCTTACCGCGAACGGGCATAACGCCCTGGAACTCGGCATCGCGCGAGGTGCGGATGGCGCCTGCTGCCGAGTCGCCCTCTACGATGTAGATCTCGCGACGGTCCTTGTCTTTGGAGCGGCAGTCGATGAACTTCTGCACGCGGTTGGCCATGTCGGTCTTCTGCTGCAGATTGGTCTTGATGCTCTGGCGCGTCTTCTCGGCGTTCTCGCGCGAGCGCTTGTTGATGAGCACCTGCTCCATGATCTTGTTGGCGGCGTCTTTGTTCTCGATCAGATAGGTCGAGAGGCGCTCCTTAAAGAATGCCGTCATCGCCTGCTGGATAAAGCGGTTATTGATGGCCTTCTTAGTCTGGTTTTCGTAGGACGTCTGGGTGGAGAAGCAGTTGGTCACCAGCACCAGACAGTCCTGGACGTCCTGCCACTTAATGCCGCTCTCGTTTTTGTTGTACTTGCCCTGTTGCTTGATGTAGGCATCGATGGCGCTGGTCAGAGCACTACGGGCGGCCTTTTCGGGCGAACCGCCGTTCTCGAGCCATGACGAGTTGTGGTAGTACTCCTGCATCATGAAGGTGCGCGAGAAGCACATGCACGCGGTAATCTTGACGTTGTAGTCGGGCAGGTCCTCGCGGTCGCGACCGCGGCGGTCGGCCTCGATAAAGAAGGGCTCGGTGAGGTAGTCGGCACCGACCTTCTCGAGCACATAGTCCTCGATGCCCTTGGGGTAGCAAAAGTCCTCTTCGGAAAACTCGCCATCGTCGCCCTCGATGCGCAGGCGGAAGGTAACGTTGGCGTTGACCACGGCCTGGCGGCGCATGGTCTCGCGATACCAATCGTGGGGGATGCTGATGGAGGTGAAGACCTCAAGATCGGGGCGCCACTTGATGGTGGTGCCGGTGCGGTCCTCGTCGCTGGGCTCAATCTCGAGCGCCTTCTTTTTGGCGCCGACGACCTTGCCCTTCTTAAAGTGTAAGGAGTACTTGTTACCGTCACGCCAGACGGTGACGTCCATGTACTCGGAGGCGTACTGGGTCGCGCAGGAGCCCAGGCCGTTGGTGCCGAGCGAGAAGTCGTAGTCGCCGCCCTGGTTGTTGTTATACTTGCCGCCGGCGTAGAGCTCGCAAAAGACGAGCTCCCAGTTAAAGCGCTTCTCGGAGGGGTTCCAGTCGAGCGGGCAGCCGCGGCCGTTGTCCTCTACCTGGATGGAGCCATCGCGAAAGGCGGTAAGGGTGATGAGCTTGCCGTAGCCCTGGCGCGCCTCGTCAACGGCGTTGGACAGGATCTCGAAGGCGGCATGCGCGCAACCGTCGAGTCCGTCCGAGCCAAAGATGACGGCGGGGCGCAGGCGTACGCGCTCCTCGTCCTTGAGCTGACGAATACTGTCGTTACCATAGTTTGCGGTGTTTTTTGCCATGCTCGCTCTCTCGATACTCCTTTGCTGCGTTTAAGTCATATAGATAGTCAAGGTAGCATAGCCCAGCCCTTGGGCGATTCCACCCAACACGAAATCCATCGAACAATCGTTCGGATTAACGGGTAAAACGTGTCGTGCGGATTGTTGTTCCGAATCGAACATTGGGACAAGCGTCTCGTTTTATGGGCCACGGGCGTGCGTGTGCGAGTCCCTTTGGCCCATAAGGAACGCTGGCGGGTCGTTATTTGGGCCGTGGGTCACTTCGCCGGCGTCGTGTTTCGTCATACGCTCATAGTGGAAGCCGATGCCACGGGGTCGACTTGGGACTCGGGCAACGGATGAGCTGCAAGCCGAAAGGAGCGGTGAGGATGATGAAGCCCATGACGAAGAAGCTGCTGTTAGGAATTCCCACCGTGACGCTTTCGGCCGTGCTGGCATGTACGGTGGCCGGCTGCGGCGGTAATGCGCCGAGTGGCTCGGGCGGGAGCGCACCTGTGCAGGAGAAGGCCGAGAAGCCCAAGGCCTATGAGTCGCAGACGGTCGAGGTGGCAGGCATTACCTATGAGTCGGTGGCTCACGGTACGTTCTATCGCGGTGATGCCAAGAAGCAGGACGGCTTTTACCTGCACATCAAGATTACCAACAACAACACAAAGAACAGGACGTTCAGTTCCTTTAACGTGCATGCTGCCCAGGGCGATCTTGAGGCAGGCGACCCGTTGTTTACTTCCGGCAAGGCGGCCGTGCTCGACTACGTTGCAAGTGAGGCTCCCGATGAGCTTCACGAGGGCATCGATCTTTCCAAGAGGCCAGATATCGGCCCGGGCGAGACCGTTGAGTACGTGTATTTCTGGGCGCCCAAGACGGCGTACTACGGGCCCATCACTGTCGAGTTCGTAGACGCTTACGCCCCCGCCAAGAATCATGAGGCCATGCACTTTGACACCACGGGATGCGAGACCAAGGAGTTCAAGGCGGCCGGCGGCGTGGCCGATTCTGGCGAGAAGGCAGATTTAACGGGCATCGACTGCGCATCGTACAGCATCGAGGCCGCCGATGGGTACACGCTGGATTCGTCCGACGAAGAGCACGAAAAGGCAAACTTCTTCCACGACGAGACTGGAGGACGCCTGAACATCAGCATCTTCCTACGCTCGCCGGAGGAAGAGGTTGCAAGCCTAGAGCAGGTCTACGAAGGTAAGGAGACAACAACCGACCAGGTCGAGTACAACGGCATAACGTGGCTGCGCTTTACCGGTCCCGACAACGGCCATACACTGTTTGCGACGGCTCCCGCAACGGGTGAAACCGTCCGCGTGTCGATTGGCTGGAAGATCGATTGGGACGCCGCCGTGCCCATGATGGAGGCGCTGAAGCTCAAGTAACGCCGCGATTCTTACGTCAGGCGACTCAGGGCTGGCTCCGAGTTATCGGGGCCAGTCCTTTTTGGTGCTCGATGAGCCGAGCCGGCGTCTCTCACAAAAATAACTAGGAGCTAGCGAGACTTATCCGAATTGACCTCATTGGCGGTGTCTTTTTCGAGCGCCGTGCGGCGGGCGCTGTAGGCGATGAGGCCCGCGCCTGCCGCGGCGAGTGCTGCAGCGGCTGCCGTAAGGGGAGCGTTGACATCGCCCGTGCCCGCAAGCGCGCCCGCTTTTCCGGAGCGCTTGTTATTGCCGTGGTTCTTGCCGCTGCCGGAGCTGCTTCCGCCGGAGCCGCCGCCCTCGTCAGTACCGCTGCCACTCGAGCCACCATCGCCGTCTGCTGTCATCGGGGCGTCGTGAAGTCCTGTCGTATCCGCGCTGTCGCATACGCCGACCTGCACTTCTGAGCGTTCGCATGCCGCGTCGGGCACATGAAGCTCGTGCAGAACGGCACTCAGCGCCGAGTTTGCGCCCGGTCGGATCTCCTCGAGCGTTACGGGATCGAGCGCCACCAGATTACGCGCCTTCGCATACAGCGTGACGCGTTTGCCCACTTCGTCGCTCCAACTCTCGGGGATGGCGAAGCTCATGCGGAACTGTGCCGTGCAACCCGGTGCCAGCACGGCGTTGCCGTTGTCGGCTACCAGCGGGTGCGTTGCAAAACGTGCGCCCAGCGTCTCGAGCGCGTACTTTACGTGTGTCATGTCGTTGGCCGAAGCGTCTTCGGCAAGCTCTGGATCGTAGATCGAAGCCATGCGTGCGTTCGCTCCGAATCCGATGGATGCGCTGGAGAACGGCTGGCTGGAGCCCTCTCGGTACAGATCGATTGTGCCGGCAGTCAGCAAAGTGTTGCCGTCGTTTCGCACCGTGACCATGAAGGATTCGCCTGCTGCTCCGGGCACCACCGCGCCCGAGGTAGCGACCGCGCCCGTCGGAGTGGCACACGCCACCAGAGGCACTTCGATGCCGTGCAGCTCTGCCTCGCTCTTCTCCGCGCTCACAATGTGCGTGGCGAGCGCGGAGAGCATGCCTCCCGACGTCAAAAATGTCGTTATCTGATCGACGGGATGGTCCAGCTCGCACATCACGAACGGCTCCGTGAACAGATCGCCTGCCAAGGTGCTGGCGAAGATGCGGAAGTGCTTGCCCATCACTGCTACCGGGTTGCCTTCTTCGTCGTAGGTTTGCCCCACCTTGCCATCGGTGTTCTCTACATAGAGCGCGCACCTGCCGTTGTTGCTTACGCTAAACGATGCCGGGCCACAGCCTGCGGCACCCACGGGCTGCGTTGCAAATGCCGATGCGCCTCGCGTCCAAGTAATATGCTGCAGCTGCTCGTTGACGGTGGCCAAAAAGCCCGAATGTTGTGGCCACGGCACCGCATGGGGCACCGTGGCGTCTGGTGGCATAACGCCCCAGCCCGCAATGGACTGGCCGATCACGGCGTACGATGCGCAGCCGCAACCGTCTGCGGTCTCGTACGCAACGGGCACCACCATTTTGCCGTTGATATTCTCGGGCTCGCTCAGCTCGATACTCGACGGTGCCTGCGGAAAGCGAAGAACTTGGCGGAACGTCAGGCTGTCGCCCAAATCATCCGACCACAGGGTAAAGCATTCCAGCGCAACCTCGGCCTCGCTGCCGAGCGCCTTCTCTGCGGTGGTTCCGCGGCGGTGGAGGTAGGCACCCGACAGGCGTCCGTCGACCAGCGTCTTGCCTGCCGTGATGCGCGGGCACTGCAGGCAATGGTAGCCATCCTCTTGCAGGCGGCCGCGCGAGATGCTGCGCCATGACGTATGCGACACCACGCGGATCTCGTCATTACTTATGCGCAGGCGCACAACGGACAGTATGCCGGCTGTGCTTGCCGTATCGAAAAGGGTGTTGTCGCCGGCGGGGCGCTCGCCCGAGACCAGCAGCACGTAGGCGTCCTGGTTTCCTCTTCCGTCCGTATATTCCACCACGTCGAAGTCGTAATCGAATATGCCGTCGCGCTCCACGTCGCCCTCGCCAAACCCAAGGGGAAAGTCCACGGGCGTGGGAGCGGACCACGTGCCGTTTGCCTTTGTGTGCACCACCAGACGCGAGCGGCCATTGTCGCCGTAGCGCACCGAGGCGATACGGAACAGGCATTCTACGCCGGCAATCATCGTTAGCTTCATGTGGGCTTCGCTGAGCACGCCGGAAAACAGCACGTTGTCGCTCGAGGGTTTTATGCCGCCACGCTCGTCCTCCGACACGCCGGCAGAATTGGCGTTCGGGTCCGCAACGGCGTTCGTTGACTGACCGATGTAGGTGTACTCATACATCGGCGCGGCGTTTTCGTCGTTTTCCATCAGTGCGTGGACGAAATGCTCAACCTGTCCCGTGTCGTCGCTTTCTGCATCCGCCTCGAGCTCAATGCGCGTGACCGCTTGATCCCAATCGCGCACGACAGGCGCGACGTTTATCGCGGCGGCTGCAACCTCGGCGCGTGCGAGCAGCTCGGAATTGGTGACGATGGTGGCCGACGCGATAAACTGCGGCACACCACCTGCCTCGGTGTTGCCGGGCGTGCCGAAGCAGGCATCCAGCGTGTAAGGCGTATCTCCACCCAATGCCAGCTCAGAGCGTTGGGGCACATACCGGTCGTCATTGTTCACCGACATATTCCACGAATCGATGAGTGTGGGCCACGACCCCGACCAAGCCTTGGTGGTCCACTTGAACATTACGAACTGGAGTATCACATCGACATCGACGTCTGCACCCACGCGCAGCCGCGGAAGCTGGTGTCCATCTGCCTTCTCGTACCCAATGAACAGCGTGAGGGATGCGGCACCGCGCACGGCAGACGAAGCGACGCCTGCAACGCCGGCTCCAAAGGTGACGGCAAGTCCGATCTGGATGGTGAACGAGCCCGACGTGTTGGAATAGTCGAGCGAAATGTTCTTGAAAAACGCCGCGCCGCTGCCGTGCGTGTGGGCACCCACAGCGAGCGCCAGCTTCGCCAGCACCCAAGGGTTGACGTTTAGGAAAAATGGCACCGGTCCTAGGGTAAACTGCTCGGTCCAATTGAGGTCAGTTCTTACCTGGAAGAGGGCCTTAATATTGCCGTATGCAGGGTCGTTGTTGTTACCCCAGGTTTTGCCCACCCAATCGTAGGCGAGCGAGCCGTACAGCTGTGTGGCGATATCCATCGTGAACAGCGGCGTGCAATGGTGGCGAAGGAGCTTGGTGTTTCTTGGATCGGTGCCCGAACCGGCACTCATACTCTTGTACTGATTCCACTTCCCCTCCATCTCGTCGAGGTAGCGGTTTGCCTGCTTGGCGCCCGACTCACGCGGCGATTTCTTCCAGTATTCCGGATCAGGGTTGCCCGAATCGTTCATATAGCTGGCTGGTTTGTATCCTCCGCCAAACAGTACGTACCCGGCAAACGAGAAATCGAACAGAATGGGGAACGAGGGCATCCAGCACGTGAACTTATTACCACCGATGCCGGGAAACGATGCGGGGAAATCAAACGGAGTGATCTCTTGGTCCATAGTGGTGGGGACGATAGTGGTCGATCCGGATTCCGCCTTTGCCGCCGGCGCGGTAACAACGGCCATGGGGGAGGAGAGCGTGTAGGTTTTGTCCTGGTAGTCGAGGACAAAGCGCAGCTTGCATCCTTCTTCCAGAAGGCTCGACGCTGCATCGAGGAACTTGTCTTCGAGTGTGAACGTCGCCAGATTATCCGCGCTCGATGCGCTGGCCTTGATCTGACCAATCTGCGTGACGGTTTCGGTTGAGCTGCCCGCAGCGGGCATCACTTTATTGATATGCAATGTTGCCTGCCCGCCCTGCGGCAGATGAGCCTGCACGGTAAATGCGTGCGTATCGGGCTGCTCGTTTGCCGTGTCGTCCTTCGGCAATGCCATGAACGTGGCTTCAGCGTACTGGATGTCCCATTCGTCGAATGTGAGCTGGCGGAAGTACGGCTCGCCGTCGGAAAGCGGACGCGTGGGCGCGGTTATGGCGGTGCCGCCCTGGATACGCGCAAGGGGAATCTCGACATCGCGGTAGCCCGCCATGCTAATGGAGATGCCGCCGTTAAAGTCGTACGCGTCAAGGAGCTTTGCCTCGTCTACGTAGCCTTCCGAAAGCGAGGCAATCTCAAAGATGGCGGTGCCTTCGTCATCGGTCGTGGCGGCGAGCTGCTTGCCTGCGGCGTAGCGCGACGTGAGCGTGACCTGCGCTCCCTTGATGGGCATATTCTTGTTGGCGACGTCGACCACGACCACACCAAACATGGTGCGCGAGAGAACGAGCACCCTGAAGGGGTCTTTTTCGTCGGCATAGGCCGCGGTGGGCGCGAACGGCAGCAGGAAGGCATTTTCGCTTCCCGGCACGCGAGGCAACATAATGCTCGCCAGCGAGGACGCTCCAGCAACAAGTAACGAACGGCGATCAAGCATCTTGGGCTCCCATCCCGCAAATATCGGTGGAAATAATCCAATTTTGCGAGAAGACGCTTCGTGGCGGTAGTGCCGTTCAAGGGTCAAAATGTCCAAATTGATCGAGCGAAGCGCCGGGTTCCGGAACGCGTTCGATGCGCTTGGCAGCCCGGTCGCTAACGCAACATGTGCGCGACCAGCTCGGCGCGTGTGCCGATGCCAAGCTTTGCGTATACGCCGGATAGGCGGTTTTTGACGGTGCCCGGCGATACTCCCATATGGCCTGCGATTTCAGCGTTGGTCCATCCGCGGCAGGCGAGCATGGCCATGGTGAACTCTGTGGTCGTTAAATCGTCGGCAACGTCCTCGCCCGAATCGGGGTTGTGGATGCGCCGCCAGCCGTAGCTGAAGCGGTACGTGATCTCGATGATGCGTGCGAAGTCGTCAGGGTATTGCGTTTTTAGGCATGCCTCGATGAGCCCCTGCAAAAGGCCGTGGTGCTCGCCAATGAGCTCGATAAGGCCGTCGGGGCGCGCAATGTCCCAAGCGGCTCCAAAATGCGCTTTTGCGGCGTCGATGTCCTTGAGGCTCATGCATGCCATGGAAGCTGCCAGGTGCAGGAACAGTTCCGAGATGGGATAGCTTCCCTGTTTCATAATTAGGGCGTTTTCCGCCATGCCCAGGCTGCGGCCGTATTCGCCGCGCAGATACAAGGCGTGCGCCATCACGTAGCTGGCGAACAGTCGCAGGCCTTCGGGTAGGTGCGCCGCAAGTGGATAAAACTCTTCGGCAGAATACGGGGAAGGCAAGTGCAGCAGGACGCTCGCGGCCGAGGCGAACAGGATATGCGTGGCGTGGACGGCGGGCGATTCCTCGTCGGCCGGCGTATCGAGGATGCCCGCAAGGCACCGGCGGGCGTCGGCGATACGGTTGAGCGACAGACTGGCGTATCCGCAGATAAAGCATGCGGAATAGCGCAGCGCGGGATCGGTGACGTCAAGATAGGGGTGCGCCGTCTTGGCGGCGAGTGCGGCCTGTCCGCGAAAGTACAGCGCTTCTGCCGTGGCGATGGCGCGTGAATCGGGGTCGGAAATGCCTGCAACCGCAGCGTCAATCTGCCCCGGCACAAAGGCGGTGCACATCAACGGCATGGGAACGCATGGGTAGCCATCGCAGTCCATCTTCCATCTCCCAACAGCTGGCAACACTAGCAGCAATTGTACTCTTGTTGCTCGGGACTGGAATTTGTGGGTATCGCCTACGATTGTGCCGAACGTATAAAGGAAGAGTCTATTGGCGATGCTCCCAAGGTGGCTACCGAAGTCTAGCTGACCTTGGGATATAGAAAAACTGCCGCCCCTGCAAAAAGCTCTGTCGCAGCGATGGGAAACGTATCTCGTTCTGCATATAATGAGGTCATATGACGGTGCGTCTGCATACGCGCGGCGCATTTCCATCGAACCGAGAAGGAGCTCTGCATGGATCCCAACAAGCGTCCCGACGACATGGTACGTATCACCACTCCCGAACTTGCCCAGGCGTTCATCGAAGAGCAGGTCGCTGCAATCCGCGAGCAGATCGGCGACAAAAAGGTCCTGCTGGCTCTTTCCGGTGGTGTCGACAGTTCGGTTGTCGCGGCCCTGCTCATCAAGGCCATCGGCAAGCAGCTCATTTGCGTGCATGTTAACCACGGCCTGATGCGCAAGGGCGAGAGCGAGCAGGTCGTCGACGTCTTCAAGAATCAGATGGATGCCAACCTGGTTTACGTTGACGCCACAGATCGCTTCCTGGACAAGCTCGTGGACGTCGAGGATCCCGAGGCCAAGCGTAAGATTATCGGCGCCGAGTTCATTCGCGTGTTCGAGGAGGAGGCCCGCAAGGTTGGCGATGAGGTCAGCTTCCTCGCCCAGGGCACCATCTATCCCGACATCCTGGAGTCCCAAGACGGCGTGAAGGCTCACCACAACGTGGGCGGTCTGCCCGAGGATCTGCAGTTTGAGCTCTGCGAGCCCGTCAAACTGCTGTACAAGGACGAGGTCCGCGTCGTGGGCCGCGAGCTCGGCCTGCCCGAGAACATGGTTGAGCGTCAGCCGTTCCCCGGTCCTGGCCTGGGCGTCCGCTGCCTTGGCGCCATCACCCGTGACCGTCTCGAGGCGCTGCGCGAGGCCGATGCCATCGTGCGCGAAGAGATCGACAAGGCCGGCCTGACCATCTGGCAGTACTTTGCCGTGGTACCCGACTTCCGCGCCACCGGTGTGCGCGAGGGCAAGCGCGCCTACGACTGGCCCTGCATTATTCGCTGCATCAACACCGTCGACGTCATGACCGCCGAGGTGCCCGAGCTCGACTGGGCGCTGCTCAAGCGCATTACCGCTCGCGTGACTGCCGAGGTCCCCGGTATCTGCCGCGTTTGCTACGACCTCACGCCGAAGCCCGTTGGCACGGTCGAGTGGGAGTAAGCTAACTCAGCTGGTAGGCGACGAGAACTAGCAGATGTGACAAAGGGACAGTCCCTTTGTCACATCCTCGATATTATGTGTGGGATGGTACGCCACGCGGCGTGCCATCTCGTTCGTTATTTTAATGAGCCGAGTGCGCGAGTGGGAAGAGTCACGAGCATGGTCGTTCCGCGCTCCGAGCTCTCTTCGACCTCGATGGAGCCGCCGTGGAGCGCGGCAATCTCCCAGACCAGCGCAAGTCCCAGCCCCACGCCGCCGTATGCCCTGCTGCGCGATTTGTCGACGCGAAAGAAGGGCTGAAAGATGCTCGTCTGGTATTGCTCGGGAATGCCCGGCCCCTGGTCGCGCACGCGTAGCAGCACGCGGTCGCCTTCGGCGCAGGCGTTGATTTGCACGGTCGAGTTGGGCGCGCTGTAACGTATGGCGTTTTCGGCCAAGTTGAACAGCAGCCGATAGATTAGCGTATCGCTGCCGATCGTTTGCGCGTCGCCCTCACTTGTAAGCGTGATGTCTTTTTGCTCGGCAAGGGGCGCCAGGTCCGTGAGTACTTCTTCGATCATCGGCGCCAGGTCAATCGCATCGTTGCAAGGGACACTGCGCAGCTCGCTCATCTCGAGCAGGGTCTTTGTCATGTGCGTCATCCGCTCGGTCTGCTCCTGCAGCAGCCCGAGCAGGCTCGCTGTATCGGCGTCGGCGTCGGGGTGCTCGGCGCAAAAAAGCTCAACCTGGGCCTGCATGAGCGCAAGTGGCGTGCGCAGCTCGTGCGCCGCATTGCCCGTAAACTGTCTTTGTGCGGAAAATCCCTCGTCAAGGCGGGCAATCATGTCGTTAAACGACGCGCTGCAGCGCCTGAGTTCAGAGGGCACGTCCTCGCTGATTTTTGTGTCAGCGAGGTTGTCGGGCCGCACGCTCTCGACTTGCGTCGCAAAGAAGCGCAGCGGTCGCAGTGCGCGCCCGCTTACAAAGTAGGCCAGCACGCCGCCGAGCAGCGTTACCGCCGCGGTTATATACCAGCTCGTCGCGCCAAACGATTCTTGGGCGTTGTTCACGACGATGGTCAGCGCGTCGTCGAGCTCTTTGTTTGTCGGGTCAAATGAGCTGGGCGAGGCCGCCTCCACCTTGCTGTGCGCCGACGCTTCTGCACCAATCGAGTCCATGTAGCGCATGCCGGAGTAGCCAACCAGACAATTCATAAGTACGCAGGTCGAGCATACCAGCAGGGCCGTCATTAACGTGATGCGCCACTGCAGCGACAGCCGCTTCATTTGCCGTCCTCCATAACGTAGCCTTCGCCGATTCGGTTGCGGATGGGGTCGTGCCCCAACGCACCGCGCAGCTTTTTTCGCAGCGACGAGATATGCACGCGGGTCGCGTTGCTAAAGCTGTTGACGCTGCTGTCCCATACATGCTCGATAAGCTCTTCCTGGCTCACCGGCCGCCCCTGGTTAAGCATCAGGTATTCCAAGATGCCGGTCTCCTTGCGCGTGAGGGATAGGGTCTCGCCGCCCACGGAGGCGAGGCGCGCCTTGGTGTCAAAGCTCAACAATCCACAGGTTAGAACAACGTCGTTTTGCGTAAAGCGCCTGAGCGTGAGACTGCGTATGCGTGCCGCCAGCTCGTCAAGATGGAACGGCTTGGTGAGGTAGTCGTTGGCGCCCGCATCGAGCCCCGCTACCTTGTCGGAGACCTCGCCACGTGCCGAGAGCACAAGCACCTTGGTCTCACAATCAGTTGTCCTGAGTTGCCTGAGCACGGTCATGCCGTCGACATGGGGGAGATTAAGGTCGAGCACGACAAGATCAAAGGTCTCGACATCGAGTAGATCGAGGGCCTGCTGCCCGTCGTAGCAGCAGTCGACGCTATAGGCCAAGTTGCGCAGGCTGCGTGCGATCGCATCGCACAGCGCCCGCTCGTCCTCGACGACCAAGATGCGCATAACGTTCTCCTTGCATAGTCATTCACGCTTAACACGGATTTTATAGTCGGTATGGTCCAATGGGTCGCGAAACGAAAGGAGTGGTCAGATTGTTCAAAGCGATTAAGCCTGTGGCGCAGGTGGCTTTGCTGATCGTTGGGGTAGCCATGGTGTGCTTTGGCGTTATGCGCGGCGAGGCAGATGCCGTGCTGGCCAAGGCAATCAGGCTGTGCTTGGAGTGTATCGGAATTGGATAAAAGAAAAAACACTGCATCGCATCTTTTGGCGAGATTTCGCGGATTGATTCAGGCGGCGGCAACGCTTGCGACCAACGTTCACCTGCCTAATTTTGCCAAGGGAGGCATCTACCAGGGGGCGGGCAAAGCCGTCTGCGTGCCGGGGCTTAACTGCTACTCGTGTCCAGCGGCCTCGGGTGCGTGCCCCATCGGGTCGTTTCAGTCGGTGGTGGGCTCGTCTAAGTTTAGCTTTTCGTATTACGTCACCGGAACGCTCATTCTGATCGGCGTGCTGCTGGGACGTTTTGTATGCGGCTTTTTGTGCCCGTTTGGATGGCTGCAAGAGCTTCTGCATAAGATTCCCGGCAAAAAGCTCTCCACGAAAAAGCTCAAGCCACTCACGTACATCAAGTATGCCGTGCTACTGTTTGCCGTGGTGCTGCTGCCCGTCTTGGTGGTTAACGATGTGGGTATGGGCGACCCGTTCTTTTGCAAGTACATCTGCCCGCAGGGTGTGCTCGAGGGCGCGATTCCGCTGTCCATCATGAATACGGGAATCCGCTCCGCGCTGGGAAAGCTCTTTACCTGGAAGCTCGCGATCCTCATTGTGGTTGCGGTGCTGAGCGTGCTGTTCTACCGCCCCTTCTGCAAATGGATTTGCCCCCTCGGTGCGTTTTATGCGCTCATGAACAAGGTGTCTTTGCTGGGGATCCAGGTTGACCAGTGCAAATGCGTCTCGTGCGGCAAGTGCGCCAAGGTGTGTCAAATGGACGTGGACGTTACGCGTACGCCCAACCATGCCGAGTGCATTCGTTGCGGCAAATGCGTGGGCGCGTGCCCCGTCGATGCTATTAGCTTTCGCTATGGGCTGGGCGTGACGGGCGACAAGACCGCGCAGTCCGCGCAGGACTGCGAAAACAAATAGGTACCTATATAAGTTTCGATATAAACGGAGGAACCATGAAACTATCAAAAATTGCGGCCTTGTTGATGCTGCCCGTGCTGGCGCTGACTCTCGCGGCGTGCTCTGCCCCCAAGGGCGACGCGAAGGATGCCACGAGCGGCGATGCGCAGATTGCCGAGCTTATAGCGCAAAAGCCGTCGAGCGCCGAGGAGGCGGCCGAGCTGTACCAGCAGCTGCTGCAAAAGGAAAACGAGATCTTTGCGAGCGATAACGCCCTATGGGAAAAGGTATTCAATGCGGCAAATAAAGACTCGGCAATGATTGAGGACGGTAGCAATTACGGCGATTTCCTGCTCAAGACTATCGACGGCGCCAAGGATCAGTTTGCGGCTGACGAGCTCAAGACGCTTAAGGCCGGCGCGCAGCAGGTCAAGGAGATCGAGGATAAGCTCATGGCGCTGGAGAAGGAGTTTCCCGGATGTGGCAGCACGCCCGGCGAGGGAGAGAGCGTCGATGCCTCGACCGCAGGCATGACCAACGGCGAGAGCGGGGAGACGAAGTTCCCCAGCTTTAAGGGCAAGGACTTGGACGGCAACGATGTAAACAGCGACGAGCTGTTCTCCAAGAACAAGGTCACCGTCATGAACTTCTGGTTTACCACCTGCAAGCCGTGTGTGGGAGAGTTGGGCGATCTGGAGAAGCTCAACAAGGAGCTTGCCGAGAAGGGCGGCCAGGTCGTGGGCGTTAATTCCTTTACGCTCGATGGCAACAAAGACGAGGTGGCAGACGCCAAGGACGTACTTTCCAAGAAGGGCGTGACGTACAAGAACATCTGGTTCAAGTCGGATAGCGAGGCCGGCAAGTTCACCTCCAACCTGTACTCGTTCCCGACCACGTACGTGATCGACCAGAACGGTAACATTGTGGGAGAGCCGATCATGGGCGGCATCAACTCCGCTGAGCAGCGCGAGGCGCTCAATAAACTGATCGATCAAGCACTCGCGAAGAGCGAACAGTAAGTCCGTGGGACAGACAACTGAAGGGGAGTCGCTGGAAACAGCGACTCTTTTTTCTGCTTCGGGGTAGCATCATGGGTATACGTCGAAAGGGCACGCAGCTTTTCGTGCATTGCCTGAGCGGTGCGCGAAGCAACCAAGCTGTGAGTTTTCTTAAGCGTTCTGGGTATGGCAGTGTCAAGAATATCGGCGGCATAAGCGGCTATACGGGAAAGGTGGTGCGTTAGCTATGAAGGTGGTTATCGTTGGAGGCGTCGCGGGCGGCGCATCGGCGGCGGCACGTTTGCGCAGGCTCGACGAGCAGGCCCAAATTGTCATCTTTGAGCGCACGGGTTTTGTATCGTATGCCAACTGTGGGCTTCCGTACTACATTGGCGGCGTGATAGAAGAAGAGAGTGCATTGACGCTGCAATCGCCCGAGGGCTTTTGGAATCGATTCCGCATTGCCGTGAAGACGAACCACGAGGTGATCGCCATTCATCCCGATGCGCATACGGTTGACGTTCGCGACCTGCTCACCGGCGAGGAATTTGTCGAGACGTATGACAAGCTGATTCTTTCGCCAGGCGCGCATCCCATTCGCCCCGCTCTTCCGGGAATCGATTTGGATAAGATCTTTAGCCTTCGAACGGTAGAGGACACGCTGCACATTCATGGTTATGTGCAAGAGCATGAGCCGAGGAGTGCCGTGGTGATCGGTGGCGGCTTTATCGGTGTTGAGGCTGCCGAGAACCTGCGTGACTTGGGTCTCGAGGTGACGCTTTTGCAGCGCCCCGGGCAGCTGATGAACAACCTGGACTACGACATGGCGACGCTGCTTCATGCAGAGGTCCGCGAGCATGGCATTGACCTGCGCCTTCGTGCCGACGTTACGGGCTTTGAGGAGGCCGATGGCCGTGTGGTCACACATGTGGCGGGCGATGATTCCATTATGGCCGATATGGTGCTACTCGCTATCGGCGTTGCGCCCGAGAGCCATTTGGCAAAGAAAGCTGGTATCGAACTGGGCATCAAGGGCTCCATTGTGGTGAACGACCGCATGGAGACGTCTGCTCCTGACGTATATGCCGTGGGTGATGCCGTGCAGGTCAAGCATCAGGTGACGGGCGAAGACGCGGTGATTTCCCTTGCAGGCCCCGCTAATAAGCAGGGACGTATCGTCGCCGACGTGATTTGTGGCTTAGGCAGTCGCTATCAGGGCTCGCTGGGTTCTTCGGTAATCAAAGTGTTCGACTTGACAGCTGCGAGCACGGGCCTTTCTGTGAAGGCAGCGCGTGCGGCGGGAATCGATTGCGAGAACGTCGTGCTGTCACCTGGATCGCATGCGGGTTATTATCCCGGGGCCACGCCCATGACCATGAAAGTTGTGTTTGAGAGGGAAACCTTGCGTCTGCTGGGCGCGCAGATTGTGGGCATCGATGGCGTGGACAAGCGCATCGATGTGCTGGCGACGGCAATTCAGGCCGGTATTCGGGCCGATAAGCTCAAGGATTTGGATTTGGCGTATGCGCCGCCATATTCTTCGGCGAAAGACCCGGTGAACATGGCCGGTTTTATGATCGAAAACGTGGGCTCGGGCATGCTCAAGCAGTGGCATTGGGAGCAGGAACCGGATCTGCCGCGCGATGGTAGTGTGCAGCTGCTCGATGTCCGTATGGTTGGCGAGTATGACCGCGGACATATCGACGGCTTTGTGAACATTCCCGTCGATGACTTGCGTGCTCGCTTGGGGGAGCTTGACGTGACAAAGCCTGTTTATGTTATTTGCCAAAGTGGTCTTCGCAGCTACATTGGCTGCCGCATCCTCGCTCAGTACGGTTTTGACTGCTATAACTTCTCGGGTGGCTATCGCTTCTTTGCTGCTGTGACTAAAGACCATCGCGGTAGCGATAACGTGATGCCGTGTGGATTGGAAAAGTAAGGCCTTTTGAGCGGCGTGTATGACAATGACAAGATAGAGTAGGACAAACGCGTCGAATACGAACGGCGGAGGAGAGCGGGCGGGGTGCCTGCGCAGGAGAGGTTGCCGTCCATGCTGGAGCTCAAAGGAATTTGCAAAAGATACGTTACGCAGTCGTTTACGCAGGTGGCGCTCGACAACGTAAGCCTGGCTTTTCGCGATAACGAGTTCGTGGCCATTCTGGGTCCCTCAGGTTCGGGCAAGACCACGCTGCTCAACGTTATCGGCGGACTCGACCACTTTGATTCTGGCGACCTGCTGATCGACGGTATTTCGACCAAGGACTTTCACGATCGCGATTGGGATGCCTACCGCAACAACCGCATCGGCTTTGTGTTCCAGAGCTATAACCTCATTCCGCATCAGACCATTTTGGAAAACGTGGAGCTGGCGCTTACGCTCACGGGCGTGGGGCATGCCGAGCGTCGCCAGCGTGCGCGCGAGGCGTTGGAGAAAGTCGGCCTGGACGAGCACATTAACAAGCGTCCGAGCCAGCTTTCGGGCGGACAGATGCAGCGCGTGGCTATTGCCCGCGCCCTGATCAACGATCCCGAGATTGTGCTGGCTGACGAGCCGACCGGCGCCTTGGACTCAACGACATCCGTGCAGGTCATGGATTTGCTCAAGGACGTTGCGCGCGACCGTCTGGTCATCATGGTCACGCACAATCCCGAGCTGGCGTACAAGTACGCCACGCGCATCGTCACCCTGGCGGACGGCAAGATCACCGACGATTCAGATCCCTTTGATGCTGCCGAGGCCGCGCGTCGCGAGGCCAAGCCCACGCGCAAAACCTCGATGAGCTTTGTGACGGCGCTGGGGCTTTCTGCCCGAAACCTCATGACCAAGAAGGGTCGCACGGCCATGACGGCCTTTGCGGGCTCGATTGGCATTATCGGCATTGCGGCGATCCTGGCGCTGTCCAACGGCGTAAACGACTACATCAAAAAGGTCGAGGAGGACACGCTCTCGAGCTACCCGCTGACGATTTCCAAACAAGACTACGACCTGTCGTCCATGATGGGCGGCCATGGGGCTACCGATGAGGAGGCGTCCAAGGGCGAGGGCTCGTCCGATGACGCTACCGGTGGCAAAGCTAAGGGAACCGACAAGATCCCTGTGGTCACAGCCGTAAAGGACATGTTCGCAAGTGTTAAATCTAACGATATGACAAGCTTTAAGGCATGGCTTGACGACGACGGCGACGGTATCAATAAAGAGGTCAACGCTATCCAGTACGGCTACGGCGTGACGCCGGTTGTCTATCGTGCGGGCAAGGGCGATGAGAAGCCTGTCCGGCTGGTGCCCAACGCTATGACCGAGGCCATGAGCGGCGGCGCAAGTTCGGCGGCAACGGTGAGCATGGATTCCATGGGAACCTCGGTCTTTAACGAGATGATTGACGACCAGAGCCTGCTCGACAGCCAGTACGATGTCGTCGCCGGCCATTGGCCCACGTCTGCCAACGAAGCCGTGATGGTACTTTCGAGCCGCGGCACGGTGGGCGACTACACGCTCTACAGCATCGGTGCGCTGGATATCGATGAGCTCAACGACCTGGTTAACAGCGCCATGACGGCCGATGGCAAGGTTGAGACGCCCAAGACCGGCAGCGACTTTACCTACGACGATGCGCTGTCCACGACGTTTAAGGTGCTGTCGCCGGCCGATGCCTATCGTAAAAACGAAGAGACCGGCATGTGGACCGACATGTCTGGCGACGCCGACTTTATGACGGCCAAGGTTGCCGACGGCATTGACGTGCGTATTGTGGGCGTGGTGCGACCTAACGAGACGGCCAATGCGAGTGCATTGTCTCCGGGCATTGCCTATACGCATGCACTGACTCGCCAGCTTATGGAGCGTGCCGCCGATTCGCAGATTGTGCAAGAGCAACTTGCCCATCCCGAGACGGATGTCTTTACGGGCAAAACCTTCGACGAGCTGCAAGGCGAGGCCAAACAGGGCGTGGATCTGGGCAGCATGTTCAGCGTGGATGAGGCGGCGCTGAAGAGCGCGTTCTCGTTCGATGCGTCTGCGCTCTCGGGCGCTGCTGGCGGTATGGACCTTTCTGGTATCGACTTATCCGGGCTGGACCTTGACCTTTCGGGCGTTGGGAAGGACATCGACTTCAGCGACATCATGGCCAAAGCGCCAACCCCAGATTTTTCGGGTATCTTTGACGGTCTGGAACTTACGCCCGAGCAAATGCAGCAGGTGGGAACACTAGCCAACCAGCTGTTTGAGGGCTTTTTGCAGTCTGATCAGTTTAAGGCGCTGTCGCCCGAAGATCTTAAGGACGCGTCAAAGCTCGCTGCCGCATTCTCGACGTATCTTGAGAATGATGCAGCAGCCCAGCAAATCCTGGCCCAGCTCAAGGCGCTCGGAGGCGATGCCCTGGCCGAGCGCCTGCAACAGGCGATGACCGACTATGTGCAAAAGCAGCTGGCTCCGTATCTGCAGCAGGCTATGGATCAGGTGACCAAGACAATCAGCGATCAGATTGCGGCGACGGTGTCAGCTCAGCTCAAGGCGGGCGCGGCAGGGCTCATGGGCCAGATGGCGACGCAGGTGTCATCCAGTTTTGCCAACCTGGCGAGCGCTATGCGTGTGGATGCGAGCGCCTTTGCTCGTGCCATTCACTTCAACATGGACGCCGAGGACCTGAGTTCGCTCATGATGAGCTATGCCAAGGCTTCGAAGCTCACCTACGATAACAATCTGACCACGTTGGGCTATGCGGACGAGGCGGACCCCATCTCGGTCAAGATTTTCCCGCGCGACTTTGAGGCTAAGGAGCGCGTGCTCGATCACATCGATGCTTATAACAGGCAGGTCAAAGCCGCCGGCCACGACGAACAGGCCATCTCGTACACCGACTACATGGGCATCATCATGGGCTCGGTGACCGATATCGTGAACACCATCAGCTTGGTGCTCATCGCATTTGTGAGCATCAGCTTGGTCGCCAGCTCCATCATGATCGGCATCATCACCTACATCAGCGTACTGGAGCGTAAAAAGGAGATTGGCATCCTGCGTGCGATTGGCGCGTCGAAGCGCAATGTGGCCAACGTGTTCAATGCCGAGACCTTCATCGAGGGCCTCATTGCCGGCGTCTTTGCCGTTGCCGTCGTGGTTGTCGTGAGCTTTCCGGTCAATGCCTGGGCGCTTGCTGCCAAACAGGTCCCCAACTTGATGAGCCTGCCCGTGCAGGATGCGCTGGTGCTCATCGCGATTTCGGTGCTGTTGACGGTTGTCGCCGGCCTGCTGCCGGCCCGTAGCGCATCCAAGAAAGACCCCGTGGAAGCCCTACGCTCCGAATAATGTGACAAAGGGACAGTCCCTTTGTCGCATTGGGGGCCCAATTACCGTTCGGCACGTTAAGGGTCCCCGCTCCCCGCTTAACACTTGACGAAGAATCTCCATCTTTATATACCTATCGGTAGGCATATAGGTTGCATTGCCGATAGAAACGGAGTAACCATGACTCTCATCGCACCAGCCGAAAAGGACCGCCCCCGTGAGAGCGGCGCATTTGCTTGGATTGTCGTTATTGCGCTCGGTTTAATGTCTGCGGGAACAACCGGCACCTACAGCATCATTGCCGGCTCATTCATCGCTCCTGTATGTGAAGACCTGGGCTTTGACTACACTTCTTTCTCTTTCTATTTCACCGCGATTCTTCTTGGCCTTGCGCTTGGGCTTCCGCTTTTGAGTCGTTTCATTCCAAAAGTAATCGGCAAACCATGGCATATTTGCGTTGAACTCGTCCTTATTGCCGCCGGCGCCGCAATGGCGTTCTACACCGAGGTCTGGATGTTCATCGTCTCCGCCGCAGTGATCGGCATCTGCTTTTCGTTCACAACGGGTGTCTGCATGTCCGATGTCATTGACCAATGGTTCAGTAAATCGTCTGGTTTTGCCATCGGCCTTGCGTGGGGCGTTAATTCTCTCTGCACGCTGCTATTGAGTCCTGTCATTACACTGGTCATCGAGCAGCAAGGCTGGCGTACGGGTTACATCGTACTTGCGGCCGTTTCTGCAGCCATGATATTGCCCACAAGCGCATTTATCATTCGCCTTAAGCCTTCTGATCGCAATATGCTTCCGTACGGAGAGACTACCTCCGAAACCCATGAGAGCTACAGCGCCGATGAAAAGGAAGATGTCTCTTCGGGCATGGCGCTCCGCGATGCCGCGAAAACGCCATCTTTTATTCTCTGCGCCCTTCTGCTCTGCGTGGCGCAACTCACCTGCTGCATGAACCAGCTGTTCCCGACCTATGCAAGCGAGGTCGGCTTCAATCCCATCGTGGGAAGCCTAATGGTTTCGGCGGCTTCGCTCTCCGATATTTTCCTAAATCCCTTCGTAGGCAAAACATGCGACAAGCTCGGTGCTATTAAAGCAACGGTCGCATGGACGGGAGTCAGCATTCTTTCATTCCTACTTCTCATCTTTGGCGGAAGCAACGAGACCGTTTCCATCATCGCGGCCGGCGTAAACGACGTCATGTTCGCCATCGTTGGAACTGCAATGCCGATGATTCTCCTCTCGCTCTTCGGATCACGCGATTTTGGAAGGATCTATTCGATTATTTGCTCAGCGGGCTATGTTGTCGGAGCTTTCGGAATGCCAGTCATGATGAAGGTTTACGGTATGGCAGGGTCTTTCCAAGGAGTATTCGTCTTCTGTATCATCTGCAACCTTCTGATTGCGACATTTGCTTTAGTTTCCGGTATCCTCAATAAGACTACCGCGAAATAACCTGACCAACGAACTGCCCTTCAGCCCTGTCATTTGTCTCCGCAAGTTAAAACGAAATTGGGGCCGATTCCAACATAGCTGGAATCGGCCCCAATTTCTATTCAACAACTTTTGCAATCATCGCGAACACGGGTTTCGAACCATTCCGCGACCCCGCAAGTCGTCGCATCGCGCTTGCCAAGGTGCCTCTGTTATTACGCGCCTATTTAAACATGAGTTCGACGATCCCTGCCCAAACAGCCTTTTCATCGATGTCTTCATCTTGGGCAACGGTATTGCTCGCTCCCTCAAGTACGGTGTAAAGAATCTGCACGTACAGCATGACGTCTGTTTCATCGGAAAACGCGCCAATTTCTAGGCCATGGAGAAGGATGTCTTTAAGCGCGTCCATAGTTCGGTTGATCGCCGTTGCCTGACGTTCCTGAACTGCAGGGATTCGATTTGCCTGAATACTGACCTCGGCCAGCACGCGACGGCGCTTTTCATCACTACGATAGCCACCTATAACCGAATTGCCGAGCTCGATAAGCGCCGCCTTGAATCCGTCCCTATCGACTATTAGCGAGTAGTCGCGCTGATAGTCGATAGTCGGAAACATACTATCTAAGAGCGTGGTGAAAATATCCTCTTTAGAGGGAAAGTAGTAGTACACCGATGGCTTGGATATACCGACACGGTCGCAGATTTTTCCAATGGACGCCTTGTCGTAACCGACTTCTGCCACAAGATCATACATTGCGTCCAATATTTTTCCCTTTGTGCTCACGCTTCACTTCTCCATTGCAAATCACTTCCGCATTGCCAACATTATTAAGAATGGCAACGGAACATCAATTCGTGTCCAAACACGACCACTATAAACGGTGAACGGTAGGTA
Organism: uncultured Collinsella sp.; assembly: GCA_938033205.1. Classification (GTDB taxonomy): domain Bacteria; phylum Actinomycetota; class Coriobacteriia; order Coriobacteriales; family Coriobacteriaceae; genus Collinsella. The sequence goes on along the minus strand of CALHJP010000012.1, from coordinate 145,746 downwards.
TCGACAGGCGAATGGCAATTATACAAAAACACCTACCGAACGGTAGGTATAGTAGTACTATAGCTGGTGTAACCCCGCTATTGTCGCGGCCGGACAGCATTGCGGGAAACCCGACGGAAGGACCAACCATGTACGAGAACTATCGTATGCCGGGCGAGTTTGAGAAGCGCTCCAACGTCTATGTGACATGGCTTCCCGATTACATTCGCGCAGAGGGCTTCGATAATCGCCAGCCCTGCGTTGACGTAATTAAAGCTTTGCTTGAGTATGGCGACGTTACGGTCAATCTCAACTGTGGCACCCCCGGCTCCTACGAGGAAGCCTGCTCGCGCCTTAAAGAAGAAGGGGTGGATCTCGACCGTATCCAGATTACGCAGTTCGAAGACTCCAACTTCTACGTTCGCGACAACGGCCCCAGCATCATGGTCGACGACGAAGGCCATTCCTATATGGTCAACCCCGCTTGGACCTATTATGGCGTGTGGGACAAGAACTCCCCAGAGTGCCAGTCCGCACGCAGGGCAGCTGTTCACATGGCGGTTGCGCTCGGGTGCTTCGATATCGTCAATTCCGAAATGGTTTCGGAGGGCGGCGACCGCGAGTTTGACGGTCACGGCACCCTGATCGCCATCGAGGACACGGAATGCCGCAAGCGCAATCCCGAGTTCTCAAAAGAGGAAGTGGAGGCCGAGTACAAGCGCATCTACAACCTCAACAAGGTTATCTGGCTGCCGCAGCCTATGCTTGAGGACGACGACTATCGACTGGGCATCCTCGACGAGAAGGAAGATGGAACTCCTGTCTTCGGCATGAGCTTCGCCGCCCACATCGATGAGATGTGCCGCTTTATCACCCCGAACAAGATTCTTCTTGCCGAGGTATCCGATGAGGAGGCCGCCTCGAGCAAGGCGGGCGCGGAATCGCATCGTCGCATCGACGCCGCCTACGAGATTCTACGCGCCGAGACGGACTGGGAGGGCAAGCCCTTCGAAATCGTCCGCATGCCCACTGCCGAGCCGATCGAGGTTGTCATCGCTCCCGGCGACGAGGACTACGAGCTGTATAAGGGCTTCATCGACGAAATGGGCGGCAAGTTCATGGATGGCACCCCTTGGCCCGAAGGCCCCGTTCACTTTTATGCCGCAGCAAGCTACTGCAACTTCCTCATCTGCAACGGCGTCGTTCTTGGCCAGCGTTATTACCACGAAGGCATGAGCGAAGTCGTGAAGGAGAAGGACGAGCAGGCCAAGGCGGTTCTTGAGAGCTGCTTCCCCGATCGCAAGGTCATCATGATCGACTCTCTCGCGCTTAACCTGTCCGGCGGCGGCGTGCACTGCTGGACCAAGGACGTGGCCGCCAGCTGCTAGCAAGTTCTTAAACTTGCGCTGCCTGATCCAAGCGCCACATTTACAGTCCCCGAGGGATATCCGTGTTTCCCTCGGGGGCGCATTCGACACTTACCCATCAAACAATTGAAAGGAAATAGGCATGAACAACAGCCTTCGCGGTCGCGACTACCTCAACATCCACGATCTTTCCTCTGAGGATTTCCGTTACCTCATCGATCTTGCCTGGAACCTCAAGGCCCAGAAAAAGTCCGGTGTCGACCAGCGCTACTTCCCCGGCAAGAACGTTCTCGCCAACTTTGAGTGGGGCTCGACCCGCACTCGTTGCGCCTTTGAGACCTCTTGCAACGACCTGGGCATGGGCTTCACCTATCTGACCAACTCCCACATGGGCGATTGCGAGACCATCGAGGATGCCATGCGCGTCTTCAACGGCATGTATGATCTCATTGTCTATCGTGCACAAAAGGACGAGCAGTTCCTCTATGATGTCGCCGACTTGGTCGATATTCCAGTCATCAATGCCCTCACCCTCGGCGATCACCCGACCCAGATGCTCGCTGACGCTCTCACGATGGAGGAGCAGTGGGGTGGTCTGCGCACGAGCCGTGGCAAGAAGATGGCCTTCGTTGGCAACTGCGCCGGCGCCTCCGTGTGGTATGGCCGTCTGTGCGCGATGCTCGACATGGACTTCCTCGCCATCGGCCCCGACGACCTCCGTCACCAGATGTGCAAGGAAATGATCGAGGAGGTTGAGGCCTGCTACGCCAAGTACGCGCCTAACAGGACCTTCACCATCACCTCTGACCTTGATGCTCTGGACGGTGTCGACGTAATCGTTACCGAGGAGTGGCGCTACATCAACCCCGAGTGCGGCGACGAGGTTCTGGACCCTGACGACTACAACTCTTGGCTTGGCGACGCCGAGTCCCTGTACCCCTATCGCGTCACCAGTGAGCTGTGCAAGCGCACCAACAACCCCGACATCTTCTGCATGCACGAGCTCCCCTCTGTTCACAACGCAAATCACCGCGTTGGCAAGATGTTGCTCGACCAGTGCAAGAACGACCTGCATCGTGAAATCATCACCGAGGGCTTTGAGATTGCGGACGAGTGCTTTGAGGCCAACGCGTCGGTCATCTTCCGTGAGGCAGAGAACCGTCAGCACACCATCAAGGCCGTTATGTGCGCCCTTCTGGGTCTCTAGGAGCTGTATCAATGGAAAATGCAAAGTTAAAGAGCAGCAAGGTTTACGCATGGGTTCTCGTGATCGCGCTCGGCCTCATGTCTGCCGGTACGACCGGATCCTATAGCGTAATCGCTGGCTCCTTCGTCGCGCCCGTGTGCGAGGAGTTCGGATTTGACTACTCCATCTTCTCGTATTACTTCACTGCAACGCTCATTGGTCTTGCAGCGGCTCTTCCGTTTGTCGGAAAACTCATCCCCAAGGTTGTTGGCAAGTTTTGGCTCCCCGTCGTCGAGCTTATTCTGCTCGCCGCTGGCGCAGGCATGGCCTTCTACACCGAAGTCTGGATGTTCATCGCAGCTGGTGCTTTGATTGGCGTTTGCTTCGCCTTCACTACCGGCGTCGCCATGTCCGATGTTATTGACCAGTGGTTCAAAAAATCTGGCGGCCTGGCAATTGGTCTCGCTTGGGCAGTGAACTCGATTTACATGCTCATCATGAGTCCCGTCATCACCTCTGTCATTGAGGCTGCTGGCTGGAGGACTGGTTATCTGGTGCTCGCTGGCGTCTCCGCCGTGCTCATTCTTCCCGCTTCCATCCTGATTATCCGCTATAAGCCCCAGGACAAGGGCATGCTGCCCTATGGCTATGTCGAAGGCGAGACGGTCGCCGAGACCGAGGAGACGACCGAGGATAGTGCACGTGGCGTTAGCTACGCACGCGCTATTAAGTCGCCTGCATTCTTTTTCTGCATCGGCTTCCTCTGCCTCGTTCAGCTTACTTGCTGCATGAACCAGCTGTTCCCCACCTATGCCGCCGAGGTCGGCTTTAGCCCCATGGTGGGTGGCTTCATGGTTTCCGCCGCATCGCTGTTCGACCTGTTCCTCAACCCGATCGTCGGTACCACTTGCGATAAGTTTGGCAGCACCAAGGCCATTCTGAGCTGGCTCGCCGTCTCGATTCTCTCCTTTGTCATGCTCATGATGAGCAGCGGCAACTCGACGCTCAGCATTCTTGCTGCCGGTGTTAACGACGTCATGTACGTCATCGCCGGCACCGCTCTGACCGTTTTGGTGATGGACGTCTTTGGCTCCCGTGACTTTGGTCGCATCTTCGCGCTCATCTGCTCCGTGGGCTATATCGTCGGCGCCTTTGGCATGCCCGTCATGATGAAGGTATACGAGCTTGTCGGCTCCTTCCAGGGCGTTTTCATCTTCTGTATTGCATGCAACGTCATCATCGGTCTGTTCTTGCTGCTGGCAAAGAAGACTGGTAAGAGCCTCTCTTGGGACGAATAGTTCGATTCGTCTTAGTCATACGCTGTAGGAGTTAATCTGCAGCAGCTTTAGGGCATCGGCTAACGCCGGTGCCCTTTTTCATGGAATGTGACAAAGGGACAGTCCTTTTGTCACATTGGGCGCCTAGCTCGTTTTGCCCACCAACGTGATACGGATGCTTGGATGGGTGTACTCGTCAAACTCGTCCTCGGGCTCCGTGTCAAACGAATAGTACGTTTTGATGAGGTCGTCACTCGTCCTGATGGAGATTCTCTCGTAGAGCGAACCGTTCAAAAAAGCCTGCCTAAACTCTTCGGGGAGCTTTTGCGGTGCTAGGAGCTCGGGACTCACGGTCTTGACGTCTACGGTTTGGACGACAGAGGAAAGCTCATCCAAGTCGAGCTCGACGCGGGCGAGGTTGTCCTCAAGGCTCGCGTCGGGGTCGATCTCTGCGATGTAACTCACTTCCTTGAGCGTCCCCTTGTTATCGAAATCCAGGTACGTATAGGTCTTCTGGGTATCGGAGTCGCCGTCGTGAAGGTAGCCGCGGACGTGATAGCCGTAATCTTGATATCGCTCGTAAGGGTCATCGGCGGACACGTACTCGCATGCGGGTTCTAGCGTCTTGCGGGCGATGGCAATTTGCTCGGCCGCGGCCGCGGCGTTCTGTTGCATCTTGATGTTTCCCTGCGCCAGCTGCGGGATATAGGCACCGCACACGATTGCGAGGGGCAGCGCCACAAGTGTGACGATCCACTTTTTTGCACGGGGGATGGGCACGCCACAGGCCTCCGCCATGGCCTTTGCATTAGCGAAGCTCTCGGTAAGCACGTCAGCTGCAGTGGCGACGGCGCCAACGGCAGCGGCGACTTCTGCCGCGCCGCCCAGGTTGCGCGCGGTCTCGTTGTCGCTGTTCTTGAGCAGGCGTGCGGCGGCCTGCGTACCGATAACGCCTGCGATTTGTGCCGAGCGGTCTTTCTCGGACTGCTCGACGACGAGTCGGCACTGCATTTCCTTCCACTGCTTGCCGCGCATGCCAAAGCGCGGCGCGAGAGTGCAGTAGCAGAATATGACGAGCTCGATGGCAGTGAGCACCAGGGCGGCCGTCATGCCCGTATCCTGGAAGCCTTCGTGGTGGAAGACAATGTCGTCAATCATTTCGAAGGGAATGATCAAAAAAGGCAGCACAAACGCCATGGCAAGCGCTGCACCGGCAATCTTGGGGCAGATGCAATATCGCTGGATGCGCTTGCGTTCTTGTTCGGAAAGTGTTGCCATAGCTGGTCCTTGGTGTCGTAACGGTCGTTGCGGCGCATGGGGCGCGGGGCGCATCAGTTTGAGCTAGCGCTGGATAAGAACATAGAACAAGATGCTCATCGCGATGAGCAAGAAGCCTGCGAGGTTAAACATCAGTGTGGCAAAGTTGCCCACGATGGGGCGTTCGACATAGCTTTTGTCTGGGTTGCTGGGGTTGTAGTACACGGTCATTTGGCTACCGAGAGGCCAAAGCTGCTCCGCGAGGGTGCCTAGGCGGGCGATGGGGCCTGTCTGCACGTGCAGCCAGCCCTTGGCGTCTTCGTAGGCGGTGGCTTGCGTGCGGATGGGGAGTCCCGACAAGCTTTTGGCCTTTATGCCACGGAATTGTTTTTTCGCGCGGTATTGCGTGCCGTCGACGGTGTATTCCAAAACGGGATACATCCTGCCTTCGCCCATAAAGCGATGGTCGATGACCGTTCCCATGGTCACGGCGGTACAGGCCTTGGCTTTCCTGCGAGCGGCGGCTTTCATGAGCGCGCTCACTCCGATAAGCAGGATGCCGATGCCCCCAACCAAAATGAGCGCGAGCAGGGATATCTGCGACGTGGTCATGGTGTTCTCCTTTGGCGCGATACCGTCATATGTGACTCAGTATAGAGGACCCCCGCCCTCGATGGGCGTATTATGTGACAAAGGGACAGTCCCTTTGTCACATTGATTTGAGAATGGATGTTGATGTATTTATCGCTGGCCCCTATGGAGGGGATTACCGGGCATGTGTTCCGTCGCGTGCATGCGGAGTGCTTCGGCGCGCTCGATTGTTATTACACGCCGTTTTTGCCGCCGCCGCGGGTGGGCAATCGCTTTGGCGGCAAGGCGTTTAAAGAGGTCGATCCTGCCAACAACCAGGGACTTAACGTGGTGCCCCAGCTGATGTCCAAGAATGCGGACGAGTTTGTGTGGGCGGCGCAGGTGCTTGCCGACATGGGTTACCGCGAGGTCAATCTCAACCTTGGCTGCCCCTCGGGCACGGTTGTTGCCAAGGGGAAGGGTTCGGGCTTTCTGCGCAACCTGGATGAGCTCGAGGTGTTCTTGGGTGACGTGTGCGAACGTTCGCCGTTGCCGGTGTCGGTAAAAACCAGGCTGGGGTTGGAGAGTGACGAGGAGTACGAGCGTGTGCTCGATCTATATTGCCGCATGCCGCTAGCAGAGCTAATCGTGCATCCGCGCGTGCAAAAGGACCGCTATACGGGCTCGCCGCGCAAGGAGTTTTACGGCGAGACACTGGAGCGGGCGCCGTTTCCCGTGGCCTACAACGGTGACATCTTTGATCTTGAGGACATGGATGAGCTGGTAGAGGCCTATCCCGGAACGCGCCACGTAATGTTGGGACGCGGCCTGCTTGCGAACCCCGCGCTGGCTCGCATGGTTGCCGGCGGCCCTGCTGCTACGGCAGCTGAGCTGCAGCGCTTCCACGACACGCTGTTCGCAGCCTATGCGGACGAGATTGGCGGCAACGCGGTCTTCCGCATGAAGGAGTGGTGGTTCTACGCCAAGTGCGCTTTCGCCGACCCCACTACCGTTCACAAGCTCGTACGTAAGACCAAAAAGGCCGACGAATACCGCGCCGCCGTCGATCGCGTCTTTCGCGAGCAGCCACTTGCTCCTACCGCCCGCTTCCACGGCTAGTTAGTCATTGGGGACGTTCTTTAACGACTAGTCATTCAAGAACGTCCCCAACGGCTATGTTGCAAAAAGCTGTACGCCAGCATCCAAAGATGTCGAAAAATGTCGACTTTGGATGCTGGCGTACACGTTTGGGTTCGGCGGGGGACTAGCCGTTGGGGACGTTCTTTAACGACTACTCATTTAAGTACGTCCCCAATGAGTGGAACTACTCATTTAAGTGCGTCCCCAATGAGTGCTAGAGCAGGTTCTTCTGTACCCAGGTGATGATGTCGCTCGATTCGTAGAGTGGCTCGCCGTCAATGAACAGGCAGGGAACCTGGCGCTTTCCGCCGACGGCGATGAGCGTCTGCTCGGCATCGGAATCGGTCGAGATATTGCGCTCGGGAATGGTCACGCCGTTATCGGCCAAAAAGCGCTTGACCTTTATGCAATACGGGCAGCCAGTCATAACGTAGAGCGCGAGTTCATGATCAGTAGCCATGGTGTCTCCAATCGGTTGCGGTTTTGATTGAAATACCCAAAGCCGCCGCAATCTATGCGCGGGCCAGCGACGACTCGATGGCCTGTACCAGAAACGCCGTAGCTCCGGTGCCGCAGGGCTTGTCGTAGTAGTCAGCAAAGCGCTGATCGGCAAGATAGCCGTGGGCGAGGCCCAGGTATGCTTCGTCTTGGGGTTCGTGTCCCCAGTTAAGGCCAATCCATCGACGGTGCATTGCGACAAGCTTGCGCGCCTCGCTTCCATCCGGTTCGCCGTCGCCCATGGCGATCGAGAGCTGGCCCAGAATAGCGCGTTCAAGTTCCTTCATGTCGTTCCATGTCTCGGGGTCCATGTCCAGCAGTGCCTCGTTTACTGCATCGACGGCCTCGTCGCCATAGCGCGCCCGCGCCTCGGCACCGTAGCGCTCCTCGTTTTCCTGCACGGTGCGCCAGCGCTCCAATTGCGGCAGCACGGCGCCCATGAGCGAGACGGCTTCGTCGAGCGACATACCGGTGTTTTGTGCCAGGCGCGGGGCGCAATCCTCAATCATGGCCTCCATCGTGGTCTCGTAGGTGTACTTGCCGTGGTCGTAGCACCACTTGCAGTAATGGTCGGTCGTTGCGCCGTGAGCATCGGTGCCGCAGTCGTCGGGCGTGAGTATCATGCCGCAGCTCTGGCAATAGTGCTCGGGCATTTCGAGCAGGTGGGACAGCGGTTCTCCGGTTATGGCGGCAATGAGCTTCATCATGTCGATGCCCGGTGTGACTTCGCCGCGTTCCCAACGGCTGACGGCTTGGCGTGTGACGAAGAGCTTGGCGGCGAGTTGCTCTTGGGTAAGATGATGGGCGCGACGGACAGCAATGAGCTTTTCTGCGAAGGCCATAACGGCTCCTTTCTGCTGGTTGTTGGCTTTAAGCATACGCGGCGGCAGGTGCCCTTCCAAGCAACCGTTGGTTGCGCGACGGGGGCTGCGGCGAAGAATTGCGTACAACGTCCCACGCCTCCATGCCGTACAATGACCGGCATGGAACCTATTGCACACATACATACCGATCTGCCGCAGAAGTTCGGCATTCCGCGCAACAGCTTTTTGGCGCCCCATTTGCAGGGACGCATCGTCTTTGAACCGGAATTTGCCTCCAACGCAGCAGTTGAGGGTCTGGATTCCTTCTCTCACCTATGGTTGCTCTGGCGCTTCGAAAACGGCACGCCCGGCGGCACGGCTAAGGACATAGCCGCCGATGTCAAAAAGCAGGACAGGTCCGGAACTAATGCCAAGTGGTCGAAAACCGTGCGTCCGCCGCGTCTGGGCGGAGCCGAGCGTGTGGGCGTCTTTGCCACGCGCAGTCCGTTTCGCCCTAATCCCATCGGTCTCACCTGCGTCAAGCTTGATCGTGTCGAGCTCACCGACGATGGTCCCATCATCCATGTGTTGGGGGCCGACCTGCGCGACGGCACGCCCATCTACGACATTAAGCCCTACATTCCGTTTGCGGATTGCCACCCGGATGCGACCGGCGGCTGGATTGAGGATGCGCCGTGGCAAGAGCTCGACGTCGAGTTTCCGCAAGCGCTGCAGGATATGGTCCCGCCTACAAAGCTTCCTGGCTTGGTTGAGGTTCTTCGCCAGGATCCGCGCCGCGCGGGCAGCAAGCACGAGCCAAACCGTGTTTATCACTTGGCCTTCGCCGGGCTCGACATATCTTTTACGGTCGATGAAACCCGGCTAACCGTAGTCGCCGTCAACGACGCGCAAGACTAATCAGCCATTCGTCCGCACCCGTCAAATTAAGAGCCAAACCCCATGCCAAAACCGCCCATGCTGGTGGACAATAACGCCTACCAAAACAATCCGCTTTGCATGGGAGCCCAGGATGAAATACGACTTTACTTCGCTTATCGACCGCCACGGCATGGACTCCATCGCCGTTGATTCTTGGGGTGAGATCCCCGGCATGGCTCCAAACGCACCCGACGAGGGCTTCGATCGCATTCCCATGTGGGTGGCGGACATGAACTTCGCCACGGTGCCCACGGTCCAGGAACACATCATTCAGCGTGCCCAGCACCCCATGTTTGGCTACTTTGATCCGCGTGCCGAGTACTCTGACCGCATCATCGAATGGCAGAGCCGCCGCAATGGCGTCGAGGGTCTGCGCCCTGAACATATCGGTTACGAAAACGGCGTGCTGGGCGGTGTTGTGTCGACGCTGCGCGCGTATGTCCAGCCGGGCGATGCGGTGCTGGTCCACAGCCCCACCTACATCGGCTTTACCAAGTCTATCGAAGCCGCGGGCTATCGCATTGTCCACAGCCCGCTTAAGCTCGACGACCAAGGCGTGTGGCGTATGGACTATGAGGACATGGAGCGCAAGCTCGCCCAAAACCACATCCATGCCGCGGTGTTCTGCTCGCCGCACAATCCCTGCGGCCGCGTATGGGAGCGCGACGAGATCGAGCGCGCCATGGATATCTATCGCCAGCACGATTGCGTGGTGATCTCGGATGAGATTTGGTCCGATATCATCCTGCCGGGTCACAAGCATATCCCGACGCAGTCGGTGAGCGAGGATGCCCGCATGCGCACGGTTGCCCTCTATGCGCCCAGCAAGACGTTTAACCTGGCGGGCCTGGTCGGCAGCTACCACATCATCTATAACGAGACGCTGCGCGATCGCGTGTGCGCCGTGTCCAACAAGACGCACTACAACGAGATGAACGTCCTCTCCATGCATGCGCTTATCGGTGCCTACCAGCCGCAAGGCTACGAGTGGGTGGACGAGCTCAACCAGGTGCTTGCCGGTAATATCGAGTGCTTCTGCGATTACGTTGACGAGCATTTTGCGGGCGTGTCCTATTCGCGTCCGCAAGGCACGTACATGGTGTTTCTGGACTGCACCGAATGGTGCCGCGAGCATGGCCGCGATATTCAGTGGCTGCTCGACGAGGGGGCGCGCGTGGGCGTGGGGTATCAGGACGGCCGCCCGTTCCACGGGCCCTGCCACATTCGCGTGAATCTGGCGCTGCCGCTTTCGCGCGTAAGGGAGGCGTGCGACCGCCTGGACCGCTACGTTTTTGGGGTATAGGGGGCGCTCGATTCGAGTGCTGCCCCATGTGCCCACGCCGTCAAAATGTGTGGGCACATGGGGCGCAGAGGGTAGCGAGCGCGTTTTCCGCATTCGCTACTTTTCATGAATCTGCTTGCCGCAAAGATGTTCAATCGAAATCTCGTAGAGCTGGACGCCCTTTATGTCTTTGGCGATCTCCTCCTCGACTTCTTCGGCAGAAGGGTAGTACTTAAGCGCGAGCTGACGGACTTTGTCCTCGATAAACGCGGGCGCTTCATCTACCAGGCGACAACGACCAAAGACAACGGTACTCATAACGTAGGGAGCCCAGTCGCCGTCCTTGTACCACACGTTGCCGTAAACGGTAAAGCAGACTTTATCATCATGCCTGAGTGAATCGACCTTGTGGCCAGCCTTGGCGCCATGGAAATAAATCTTGTCGTGCTCGGCGTCAAAGAAGTAGTTGACGGGAATGGCATAGGGGTAGCCATCATCGCCGTTGACGGCAAAGACGCCGCGCTTGCAGGTAGCGAGCAGTTCGCGCGCTTTCTCGTCGGTGATGGCGCGTTTCTTTCGACGTAAGGGCCTAAACATCGTTGGCTTCCTTTCTACTGCGCATGGTGGTTGAGCACAAACTATAGCGAAACAGCCCCGTTTTTCTTGATACAGGCGAGTATGTTTTTGAGCTTGCTAAAGTCGAGCGGTTTGGGCAGATGGGCGTTCATGCCGGCGTCGTGTGCCGCCTTGGCGTCTTCGGCAAAAGCGTTGGCGGTGAGCGCGATGATGGGGATGTCGGCCGCATCGGCCTTTTCGCTCAGGCGGATCGCCCGGGTTGCCTCGTAGCCGTCCATGCCCGGCATCATGATGTCCATCAGGATTGCATCGAAGCTGCCGGCGGGACGACCAACATATAGATCGACCGTTTCGTTGCCGTCGGCGGCGCGAGTCACGACGATGCCTTCGCTTTCGAGCAGAGCTTGGGCAATCTCGGCATTGAGTTCGTTATCTTCTGCCAAAAGGACGTTCATGCCGGCGAGCGAGCAGCTGCTTACCTGCGTGTCTGCACATTCTTTTATCTGAGGGTTCTTGTCGATATCGAGCGGAATCCGGACGTCAAACGTACTCCCCACGCCAACCTCACTCGAAATCTCAATCGTGCCGCCCATCATATCGATGAGCGATTTGACGATAGACATGCCAATGCCGGTTCCTTGGAACTTGCTGCGCGCATCGTCGCCTTCCTGGGCAAACGGCTCGTAAATGTGCGTCAAAAACTCGGGCGTCATACCAATGCCGGTATCCGAGACGCTAAAGCAAAACACGGCGTGCTCGTCGTCGACCGGTTTGATGGTCGATGAGAACGTGACGGTGCCTCCGTGCTTGTTGTACTTGATGCTGTTGTCGAGCAGGTTGACAAGGATCTGCCGAATATGGGTGGGGCTGCCGATCATATATTGGTCGACAGCGTAGGGCTCGCTGGTGTCGAGCATGGTTATGCCGCGGTCCGATGCGCGGAGCTTGCACAGTACGAGCGCATTGTCGCACAGCTCTTTAAGGTTGAATGATTCGTGCTCGAGCGTCACTTTGCGCTCCTCGATCCTGCCCATCTCGAGGATGTCGTTAATCAGTGACAGCAGGTGATTGGCGGCAACGCGCGCCTTGGCGCGGCTTTCGCGGGCGACCTGCATGTCGCCTTCTCTCAATTCCTCAATTTCGATAAGGCCCAGGATGCCGTTGAGCGGCGTGCGGATGTCGTGGCTCATGCGCGTGAGGAAAGCGGTTTTGGCGGCATTGGCGGCATCGGCTTTCTGCCGTTCCTCCTGTGCGCGGTAAAGCGACCAGACAAGGATGACGATGCCGGTGAGCAAAATGCAGATGACGACTGCCGCAATGACGATGCGGTTGCGGTAGAGAAGTCGGAACGCATCCGATTCTTGCGCCGAGTACGATGTGGGGAAATAGCTGTTTGCAGAGAGCGATTCACCTGCATTGACGATGCCCTTATTGATGATTCCCAGCAGCTCGGGCTTGCCGCGCGAAATTAAACACGATAGTTGCGCCGTGTTGGTGAGTTCCTGTGTTTCGAAATCCTCGATGTCGTAGATGTCGCGGAGAGTTTCCAGGCGCGTGCTGGGGACAATGATGCAACGTGCCTTCCCCTCATTGAGGGCTTTGAGCACCTCGCCGTCATTCGAATACTCGGTTACCGTTGCGTTCGGAAAGAGACTTTCGAGCTCAAAACGGTTAACGATTGTGCTCTTTGTACAAGCGATGTTCTTAAGGTCGCTGTTCAGGTTTTTGCCACTGTGAATGGCGGTCAGCGAAACCGTTCCCATCGAGTTTGACTGGATGACCCCTGTCTGCTCGGCGAGCCAGTAGTCGCGAAACAACGGTAGGGCGACATCGATGGTTCCGTTGGAAAGGGCTTTGATCATTTGCTTGTTGTTCGAGAGTGCGATTGTTTTGACCGTAATGTCAAACTTGTCGTGCAACGTCGTTGCAAGCGAGGCGAGCGACCCTTCCATCTCGCCGTCGTCATTTTGCGTACAGTAGGGAAGTTGGTTTTTAAGATAGCCGAGCGTGATGGTATTGCCGTTTTCTTTGAGCCAGGTGGTCTCGGTGCCGGTGAGCGATGACGAGCCACTGTTTTGGGTCGAGTAACTCGATTTGACTTCCTCGTTATAGCGCGGGTTATCGCGGGCGATGGTCGTCATGGCGGCGTTGATGTCGTTCATCAGGTCAGGGCGGCTTTTAGGAACGGCAAAAAAGTAGTCGCTCGAGCCTACGTAGAACATGGGTGACGCATCGGGCGACGAAATGGTGTCGTTCATGATGACGGCGTCGACCTCGCCGTCTGCAAGCGCCTCAAAGAGGGCGCTGCCGGTGTCGATTTCTTTATAGGTGCAGGTAACGTCTTCGTTGGCGAGCCACTGCTGGCCGACGATAGTTTGCATAACGCCAGAGTTGCAGCCGATGGTGAGGCCTTGGAGCGCCTGAGGGTCACCCTTGGCCAGATCGTCGCGGTCGGGCCTGGCGTAGATATAGTAGCGCTCGGTGCCCTCGGGATTTGAGGAAAAGAGCAGCTTCTGCTCGCGTTCTGCCGAATACGAGATGTTGGGCATGAGGTCGATTTCGCCTGCCTCGAGCATGTCCATAAGCTCGGAGAAGGTGCCGCTAACGTATTCGTATTGCCAGCCCTTTGTGTAATACGAGAGGGTCTGGAGGTACTCGTAGCCCCATCCCGAGAGGCGCTCGCCCGGCGTGCCTTCCTGGAAGCCTTTGTTGTTGACGAGCCAGCCAACGCGGACCGTCTTGACCTGCTGGTCGGAGTCGGCGGCAAAGGCGGGGGCAGGCATGACGGCGCTCAGCACGGTGAGTGCGGCAAGCGCGACAGCCAGGGTGCGGCGTAGGGCTAAGCGAAGGACGGCGGAAGGTTTCACATGAAATCCTATCGAGTTGAGACAGTTTCGCATAAGGATACCAGCTCAGCATGCTTAGTCGGCAGCTGAGCCGCTAAACGGTCCCGCCCGGCACTTGGGGACAGTCCCTTTCTGCCGGCACAAAAGGAACGTCCCCAACTGCCGGTTGTGGGACAATACCGAGCGAATGTGATTGGGCGTCTGGGAAAAGGGGTCGCGATGAACAAGTTGAGGACGCTTGCCGATGTTTTGCGCCAGGCTGGCTTTGCGCGCATCACGGGCCTGTTTCTCGTCTTCTATCTGCTGTGCTCGACGGCCGTCTGGCTGTCCGAGCCCACGACCCTTACGTTTGGCGACGGCCTCTGGTTTAGCTTTGAAACCGTATCGACCATCGGCTTTGGCGATATCCCGGCCGAGACGCCGGTTGCCCGCGCTATCACTGTCGTTTTGAGCGTCATCAGCATCTTCTACATCGCCATGCTCACGGGCGTGGCGGTGAACTACTGCAATACGCTCATCAAGATGCGCCAAAAGGACACCATGGCGCGCTTTATGGACGATCTTGAGCATTTGGAAGAGCTCGATCGTGACGAGCTCGCTGACCTGTCGCGCCGCGTGCGCGAGTACCGTCGCCGGCAACGATAGAACGGGTGCCGCGCGTCACGACGAGGGGGATTGCATATGAACATCACGGTGTACCTGGGCGCGAGCGTCGGCAACGACCCGGCGTTTCTGCCTGCAGTGCGAGAGCTCGGCACGTGGATTGGCTCCAACGGCCACGCGCTGGTATACGGCGGCTCCAAGTCGGGCCTGATGGGCGCGCTTGCCGATAGCGTGCTCGAGGCGGGTGGACACGTGACGGGTGTTGAGCCGAGCTTTTTTATCGAGGCAGAGTTTCAACACGACGGTATTGACGACCTCATCGTGACGAGTGACATGGCCGAGCGTAAGGCCAAGATGATCGAGCTCGGCGACGCGTTCATCGCTTTCCCGGGCGGTACGGGCACGCTCGAGGAGATTGCCGAGGTCATGTCCGCCGTGTCGTTGGGGCACTTGAGTGCGCCGTGCATCCTGTGCAACCTCGGGGGCTACTACAACGATCTTAAGGCGCTGCTCGAGCACATGATTGATAAAGGACTTTCGAGCCCGCAGCGCCAGCACGGCATCTACTTTGCCGACGATTTGCGCGAGATTGCCTCGATTATTAATGGATGAGTCTTGAGCCTGCCCCACTATGACTCCCAATGGTGCCGTTTGCGGTGCAGACGGTTGGCTCGTTCGGGCAACGCTCGCTCTACAATAAAACGTATCTTTGTCGATTTTGACCACGGGAGGACCCGATGGATAACCTTGCCAAACCCACAAACCGCGCGCTGTTTTTGGTCAGCGTTGCCGTGACCGGTGCACTCGCGGGTGCTGCAGTCTGGCTATTCTTCTTTGCGATGGAGCACGGCATTGATTATTTGTGGACCGAGGTCCCGCATATGCTGGGTGTCTCTTCGCCCGAACTCGCCAGCGGTCCGTTTGGCTTTTTGCCGTACCCGTTTTTTGTCTGCCTGCTGGGCGGCTTGGTGATTGGCCTGTACGAAAAGATGACGGGCGCCAAGACCGACGACCTCAACCAGGTCATGACCAAGGTCAAGCAAGACGGTCGCTACCCGTACGACAATCTGGGCAAGCTGTCGATTGCGGCGCTGCTGCCGTTGCTGTTTGGCGGAAGTATTGGACCGGAGGCCGGCCTGACCGGCGTTATCGCGGGACTGTGCAGCTGGGTCGGCGATCGCATGCGTCGCTTTGGAGCTGAGTTTAGGGAGCTCACGCTGCTGGGCACCCAGGCTGCCCTGACGGCGCTCTTTACCGCGCCCGTGTTTGGCTTTGTGGCGCCGCTCGCCGGAAGTGCTGACGGTCAGGGTGCCAATGACGATGAGTCCGCGTCTGACGAGATCACCATCAAGCTTCCCAAGGCGCAAAAGACCGTGGTCTACGGTATCGCGATCGCTGGCGGTTTGGGCACCTACCTGCTGCTTGGCCAGCTTGTGGGCGGCGGCATGGGTATGCCGAGGTTCGAGGCCGCGCAGGTGGGCAACCTCGAGCTTGCTTGGCTTATTCCCCTGGCGCTCGTCGGCACGGCCTGTGGCTGGCTGTACTTTGTCTCGGAGCACGCGAGCGAGGCGTTGGCCCACGCCATAGGGGAGCGCCCTGTCGTCAAGGCCATGCTGGCCGGTTTGGCGCTCGCTATCTGCGGCACGGTCCTGCCCTACACCATGTTTGCTGGCGAGACGCAGGCCGACGTGCTCATGGAGACCTATATGACCATTCCCGCCGGTGTGCTCATTGCAACTGGTCTTATCAAGGCCATGCTGACGCCCGCCCTCATCAACCTGGGCTGGCGCGGCGGTCACTTCTTCCCCGTTATCTTCTCGGGCGTGAGCCTGGGCTACGGCCTTGCCGTCCTTACGGGCGCCGATCCGGTCTTTTGCGTCGCCGTCTGTACCGCCTCGACGATGGGTGCCGTCATGCGTCAGCCCGTCATGGTCGTGGGCCTGCTGCTCATGTGCTTCCCGCTCAAGGGCATTGTCTGCATGATCATCGCCGCCGTCATCGCGGCAGGCATTCCGCTGCCCAAGCCGCTGCGCAAGTAGCACGATAGCGCGTGCCGGGGATATGCCATTTGTCACGGATTTGCGGCGGGGGCGATCGCGTCCTTCGTGGATTGAGACTCGCGTGCCTACAGGTCGTGTACTCGATAAACCTTGGTGCTGACGGTGCAGCTGATTGCGCATAGCGCGAGGGCCAGCACGGCAATTCCTGCGCACAGACAGCCCAGAACGGCAGGATCGGGATTCGCTCCGGCAATCGACATGAGCCAGTTGCTGATGGGGTTGGAGGAGCTCAGCGCTGCCATGGCAAGGCACCCGAGCAGGGCAAACAGGCCGACGGAAAGGCGCAGCGCCTCCATGTGTCCAAATCGAAAGAACAGCGGCTGTGCCAAAAACACCATCATGAGGGAGATGAGCATCGATGCGGCGGAGGCTATTGTGGTCTCAAAGACGGTCTGTCCCGTCGAGGGAATACCCGCGCTGTTGAAGAGCGGGATGGAGACGATGCTCAAAAGCGCGGCGGCGCACGCCATGACGGCCGAGAAGACAATGATGCTCAGGTAGCGTGCACAGATGATGTCTTTGCGCGAGATGGGCAGCGTTGCCCGATAGCGCTCCCATCCGTTTTGATTGTCGTAGCCGGCCAGCGAGTTCATGACCACGATGGGCGACATGGCGCTGACCGCGCAGGCGCCGGCACTCATGCCAGAGTCACCGTCCGATGCGTTGGCGAGGGTCAGTACGACGAAGATGAACAGGCCGACGCCCGCGATGCTCGGGACAAGCGTGCGGACGATGGCGAGCTCAGACATAAAGGCGCGTTTCATTTCGAAGCCCCTTTCAGCGTGAGGCGAAGATAGTCATCAATGGTTGCCCGGTCGCAGGGAATCTCGGGGAAGGCCTCGAGCACATCGCGACGGTTGGGCACGAGCACGTCCACGCTATAGGCGTGGTGGGCGGCACGGGCGCCTTCGACGCAAGCCATAAGCTCTGCGGCCTGTGCTTGGGTGCAGTGGGCGATGCCGGCTCGGTCGGTAATGTCCTCGCGCGGCAGGTCAAACACAATCGAGCCGTTATCGATGCAGATGACGCGGTCGGCAGTGCGATCGAGGTCGGATGTAATGTGGCTCGAGAGCAGCACGCTGTGCTGGCCGTCGGCGACAAAGGCAAGCAACTCGTCGAGCAGTTCCTCGCGCGCCATGGGATCGAGGCCCGCGGTGGCTTCGTCCAAAACGAGCAGCTTGGCATTGTGGCTGAGCGCACAGGCGAGCTGCAGCTTCATGCCCATGCCGCGGGAGAGGTCCTTGACCTTCATCTTGGGATCGAGGCCAAATCGGTCGATGAATCCGGCGAACGTTTCGCAGCTCCACGTGGGGTATGCCGGGCCTACGAGCTTCTCGACCTGGCCCACCTTGAGCGTGGAGGGGAAGGGACACGTGTCCAGGACAAGCCCGATGCGGGAGCGCAGGTGGCGCTGCGTCTCGTCGGGCGCGTTGGCGTCGCAGCGCTGTCCAAGCAGATGCACCTCGCCGGCATCGGGCTTTATAAGCCCAAGCGCGGCGCGAATGGTCGTCGTCTTGCCGGCGCCATTTGCGCCCACAAAGCCAACGATCTGGCCGGGCTCCACGGCAAGCGTGACGTCGCGCAGTGAAAAGCGGTCGCTCACGCGGCGCGATACACCTTTGAGTTCTAGCAACTTTTGCATGGTATAGCCTTTCTTGCAGATGGCTACTGCATGGTTTCGGGGGCTACGAGGTCGAGCATCTCGTGCAGCTTGTCGCGCGTGACGCCCAAGGCTTCGGCTTGGCTCGCCGCTTTCGCAAGCAGCTCTTCGATATGGCAGAGCTGATTTTCGCGCAAGAGTTCTTGGTTGCCCTCGGCGACAAAACAGCCCTTGCCCTGCACGGTGCAGATAAAGCCGAGTTGCTCCAGGTCGGCGTAGGCGCGCTTGGTGGTGATGACACTCACGCCAAGATCGCTCGCGAGTGCACGGATGCTGGGGAGTTTGGCTCCCGAAGCGAGCGCGCCCGAAAGGATCTGAGCTTTGACTTGCGAGGCTATTTGCTCGTAGATGGGCTTGTCGCTCGAATTGGATAGGATGATGTCCACAGCGGCTCCTTAGCTGTTGGGCTACACGTGTATATAACCGGTAAGCACAGTATATATACACTATGTACAGTTACGCAAGAGACAAATTCGGATTGGGCCGGCTACCCAGGCCCCAACTGATGAATTTGTCCTGATAGGCGCCCTAGAGCGGGATTTCGCGGCTACAATAGTGCGGTTACATCGACGTAATGCACTCAATGCAAGAAAGGATCCGCATGGCAAGCCTGTCGGATGAAATCTCGTCGCGCCGCACATTCGCGATCATCAGCCACCCGGACGCCGGTAAGACCACGCTTACCGAGAAGCTGCTGCTCTATACCGGCAGCATCCAGACTGCCGGTTCGGTCAAGGGCAAGAGCTCGGCCAAGCACGCCGTCTCGGACTGGATGGACATCGAGAAGGAGCGCGGCATTTCCGTTACCTCCTCGGTGCTGCAGTTCACCTATAATGGCGCCTGCGTCAACATCCTCGATACCCCCGGCCACCAGGACTTCTCGGAGGATACCTACCGTACCCTTATGGCCGCCGACGCCGCAGTCATGGTCATCGACGGCGCTAAGGGCGTCGAGGCCCAGACCAAAAAGCTCTTTAAGGTCTGTACGCTGCGCCACATTCCCATCTTCACCTTTGTGAATAAGCTCGACCACGAGGCTCGCGATCCGTTTGAGCTCATGGAAGAGATCGAGAACGTCCTGGGTATCAATACGTATCCCATGAACTGGCCGATCGGCAGTGGTCGCAACTTCCGCGGCGTGTTCGACCGTCAGACCCGTCGCGTCATTGCCTTTGAGGGCGACGGTCACGCCAACGCCACCAAGAAGGTCGCCGAGGTCGAGGCCGAGCTGGGCGATCCTTCCATGGACGAGCTCATCGGCGAGGAGAACCACAAGAACCTGATGGACGACATCGAGCTGCTCGATGGCGCCGGCGACGAGCTCGACTTGGATGCTGTGGCCTGCGGCAAGCTGAGCCCGGCGTTCTTTGGCTCGGCGCTCACCAACTTTGGTGTGGAGCCCTTCCTCAAGGAGTTCCTGCGCCTGGCCCCGACGCCGCGCGCCTATACCGATACGCTCACCAGTGAGCCGGTCGATCCCTGCCGCGACGACTTTAGCGGCTTTGTGTTTAAGATCCAGGCCAATATGGACAAGAACCACCGAGACCGTATCGCCTTTGTGCGCATTTGCTCGGGCAAGTTCGAGCGTGGCATGGACGCCTTCCACGTGCAGGGCAACCGTAAACTCAAGCTTGCAACGGGCACGTCGATGATGGCCGATGACCGCGCCATCGTGGACGAGGCGTACGCGGGCGATATCGTGGGCCTGTTCGACCCGGGTATCTTTAGCATCGGCGACACCGTGTGCTCCGGCAAGCGCCACGTGCAGTATCCGCAGATCCCGACGTTTGCCCCCGAGATGTTCGCTCGCATTACGCAGGTCGACACGCTCAAGCGCAAGCAGTTCGTCAAGGGTATGGAGGAGCTTGCCCAGGAGGGTGCCATCCAGATCTTCCGCGAGCTGGGTGCCGGCATGGAGAGCGTTATCGTGGGCGTGGTCGGTGTGCTGCAGTTTGAGGTACTCGAGCGCCGCCTCAAGGCCGAGTATCGTGTTGAGGTCCGTCGCCAGCCGCTGCCCTATACGGACATCCGCTGGATTCAGAACGACCCCGATACCATTGATATCCCGGGCCTTTCGCTCACGCGTGACACGCTGCGCGTCGAGGACATGCGCGGCGGTAAGCTGCTGCTGTTCACGAGCCCGTGGAACGTGGATTGGGCAACCGATCACAACCCCGATCTTATCCTGTCGGAGTTTGGCAACGTAGCCTTTTAATGCATCGGCGCGGTGGCCCTGTGGGGCTGCCGCGCCGTTTGCTTGCCTGATGCCGTGTGAGCGGCTATTATACCCATCGTCGTCTCAAGACCGTGACGTCCGAGCAGTTCGGGTCCGATATCCTGCTCGTTAAACCTAAAACCAAAGGAGTACATAATGATCAAGAAGGTCATGGAGGACTACAAGGTCCTGTTGCGGAGCATTCCCGCGGCAACGGTTTCGCTGTTTTTCGTGAGTGTCATCATGATGAACCTGCTGGCCAACAAAGAGCTTATCAGCCTGCCGTATCTGGCACTCGATTGCGGCTTTGTGGTGAGCTGGGTTTCGTTTTTGTGCCAGGACATGATCTGCAAGCGCTTTGGCGCCAAGGCATCCATCAAAATCTCTATCCTCGCGCTGCTGGTCAATCTGGCCGTGAGTCTGTGCTTTTGGGCATGCTCGCTCACGCCCGGCATGTGGGGCGCCTACTACGACACGGGTATGATCGAGGTCAACACCGCCCTTAACGCCACCATCGGCGGCACCTGGTACGTGGTGCTGGGCTCTTCGCTGGCAATGCTCGTTTCTGCCGTGGTTAACTCCACGCTCAACCAGTCGCTCGGCCGCATGCTCAAAAAGAATAACTTTGCGAGCTTTGCCTTCCGCTCTTATGTGTCCACGGGTGTTGGCCAGTTTATCGACAACTTGGTCTTTGCCATTGTGGTGAGCCACACGTTCTTTGGTTGGACCTGGGTGCAGGTCCTTATGTGCTCGCTGACCGGCGCTGTCGCCGAGCTGCTGTGCGAGGTCTTTCTGAGCCCCGTGGGCTATAAGGTCGTGCGCGGCTGGGAGCGCGAGAATGTGGGCTCCGAGTACCTCGAGCGCCACGCAGCTGCCTAAGGAGCAAGTATGCGGGTTTTGATCACGGGCGCTTCGGGCGGTATCGGAGCCGCGTGCGTGCAGCGCTTTTTGGACGAGGGCCACGAGGTCGTGGGCTTTGACCTGCTGCCGGCGACGGTTGAGCACGAGCGCTACCGCCATCTGATCGTTGATGTACGCGAGCCTAACTCGTTTCCAGGCGACCTTGAGCCTCAGGTAATCGTGAACGTTGCCGGTACGCAGGATTCGGCCGATGACATTGCCGCCAACCTGCGTGGCACCATCAACGTGACCGAGCGCTACGCCTTTGTGGGAGAGGGGCTTGCCGCCAAGCCGGCGCCTGCTATCCAATCCGTGGTCAATGTGGGGTCGGCGAGCGGACATACGGGATCGGAGTTTCCCGCCTATGCTGCCAGCAAGGGTGGCGTTATCGCCTACACCAAGAACCTTGCAAACCGCCTGGCGCCGCAGGCCATCGCCAACAGTGTGGACCCGGGCGGCGTTATCACGCCGCTCAACCGTTGCGTGATGGAAGACGAGCACCTGTGGAACCAGATTATGGAGCTCACGCCGCTTAAACGCTGGGCCACCGCCCAAGAGATCGCCGAGTGGATCTACTTTGTGGGCGTGACCAACCGGTTTATGACCGGGCAGAGCCTGCTGATCGATGGCGGCGAGGCCGGCCGCACTCAGTTTATCTGGCCCGAGTAGAAAACGCGCCCGATGGAAATCCGTCGGGCGCGTTTTTGATGTATTGATTTTTAGCCGAGGCAAGTCCAGTTGACGGGGGTCGAGCCGTGCTGTTCGAGTAGCCGATTGGCAGCGGAGAAGGGGCGCGACCCTATAAAGGCGGGGAGTTCTGCCGTGGCACGGTTGGCCGAAAGCGGCGAGGGGTGCGTAGAGGCCAGGCAGAACTTGCCGGTTGCCTTGCCCGCGCCGATTGCGTCGAGCTTGCCCTCAACCATTTGCTGGGCAAAGCGTCCCCATGCCAAAAAGACGACCGGTTGGGGCAGCAGGCAGCAGCGTTCGATAACATAGTCGGTGAGCGTGCTCCAGCCCAGTTTGGCGTGCGAGTTGGCGGCATGCTCGCGCACGGTGAGCGTGGTGTTGAGGAGCAGGACGCCCTGTTGTGCCCATGGGGTTAGGTCTCCCGTGGCGGGAATGGGGCAACCCAGATCGGCGTTGAGTTCCTTATAGATGTTGCGCAGACTCGGCGGCAACTTGGTTTGCGTCGCGGGGACCGAGAACGATAACCCCATGGCCTGGTTGGGTCCGTGATAGGGATCTTGACCCAAAATGACAACCTTGACCTGGTTGGCCGGCGTATAGGCGAGGGCATTGAGGATGTCGTCTTGTGCCGGGTAGATAGTCTGCTCGGCACGTAAAAGGGCGATGCGCTCGAGCAGCTGGTTCGTCGTGTCACGTACCGGCTGCGGCGCATCGCCCAACCAAGTTGTTATGTTGCGGTCGCGAGTTGCGGTGTCCATGGGGCTCCTTTATGGCAGATGCTCTGTTGGCATCTATTGTAAAGGCGCACCGGTTGCCTTTATGCCGCGGCTGCATGAAGAGTGGGGTCTACGAGACGCGCTCGGGCGCTCCTGCCATGTGAGCGTGTCCTTGCGAGCGAAGGCACGGGAGCTCGACGGTTGCCACCATCACGCCGGTGAGGATGAGGGCGGCGCCAAAGAAGGCGATGGGGCTCGGGACCTCGCCGACCAGGAAGAATGAGAAGACGGCGGAGCAGACCGGCTCGAGCGAGAAGGCAAAGCCGGTGGTCTCGGCGGGCACGTGGGGCTGCACGAGCGTCTGGGTGATAAAGCCGTAGGCAGAGCAGATGAGTGCGAGCGCGATGACCACGACGATCTCGTTGGGCGTGCTGGGAAGCGTGAAACCGCCAAAGACGAATGCGGCGATGCCCGAGAACAGGCCGCCAAAGCCCAGCTGCCAAACGCCCAGAGCCAGCGGGTCGACATCTTCGACAAAGCGCTTCGCCACAATGATGTGGCCGGCATAGACAAAGGCCGAGAGCAGCATAATGATCGCACCGGGATTCAGGCTGGTAAAGTCGGCGCCCGAGAGCAGCAGCATACCGCAGGTGACGATGGCAGTGCCGATGAGCACCTTGCGCTCGGGGGCGCGGCGCAGCAGGGCCGCGTTGGCAAACGGCACGATCACGACCGTCAGACTCTGCAAAAAGCCGGCGGTGGAGGCGGAGGTGAGGCTGGAGCCCAGGCACATGCAGGTGAGCTCGGTTGCCATGATGGCGCCGATGATGGCGGCGCGGACCATAAGGTCGCGATTGATGCGGAAAGCGCGCTTGTGGAAGAGCAGCAGACAGGCCGCAAAGGCGATGATACAACGAAGCGCGACGATGCTCGTGGCGTTCATACTGTCCATGCCGATCTTCATGAGGGGGTACGAAAAGCCCCATGCGACGGGAACGGAAAATGAGAGCGCGATTGCTTTTTTGCGATCCATGGGACTCCTTTTGTTACAGAACGGTTTCGCAAAAAGGATTCTGCTCCCAGATGTGGATGTAGTAAAGCGAACGTATCTTCAGTATGATTAAGAAATGCTAATGTTGGTAGAAAAAGCCCTGGCAAAACGTTTTACGTCCACATCGAGATGGAGGCACGATGGCATCGCGGTACCAGATTGTTTGTATGGTGGTCGATCGCGGCAGTCTTAAGGGCGCGGCGGACGAGCTGGGCTATACGCAAAGTGCGGTGAGCCAGGCCGTCAAGGCGCTCGAGCGCGAGCTAGGCACCACGCTTATCGAGCGCGGTAAGCAAGGTGTCTCGCTTACGCGCGACGGCAAGCAGTATCTGCCGTATCTGCGCCAAATCGTAACTGCCGAGGCCGAGCTTGAGGGCAAGCGTCAGGAGTTGTTGGGGCTTTCGTCGACTGATATTCGCATTGCGACGTTTACCAACGTGAGCCGTACCGTGTTGCCGCGTGTGATCCGCGACTTTGGGGCCCTGCATCCCGGTGTGCACTTTACCCTTAAACAGGGCGATTACACGCGCAACGCCCAGTGGGTGCACGATGGCGTGGTTGACTTTTGCTTTACGGCGCGCGGGTTTACCGCAGGGCTCGAGAAGCGCGTGGTCTACCACGACGAGTTGGTGGCGCTGCTGCCGACCGCGCATCCGCTGACGGCAAAGGAAAAGGTAACGCTCGCCGACCTGGCGTCCGAGCCGTTTGTGCTGCTGGACGAGGGCGAGCAGAGCCTGGTGCTCGATGCATTCGCGGCGCATGGGCTGTCGCCGCACGTGACGAGTGAGGTGACCGACGACTACACCATCATGGCGATGGTTGAGGAGGGCCTAGGCGTGAGCATGCTCTACCGTCGTACCGTTGAGGGCATGCAGGCCGATATTCGCGTGCGTCCCATCGTGCACGCCCCCTCGCGCGACGTAGTGGCAGCCTGGCGCAGCTGGGACACCATGCCTATCGCCACGAGGCGCTTTATCGACTACATGAGCTCGCATATCGTGAGCTAGTTGCCGATGCGCCACCTTGTTGGATGTGTCTAGCGCGCCCCGGTCTTGGCTTGTGCCAGACGGTAGGTGCGTGCCGGGTGGCAGAGCAGTACCGCCACGACCATAAAGAACGCTGTGGTGCCCAGGCTGATGGGGTAGACCATCATGATGTTCGCAAAGGTGCGGAAGTGCGGGAACACGCAGAACACCCAATAGAAGCGGATGCCGCAGACGCAAATCATGGTGATGAGGGCGGGCATAAGCGAGATGCCAAAGCCGCGCAGGTAGCCGGACATGTTTTCGTAGAACATGCTAAAGGCGTATGCCGGGAAGATCGAGCACACGCGGATATAGCCGATTGAGACGATGTTGGGATCGCTGTTAAAGAGCGCCAGGATCTCGCGCCCCAGACCGACGATGATGACGATGGTGGTGAGCGCGACGATGCCGCCTTCGACCAGGCAGACCTTGAGCGTCTTGGTGCAGCGGTCGATCTGGCGAGCGCCGTGGTTTTGCCCCACAAAGGTGGTGCAGGCCTGGCTAAAGCTGTTGAGCAGGTTGTAGCACACATACTCCAGGCTCATGGCGGCGCTCGATGCCGCCATGACCTCGGTGCCCAGGCTGTTGATGGCGGACTGGATGATGATGTTGGCGACGGCAAAGACGGCGCTTTGGATGCCGGCGGGCAGGCCAATCTTGACGATGCGCTTGAGAGCGACGGGGTCTAAGCCTAAGTCGCGTGGGGTGACGCGGACGACGGAGTCGGTTTTGAGCAGGCGGATAAAGAGTGTGGCGGCGCTGACGGTGTAGGCGATGGCGGTGGCGATGGCGACGCCCGCGACGCCCCAGTGGAGTACGGGGACAAAGATGAGGTCCAGGCCAATGTTGAGGACGGTGGACACGGCAAGCGCCTGCAGCGGCATACGGGTGATGCCGACGGAGCGGAAGATCGCGGCCTCAAAGTTGTAGAGCAGGATCGAGGGCATGCTGAGCAAAAAGACGCGCAGGTAAAGCGATGCAAGCGGCATAGTTTCGGCAGGGACGTTGAGTGCGGCGAGCATGGGCTCGGCAAAGATCTCGCCCAGCGCGATGACGACAAAGCCCACGAGTGCCATCAGAATCGAGGTATGGACGGCGCGCTTGACCATGTTCTGGTCGTTGCGGCCGATGGCGTTGGCAATGACCACATTGGATCCGAGCGACAGGCCGATAAACAGGTTGATCATAAGGCTGGTGAGCGGAACGTTGGAGCCGACTGCCGCCATGGCGAGGGTTCCCTGGTCGCCCGAGAAGTTACCGATGATGACCGTGGCAATGAGGTTCGACAACTGTTCCAAGATGCTCGTGGCAGCCACGGGGAAGGCGAACAGGGGAATATTGCGCCACAGCGAGCCGGTGGTCATGTCAATGTGCTTAGATGCGGTGTCTGCCATACGATCTCAATCTCTAACATGCTCATTCGTGCTTATTTGCGCAGACGATGATACTCCTAATCGACTGGTCGGCACTTAGGGACGTTCCTTTTCTGCCGGCAGCTGGGGACACTCCTTAGTCATTCAAGAACGTCCCCAATGACTAGATGGGGAAGGCGTGCGACAATGGTGGGCGTTGTGTTGTTCGCGCTAAGGAGTTGCCATGTTGCTGTGTCCCGTTTGCCATGAGCCGTTGGTGGACGACGAGCGCGGTGCTGCATGTGCGGGCGGACACCGGTTTGACCGTGCGCGCGAGGGCTATCTGTATCTGCTGCGCTCGTCCAAGAGCGGCGACTCCATGGGCGATCCCAAGTCGCAGGCGCGCAGCCGTCGCGACTTTCTTAACCGCGGTTACTACGCGCCGTTGCGCGATGCGATGGTCGAGCTGGTGCGCGAGCGGGTGTCTGAACGTGCCGCGTCTACGAACGGCCCCATGACCTTGCTCGATATTTGCTGCGGCGAGGGCTACTACACCAGCGCCATGGGTGCGGTGCCGGGCGTGGATGCTTACGGTTTCGACCTGGGCAAAGAGATGGTGCGCCTGGCCGCCAAGCGCGGCGATGCGACCTACTTCGTGGCCAACATGAAGGACATCCCCGTGGCTGATGGCGCCTTTGATATGGTGACCGAACTCTTTGCTCCCTTTAACGAGCGTGAGTTTTCTCGCGTGCTGGCGCCCGAGGGCTCGCTCTACACCGTGGTGCCGGGTGCTCGGCATCTGTTTGGGCTCAAGGAGGTGCTCTACGACACGCCATATCTCAACGATGAGAAGCTGCCGAAGACGACCGAGCTGGAGTTGGTGGGAACGCAACGGGTGTCTGCGAACATTACGCTCCAGACGCAGGCCGACATCGAGGCGGTGTTCCAGATGACACCGTACTACTACCGCACGCGCCCCGCCGACAAAGAGCGCCTGGCAAACCTGGACACCCTTCAAACCGACATCGACTTCATCATCGCCGAGTACCGCCACTAACCTACCAAAAAGGGACAGGTTTATTTTGGCAGGTTTTATCTGGGCAAATGCAAAGGGCCGACCGCGGAGATGTGCGATCGGCCCTTTTTAGTTGCTTGGCTGCAGAGGCTATGAGAAGCGAGCGCTTACAGGCGGTCCTTGTTCTCGGCCTTGACGGCGTGCGCCTGCTGAACAAAGAACAGGTCGTACACCACGATGACAAAGGCGCCAAAGTTGATGGCGTCGCCGCCAAACGCGGGAAGCGTGAGCACCGCCTGGGCAAGCGTGGCGACTGCAGCAACGATACCGAGCTTAAACGCGCCGTCAACCTGCGAAGGCTTGTTGGCACCCTTGATGCCCGCAACGCCCGCGGCAAGATCGATGAGGCCCTTGGCGATAATCACGGCCGCGGCGAGCATGGCGTTCGATTCGTAGGTGGACTCGAACTTGCCGGTCGCGATGCCGGCGATTCCCATGACGAGACTGGCGATGCCCAGAACAAAATAAATCAGGGCAAGGATTTTGAGTGTCTTGCGAGTGAAGCTCATGGCTGGTCCTTTCGATACGAGTACGCCAACCTGGCGCACCCTATGTGCTGCACATATGGTGAAGCACATTGTAGTTCAACGCGGCGATGCATGCGCCTGAAAGCGTCTCTTGCCTGCACGGTTCAACCTTTCAAAAAGGAAAGCTGGACGTAAGTCAAATCGATGGCAGCGCATGCGCGGCGCTGCGATGATGAGGCCATGGTAAGAGCTGGACCGAAGGAGGAGCCATGATGTACGGAGTCAAGCAAGTGGATGAGCCGCGGTCGCTGGGAAGGCGCATGAGTGATTCTGTGATCGCTGCCGTGTGCACGGTATTGATGGCTATGCTTTGCATTGGGATGCTGTGGACCATGTCGCATGTGGGACAATAACGGACGGTTGGGTGCCGACATGAATGGCGCCCATGTATTCGTTTTGTTTGTTAAGGAGTGTCCATGGGCGTCGTCGATCCCTTTTCTGTTGCTCGGGCTGCTGGGCTCGAGCTCGTGCGGACGTCCGAGGGCCTTACGCTCACCGACGGCACGATGGAGTTGCGTGCCGATTTTGGCCGCATGCTTCCACGGCTCAAGCAGGGTCGTCTGCAGCAAGAGCTGTTGGTAAAGGCTGCGCGCACAAAAGGCATCGAACAACCATGGGCGATTGATGCCACAGCAGGCTTTGGCGAGGACTCGCTGCTGCTGGCGGCCGCGGGCTTTACCGTCGATCTGTATGAACAGGATTGCGTGATCGCGGCGCTTCTCAAGGATGCCTTGGATCGCGCGACAGATGATCCGGCGCTTGCGACAGCCGTGGCACGAATGCGCTTGCATGCGGGCGAGGACAGCATCGCCGGCCTTCGCCATGTAGCTGAGCTGATCGGGCAGGGCGAGCTCACCGCTCCTGACGTGGTATATCTGGACCCCATGTTTCCCGGGCGCACCAAGAGCGCGGCGGTGAAAAAGAAGTTCCAACTCTTGCATCATCTGGAACAGCCGTGTGCCGATGAGGGGACGCTGGTCGAAGCCGCGCTTGCGGTGCACCCGCGTAAGGTCGTTATCAAGCGGCCGGTGAAGGGGCCGCTGCTTGCCGGCGTTAAGCCGAGCTATCAGCTTGCGGGCAAGGCCGTTCGCTACGATGTTTTGGTGCCGCCGCGCCCGTAGCTTGCGTGCGATGGCCGGCGCTTCGCCAGCGCCGTGCCGATGCGGGGTCTATTTCCAGGGGTGCGACGTCAGATGCCATCCGCCGCAGTATTCGCATTTGTAGCAGGCAAGGCCGCGCCGCCCGCGGTTTTCGCAGTCGGCCATAACTGCCTCGGCCTCGGCGCGCGTGTCGTAACGGTTTTTGCGTTCGCACGACTTGTAGCGCCAGGCTTCATCGCGCTCGGCGTCTAGTGCGTCGCGGCGCTCGTCTTCGCGCGCAAACAGATCGCTCATATCGCCGCCGGTGGCAGCGCCCAAAAACTCGCTCTTTGCCTTTGACCAGGCGGCTCGCTTTTTGCTCCCCATCTGCTTCGCGCCCCTCTTCAAACGCTGGTATCATTGCTCAATCAAAGTGATACCAATAAACGTGAGGTCGCCGCGTGATGATCAGAAAAACCCTCGATACCGACATTCCCGCCGTCATGGCTATCTATGACGCGGCCCGCGCCTTTATGCGCGCGCATGGCAACGCCACGCAGTGGCCCGAGGGCACGCCTTCGGCCGAGCAGCTGACTGCCGATATCGCCGCTGGTGGCAGCTATGTGTGCGAAGTTGACGGTCGCGTGATAGCGACGTTTGCCTTTTTACCGGGTCCGGACGAGTGCTATGACGTAATTGAGGACGGTCAATGGCGCAGCGACACTCCATACGCCGTGCTGCACCGTGTGGCATCCGACGGCACCGTGCACGGTATCGCGGCTGCGATGTTTGCCTTTGCCAAAGAGCGTGCCGATCACCTGCGCATCGACACGCATCAGGACAATCTGCCCATGCAGGGTGCGAGCATCAAGGCGGGATTCGAGCGTGTCGGCGTCGTCTATGTGTCCGACGGCACGGCGCGTGTTGCGTTCGATTGGCTGCGCGAGGCGTAAGAGCGGGGGCGCGTACCAGTCCTTAATTCGAATGAAAAATGGCCCCGGGTGGGGCCATTTTTGGCAAAACGCGTTGTTGTGGGGCTCGCGTCGCTGCCGTTCCAGATGAGCCCGGCAGACAAAAAGGGGAGGTGCCGGCTTTCGCAAGGCGCGAACCTACGAAAATCGCCGCGCGGCAACGCAGGACGATGAGCTCGGTCGGGGGATAGGGCCCGCTTCGCCCGCCGGCCCGTAAATTGTATCATCCAGTGTGGAGCGTGAACGCCCGTTGCCGCGTGCGATGGGCTTGTAATAAGAGGAGAGCCATGTCGAAGCAAGTGGTCGTTGGAATCTTGGCGCATGTCGATGCCGGCAAGACCACGTTGGCCGAGGCCATGCTGTTCAACGCGGGTCGCATTCGCAAGCGCGGCCGCGTGGACGATGGCGATTCGCATCTGGACACTGACGCGATCGAGCGTGAGCGCGGTATCACGATCTTCTCGTCGCAGGCTGTGCTCGACCACGGCGAAACCCACGTTATGCTCGTGGACGCTCCCGGCCATGTCGATTTTTCTGCCGAGGCGGAGCGCACGCTGCGTGCCCTGGACTACGCGATTCTGGTGGTGGGCGCCAACGATGGCGTGCAGGGACACACCGAAACCCTGTGGCGCCTGCTTGCACGTTATGACATCCCGACGTTCATCTTCATCAACAAGATCGATTTGGAGAATCCTGGCCGCGATGTTTTGCTGACACAGCTTGGGCAGCGTCTTTCCGAAGGCTGCCTGGATGTCAGCGAACTGTTTGCGGGCGGTGCCGTTCAGGAGGACGCTGCTGCGTTGGACGAAGCGGCGCTCGAGGAGTTTCTTGAGGCGGGCGGGCTTTCCGTCGCAACGCTGTCGCGCATGGTTGCCGAGCGCAAGCTCTTTCCCTGCTTTGCCGGCTCGGCGCTCAAGGACCAAGGCGTTGACGAGCTGCTGGATGGCATATGCGCGCTGATGCGTGAACAGGCGTGGCTCCCGGAGTTTGCCGCGCGCGTCTATCGTGTCAGCCGTGGGGATCGTGGCGAGCGCTTGGCTTGGGTTAAAGTGACCGGCGGCATGCTGCGCGCCAAGCAGATGATTGACGGACGTTCCGGTGCCGAGGCATGGGAACAGAAGGTCGATCAGGTACGCATCTATAACGGCGAGAAGTACGAGCTTGCGCAAGAAGTTGTTGCTGGCGGTATTTGTGCCGTGACGGGTCTTGCGCACGTTCGCCCAGGGGATGCCCTGGGTGCGGAGTCCGCGGGCGATGCACCCGTCATTGCGCCAGTCCTCACCTATACGGTGCTGCCGGGCGAACACGACGTCCATACGGTGTTCAAAGCATTGACTGAGTTGGCGGACGAAGATCCCATGCTCGGCGTAAGCTGGAATACGCATCTTGAGCAGATTCACCTGCAGTTGATGGGCGCCGTGCAGCTCGAGGTCGTGCAGCGCGTGCTGGCCGATCGTTTTGGCCTTGCGGTCGAGTTTGAGCCCGGCGGTATTCTCTATAAGGAGACTATCTCGCAGCCGGTCGAGGGTGTGGGCCACTTTGAGCCGCTGCGCCACTATGCCGAGGTGCATCTGCGCCTGGAGCCGTTGCCAGCAGGTTCGGGCGTGCAGTTTGGCACCGTGACCTCGACCGACGAGCTCGATCTTAACTGGCAGCGTCTGGCACTCACCAACGCCATGGAGCGCGACCACCTGGGCGTGCTGACCGGCTCGCCTATCACCGATGTGCGCATTACGCTCACGGGCGGCCGCGCGCATGCCAAACACACCGAGGGCGGCGATTTTCGCCAGGCCACGTACCGCGCGATTCGCCAGGGTTTGATGCAGGCGCGCGAGGCCGGCGCAGCCGTGCTGCTGGAGCCGTGGTACCACTTTGAGCTCGAGGTGCCGGGGGAGTGCGTGGGCCGGGCGCTCTCGGATGCCACGCGCATGGGTGCTGAGTACGAGCCGCCGGCAATGGCGGGCGACCGGGCAAAACTCGTGGGTCGCGTACCGGCGTCCGAAGTGCAGGATTATGCACTGGAGGTGGCTGCCTACACGAGCGGTCGCGGACATCTGTACCTGGAGTTCGCCGGTTATGCGGCTTGCCATGATGCCGAGCGCGTGATCGATGCGGCCGCCTATGAGCCCGAGGCCGATCTGCCCAACACGCCCGACTCGGTCTTTTGCGCCCACGGCGCCGGCTATACGGTCAAGTGGTACGACGTACCTGCCGCGGCGCACGTAAAGATCGATCCCACCACCTTCCGCCCCTATCGCCCCGCCGATTCCACCTTCTTCTGCCATTAGGGGACGGGGTAGAAATGGTGGATTTTCAGGCCCTCTAGTTCTTGACAAATTGATCTGGCGTCCAATGTGACAAAGGGACTGTCCCTTTGTCACATTCAGTTGGTATAACTCGGTACAAGTTGGTATAACTATTAGCAGTGTTTGCCAATCCGAGGAGGCCGACATGAACCCAAATCCCTTTAAGCCAACGGCTGGCAAGCGGCCTCCGATACTCATTGACCGCGAGTCGGTCATCGAAGATTTTGAGGAAGGGCTCGATAACGGCGCCGGAGCGCCGGGCAGGCTCATGCTCATTACGGGAAACCGCGGCTGCGGCAAGACGGTTCTCCTGCGGGAGCTGCAACGTCTAGCCAATGAGCGCGGATGGGCGGTTGTCTCCGATTCTGCTTCGCTTGGCTTGTGCGATCGTCTGGCCGACGCGCTTCGCTCGAATAAACCCGTTGTGACGTCAATGGAGTTTGGGCTGTCGTTTGGTCGGATGTCGGTCGAGGCGGCTCGGGCAAAGGGCGAGACGCTACGGGGGCTGGTCAACGAGCGCCTCAAGAAGCTCGGTCCAGGCAAGGGCATCCTGTTTGCGATTGACGAGGCGCAATCTGCGTCAATCGAGGAACTGGCGGCTCTTGCCGTTCTCTATCAGCAGGTGCTCGGAGATCAGGATGCTACGGGCCTGTCCGATAGCGACCAGCGCGGTCTTGCGCTGGTATTTGCCGGGCAGGCCCAGTATGGTTGACGACCTGCTCGAAGAGCCGAGCGTGACGTTTTTGCGCCGTGCTCAGCAGCGTGCGCTGGGGGCGATTTCTTTGCCCAAGGTGCGCGATTCATATGTCCAGACAGTCAAGGACGCCGGTCTTTACGTTGACGCGGAGACGGCGGACCTTGCGGCGCGCAAGAGTATGGGGCATCCCTACATGGTCCAGCTGGTGGGATATTACATGTGGCGCTCTGCTGTCCGGCGTGGCTCGCAGGTCATCGAAAAGCACGATGTCGAGGATGGCCATGCGGATGCCGTCTCCGAGTTCTACGAAGCGGTCGACGCGCCCCTGTATTATGGATTGCGCAGTCCGCAACGCCTCTTTATCGAGGCCATGGCTACTGACGAGGGTAAGCCGACGCGCATGGCGGATATCATTGAGCGCTGCGATCGCACCCAGAGCTGGGCGAGTAAATATCGCGCAAGCCTGATTCGCGAGCGCGTCATCGAGGCTGCCGGATACGGCCTGGTCCGGTTTACCGTGCCCATGCTGGGCGAGTACATCCGCGACCGCATTTTATGGCATGAGTAGGGTGATAAAGGTGACGGAACAGAAGATGAGCCCGCAAGCTATCGAGGTGCGCGGTGCGCGCGTACACAACCTTAAGGACATCAATATCGATATTCCGCTGGGAAAGCTCGTGGGTATTGCCGGCGTGTCGGGGTCGGGCAAGAGTTCGCTGGCGCTGGGGGTTCTTTATGCCGAGGGCTCGCGCCGTTACCTGGAGGCGCTCAGCACCTATACCCGCCGACGGCTCACCCAGGCCGAGCACGCTCAGGTGGATGAAGTGCTGCACGTGCCGGCGGCGCTCGCGTTGCATCAGCGCCCTAGTGTGCCAGGCGTACGCTCGACCTTTGGCACCATGACCGAGCTCAACAACAGTCTGCGTTTGCTCTTTAGCCGCTGTGCCCATCACGTGTGCCCACATTGCGGGGCGCGTGTGGAGCCGAGCCTTAACGTGGCCGCAGGCCTGTCGCTCACGTGTTCGACATGCGGCCGCGAGTTCTACGCGCCGAGTGCCGAGGATTTGGCTTTCAATAGCGGCGGTGCATGCCCCACCTGTGGCGGTACCGGTGTCATGCGCGAGGTGGACGAAGCGAGCCTGGTGCCCGACGAGTCCAAGACCATCAACGAAGGCGCGGTGCTTCCCTGGGGCACGCTCATGTGGGACTTGATGAAGCAGGTAGCCGGCGAGATGGGTGTGCGTACCGATGTGCCGTTTAACCAGCTCACACCTCAAGAGCGCGACATCGTGTTCCATGGTCCGGCGGTTAAGAAGCACATTCTCTACGTTCCCAAAAACGGCGAGGGCGCCACGCCGCTCGACTTTACCTATTACAACGCCGTCTATACGGTCGAGAATGCGCTCGCCAAGGTTAAGGACGATAAGGGACTAAAGCGCGTGGCTCGCTTTTTGCGCGAGGGCCCGTGCCGTGACTGCGGCGGCACGCGTCTCTCCGAGGTTGCGCGCCAGCCCCAGGTGCGCGGTATCAATCTGGCGCAGGCCGCGGCCATGACGTTGGGTGAGGCGATTGAGTGGGTGCGCGGGGTGCCCGCATCCTTGCCGGCCGAGATGCAGCCCATGGCAGTGGATATCTGCGATTCGTTTTTGAGCACGGCTCGTCGCCTGGTCGACCTGGGGCTCGATTACCTCTCGCTCGACCGCGCCGGTGCTACGCTCTCCACGGGTGAGCGCCAGCGTGTGCAGCTCGCCCGCGTGGTGCGCAACCGATCGACGGGCGTGCTTTATGTGCTGGACGAGCCTTCGATTGGCTTGCATCCTGCCAATGTCGACGGCTTGGTGGGCGTAATGCGCGATCTGGTGGATGACGGCAACACCGTGGTTGTTGTCGACCACGATACGCGCGTACTAGCGGAAGCCGACTATCTGGTTGAGATGGGCCCCGTTGCCGGAGCAGGCGGCGGTAATGTGATCGCTGCAGGCACGGTGGACGAGGTAGAACAATCGCAGGGCAGCCGCATCGCGCCGTTTTTACGCGCAGACCCCAAGCGCTTGCGCCCGCAGGTGTCCGACGAGGAAATGTTCGACCGGGGCCATATCCGCATGGCGACCGATGCCATCCATACCGTCAAGCTGCTCGAAGTTGATATCCCACGCGGTCGCTTGGTCGCGGTGACGGGCGTTTCGGGTTCGGGTAAGACGACGTTGGTACTCGAGACGCTCATTCCGGCACTCAAGGCGCAGGCAGCCGGCGAGCGCCTGCCGGGGCACGTGCGTTGGGTCGATGCCGAGGGCATTGCCCGTGCAAATCTGATTGACGCTACGCCTATCGGCGCCAACGTGCGCTCGACGGTGGCAACTTATGCTGACATCCATGATGAGCTACGTCGCGCCTTCGCCCGTACGCCCGAGGCCAAGGCAGCCGGCTACAAGGCGGGCGCATTTAGCTACAACACTGGCGCCTTGCGCTGCCCTACGTGCGATGGCACGGGCTCGATATCGCTCGACGTGCAGTTCTTGCCCGACGTCGAGATCGTCTGTCCGACATGTCGCGGCTCACGTTATGCAGACGCGGCTTCGCATATCCATCGCGAGGGCAAGGACGGGAGTCTGCTTACGTTGCCGCAGCTCATGGATATGAGTGTGGACGAGGCCCTCGACGCCACGGTGGGTCTCAAGAAAGTTCAGGCGCGCTTACAGACCTTACACGACTTGGGCTTGGGCTATCTCACGCTCGGTGAGCCCACGCCGGCGCTCTCGGGCGGCGAGGCGCAGCGTCTTAAGCTTGCGAGCGAGATGGGCCGCGTGCAGGATGATGCCGTATTCGTATTCGATGAGCCCACGATCGGCCTGCATCCGCTCGATGTCCAGGTGTTGCTGAGTGTATTTGACGGCCTCGTTGCCAAAGGCGCCACAGTTGTCGTGATCGAGCACGACCTCGACCTTATCCGTAATGCCGATTATGTGATCGATATGGGCCCGGGCGGTGGCGATGCGGGCGGGCGAGTCGTCTGCGCCGGCACGCCGGGCGACATCGCGGCCTGCTCCAAGAGCATCACCGGTCGCTACCTCTAACCGAATGTGACAAAGGGACAGTTCCTTGGTCACATTCCCGGAAAGCCTGTTTGGCGCAGGGCCTCGTAGAGGACGATAGCAGCGCTGTTGGAGAGGTTGAGTGCGCTGATGCGGTAGTCGTCCGGGTCGACGAAGTTGCCGCAGATATCCTGTTGAAGGATGGCTTTGTGGCTGTCCTCGGTATGCCCGAGCGATTCCTCGTGGGCTTCCCAGGCCTCGGCGTTGTCAAGCGAATCGCAATCGCGCAACATGGGGATGCGTTCGCAGCGCTCGGGCGCCGCGGCAAGCAGCGGCTCGGGAATGCCCGAGCTCTCGCTGCCAAAGACCAAGTAGTCGCCATCGCGGTAGGTACTCTGCGCATAGGTGCGGCGTGCCTTTTTGGTCAGCAGATGCAGGCGCTCATCGGCGGGGGAGAGGCCGTTGCGCGCAAGGAAATCCTCCCAGCCGGCATAGGTCGTCACGTCCAAATTTTGCCAGTAGCCCAGGCCGGCGCGACGCACCGTCTTGTCGTCGAGCGAAAACCCCAGCGGCTCCACCAGATGCAGGCGGGCGCCGGTAACCACGCAGGTGCGGCCGATATTGCCCGTATTGGCCGGAATCTCGGGCGCATACAGCACAATGTTGAACATGAATCTCCTTGGCTCAGAACGAAAAACCACCACGAAGGGCACCTTCGTGGTGGTTTGGCGGTTACGTAGGCGGAAAAATGCCCGCTTGGATAAATCTAGGCGCGGTGCCAGTCGGTCAGGCAGGCATCGAGGGAGGCGATGAGCGCATCCTTGTCCATGTGACGGCCGATGATGCACAGGCTCGTCATGCGGTCGCCCGTCTCGTCGTCCCAAATCTGCATGATCTCGGGGTTCTCGTCGATGATCTTCTGCTTTTCGCCCTCGGGTGCGGAATCGACAAACAGGCCGTTCTCCATCAGGCGCATCTGGTGGCCGGCCTGCTCAAACATGTAGCACATGTCCGGATTGCTGGCCTGCCACAGCGGACCCTTGACGCGGATGACCTCGTCGGGCCACTCCTGCTCAACAAAATCGGTGAACTTCTGCAGGTCAAACGGCTTGCGGCGCGAGTACACAAAGGTCTCGATGTCGTACTCGAGCACCTCGGGGTCGTCGTGCTCCTCGGGGTGCTCCATGGCCTCGATCCAGGCGGCGGAGTTGTAGGCGCGCATAAAGTCGAAGCGGTCGGTATCGAGTAGTTCCTCCATGGGGACCTCGCCGTTTTGGGCCTCGACGATCACGGCGTCCTTCTGCAGGCTGCGCACGAGGGCCTTGAGCTTGGCGATCTGCTCAGGCGTCACGGTATCGGTCTTGTTGAGGACCAGCGTGGAGCAGAACTCGATCTGCTGGATGAGCAGGCTTTCGATGTCGTCCTCGTCGATATCCTCTGCCAGCAGGTCGCGGCCGCCATTGAACTCGTCGTACATGCGGGCGCAGTCGACCACGGCCACGATGTTGTCGAGCGCGAGCTTGGGCTCGCCGCCCACCTTGGCCTCGTCGCAGAAGCTCGAGATGGTGTAGGCGATGGGGATAGGCTCGCAAATACCCGAGGCCTCGATGATGATGTAGTCGAACTTGCCCGAATCGGCGATGCCCTGCAGCTGGTTGGCCAGGTCGTCCGAAAGCGTGCAGCAGATGCAGCCGTTGGTGAGCGGGATGAGGTCGTCGGTCTCGGAAAGGCCGCCGTCGGCGATAAGGCTGGCGTCAACGTTGATCTCGCCGATATCGTTGACGATCACGGCGGCGCGGATGCCGCCGTCGTTAGCGAGGATGTGGTTGAGCAGCGTGGTCTTGCCGGCACCGAGGTATCCGGTAAGCATGATGATCTTCACGGGTTTGTTGGGCATGTGCCCTCCTTTGTTAGACATGGCTTACAGTTGAATCATATGCCAAACGCCTGCTCTTATACCCACGCGCTGGCAAATAACACAGGCTACTCCCAGGCTCCCCATACATCAGGGCAATAACCGACGGTGGCCTTTTTGCCGTTGCGCACGATGGGCTCGGCCAGAACCTGCTGGTTCTCGAGCAGCTTGTCGAAGCGCTGGCTGGTGGTGAGGTGCTGGATGAGTGCGAGCGTCTCCTCGTCCTTAGCCTTGGGGTTGAGCAGCTTGTCGATGCCGCCGACCGCCTGCATCACGCTCGTGAGCTCGCCCTTGCTCATCTCCTTTTCCTTAAGGTCGATAAACTGCACCTTAATGCGGCGCTCCTTAAAGTAGCGCTGGGCCTTCTTGGTATCGAAGGACTTTTTGGTGCCGAAGATTTGCACGTTCATATTTATGTTCCGCCGTTCTACCGAATAAAGTTGGTTCGCTCGCGATCGGCCTCGGGGGCTTCGATGCCGGCGGCCTTTCCCGCCTCGATGCAACGCAGCAGCCAGGCCATGTTTTTACCGATGTTTCGCATGGTGGCAAGGCCCTCGGCGTCCTGGGCGGCCTCGCCCGGCATGGCACCGAAGACGTTGTTCCAGTAGGTGGATGCTACCACGGGCATCTGGTTGATGGTGAAGTACTTGTTGAGCACGTCGAAGGTGGTCGACGTGCCGCCGCGACGGGCAACGGCGACAGCGGCGCCCGGCTTGTGCGTAAAGGCCTTGCTGCCTGCATAGAATGCGCGGTCGAGTGCCGAGAGGATGCGTCCGCTGGGATGTGCGTAGTAGACGGGCGAGCCAAAGACAAAGCCGTCTGCCTGCTCGGCAGCGGCAATCAGCTCGTTGACCAC
Source organism: uncultured Collinsella sp. (assembly GCA_938033205.1). Lineage (GTDB taxonomy): Bacteria > Actinomycetota > Coriobacteriia > Coriobacteriales > Coriobacteriaceae > Collinsella. Next base: position 107,299 of record CALHJP010000012.1, on the reverse strand, counting down.
ATCGTCGTCAAAGGTGCAACGGCAATCGAGCTTGCCGCACTGGCCGCAACCAATGCAATCGCGAATGGGCTTGGCGCCCAGCTGAAACATCTCGGCCTCGATGCCTTCGGCGTTAAGCTGCTCGGCGACCTCGGCGAGTGCGCGGGCCGTGTTGCCGTTTGCCTTGGGGCTGCCATTGACCAAAAGAACCTTCATCACAAACTCCCTCTGCTGTCGGTGACTTCTGCAGAGGATTATCGCACGAGCGGGCAGATGGCGTGGGGCACGATGCCGGCCCCGAGGGCCCACGGCAGGCACGCTTACCAGGTACGAGCGGGATACGGTCCAGAGGATGTTGGAGTGCGGGGCCTCGTGCGAGCAGATTGTAAGGGGTCTGGGCGGGTCGCCCTCGATGGCGAGCTTTGAGGCCTTGGAAGGCGGGCTGCTGCGGCGGCTATGGTTTATACTAAGGCGGTTGCTATCGAGTAATTCATACTTGGTTTGATTCGATTGTGAATGCGTAACTAGGATGGAAAGCAAAGGAAACTCTATGGAAACAGAGGATGCTGTTTGCTTGATGACTTCGATTGCCTTGATTGTCCTTTCAATCCAATACCGAAGAGGAAGATGGCTCTGCTCAATTGCTGGATATGATGTCACAAAAAGGGAGAGCGAGATTGATATACGCCCTTACGCAAAGCTGATTTCTTCTGTGACGTTATGGATGGGGCTGCTGTTTTTCTTGTGGGCGGTAGAGGGCTGGGTACGCGATTGGAATACCAGCGTTTTTGAAGTTTTGGTTCTACTTCTGTTCAGCTTGGCCTCTTTGTCGTTCGTGCGGCTCGTTAGGTTTGTGTTTATGAGGCGATAGCCAGCGGAAGTGGCTGGACGACAAAATGGACCAATGCAGCCAATTGTCAATAGAATTTGATAGGCTTGGCTTAACAGATTTACTCGAGGGCATATCCGTGGCGGGGGATAGGTTCTATCTTGTTGAGCACTTATTTGCATCAGGCAAAGTAAACCAAGAGTATCGAAACGGTGCCCCCGGGCCCCGGGAGGGACTGAGGGGACGTTCGGCTAACTGCGGGTACGACCTATTTGCCCAATGTGTTCGGTTGAGATCGGAAATTAACCATCATGCGCCCCATAACGCTAGTCCAGCTTGGTGCCCGGTACCTGCGGCGCCTCTTTAATCAGCGCATTAAGTTCGTTCAAAATGGAAACGGGCTGTCGGTCGACGGCGTCCAGATGAAGCGTCGCCACACGAAGGGGCGGCTGATATTCAAATGAGCCAAGGAGCACGGGCGATCCCAAGAACCGTTCGATTTCGTCTGCAACCGCGTCGGTCTCTTCGGGATCAAAGTCGTCGAAGAGCGCCACGAACATTGGTCCGGTCGAGCGGAACAGACGACCCTTGCCGCGCGAGCAATCCATGAGGCAGGCGGCGCTTTCTGCCAAAACGCGGTCGCCTGCATCAAAGCCAAAGCGGGCATTGACCTGTGCGATTTCGTCGATTTTAATGGCGATCAAGCCCGCGTTTCGTGCCACGCGACGCATCTCGCCAATGGCGTTGACCAGGGCGTGGATATCGCCCAGACCGGTCACGGAATCGGTCGTATCTGCCAAGCTTCGGTTGGTGACAATGCCCACATACATGTTGGGCTCGGTATCGGTGCCGTCCAGGCGGTAACCCGTGCAGTCGCAAAGCGCGTATTTTCCGGCGGTATTCATGACGCGATACTGCATGCAGTGGAAGTGCCACGTGCCGTTTACCACCATATCGAGCTCGGCACGTACGTTGTCGCGGTCCTCGGGGTGAACACGGGCAAGCCATATATCGAGCGAGTTGTAGGGATGCTGGGAGGGTAGGTCAAAATCGCGCACGGCATTAACCGACCATTGCGATTCGCCGGTGTCGAGGTTAATGATGAACGGATAGCGTGTCTCGGAGCTCATGGAGATCGCTTGAAACACTCGGTCGTTGCAGGGGGGGGGGTTGTTCGGTGATCGGGCGTTGCAGCGCATCGCCTTCTTCCGGTTGTTGCACACGGTACATGAGCTTGTAGCGATACATTTTGCGGTCGGCGTCCTTTGTCATCTGGCGACGCGTATCGCCTGCAAGCGGGTCGACGCGCGAGCAGCCAAAGCTAAAGCTGGCGATCATGGGCGCCTTGCCGTCCGATGTTGCCTCGATAAGATTGGCACGCGTCCACTCTAGGCGCTGCTCGAGCTCGGCTTCGTTTGTCGTGGGGGATATAAGTACAAATTCGTCTCCACCGATACGGAACAGCAACTCATCGTGCTCCATTGTCTCGGTGAGTGCGCGGCAGATGCTCAGAATGTAGCGATTGCCCTCGGCGTGGCCAAACTTATCGTTGCAATGCTTGAGGCGATCGATGTCAATATAGGCACAGGTGAAGGGGGTGCCTTTGCGCCAGAGCTGATCGACATGGCGGTCGAGTCCGCCACGGTTGCCAAGATTGGTGAGCGAGTCGATATAGGCGCCGTGCTCAAGCAACTCACGTTCTTGTTGCAGGATGGCGAGCGTTTTCTGCAGTTGCTCACCGATGGCACGCAGCTCCGGGGGCAGCGCGGCAACATCGAGCTCGGTGGTTGAGGCCCCGTTCGCAAGTCGCTGAAGATGAGCGATGATTGATTGCTCGCCCAGGCGATACGACTCGTTCATGATGGATTGCCTCCTTGGATGGAACAATGGTTTGTATCTTACTCCCAATTCGGTTTAGATTGGAGTATTAGTTAGCTCATGGGAACAAACGCTCCCCTCGACGGTGGCGTTTTGCGTGCGAGCGTATTAGTTGTCGTTGCCACCATCGAGCAATGCCTCAAAATCCTCCGCCTGCATGGGGCGGTAGTAGAGGAATCCCTGAGCGTAGCGGGCGCCCATGTGGCGCAGCATGTTTGCCTGCTTGTCCGTCTCGACGCCTTCGATCACAACGGGCAGATGGAGTGACTGCGCCATCTCGAGCATTGATGAGATGATTTGCACGCTGCGGCCCTCATCGCCGTTATCGGGCACAAACGTGCGATCGAGCTTGATGACGTCGACGTTGACGTTCTTGAGCATCGCGAGCGTGGACTGGCCGGTGCCAAAATCGTCCATATAGGTCGAGAAGCCGCGGGTGTGCAGGTCGGCCGTTAGTTTATCCACGGCCTCGGACTCTCCCGTATAAGCTGTCTCGGTGATCTCGATGCGCATGAGCTCGGGCGGCAGGTTGTATTGGGCGGCGAGCGCTCCCATATGCTCGGCAACGTTGCAGGCGAGGATATCCACGCGCGACACATTAAGCGAGATCGGAACCACGCGAAGCCCCCGATTGATGCGCTCGCGCAGCCACAAGGCAACGCCCTGCCAAACGTATTTGTCGAGCGTCACCACAAAACCGCTTTCTTCGAGAGCGGGGATAAAGGTGGCGGGCGAAATGAGGGAGCCATCCTTGTCGATCCAGCGCGTGAGCGCTTCGGCGCCAATGATCTCGCCGGTTTCCATGTCGACCTGGGGCTGCAGGTAGTAGGTAATACGGCCGTTGGAGAGCGCGTACTGGAATTCGGTCAGCGTGCGGTGGAACGCGATTTCGCGCTCGTACTCCTCGGGGCGGAAAATGGCAATGCGCTCCTTAAAGTCGTTTTTTGCGCGCCGATTGGTAAACATGGCCTTGGCCTGCGCATCGATGGTGATTTTCTCGTTGGAGTCGATGGGGTAGACGCCCATGGACGGCCAGAATCCCACGCCGTCATCATACTTGGCCACGGCCTGGCGAACGCGGCTATAGATCTGATGGACGGTGTCGTGTTCAAAGGGGATGAGTATGCAAAAGTCGTCTTGGCCCCAGTACCCTGCGACGCCCATGTTGGCATTCTCGATGTCCTTGAGGACCGTGCCCACATCGGCGAGCATGCGGTCGCCCTCGGCCTGTCCGTGCCATTCGTTGAACAGTCGCATGTGTCCCATATCGACGGTGGCGATACACCAGGCGCCGTTGCGCCTTGTCTCGAGAAATTCGTTGGCGCGGCGCATAAACACGCTGGGTCGATAGAGACCCGTGAGCGGATCGATGCGTTCGGCGATGGCGCTTTTGCGCTCCACCTCGGGTATGGGGAGGCTGTCGTTGGGAACAAGCCCGCCGGCCGTGCGAATGCGACGGTCGAGTTCGCCTAAAACGGCGGCCGTTTGATTGGTCAGGTGCTCGTAAAAGGCCGGAACGACAAGACAGACGGGGGTAATGGTGTCGTCCGCGATTCGAACGGGAGCGAAAACGGCCTCTTTGAGATGTTGGATCAGTTGCTCGAATGCTTCGTGATCCAAATTGTTGCTAAGCACGACGAACTGGGCGTTGCGTGAGCGGAAGACGCGACTCCTGCCGCGAGTAATCGACAGCATGCGGCCTGCGTATTCGGCGAGCATGTTGTCGACGGCCTCGGCCCCGTAGAGCTCGTTGAGCTTTGCCGTGCCGCGAACGCGCACTGCTATAAGCCCCGTCTTGCAACGGTCGCGACGGCAGGCATCGATAGCGTTGATCAGCGTGCGCTGCGTTCCGAGGCCCGTGGCGGCGTCGACGGTCTCGGCAAGCGAGTGGTTGACGAGCTCGCCGACATAGAGCGAGGGGACATTTCCGTCGCCGTCGATACGAAACCCGCGAGCACGGCCGAGGATGTAGTCGCCGGCGGCGTTGCGCACGCGGTACTGCATGACGTGGCGATGTTTGGAGCCGTCATAGATTTGGTCGATGTCGTTGGTATAGGCCTCAAGGTCATCGGGATGGACACGCGTTTTCCAGTAATCGTGGCAGTTGTCTATATGCTCCGAAGGAAGACCAAGATCGCGCAAGGCGCCTTGTGACCAAAGGGTTCGATGTTTGTCCAAGTTCTCGATAAAGAAATATCGGCCTTCGTTGAGCATCGAAAGGGCGTCGAAAATGCGATCGCTTATTTCGAAGTCGTCGGTGTGGGCTTGTGCGATATTGCGTCGATCAAGGTGCACGGCATGACGTAGCTTGTAGTCGTACATGCGATGATCGGCATCGTTCGTCAAGCGATTGGGGGCTTCGCCCAGGGCGGGGTCGGCGTGTGCCACTCCGTAGCTAAACGAGTGAGGCATCTTGGAAGCGTTGTTTTCGAGCAGTACCGTTCGGCAGTGTTCCAGACGTTCGGCAAGGTCGTCCTCGGTCGCAATCGTAGATAGGATGGCGAACTCGTCGCCCCCCAGACGAAATGCCGCCTCGTCCACCTTCATATACAGTTTGAGATAGAGGCTCACCTGCAAGATATAGCGGTTGCCCTCGTCATGTCCAAAGATGTCGTTGCAGTGCTTAAGGTTATCGATGTCGATAAACGCCATGGTCACGGGCAGTTCCTGCTCCCAGAGTTCCTCTAAGGAACGGGTAAAGCCGCCGCGGTTGCCAAGTCCGGTGAGCTCGTCGGTAAAGGCGGTCCTGATCAGATCGTCCTGACGCTCCAGAAGGTCACGGATGGTCTTTTCGAGCGTTTCGGTATTATTGCTGGCGTTATCCATACTGTAAGCGGCTTTCTGAGGTCGGGGCGGATTGCGTCGGGCGAGCTCGTTGTGCACATGCGTTGCTGCTCAACGCCTTGCGTGTTTCCAAGCCCCCGCCTTGCTGCGTCGTTGGGTTTATTTGTCGGTTCGTGCTCTCGGCTGATAACTACTGAGTAGTATAAACAAGTGTATGGAATTATGTAGGGGTGCCCATGTTGCGGGCGGCCATTATTCGCCATTATTCGCCAAACGGTAACGCGACGATGTTCGATGAAAATGCGACTGAGGCGATATATGTTGACGGGTATACTTGTTTCGTTTTAAAACGCAGGAACGGAGATGGTCGCATGGCACAGCCAGATACGACGCCCACGGTGGGGCTTGCGCTCGAGGGAGGCGGCTACCGCGGTATGTATACGGCGGGCGTGCTCGACGTATGGATGGAGTGCGGCCTGACCTGTGACCATATGGTGGGCGTCTCGGCGGGCGCGGCGTTTGGCTACAACTTTAAATCGCGCCAGATCGGCCGTGCCATTCGCTACAACAAGGCCTATTGCGCCGACAAGCGCTATGCGAGCGTGACGAGCTGGTTGCGAACCGGTGATATGTTCAATGCCGAGTTTGCCTACCACGAGGTGCCCATCGAGCGCGATCCCATCGATCTGGAGGCATATCGCGCCTGTCCCATGCGGTTTACGTGCGTGTGTACCGATATCGAGACGGGCGAGGCCGTCTACCATGACTTGCCCTATGGCGACGAGCGCGACATCGAGTGGATTCGCGCGTCATCGGCGATTCCCGTGGCAACACGCCCTGTCGCCATTGAGGGGCATAAGTACCTGGATGGCGGCGTTGCCGATTCCATTCCCAGTGCCTGGCTGTTTGCGCAGGGCTATGACCGCAACGTGGTGGTGCTGACGCAGCCGGCGGGCTTTGTAAAGCAGCCCAACAGCGTGATGCCCATGCTGCGTCGCGTGTATCGTCACTATCCGGCGTTTGTTGCGGCGCTTGAGCATCGGCACGAGGTCTACAACGCCACGCTCGATGACCTGGCGCGTCGCGAGGCCGCTGGCGAGATCTTTGTGGTGCGGCCGAGCGAATCGGTGAAGGTGCCGTCACTGTGCCGCGAGCCCGGTGAGCTCGAGCGCATCTACCAGATCGGCCGCCACGATGCGGAGACGACGCTGCCCGCGCTGGAAGCGTATCTGGCGGGGTAAGGGCTGCTACGGAAAGCGCATCCCGGAATATGCGCTCAGACTGGGATGCGGTTTCCGCGAGGGGGCGGTCGCGGAAACCGCATCCCAAAATTTGCGCTTGGAATGGGATGCGTTTTCTGCTGGCCCTCTATATGGAAAGCGCATCCCAGAATGGACGTCCAAACTGGGATGCGCTTTCCGCTGTCGAAGGTATGAGGCTGCGGAGCAGCTGCTCGGCATAGGCCTATGCCTGCTGCCAGGTGTCGACGAGTTCCTTGGCAGCGGCGTAGGGGTCGTCGGCACTGCAGACGGCGCTCACCACAAAGAAGCCGTCGACGCCGGTGGCCTTGAGCTGCGGCAGGTCGGCCATCTTTACGCCGCCGCCCACCACGATGGGCACGGGGCTTGCCGCGTGGAGTGCGGCCAGGTCCTCAAAGCTTTTGGTGATGATAGAGCCGTCGGCCGCGCGTCCGCAGTCGCGCTTGGTCTCGGTCTCGTGGAGCGGGCCGATGCCCAGGTAGTCGACCAGGCTCATGTCGGCGGTCTTGACGTACTCGAGCATCTCCTCGCAACGGGCCGAAAGGCCCACAATGGCGTCGGGGCCCAGCAGCTTGCGACAGACCTCGACGGGAATATCGCTCTGGCCCACGTGCACGCCGTCGACCGCAATGCCCTGCTCGCGTGCGGCGAGTACGCAGTCAAGGCGGTCATCGATCAGCAAGGCGACCTGACCGGTCTTGCCAGCCTGTGCGATTGCCTGCGCGGCGTCGCCGGTCAGCGCAATGATCTCGCGGGCGCTTGCCACCTTGGAGCGCACCTGAATGCAGGTAAAGCCGGCGTCGAGCGCCTGGGCCACCACATCGCCCACGGGGCGTCCGAGGGTGTTTTCGGGGCCGAGCACCAGATAGGCCGAGATATCAAGGTTGTCGCGGATGCTCATTGTGCTTCCTCCTGTTTTTTGATCTGTGCTTCCATGCGCTTGAGTTTGCCGGTCATGGTGTCGGTAAATCCGGGTCGAATATCGGCTTTGAGCACGACTTCGGTGCGGATGCCCTTGCTCGCCAACACAAAGGTCGCGTCGCGCACGACCTGCATGACCTCGTCCCAGTCGCCCTCGATCTCGGTGAACATCGAGGTGGTGCGGTTGGGAAGGCCGCTCTCGCGAATGACGCGCACGACCTCGGCGACCTCGGCGGACAGCTCGTCGCCGGTGCCGCATGGGGCGATGGCCACGGCGACGAGCGTGTTCATGCCGGCATTTGTTGCGGGTTCGGACATGGCTTATGCCTCCTCGAGCTCGAGTCGGTTGTCGGCAATATCCTGGGCGGTTGCGCGGTAGAGCTCGTCGATAAAGGCGACCTTAAAGCTTGCCGGGGCATCGGCGACGGCGGCGGCACGCGTGCCGGCAACGTTGTAGACGGCGGTGCCGCAGACTGCTGCCGTAAACGGATCGGTAGCACAGGCGTACACGGCCAGCACGCCGCCCTGCGAGCAACCGCAGCCGGTGATCTTGGACATGAGCGGGCTGCCGCCGTGGGATTTGGCCACGGTCGTGCCGTCGGTAATCAGGTCGACTTCGCCCGAGACCACAACGGCGCCGCCGGTGTAGCGAGCGAGCGCCACGGCGGCATCGCGGGCAGCGTCGACCGTGTCGGTGGTATCGACACCGCGCACGCGGCTCAGATCGGCCGCCTCACCCTCAAGACCCCACAGGCCGGCGAGCGCGATGATCTCGGAGGCGTTGCCGCGCACGATGGCGGGCTTGTACTGCTTGAGTTCGCTTACCAACTGGGTGCGCAGGCTACCGATGCCCAGGCCAACCGGATCGAGTACCCAGGGCTTGCCGGCGTCGTGTGCCGCCTTGGCCGCGCGGGGAATCGTCTGCTCGTAGATGGGGAAGAGCGTACCCATATTGAGATAGATGGCGCCGCCGCCGGCAACGAGTGCCTCGCCCTCGTCGGGCAGATAGACCATGGCGGCCGATCCGCCCACGGCGAGCTGTGCGTTGGCGACAAAGTCAATCGTCACCGTGTTGGTGATGGAGCCTGCCATCGGATTGGTGGCGCGAATCTCCCCCACGGCCTTGATCACATGTTGCTTAAGCTGTTCCGAATCAATCACTGCACATGCCTCCTTGGCATAGAAAAGGGGCGCTGTGCATAGACAGCGCCCCTAAAAAGGCGGCATGCTCCCTACGCCAGCATTAACTGACAGGTTCAAAGGATTGGGCCCCATGCCCTCTCAGCCTTGTGGTTTGCACCGCCGGCACTCCCGCATCGAATCTGTTGTTCCCTATACTAGCGCACCTGCCAAAAAGGGACAGGTTTATTTTGGCAGGTAACAACTGGGGCTTTGCGTTTTCCCAGATAAAACCTGCCAATATAAACCTGTCTCTTTTTGGCAGGTCGGTACAATAGACGGGATTAAGAATGACCGAGGGGGCCTTATGATTAAACTTGTGCTGACCGATATGGACGATACGCTGATTCCAGCCGGGCATGACGGCGCCAGCGACTACGCCATCGAGGGCATTCATGCCATGCAGGCGGCGGGTCTGCACTTTGGCCCGGTTTCGGGTCGCCAGCCCTCCGCGATGGGCTGGATGTTCCGCAATCGCGCCGAGTGCTTCTCGACCGGCGCGTTTTGCAACGGCCAGGTCATGTTTGTGGACGGCGAGGTGGTAGCCTCGCATGCGACCGATAACGCCGCCCTTATGCGCTTGGCTGACTACTTGGAGCAAGAGACCGACGATACGTATCTGAAGGTCTACAGCCTGGGCGATGACTTTTGGGGCAACGATGCCTATTGTGTAACGAGCGACCCCGAGCGTGTGCGCCGCGCCATGGAGTCGGGCGGCAACGCATGGCTCAAGGGCGAAGAGGCCCCGTGCCGTCCTGTCGTCGATGACGCACCAGTGTTCAAGGCGAATATCTGGAGTGCTCGTTCGCGTGAGGAGCTCGCGGAGCTACGCGAGCGCGTTGCCGCCGAGGTGCCGGAACTCTCGCTCGTGTTTCCCAACAATCGTGTGCGCCTGTTCGACATTCTTCCAGCAGGTTGGGACAAGGGTTGCGCTGCGCTGGAGCTGGCGCGCGCTTTGGACCTGACGTCCGACGAGGTGGCCGTATTTGGCGATTCCGATAACGACCTGCCCATGATCGGTGCCGTCCCCAACTCCGTTGCAGTCGCCAATGCCAACGAGGCCGTCACGGCTGCCGCGCGCTGGCATATCGGAGCTGCGGCAGACGATGCGGTTGCCGGGGCTCTGCATCAGATTGCCGCCTGCGCCGCGACGGGGGAGATGCCGTCGTTTATGCGTCAGATGAGCACGACGGGTTTCGACGTCACGAACGTCTAGGGAGAAAGCCATGAAGCTCCAGCAGCTCAGATATGTCGTCAAAGTTGCCGAATGCGGCAGCATTACCGAGGCCTCGCGCCGGCTCTTTGTGTCGCAGCCTTCGATTACCGCATCGATCCGCGATCTCGAAAACGAGATGGGTGTGCACATCTTTGAGCGCACCAACAAGGGTGTCATTGTGTCCGAGGAAGGCGAGACCTTCTTGGGCTATGCGCGCCAGGTACTCGACCAGGCCGACCTGCTCGAGGGCAAGTACAAGGGCGCATCCGAGCAGGTGCCGCACTTTAGTGTGAGCTGCCAGCATTATTCCTTTGCCGTCAACGCGTTTGTCGACGTGATCCGCGAGTTTGATGCCGCGCGTTACGACTTCACCCTGCGCGAGGAGCAGACTCACGAGATTATCGAGGATGTCGCGCATATGAAAAGCGAACTGGGCATCCTGTACTTATCCGAGCATAACCGCGAGGTCATCGAGCGCATGCTGGTGGCCAACGAGCTCGTGTTCGAAGGACTCTTCTGCGCCACGCCGCATGTCTTCGTCTGCGCCGACCATCCGCTGGCGGACCGCTCCAGCGTGACGCTCGAGGACTTGGAAGACTACCCGTTTTTGTCCTACGAGCAGGGCAGCTATAACTCGTTTTACTATTCCGAGGAACTGACCTCGACGTTTGAGCGCCACAAGAATATCCGCGTGCGCGACCGCGCGACGTTGTTCAACCTGGCCATGGGCCTCAACGGCTACACGGTATGCTCGGGCGTGATCAGCCACGAGCTCAACGGCCCCGGCATTATCTCGATTCCGCTCGACGTGGACGAGTACATGGAGATTGGCATCATCACGCGCAAGAACACGACGCTCACGCGCTACGGTCGGGCCTATATCGACGCGATTCGTCAGCATATCTAGGGTGCTGTGCTCCGCACGGTTCAAGTCTCTTTATGGCAGTCCAGACTGATATAGGAAGCATCTATATCAAACTGTTATAAACGTATATTTTACGATGGTCATATGAGCGCTCATACTCTGTCCCAGTAAAGCAACCAATGCAAAGGGAGATATCTATGAGCACTTCGATTCAACCGAACGCGCCGTTTCGCGCCGATATCGTCGGCAGCTTTCTTCGTCCGCAGGCTGTAAAGGACGCCCGTGCCGCCTATGTCGCGGGTAAACTCGACGCTTCCGGCCTTAAGGCCGTCGAGGACGATGCCATTCGCGATTTGGTGGCCAAGCAGAAGGCCGCCGGCCTGCAGGTGATCACCGATGGCGAGTTCCGCCGCAGCTACTGGCACCTCGATTTTATGTGGGGCCTTAACGGTATTGAGCGCCGCACCTCACGCACGGGTTATATGTTCCATGACGAGGAGACGACGGCCGACACCGCCGTGGTTACCGGTTCCATTAGCGGCGAGAACCACCCGTTCGTCGAGCATTTTAAGTTCGTCAAGGCGCTTGAGGGGGAGGGCCAGGTCGCACGGCAAACCATTCCGGCGCCGATCCAGACGTTCTCCGAAGTCACGCTCGACCGCTGCGACGGCCAGCAGGAGAGTCTACGCGCCGTCTACAAGACCGACGAAGAGCTCGCCGATGCCATTGCCGCAGCATACCGCACCGTGATTGCCGACTTGTATGCCGCGGGCTGCCGCAACATCCAATTTGACGACTGCACCTGGGGCATCTACTGCGATGCCGATTTTGTCGCCAAAACCGGCATGAGCCCGGTCGACCTACAAAAAGTAAGCGAGTTGGGCGTGGCGCTCAACAACGCCGCCATCGAGGGTAAGCCCGACGACTTGGTCATTAACACGCACGTGTGCCGCGGCAACTACCACTCCACCTACGCTTTTGAAGGCGGCTACGATCCCATCGCTCCATACCTGTTTGCGCATGAGGACGTCGATACGTTCTATCTGGAGTTCGATACGCCGCGCGCCGGTGGCTTTGAGCCGCTCAAGTACGTTGCCCCCGGCAAGAAGGTGGTGTTGGGCCTGGTGACCACCAAGGCAGCCGAGCTCGAGAGCGAGGACGTTATCGTTGAGCGCATCTGCGAGGCTGCTCAGTATGTGCCGCTCGAGAACCTGTATCTGTCTCCCCAGTGCGGCTTTGCCAGCTGCGAGATTGGTAACAAGCTGACCGAGGACGAGCAATGGGCAAAGATTGCCCTGGTCAAACACATCGCCGAGCGCGTTTGGAAGTAACGCTACCGTTCGCAGGTGACGGCGCGTGCGAGACGTTGCGTATCGCGTACAATGGTTCGGATCGTATCGTTCGGGCAGGTTATCCGATATGCCCGATCGCCCTTCCATTCGAAAGGACATCCATGTCCCAGTCTTCGACGCCCGCCGTCGCCGATGCCATCTACGATGCGTCGTCGCTCGGTCGCCCGCGCATGTTTTTGCTCGGTCTACAGCACCTGTTTGCCATGTTTGGCGCCACGGTGTTGGTGCCCGTGCTCACCGGTCTCTCGGTTTCGGCAACGCTTTTGTTTGCCGGCCTGGGCACACTGCTCTTCCACTTCCTATCGCGCGGTAAGGTGCCGGCCTTCCTGGGATCGTCGTTTGCCTTTATTGCCGGTTATGCCGCAATCGCGCCCAACGGCGAGGCCGAGCTTTTGCCCTACGCTTGCCTGGGCGTAGCCTGCGCCGGCCTGCTCTATCCGGTGTTGGCGGCGCTCTTCCGCGCGTTTGGCGCCAAGCGCGTTATGCGCTTCTTTCCGCCGGTGGTGACCGGCCCCATCGTCATTTCCATCGGCCTGATCTTGGCAAGCTCTGCCATCGCTAATTGCCAGGCCAACTGGCTTGTTGCCGTTGTCGCCGTTGCCGTTATCGTGATCTGCAACATTTGGGGTCGCGGTATGGTCAAGATCGTGCCGATTTTGCTGGGCGTTGTGGTGAGCTATGCCGTTGCGGCTGCGCTGGGCGAGGTCGACTTCTCTGGCGTCGCAGCCGCTCCCTGGGTTGGCTTGCCCATCGTGTGGGACAACACCGTGTTTGCGCTCTTTGGGCCTCAGTTCGATAGCGGTCTTGCCACGACTGCCATCATCACCATCATGCCGCTGGCCTTTGCGACTATGATCGAGCATATCGGCGATATCTCCGCTATCGGCTCCACCTGCGAGCGCAACTACATTGCCGATCCCGGCCTGCATCGCACCCTGCTTGGCGATGGCCTGGCGACCATTCTCGCATCGCTCTTTGGCGCTCCGGCTAACACCACCTATGGCGAGAACACCGGTGTGCTTGCCCTAACGCGTGTGTTTGACCCGCGCGTGATTCGCATTGCCGCGTGTTGTGCCATTGTGCTTTCGTTCTGCCCCAAGTTCGCTGCTGTCATTGCGGCCATGCCGGCGTGTGTAATCGGCGGCGTGTCGCTCGTGCTCTATGGCATGATCAGCGCCGTGGGCGTTCGCAACCTCATCGAGAACCAGGTCGATTTCCAGAACAACCGCAACGTGCTGGTGGCCGCTCTGGTGCTGGTGCTTTCGCTCGGCATCGCGTACAGCACTGCCGGAGCTATCGTGTTGGAGCTGGGCGGCGTGACCATTTCGCTCTCGGGCCTTGCCGTGGGATCGCTGGTGGGCATTGTGCTCAATGCCATCCTACCGGGTAACGACTTTGAGTTTGATGTCTCGGAACTCGAAGGGTCTGCCGAATAGCAGCTGTGTCCAACTCAGCTAAAAAGCCGGCCATGCGTCCGATGCGCATGGCCGGCTTTTTAGTGCGCAAGAACCCAGTGGATGCCACGCGCCATGCGCAGGTCGGTTTGGGCAAAGTGGTTGCCGGGGTTGAGTTCCAGTGTTGTGAGGATGCCGCGCTCAACGAGCAACGTTTCCATTGCGCGCGTGTCGTCAAGTACGTGCCGCATCATGCGGTTGGGCGTCTTGGTTTCCTTTTTGCCGAGCGACAGATAGACGGCCTGCGGGTTGCCGGCAAAAGGGGCCGTGCTGGCGCGATCGACAAAGTCGGGAAACCACAACGACCCCGATGCGCTTGCGGCGCGGCTAAAGGCGTCGGTTTGCCAGAGGGACCAGAGCGCGAAGAGGCCCGCGAGCGAGTAGCCGGCAATGCCGCGCCAGGTGGGCGGCTGAGGAAGCGACGACTCGGCCTCTGGGATTATCCAGTTCAACAGCTCATCGAGAAATCCGGATGCCTGGCCGCCAAAGGGCTCGGCATCGCGCACGGTTCCGTCGCATCCCCAGGGGCTCAGCTCGCGATTCCAGTTGAGGCTGCCAATGCCGACAAGCGTGAAGGGCGGGCAGTTGAGCTCTCGGCAGCGTTCATAAACCTCCGTGCCGTCGCCCATGACCACGGGAAGATAGATGACTGGTGCGCTTTCGGCATGCTGTGCATGAACGGTTATCTGCTTTTGATGCGCTTCCATGACGGGCTTCTCTCGGCGTTGTGATATCGACGGCCCCCATTGTCGCACGCCGGCTCATGCAGGTTGGGCTAGACCAAAGACAATCTCGTGCATACCCTGCGGACACATATGGAAAACGCCACCGCCGGAGGGGAGCTCGGCGGTGGCGTTGTTAAACGGTGCTGGGGCTCGGGGCCTTCGCGGGAGCTGCCATGTGCGCAGAGGCGTCTAAGAGCGCTTACGGCTCGCCATGGTGCCTGCGGCGATAGCGGCTGTTCCCGCAAGGACGGTTGCCACGATGGCCGCACCCGAGGTGTCGCCGGTTGCCGCGAGCACGCCGGTAGTCTTGGCTTTCGTGGTTGAAGCCGCAACGGCCTTGGTCGGCTTTGAGCCCTCAGGCTTGGGGTTTTGCTTGGTCTCGTCGGGCTTGGGGTCTTCCGGCTTGGCTACCTCGGGAGGTGCGATGGTCGTGCTTTTGGCGACTGCTTTGATATAGAGGGAGTCGACCGTGGCGTCGCCCGTGCCGATGGCTTGGCCTGCCTCGTAGATGCCGTCACGGAGCTTGTGATAGTCAATGACCTTGCCGCCTTCGGGCGTCTGGATGGCGGCGTTCTCAATCTTGATGGTGCCGATTGTCTTGCCGTCAGCGCTCATGGCACGGGCAAAGATTGCCGCTGTATATCCTTCGGCCGTTACCTTGCTGCGGGTGATCGAGATGACTGCGGGTGTGACGCCCTCGCTGGTCTGGGCGATGATGCCGATGTTCTCGCCTTGGGGTTCGCGCCTCGTCTCGCCATCTTGGTTTTCGCTGTAGGGGATGGGGCCGTCGCCGTTCTCGACATAGCGGGCTATGGCCTTGACAACGGAGTCGCTGATGTAGATGTGGCCACCCTTCTCGTTGGGTCGATCGTTTCTGGTGGAGAATGCAGCCGAAACCTCGCCTTCCGCAGACGCGTCCACGGTGGAGCCGTTCTTGACGACGATGTCGTCCTGGTAGGTGAAGAGGGCGATGGCGCCACCGTATCTGCCTTTACCTGCACGGACCGTCACGTTTGCATGATCGAGGGTGATGCCCTTGTGGGCATAGACGCCATATTCAACACCGTTTACGTTGAGGGAGGCGTTTGTGGCTGCGAGGCTGCCCTTGGCCTCGACGGCAGCGTCTTTCTCGGAGCTTGCCTTGACCTGGCTGCCGTCCGAGATGTTGATATTGCCGCCGCTCCAAAGGGCCTCACCATCAGCTGAGCTTGCCTCGACCGTCCCGCCACCCTTGATGGTGAGGTTCTTGTCGGTTCCAATACCCTTGTCCTCGGTAGCCCTGGCGGTGACGGCTCCGCTGTCGTCAATCGTGATATTGCCGTTTGCCCTGATGCCATCCGATGCACCCGTGGCGTTGACGTTGCCCGAACCTTTGATAGCGAGATCACCCCCGGCATTGATGGCATCAAACCCAGTGCTCGTGGCGTTGACGGATCCGGCTCCGTCGATGTTGATATTACCCGTGGAGAGGATAGCGTCCTCAGTAGATGTCACGCTGAGCGTGCTGCCCGCGTCGCCTTGGATATTGAGCTCGGCATTCTCGTTAGTGCCATGAGAAACGTTGATGCTTTCGATCCATTCGGCAGTGACGATGTTGGTTCCTGAGTAATTCACGTTGAGCTTGCCTGCGGCCTGGATCTCGCCGCCGTTATAGTTGTTGAGCTTCAAGTCGTCGGCGCCGTCCCACGACCAGGTACCGGCTTCGTCGCTCGCCGCGGTGTTGTACTTGTTGCCGCCGACCTTGACCCATTCCGCTGCGAGCGAGACGCTCGGCATGAGCAGCGAGCTCACCGTGAGCGCGCATACGGCTCTCACGACGATGCGGCGCGTCACGCGGCGCCAGCTGCCGTGCGCGAGTCTTATGCGACGGCGAACGTCGGGTTCGGCAACATGGGTTCCGGCGGTAGTGTCATTGCGTTTGGGGGTCGTGAACAAGGCTGCCATGGTTGCTCCCGTTCTCATAGGGCCTATACGACTAGATTCAGCGTATCTGCTGGATGTTGCCGGCGGTAGTGCCGTTTGGAGGGCAAAATGGCCAAAATGGGGGAGAAATAGGCCGCACGCCGGCGCAGGGACCGGCGCTAAAAGAAAAGCGCGGGGCCGCATGGCGACTCCGCGCTTTATTGTTCAGCTTTTGCAGCCTTGCCCTCACGCTACGAAGAAGTAGACGAGGAAGGCAAGGGCCGCGATCCACCCGTCCTGTGCGAAAAAGTGTTTACGAGCGTTTGCGACTCGCCAGGGCGCCTGTGACGATAGCGGCCGTTCCTACAAGGGCGGTCGCTATGATGGCCGCGCTCGAGGTGTCGCCGGTTGCGGCGAGGATGCCGGTGGTTTTGGCTCCCGCGGTTGCAGCCGCAACGGTCTTGGTCGTCTTCGTGCCCTCGGACTTGGAACCCTCGGGCTTGGTCTCGCCTGGCTTCTCCTCGGGTTTGATCTCCTCGGGAGGCACGATGACCGTGCTCTTGGCGACAGCTGCATCGTAGGGGGAGTCAATCGTGGCATCGCCCGTGCCGATGGTTTGACCCACCGCGTAGAAGATGCCGTCGTCGAGTTCTTCCTTGTTGCGATAGCCAATGATCTTGCCGCCTGTGGGCGTCTGGATGGGAGCTCCTTCGATCTCGATGGTGCCGATCGCCTCGCCGTCCGCGCTCATGGCAAGCGCGAAGATAGCCGCCGTGTCTCCCTCGGCCGTGACCTTACTGCGGACAATCGAGATGGTCGCGGGCGTGATGCCCTCCTTGGTCCGGGCAAAGATGCCGAAGTTCACGCCCCTGCGCTCAGGGGCGATCTCGCCATCCTGGTCTCCACTGTAGTGGTCGGGGCCGTCGCCGCCGGTCTCGGCATAGCGGGCTATGGCCTTGACAACGGAGTCGCTGATGTAGATATGGCCACCCGCTTCGCCGGAGTAGAAATTACTGGTGGAGATTGCAACCGAGAATCTGCCTTCTGCGAGCGCATCCACAGTCGAGCCGTTCTTGATGACGATGTCGTCCTCATCGGTGAAGAGTGCGCTGACTTCCCCGCCATCTGAGCTTGCGCGGACCGTCACGGTCGCGCCATCGAGCGTGATGCCCTTGTAGACATAGATGCCATACCCAACGCCACTTGCGTTGAGGGAAGCGTTCGTGACCGTGAGGCTGTTTTTACCGTCGATGGCGGCGTCTTCCTCGGAGCTTACCTTGACCTGGCTGCCACCCGAGATCTCGATGTTGCCGTCGGCCCAAATCGCATTGTCTTTGATAGAGCTTGCCTCTACCTTGCCGCCGCCCTTTATGATGAGGTTCTCGTTAGCATCGATACCCTGATCCTCGGTGCCCTTGGCGGTGACGGTTCCGCTGTTGTCGATCGTGATGTTGCCGTCGGCCCTGATGCCATCCGAATCGCCCGTGGCGTTAACGTTTCCCGAGCCCTTGATGGTGACATCGCCCCCGGCATCGATGGCATCGTGCTCGGTGCTCGTGGCGTTGACAGTGCCAGCGCCGTCGATGTTGATGTTGCCGACGGAAGTGATGGCGTCACGAGAAGATGTCACGTTGAGCGTGCTGGACGCGTCGCCCTGAATATTAAGCTCGGCGTTCTCGTTCGCGCCATCCTTAACCTTGATGCCGCGGCCGTCGTCGTTAGTGACGGTGTTGTTGCCCTCGTAGCTCACGTTGAGCTTGCCCGCTGCCTCGATCGCGCCGCCGTTATAGCCGTTGAGCTTCATGTCGTCGGCGCCGTCCCAGGCCCAGGTGCCGGCCTCGTCGCCTGCTGCAGTGTTGTACTGAGTGCCGCCGACGTTGACCCACTCGGCCGCGAGTGAGACGCTCGGCATGAGCAGCGAGCTTGCCGTGAGCGCGCATACGGCGCCCACGACGATGCGGTGTGTCACGCGGCGCCAGCTGCCGTGTGCGAGCAGCGTGCGACGGCGTACGTCGGGCTCGATAAAATGGGCTCCAGAGGTTTTGTCATTGCGCTTGGGGGTCGTGAACAGGGCGGCCATGGTTGCTCCCATCCTCATAGGGCCTATGCGATTACGCCCAGCATATCTGCAGGATGTAGCCGGCGGTAGTGCCGTTTGGAGGGCAAAATGTCCAAAACTTGGGAAGCAATACATCGCGCGTCCGTGCGTTGCCTGGCTTTAAAAGAAAAGCGCGGAGCCGCTCGATGCGACTCCGCGCTTTTGTGTTCTGCTTTGGCAGACTGTGCCGTTACGCCACGAAGAAGTAGACGAGGAAGGCAAGGGCTGCAATCCACATGAGCGGCTTGATCTTGGAGGCCTCGCCCTTAAAGAGCGCGACGATCACGTAGGCGATAAAGCCCAGGCCAATGCCGGCAGAGATGGAGTAGGTGAAGGGTACGCCGGCGACAATCATGAACGCCGGGAAACCCTGCGACACGTCGGACCAGTCGATCTCGGAGGCCTCGCTCATCATGAGGTAACCGACGTAGACCAGAGCACCGCAGGTGGCGGCGCTGGAAACGATGGTGACGATGGGGGAGAAGAACGCGGCGAGAATGAACAGCACGCCGGTGGTGACAGAGGTGAGGCCCGTGCGGCCACCGTCGGCAGCGCCAGAGGTGGACTCGACGAAGGTAGTGATGGAGGAGACGCCCATAAAGCCACCGGCAGCAGCGGCCACGGAGTCGACGACCAGGATGGGACGGATGTCCTCGACATTGCCGTCCTCGGTCAAGAACTCGCCCTGCTTGGCGACGGCCATCGCGGTGCCCATGGTGTCGAAGAAGTCACTCATGAGCAGCGAGAAGGCAACGACGAGCAGCATCGGGTCGGTCAGAACCTTCACGATGGCCATGTTGCCGTCGGCGGTGCTGGCAAACGGGGCGCCAAAGGTCGAGAAGTCGAGCGGTGCGATGAGGCCCTCGGGCGCATGGGTGACGCCCAGCGGGATACCGGCGATAACGGCAACGATGATGCCGATGAGCAGCGAGCCCGGCACGTTGCGGGAAGCCAGGGCAACCGTCACGACGATGGAGATGATGCCGACGATAAAGGTGGGGGAGGTGATGTCGCCCAAGCCGACGAGCGTACCGGCGCCAGCGGTGATGATGCCGGCGTCGCACAGGCCGATCATGGCGATAAACAGGCCCAGACCCACCGAGATGGCGTGGCGCAGGACCACGGGGATGGCATCCATGATGGCCTCGCGCAGGCCGCAAAGGACGAGCAGCAAGATGACGATACCTTCGAGGAAGATAACGCTCATGGCAACGTGCCAGTCACCGCCGCACATGGTGGTGGTGATGCCCGCGATCATGGCGTTGATGCCCAGGCCCGACGCGCAGGCGAGCGGGCGGTTGGCGAAGATGCCCATGCAGATGGTCATGATGCCGGCGCCCAGGCAGGTGGCGCAGGCGAGCGCTCCCGCATCGATGCCAGCGCCCGAGAGCACTGCGGGGTTGACGGCGATGATGTAGGCCATCGCCAGGAATGTTGTCAGTCCAGCGCGAAGTTCGGTCCCGATTGTGGACTTGCGCTCACTGACGTGAAATAGTTCGTCCATGCATACCCTTTCCTTGTTCGGCCCCGAGTTTAGGCCGATTGACACGAACTCATTTACTATATCGCCTTTACAACCTTGCTGTTCCTCGCATGTTGATGTTCGGCGCTTTGTAACAGACGGACGGTATTTATCGCATGAAAATGTGTGGGTACCGTATACTTAAGCGGTTACAACGACCCCTATGGAGGAACGTATGATTAAAGAGCTTTGCCACGACGAGGCTATCCTGTCCCAGCGTTGCGAGGTTGCGACCGTCGAGGACGAGTCGGTTGCTCAGGACCTGATCGATACCATCAAGTCGCTCGATGATGCCGGCTGCTTGGCCGCCAACCAGATCGGCGTTACCAAGAAGGTCTGCGTCTACCTGGACGACGCCGGCGAGCCCCACGTGCTCTACAACCCCCGTCTGGTGTTTGGCCTGGGCGCCAGCAAGATGGAGGAGAGCTGCCTGACGCACGAGGAGGTCACCAAGTCCACGCGCTATATCAAGTGCAAGGTTGCCTTTGACCAGATCGTCGATGGCAAGATGCGCGAGCGCAAGCAGGACTTTGTGGGCTTCGAGGCGCAGATGGTCCAGCATATGATCGACCACTGTCTTGGAAAGTTGGTCTAAGGGGACCAAAGCACCGCACTTCGTCTCTTTTGGTCCGGGCGTGACATTGTTGTCATGTCCGGGCTTTTGTGTTTAGCGCCTTTTTGTTTGGTGACAATGAGCTTAGCAAGAACGTAAAGCTAGGAGGCGCTATGTGTACGAGCATTCGATTTACCGATAATTCTGGCCACATGTATCTAGGCCGCAACCTCGACTGGAGCTTTGACTACGGCCAACAGGTTCGCGTGATGCCGCGCGGGTTTCACATCCCGTATTCGTTTATCGACGATGCGTCGGCGGCACACGCGGTAATCGGCATGTGCATCGATTACAAGAACTATCCCATGTTTTTCGACTGTGGTAACGATGCGGGTCTGGCTGTGGCGGGGCTCAACTTTCCCGGCTATGCCGAGTATGCCGAGGGCCCGGTTGATGGAAAGACCAATATCGCGGCCTATGAGTTTCCCCTGTGGGTGGCAGCGACGTTCTCGACGGTCGATGAGGTCGAGGCCGCGCTGCGCGACACGGTGATTGTCGCCAAATCTGCCGGCGAGGGCCTGGGCGTGTCGCTGCTCCATTGGATTATCGGCGACAGCCAGCGTAGCATCGTGGTCGAGATGATGGCTGACGGCTTGCATGTATACGACGATCCGGTCGACACCCTTGCCAATCAGCCCACCTTCCCGTGGCATATGGAAAACCTACGCACTTATATCACCGCCACAAGCGATTTTCCGCAGACGGCGACGTGGCGTGGCGCCGAGCTTAAGCCCTATGGAGCCGGTGCCGGCATGCGCGGCATTCCCGGCGACTGCTATTCGCCGAGCCGTTTTGTAAAGGCAGCGTACCTCAACGCCAATTACCCGCAAAAAGACAGCGAGACCGAAAACGTCGTCCGCATGTTCCGTTCACTCGAGGGCGTGGTGATGATTGAGGGGGCGTCCAGGATGGGCGATGGCAAGTTCGAGAAGACTATCTATACCGGATGCTTTAGCGCGCGCACAGGCAATTATTACTACGCGATGTATGAGGATCCGTCGATTCGCTACGTGAGCCTGATGGATGCCGAGGGCGCGAGCCCCGATAGGCTTGTGGTTCCCGAGCCGCGTCGTTCGTAGCCGAGGGCTTTACTGAAATGCAAAGCGCCCCTGCATCTCCTGTGAGGTGCAGGGGCGCTGTCGTTGATGCGCGACGTCGCTAGAAGTTGGCGTCGTTGAGCTGGGCGCTCTCGAGGCCGTCGAGCAGTTGCTGTTCGGGCGTATCGGCGACGCTCTCGAGCAATTCGGTGGGATCGACGTTCATGTCCCTACCGGCCTCGTTGCCGTTGACCAGGTCGTCCGAGAAGATATCGACTTCCATTTCCTCGGCTTCCTCGATCTGGACCTCGAGCGGCACATGGGTGCGTACGAGTTTGACCGCCGGACGCATGCGGGCAAAGAGAGGCACGTACTCGATGATGATCGCCGAGTTCTCAAGACCGTACCAGCGTGCCGGGCTTCCGCAGGCGCGGCGGACGGCGTACTTGATGGCCATCACGCGGTGGTCGTTGCGGTTGATGTCCGTTTCGGGGGCAAGCATCTTGCGCAGCATGCAAAAACGGAAGTCGCCCACGTTGCCGCGTGTCTCGTAGATGGAGTAGGTGTGATGCTGCGGTGGCAGCTCACCCGATGTCATCAAGTCGCCAACGATCTGACGCAGATAGGCGTTGATGCGCTGGTTGACCTTAAAGCCCAGGTCCAGGCGCACGCGGAACAAAAAGTCCGTGCCAAAGGTCTCGACGGAATACTCGTGCGTATAGGGCTCGTCGGTAACGTGCACGTTGATGAACCAATATGCCTTGGCGCGCTTGGGGTGCTTGTCCAGGATGGAATAGAGCACGTCGCGGTCGAGCGTGAGCGGGTCGGGGCTGTTGGTGAGGAACACCAGATTGTCGGCGAGCACGGGGTAGGTCTCGTCGTTGCGCAGGCGGTTGAGCTGATCGATGTACTTGGAGACGGGCAGCAGGATCGTCTGCGTGCGCTCGATGGCGGTGCCGCGGCGCCACACGTACATAAGGCCAAACAGCAGCGAGGCCAGGAAGATCATCACATAGCCGCCGTCAAAGAACATGGTGAGGCACGAGGCAAAGAAGCAGAGCTCGATGGCGCCAAAAAGCAGGGCAAAGACGCAGGCGCCCAGCTTGTGCTTGAGGATGCCGGCGATATAGCTCGTCAAAAGCGTCGTGGTCATGAGCATAGTCACGGTGATGGCGAGGCCGTAGGCGCTCTCCATGCGCTCGGAGTTTTGGAACAGCAGCACGATGAAGATACAGCCGACCCACATGATGTTGTTGACGAGCGGAATATAGAGTTGACCCTTGGTGTCGCTGGGGTAGTGGATGCGCAGATGCGGCATAAGGTTGAGACGCGTGGCCTCGGATACCAGCGAGAACGAGCCGGTGATAAGCGCCTGCGAGGCGATGATGGCCGCTACGGCCGATAGCACGATGGCAAAGGGGCGCAGGGGCTCGGGAAGCATCATGTAGAACGGGTTGACGATGTCCATCGCGAGCATCTGGGGATTGGAGTTGTTGGCGAGCAGCCAAGCGCCCTGACCCAGATAGTTAAGGATGAGGGCCGCCTTTACGAACGGCCAGGATGCGTAAATGTTAGCCTTGCCCACGTGACCCATGTCCGAATAGAGCGCCTCGGCGCCGGTCGTCGACAGGAAGACGAAGCCGAGCACCATGATGCCCGAGTGGTTGATGGGCGAGAACAGGAACATGATGCCGCGGATGGGGTTGAGTGCGCGCAAGATGGACAGGTTGCCGAGCATGTTGAACAGGCCGGCGCCCGCCAGGAACAGGAACCATAGCGTCATGAGCGGGCCGAAGAGCTTGCCGATTGACGAGGTGCCGGCGCGCTGCATGGCAAATAGGCCGCAGATAATGATGATGGTAATAATGATGACGTTGGTCTGGCCGTCGCCCAATAGCGCGTGGCCCCACTCGATGGTGCGCAGACCCTCGATGGCTGTGGTGACCGTGACGGCGGGGGTGAGGATGCCGTCGGCAAGCAGCGCCGCACCGCCGATCATGGCGGGAAGGATCAGCCACGGCGCCACTTTGCGCACGAGACTGAACAGGGCGAAGATACCGCCCTCGTTGTGGTTGTCGGCCCTCATGGCGATTAGCACGTACTTGACCGTGGTTACGAGCGTCATGGTCCAGATGACGAGCGAAAGCGCGCCCAGGATCATGTCCTCGCTGACGGTACCGATGCCGCCGTTGTTGGCGACGATTGATTTCATGGTGTACATAGGGCTCGTGCCGATGTCGCCATAGACGACGCCGAGCGTTACGAGCAACATACCAGCAGAAAGGGGAATGGCTCCATGCCCGCTCTGTCCGTGCTGGTCTTGGAGGTTTGCCTCCAGTTTGTTGTGTGCCACGTGGACTCCCTTAGACATCCGGTTATCTGTCTAGGGCAGATAACCTTTATGCCATCTTTATACATATAAGAGCAGTTTGGCACATCGGGGTGTTTTAGACAATAATCCCCATCTGGGGATTATTCATGTACGCAGGTAGCATTTCAAAACAGGGGCGCACCGGCTGTATGGTCTTGCTGCAATGTGATAACCACGGACGCGCCCCTGCTTTGAAACTGAAGAGGGGCTTTTAGGCGCGTGCTACTTGGGCGATGCTTGCTTTGGTGTCTGCGCGTTTGCCGGCGACTTCGCAAAAGATCGCGCCGCCGATGATCAACGCGGCGCCCATGAGGCGGATGGGCGTCATGGTCTCTCCCAAAAGGGCAACGGAGAACACGACGGCCGAAAGCGGCTCGAGGTAGCCGACGACCGCGACGGTCTGGACGGGCAGCTTGGCGACGGCACTAAAGTAGAGCAGGCAACCGATGCCGGTGTTGACGACGCCGAGCATGGCGACGGCGCGCCAATCGATGCCGGCGGCAATGCTGGGGGAGAGGAACGAGGGGGCACCTTGCGTGAAGAGCGTAAGGATCAACGCGGTTACAAAGGCGGCGCTCACCTGGAGCGTGGAGTTCTCGAGGCCTTCGATGTGTGGCGCACCCTTGCTAGCGATGACCATCAAGGCGTAGCAGAAGGCCGAGGCGATGCCGCAAGCGATACCCGCAATGGGCATATTGCCGCCTAGACCTTGCGCCGCAATGAGAAAGGCGCCACAGGCAACGGCGATAAACCCGGCGATTTTGCCGCCGGTCAGCTTTTCGCCAAAAATGAGCGGGGAGAGGGCCATAACGATGATGGGGCCGCAGTAATACAACAGCGAGGAGATGCCAACGCCGATCGTCTGATAGGCGCGGAACAGGAAAATCCAGCTGGCGCCCAGCGCGGCGCCCGAGACGATGAGCGCTGCGGCCTCGCGGGGGCGAGACGGAGCCTGCAGGTTATGGCGCTTGGTTATGAAGAGGATGGCGGCAAGGGTGAGAGCGCCCAAAAACGTGCGCAACAGTACGATATCGGAGCTCGGCAGCGCGATGGCAGCGGCGATGATGCCGTTGGAGCCAAACAATAGCAATGCTGCTAAGTACGTAAACAGTCCGTTGTTCATGTGCTGACATCTCCTCTATATCCGAGCATGTTCACTATGGGTGAGGTGGCTTTAGAAGAAAAGCGAATATAATGCATGGATAACATGACAAAAACTCATGTAAAGGTGGAGGGATGCCGTGGAAACGAATATTCAAAAGATGCAAGTGCTGCTCGAGACGGTGCGTGCCGGCAGCTTTACGCATGCTGCAGAGCGGCTGAGCTATTCGCAGTCGGGCGTGAGCCGCATGGTGGGCGACCTTGAGGCAGACTGGGGTTTTAAGGTGCTTGATCGCAGCCGCGAGGGCGTGGTGCTTTCTGCCGACGGGCGGCAGGTCATGCCGGCAGTCGAGGCGTTATGCGAAGAGTTTGGCCGCCTGCAGCGACGCGTGGACGAGATGCGGGGGCTCATGCGTGGCAAGATCTGTATCGGTACATTCTCGAGTGTGGCGACCCATGTACTGCCGCCGGTGATCGCGCGGTTTCGCGCTGATCACCCGGAAGTCGATTACGAGCTGCTGATGGGTGATTACTCCGAGATTGAGCAATGGGTGGCGGAAGGCCGCTGCGACCTGGGCTTTATTCCGCGTGAGCCACGCGGCGCCGGTATGGCGTCGCGGCCGTTGGTGCAAGACGAGCTGATGGCCGTGGTGCCAGCGGACTCCTCGCTTGCCACCGCGGAGGTCGTTTGCCTTGCCGATTTGGCCAACGAGCAGTTTATTCTGCTGGAACGCGGTAGCGACGACGAGATTACGCCGCTGTTTCGCCGCGCGGGTCTGGCGGTGCGTTCTAAGCTATCGACCTGGGATGATTATGCGATTATGGCCATGGTCGAGGACGGTCTGGGCGTGAGTATTCTTCCGGCGCTCATCTTGCGCCGCTGTCAGTTCGATGTCGCCGTGCGTCCGCTCGAGGGACATCCCCATCGGCAGATCAACGCGATATATCGCACGGCTGACGTTTCGCTTGCCGCCGCTCGATTCCTTGAATATCTCTAAACGCGTGCGCGTCATTGTCCGCCTTGGGCAAATCTCGGAGTTCGGTACGTTTTCTTGTGAAATTGAACTTCCGAATAAGGTACGGCGCTATACTGCTGCCTAAATTGAACTTAGGTTCAATTCGTGTTCTATAAATTGAACTTTGCCAGCAAGGAGGTTCTAATGGCCCAAGAGACGTTTAGCGATCGCCTGCGACAGACCATGTCCGATCGCGACGTTCGCCAGTCGGACGTAATCCGCGCATCGGAGATGCTCGGAAAAAAACTCGGCAAGAGTCAGATGAGCCAATATGTGAGCGGCAAGACGATCCCGCGGCGCGATGTGGCAGAGCTGCTCGCTCGTATTTTGGAGGTCGATGTTTCCTGGCTGCTCGCCGGTGACGCCGATCAAGGCGAGGAATCATCGCCTCGCAACGTACCCAAGCCCGAACCCCATCCCTCAGCTCAAATTCCAAGGAGCACCACCATGCGTACTTTTTCAAAATCCACCAAGCTCGATAACGTCCTGTATGACGTGCGCGGCCCCGTCGTCGACGAGGCCGCCCGTATGGAGGACGAGGGCGAGCGTATTCTCAAGCTCAACATCGGTAATCCGGCGCCCTTTGGCTTCCGCACGCCCGATGAGGTCATTAAGGACATGCGCCAGCAGCTGCCCGACTGCGAAGGCTATTCCAACTCGCGCGGCCTGTTCTCTGCGCGCAAGGCAATCATGCAGTACTCGCAGATCAAGGGCCTGCCCAATGTTCAGATGGAGCACATCTACACGGGCAACGGCGTGTCCGAACTCATTCAGCTTTCGATGAACGCGCTGCTCGACAATGGCGACGAGATTCTGATCCCCAGCCCCGACTATCCGCTCTGGACGGCGTGCGCAACCCTTGCCGGCGGTCATCCCGTTCACTATCTGTGTGATGAGCAAGCGGATTGGTATCCCGACCTGGAGGATATGGAGTCCAAGATCACGAGCGCGACCAAGGCCCTCGTCATCATCAACCCCAACAACCCCACGGGTTCGGTCTATCCGCGCGAGGTACTCGAGGGCATCGTTGAGATCGCGCGCAGGCACCAGCTCATGATTTTTGCCGATGAGATCTACGACCGCCTGTGCATGGACGGCTACGAGCACGTCTCGATTGCCTCGCTCGCTCCCGACCTGCCCTGCGTCACCTTTAGCGGCCTTTCCAAGTCGCACATGATCGCGGGCTATCGTATTGGCTGGATGGTGCTTTCGGGTAACCAGCGCTGCATGAGCGACTTTATTATGGGCATCAACATGCTCTCGAACATGCGCCTGTGCTCCAACGTGCCGGCTCAGTCAATCGTCCAGACGGCGCTCGGCGGCCATCAGTCTGTTAACAACTACATCCGCCCCGGCGGTCGTGTCTACGAGCAGCGCAACTTTGTGTATGAGGCACTCAACAAGATCGACGGCATCTCGGTGGTCAAGCCGCGTGCGGCGTTCTATATCTTCCCCAAGATGGATGTTAAAAAGTTCAACATCACCGATGACGAGCAGTTCGCTCTTGACCTGCTGCACGAGAAGAAGATCCTGATCACGCGCGGCGGCGGCTTCAACTGGGCTGAGCCTGACCACTTCCGTATCGTGTACCTGCCGCGCATGGAAGTGCTCAAAGAGTCCCTCGAAGACCTCGCCGACTTCTTCGACCATTACCGCCAGTCGTAACGACAAAGGTAGCCTGTACTAAAACGGCCGGCCCGCAACGGATGCGGGCCGGCCGTTTTCTGTCTAAGCCCGTGCTGCTAACGCTTTGTCTCTTTGAGCGAGCAAGGTTCGCGTGTGAGCGGTAAGTTCTATTCCAAAATGGAATACAGTAGGCTTAAGCTGGAATTGATGCCCGGGTACCCGCTTTTCTAGAATGTTCTCAACAAGATGAAAGGCGGTTCCAACCAATGATTATCGATGCAAATTCCTACTGGTTCGACGAGCGCATCTTTCATGACG
The DNA here is from genome assembly GCA_938033205.1 of uncultured Collinsella sp. Taxonomy (GTDB): domain Bacteria; phylum Actinomycetota; class Coriobacteriia; order Coriobacteriales; family Coriobacteriaceae; genus Collinsella. The sequence goes on along the minus strand of CALHJP010000012.1, from coordinate 79,254 downwards.
AGACGCTCTGCGAACAGTTTTTGGCCGAGGTGCCCCGCGCCTACGACACCGAAGGCTATCTGACCGTGAATTCCGTCGGCAAGCGACAGATCGTGATCGAGATGCCCGCCGGTTCTCCGGGCCTTAATTACATCGAGGGCGACTACACCCTCGAGAAGCGCTTGGCCGATATGGATGAGGCGGGGGTCGACAAGGCGATCCTCAAGCTCCCCGGCTGCCACGAGTGGATGTCGCTCGAGATGTGTCGGCGCTTCAACGACGGTATGGCCGCTGACGCGAAGGCGTCAAATGGCCGCCTGATTCCGCTTGTCGCTGTGCCACCCTTTGGCACCAAGGCAAATTTAGAGGAGCTCGACCGCAGGCTCGACGATGGTTTTGCGGGTGTGCAGCTCTGCGCTCACTACGGCAAGCGCTATCTCGACGACCGGGTTTTCTCGAGCTTCTTCGAACACCTGAACGAGCGCAACGTCACCGTTTACGTCCACCATGTTCCCGTACCGGTCGAGAACGAGTCGCTTCTCGCGTACGACAACCTTCGCCGCTCTTATGGTCGCTGCGTCGACCAAACTACGGCGATCGGCCGCGAGATCTTTGGTGATTTCTTCGAGCGCTATCCTAATATCAAGATGGTCCACTCCATGCTCGGTGGCGCATACTTTGCGTTCAAGGAGATGCTGCTGCCTCACGGCCCCAAGCGCCCTGATGCCTCTGGACGTTTTCAGGTCGATACCGAGACCGTTTCCAAGCGCCTCGAGAACAACATCTATTTCGACATGTCCCATGCCCAGCCTTGGGGCAAGACACTCCTCGCCTGCGCGGTTAACGTGTTGGGTGCAGACCATATTGTTTTTGGCACGAGCTATCCGGTTAAACGCGAGTGGCTCACCGAGGGTGTCGCCTGCGTTCGTGCCGCGAGCCTGAGCAATGCAGACACAGATCTTGTGCTTGGCGGCACGGCGCAGCGACTGTACGGTGTCGAGTGAGCGGCAATCAGAGGGGGTGTCTGCCATGGACAAAGGAGAGATGAGGGCTGGGGCCGCCCGTGCGGCCATCGATCTTGGGGGCGTATTGCCGTTTGACGGTTTCGACGAACTCCGCCATGAGGTCTTTGCCCGTGCTCTTGTCATCGAGGGGGCGGGGCGACGCTCCTGCATTCTTTCGCTTGAGGTCACATCGATTGCTCCGGCTCTGCTCGCCGATCTGCGTGAGGTCGTCGAGGATGCCGCCGGCTGCAGTGGCGCTTACTCTTGGGTGGTTCCTACCCACACGTTTTCCATGCCTCACGTTCGCACTCCCGGGCATCTTGCCGATGCTGCTGCCCGCGATCGCAACGAGCGCTATCGCGCAGCGCTCATCGCCGCCGCCCGCACGGCTGTCGAGCGGGCTGTTGCGGGCATTCGCTCCGTCACACTCGCCACGGCGGAGGGCGACTGCCCCGTGAACGTTAATCGCGACATCGAGACGCCGGCCGGCTGGTGGTTGGGCTCGAATCCCGAGGGGTTTGCCGACCACGCGATGCCCGTGCTCGCCATGAGGGATGCCGGGGGCGAGTACGTTGCCGTACTTGCGGCGGCGGACGTCCAGTCCTCCGTGCTCGACGGGTCGCGCGACTCCGAGGGGAGACGCGTGGCGAGCGGAGATCTCTTTGGTTTTGCCGCCATGTCACTCGAGCGTGAGCTGGGCGGCGTTGCCCTGTTGCTGCCGGGCGCCGCGGGCGACCAAGGTCCGGCGGAGCGCGCCATGAACGTCACGTTCGATGCCGCCGGCGTGAAGCGGACGGTCGATGCCCATGAGGACGGATACCGCATGCTGCACCAGCAGGGGCAGGTCTTGGGCGATGCTTTGATTGAGGCCGCTCGCATGGCACGTGAGGATAGCGCTGCCGGCATCGATGCTCGCACGGTCGACGTCCTCCTGCCCGCTCAGACACGCGCCGATTTTTACTCTTTGGCTCCGCATCGAACGTATGAGTTTCATGCTGCCGGTGAGCAGCACACGAGGGTCTATCTGCTTCGGCTGGGAAACGTCGAGCTTGTCGGCGTGCAGCCCGAGGTCTCGAGTACATTCGGCGCCACCGTGCGCGTCGCCCGGTCCGGCTCTGTGCTCTTTGCCACGCTCGTCAACGGCGGACAGAAATACCTACCGGCCCCCGACGCGTACGAAAAGATCACCTATGAGGCCATGAACTCCGGTTTTGCCGCCGGCTCCCATGAGCGCCTCGTCGATATCATCATTGCCGCCTTGAATGCGGCGTAACACAGAAGGAGAACGTGCATGAACATTGGACACGCGCGCCGCAAAATCACCCCACAGGGCGACATCTACCTGATTGGCTATCGCAATCTTCCCAACCGCCTGGAGCCTGCGACGGGCATCCATGACGACGTCTACGCCAACGCCATTCTCTTCCAGCAAGGCGAACGCGAGGTGTTTCTCTTTAATGCCGATGTCCTCGAGTTCGAGGAAAGCATGGCCGAGGAAGTCAAGACAATGCTCGCCGAGCGCTACGGCATTGACCGTGATTGCGTCCTGCTCTCGGCGACGCACGACCATACTTCAATCGTCGCTTACCACTGCAGCTGGTGGACGGGAAAATTCGACGAGAACTACTATCGCTGGCTCCTCGATACCATTTGCCAATGCTTTGAGGAGTGCCGCGCCAATGCGCAGCCCGCGATTTGCCGCCTGGGCAAGCAGGTCGTCACCGGTTTCTATGACAACCGCATCATCCCAGGCGAACTCGCCGACAATGAGGTCATTGTCGTTTCGTTCTTCGATACCGAAGGCAAGCCATTTGCGGGCTTTGTGAACTGGGCGGTGCATTCCGCTTGCGTCGGGCCCGATTGTACGGAGCTCACGAGTGAGCTTGCCGGCCTTACCGGTAAAAAGCTCGCCCCGAGCCTCGGGTACTATCCTGCCATGGTCGTGGGCGCTGCTGGCGACTGCAGCGATCGCAATTTTCGCCAAGGTCGTGGCATCCCCGAGGTCGAGCGCGTGTCGACCGGTCTTGCCGAGGCGATTTCCCAAATCAAGCTCGATCGCGAGGTTAAACTCGACCGTATCGAGCCCCAGACGTTCTATCACACCGTCGCCCATGACGATTTTTCGCTCACGCTCAAGTGCGCCGTTATCAGCTTGGGTGGTATGCACCTCTTTGTGTTTCCGAGCGAGCTCGGCAGCGACCTTGGCGTTCGCATGAAGCGCGAATGTCCGGTTGAGGGGATTGTCTGCGGTTATACCAACGGCTATTACGAGTACTTCCTTCCGGCGCGTGAATACGGCCTCTCCTTTGAGACCGAACGTACCCAGATTCCCCAAGGCGAACCGGAGCGCCTATGCGATAAGTTCTGTCAAACCGCGCGCCTTCTCGGCGCGCCAGATTCGCGCCTGTAGTTTTGCCGCCACGGCATGGGACCCATGAGGGTCGCGGCCGTGTGATCGGCGTTCTTATTTCCCTTGTTATCTCCCATCCCGGACGTATATGCGCCCGCGGATTTTAAAGGGGAGGCGGGTTCTGTGGCTCCCCACGTCGACTACGGGGGTCTGGAATCAATGCCATGCCCCGCTCAGAAAAAGGAGTAATACCATGAAATACCAGCAGCTTTGCGATGGAATCATCGCAAAGGTCGGTGGCCGAGACAATGTGCTGGACGTGAGTCACTGCATTACGCGTCTCCGCTTTCACCTCAAGGACGAATCGCTCGCCCAGACCGATGAGCTCAAGGCCATGAAGGGTGTCGTTGACGTCATCCAGGCCGGTGGACAGTATCAGGTCGTAATCGGTGCCACCGTCGAGTCCGTCTACAATGAACTCGTTCAGATCGGCGGGTTCGACGCCAAGCCCGCGCTTGATATCGATGAGGGCGACAATGTCAAGAAGGGCGATCCGTTCTCGCGCCTACTCGCCATCATTTCCGAGATCCTGCAACCGGTTCTTGGCGTGCTTATGGCCGGTGGCTTCATCAAGTCGATGCTCGCCCTCTGCACGGTTGCCGGCTGGCTCGCCAAGGACAGCAATACCTATGTGACGCTCTCGGCAATCGGAGATTCGGTCTTCTATTACTTCCCGCTTATCATCGGCTGGACGGCTGCCAAGAAGTTCGGACTTAAGCCCGTTATGGGTATGGCCCTCGGCGGCATCCTCGTCTACCCGACGCTCGTTGCCCTTATGGGTGGAGACCCGCTTTACACGCTCGGCACCGGTACGGTCCTTGAGTCCAATGTCTACGGTGATATCTTTGGCATCCCGTTGATTATGCAGAACTATTCATCGACGATTCTGCCTGCGATTTTCATCGTCTGGATCGCCTCGAAGGTGCACAAATTCCTTTCTGGCGCACTGCCCGCGCTTGTGAGCTCGTTCTTCTCCAACATTTTGACGCTTCTCATTTGCGGCATCCTGGGCCTGCTTGTGGTCGGTCCGGTCATGACGGTCCTCTCCAACATCGTTGCCCAAATCATCCTGGCGCTCATCAACTTCCAGCCCGCCATCGCCGGTTTTGTCATCGGCACGTTCTGGAGCCTGCTCGTCATGTTCGGTCTGCACTGGGGCGTCATTCCGCTGTGGTTCATCGATGTCGCAACCTACGGCTATGACCTCATCAACCCTCTCGTATACGCAGGTGGGTGCGCCATCGCCGGTGCCGTGCTCGGCATGATCATTCGAACCAAGGATTCCGAGGAAAACGCTGTCATCAACATCCCTGCTCTCGTCTCGTCGATCTTCGGCGTCAACGAGCCCGCGCTTTACGCCATCCTGCTGCCGCGTAAGCGTCTCATGTGGGCGACCTTCATTTCCGCCGGTGTCGGCGGCGCCATTGCCGGCCTTATGGGTGCCAAGCTCTATGCCTTCGGTGCCTCCGGTCCGCTCGGCTTCCCGAGCTTTATCAACCCCGCTGGCATCGATTCGGGCTTTATCGGTCTTGTCATCTCCGGTCTGGTCGCCTTTATTTTGGCGCTTATCGCCGCTATGGTGATCGGCACCAAGAAGGACGAGGGCGGTCAGACCCTCAACATCTCGGTGGACTAGTCCATCTACCCGCTTTGATTTAAAAGGCCTCGGACGGCAGCTGTGCTGTCCGGGGCCTTTTGCGTTTTGTACCGTTGCCGGTTGGTTTGTGGGGCATCTCAAAAGTGGCGGTGTGTGCTGGGATTACGACGACTGCGGCGCTTCGGAGGTCATGCGGCCGCCCTGTAGAAGCTGGCGATAGGGGAGAAAGCCGATAAACGAGACGACGGCTTGCGAGTACGCAGCGCTCCGTTTGAGGTAGAGCCTGACCTCGGAGGTCGTTGCAGGCTCGAGCGGCACGAGGGCCACCTTGCCGCCGGCGAGTGATTCGGCAGGCTTGCGCATGAGCAGCGAGACGCCGGCATCGCGCGCGACAAGCGAGATGATGTTTTCTGCCCGTTTGCCGGTAAACGTGACACGTGGGCTGAATCCTGCCTTGCGGCAAAGGGAGAGGGTGAGTTCGCTCACGAACGAGCCTTGGGGAAGCATAAGGAAATTCTCATCGATAAGGTCGTCGATCTCGATGGCGTTGCGCTTGGCGAGTGGATGGTCGAGCGGGATAACGGCCACGAGTCGGTCGGTTGTAAAGGGGATTTTTTAAACTCCGGCTCGATGACGCCGCCGTCGCGGATGAAGGCGAGGTCGATGTCCTCGCGCAAGAGCATCTGCTTGAGTGCGCTGCCTTCGCCCTCGATGAGCTCAACGGAATACGAGGGGTTCGCCTGCTGGAAATCGATGACGGCGTCCGTGATTCCATAGGGAGCCATGATGGGGATGGAGCCCACGGTGATGCGTTCGAGTGGTTCATCTGCGGCTATCTGGATGGCAGCGAGATAGCGATGCTGGAGCGTCGCTATCTTTTGTGCATAGGGGAGGAGCGCTTCGCCTTGCGCGGTGAGCGTAACGTGGCGTTGACTCCGATCGATGAGATTACAGCCGAGCTCGCGCTCCATTGCCATAATGTGCTTGGAGAGAGTCGACTGCGACATGAAGAGCAGCTCCGCCGCATCGAGAAACGTACGCGACTGCGCCAAGATGGCGAACTCACCAAAACGGCTGATATCCATAGGGTAGCCTCCGGTTCCCTCATGTCGGCAAGTAACCTAGATCACGATTCCTTGGCAGTGGTCGATTTCGTGTTGGATGATTTCGGCGGTGTAGCCCGAGAAGTTTTTGATGAGGTGGACGAAATTCTCGTCCAAATACTCAACCTTAATGCGGCGATAGCGAGTACAGGGGCGCTCGCCGGAAAGCGAGAGACATCCTTCGCTCGTCTGATAGGAATTGACCTGCTCAAGAATTTGAGGGTTGTACATCAGCAGCGCCCTGTTGCCGTCCTTTACGCAGATGATGCGTTTGCGCACGCCAATCATGTTGGCGGCAAGGCCCACGCACTCGTGCTCATGCTCATGGAGCGTATCCAGGAGGTCCTGCCCGGTCGCGGCATCGTCGGGTCCCGCGTCTTCGGAAGGCAGGCGCAAAAAGAACTCGGATTTCATGATGGGCTTAATCATGGCGGGCTCCTCATGTCTCGTGCTTTCGTGAACTTTTAATAATAGCGCGGAAGGAAAGCTGCGCGTCAGCGTTACAATCTTTCAACGTTGGACCATGTTGTCGGATCCGTCGCGTGCGGCGTCTGACGTAAGTCTAGGGCTCATGCTCGCCCTGGACTGTTCCTCTGGGGCGATGTGACTGTTGTTCCAAGAGGAAGGAAATGCATGGGGAGCAAATCTCAGCAACAAGTTCAAGCAACGCCATCGGCCACTTCGGCGTTTCTCGTCGTAATGTATATTGCAGCCTTTGTTGCCGCGTTTAACGAGAACATCATTAACGTGGCACTGCACGATATCATGGCGGCCTTTTCGGTGGGTGCCACCACGGCGCAGTGGCTAGTTTCGGGCTACATGATCGTGACATCGATCTTTACGGCCATCATGGCCTATCTGTCCGGTCGTTTCTCGACGCGCAAGCTGCTGTTTTTCGCATGCGGATGCATGGTCGCCGGCGAAGTCCTGTGCCTGGTCGCCCCGTCGTTTGCCGTTTTGCTGCCAAGTCGTATTTTGCAGGCTGCGGGATCGGGTATCTTGTTTCCGCTCATGATGAATGTGGTGCTATCTTGCGCCCCGCGCGAGAAACTCGGTCTGTATCTGAGCCTGGGCGGTGCCTGCATTACGCTGGGGCCGGCGTTTGGACCCGTGATCAGTGGTCTTATGTGCACCTTGTTTGGCTGGAGGGCAGTGTTCGTAGTGCCACTGGTGGGCGGTGTCGTGGTCGCCGCTGCGGGCGCAAGGCTCGTTCGGAATGTCGGAAAGCGCTCGAACTTCACGCTTGATATTCTGTCGGTTGTTTTGCTCGCTGCCGGCATTACGGCATTTGTGTATTCCGTAGGCGAGTTCTCGACCAATCTGATTGCCGGTATCGTGACGCTTTTCGCCGCCGTTGTGCTACTCGGCCTGTTTGCGGTTCGTCAGCTCAAGCTCGAGCATCCGGTGCTCAACGTGCGTCCCATGGCGAGCGTTCGTTTTTGGCCTGCGTGCCTGCTTGTGGTGGTGTCGATGATGACAACGTTCTCGATGAGTGTTTTGTTGCCGCTCTATTTTGAGGGCGCATACGGCATGACCGCACTTGTTGCGGGCTTGCTCATTTTGCCGGCGATTGCCTGCAACGCTGTGACCTCGATTGTGGGCGGACGCGTGATGGATGCCCGTGGCGCGTGGCCGCTGCTGCCGGTCGGCTTTGCCCTGATTGCTGTGGGACAGGCTGCAATTTCGATGACCGCGGCAAGCATGAACATTGGTATTGTCGTGGCGCTGACTGTTGTGGTGTATGCCGGTGTCGGTTTGGTGCTGAGCCCCTCGCAGACGGCCGGCCTGGAGACGTTGCCCGCCGCTGAGCATCCTCACGGAACGGCATTGCTCAACACGTGGAACATGATTGCCGCGTCGTTTGGCCCGTCCCTGTTTATCGGCCTGCTCTCGAGTTCTGCGGCGGTTGCCGGCGCCGCTGGCGTTGCGGCGGACGTTGCCCAGGCGATCGGATTTGCAGCCGCCGTGCGCGTGGCGGCCGTGATTGCCGTTGTCGGGTTCGCGGTGTCGCTGGTGTACGCTCGCCGCGAGTCGCACATGTCGCATTAATGTGTGCACATAGATTCTGCAGCTAGATTGGATGGCGACACCATAAACTAATGGACGTTTTGCCGAGAGGCATGAATGTTTAAAGCGCAAAGAGTGCGCGACGGGCCCCGCGAATGGGGCGATGATGCCCGAGAGGGCCAAGAAGGAGTCTCATGTCTGAGAACGAAGAGATCATGAACGAGACCGAGAACGAGACCATGGCTGCCGAGGTCGAGGCAGTCGAGACCGTGGAGACCGAAGCTGCCGAGGTTGAGGCTGCTGACGAGGTTTCCGCCGAGGAGGCCGAGGTTGTCAAGGCCGCCGCTGATTACGATGACGAAGAGCTGATGGACAAGATGCAGAAGGCCGCCCGCCTGCTGCGCAGCCGTCGCTTTGCTATTTCCAAGGAGGAGGAGGCCAAGGCTGAGCGCATGGCGAACATCGAGCGCGCCATCAAGCTTCTTGACCTCAAGCCCAAGATGGAGCAGAAGGAGATGTCCGACCTGCTGGGCATGCGCCTTCGTGAGCTCGATGGCCTGATGGCCGAGGCCGAGGCTGCCGATCTGGTCGGCCGCATCGACGACGCCGAGGGCGATATGCGCAAGATCGTCGTCTTCGCTGCCGAGGATGCCGCTGAGGGCCTGGTCGAGCTTGCCAACAAGAAGGAGAAGCTCCTGCCTGAGCTTTCTTACGAGGAGGCCACCGAGCTGATGGCCGCTCTCGATAAGGTTATCGCTCCGCTCGTCGCCATGGGCCTGGACGAGGACCGCGGTCCTCGCGGCGGCCGTGACGAGCGCGGTGGCCGTGGCGGCGACCGTGGCGGTCGCGGCGGCTTTGGCGATCGCGGTGGCCGTGGTGGTGACCGCGGCGGTCGCGGTGGCGATCGCGGTGGCCGTGGCGGCTTTGGTGACCGTGGCGGCGACCGTGGCGGTCGCGGCGGCTTTGGTGGCAACCGTGGTGGCTATGGCGATCGCGGTGGCAACCGTGGCGGCTTCGGCGGCAACCGTGGTAACGACCGCGGCGGTCGCGGTGGCGATCGTGGCGGCCGCAACGGTGGCGGCTTCCGCGGCAACCGCTTTTAGGGGTTACGCGGTTCTACGAACCGCGTAACTAGTTGACGCTGCGCGCCACCCAGGGCGACAATTTGTCATTCAAAAGGCAAGGCATGACCAGAAGGTCTATGCCTTGCCTTTTTCATGCCAACTTGTTCGCCCTGGGCGGCGCTCGCTGGCGTTGCCAAAACATCGGCGTTGCCTTGATCAAAACCTGCCAAAAAGGGACAGGTTTATTTTGGTCGGTTTTATCTGAGCAAACGTGGTTGTCTATCGCAATGTAGTCGTTGGGAACGTTCTTGTTTGAGTAGTCGTTTAAGAGCGACCCCAATGACTACATAGCATGAGAGTGGATAATCTCCCGGTTTGAGCCTGCATCCAAGCTTGAAGTGGGAGATTATCCGCTCTCGTTTCGTTTGTTGATTTCGATGCCTACATTTGTAGGAGCAGTTCGTGGAGGCGGGTGTCGTCGTCGAGTTCGGGGTGGAAGGTCACGCCGAGTTGTTTGCCTTGGCGCGCGGCGACGATGCGACCATCGACCTCTGCCAGGGCCTTGGCGTCGCCGTGGACCTCGACGATGCGGGGTGCGCGGATAAACGTCAGTGGCACTTCACCGTCGATGCCGGCTACTTGCCCTTTGGTTCGAAAGCTGCCGAGCTGTCTGCCGTAGGCATTGCGCTCGACAAGTACATCCATGGTCGCCAAACGCGGCGTCCCCTTATCGTCGTGGGCGGCAAGATCGCGCGCCAATAGAATCAAGCCGGCGCAGGTGCCCAGGACGGGCATGCCCTCAACAATGCGGGCGCGAAGCCCGTCGAGCATGCCAAGCTCGGCAAGCAGCTTGCCCTGAACGGTGGACTCGCCGCCGGGGAGAACCAGGCGGTCAAAGTTCTGTTGTAAATCGGCCGCCTGCCTCAGCTCAACACAACGTGCGCCGAGCTCGGACAGCCTCGCCTCGTGCTCGGCAAAAGCGCCTTGGACCGCCAGCACGGCGACCGTCTGGCCTGCATAATCGCTCATGTGCGATCCTTTCTGCCGGACTAGCGTCCGCGCTCCTCCATGATGATCTCGATCTCGTCAGCGTTGATACCGACCATGGCCTCGCCCAGGTCCTCAGAAAGCTCGGCAATGAGCTTGGCGTCGATGAAGTTTGCCACAGCCTTAACGATGGCGGCGGCGCGTTTGGCGTGGTCGCCGCTCTTAAAGATGCCCGAGCCGACAAAGACGCCCTCGGCACCCAGCTGCATCATCAGCGCGGCGTCCGCGGGGGTTGCTACACCGCCGGCGGCAAAGTTCACCACGGGAAGCTTGCCCGTGGCATGGACCTCGCGCACAAGCTCGACTGGAACTTGCAGTTGCTTAGCTGCCTCAAAGAGCTCGTCATCGCGCAGAGCAGCAACGTCGCGGATTTGCTTTTGAATCTTGCGCATGTGGCGCACGGCTTGGACGACGTCGCCCGTGCCCGGCTCGCCCTTGGTGCGAATCATTGTGGCGCCCTCGGCAACACGGCGCAACGCTTCGCCCAGATCGCGGGCACCGCAGACAAACGGGACGTCAAACTGGGTCTTATCGATGTGGTAGACATCGTCGGCGGGGGAGAGAACCTCGGACTCATCGATGTAGTCGATCTCGATGGCCTGAAGGACCTGCGCCTCGACGATGTGACCGATGCGGCACTTGGCCATGACGGGGATGGAGACGGCCTCTTGAATGCCCTTGATCATCTTGGGGTCACTCATGCGCGACACGCCGCCGGCGGCGCGGATGTCGGCCGGGATGCGCTCGAGAGCCATGACGGCGCAGGCGCCTGCCTCCTCGGCGATACGTGCCTGCTCGGGCGTGGTGACGTCCATGATGACGCCGCCCTTGAGCATCTGCGCGAGCTCGCGATTGAGTTTGACGCGATCTGCCTTGCTGGTCTGTTCTGCCATGGTTGCTCCCTTGGTTGGCATGTGCATTGCTTGACAGAAAATCCTATCGGGGAGCTGGGCATGGCAAAATACTCAGTTTTCGAGATAATAATAAGGTCAGCTTAATACCAGATTGAACAGCTCGATAAGGTCAGGTGATATACTCATGCTTGACTACAATTTGGAAAAACGCGGCGAAGCATCGCTCTATGAGTATGTTTACCAGCAAATCCGAGATGATATCGTAGCTGGACGCATTACGGCGGGGGAGCATCTGCCGTCCAAGCGCGCCTTTGCCAGTCATCTGGGAATCAGTGTTATTACCATCGAGAATGCATATAGCCAGTTACTCGCTGAGGGCTATATTTGCTCAATGCCACGTCGTGGCTACTACGCTTGCGAGCTTCCGGATGCACCGGTTTTGGCTTCGGCTGCGGAGGGCATCGACCGAGATGCCGTCTCTGTGGGCCCCATCGTGCATGATGTCAACGGACAGGTCGAGCGATTCGATGCGCTTTCTCCTTCTGCTTTGGAGGCGGCGCGGCTTTGGCAAAGCGCGCTACGGGCGACGCTGGCATCCGAAGATGAGCGCGAAATCTTTTCGCCCGCACCGGCGCAGGGCACTGCTCGGCTGCGACGCGCAATTGCTCGCCATCTGCGCGGGATAAGGGGTATGAATGTCGACCCCAACAACATTGTTATCGGTGCGGGCGCCCAGCTGCTCGATACCATGTTGGTTCAGTTGCTTGGAGCCGACAAGGTGTATGCCGTTGAGGATCCGGGCTATTTGCGCCTGACGCGCATCTATCAGGCTATGGGCTGCCAAGTACGACATATCCCGTTGGATGACGACGGCGTGGACCTGAGCGCTCTGCAGAAAACCGGGGCGGATGTCCTTCACCTGATGCCGTCTCACCAATATCCGACCGGCCTTGTGACGAGCATTGCGCGTCGCTATGCCCTGCTGAGCTGGGCCGCCGAGCAGCCGGACCGGTATCTCATCGAAGATGACTTTGATTGTGAGTTTCGCCTTGCCGGCAAGCCGATTCCCGCGCTCGCGTCGATCGATGCCGCCCAATCGGTCATCTACACCAACACCTTTTCAAAAAGTCTGTCGTCGGCCCTGCGTTTGGCGTATATGGTCCTGCCTGATGAGCTGATGGAACGGTTTAGGCGCAACCTTGGTTTTTACGCCTCGTCGGTGAGTTCTGTTGACCAGGTCGCTTTGGCTCGCTTGCTGGAATCGGGTGATTACGAGCGACATGTGAACCGCGTGCGCGTTCGAGCTCGCGAGGCGCGTGATGGCCTGACGGCGCTTGTGCGAAAGGCGTTTCCGGCAGGGGAAGTCTCGATCGAGCATGCAGACGCGGGCCTTTACTGCATCGTGGTTGCGGAGCGTGGCGCGGGCGGAAGCTCTTTTACGCGGGCACTTATGCACTCGAATATCCCTTATATCGATATCGGTGACTGCTTTTGGTGTGCCGATGGCGCATCTGTCCCTAAAAACTTGGCTCGAATCCTTGTCCAGTATGACGATTTGAGTCCAAATGCGCTAAACACCCTGGAATCACAGCTAATGGGGGTGCCCTCTAGCCTAAGTGAGTAGACTTTTGGCGTTATGCCGACCAGACCGTTTTGCAGCAAGTCGTCTACCTGCGGCCTTGCAAGACAAGATGGCCTGCCTGCTCGGGAGTTTCCAAAAAGCCTACTCACTTGCTGTGCAAAGCTTCCGCATGAGAGAAATAGCGGGTTTTCAACAGGACTCCGTCCAGTTCTTGGCAAGCTTTTGGCCAGTTGGGGAAGGCTGTTGAAAACTTAACAGTCCGTTCGGCGCCCTTTTCGGTACGTTCGCGCCAATGCGGGAGTACCCGGGTTGAAATCCGTGTTTTCCTGTGCCTATGAAGGATCTACTTTGTGACATATCGGCTTTTAGGTACTGGCGTTTGCCTCCTCAAGCCCTCGCTTTGTGTCCGCCACTTCCACGACCGGAAGAAGACCGGCAGCGATATGGCCTCGCCCGTAACCCGACGGCTGCGGTTGCGCTCGGCTTGCCGTTGCATACATTGGTTGGGACGAGAAATAAGCGGACTTGTCCTGCCAGCGTTAGGCAACGGCTGTTCCTTGGTGAGCTTCCCAGGGAATCCGTGCTGGAAACGGAACATGGGTTTTTGGTCACATCTCCTTTGCTGACGGCATTCATCATGTCGCGGCATCTGACGGATCTCCAGCTGCTTTTGGTATTGGCGGAGATGTGCGGCTTGTTTACGGTTTGTGCCTTGCCAGCAGCACTCGAGGCAGAGCTTTCGCGTGCAATTGAGTCGGGCGCGATTCCGGCAACCTTTGGTTGGGCACGTTGCCCGTCCGAGGACGGTGCCGCCTCAAATTTGTGGCGGCGCGACGCTTTGGTTTTGGACGGAGATCTTGACCGTTTTTGTTCAGATGTTTGTGGGATGCGTTACGGCAAGCGATTTGTCGCGGTATCGCATCTCGTTCCACTGGGTGCCGCATCGCCTTTTGAGGTTGAGACGTATTTGTTGCTTGGGTTGCCACGATCATTGGGAGGCGAAGGTTTTTGCGGCATAGAGCTCAATGTCGAAGTGGCGCTAAGCGCAAGTGCTCGGGCGATTGTAGGCAAGTCCCGTGTATATATCGACCTACTTCTTTCTTCGCCGGACGGAGAGCGACAGGTGGCCATTGAATGCCAAGGAAAGGGCTCACACGGGCGAGCCGGGGATGGTTTGCGTGACGCCGACCGCATGACGGCGCTTCAGGCCATGGGCTACGATGTATTTCTCCTGACACACGGACAGATATCCGATGATGATAGATTCCATGCGATTGTTAAGGCCGTATGCAGGTTGCTCGATGTTGAATATCGCGATAAAAGCTTGGAGGAGCAAGGGGCCGAGGCATTACTTCGGTCTGAGCTATTCGTTGACTGGTCAAAACTGGGAGAAATCGACAAAAAGATGCCCGTTAGACACAAAAAGGCCCGATCATGGACGGTTGCAAATCTAAGTGAGTAGACTTTTAGCGTGATGGCGACCAGATTGTTTTGCGGCAAGCTATCTACCTGCGGTTTTATAAAGCAATACGGGTGGTCTGCTCGACAAGTTCCCAAAAGGCTACTCGCTTAGTTTTTGACGCGAAGCCGATGTCAAAGGTGGTCCTATTTTTGGGACGTTAACTGGTTTGCAAGACACGAAAAAGGCCCGAACCATGCGGTCCGGGCCTTATAAAGCTAGAGAATGTCTCTCAGGCGTTTGGCTTAGCCGAAGTAGCGCTTTAGCAGGCCGGCGAAAGCCTTGCCGTGGCGAGCCTCGTCGCGAGCCATCTCGTGCACGGTGTCGTGGATGGCATCGAGACCAGCGGCCTTGGCGCGCTTGGCGAGATCGGTCTTGCCGGCGGTGGCGCCGTTCTCGGCCTCAACGCGCATCTCGAGGTTCTTCTTGGTGGAGTCGGTCACGACCTCGCCCAGGAGCTCGGCGAACTTGGCGGCGTGCTCGGCCTCCTCGTGGGCAGCCTTCTCCCAGTACAGGCCGATCTCGGGATAGCCCTCGCGATGAGCGACGCGAGCCATGGCCAGGTACATACCGACCTCAGAGCACTCGCCCTCAAAGTTGGCGCGCAGGTCAGCAACGATGTCCTCGGAGACACCCTCCATCTTGGCGACGCCCACGACGTGCTCGGCAGCCCACTCGAGCTGACCCTCTTCCTGCTTCAGGAAACGAGAACCGGGAACGCCGCACTGGGGGCACTTGAAGTCCTCGGGCAGCTGGTCGCCGTCGAACTCTTCCACATAACCGCAAACGGGGCAAACAAACTTCATGATTCGATCCTTTCGATCGATGGCGATTGTGCGCTCGTCCGGTCCCGTAAGGGCCCTCTCCGGACGTGCGTCTTGACGAGTTCTATTATCCATAAATGCAACCAAATGTGAAGCCTATTAGGAATGATTTTTAATAAAATAATTTTGAGATGTGAAGATGTTGATTGATTAACGGTTTGCAAGTCATATACGGACGCCGCTGAGTACAATCGGGCGAGCAAATGTTGACCTATCAACAAATGAAGGAGTTTCCTTTATGCATCTAGCCCGTCGTGCCTGGTGCCGAACATATCAGACGGTTTTTCGCATTGCATTGCCAATCCTGCCCTATACCGAGCCGCGCATTTTAGAGCATGCCGAGGATGTGCCCGCGGTGCTTCAAAAGCGCTCGATCCAGAAGGTCCTTATCGTGACGGATCCCGGCATTGCCCGTCTGGGGCTCACGGCACCGCTCGAGACGGCGCTCGCATCCAAGGGGATTGGCGTTTCGGTCTATGCCGAAACGCGTGCAAACCCCACGGTCTCAAACGTGGAGGAAGCGGCGTCCCTGTACCGAGAGAGCGCCTGCCGGGCCATTATCGGCTTTGGCGGAGGATCAGCCATGGACTGCGCCAAGGGCGTGGGCGCACGTATTGCGCAGCCAAACAAGCCCATCAACAAGATGCGCGGCCTGCTGCGGATTCATCGTCGCCTGCCGCTGCTCATCGCCGTCCCTACCACGGCAGGCACGGGAAGCGAAGTCACACTCGCGGCGGTTATCACCGATGACGAGACGCACTACAAGTACCCCATTAACGACTTTGTGCTTATCCCGCGCTTTGCGGTGCACGACCCCGAGTTTACACGCGGCCTGCCCGCCTCCATTACGGGGCAGACGGGCATGGATGCCCTGACGCATGCCGTCGAGGCCTTTATCGGCCGTAGCACCACGCCCTACACGCGCAAGATGGCGCGTCAGGCGGTCCAGCTCATCCACGACAATTTGCCCGAGGCTTATGAGCATGGCGACGACATGCGCGCTCGTCGCAATATGCTTTCGGCGGCGTATAAAGCGGGTGTTGCATTTACCCGCTCCTATGTCGGATACGTGCATGCCATCGCGCACAGTCTGGGCGGCCGATACGGAATTCCGCACGGTTTGGCCAACGCGATCATCCTGCCGCACATGCTTCGCGCTTATGGTGACGCCGCCGCCCCCAAGCTTGCCGATCTTGCTCGCATGGCCGGTATCGCGCCGGCTAACGCGCAGGACAGTCTTGCGGCCGAGGCCTTTATCGATTGGGTCGACCGCATGAATGCCGCCTTGGGCATTCCCAAATATGTGACGGGCATTCGCCGCTCCGATATTCCGCAAATGGCGGCCCATGCCGATGCCGAGGCCAATCCGCTATACCCCGTTCCACTTTTGATGGACCGTTTGGAGCTCGAGCGTATGTACGAGGTGGTTGCGGGTGGTATGTTTGAAGACGAGAACTAGGAGGGTCCATGAACACCGAGGAAATTGCGCGCATCGTCGGCGATCAGCGCGCCTACTTTAAGACGCACGCCACGTTTGATGTCGATGCTCGACGTCGCGCGCTCGTGAGTTTACGCGATGCGGTGCGGGCCCACGAGGCCGATATCGCCCATGCGCTCAAGACCGATTTGGGGAAGTCGCATGACGAGGCCTATATGTGCGAGATCGGCACGTCGCTTTCCGAGATTCGACATCAGATTGCGCATGTTGCTCGATGGAGTCGCCCGCGCCTGCGCCCGTGCGACCTCGCCAACGCCGTGAGCGTGTGTAAGACGCAGGCCGTGCCCTATGGCGTCACGCTCATCATGGCTCCATGGAACTATCCGTTTTTGTTGACGCTCGAGCCGCTCGCTGGAGCCCTTGCCGCGGGCAATACCGTGGTCATCAAGCCGAGCGCCTATGCCCCGGGATCGAGCGCGGTGCTCAAGCAAATCTGCGAAGAGGCATTTGATCCGCGCCTGGTGACGGTTGTAGAAGGCGGCCGTGCCGAGAACGAAGCACTGCTCGATGAGTGCTGGGACAAGGTTTTCTTTACCGGTAGCGTTCCGGTCGGCAAGCTCGTCATGGAGCGCGCAAGTAAAAACCTGACGCCCGTGACGCTTGAGCTGGGCGGAAAGAGTCCCTGCATCGTGGATGCGACGGCAAACTTGAAGGTCGCGGCGCGGCGTATCGCCTTTGGTAAATGGCTCAACGTGGGGCAGACCTGCGTGGCGCCCGACTACCTGCTGGTCGATGCGCGCGTGCACGACGAGCTGCTGGGCCTTATCAAGGAAGAGGCCCGCCGTATGTTTGGTGAACATCCGCTCGATAACGAGGACTACGGGCATATCGTCAACGCCAAGCATTTTGCGCGCGTGCGCGGGTTGATTGATCCCGATAAGGTCGTGCTTGGGGGTGCCGCACGCGAGGCTTCGCTCAAGATTGAGCCGACGATTTTGGACGGTGTGACCCTCGATGACGCCGTGATGCAGGAGGAGATCTTCGGTCCCATCTTGCCGGTGCTGACGTTTGAGAGCTTAGACGAGGCCGAGACGTTTGTTACGGATCGTCCGACGCCGCTGGCCCTGTATATCTTTAGCCAGGACCGTGCGGCTCAGCAGCGCTTTGTGCGCTGCGTGCCCTTTGGTGGTGGCTGCGTCAACGACACGATCATGCACTTGGCTACGAGCCATATGGGCTTTGGCGGCATGGGTGCGAGCGGTATGGGCCAGTACCATGGCCGCGAGAGCTTCGATACGTTTAGCCACAAGAAGAGCATCGTGAACAAAGCAACATGGCTGGACGTGCCATTCCGCTATGCCCCTTATGCAAGCTGGAAGCACAAGTTCGTGCGCATGTTTGTGCATTAGAATCAGATGGCATAGCGACAAACGGTCGAAAAGGCGCGGGTGGGGCGAATTTGTGGCCGCGCGAGTTCGTAGACTTCTCTGTAAGGTTAAACGCTGGTTTATCCAGCCGTTAGAGGAGTTGCCATGTACGAGCCTTCACGTGTTCTTTTGTCGTTTCATATTGCAGGATTTCAGTATGCCGATGGCGCCTTGGTCTTGGGCGATCTTAAAGTGGGCGATAAGCTGACGCTGTGTGCCGAGCGCGATAATCCCCATGACCCCGAGGCGGTTGCGATCTATTACGGCAACACCAAGCTTGGCTATGTTCCGGGAAACGAGGTCGGCCCGCTGTCCTTGATGATGTATTACGGCCACGAAGACGTATTTGAGGCCCTCGTGCAACAGGTTGCCCCCGAGCGCAGCCCGTGGCATCAGGTGCGCGTTGGGCTCTATGTGGTGGATGCTCGCTAGTCGGCGATGGAGGCGGTCATGTTTGATGACGATGACCTGTTAGATCTGACAGATGATCCGTTTGAGTGGGATATGCTGCTCGATGACGATGAGTTGGAGCAGGACCGCAAGAAACGGCAGGGTAAGAAAACTCAGGGCGACGCTTCGAAAAAGCAAGACAAGCGCCGACGCGGTCTGTTCGGCGGGCTCTTTGGCTAACCGCCGCATCGCTGTGTCTGTATACTTAGCACGAGTTTGATGCGTTGCGAAATGAGGACAGAGACGATGATGTGGTTTACCGCCGACCTGCACTTGGGCGATACGAATATCTTGCACGACATGGACCGGCCGTTTGGCTCGGTCGAGGAGATGAATCGCAAGGTCATCGATGCCATCAATGAGTGCGTGGCTGCGGATGATCGCCTCCATATTCTGGGTGACTTTACCTATCGTTTGCCCCTGGCGGATGCTGTGCGCCTGCGCGAGCGTATCGAATGCAAGAATGTGACGCTTATCCGTGGCAACCATGACGGCGACTGGGAAGATCCCGACGCACCGCAGATTTGGGAAGACGTGCGCGATTACCTGGAGATTGCTCCCGGCTATGCCAAGGGTCATCGCCTGGTGATGAGCCATTACCCCATGCTCAGTTGGAATGGCAAGGCGCGCGGCGCCATCATGCTGCACGGGCATATCCACAGCAGAGGAGACCGCACCAACGCGCGCAATCGCGACCGCGAGCGCCCCATCTTTCGTTACGATGTCGGCCTCGACGCCAACGATTACAAGCCCGTAAGCCGTGACCAGATTCTCGGTTTTTTTGGACTGTAATTCTCGAACCACCGCACAAACCACCACAAAGGTGCCTGTCCCCTTTGCGGTGGTTCTGGCGCCGTTGCCATTATGGCAGCGGCGCCTTTTTTGTCCGTGCGGCGCGGTAGAGTGTAGGCGGTTGAAATTTGCGTCCATCGAGGAGCTGCTATGAACGAGATCAAGTGCCCGCATTGTGGCGAAGTTTTTAAGGTCGATGCGTCCGGCTATGCGGAGATTGTCAAACAAGTGCGCAATGCCGAGTTTTCGCGCGACCTGGATGAGCGTGTGAAGGCAGTCCAGCGTGAGGGCGAGCAGGCGCTGGAGCTTGAGCGCTCGCTTTCGACGGCTGCCTTGCAAAAGGCAGAGTCTCAGCGCAACGCTCAACTTACCGAGCAGAAGAACGCTGCAGCTCAACAGCTGGCACAAGAGGTTGCCAAGCGCGATGCCGAGCTTTACGAGCTGCGCGCCAAGCTCGAGGGCGCTGCCGCAGAGCGCGAGAGCGCAAGCCAGCGCGCGGCGGTTGAGGCCCGTGCCGACGCTCAAAAGGAGAATGCCGAGCTTCAGCGCGAGATCGACAATTTGCGTGCGCAGCTGGGACGCAAGGATGACGAAGCCAAGCTTGCCGAGGCTTCGGCGCGCAATGCCGCTCAAAACGATTTAGCCACACGCGATGCGCAGATTGCCGAGCTGCAGGCCAGACTTGCCGCGGCGGACAGGGCCCAGGAGATGGCGCTTGCCGCTGCTGCGGCCGAGTCGCAGCGTGAGCTCGATGCCGCTCGCAGCGAGGCCGAGCGCGCACTTGCTGACTACCGTGCGACGGTACAGGAGAAGTTTTCCGCCGCAAAGGCTCAGTCTGAGCAGGAGGCCGAGGGCCTGCGTGCGCAGCTGCGCGAGCAGGAGCTGAAGGCAAAAATGAACCTGTCGGAGGCGGTCGCCGCGGCGGAACGAGAGCGCGATGAGGCACGTGCCAAGCTGACGAGCGAGCTGGCGGTGCGCGATTCTCGCGAGGAGCAAGCCAAGGCGGCACACGAGCTCGAGCTCGCGCAGGCCAAGCGCGCGAGCGATGACCTGATTCGCTACAAGGATGAAGAGATTGAGCGCCTTAAGGACATGAAGGTCCGCCTGTCCACCAAGATGGTGGGCGAGTCGCTCGAGCAGCACTGCGAGACTGAGTTCAACCGTCTGCGCATGACGGCGTTTCCCAACGCGTACTTCGAGAAAGATAACGATGCGTCCGAGGGTACCAAGGGCGACTTTATCTTCCGCGAGTGCGATGCGAGCGGCAACGAGGTCATTTCGATTATGTTCGAGATGAAAAACGAGAACGACGAGACTGCGACCAAGCATAAAAACGAGGACTTCTTTAAGAAACTCGATCACGATCGTCGCCAGAAAGGCTGTGAGTACGCGGTGCTCTGCACGCTGCTCGAGCCCGAGAGCGAGCTTTACAACGCCGGCATCGTGGACGTGAGCTATCGCTACGAGAAGATGTACGTAATCCGCCCGCAGTTCTTCATTCCCATGATCACGCTGCTGCGCAACGCCGCCATGGGTTCGCTTCGCTATAAGCAGGAGCTGGCGGAGTACAAACAGCAGAATATCGACGTCACGAACTTCGAAGCCAAGATGGAAAAGTTCAAGAATGATTTCGGTCGCAACTACGAGATCGCGAGCCGCAAGTTCCAAACGGCGATTGATGAGATCGACAAGACGATTAGCCATCTACAGAAAACCAAGGAGGCGTTGCTGTCCTCCGAGAACAATCTGCGCCTAGCCAACAAGAAAGCCGACGATCTTACCATTCGCAAGCTCACGTGGGGCAACAAGACCATGAAGGCGGCGTTTGACGAGGCGCGCGGGGCTGCGTCAGAGACAAACGATAAGCCGGCCGAGGCGGATTCGTATGAGGTCGAGGATGCCGAGTAGGGCATAGCGGATCGTGCAAAAGCGGGGCCGCTGGCGATATTGCCAACGGCCCCGCTTCGTTTCGTTCCAGTATGTTCGGCTAGTCCTCGAGCAGGTCCTCGATAAAGCCGACGCGGTAGTTTTTGAAGATGACCTCGCCGCCGTCTTGCGTGGCGTCCAGATCGACATCGCCCATGATGCCAAAATCGTGGTCGCCATCCTCGTCGGCAAAGATCTGGTGCACGTGCCATACGTGCGCGGTCTTCTCGTCGGACTCGTCAATGGAAAACATCGCGGCGCTGCGGGCGTCGCCGTTGGTGAGGATTTCCTCGTGCTGCTCGTGGTAAGCGTCGAGTGCTTTTTGCCAGCGGATCTCGCTCATGCCCCAGTCGTCGTCGAGCTCGCCCAGGTCGCGAACGTGCTCGCGAGCGGCAAGGGTCACGCGGCGGAAGAGTGCGTTGCGCACCAGCAACGTGCAGCCTCGGCGGTCCGCCACGACCTCGTCGATGCCCTGTGGCGGTGCGGCATCGAGGGCTGCCGGGTTGCCGGCGTTCTCCCACTCGTCTACCAGGCTCGAGTCCACCGAGCGCACCACAAAGCCCAGCCACGAGATAATGTCGCGCAGGCGTTCGTCGCGCTTCTCGATGGGCACGGTGCGGTCGAGCGAACGATAGGCCTCTGCCAGGTAGCGCAGCAAAATGCCCTCGGAGCGGGCGATGCCGAGCTTTTGAATGTAGCCCTTAAAATCGCTCGCGCTTTCGAGCATATCGCGCAGGACGCTCTTGGGAGAGAGCTGATAGTCGTTGGCCCAGGGCACTTCCTGGCAGTACTTGTCAAAGGCGGCGTCGAGCAAATCCTCGAGCGGCTTTTCATACGTGACGTCTTGAATGCGCTCCAGACGCTCCTCATATTCAATGCCGTCGGCTTTCATCTCGGCCATAGCGCGATCGCGTGCGGCGCGCTCCTGTGCGCGCAGCACCTGCTTGGGATCCTCGAGCGTTGCCTCGACCATTGAGATCAGATCCATGGTATAGGTCTCGCTCTCGGGATCGAGCAGCTCCAATGCGGCAAGTAAGAACGGCGAGAGCGGCTGATCGAGCGCGAAGTCCTCGGGCAGATCGACCGTCAGCGCATAGTCGATGTCTGGTGCGGCGTCAGTCGGGGTGTCGGGTGCGGGCGGCACCTCGGTGCGCACGACGACGCCGGAGTCGATGAGCGTGGCGAAGATCTCGTCGGCACGAACCTCGAGCTTCGCCTTTTCCTCGGGCGTTTGCAGGCTTGTCTCTATGAGGTCGTGCACGCGGGCGCGAGCGTCGCCGCCCTGCTCGACCACGCTAATCACCATGGAGTGTGTGATGCGAAGGCGCGGCTTGAGTGTTTCGGGCTGCGTCTCGAACAGGCGCTCAAAGGTCTGCTTGTTCCAGGTGACAAAGCCCTCGGGGGCCTTCTTCTTTTTAATCTTGCGGAGCTTTTTGGGATCGTCGCCCGCCTTGGCCATAAGCTTGGCATTCTCGATCTCGTGCTCGGGTGCCTCGGCGATCACCATGCCCTCGGTATCGAAGCCCGAGCGACCGGCGCGACCAGCGATCTGATGAAACTCACGGGCGCGCAGGCGACGCATCTTGTAGCCGTCGAACTTGGTGAGCGCGGTGAGCACCACGGTATGGATGGGTACGTTGATGCCGACGCCGAGCGTATCGGTACCGCAGATGACGGGCAGCAGGCCCTGCTGCGCCAAGCGCTCGACCAGCAGGCGATAGCGCGGCAACATGCCAGCATGGTGCACGCCGACGCCGCAGCCGAGCAAGCGCTTGAGGATCTTGCCGAAGGCCGTCGAGAAGCTCGTGCCCTTGGCCGCCTCCTTGATGGCCTCGCGCTGCTCCTTGCTGGCAATACCAAAGTTGGCGAGGGATTGCGCCGTCGCAAGTGCGGCGTCCTGGCTAAAGTGCACGATGTAGAGCGGGGCCTCGCCGCGGCGCATTGCGAGCTCGACGGTGCCCTCAAGCGAGGTCGTCACGTAGTCGTAGCTCAGCGGCACGGGGCGTGGGGCATCGACGACCAAGTCGCAGGTAGCGCCGGTGTGTTCCTCGAGCGAGGCGGCGATCGCGGTGACATCGCCGAGCGTGGCGCTCATGAGCATGAATTGCGTGTGGGGCAGGGTGAGCAGCGGCACCTGCCAGGCCCAGCCGCGATCGGGGTCGGCAAAGTAGTGGAACTCGTCCATGGCCACGCAGCCCACGTCGGCGTCCTCGCCCTCACGCAGTGCATCGTTGGCAAGGATCTCTGCCGTGCAGCAGATGACGGGCGCCTTGGTGTTGATATGCGTGTCGCCGGTGATCATGCCTACGTTATCGCGGCCGAGCACCTGTACCAGGTCGAAGAACTTTTCGCTGACCAAGGCCTTGATGGGGGCCGTGTAATAGCAACGTTTGCCCTGCGCCATGCCCATAAAGAGCATGCCCAGCGCGACGAGAGATTTACCCGATCCGGTCGGTGTGCCTAAAATGACGTGATCGCCGGCAGCCAGATCCATGAGGGCTTCTTCCTGGTGATCCCACAGCTCAATGCCGCGATTGCTCGTCCATTCAAAGAAGCGTTCGAAGGCTTGATCGGGCGTGAGCCATGGTTCGGGCTCGCTGCCGTCCTCGGGCTCCCACCAGGTGGGGGAGAGCGCGCCGAGCGAACCGAACTCTGCCTCGGTTCCCGTGCCGCCCGAGAATGAGCTGGCGGCGCCGGCGCCGGAGACGGTGCTGGCGGCGGTATCTGTCGTGGTCTGTGCCATGTGTTTGCTTTCTCTCGCGATTGTCCGCCAACTATTATGGCGTAGCGGCGGCGCGGGGTGCCAGCGCGCGAGAAAATGCAGGAAATGGGCGTTCTGCCCAGCCGTTTGGTGCAGTTGCCAGCTAAGTGAGTAGACTTTTTGCAATATCGCGAGCACATGGCTTTTGCGCAAGGGCTCTACCTGCGGTTTTAGTTTTCGCTATGCGGGTTGTGCTTGGCTATTGCTAAAAAGTCTACTCACTTAGGTCTGAGGATCGTTCGCTGGCGCTTATTTGCGCTTGTCTGCCGATGCCGCGACCATCAGAAGCCCCTAGGACTCCTGCGGTAAGCGCTTCTTGCCCTTGCGGGCGCGGTTTCTAAAGTTCTCGACGGCTTCTTCCATGCCCAGAGGCACATAGGTGAGCTCATCGAGGTTATCGGGCAGGTAGCAGGCAAGACTTTGCTCCTGCATGCGACCCGCTGTGAGCTGTTCGTCGGTGGGCTGCGCGCCGGGTGTGGCGCAAATGCCATAGACGACGGCACCCATATCGCGGGTGCGCTGCTCGTATTCGGTCTCGGGGTGCTCGGGATGGTCGCGACGGACGTCGTCACTTGCCCACAGCGTGTCGTAGCCGGCCGCGGCAAACTGCCCCAGGGCGTAGTCGCGTAGTGGCTTGCTGTCGGTGCGCAGCGTGACGGTGGCGCCGGCTGCAAAGAGCGGGCGGTAGAGCATCAAATGGTCGACATGGACGAGTCGTTTTTTGGCGTATTTGGCCTTGGGCTGCGGCGTGGGAAAGTTGATGGTGATGGCATCGAGCTCGCCTGCGGCAAACAGCTGCGGCAGCGATGCAGCGCCTCGGGGCAGGACGAGTGCGTTGGTCAGTTCCTGCTCGCAGATTTTCTGCGCGGCATAGGCGATGCAGATGGGCTCCTGGTCCATACCGATAAAGAGCGTGTTTGGCTCGTTGACCGCGCGCTCTACAAGGTAGGTTCCCTTGCCGCAGCCAAGATCCAGGTGCAGGTGTTCGAAAGGCTTGCTGCCAACTGGCGCGCAAGCCGCGCGCCAATCTCCGACATAGGCCTCGGGGTTCGTCTCAATCGCATCGGCGTAGCGCTCCAGGCGCTCCTCGAGTACAAAGTTCTTAGGCGTGCGAACGTGGACGGCTCCCATGAGGCTCCTTGGTCATAAATGCGAAACGCATGGCTACGCGTTTCGGCAATGCGTTGGAAGAAGGTGGGCATGGTTTGCCCGAAAGATGCGGTGCGGCTCGGCGGCGAGTCGCCGATACCTACAGGCGCTTGAGAATCACATAGCGGTTGAGCTCACCGCTGCGACCGTCGGCATGGAAACGCTCGAGCTCGCGCACGGGGACCTCGCCGCTCTTGTAGAACGTACGGACGCCGCGCACCAGGTCGGTGATCTGCTGATCGTCAAAGTGATGGCAATAGCGGTAGGCGTGGCGGTCGTTTTGCCAGCCAATGAGGTGGTCGCCGGCCTCGAACTGTGCGGAATCGTATCCCTCAAACGGTGGGGCGAGCTCGGCGCGGGCCTCGGCGCGAACGGCCTTGCGCGCCATGCGCTCGTCGTTCATAAACTCCCAAAAGCTGATGGCGATAATGCCGCCCGGGCGCGTCTGGCGTACCAGGGCGTCGAGCACGCGTACGCGGTACTCGCACGACGGCACGTGGTGCATAAAGCCAAAGCAGACCGAGATGTCGGCGAGCGGGGCGTCAAAGAGCGTATCGGGCGTCTCGGCGGGGTTGAGCCTCATGAGGGCGTCGAGCACATCGAGTTCCTGGAAGTGCAGGTTGGGAATGCGCAGCGCGTGGCCATGTGCATCGATGGCCAGGTCTTGGCACGAGTCGACGCCATAGAACTCGAAGGGGCAGCTGGCGTCTGCCGAGGGGTTTGCGCCGTCGACGCCCTTGGCGGCAAGTGTGCCGCCGGCGGCAAAGTTCTCGAATCGCATATTGCCGCAGGCGAGATCGAAGACGCGGACGGGATGCTCGATCGTGGCGACGTCGAGCTGCTCGAGCGCTATGTCCATGGTGCGTACCCAGCCGGGCCACGGTGCCTGGCGCGTATCGGAGAAGGAGGCGGAGTGCTCGCGATAGAACGTATTGTTGAGCTGAATGAGCGATGAGGCGAAATCGCGGTTCACGGCGCGGAACTCCCTCCGTTGGCGGTGCGGAATAAACAGTACGACCATACTACCGTTAACGCCGCAACGGGGACAACCGAGCTGCGGGTCATTGCTTTGTTTGGACACATTTCCGCAGCTCATATGCACCCGCAACCGCCGGTTGTCAAAAATCTCACTAGAATAGGTGGCATGCTTTTGGCGGTGGCGGATAGATTTTTAACTGTGCAAGGCGCCTTAAGAACAAAAACGGTCCGGCGGCACGGCTGGCATCGCATAGGAGGAACCATGAATGTAGAAACTGCGCAGCGGCTCGCCGACCTTCGTCGCAGCAAGGGTTTTAGCCAAGAAGGGCTGGCGCGAAAGCTGGGGCTGTCGCGCCAGGCGGTCAGTAAATGGGAGCGTGCGGAGAGCTCGCCCGATACCGAGAACCTGATCTCGCTCGCAAAACTCTATGGCGTGAGTTTGGACGAGCTCCTCAATCCGAGCGATGAGATCGAGGACGATATCGAGTTTGAGAACGAGGACCGCGCCCGTCAGCGCGAGGCCGAGGCAGCGGAGCGCGCCCGTACCCATGAGGCGGCGGCACGTGCTACCGAGGCGGCAACGCAGGCGAGTGATGCCGCCGCCAAGGCGGCGCAAGCGGCAAGCTGGAGCGCGCAGGCAGCTAATGCGGCGACGGCTCAGGTGACGGGTGCCGGTGCGACCAGCGTGACTCCGGTGAAGGGTCCGTTTCAGTCGTTCCCGTATTGGGCCGTGTGCTGGCTACTGTTCTTTTTGCTGATGTTCCCGTTTGGCGCCGGCCCCTTTGCTGCGCTCATCTTCTTTACGATCCCCATCTATCACTGGGTGGCGCGTGCGCTCGATGGCGATTGGGCGCGCGGGGATATTCAGGTTGGTCCGGCGCCGGAGGCGGCTAAGGCTCAGGATGTTTCCGCTGCGGTTAATACTGACGTGGCTACCGCGATCACCGCTGAGCCGAGCGTCAAAGAGGGTGATGAATGATGAGGCTTTCGCATGAATCGAAGGTACGCTTGGGCGTTGGCATCGGAGCGTTTGTACTGATTATCGGGCTTGTGTTTGGCGTTTCGCGAACTTTGATTCATTTTGATGGCCCGTGGGATCTCGACGATGTTGTACCCGGCTTGTCTGGTATGGATGATATGCTTGACGAGGACGATCTTTTGGATGGCGGTAACTATTCCGCTCGGCCTCAGCAGCTTTCGAGCACGACTTTTGACGAAGACGCGTTCCAATCGCTCGACTTGGATGTGACGTCGGGAACGGTCGAGGTTAAACGTGTCTCTGGCGGACCGGTGCGTGTCATCGAAAGCGGGTACGTTGCAAAGGGGGTGTCTGCTTCCGATGCCGCCACTCAGAATCTGGTCAAGATCGAGGGCTCTACACTCAAGATTAGCCAGTTCGACTGCGATGACGAGCGTGCCCATGACCGTAAGGTCACCATTGAACTGCCGCGTGAGCTTGCCGATAACATGATGGGCATTACGGCAAACGTGGGGTTGGGAGACCTGACGGTCGCGGACATTGCGTGCCACGACTTTGATTTGACGTTGGACTCGGGAGACATCGAGTTTGCTGGTACTGTAACCGACACCCTGAATGCCAAGGTAGGTTCGGGCGATGTGGCGTTCGAGCTCTACCAGGCCCCCGCGAAGTCGATGGACGTAAGCGTGGGCTCGGGCGATGTGGAGATATCGGTTCCGAACTCTACGGGCTTTAAGGCGAGCCTCACCGTGGGCAGCGGTGACTTTGAGAGCGATTTCCTTCCGCTTGGCTACGATGGCGAGACCATATTGAATGCTGAATTCGACAACGGTGACAAGTCTGCAACGTATCGTTTTAAGGTCGGTTCGGGCGACATGTCGTTCGAATCGGTGTGACATGCGGTTTTCGGAGATCGGTGCATATAGGCATGCTCTTTGATGGAGGCGCCGGGGCCGTGACTGGCTCCGGCGCCTTTGCCTTTACAATGGGGGCATGGAACAGATTATTTTGAACATACTCGAGGCTCTGCGTCGCGGTGAGACCGTGGACGACAAGGCGCTCGTCAAACTGATACATGCCGAGGCGCGCCGTGAGGGTGCCGACAAACGAGATCTGGCCAAGCGCCGTCTGCTGCCGTTCTACCAGCGGGTTAAACGTGAGAAGCCGGCTCGTTGGGCTGGATGGAATGTCGATGCCGAGCTGGAGCGTCAGCTGCTGCAGGTGCTGCGCATGAAGCCGCGCCGCACGGCTTCGGGCGTGGCGACCATTACCGTCATCACCAAGCCGTGGCCCTGTTCGGGCGATTGCCTGTTTTGCCCCAACGATCTGCGCATGCCCAAAAGCTATCTGCATGCCGAGCCGGCATGCGCCCGTGCGGAGCAAAACTGCTTTGACCCGTATTTGCAGGTGAGCGCTCGCCTGACCGCACTTTCGCAGATGGGGCATGCGACCGACAAGATCGAGCTTATCGTGCTCGGTGGCACCTGGAGCGACTATCCGCAAGGGTATCAGACGTGGTTTATGTCCGAGCTTTTCCGTGCGCTCAATGACGATGCCGTCGCCGGCGTGGCGGCAAACCCCATGTTGGCGCGTCCGGGCATCAGCCGTGCCGAGGCGGGGCGCCTGCTCGATGACGCTCCCGCCGATGCCCTGCCGCCGGTGGTAACAGAGCGCCGCGAGTGCTATCGGGCTGCCGGCATTGCGACAGACGAGGCCAAGCTCGCTGCCGGCGTTGCCGACGAGCAGGAGCGTGTGGATGCTGCCGTGGGCGGCTATAACCGCGCGGTGCGTCGTCTGTACGGCCCTGGCACGCCGTGGGGCGAGGTCACCGAGTGGCAGACGGCAACGATGGAGGAGCTCGAGCGTCAGCAGCGCATCAACGAGACGGCGAAGCATCGCGTGGTGGGACTCGTTATCGAGACGCGCCCCGATGCCGTAACGCCGCAGGCCCTCACGCTCATCCGCCGCCTGGGCTGCACCAAGATTCAGATGGGTATCCAGAGCCTCGACCAGCACCTGCTCGATATCAACGAGCGTCGCATTTCGGTGGCGCAGATCGAGCGGGCGTTTTCGCTTGCGCGCCTGTTTGGCTTTAAGATTCATGCGCATTTTATGCTCAACTTGCTGGGCGCCACACCCGAGGGGGACAAGCGCGACTACGAGCGCTTTATGACCGAGGGGGCCTTTATGCCCGACGAGGTCAAGGTCTACCCGTGTGCGCTCATCGAGGGCTCGCGTCTGGTGGGCTGCTATGAGCGCGGCGAGTGGCGTCCCTATACCGAGGAAGAGCTGCTCGATGTGCTTGCCGACGACATCGTGGTGACGCCGGCGTTCTGCCGCATCAGTCGCATGATCCGCGACTTTAGTTCCGACGACATTATGGTGGGCAACAAGAAGCCCAACCTGCGTCAGCTCGTCGAGAATCGCTTGGCGGCTCGTGGAGAAGGCGCAGTGGTGCGCGAGATTCGCTATCGCGAGATCAGTACCGCGGGTGCCGACTTGGATGAGCTTTCTCTTGATGAGGAAGTGGCGTACGAAACGCCGGTGACTTACGAGCGCTTTTTGCAGTGGGTGACGCCGCGGGGCAAGATCGCGGGCTTTTTGCGCTTGTCGCTGCCCGACCGCGCGTTTGTTGCCGCGCGTGCGGACGAGTTGCCGACGACGCCGGACGAGGCGATGATTCGCGAGGTGCACGTGTATGGCATAGCAGCGCGCGTGGGCGATCAAGGCCAGGCGGCTCAGCATCATGGACTGGGGCGCTCGTTGGTGGAGCGTGCGTGCGAGATTGCTCGGGATGCGGGCTATGCACGCATCAACGTGATCAGTGCGATCGGCACGCGTGAGTACTATCGCCATTTGGGTTTTTACGACCATGGACTCTATCTGCAAAAGGAGCTCTAGATGAACAAGCCGAGTGTTTCTGCTGGCGTCGTTGCCGGCGTTGCCCTGGGAGCTGCGGCGCTCGGTGCGGCCGCCGTCGCTGTTCGCGCCGCCTGCCTGCAGGTCGCGAGGACCCGCAATGGGTTGGCGCGTGTGAAGCGCGTGCACGATGAGAGCGGTGAGGAAGTCCGCGTGTTGGTGCAAGGCAGCGTCTACCAAAGCGCGACCTACGTTGGCGAGCGTTGGACAGAGCCCGTCTTTGCGTACTATCGTGCGTTTGACGGCGTGTTTGAGGCCGAGGATGCCATGCGCGATGCTTATGGTCATGGTATCGACCGCATGCTTATGCTGGGCGGCGGCGGGTTTGCCTATCCCAAGTTTGCGCTGATGTCGCACGAGAGCTTGCGCATGGACGTCATTGAGTACGATGCCGAGATTACGCGCCTGGCGCGCCGTTGGTTCTACCTGGACGAGCTGGAGCGCACGGTGGGCGATCGCCTGCGAGTGATTACCGCTGAGGCTCGCTCGTATCTGGGTGTGACGAGCGTGGGCCATCGTCGCTATGACGTGGTCGTGAGCGATTGCTTTGGCGGTGCCGAGCCCGTGCGCGAGCTGGCGACCGTTGAGGCGCTGCGCCTGGTGCGGGGCAGCCTGAACCCCGGGGGTATCTACGTGGCCAATATCGTGAGCGCAAACGAGGGGAGCGATGTGACGTTCCTTCGCGACTGCGCTGCCACGGCACTCGAGGTATTCGTCCACGCCTGGGTGGTCCCATGTGGCGATGCGAAGTTCAGCGGCGAGGAAAACTACCTGCTCATCGCCAGCGACGGCGACTACGCCTTTGCCGAAGCCGTGCCCTTCGACACCGACTTCCTCGGCACCGTCCTTCACGACAAGTAAGTCTCCCCGTCCCAAAAAAGACTGGTCTTAGGCGTGGTCGCGCCAGCCGTGAACGCGCTGCTTCATGCCCTCTATGTCGAGCACGCCTTCGGCAAAGCCCTTGCGCACGAGCTCTTCGGGAACAAACTCGTCGTAGCGGTCAAAGTAAGGCACCTCGCCAGGATAGACGAGCTCGATGGGATCGAAGTCCTTTTCGGCCTCGGCGGCGAGCACCTCAAAGAACGTCTCCTCGTCGGCCTTCATCTTAAACTGCATAAAGTACGGGCGTGACGGGTCGAGTCCGCGAAGGCCCAGCTCAGCGGCGCATTTGATTTTAAGCATGCGCTCGAGTGCTAGGAAGGCGTAGCTGCCCAACCAGGGGAAGAGCACCCAGGTGTCGCCACCCAGATTGATGAGCGGCTTAGCTCCCGCGCCCGAAATCTCGGCGGTATGACGAGCCTGCGCCAAGCGAGCCCGTGCGTTGCCCATGAGGTACGGATATGCCGCGTGCTCGTTGAGCGCCTTGCGCATGCGCTCGAGTACGTGTGTATTGATGTCGCCGGGGCAGTCGCCAAAGTAGGCCGGCACACGGCCCTTGACCTGCGTGGCAAAGACGGTATGACGCTTCCAGTCCACTTCCTCGACAATCCAGCAGTGTCCGGCGATGGCGATGCGCTCACCGGGCGGGGGCGGATTAACGATCGTGCCCAGCTCGGCCGATTCGCTCCGGACGGTAAACTCCTCGTTTTCCTGGAACACGGCGTAGAACTTAAAGTTGTTGATGATGCGCTCGCCCGCGAGACCCACGATGAGCCCGCCACCTTCGGTGACCTGGATATGGTCGATCTTAATGAGGTGACGTAGCAGCACACGGTAATCGTCTGCCGAGACACGGTGGAAATAGCTGAGCGTGAGCACGCGCTGGGCAAGTTCGGCCGGCGTGAGCTCGCCGGTGCTGGCGAGGGTCGACATAGTCTGGTGATAGAGCAGGCTGTAGGGGAGACGATCGAGCTCGGGTGGCTCGACCCACTTTTCCTCGCGATAGAGTTGTACGAGCGCGATGCCCTGCAGGAGCTTCCAAGGTATCGTTTCGGGCATCATCGTGCGCGGCTCGGGCTCCTCCTCGCGCATGACAAACCACATCTCGGGCGGAAGATCGCGGCGGCCCGTGCGCCCCATACGCTGCAAAAAGGAGCTGACGGTAAACGGCGCGTCGATCTGGAAGGCACGCTCCAGACGGCCGATATCAATACCGAGCTCCAGCGTGGAGGTGGTGACGGTTGTCTGCGCCTGCTCCTCATCGCGCATGAGTTCCTCGGCCGTCTCGCGCAGCGATGCCGAAAGATTGCCATGGTGGATGAGAAAGCGGTCGGGCTCGTGCCGGCTCTCGCAGTAGCTGCGCAGCATGGAGCACACGGCCTCTGCCTCCTCGCGCGAATTGGCAAAGACCAAGCACTTGCGCCCGCGGGTGTGTTCGAAGATATAGCCCATGCCGGGATCGGCGTTTTCGGGCGCGGTGTCGGTGGGGTTGAGGAGCGCCTGCTCAGCGGCCCGAGGGATATCGACTTCGCCCTCGGGGGCCGAAGAAGTGCGGCGGTTCCCGGAGGTAGCCTTATCCTGTGCCCGTTCGCGACGTTGACGGCGCTCCTCCTGTGTGAGCTGTCCGCTGCGGCGCATGTCTTTGGTGTCGGCCGGCAGTGCCGTGGGCGCCACCGCCTCGATGCGCTCGTATGCGAGCACTTCGGCTTCCTGCGGACCTGTGCCTACGAATCCCCGCTGCTGAGCCTGGGGGCCCGAGTTGTAGAAGTGCTCCATGGAGATGCGCCACACGCGGCGCGGTTCCTCAAAGCGGGGGATAACGCAGTCGCGCCCCGTTCCCTGCGAGAGAAAGGCGCCCGTGCGCTCGGGGTCGCCGATGGTGGCCGAAAGGCCAATGCGGCGGGGCTGCACGCCTGCCATGCGCGAGAGGCGCTCGATAAGACAGAGCGTCTGCCCGCCGCGGTCGCCGCGCATGAGCGAATGGACTTCGTCGATAACCACATAGCGCAGGTCGCAAAACATGCGCGGGATCGCCATGTGCTTATGGATCAGGAGCGCCTCGAGCGACTCGGGCGTAATCTGTAGGATACCGCTCGGTTTTTTGATGAGTTTAGCCTTGTGTGATTGCGAGACATCGCCATGCCAGTGCCAGACAGGGATGTCGGCTTCTTCGCACAGGTCATTGAGACGGACGAACTGATCATTGATGAGCGCTTTGAGGGGGCCAATGTAGAGGGCGCCCACGCTCGTGGGCGGGTTCTCCCAAAATTCGGTCAGGATGGGAAAGAAGGCTGCCTCGGTTTTGCCGGATGCCGTGGATGCCGTCAGGAGCACATTGTCTTGCGTGTTGAAGATGGCATCTGCCGCCGCAACCTGGATGGAGCGCAGACTCTCCCAATCGTGGGAGTAGATGAAGTCTTGGATAAACGGGGCGTAGCGGTCAAAGGCGTTCACGGGGCCTCCTCTCAAAAACGAATTTCTCAACGCTGCCGACAACGGCTTGCTGCATTACAGTCTCAACGTTTGCCCAGATAAAACCTGCCAAAATAAACCTGTCGCTTATTGGCAGGTTAGATGGTGAATTCGGCGAAGTTACGGTCGCCGCCTGCGGTATCGGTGTCGCCTGTTGCGGTTGCCGGCGCCAACGCGTCGCCGCCGACGCTTTGCAGCAGCTCGGCCACGTTAGCATCGGGGTTTTGACACAGGATATCGAGCAGTTCGATAAAGTCGCGGATGACCTCGCGGGGCGTCAGATGCGTGTCGGCCCCCACGCGGCCAAACTCAATCTTGAGAAAGTCCACCAAGTCGTTTTCGGTAAGCGTGGGTGTCCAGCCAAAGTAGCCGGCAT
This sequence comes from uncultured Collinsella sp., assembly GCA_938033205.1. Classification (GTDB taxonomy): domain Bacteria; phylum Actinomycetota; class Coriobacteriia; order Coriobacteriales; family Coriobacteriaceae; genus Collinsella. The sequence goes on along the minus strand of CALHJP010000012.1, from coordinate 45,778 downwards.
GGATCTGCATGAGTTTTTCGATGAGCACCAGCAACTCCTCATAGGTGAGTGGCTGCAGGCGGATGATGGGCGCGAGCATGTCCTTAAGGTCCTCGCGCGCAAAGCGACCCTGAGCGAGTCGGCTGCGCAGGGCCTCGTAGGAGAACACGCCGCGGCGGCGGTCTTCGATGGAGGTTGGCGTGCCGCCCATGATCATGCCCAGGTACTGCGCCTTGCCCTGAAGTGTGTCGTTGTACATGGTCAGGATCTTTTCGTAGTTGTATTGGCGCGTGATGGCGTTGGGAATCTTATACAGATTCACGAGTTCGTCGATGAGCACCAGCATGCCCTTGTAGCCGCTGCAGACCAAAAAGCGCGCAATGAGCTTAACGTAGTCGTACCAGTCGTCATCGCTGATGATGGTCGAGGAGCCCAGCTCGGCGCGTGCCTCGCTCTTGGTGCGGTATTCGCCGCGAATCCATTTGGTCACGCGGCTCATGGCCTCTTCGTCGCCCCCGGATGCGGCCATGCGATAGCGGCGGAGCATGCGGGTGAAGTCGAAGCCGTGGACCATCTCCTCGAGCGGGGCCAGTTGGGCATTGACGACCGACTCGTCGACGTCGGCACACGAGGCGACCCAGCGATCCAGAATAAGGTTGAGCGCACCGCCCTCGGGGCGCGTCTTGGTCGATATATTGCGGATGAGCTCGCGGTAGGTGGCAAGGCCCTGTCCCTGACCGCCCTGCAGGCGGCGCTCGGGCGACAGGTCGGCATCAGCGACGACGAATCCCTCGCCCATGGCGTGCGTGCGGATGGTCTGGAGCAAAAAGCTCTTGCCGGCGCCGTAACGACCGACCAGAAAGCGGAAGCTCGCGCCACCGTCGGCGATGAGACTCAGATCGGTGAGCAGGGCGCGGATCTCGACCTCGCGCCCTACGGTGATGTAAGGAAGGCCGATGCGCGGGACCACGCCGCCCTTGAGCGAGTTGAGAATGACGGCAGCGACGCGCTTGGGCACGCGAGGTGCTGCGGATGCGGTATCACTCATGGTCTAGGTATCCTCTCACGTCTGCTTCGTAGTCCTCGATAATCTGCGGCCCTGCCGCGCTAAATTCAATTACGGTGTCGCCCACCAGGTCAAAGAGCGCCTCGTTGATGGTATCGACGAGCATGTCCTCGCTCTGCCCCGACCTCTCAACCGCCGACGCCGCCTGCGCCGTGTTCTGCTCGAGCAGTGCGCGCAGATAGACGGCTGCGGCTGGTGCGAGTTCGTTCGCAGCGTCAGCGGAGGCAGTTGCTGCGGACGTGGGCGTCGGCGCGAGAAGCGGTGCCACGACACCAAACTGTTCGGTGGATATGGTCGGCTCGTCGGACTCGTCCTGCCCTGCAGCCGCCGCGACCGCCTCGACCGTCGCGTCGGCTACGGGCTCGGCTTCCGGTTGCCCTGAGTCCGCTGCCTCGGCTTCTGCGGACGCGCCGTCCTCGCGTTCCTCGTCGATCAAAAGCGCTTCGCGCGTTTGTGCGGCAGCGCTCCGAATGTGCCCCAGCTGGCTCAAATCGATATCGATCTTGACGGGCTGGTGTGCGGCGTCCCACGAAAGCCATGCCACAATCTCGTCATCGATAATCTTGGCCAGATATTTGGGGACCTTTTCTTCCTTAAGGGGATGGGCAGGGTCCAGCGCCAGGCGCAGGCGTTGGTCGCAGGCGCGCATCATCTCGCCAAGTTTGCTGCTCTTTTGTCTGCTGCCGTGAATCCGCATGCATTCCCAAAAACCGTTTTGGCAACGGTAGATATGGATGGGGTCCAGACGGTATTCGCAGTCCTCGTGGCGCTCGGGCGCAAAGAATACGGCCGAGGCAAACATGGTGTAGGGCATTGCCGTCTCCTCCCCAAATAAACTTGCCACGATGCCGGTCTTTCGGTGCGTGTCATAGTAGCGCGCCATGCGGACATACACGGCGCACGCCACGTGGCGCAGATCGCGGTGATGGCTGCGGTCGAGCCGCGAGCTACTTAGGTTGTACGTGGAGAGGGCGTTGATGGCGGCCATGAGTCGCTCCTCGCGCACCTCATCGGGCGGAAGGGGGAGCGTGGGCTCGGAGGTTTTGCGACGCTTAGGGGTCTGGCCGGACGGTGCCGGTACAAGGTCTCGTGCCGCGCGCCGCAGTTCGATAAGGGCGTTATCGAACATGACGGTTTTAGAGTCGCGAAGCAGCTTGGGGTCGAGCCCGTGGAACACGGCGTAATCTTGCAGCCACACGCGCGCAAACCGGTCGATGCCGGGCTCGAAGGCGCGATAGACATCCCAAAAAGCCTTGATCTTGTTAAAACCATCGAGTGGATTATCTACGCCAATGCCGCAGATCAGCTCATAGAGATACAGAAAGGCAAAGGACGTAGACGTTTCCTCGACGGTTCCGCGGCGCACTTGGGCACGCCAGGTAAAGTAGCCGCGCAGTTGCCGGTCGCTCATGGCGTTGTAGGTGGGAAAGTACGACTTAAAGGTGCCGTTGTAGGGACAGTCGTCCTCAAAGTCGGCCATCAGCAGGCCCTGGCGGTAAAAAAGCTCGGCTTCCGAAAGCCAGCGGCCCGCACCGCCCTTGGGGTCATCCTGCCAGCGCGATATCTCGCGCATTTTACGGTACTGGTCGGGGAGGAAATTCTGCATCTGTCGGCCGGTTTTGAGAATCGGCTCGTCTGCGTAGGTTTCGTTTGAGAAGCGGGCGGACTGATGGGTCCGGGCCTCGGCCATAATGCGCTCGATGAGCATCTTGATGTCCTGGTCGGCCACCGCTTCTCCTCTCCTAACGCAGCTTCGGTGACCTCATATCATAGCACAGCATCAAACAGGTGTTCGAGATACTGCTGCGTAGATAGATTTAGAACAGGAGGGCGTAGATGACGGCGATGACGACGGAGGGGAGCATATTGGCCGTGCGGAAGGTCTGAGGACGGATGAGGTTGACGCCGACGCAGAAGATGAGCATGGAGCCTACGAGCGAAAGGCTGTTGAGGGCTGCTGTGGTCATGATGGGGGAGAGCGCGCCGGCAAACAACGTGATCGTCCCCTGGAACACGGCAACGGGCAGGGCGGAGAAGATGCAGCCGCGGCCAAGCGAGGCCGTCATGGTGCAGACGATGATGCAGTCCAGTGCGCCCTTGAGGGCAAGCGTTGACCAGTCGCCGAGCAGGCCGTCCTGGATCGATCCCACAATGGCCATGGCGCCGATGCACACGGTGAGTGAAGTCGAGACAAAAGCGTTGGTGAACTCGTTATCGCCCTCACTGCCAGTCTTGCGCTTGAGCCATTCGCCAAGGTTCTCGATGGCGGCCTCCAAGTTGATGGCCTCGCCGATGAGCGAACCGAGCGCAAATGAGACGATGAGCATGGTGGTACCGGTGGTCGCTAGCGCCTTTCCATCGATGATGAGCATCTTTTGCATGGTGCCGCCCAGGCCGATAAACAGGACGCACAGCCCCGATGCTTTCATGAGCGTGTCTTGGATGCGCGGTGTAATGAAGCGGCCGCCCGCTAATCCCAAAAGACCGCCCGCAACTAAAAGCGCAACGTTGATGATTGTTCCCAAGCCCGGCATGAGCCCTCCTGTATTGATGCCAACGTGGCAATCGTAGCAGAACGAAATGCGAGGCGCATCGCGACTCATCTAATACGTTATATAAGTGGTATTAGGAATGATGCGCAGCATTTAAGCCTCAGGTGGTTGTCGGGACATAGGGGTAGTAGTCAAAGCGCAGTGTCATAAGCCGCTGCGGGGATTCAATAGCCGCGGCGATAATATTGGCATCGCGGGCACGATCAAACCCTTCGAGTTCGATCTGATACGAGACGTCTTGCATAATGTCCAGACGTCGCCAGGCTAGAAGTGTGTCGCCATCGAATTCCAAGGTCTTGCCTCCGTCTGGGGCAACGGCGTATAGACGCAGTTTAGCGGTGGTTGCAGGGTCGACAACCGTGACCTTTTTAATTTCGTTTCGAGTATTCTTGGCGCCCAACAAGGTGAGCAGCGTTGGGGCCACGACCTCGCCCGATGGCAAATAGACGACTTCGATGGATTCGGGAAATGCGATGATGGCCGACTTGCGGACGGGCTGATTGGCGGCGGCAACTTCGATGTTTGCAGCATCGATGACCTCTGTGTGGTCGAGGGCGGCAAGCACGCAGCAGTTACCTTCATCGATCTCCTGAGGATCAGCAAGCCCCAGACTGTCCGCGAGCTCGGGATCGTTTGGACCGGTAGCGGGCTCATTCGGTGCTTCGAAAGAAGCTGGGACGCTGTTTGTCGGCGACGGCGTGTCGCCCGCACCTGCTTCTTTGTCCGTGCTCTCTTCTTGTATGGTTGCGTTGATGGGTTCGTCGTTTGAGGGGAGCGTCTTGGCGTCAAGCGCGGAGGGGACAATCCCGACGGCTCCGGATCCGTTCCACTCCATCTCGAGAAGCGCCGGGTCGGCAAGAATGCGTTGCCTGCCTAGCGTGTGGGTATCGATCGCAATAGGGCCTGCCTCCGTCCCGCGCGTAAGGCTGAGCGATCCGGCCGGCTTCTCGAAATGAATGTCTGTGTCTTCGGTGCTGGCGGCGTAGAACAGCAGGGATGCTTCTCCCGCCGCGATGGCATCGGTGCCCGCCTTGGTCAGCCGCAGCGATGCCGTGAATGAGAGGGTGGGCTGCACATCGTCTGCATTCGCGGCGGCGCAGCCCAGACATATACCGCCTCCTTTCTCGAAAAACGCACCGTCGAAGGCGACCTTCGCTCCGTTCGCCGAGTCATCGACCGAAGCGATATCGATGCGCAACCCCAAATCGCACGGATCGCCATCTGCATCGAGCACAATCGAGCGCCACGTGCAGACGGCGCACCCCGCCTGGGAGCCGTTTGCCTTGTTCGAACGATTGATATCCACGACTATCGAGCCGTCCGTATTACGACGAAGGCATCCCGAGGTTGAGATTGCGGCCTGTGCGATCGAAAAACGCTTGCACGCAATGGCGCTCGACGGATTTGGTGCGGAGCTTAGGGCTGCTGGTAAGGAATCTGCCATGACGGGAGTCGCCCAAGCGGCGACAGGCGTTCCGGTTGCGAGCGCGCCGCAGAGTGCGACGACGGGCAAAAGGTTCTTCGATGCCATGGGGTCTCCTTAGCTAATTTAGTGCGGCCTGTCCGTGTTTCGTTTCTGGCTGCGTTTGATGTGCAGACCGAGGCCGGCGGTTCCCGCACCTGCTGCCGTGGCGCCTGCTGCCAAGAGCCATCGTCTGTCGTCTGTCTGTGCCAACGGTTCCTTGCAGTTGCCGCGGTCGAGCTCCGAGAGGTCGACCGTCACTTGCGTGGCGGCCTGCGCCTGTTCTTGCTGGGCAAAGGCCATGGCTGGCCCAAACGCTAGGATACTGACGGCGGCCAGGGCGACGGCCTTATGCCGTGTGCGCACCGGGCTCGACCGTCCAGGTGATCGTTGCAACCTGATCGCCTTCGCCGGTTACGCGGAAGATGTCGCGCGTGACGCGGGCGACGTTTCCGCTTGTCTTGAGCTTAATTTTGTCCGTGCCGCCGGCAATGCCCTGGTAGCCCATGTCGAAGGCTGCATTCTTGGAAAGATCGAGGCCCGTCTCCTGCATTGCGGCGCTGGCGTTCTGGAGTGCGCCGTCGGGGCCGACCTTAAAGTCGATGGAATTCTGCGCGGTTCCGGCCTTGGCGTCGGCGGCAATGGTCCAGGTGTTCATGGCGTCGATCTTCATGTTGGTGACATGGATGCCGTAGGCCGAATGATTGTCGATGGTGGTCGCGTCTTCTGAGGGGCCCTGAAGCGTGCCGTCGGCCTTGGCGACGAAGGGAATAACCGTCGGAACTTTGAACTCTACGTTGTCGATCTCGGTCCTGACCATTACTTTCGTGGTTCCAACGCGCCCGGCTGCCAGAGCTGGCGTCGGGGCGGCGCCCATTGCGAGCGCGAGCGCGAGCCCTGCGCCCACGACGAGCGCTCTGGCTCCGTTCATGTTCCTGGTGATGTCCATGGTCGTTCCTTTCTATTCGCCGCGGGCCATCCCCGCGATGATTGGACGAATGCTGGTGAATTGCGTGCGGTGTCGCGTCGGCCGAAAAAGCTAGTTCTCGGCTTGCTCAACCCGTACCTTGACACGTGTCGGATTGCCGTGGCTGTCGAGGGTCTTGGCATCGAGTGCCTGGATCTCGATGTATGCCTCGCCTTCTTTGATGTCGCCGGCGGGGCACGTCTCGATTGTCTTGCCGGTCTCGACCACACCGGATTCGTACATGGTCTCGTCGTTTTGGATGACGCGGAATCGCTGGGGAAATTTATTGTCTTGGACGTTTTGCACGTTGACGCGCAGCTTGCCGTCCTCCTGTAGCTGAGCGACCGGCGCGACCGAAATCGTCATCATGTTGTCGCGGACGATGGCATCGAGCTCATCTTGGATTTCTTGTCGCGATTTACCCTCTGCCGTCGTGACTGAGGCGCCCGCTTCGGGCACGGGCTGCGACTGCCAGGCGTATAGCCCTACGGCGATGAGGGCGCAGGCGATAGCCAGGCAGACAACGACGAGTTTCTTGCGACGCCCCAGTCCTGCGAGGCGGGGCGGCTTCTTCGCACTCATGCGGCGTCCTTGGTGGTGTAGACACGTGCGAACGTGGACGGGTCCGCTCCAAAGAGCATGTGAAGCATCAGGCGGCGCGAGTAGATGAGCTCGTCAAAGTCGTGAGGGAGCTCGATGTCGTGGATACGCGCGATGTGGTGGGCGAGCGCCGAGAACGACTCGGGGTCGCAGATAACATCGGTGGTGACGTGGTAGACCGCCGTATCGGGGAACGCCTCTTCGTCGAAAGGCAGGAGATAGGGATCGTCGTCGACCTCGATGGCGACGCCGTACTGGGGCCAGTAATATGCCATGGGAACCTCCCTGCTTCTGGGACCAAAACTTCTATCGGTTTTGGCTGTCGACGCCGACCGTATCAGCCGCTACTTGACCAATTTCTGACCAAATGCTTGACGGATTGACATCTCCGCAGGTAAAAGGCAGTAATAATTACTTCAACTTTTTTCGAGTGACATTTACGCGATCGGCGACGGCGGGGCGATATGTGTCAAAAGCATCGTCTGCCGAGGAAATCTTGCCGCTCGCCGAATTGCACGAACGTAAAAATCGCCAATTATGGAGACGGTCTCGAACACGTCGACGAAACGATGCGGTAACATCTCCCTGCAAACACTGTAGTTAGCTAAAGGGGGAGTTCGCGTGTCTGCAACCATCAAACCCTTCACCGACGAGTTCGAAGAGTATGGCCGCGATGAATCTCGCGCATCGGGCGAAGCATCGAGCATCTCGTTTCCGACAACGGAAGACGAGGTCCGTGCCATTTTGGAAACGCTCCATGCCGAGCGTGTCCCGGTAACGGTTCAGGGCGCCCGAACCGGCCTTGCCGCCGGTGCCGTGCCCCACGGTGGGCATATCCTCAATACTTCCCGTATGAATCGCTACTTGGGCCTTCGCCGCGATGAACAAGACCAATTTCTGCTGCGCGTGGAGCCGGGCGTTGTGCTCTCGGAGCTGCGTAAGCAGCTGAGCAAGAAGGTACTGCCGACCGCTGGTTGGGACCAGGCATCGCTTGAGGCCTACGAGGAGTTCCAAGAGTCCCCCGAGCAGTTCTTTCCCACCGATCCCACCGAGGCATCTGCCTGTCTGGGCGGCATGGCGGCATGCAACGCCTCCGGCGCCCGCAGCTACGCTTACGGTCCCATGCGCCCGCATATCACGGGACTCCACGTCGCGCTGGCTGATGGCGATTTGCTTGAGCTTCAGCGCGGCGAGGCTTTTGCCCAGGGCCGCCACCTGTCGCTCGTGACGGCAGAGGGCCGTACGCTCGAGCTCGATCTTCCCGGCTATACCATGCCCGAGACAAAAAATGCCTCAGGCTATTTCGTTGCGGACGATATGGACGCCATCGACCTCTTTATCGGCGCGTGCGGCACGCTCGGCGTTATCACCGAGCTCGAGATTGCCCTGCAGGCGGCGCCTGCGGTCGTTTGGGGTGTGAGTTGCTTTTTCGATAGCGAGGACAAGGCGGTGTCCTTTACCGATTCCGTGCGCCCTGTCCTGTCCCATGCGGCTGCCATCGAGTACTTCGATGCTGGCGCCCTGGATATTCTACGTCGCCAGCGCGAGCAGTCGACGGCGTTTGCCTCGCTGCCGGCGCTCGACAAAGAGGCCAAGGTATGTGTCTACGTGGAGCTCGATTGCGATGACGAGGCGCAGGCGACCGAGGAGCTGTACCACTTGGGATGGGTGCTGGAGCTTGCGGGCGGCCGCGACGATGCGACATGGGTCGCCCGCAACGAAGTCGATCGCGAGTGCCAGCGGTTCTTCCGCCACGCGGTGCCCGAGAGCGTCAACATGCTCATTGACGAGCGTCGCCGCACCGACCCCACCATTACCAAGCTGGGATCGGATATGTCGGTGCCCAATGCACGCCTTGCCGATGTCGTGGCCCTCTATCGCCGCACGCTGGCCGAAAGCGGGCTTGAGTCTGCTGCCTGGGGACACATCGGGAACAACCATCTGCATGTGAACATCCTGCCGCGCGATGCGCAAGACTACCGTCGTGGTGGAGAGCTCTTTGCCCAGTGGGCTTCCGAGGTCACGGCCATGGGCGGTGCCGTTTCTGCCGAACACGGCGTCGGCAAGATCAAGGCGTGCTTCTTGGAGACGATGTACGGCCACGAGGCCATGGTCGAGTCGGCGCGTCTCAAACTCCAGCTTGATCCTGCCGGCCAGCTGGGTCGCGGCAACCTGTTTACGGAGAAGCTCTTGGATGAACTCGTCCAGAAAGGGGGCGCGTGAAGATGAGTGATTTCCATATGGTGGTGTGCGTCAAGGCGGTGCCCGGAAGCACCGAGGTCAAGATGGACCCCAAGACCAATACTATCGTGCGTGATGGCAAGCAGGCGGTCGTTAATCCCTTCGATGCAAGTGCCCTCGAATGTGCGCTAGCGCTGAAGGACGACTTTATCGGCTTTGGCATGGACGTGCGTGTGACGGTGGTGTCGATGGGCATCCCCGCGACCGAATCGCTGCTGCGCGACTGCATCGCCCGCGGTGCCGACGACGCGCTGCTGCTGACCGATCGCACCTTTGCGGGCGCCGATACCCTAGCCACCACCTATGCCCTCAAATGCGGCATCGAGGCACTCGATGAGGACTTTGACCTGCTCATCTGCGGCAAGATGGCAGTGGACGGCGATACGGCCCAGATCGGCCCCGAGCTGGCCGGCGCCTTTGGGGTCCCCTGCGTGACCGACGTGAGCTGTGTGCAGAGCGCGGGATTTACGACGTGTGGCTCGCTGGCGCTCGTTCACGGCTGCGATGCCGGCGAGGAGACGGTGTACCTGGAGATGCCGTGTGCGATGACGACCGCCAAGGAGATTGGCCAGCTGCGCATGCCGAGTATTGCCGGTATTCGCGCGGCCGAGGATGCAGACGTGCGCGTGGCCAGCGCTGCCGACGTAAACGCCGACCCCTCGCGTTGCGGCCTTGCCGGATCACCGACGCAGGTCGTGCGCTCGTTTGTGCCCGACCGTGACCAAACGTGCGAGGCCGTCGAGGGAACGGCGTCCGAGCAGGCGGTAAAACTTGCCAAGATTATCGAGGGGATGGCATAGATGAGCGGGCTGATTATCGATAGCGAAGCCTGTATCGGCTGCGGTCGCTGCGTTCGCGCCTGCGCCTCGGGCGGCATTGTGGTGGAGGGTGAGCGCCCCAATCGCTGTGCCCGCGTAACCGACGGCTGTATCCTGTGCGGTGGGTGCGTCGACGCCTGCCCCGTCAACGCCATCTCGATTGAGCGCGACGAGGCCGCCGGCGCGGCAGACCTTGACGCATATCGAGACATCTGGATCTTCGTGCAGACTGACGAGCACGATGCCGTTGCATCCGTGGCCTTCGAGCTCATGGGCAAGGGGCGCGAGCTTGCCGATGCCCGCGGCTGCCGTCTGGTGGCACTGGTCGGCATGAGCCCCGAGGGCTCACTCGGGGACCTGGAGCATCTGATTTGCGCCGGTGCGGACGAAGTTCTGGTCTGTCGTGACGAGCGCCTGCGTCAGAACGACGCGGAGGTCTACGCTCGCTTGATCTGCGATTTGGTAGCCGAGCGCAAGCCCGAGGCCATTCTGTACGGCGCGACCGCCTTTGGTCGCGAGCTGGCGCCCGGTGTGGCCGTGCGCTTGCAGACGGGTCTTACGGCCGATTGCACGGTGCTTTCTATGGATACGGAGACGGGTCTGCTGCAGCAGACGCGCCCGGCGTTTGGCGGCAACCTGATGGCCACCATTATCTGCCCCAACCACCGTCCTCAGATGGCAACGGTGCGCCCCGGCATCTTTAAGGCGCCCGAGTTTGACTATAGCCGCTCCGGCACGATTACCCAGGTAGTGCTTGCGGATGACGTTAAGGCCCGCGTCGAGATCTCGATTCCCGCCGAGGAGTGGGGACAGCAGGCCTCAATTGCCGATGCCGAGCGTCTGGTCGTGGTGGGCCGCGGCATCGGCTCCAAGAAGAATCTGCCCCTGATGCGAAAGCTCGCCGATGCCCTGGGTGCCGAGCTTGGTTGCACGCGTCCCATTGTGGAGGCAGGCTGGTTGGAGTATCGCCACCAAATTGGCCAGACGGGTGTATCGGTCTCGCCCAAGCTTCTCGTGAGTATCGGTGTTTCGGGCGCCATCCAGCATCTTGCCGGCATCGGTGGGGCGGAGTGCATTATCGCCATCAACGAGGACCCGGATGCCCCCATCTTTGGTGCTGCCCAGTACAAGGTTGTCGGTGATGCCGTCGAGGTCGTCGAGGAGCTGCTGGCCCAGTTTGAGCGCTAGGCACGCGCCAGCCAGTCGCGCATCTCGTCCTTTAGGCGGCTCCAGGTTGCCTGCGTGGCGGGGTCGGTAAAGGGCCGCGTAATGCCAAAGGGCGCGTCGAGCAGGCGGTAGATATCGCCTTGCTCGCGCGCCAGCGCGCGGCTTGCCGGATAGACGAGCTCAAACATAAAGCAGATGAGCCCCACCAGGTAGTCCGCCGGCTCGTTGCGCTCGTCACGCGCGACGCAGCGATGCTCGTCAAAGGCGGTAAGCGCCGGTGTCGAGAAGTGGCTGGCGAGAAACGTGTCCTCATCCACCTTGAGGATGGTGTCGACGGTGCTGTCGGCGATGGTGCGCATAATGTCGATCTTGTCGCCATCGCGCACGATATCGCAGAAGCGCCGCGTGCGCTCGTCGAGCTGCGCGGGTAGACGGAAATCGCTGTGATAGGCAATGCTCGCTCGGATGAGCTCATCTTCTGCCGGGTCATCGATAAAGTCGCGGACGCTCGTCACGGCGGGTGCATCGGCGGGATTCTCGCCAAAGAGGACCTCGATGCCCAGCGCTGCATGGCCCATGCTCTCGGCGTCCTTAAAGGTGTCCCAGCGTCGCAGCTGCTCAAAGCGGCCTATATCGTGCAGCAGGCCGCAAAGCCATGCCAAGTCAATATCATCTGACGACCAGCCCTGCTCGCGCGCTACGGCATCGCATGCCTCGGCCACGTGGTACGTATGCTCGATTTTGAGCGCGATGCGTGGGTTGGTGGCGTCGTAGGCATCGGTGTAGCTTTTGAAGGCTGCGCGCGCCCGGTCTCGATCGATAGCTGTCATAATGACTTCCTAAAAAGTTGTGTCTTTCGATCCGGTGGCAATTGTAGGCGAACTTTATTGCCACCGGTTGATATTTCTGCTGCGTTGCGAGGTGCGCTGCAGACGACTTACCAGAATGGGAGTGGCATGGTCCTTAGGATCTTTAAAACCGTCTGGCCGGTGATGCTTACCTATGTTGCAATAGGCGCGCCGTGCGGAATGATCATGGGGCAGACGGGAATGGAACCCTGGATGGTCTTTGCCCTGAGCAGCACGTTTGTGACGGGCAGCGGCCAGTTTATGATCTGCAACCTGTGGCTGGCGGGCGTGCCTGCAGCATCGATCGTCGCGAGCGTTGCTGCCATCTCCTCGCGCTTTGCGCTTTACTCGGCATCGATCGCGCCGCATCTGACGGGTGCCTCGAAGCGTCAGACGCTGGCTGTTGCCGCGACACTTACCGAGGAGGCATATGGCATCTCGCTTGCCAAGTTGGTTGAAGGGGAGGATTGGGGCCCGCGCGAGTCCTTTGTGCTCAACGTGATTCTCATCGCAACATGGGGCGTTTCGTGTACGATGGGCGCCATCGTCGGCGCCGTTGTCGATGTTCCCACCGCCATTGCAGCCTTTGTCTGCACCTCGCTCTTTATCTGCCTGCTCTTTTCGCAGCGGCTGTCGCGCGGCAACGTTGTCGCGGCGGTTTCGGGCGCGGTGTCCGTCGCCGTATGCAAGTTCTTGGGCCTCACGAATATTGCCGTGCCGGCAAGCGTCGTGGCCGGCATGGCCATTGCGTTGGCGTGCGATGCTGTATTTGACGGAAGAGGTGCCCGCGATGCCCGTTAACGAGTTCTTGGTTCTGTGGCTGTCGTCGTGGGCTGCTATCGCGTTCTTTCGCATCGCGCCGGCGTTCGCCTTGCGCGGGCGGACCCTGTCGCCCCGCATTACCGAGGCCCTGGGCTATATCCCGCCCGCCGCCTTTGCCGCGCTGGTCGCCAACGACTTGGTGAGCCCCGGCGCGTTCGACGCGGGACTCTGGCCTGCCTTGGTTCCCTGGATTGCGGCCGCCGGCGTCGTGGTCGTGGCGGTCAAGACAAAATCGATGCTGTGGTGCTGCGTCTCGGGCATCGTACTCTATATTGTCTTGAGCCTTATATAGGGGTGGCGTCGCGGGCGCCGAATCTCGTTCCATCCCAACTCGTCGGATTTTTCACCGAGCTGGTCTATTTCTTCTGGTACCATGGTCAAACTTTACTGTAGCAAAGCGTGACGTGGGCTTTTGTACCCCGTCAGCGGAAATGGGGGTTTCATGGCACAGGAAGCAACCGCCAACGAGCAAAAGAAATTCAAGGTCCCGCGCATCCCGGGCGACATCATGATCTATCCGATGATCGTCGGTCTTTTGCTCAACACCTTCTGCCCGCAGGTTTTTGAGATCGGCGGCTTCTTTACGGCTGCCTGCCGCGGTGGCTCCAATACCATCGTCGCCGCGATCCTGCTGTTTGTGGGCGCCGGCATCAGCTTTAAGTCCACGCCGGGTGCCATCAAGACCGGTATCGTCGTGCTGATCCCCAAGCTGGTCGTCGCAGCGGCTCTCGGCCTGGGCGTGGCATATTTCTTTAACGACAACTTCCTGGGTCTGAGCTCCGTGTCTATCATCGGCGGCATCACGTTTTGCAACATGGCGCTCTATACGGGCATCATGGGCGAGTTCGGCGATGAGTCCGAGCAGGGCGCCGTCGGTATCCTGTTCTTTACGGCTGGCCCCGCCGTCACGATGATCATCCTCGGTGTTTCCGGCCTCGCCAACATTCCCATTGGCACCATTATCGGCTCCATCTTGCCACTCGTTATTGGCATGGTTCTGGGCAACCTGTTCCCGTTTATCAAGAACCTGCTGGTTCCCGGTGCCAATCCCGCGATTGCCGTCATCGGATTTCAGCTCGGTGCGTCCATGAGCCTGTCGAGCTTTATCACCGGCGGTATTTCCGGCATCTTGCTGGGCCTTGTCACGCTGTTTGTCGTCGGTCCCATCACCTTTGCGTTCGAGCGTCTGTGCGGCGGCAATGGCAAGGCCGCTGTGGCTTGCTCCACCATTGCCGGCACGGCTATGACCACACCGGTTGCCCTCGCCGAGGTCGCACCGCGCTACGCCGAGCTTGCGCCCGCCGCGTACGCTCAGATCGCCACCGCCGTTATCATCACGGCGATCATGGCTCCGATTCTGACTGGCTGGGTCGACAAGAAGTTCTGCCAAGGCAAGGAGGATCTGTCGCTCGCCGGTGTCGAGGCCATCGAGGAGGCTGTCGCGACTGACATCGATGGCGAGTAGCAATCGATACCCATCAATGATGCCGGCGTGTGCAATTCGCGCCGTATGGGCGCCCGAACAGAAACTGTTTTGCAGTGATGTTCGGGCGCTCTGCTATTATCCCCTTTACCCCTGCGGAGTTAAGGGGTGTTTATTGCCCTGATTCGAATTGGGCGATTCTGACCACTTGGGTATTGAAGGGATGGCGCTAGTGGTTAAGGCACTCAAGATTGAGATATTCGTGCTATGCATGATTGTTCTTATCGGGCTTGCCGTGCGAAGTCGTCGCTCCTTGTTCTCGAGCACCCAGCAGCTATTGTTTAGCATGCTTGGCTACACCTCTGCCGCGTACATATTATTCGATATGATCTGGACGCTTTCGGACGGTGTGGACGGCACGTTGGGCATTGCTGCCAACTGGATTTCCAACGCGGTTTCGTTTTCGCTCTTTGCTATCGCGTGTCTCATTTGGTTTATCTATTCCGAGACGGTGCAGGGCTCTCGCCTTTTGACCTCGCGCTATAGGGTGGTGCTTGTAGCGTTGCCTACGGCTCTGGTGGTCGTGCTGGCGTTTACCAGTTACTGGACGCACGCCCTGTTCTATATCGATTCGCAGGGCGTGTATCGTCGCGGCTTTGCCTATATGATCCAGCCCATCGTCAGCTACTGTTACGTTATACATACGTCCCTGCATGCATTTGTGCAATCTCGCAGGGTCGAGAGCCTGCAGACGAAGGCCATCTATCGAACCTTGGCGTTTTTCGCCATTCCGGCCCTGGTGGGCGGTACCTTTCAGGTCGTATACTCGCTGCCCGGCCTTTGTGTCGGCATAATGATTAGCATGTTGCTGCTCTACATCATCTACCAGGAGCAGCTCATCTCGACCGACCCGTTGACTGGACTTAACAATCGCAACCGTTTTGAGACCTATATGCTGTCGCTCTTCTCAAATGTGGATCAGGCCGAAGATGTATATCTGCTTATGATGGACGCCGACGGCTTTAAGCAGATTAACGATCGCTATGGGCATGTGGAGGGCGACCACGCTCTTCAGGTCATATCCGCTGCGCTCAAAGAAGTCTGCTCGGCGTCTGGCGGCTTTATCGCACGTTATGGTGGCGATGAGTTCGTGGTGCTCCAAAAGGCAGTGGCGGAACAGGATATCATGCATCTGTGCGCGACAATCAACGATGAGCTCGCGCGCGCCGAGGTTCCGTATCTGTTGCGGATGTCCATCGGCTACGCACGGGTTGGTGATGGCGTCGATACCTGGCAAGACTTGCTTCGTGCTGCCGACGCGGAGCTCTACCGCGTAAAGCGCGAGAAGAAGAAAGCCGGCGTTCAGATACGCTAGGAAAAGGGGCACACGACCGTTGCGATGGTCGTGCGCTCCTTTTGCGTTTGTGGGGGCCACCGGTCATAATGCCCAGGCGCGGTGCGGCAAGACGGGCGTCTGCCGCCGCGACTCGGTGCGAAATCAACGAGAACCAGTGCATTCCATTAAGCTAAAGTGTGTGAAGGTTCTCCCTAAAAAGGTGAGCTCTCTAGGCTTTTTTGGGTTTGTTGACGATGATGATGCCGCTGCAGACCAAGAGCAGGGCAACGATGACAGTAACGGGGCTCGTGCCGGCGCCCTCGCCAAGCAGCAGTGCGCTCAGCAGTACGCCAAAGACCGGGTTCATAAATCCAAAGACCGAGACGCGGCTGACGGGGTTGACGGCAAGCAGGCGCGACCACAGCGAGTAGGCGACCGCGGAGATAAGCGCCATGTAGATGATGAGCACGATGGCGGGGACAATCGCTGTGGGGGAGAGCGCGCCACCCATCAAAAAGCCGATGGCGGTGAGGACCAGGCCGCCGACCAAGAACTGCCACCCGGCAAGCAAGACGCCGTCGTGCTTGCGCGAGAAGATGCCGATCAGGCAGGTCGAAAGAGCACCCGCGACAGTGGAGGCTAGGATAAAGCCCTCGCCATCGAGCCTGAAGCCAAAGGTGCCATCTGCGCCCGAGAGGTTGACGAGCGCGACGCCGGCAAAGCCCAGCGCACAGCCAAGCACCTTGGCCGTATTGAGCTTCTCGGTGTGAAATGCCAGGGCGGCAAAGAGGATTGCGAGGAAGTTGGCGCTGGCCTCGATGATGGAGCTCGACATGGCGCTGGCGTGCGAGAGGCCCAGATAGAAAAAGAAGTACTGCCCGATAGTCTGGAAGAGCGACAAGACAAAGATGGGCTTGATGTCGCGAGCCTGCGGAATGAGGGGGCGGCGTTGGGCCGCACTCATCCCAACGATAACCAGGGCGCCGGCAAGCGTGAAGCGCAAGCCCGCAAAGAGCAGCTGCGAGGCGCTATCGTGCGCCGGGATACCAAAGAGTGCGTAGCCGATCTTGATGCAGGGAAAGGCCGATCCCCAGAGCGCGCAACAAACAAGACAGCCCAGGATGAGTCCGGGCAGGGTGGCGAGATACGGCTTGCGGCTTTCCATGATGTCCTTCCTGCATGCGCGAAGCAAAAAAGAACCCGCCACCGGATGTGTCGGTGGCGGGTGTTGTTACCCGAAGGGATTGTACCCGATGGGAAAGGTTTAAGCGAAGTAGGCCACGCCGCTCTCAAAGATCGGCATGAACTTATCGCCGGGGACATGCTCGGGCACGTTGCGGTACAGGTTGTCGCCGCGACGCTCGGCATGGCCCATCTTGCCCAGGACGCGGCCGTCGGGGCTCGTGATGCCCTCGATGGCGAGTGCGGAGCCGTTGGGGTTGACGGAGAGATCCATGCTGGGCTTGCCGTTCTCGCCCACGTACTGCGTGGCGACCTGGCCGTTGGCGATCAGCTGGGCGAGCACTTCGTCATTGGCGACAAAGCGGCCCTCGCCGTGGCTGATGGCGACGGTGTAGGGGTCGTCCAGGCTGCACTGCGACAGCCACGGGGACAAGTTGGACGAGATGCGGGTGCGCACCAGACGGCTCTGGTGGCGACCGATGGTGTTGAACGTCAACGTGGGCGTATCGGGCGTGGCGTCGACGATGTCGCCGTAGGGCACCAGGCCGAGCTTGATCAGGGCCTGGAAGCCGTTGCAGATGCCCAGCATCAGGCCATCGCGGGCCTTGAGCAGGTCGCGGACTGCCTCGGTGACCTCGGGAGCGCGGAAGAACGCCGTGATGAACTTGGCAGAGCCGTCGGGCTCGTCGCCGCCCGAGAAGCCGCCGGGGATCATAACGATCTGGCTTGCACGGATGCGGCGGGCAAGCTCGCGGGTGCTCTCGGCGACGGCCTCGGGCGTGAGGTTGTTGATCACGAAGGTGTCGGCCTCGGCACCGGCGGCACGGAAGGCGCGGGCGCTGTCGTACTCGCAGTTGTTGCCGGGGAACACGGGGATGATCACGCGCGGGCGGGCGATCTTGGCGCCGCCGTACACGTGGATATCCTTGGCGCGGAAGTCGATGGTCTCGACCTCGGGGGTCTTGCCGGCGCTGCGGTAGGCGAAGACGCCCTCGATGCCGCTCTCCCAGGCCTCCTGGAGCTCGGCGAGCTCGATGACCTCGGAGCCGGTGTCGATGACATAGCCCTCGACGGTGGTGCCCAGGGGCTCGACGACAACGCCGTCGGCGACCTCGGGCAGCTCGGCATCCTCGGCGAGCTCGACGATAAAGCTACCGTAGAGCGGGGTGAAGAGGCTCTCCACGTCCACATCCTCGGCAAGCTCGATACCGATCTGGTTGCCGACGCACATTTTAAAGAGGCTCTCGGCGCCGCAGCCGTAGCCGGGCGTGGAGATGGCCAGGGCGTTGCCGTTGGCGGTGAGCGCCTCGACGGCGTCAAACGCGGCGAGCAGCTGCTGGGCGTCGGGGCGGTAATCCTCGCCGTAGGTGGCGGGGGCGATGCGGACGACGCGGTGCGTGAGGCCCTTGAACTCGGGCGAGACGGCGCGGGCGGCCTTGCCCACGGCGACGGCGAAGCTGATCAGGGTCGGCGGAACGTTGAGCTCGCCGGTCTCGTCCTCAAACGAACCGCTCATGGAGTCCTTGCCGCCGATGGCACCGGCACCCAGGTCGACCTGGGCCATAAGGGCACCCAGGACGGCAGCCATGGGCTTGCCCCAGCGCTCTGCTTCGGTGCGCAGGCGCTCGAAGTACTCCTGGAAGGAGAGGTAGGCGCGCTTGTGCTCAAAGCCGGCGGCAACGAGCTTGGCGATGGACTCGACCACGGACAGGTAGGCGCCCGCAAACTGGTCGGCCTCCATCAAATAGGGGTTGAAGCCCCATGCCATGGCACTCGCTGTGGTGGTCTCGCCGTCCACGGGGAACTTGGCGACCATGGCCGAGCTCGGGGTGAGCTGCGTCTTGCCGCCAAAAGGCATAAGCACGGTCGCGGCGCCGATGGTGGAGTCGAAGCGCTCGGAAAGGCCCTTGTTGGAAGCGACGTTGAGGTCGGTGACGAGCGAGGTCATGCGCTCGGCGAGCGTGGTACCGGCCCAGCTGGGCTGCCACACACTGCGGGCGCAGACGTGGGCGACCTGGTGCTTGGGCGCACCGTTGGAGTTGAGGAACTCGCGGGACAGATCGACGATGGCGACGCCGTTCCAGGCCATGCGCATGCGCGGCTCGGCGGTAACCTCGGCGATAACGGTCGCCTCCAGGTTCTCCTCGGCGGCGTAGCCCATGAACTCCTCGACGTCACCGTCGGCGACGGCGCAGGCCATGCGCTCCTGGGATTCAGAGATGGCGAGCTCGGTGCCGTCAAGACCGTCGTACTTCTTGGTCACGGTATCAAGGTCGACATACAGGCCGTCGGCAAGCTCGCCTACAGCGACCGAGACACCGCCGGCGCCAAAGTCGTTGCAGCGCTTGATCAGACGGCAGGCATCGCCGCGGCGGAACAGGCGCTGCAGCTTGCGCTCGACCGGGGCGTTGCCCTTCTGGACCTCGGCGCCCGATGTCTCGATGGACTCGGTGTTCTGGGTCTTGGAGGAGCCGGTGGCACCGCCGATGCCGTCACGGCCGGTGCGGCCGCCCAACAGGATGATCTTGTCGGTGGGGGCGGGGCACTCGCGACGCACGTGGTTTGCCGGGGTAGCGCCCACGACGGCGCCGACCTCCATGCGCTTGGCGACGTAGCCGGGGTGATAGAGTTCGTTGACCTGACCGGTGGCAAGGCCGATCTGGTTGCCGTAGCTGGAGTAGCCGGCGGCAGCAGTGGTCACGAGCTTACGCTGCGGCAGCTTGCCCTCGAGCGTCTCGGACACGGGGACGGTGGGGTCGCCGGCGCCGGTGACACGCATGGCCTGGTACACGTAGCTGCGGCCCGACAGCGGGTCGCGGATGGCACCGCCCACGCAGGTGGCGGCACCGCCGAAGGGCTCGATCTCGGTCGGGTGGTTGTGGGTCTCGTTCTTAAAGAGGAACAGCCAGTCCTGGTCCTCGCCATCGACATCGACCTTCACCTTGACGGTGCAGGCGTTGATCTCCTCGGACTCGTCGACATCGGTCATGACGCCGGTCTTCTTAAGGTACTTGGCGCCGATGGTGCCCATGTCCATGAGGCAGACGGGCTTGGCGTCGCGGCCGAGTTCGTGGCGCATCTCCATGTAGCGGTCGAAGGCCTGCTGCACCACGGCGTCGTCGATCGTCACGTCATCCAGGACGGTGCCGAAGGTGGTGTGGCGGCAGTGGTCGGACCAATAGGTGTCGATCACGCGGATCTCGGTGATGGTGGGGTCGCGGTCCTCATCGCGGAAGTACTGCTGGCAGAAGGCGATGTCCGCTTCGTCCATGGCGAGACCGCGCTCGGAAATAAAGGCGGCAAGGCCGGCCTCGTCGAGCTCACGGAAACCGTCGAGCACCTCGACGGGCTGGGGCTCGGGGGTCTCTATGTACAGCGTCTCGGGCAGGTCGAGCGAGGCGATGCGCGCCTCGACGGGGTTCACCACGTAGTGCTTGATGGCATCGATGGCGGCCTCGTCCAGAGCGCCCGAGATCATATAGACCTTGGCGGAGCGCACGGCGGGGCGCTCGCCCTGGCTGATGAGCTGCACGCACTCGCTGGCGGAGTCGGCGCGCTGGTCAAACTGGCCAGGCAGGAATTCGACGGCAAAGACGGCGTCATCGCTTGCGGGGAGCTCGTCGTAGGTCACATCGACCTGGGGCTCGCTAAAGACGGTCGGCACGCAGGAGCGGAAAAGCTCCTCGTCGATGCCCTCGACGTCGTAGCGGTTGATAATCCTCAGGGCCTCGATGCCCTTGATGCCGAGAATTTCGGTCAGCTCGCCCTTGAGCTGCTGAGCCTCGACGTCGAACCCGGGTTTCTTCTCCACGTAGATACGAGAGACCATTGGTTCCTGCCTTCCTGATCGGTTGGGCGTACGGTACGGTATGCGGCAGCGGTCGGTTTACGGGGCAAGCCTCGCGGTCGCCTTGAGCCACATGTTTGTAAACCTCACTATGATACGACAGCTCGTGGCGCGTTGAGGACGGCGAGGGTGCTACAGTGATGCGCAATCAAGAGAAAGGCATCACATGGCATTCGTTTCGCTCGCCATCATCGCACTCGTGGCCTTTGCGAGTCCTTTTATCGCCTCGGCGATTCCTGGAAAACCCGTTCCCGAGACGGTCTTTTTGCTCGTGCTCGGTGCGGTGCTGGGACCCCATATGCTCGGCGTCATCCATGTAGATGCCGAGGTCTCGCTTGTGTCCGAGCTCGGTCTGGCCTTCTTGTTCCTGCTTGCCGGCTTTGAGATCGACCCCAAGAGCATCACGGGCGTCGAGGGGCGCTACGGCTTGGCGACGTGGGTCGTCACGTTTGGTATCGCCTGGCTTGCCGTGCGCTTTACCCCGTGGTTCTCGGTCAGTCATTTCGACGGTATCGCCGTGACGCTTGCCCTCACTTCTACGGCGCTCGGCACGCTCGTGCCCATTATGCGTGAGCGCTCGCTCACTGGCACGCGTGTGGGCGACTCGATTCTCGCGTATGGCACCTGGGGCGAGCTCGGCCCTGTGCTCGCCATGTCGGTGCTGCTGTCTGCCCGCACTGGCATCCAAACGCTCGTAATCCTTGGCTTGTTTGCGGTGGTTTGCGTGTTGCTGGCCGTGGTCCCGAGCCGCTCCAAGCGCGTCGGCAGCCGCTTCTTTGCGTTTGTTGAGGAGCGCGCCGATACCACGTCGCAGACCTTCGTGCGCCTGACGGTGCTCATCCTGGTCACGCTCGTGGCGTTCTCAGCTGTCTTTGATCTCGACATCGTGTTGGGTTCTTTTGCCGCCGGCTTTGTCCTGCGCTATATCATCCCCGAGGGCAACCATACGCTCGAGACCAAGCTCGATGGCCTGGCCTACGGCTTTTTGATTCCGGTGTTCTTTACCGTATCGGGCGCAAAGATCGACCTGACGGCCGTGGTGTCGCGCCCGGGCTTGCTTGCGGGCTTTATCGTGGCGTTGCTGATTATTCGTGCCGTGCCCATTCTTATTTCTATGAGCATTTGTCCTGCGACGCGCGATGTGTCGGCGTATGGCCGCATTACCGTGGCCCTGTACTGCACCACGGCCCTGCCGATCATCGTTGCCGTGACAAGCGTTGCCGTCAACGCGGGCGCGTTGTCGCAAGACATCGCGTCGGTTATGGTTGCCGCCGGTGCCATCACGGTGTTCTTGATGCCGCTGCTCGCGCAGCTCTTCTACCGCGTGGTGGATGCTGCGCCGGTCGCCGCCGTGGCAGAAGTTGCCGAGCATCCATCCGATGCGCTCGACATCCTGCGCGCCCATCACGATTTGGCGAGCCTGCTCGCACGCGAGCACGAGCTGCTGACCTCGCATGGTCACGGTCGCGTATTCGAGGGCCTGCCTACGCTCGATACGATTGCCGAGCGTCTTTCCGCCGAGGCGGCGAGCGGTCATATCGATGCCCGTATTGTGGACGCGGCACATCTTCTTGCCGATAAGACCTATGGAGACGAGGTCGACCCGTCCGAGCTGACTCCGCGCGAGCGTCGCCGCCTGGAACGCGCCAAGCTCGCCGTGCGCGAATACCGCCGCCGCATGCTGGAGCTCTATGCGCGCGAAGAAGCCGAAGACGACGACGGTAAGTAGTCGATACTTTCTCGGGGAAGCCGCGTCCCGCTTTGAAGGCTCGGAACGGGATGTGGTTTCCGAAACGGGGAGCGTTGGGAAACTGTGTCCCGGAATGGGCGCTCAGAGTGGGATGCAGTTTCCGCGAGAGGCTCGTTAGGGAAAGCGCATCCCATTCTGAGCCGGAATTATGGGACGCAGTTTCCTTTTCGAATAGAAGAAGGTGCGCTCGGTTGAGGTTTAAAGCTGTGGCTTGCGACCTTTAGGAGCGGGCGGCTCCGTCGACGGGGAGCACGGCGCCCGTGACGTAGGAGGACATGTCGCTCGCCAGGAAAACAAAGGCGTTGGCGACATCCTCGGGCTCGCCCATGCGACCCAGCGGAATGGTGGCGATGATGGGCTTGATGACCTCTTCGGGCAGGTTGGCGACCATATCGGTCTTGGTCACGCCGGGTGCGACGGCATTGACGCGAATGCCCATGGGGGCGAGCTCGCGCGAGAGCGACTGGACCATACCGTTGACGGCAAACTTGGACGTGGGGTAGCCGACGCCGGAGGGCTGACCGTACTTGGCGACCATTGAACTCGTGGTGGTGATGGTGCCGCCATGACCTGCCTCGGTCATGATCTTGGCGGCAGCCTGGTGGCCATTAAAGACAGCGACGACGTTAAGGTCCATGACCTTTGCGAACTCCTCGGCCGTGTAGTCCAAAAGGGGCGAGCGCTGGGAGATGCCGGCATTGTTGACGACTGTATCCAAGCCGCCCATATCGGCTGCGGCCTGGGTAAAGGCCTCGGTCACGGCTTCGAGCGAGGTGAGGTCGCAGGAGCGGCCCCAGACCTTGGCGTCGGGATAGGCGGCTGCCAGCTTCTCAACGGCCGTGTCGGCAGTCTCCTGGCGCGAGCCAAAGACGGTGACGGCAGCACCTTCCTCGATAAAACGGCAGGCGATGGCATAGCCGATACCGCGTGTGCCTCCGGTGATGATTGCTTTCTTGCCCTCGAGCAACATGGTGCTTCCTCTCATCGCGGGCGGACATTCGCAGCACAGCGTAGCGGTAGTCGGAATCGGCCGCGTTTGCATATCGGTGAACGTAGCCCGCGTTACCGATGAGCGGCTCGCGCAAATATGCTTTGCCGTTGTGCTTAGGGCAGGTGACAAAAGGGCTCCCGTCCCACATCGGACGGGAGCCCTCAAGGCGCGTATTGCTAGGCGAGCGTTGGGCTAGTTCGCCATGACGCCTTCGGTCCAGGCCTCGACGTCCTCGATACGCAGGACGTTGGCGACCTCGGCCACGCAGTCGACGCTGGCAAGCTCGGCGGCGGCAGCCTGGACGTCCTTCTCGAGCGCGCGGTGCGTCAGGAAGATGACCGAGCAGGCATCGCTGACGCCCGACTTGCCGTCCTCGACCTGGTTGATGAGCGAGATCGAGATGTTGTGCTTGGCAAAGATGTCGACCGTCTCGGACAGGGCGCCCACGCGGTCGGCGACCTTCAGACGCACATAGTACTTGGTCTGGAGCTCGTCCATGGGCTTAAAGGTGAGGTTGTGGCCATAGGGCTCAATCTCGGGCAGCGGAGCCACGCCGCGGCTGATCTGCTCGGAGAGCGACAGGATATCGCCCACGACGGCGCTCGCGGTGGGGAAGGAGCCTGCGCCCGCGCCGTAGAACATGGTCTCGCCCACGGCGTCGCCTACCACGTAGACGGCGTTCATGGCGCCGTTGACCTTGGCAAGCATATGGTCTGCCGGGATGAGCGTGGGATGCACGCGAACGTCGACGCCGGCGTCGGTGTTGCGGGCGATGCCCAGCAGCTTGATGGTGTAGCCGAGCTCGCGGGCCTGGGCGATGTCCTCGGCGCCGATGGTACGGATACCCTGCTGGTACACATCGTCGGTGGTAACGCGGGTGCCAAAGCCGATGGAGGCGAGGATGGCCGTCTTGCTGGCGGCGTCGAAGCCGTCGACATCGGCGGACGGGTCGGCCTCGGCATAGCCCTTGGCCTGCGCGTCGGCAAGCACGTCAGCGTAATCGGCGCCCTCGGCGTCCATGCGCGACAGGATATAGTTGGTGGTGCCGTTGAGGATGCCGGCGATGGTCAGGATCTTGTTGCCCACTAGGTCGTGCTCGAGCGTGCTGACAATGGGGATGCCACCGCCGCAGCTGGCCTCGCACTTAATCTGCACGCCGCACGCGCGCGCCTTTTCGGCGAGCGTCTCGACGTGACGGCCCAGCAGGGCCTTGTTGGCAGAGACGACGTGCTTGCCGTTCTCGAAGGCGGTGGTGAAGATCTCGGTTGCGGGATGCTCGCCGCCGATCAGCTCGACGACGATGTCGACGGCGGGGTCGGTGACGACGTCGTGCCAGTCACTCGTAAAAGCCTCGCGCTCAATGCCTGCCGCCTCGGCCTGCTCCCAGGCAAGCGCGCAGGCGCGGGTCAGCTTAAGGTCGATGCCGTAGGCTGCCAGGTACTCATCGTGGTGGCTCTTGATCAGACGGGCCACGCCGCCGCCGACGGTTCCCAGGCCGATCAGACCGACGTTCACGGTGCGCAGGGGTTCGCTCATAGATAGCTCCTTCGTGCATCTTGTGGATGGATTAACTGCTTATAGGTTGAGTGCATTCTAGCGTGAAGTGCGGGCGCGTGCTTGCCAGGCAACAGGAGTCGCACAAAACGGCACCCCCGAAACGCTGCGGAAATATTGGAAACATGCTCGCTACAAATGAACTTCCGTAACAAACTGTCAACGTTTGCGCCATAAGGTTTGCCCCGTACCGCAAGACGGCCGCACCGCGGCCAGCGAAAAAGGGGGACACCATGTTCAACATCAACAGCACGCTCAGCCGTAGGAACTTTCTCGCCGGCGCCGCGGCGCTCGGCAGCACCGCCGCACTCGCTGGTTGCTCGTCGGGTGACTCGGACGGCGGCTCCGCCGATGACGGCAAGACCTTCAAGATCGGTGTCATCGGTCCTCTGACCGGCGCCGCGGCAACCTATGGCGTTTCGGCCGAGAAGGGTGCCAAGCTCGCTGCCAAGGATTTCTCGACCAAGGACCTCAAGATTTCGCTTAAGTCCGAGGATGACGTCGCCGACGGCGAGAAGGCTATCAACGCCTTCAATACCCTGTGCGACTGGGGCATGCAGGCGCTCGTCGGCCCCGTCACGACTGGTGCCGCCGTCGCCGTCTCGGGCGAGATCGCCGACGATATGCTCATGGTCACGCCCTCGGCATCGTCGCTCGACGTTACCAAGGACAAGACCACGGTCTTCCAGGTTTGCTTCACCGATCCCACCATGGGCGCGAGTGCCGCGAAGTTCTTGGCCGAGAAGTATGCAGACGCCAAGATTGCCCTGTTCTACAACTCCGGCGATACGTATAGCTCGGGCGTTGCCGACGCTTTTGCCGAGCAGGCCAAGGCGTCCAAGCTCGACATCGTCGATACCGAGACCTTTAAGGACGATTCCTCCACGAGCTTTACCAACCAGCTCACCAAGGCCAAGGAGGCCGGTGCCACGCTTATCTTTGCCCCGATCTATTACACGCCGGCGTCCGTCCTGCTCAAGAACGCCAAGGACATGGGCTACGACATGACGCTCATGGGCACCGACGGCATGGACGGCCTGCTCTCCGTTGAGGGCTTCGACACCTCTCTTGCCGAGGGTGTGCTGCTCATGACCCCGTTCTCTGCTGACGATGAGAAGAACGCCGACTTCGTCAAGGCATATAAGGAGGCCTACGACGAGACGCCCAACCAGTTTGCCGCCGATGCCTATGACTGCGTCCACGCGATTGTCGAGGCGATCGATAAGGCAGACATCGATATTACGGCCGACGGCGCCGACATTGCCGGCGATCTTGCCAAGGCCATGCGCAAGATCAAGATCGAGGGCCTGACGGGCGAGCTCACGTGGAACGACGAGGGCCAAGTCGAGAAGCCCGCTACAGCCTATGTGATCCAGGACGGCAAGTACATCGCCGCCTAAGTGCGTATAAAGCGCTACCGGTGAGGCCGTTTAAATCAGGACAGGGAAGCTTGTAACAGAATGGAAACATTACTTTCACACAATAAAGTGGCTAAACTGCATAAACCAATAGAAATACGCATAATTATGGATAAACGGACAAAACAAAAGAATAGTTGAAATAATCGCCACTTTTCTCAACTAAAGCGTCTACTATTTTGCGAACGCCGAACACGGCGAAGGATGGCCTGTTGGGTAACCGAAACCCGACGAGATTTGAGAGGAGAGCCGCATGTCGAGCCTCACCGGTAAGTCATTGAACCCTGTTATGAATCGCAGGAGCGTTATCGCGAGCGCAGCAGGTCTGGGGGCGATGTCCATTCTAGCTGGCTGCTCCTCCAACGGCGGCGACAGCGGTTCCGCTTCGGGCGACGCTTCGTTTAAGATCGGCACCATCGGACCGCTGACCGGCGCCAACGCGTCCTACGGCAAGTCCGTTACCCAGGGTGTCGAGCTTGGCTGCAAGGATTTCTCGACCAAGGAGCTGCCGCTTGCCAGCAAGGCCGAGGATGACCAGGCCGACGGCGAGAAGGCCGTCAACGCCTTTAACACCCTGCTCGACTGGGGCATGCAGGCCCTCGTCGGCCCGACCACCACGGGCGCGTCGGTTGCCGTTGCCGCCGAGTGCGGTAACGACCCCGAGACGTTCATGATCACTCCGTCCGCGTCCTCCGAGGACGTCACCAAGGGCAAGGATTGCGTCTTCCAGGTTTGCTTTACCGATCCCAACCAGGGCGTCAACGCTGCCAAGTTCCTGGCGCAGAAGTATGCGGACGAGAAGTTCGTACTGTTCTATAACTCCGGCGACGCCTATTCTTCGGGCATCGCAGATTCCTTTAAGGTTCAGGCCGCTAAATCCAAGCTCGAGATTGTTGACGAGGAGACCTTTAAGGACGACTCCGCCACGAGCTTTACCAACCAGCTGACCAAGGCCAAGCAGGCCGGTGCCACCATGATCTTTGCGCCGATCTACTACACGCCAGCGTCCGTCCTGCTCAAGAACGCCAAGGACATGGGCTACGACGTCAAGATGATGGGTTGCGACGGCATGGACGGCATCCTGGGCGTTGAGGGCTTCGACACCTCTCTTGCCGAGGGTCTGCTGCTCATGACCCCGTTCTCCGCCGACGACGAGAAGAACGCCGACTTCGTCAACGCTTACAAGGATAAGTATGGCGAGACTCCGGACCAGTTTGCCGCCGACGCTTACGACGGCGTGCACGCGGTGGCCGAGGCCCTCGAGGAGGCCGGTCTTGGTGTCGACGCCGACCCGACCGAGGTCGCCGAGAAGCTGCCTAAGGCTATGCTCAAGATTACCGTTGACGGTCTGACCGGCAAGCTCACCTGGAACGATAAGGGCCAGGTCCAGAAGGAGCCCACGGCGTACGTCATCACCGACGGCAAGTACGTACAGGCCTAATAAGCCGCCTTACATAGAGCGGTTTTGATCCCAAGCAGGGGAGGTTTGGCCTTCCCTGCTTGCTTGGTATCTAGGGACAGTGTAACGTCCCTGTTTCATACATTAACTGGAAACCTATTCGAAAGGGGGATGTGGAACATGACGGTCTTTATCCAATACCTGGTCAACGGCCTGTCCATGGGCAGCGTCTACGCCATCATCGCGTTGGGCTACACCATGGTCTACGGTATCGCCAAGATGCTGAACTTCGCTCACGGCGACGTTATCATGGTCGGTGCCTATGTCTCGTTCTGCGCCACGTCGTATCTCGGCCTCCCGGGTTGGGCATCTGTAATTCTCTCTTGCGTGGTCTGCACGGTTCTCGGTGTTCTCATTGAGGGTCTGGCCTATAAGCCGCTGCGCCAAGCAGGCCCGCTGGCCGTTTTGATCACGGCCATCGGCGTGTCCTACTTCCTGCAGAATGCCGCGCAGCTTCTGTGGGGCGCCACGCCCAAGAACTTCACTTCGCTCGTCACCTTCCCGGTGCCGGAGTTCTTGGCCAAGTTCAACGTGAGCGCCGTTTCGCTCGTCACCATCGTCGCCTGCCTGGTTATCATGGCCGGTCTGATGTTCTTTACAGGTAAGACCAAGATGGGCAAAGCCATGCGCGCCGTGTCCGAGGACAAGGCCGCCGCTCAGCTCATGGGCATCAACGTCAACCGTACCATCTCGATGACGTTTGCCATCGGCTCTGCCCTTGCCGCCATCGCCGGCGTGCTGCTGTGCTCCTACTCGCCGGTGCTGCAGCCCACGACGGGTGCCATGCCTGGCATCAAGGCCTTCGACGCCGCCGTCTTCGGCGGTATCGGCTCCATCCCCGGCGCCTTTGTCGGTGGCATTCTCATCGGCATCATCGAGGCGATGGCGCAGGCCTACATTTCCACGAGCCTTGCCAACTCCATCGTCTTTGGTGTTCTGATCATCGTCCTGCTCGTCAAGCCTGCCGGCCTCTTGGGCAAGTACGTCCCCGAGAAGGTGTAGGTGAGCGTTATGAAGTTTCTTAAAGACAAGCAGACGCGTCACGACTTTGTTACGTACGCCATGTGCCTTGTGGCGTTCGCCATCGTGTTCTTTATGCAGTCCAACCACATGATTCCGCGCATGATCGCCGGTCAGCTGGTTCCCATCACGGCCTATATCGTCATGGCCATCTCCCTTAACCTCGTCGTCGGCATCGCGGGCGACTTGTCGCTGGGCCACGCGGGCTTTATGAGTGTCGGTGCCTATACGGGAATCGTCACCGCCGTCGCGCTGGAGAGCGCCGTTCCCTCCGATCCGGTGCGCCTTATCATCAGCATCGTGGTCGGTGCCATCGCTGCCGCCATCCTGGGCTTCTTGATCGGCATCCCGGTCCTTCGCCTGAGCGGCGATTACCTGGCTATCGTGACGCTGGCCTTTGGCGAGATCATCAAAGAGATCGTCACCTGCCTTATCGTGGGCGTCGACTCCCGCGGCCTGCATGTGATCTTTAACATCACAGGTAACTCCACGATCGACGACCTGCACCTGCTCGAGGACGGCACCGCCATCATCAAGGGCGCGCAGGGCGCATCGGGCGTGTCGACGTACTCGACCTTCCTCGCCGGTGCCATCCTGGTCATGGTCGCACTCGTGATCGTGCTCAACCTGGTTCGCAGCCGTACCGGCCGTGCCATTATGGCCGTGCGCGACAACAAGATCGCTGCCGAGTCCGTGGGCATCTCCGTCACCGAGTACCGCATGATCGCCTTCGTGGTTTCCGCCGCTCTCGCCGGCGCTGCCGGAGCCCTCTTCGGCGGTAACTTCTCGCAGCTTTCCGCCACCAAGTTCGACTTCAACACGTCCATCCTCATCCTGGTGTTCGTGGTCCTGGGCGGTCTGGGCAATATGCGCGGCTCCGTCATCGCGGCGGCGTTGCTCACGGTGCTTCCCGAGCTGCTCCGTCAGTTCTCGGACTACCGCATGCTCATCTACGCCATCGTGCTGATTCTGGTCATGATCTTTACCAACAACCCGCAGCTCAAGTCGTTCTTCGCACGCATTAAGGACCGCTTTGCTTCCAAGAAGGAGGTGGCAGCCGATGCCCAGTAAGTTTGAGTTCAACAAGGGCAAGATGGTCCCGTATCCTTCTGGCGCCATCGTTCCCGACCGCGACCTGGGCCAGCGCCCGGCGCTCGAGTGCATCCACTTGGGCATTGAATTTGGCGGCCTTAAGGCAGTCGACGACTTTAGCCTGACCATCGGTAAGACCGAGATCGCCGGTCTGATCGGTCCCAACGGTGCCGGTAAGACCACGGTCTTCAACCTGCTCACCAAGGTGTACCAGCCCACGCACGGTACTATCCTGCTCGACGGCGAGGACACCTCGGGCAAGTCGGTCTATCAGGTCAACCGTATGGGTATCGCCCGTACGTTCCAGAACATTCGCCTGTTCAACACCATGACGGTGGAGGACAACGTTAAGGTCGGCCTGCACAACCAGGAGCGCTACTCTGGTTTTGAGGGCGTGCTGCGTCTGCCGACGTACTGGAAGCACGAGAAGGCCGCCCACGAGCGCGCCATGGAGCTGCTGTCCATCTTTGATATGGAGCACCTGGCAAACGAGCAGGC
The DNA here is from genome assembly GCA_938033205.1 of uncultured Collinsella sp. Classification (GTDB taxonomy): domain Bacteria; phylum Actinomycetota; class Coriobacteriia; order Coriobacteriales; family Coriobacteriaceae; genus Collinsella. Next base: position 15,686 of record CALHJP010000012.1, on the reverse strand, counting down.
CGGCTCGCTGCCTTACGGCGCCCAGCGTCGTCTGGAGATCGTCCGCGCGCTTGCCACCAACCCCAAACTGCTGCTGCTCGACGAGCCTGCCGCCGGCATGAACCCGTCCGAGACCGCGGAGCTCATGGAGAACATCGTTAAGATCCGCGACATCTTTGGCATCGCCATTATGCTTATCGAGCATGATATGTCGCTCGTCATGAACATCTGCGAGGGCATCTGCGTGCTCAACTTTGGTAAGGTCATCGCCAAGGGCACGGCCGAGGAGATCCAGAACAACGATGCCGTAATTGAGGCATATCTGGGCAAGCAGGATAAGGGGGAGAACTAAATGGCAGAGCCGATGCTTTCCGTCTACAACATCAACGTCTGGTACGGCGCTATCCACGCCATCAAGGACATCTCCTTTAACGTCAACGAGGGCGAGATCGTGGCCTTGATCGGCGCGAACGGTGCCGGCAAGTCTACAACGCTTAAAACCGTCTCGGGCCTGCTGCGTTCCAAGACCGGCTCCATCAAGTTTATGGGCGAGGACATTACCCATACGCCTGCCGACAAGTTGGTGGGCAAGGGCCTGGCCCAGGTTCCCGAGGGCCGTCGCGCCTTTTTGCAGATGACGGTCGAGGAGAACCTGGAGATGGGCGCCTATACACAGCCCAAGTCCACGGTTGCTCCGGGCCTTGAGCGCGTCTACGAGCAGTTCCCGCGCCTGAAGGAGCGCCGCCGCCAGGTCGCCGGCACCCTTTCGGGCGGCGAGCAGCAGATGCTCGTCATGGGCCGTGCCCTTATGAGCAACCCCAAGCTGCTCATGCTCGACGAGCCTTCCATGGGCCTGGCGCCGATTCTGATTGAGCAGATTTTCCAGATTGTCGAGGACCTGCACAAGGCCGGCACCACGGTGCTTCTGGTCGAGCAGAATGCGCAGATGGCGCTCTCGATCGCCACACGCGGCTACGTGCTCGAGACCGGCAAGATTACCATGACCGGCACCGGCCAAGAGCTCCTGCACGACGATAACGTTCGCAAAGCATATCTTGGTGGTTAGATAGTTACGGCGTTTTACCAAACGCCGTAACTACTTGACGCTGCAAGCCCGCCAGAGCGGCAATCTGCCTTTCAACTTCGGCGGCATGATCAAAAGATCAATGCCGCCTCGTTTCAAGGCACCTTGCTCGCCCTGGCGGGCTTTCGCTGTCGTTGCCAAAACATCGACGTTGTGGCAGATGCCAACGACTACTCCCTTTATGTTGCGGTGGAATAGGGACTAAATGGGAGCCTCAGAGGCCAAAAGAGTCCCTATTCCACCGCAACTTCATGGGGGTGTGTGACAATGCCCGTCGGAAAACATCTGCTGTCTTTGGGGGTCTATCTATGCTGTACGAGTTTTGTGCCGAGAACTTTGAGCGGGTGCCGGCGGCTATCGATGCCGGTGCAAGGCGTATCGAGCTGTGCGACAACCTTGCCGTTGGTGGCACTACGCCTTCGGCCGGCGTTATCAGCGCTACGACCAACTATGCTCACGAGCACGATGCACGGGTGATGTGCATGATTCGCCCGCGTGGCGGCGACTTTCACTACAACCAGGACGAGCTGCGTATGATGGAGATGGATCTGGGCCTTGCCGTGAGTGCGGGCGTTGACGGCTTGGTCTTTGGCTGCTGCAAGCCCTGCGCTGGCGGATGGGCGCTCGACGAACTTACGCTTGGCGCCTTCGTGATGGCTGCGGGCTGCGCGACCGAGGAGTGCAAGCGCGATCCTATCGACATCACTTTCCACATGGCGTTTGACCAGCTCTCGCCCGAGGCTCAGCTGGACGCCATTGACACGCTCGCCGACTGCGGCGTCACGCGCATTCTGACGCACGGCGGTACTGCCGGTACGCCGATCGAGGACAACTTCGAAAACCTGGTCCGCTTGATCGAGTACGCGGACGACCGCCTGACCATCCTTCCCGGTGGCGGCATTTCCACGGCCAACCGCGATACCGTGGCGGCGGCACTGGGCGTCTCCGAGCTCCATGGCACCAAGATCGTGCCGCTGGGGGTATAACCCGTGGCGCTGGTATTTGACGTTCAGCAGGCGAACGGTAAGCCCGACGACAACCGTCGTCCCGGCACCGCGTGCCCCTTTTGCGATACCGAGGAACTCGCCAATATCATCCGGCGCGACGGTGACTGCATCTGGCTCGAGAATAAGTTTAAGACCTTGCGGGCCACTCGCCAGACCGTATTGATTGAGTCGTCCGACCATGACGCCGACCTGGTGACCTATGCGCCGGACGAGCTGCATCATGTTATGCGGTTTTCCCTGGATTGCTGGCAGCGGATGATTGACTCCCGGCAGTATCGCAGCGTTCTCATGTACAAGAACAGGGGCCCACTTTCGGGCGGCAGTCTGGTCCATCCGCACATGCAGATTGTGGGTTTGGAGCAGGAAGACGGCTATGCTTCGCTGACTTCTGCCAATTTCGAAGGCATCAATGTCTGGCAACAGGGGAGAATCTCGGTCAATATCTCAACCGAACCGATCATGGGGTTCTTTGAGATCAACGTTTCAGCCCCACAGGGAATCGCCGCCAGCGATGACGCACGAGACCAAGCCGAGGCGGATCTCTTTGCCGATGCGATTCAGGTAGCTCTGCGCTATATCCTAAACGAGCACCACGGTGGTCGCGCAGAGTCGTACAACTTGTTCTTCTATCACCTGGGCGGTCGGACCATTGCCAAGGCGCTGCCGCGTTGGGTGGTTTCGCCCTACTTTGTCGGCTATCGTTTGGCCCAAGTCAATGCTGAGACGACGCTCGATATCGATGCTGAGCGTCTGCGTGCGCATCTGGAAACGCTCGTATAGCAAGACTAACACCCGCGTAATGCGGACAGCCTAGCGCGCCATGGCGTCGCGGCCAGCCTCGACCCGCTTGCGCTGGGCGGCGCGCTCCTCGCCGGTCAGGCGCTCAAAGAGATGTCCGATAACCGAGGCGAGCACCTGCTGAAACAGCGTTCCGCACATGACGGGAAACACGACTTCGCCTGGAAAGTACTGCGTGGCGATGACGGCGCCCGAAGAGATGTTACGCATGCCGCAGGTAAAGCACATGGTGGTCGTCTCGCTATACGGCAGGTGCAACGCACGGGCGACCAGAAAACCGACGACAAAGCCGCTGATGGCGAAGACCAAAATAAAGAGGGCAACTTCCAAGCGCTCAACATTCATGTGCAACACGTACTCGCTCATGGCGGTGGAGTTGGACGCGATGACCCCCATCATCATGAACTTGCAGGCGGGCGAAAGCGCGGGGGAGAGTTTCTCATGTCCCCATCCGCGCGTGAGCTCGTTGATCACGATGCCGAACACGGCAGGGATGGCGATCATAAAGGCCATGTTCTGCATCATGCCCGGAACATCGATTGCGACGGTGGCACCCAGCAGGAGCTTCAGCGTGAGCGGAATCGTCACGGGCGAGATGACCGAGGACGTCAGGATGATGGTGAGCGCGAGCGGGCCGTTGCCGCCGAACATGCTAATCCACATAAAGGCGGTGACTGCCACGGGTACGCTGTACTCGAGCACGATGCCGCAGACAAGGTTTGGGTTGGAACCAAAGAACAGTGAGCTCATGGCATACGCCGCGATGGGGATGAGCACGGCCGAGACAAATAACGCCAAAATCAAATGTAGGGGACGGCGGAACACCTCGGCCACCTGGTGAAAGGTGTTGCTGAGCGCACCTTGGAACGTCATAAAGGCAAACAGGGCGGGAACGATGGGCTTGAGCACGCCGATCTGCCGGGGAAAGAGCACGCCGAGCGTCACGCAAATCGGAACGATGACCTGCATGTGCCCCGCAAGAAACTTGCCCAGTCCAACCCATTGCTTCATATGCTCTTGTGACTCCCTTTGCTCGTGAATCCGTTTTGAATGGATATGCTAGACGCTCGCATGCGTCCGTGCGTCAGAAACGCTCGATTATTTCGAGGGTATTACCGCCCTCGTTTATCGAAACCGCGGCGTGCTGGACGTTGTGCGTCCGCGCTGCACGGTATAATAAATCCGTTCAACAGATCTGCCTGCCGAAGCGGGTATACACAGAGGACTCATCGCTATGAACCGTGAGAGGTATCGCGGCGACCTGCCCCTATCGGGGGTGGGCGCCTATGTCATCGCTTAAGACGACGCATCGCTGGGCAGTCGCTCGGCAAAACCCCGAGCTCGAAAAGGAGCTTTCGGCTGGCCTGGGCATACCCGGGCTGGTGGCGCGCATTATGGTTGCGCACGGCATAACATCCATCGAGGAAGGCCAGCTGTTTTTGACGCCTTCGCTCGATCGCGACTGGGCCGACCCACTCATTATTCCGGGCATGGCGGTCGTTGCCGACCGCGTCGAGCGCGCTATTCGCAACCACGAGCACATCGCGGTCTTTGGCGATTTTGACGTCGACGGCATTACGTCGACTTGTCTGTTGACCGAGGCGCTACGTTCGTTTGGCGCCAACGTCACGCCGTTTATTCCGCATCGCTTTGACGAGGGCTACGGCCTGTCGCGTGCGGCGCTCGACCGCGTCAACGAGCTCGCCCAACCCAACCTGATCGTGACCGTCGATAACGGCATTGCCGCCAAGGAAGAAGTCTCCTATCTGGAGAGCCTGGGGATCGATTTGGTGGTCACGGACCATCACGAGCCCTCCGACCAGGTGCCGCAGGGTGTGCCCCTGACCGACCCCAAGCTCGAGGATGAGGGGCCCTCGCGTGAACTTGCCGGTGCTGGTGTGGCGCTCAAGCTGGTGCAAGTCCTGGGTGAGCGCCTGGGCAAGCCGTCGTATTGGCGTTCGCTGATAGAGGTCGCGGCGCTGGGCACCGTGTCCGACATGATGCCGCTCACGCCCGAGAACCGCGCGTTGGTCGCCGAGGGCATCCAGCAGATGCGCGTGACGGCTCGTCCCGGCTACATCGCGCTGGCAGCGCTCGCCAAGGCCGACCTCTCTAGCATTACGGCCGATGGCCTGTCGTTTTCGCTCATTCCCCGCTTGAACGCCGCCGGTCGCATGGCCGATCCCAAGCTGGCGCTCGACCTGCTGCTTGCCCGCGATCCTATCGAGGCAAGCGCGCTGGCGGCCGAGCTCGAGGAGATCAACCGTCAGCGCCGCGAGATCGAAGCGGAGCTCACACGCGACGCCATGGCAAAGGTCGAGGAGACTTATGATGGCGGTCGCGCAATCGTCGTGGGTGGCGAGGGCTGGCACGAGGGCGTCAAGGGCATCGTGGCGAGCCGTCTGACCAACCGTTATCACGTGCCGGCGCTGCTCTTTTCGATCGAGGACGGCGTTGCACGCGGATCGGGCCGCTCGGTGGGCAAGGTCAACCTGTTCGATGCCGTAGAGCGCTGCTCGGATCTGCTGATTCGCCGCGGCGGGCATGCGGGTGCGGTGGGCGTGACCATCGAGGCGTCCAAGCTCGACGAGTTCCGTCGTCGCCTTTCGGCCGTGCTATCGGAGCTTCCCGCCGATGACTTTGAGGACACTGACGAGGTTGCCGCCACCGTTGACCTCTCCGAGCTAAATATCGAGACTATCGAGCAGATTTCTCGTCTTGAGCCGTTTGGCCAGGGCAATAAGGTGCCGCTGTTGGCGGCCGAGGGCGTGACGATGTGCGATCGCGCCGTGGTGGGCAAAACCGGCGAGCACATGCGCTTTGTGGCGACTGATGGCGCCGCGAGTGTGCCGGCCATCATGTTCCGCGTGCCGCAGATCGATAGGCTCATCAATTGCGACAGCGCCGTCGACTTGGTATTCGAGGCCGTGGCCGAGCATTGGCAGGGACGCGTGAAGCCCAAGCTCATGATCAAGGATGTTCTGGTCCGCGATACCACGCTGCCCAGCGTCGACGATCCGGCATGCGAGCTTCGTCGTGGCGTGCAGCCGGCGGATTCCGGCCTGCGCCTGGAGTCGCGTAAGCGCGAGACGCTCGCCCAGCTTTCCTATACCGAGCTCACGCGCTCGCTTATCCATAGCTTTATCGGATCGAACCAGCCGCACCGCGCGCAGGCTGAGGCGCTCGATGCCTTGGCCGACCACCAAAGTGTTCTGGCCGTTATGGGAACGGGGCGCGGCAAGTCGCTCATCTTCCATGTGCATGCCGCGCGCGAGGCGGTCCTTCGCGGTCGCGCGAGCATCTTTGTCTATCCGCTGCGCGCGCTCGTTGCCGACCAGGCCTATCATCTTTCATCGACGATGGCTGCGCTCGGCATTGGCGTGGGCGTGTTGACCGGCGAGACCGTGGAGGCAGCGCGCGATGACGTGTTTGCCGGCCTGGCTTCGGGCCGCACCGGCATCGTGCTCACGACGCCGGAGTTCCTGTCTATTCACCGAGACCGCTTTGCTCGCTCGGGTCGTATCGGGTTTGTCGTTATCGACGAGGCGCATCATGCCGGTCTTGCCAAGGGCGGCGACCGTAGCGCATACCTCGACATGCCCGACATCCTCAAGGCCCTGGGCGATCCGGTCGTTATGGCGGCGACGGCCACCGCGACGGCTCCGGTCGTGGCGGAGCTTGCCCGCGTGTTGCCGATTACCCGTACGGTGGTCGACGAGACCGTGCGCGAGAACTTGCGGCTCGAGGACGACCGCGATCTTGCGAGCCGCGAAAACCGCCTGGTGTCCATCGTCGCGACGGGGGAGAAGACCGTCATCTACGTTAACTCGCGTGATCAGTCCGTGGCGCTTGCCAAGACGCTACGCAAACGCGTTCCCGACTACGCGTCGCATATCGCCTTTTACAACGCGGGCCTTACGCGCACCGACCGCCATCGCGTAGAGGAGGCGTTTCGTGACGGATGCCTCAGCTGCATCGTCTCGACCTCTGCCTTTGGCGAGGGCGTCAACCTTCCCGATATTCGCCATGTCGTGCTCTACCACATGCCGTTTGGCGCGATTGAGTTTAACCAGATGAGCGGCCGCGCCGGTCGCGATGGCCAGCCCGCCGTGATCCACCTGCTCTATTCGTCGCGCGACGCCCGCATTAACGAGCGCCTACTCGACTGCTACGCACCCGAGCGCGACGAGCTCGTCACGCTCTATCGCGCGCTGCAGACCATGTGGCGCTCCAACCGCGGTAAGACCGGGGATGATTCATTCTGCGCAAGCGATATCGACATCGCGCAGATGTGCCTTGCCATCGATGCTCGCACGCCGGTCGACGAGCGCTCGGTGGAAAGTGGCCTGGGAATCTTCGAAGAGCTTGGTTTCTGTCGCGTTTCGGGGTTTGACGACACCCGTCGCATCGCGATGGCCGAAAACCCCGGCCGTGTGCAATTGAGCAGGTCAATTCGCTATTTGGAGGGCTTGCGCTCGCGCATGGAGTTCTCGGCTTTCCGGAGTTGGGCGCTCGATTCGTGCGCTTCTGATATGCTAGCCAAAGTTAACCGCCCGATCGTACCGCGGGCCTAGGGGAAGGGGACCTCGATGGATGCCGCAGCCCGTACCGCCCATGATTCCACCCTCCAGCCTTTTTCGGAGATGGAGCACTATAAGCATGCCGATGAGCTGCCGCCCGAGATTATGGCGGACAGCTACGACAAACTGGAGCGCCTGTGCCTCAAATATATGAATGAGGACGACTTTTCTAAGGTGGAGCAGGCCTATTGCTTTGCTGCCGAGAAGCACTGCAACCAAAAGCGCCGCTCGGGTGAGATGTACATCAACCATCCCGTCGAGGTGGCCATCATTTTGGCCGATCTCAAGATGGACTGCGATGTGGTGTGCGCCGCGCTGCTGCACGATACCGTCGAGGATACCGAGACCTCGCTTGCCGATGTTTCCGGCCTGTTTGGCGATACGGTGGCCGAGCTCGTCGATGGCGTGACCAAGCTCACCAACATCGAAGTCGACAGCATGGACGAGAAGCAGGCACTCACGCTGCGCAAGATGTTCCTCGCCATGTCCAAGGACATCCGCGTCATCATCGTTAAGCTTGCCGACCGTCTGCACAACATGCGAACGCTGGCAGCCCTGCGCGAGGATCGTCGCCTGTTTAAGGCGCGCGAGACCATGGACGTGTACGCGCCCTTGGCCGACCGCCTGGGCATGAGCTCTATTAAGTGGGAACTCGAGGACCTGTCCTTCTTCTACCTGGAGCCCGATGCCTACCAGCGCATCGCGCGCATGGTGGCTGAGTCGCGCGAGGTCCGCGAGCGCTACCTTGCCGAGACCATCAAGACGCTTACCGATGAGCTCAACCGCATTGGTCTAGAGGACTTCCAGATCAACGGCCGTTCCAAGCACTATTGGTCCATCTACCAAAAGATGAAGCGCAAGGGCAAGGAATTCTCCGAGATCTACGACCTGGTGGCACTGCGCGTCATCACGCATTCGGTGCGCGATTGCTACTCCACGCTCGGCGCGGTGCATACGCTGTGGCACCCCATGCCCGGTCGCTTTAAAGATTATATCGCCATGCCCAAGGTCAATAACTACCAGTCGCTCCATACGACGGTTATCGGCCCCACGGCCCGCCCGCTCGAGATTCAGATTCGAACCTATGAGATGCATGAGCAGGCCGAGTACGGCATTGCCGCCCACTGGCTATATAAGAAGTCGGGCGGATCGTCTGCTTCCAAGACCAATGACGCTCAACGTTTGGACGACCAGATCAACTGGCTCAAGCATTCGCTCGATTGGGCGGCTTCCGACGAGATCACCGATGCCAAGGAATACCTGCATTCGCTGAAGGTCGACCTCTTCGATCAGGAGATCTTTGTCTTTACGCCCAAGGGCGAGGTCATGGCGCTTCGTGCCGGCTCCACGCCGCTCGACTTTGCCTACGCCGTTCACACCGAGGTGGGAAACCATTGCGTCGGCGCCAAAATCAACGGTGCGGTGGCTCCGCTCACGCACGAGATTAAGACGGGTGACCGTGTCGAGATTCTGACTAACAAGAGTTCCAAGCCGTCGCGTGATTGGCTCAAGATCGTTAAGACACCTTCCGCCAAGTCAAAGATCCGCCGCTATTTTGCCGCTGCGACCAAGGACGACGACGCTGCTGCTGGTCGCGATATGCTGGCTAAGGACCTGCGTAAGCGTGGCTATGGCATTTCTACGCCGCGTTCGACGCGTGCGCTCAACGCCGTGGCGGAGCAGTTTAACTTCAAGCAGCTCGAGGACCTGTTTGCCGCCGTCGGCGCCGGCAAGGTTGCCCCGCGCGCTGTGGGCAATAAGGTCGAGCAAATCTTGGACCCCAAGCCCGAGGAACAGCTCACCAAGGCCGAGGCTATCGCCGAGGTCGTGAAGCAGCCTGCTCGCGGCTCCAACCGCAAGCCGCAAAAGCGCGGCAAGAGCGCCAGTAACGGCATTATCGTCAAGGGCGAGAGCAACAGCGGCCTACTGGTCCGTCTGGCTCATTGCTGCAACCCCGTGACGGGCGACGACATCGTCGGCTTCATCACGCGCGGTCGTGGCGTTTCGGTGCATCGCGCCAACTGTCCCAACGTCAAGGGTCTTATGGAGCATCCCGAGCGCATGATCGAAGTGGAGTGGGACGGCGCTGCCGACACCCTCTTCCAGGTCGAGATCGTGGTCGAGTGCCTGGACCGCATGGGCCTGCTCAAGGATGTCACCATTGCCATTGGCGATGCGGGCGGCAATATCCTTTCTGCCGCCACGTCGACCAACCGCGAGGGTATTGCAACCCTGCGCTTTATGGTCGAGATCTCGGACGCGAGTGGTCTGGATCCGCTGCTGGCCTCCATCAGCAGCGTTGACTCGGTCTACGACGCGCGCCGCCTGATGCCCGGTGAGGGTGGAGCCCAGCTTAAGCGCCGCGTTTAGTCGCGACGAACGTGTCACATTATCGATATTCGCTACACTCGAGGCATCGTTTGATGCCTCGAGTTCTATAGAGAGGAGAGGGACATGAGTGCTGTGTCCTTGGATTTAACTCCCAAGGGATCGGTCGAGATCGAGACGCTCGTAAACGGTCCCATTCAGACCAATAGCTATGCTGTTATTTCGGACAATGAGTGCGTGATTATCGATCCCGCATGGGAAGGCGAACGCCTGGTGGAGCATATTCGAGCCGAGCATCCCGGCGTACGCGTGTTTGGCGCCGTATGCACTCATGGCCATGCCGATCATGTTGGTGGTGTTGCAGGCGTGCGAACCACCGTTGGCGAGGGCTGCCAGTATGAGCTGTGTGCTAAGGATGTGGCGGTGCCGCATGCGAACATCGAGGAACAGCGAGCTATGTGGGGCATTGAGACGCCTGACCCCGGGGAGCCGACGCACCTGCTCGCCGAGGGAGATGCTATCAAGGTGGGCGATATCTACCTGCAGGTGATCGAGACGCCAGGGCATACGCCGGGCGGGATCGTCTTGTTTGCTGCCACCGAGCAGGGGAACATTGCCTTTGTGGGCGACACCCTGTTTCCGGGTGGGCACGGCCGCACCGATCTTTCTGGAGGAGACGAGGCGGCGATTCTGCGCTCGCTCTCCAAGCTCGCCCGGCTTCTCCCGCCCGATACCGTTTGCCTAACCGGTCATGGCGATTCGACCACCATGGCACGCGAGCTCATGCAGAACCCTTTCATGCAGATTTAGCTTAATAGTCGGCTTTTGAAGCACGAGAAGCGTCCAAACGTCAAGCTATTTTTCCCCAACGGGTCGATTTCGTAGGGCAAACGGTCAAAAAAGTCTGTTTGGACGATATTCGTGAACAAACGAACGTTTATGCTCGGGTGCGCCGTGGTAAAATCTCAGGCGTTATCGGAGCAACCTTACAGGAGGTTTCTTTTATGCTCGTCAACGCAGCAGACATGCTCAAGAAGGCCGAGGCCGGCAAGTACGGTCTTGGTGCCTTCAACACCAACAACCTCGAGTGGACCCTGGCTATTCTCCAGGCCGCCGAGGAGGCCAAGTCTCCGCTGATCCTTCAGTGCACCGCTGGTGCCGCTAAGTGGATGGGCGGTTTCAAGGTCTGCGCCGACATGGTCAAGGCTGCCGTCGAGGCCACGGGCGTTACCGTTCCCGTCGCCCTTCACCTCGATCACGGTTCTTACGAGGACTGCTTCAAGTGCATCGAGGCCGGCTTCACGTCCATCATGTATGACGGCTCTCACGAGGAGACCTTCCAGCTTAACCTCGACCGCACCAAGGAGCTCGTTGAGCTTGCCCACTCCAAGGGCATGTCCATCGAGGCCGAGGTCGGCGGCATCGGCGGCACCGAGGACGGCGTGACCTCCAGCGGCGAGCTCGCTGATCCTGCTGAGTGCAAGCAGATCGCTGACCTGGGTGTCGACTTCCTCGCCTGCGGCATCGGCAACATCCACGGCGTGTACCCCGCCGACTGGGCTGGCCTTTCCTTCGAGCGCCTGGGCGAGATCAAGGCCCAGACCGGCGACCTGCCCCTCGTCCTGCACGGTGGCACCGGCATCCCCGAGGATCAGATCAAGAAGGCCATTTCCCTGGGCATCTCCAAGATCAACGTCAACACCGACCTGCAGCTCGTCTTCGCCAAGGGCGTCCGCGAGTACATCGAGGCTGGCAAGGATCAGCAGGGCAAGGGCTTTGACCCCCGCAAGCTCCTCAAGCCTGGTCGCGACAACATCGTTGCCCGCACCAAGGAGCTCATGGAGGAGTTTGGCTCCGTCAACAAGGCGTAAGTAGCGGTTTAACTTCCCGCCGGAGGCCCCGTTTCCCCTACGCTGATTCCCTCGCGCTCACCTGGCTTCGCCAGAAGTCGCGCGACGGAATCAGCTCCGGGGAAACGGGGCCTCCTTCGTTAACTCGCTACAGGGTTACTGGTCTGATTTTAGTTATATGGTTACCGTTCAGCGGTGTTGATGGCTCCCTTGTTGGGGCTTTCTTTTTATCTCGCTACAATGGGCTTCAAGCGTTCTAGTGACTTGGAGTTTTGGTATGGCTGTTATTAATGTACTGCCTTCGGATGGGAAGGTTATTGACGAGGGTCCTGTTGGTTGCTCTGCTGATGTTCGCTGTGATGACTTTCGTCATCTCGATGTTGGACTGCCGCCTGAGATTCTTCGTCTTAAGGATGCCGGGTATTTGACGCAGGCTGTTGCTGCCTGCGATCGCCTTTTGGAGCAGAACCCTGAGCCTTCGCTGGCTGCTTGTGTTCGTGCCGAGCGGTATCGCATGCTCGAGACGCCGCTTCATTTTTCGGTGTCGCGTGATCGGGCCATTGCGATGATTCGCGAGGAGTGGCCTGAGTTTACCGAAGAGCAGTTTGATGACCTGATTAATCGTAAGCGTATTGACTGGCGCTTTATCGATGGCGAGCTGTTTGTTCTCGATAACTTCCTCGATTCGCTTCGCGTGTACCCCAAGGAGGTTCCGGGCCTGCGTCCCGATTCTACGGACGGCATAGCGCTGCGCAACGAGATGCTCAAGGAGATGGAGTCACAAAACGGATTGGCTCGCGTCATTACGCTTAAAGCGTCCGTGTCTGTCCCCGGTGCTCTAGATGGAGAGACTGTTCGCGCGTGGCTACCCGTTGCCGCCGCCTGTCGTCAACAGTCTCATATCGAGGTTCTCGATATGACGCCGGAGGGTGCTGTTGCCCCCGCGAATGCTTCGGCGCGTACCGCCTCGTGGTCTTCTTCGAGTGAGCGCTCATTCTCGGTGACCTATCGCTATCAAATTGATGCCGCTTATCGTGATGTCTATGGGGGTGCGCTTCCGGTGCATCCTTGCATGGACGCGCCACTGCCCGTGGACACCTCCGAGGACCGTCCGCACATTGCATTCACGCCGTATCTACAGCAGCTGACAGCCCGTGTCATTGACGGGCTCGAGGATCCGCTCGATCGCGCCCGTGCTATCTATGATTACCTGACGCAGTACATCGACTATCGCTATCAGCCGCCGTACTTGCTTTTGGGATCTATTGCCGATGACTGCACGCATTCGCTCCGCGGCGATTGCGGCGTTATGGCGCTCACGTTTATCACCATGTGCCGTATCGCGGGCGTGCCTGCCCGTTGGCAGAGCGGCCTGTATGTTGCGCCCGATTCGGTGGGGTCGCACGACTGGGCAGAGTTCTATACGCCGCAGACCGGTTGGCTCAACGCCGACGTGTCATTTGGATCTTCTGCTCGCAGGATGGGGGAGGAGTGGCGCCGCCGTCACTACTTTGGCAATCTCGACCCGTGGCGTATGGTGGCCAACAATCGATTCCAGGCAGAGTTTGAGCCTTCTTTCGACGGCATGCGCGAGGACCCTTACGATAACCAGATGGGTGAGGCTTCGGTCGACGGTCGCGGATGCCGTCGGCGCGAGATGCTCCGCACGGTCGAACTCATCGAAATGCTCGAAGTTCCATTTTCGGACTAATCGGTAGAAAGCTGTGATAAACTAACTCACGCATTGCGTGCCCGAGTGGCGGAATTGGCAGACGCAGTGGACTCAAAATCCACCGTTGGCAACAACGTGCGAGTTCGAGTCTCGCCTCGGGCACCATACATGCAAGTGAGCGTTCAAGGGGGTTGCGGTCCCCTTTTTCGTGCCGAACTCGCGTGAGCGCGCGAAGTGTTAAGCAAACAGGCCTGTGGCCTGTTTGTAGCGGAGCGTGGCGAGGGCGCCACGCGCCCGAAGCCCGGGGCTTCGCGAAGCGAAGGCCCTTCGAGTCTCGCCTCGGGCACCATTCATGCAAGCGAGTGTTCAAGGGGGTCAAGGTCCCTTTTTCGTGTACGTAATGTGATAACGCGCTGTACGTGTTATTATTCGCAAGGCGTTGTTCCCGCAATGCCCTAAAGAGGAACCCGAGGGTTCCCACCTTTTGGCGCCAATGAGCAGCTGACTGGTCATACAACTTAGATTCCCTTCCTCAAATCGAGGAAGTCTATGTGTACGACCTGGTTGCTGAGAAGCGCCGGGTTATTTTTTTATGAATGGAGGTAGGGAAAATAGCTAAGTCTGATGACACCCGCATCAACGACGAGATCACTGCATCTTCGTGTCGTTTGATTGGCGTCGATGGCTCTCAGCTCGGCCTGTTCGCCATCCGCGATGCCCAGCGCGTCGCCGACGATCAGGGTCTCGACCTGGTCGAGATCGCTCCCAACGCGGAGCCGCCGGTCTGCAAGGTCATGGACTACGGTAAGTTCAAGTACCAGCAGGCCATGAAGGCCAAGGCTGCTCGTAAGAACCAGTCCAAGGTCGAGGTCAAGGAAATGAAGTTCCGACCCAAGATCGACGTTGGCGACTACGAGACCAAGAAGGGCCACGTTCTGCGTTTCCTCAAGAAGGGCGCACGCGTTAAGATCACCATCATGTTCCGCGGCCGTGAGATGGCTCACCCGGAGCAGGGCCTTAACGTTCTCGAGCGTCTCGCCGAGGATCTCAAGCCTTACGCTACGGTCGAGTCCAAGCCTAAGATGGAAGGCCGTAACATGCTTATGCTGCTCGCCCCGATTAAGGGCGCCTTCGATGAGGATAAAGCGGCAAGCGATAGCAAGTAACTAGTGTTCTGTAACCGATTAAGGAGTATTTCATGCCTAAGATGAAGTCCCACAGCGGCACCAAGAAGCGTTTCCGCAAGACTGGTACCGGCAAGCTTATGCGCGCCAAGGCTTTCAAGAGCCACATCCTGAGCAAGAAGTCCACCAAGCGTAAGCGTGGCTTCCGTCAGGAGACCGAGATCGCCGCTGCCGACCGCAAGGTCATCAAGTCGCGTCTCGCCTAAGTTCGCGTTCCCGTTTTTCGTTTTACCGTCTAGGAGTTGATAGAACATGGCACGTATTAAGCGCGCTGTTGCCGCCAAGAAGAAGCGCCGTACCGTTATGCACCGTGCGAAGGGTTACTACGGTGCCGCTTCGCGTACTTACAAGCATGCTAAAGAGCAGGTCCAGCACTCCCTGCAGTATCAGTATCGTGATCGCCGCAACAAGAAGCGCGAGATCCGTTCTCTCTGGATCACCCGTATCAACGCTGCTGCTCGCCTGAACGACATCTCTTACTCTCAGTTCATGCACGGCCTGAAGGTTGCCGGCATCGAGCTCGACCGCAAGGTCCTGGCTCAGATGGCTTACGAGGACATCGAGTCCTTCAACGAGCTGGCTGCCATCGCCAAGAAGGCTCTCGAGGCCTAATAGATTCTCTTGAATCGCTAGGGGAGTGTCGCGTTGTGCGCGGCGCTCCCTCTTTTTATCTGAAGCGCGGTTTACATTGCTAAAAGCGCGGGTAGATAGACACTTACAGGTGACCGATCTCTATATATTCCTAAACCAAAGGGTCATCATCTGATACGTGCGGAAGATCCGCACCAGTCTTTCTATTAGCTATAGAAAGCGATATGTTGTGTAGGACTTGTGAAGAGTGGAATTGACGACCCACAGGGCTTCGCGGTCTGGCAATATATCTCCTTGCCGCGCGGCCCGGTCGGACCGGATCAGCCGCCAGGCGTGCACCTTGAGAACCGGATACTGCGAGGATGGACACACCAGTTGTGTCGCATCCGGGCAGACATCGAACCATTTGAAATGGTCTAACTTGGATTTGTTTTTCGCAAGGCCGCCGAGAGGCGGCCCCGAGAAATTCCTTTTCCTATACAGAACCATATGAATCGAACGGAACCGATCAGCGATGGACTGAGAGGACCGGACGGGCTCGAAGCCCAGATATTTTGGACGGAGAGTTCGATCCTGGCTCAGGATGAACGCTGGCGGCGCGCCTAACACATGC
>CALHJP010000011.1:0-20671 GCA_938033205.1 uncultured Collinsella sp. | reverse complement strand
AGTTGGGGCCTTTTTTCATATAGGCACACAAGGTCAAAGGCGGCACCATGATCCTCCTGGTCGACAAGATCGAAAAAAGCTTCGGCGCGCGCGTCCTCTTTAGCGGCGCGTCCTTCCAGATCAACCCCGGCGAGCGCTTCGCGCTCGTGGGACCCAACGGCGCCGGCAAAACCACCATGCTCAAAATCATCATGGGCATCGACAGCCCCGACGCCGGCCAGGTCCAGTACGCCAAGGACTGCCAGGTAGGCTACCTAGAGCAGGAAACCAATCTGGAGCAAAAGGACACCACCATCCTTGCCGAGGTCATGGCCGCCGCCAAGGAAATCCGCCGCATGGGCGAGCGCGCCAACGAGCTGCAGGCCCAGATCACCGAGCTCTCCGAGCAAGGTAAGGACGTCGACGCGCTCCTAAACGAGTACGGCCAGGTCCAGGACCGCTTTGAGCACCTGGGCGGCTACGAGCTCGAAAGCAACGCCCGCAAAATCCTGTCCGGCCTGGGCTTTAAGGTCACCGACTTTGAGCGCCCGTGCTCCGAGTTCTCGGGCGGCTGGCAGATGCGCATCGCGCTGGCCAAGCTCTTCCTGCGCCATCCCGACCTGCTCCTTCTGGACGAGCCCACCAACCACTTGGACCTCGAAAGCGTTCAGTGGCTGCGCGGCTTTATCGCGAACTACGACGGCGCCGTCCTCATCGTCAGCCACGACCGCGCCTTCATGGACGCGTGCGTCGACCACGTCGCCGCTCTTGAAAACCGCCGCGTAACCACCTACACCGGCAACTACAGCAGCTACCTTAAGCAGCGCGAGGACAACCTGGAGCAGATGCGCGCCAAGCGCGCCGCCCAGGAGCGCGATATCGCCCACATGCAGGTCTTCGTCGACAAGTTCCGCTACAAGCCCACCAAGGCAGCCCAGGCCCAGGAGCGCATCCGCAAGATCGAGCAGATCAAAAAGGAGCTCGTCATCTTGCCCGAGGGCCACAAGCACATCGACTTTAAGTTCCCCGATCCGCCACGCTCCGGCGACATGGTCGTGGGCCTGGAGGGCGTGTCCAAGTCCTACGGCGACAAGCACATCTACAGCGATATCGACCTCAAGCTCTACCGCGGTGAGCATGTAGCGCTCGTCGGCCCTAACGGCGCCGGCAAGTCCACCCTCATGAAGATCCTCGCCGGCCTAGAGCCGCCCACCAACGGCATCCGCGATCTGGGAACCAACGTGGGTGTGGCCTATTATGCCCAGCACGCGCTCGAGGGTATGACCGAGTCCAACACCGTCCTGCAAGAGATCGACACCGTCACGCCCAAGTGGACCGTGCCGCAGCAGCGCAGCCTGCTGGGCGCCTTCCTGTTTAGCGACAACGACGCAATCGAAAAGCAGGTACGCGTCCTCTCCGGCGGCGAAAAGGCGCGTCTAGCCCTGGCCAAGATGCTCGTGGCCCCCGAGGCGCTTCTGTGCCTGGACGAGCCCACCAACCACCTAGACATCGACTCGGTGGACATGCTCGAGAACGCCCTGCAAAACTTCCCCGGCACCATCGTGCTGATCAGCCACGACGAGCACCTGGTGCGCGCCGTGGCCAACCGCATCATCGATATCCGCGACGGCAAGGTCACGGTTTACGACGGCGACTACGACTACTACCTCTACAAGCGCGAGGACCTCGCAGCCCGCGCCCCCGCTGAGGCGTCCACGGAGAGCGCACCTGCCGCGGCCAAGCCCACCAAAGCAAACGCTGCCCAGGCCGACACCCCCGCCGCGGCGCCTAAACCTGCCGAGGGCAAAAAGACCAAGGAGCAAAAGCGCGCCGAGGCCCAGGCCCGTGCTGCGCTCAACAAAAAGCTCAAGGGCGTGCGCAACCAGCTCAAGAAAATCGAGGCAGAGCTGGATAAAAAGCGCGCCCGCTATGACGAGCTTATGGAATTGATGGCGAGCGAAGAGCTTTATGCCGATCAGGACAAGTTCAACGCCGCGCTGGGGGAATATAACGGGCTTAAGCAAGAGCTGCCCAAGCTCGAGGACGAATGGCTCGAGCTTTCCACCCAGATCGAAGAGGAGACCGCGCGTGAACTCTCGTAAGGCCGCTGCCGTGGCGATGAGCATCATCGCCATCGCCTGTCGCATCTGCGGCATCTTTATGAGCGCGATGACCGTGCTGCTGTGCTTTAGCGGCCTCACCGCCAAGTTGCAGATCGTGGGCTTTGTCGTTGAGCTTTCGCGCGCTCTTCCGAGCGCCATCGCCGGCTACGGAGTCATCACGTCGCCCTTTGGCGGTGTGTTCCGCCTGGATTACGCCATCGTCGCCGTCATTTTGTTTGTGATCGACTACCTGCTCACGCGCGCCTCGCGCCGCGTCCGCTAGGGGAGCGCCATGTCCAGCAGCTACCTCATGAACCTGCTCGCAAGCGCCGTTGCCGTCATCCTGGGCATCGTGATCCACGAGAGCGCGCACGCCGCCGCGGCCTGGGCACTCGGCGACAAGACGGCCCGATCGCGCGGTCGTGTCTCGCTCAACCCGCTCAACCATATCGACCCGTTTGGCACCATCATCCTGCCGCTGCTCATGCTCGCAGCCGGTGGCCCGGTGTTCGCCTTCGCCAAGCCCGTGCCCGTGTACCTCAACAACCTCAAACACCCCAAGCGCGACGAGGTCCTGGTGAGCGCAGCCGGCCCCGCATCGAACATCGCGCTCGCGTGCCTCGCGGCCGCCCTCATGCACGCAGCGTATGGCAACCTCTACGCAAGCATGTCCTTTGTCGTGGCGTCCCAAATCATGAACTTCGGCGCCACCTTTATCGTGGTCAACCTGTCGCTCGCGTTCTTTAACCTCATCCCGATCCCGCCGCTCGATGGCTCGTCGATCATCGTCCCATTCCTCAAAGGCAAGGCGCTCACCAACTACTACCATCTGCAGCAATACGCCATGCCCATACTCATCATCGTGCTGTATCTGCTGCCTATGTGGACCGGCATCGATGTGATCGGCCGCTATTTCGACGTTACCGTGTATCCGCTGGCTGAGCGGCTGCTCGACTTCGCAATCGCCGGCATCTAGGGTAAACTTACAGGTCGACCGTGCAAAACGGTCGCAACTTGCACCCAAACCGCGCCGCGAAGGCGCCGTCAAAGGAGGTCGAAGATGTCGTATCGCGTGTCGACGCAGGTCTACAGCGGACCGTTCGACCTGCTGCTGCAGCTGGTAACCCGCCAAAAAGTTGATATCGGCGCCATCTCCATCAGCGAGGTGGCCGAGCAGTACCTTGCCGAGGCCGAGCGCATCGAGGCGTTGGACCTGGACGTGGCGAGCGACTTTTTGCTGGTCGCGGCAACCCTTCTGGACATTAAGGCCGCCTCGCTGGTGCCCCAGGAGGCACCGCGCAACACCGACGACGATTACGAGGACGACGAAGACCTCGAGGAACTCAGTGCTCTCGACGGTGATGCCCTGCGCGAGGTCCTGATCCAGCGCCTGATCGCCTACAAACAGTTTAAGGGCGCGGCGGCAGCCCTTGGCGCGCGGATGCAGGCCGAGAGCCGCATGCATCCGCGCGTTGCCGGTCCCGACCCCGAGTTCTTGGGCCTTATGCCCGACTACTTGGCCGGCATCACCCTGCGCGGCCTTGCCGTCATCTGTGCCGATCTGGACGGCAAACGCCAGACCTTCCTGCTGGAAGCCGAGCACGTGGCACCGCATCGCGTGCCGCTCGACCTGACGGTGGCCTCGGTCGACCGCTTTACCATGGCGCACCAAACCTGCACCTTCCGCGAGCTGCTGGACGGCGACGCCACCACCGAGCAGCTCGTCGTCACCTTCCTAGCCATGCTGGAGCTCGCCAAACGCGGCTCGCTCACGCTGAGCCAGGACGAGATCTTTGGAACCATTCAAATCAACCGAGTCGAGGGCGCCGAGGCATACGTGCCCGGCGAGGGCCCCGAGCTCACCGAATAGGAGCGGCAACCATGTCAACCCTTTCAACGCTGGAGGCAAACAGCCTCAAAGGCGCCCTCGAGGCGCTGCTGCTGGTCTCGAGCGACCCCGTGAGCGCACCCGCGCTGGCAAGTGCGCTGGATATTGCCCCCGGCGAGTGCGCGTCGCTGTTGGCCGAGCTTAAGGTTGAGTACGAGGAGGCCAATCGCGGCTTTCAACTGCGCGAGGTCGCTGGTGGCTGGCGCCTGTTTACCCACCCCGCCTACCACGATGTGGTCGAGGCCTATGTGCTGAGCTGGGACACGCAAAAGCTGTCGCAGGCGGCGCTCGAGACCCTAGCCGTCATCGCCTACCACCAGCCCGTCACGCGCGAGGTGGTCAAGGGCATTCGCGGCGTCAACTCCGACGGCGTCATCGCGTCGCTCGTGGACAAGGGCCTGGTGCGCGAGCTCGGCCGCGACCCCGAGCGAGGACAGGCCATCATCTACGGCACGACCAACGCCTTCTTGGAAAAGTTCGGCCTGCGCTCCACCCGCGACCTGCCCGATCTGGAGCAGTTTGCGCCCGACGAGCAATCGCGCCAGTTTATCCGCGAGCGCCTGAGCGGCCGCAGCATTCAGTCCACGCTTGAGGAGCAGGCCGAAGACCTGGACGAAGAGCGCGAACTGATCGATACCGATGTTGAAGTTGTTGAGGCAGTCGAGGACTTGGAGACCCTGGTCGTCGACGAGACCTCGGAGGATTTGCATGACGAGGACTAACGAAGTAGGGGAGACGCGCACCGCCGGCGTCGCGGGCGCGCCCGCGACCGATGCCCAGCCCGTCTACCCACACACGATGCGCCTACAGCGCTTTTTGGCTCGCGCGGGCGTGGCGAGCCGCCGCGGCTCGGAGGACCTGATGACCGCCGGCCGCGTGACCGTCAACGGCCAGGTCGCGACCGAACTGGGCACCAAGGTCGACGTCGATCGCGACCATATCGAGGTCGACGGCATGCCTGTCAAGCTCAACCAGGGCGCCGTGTACCTGATGCTCTACAAGCCGACCGGCTACCTCACCACCATGAGCGATCCGCAGGAGCGCCCCTGCGTGGCAGATCTGGTTCCCCGCGACCGATTTCCGGGCCTGTTCCCGGTGGGTCGCCTGGACCGCGACACCACGGGCCTTTTGCTCTTTACCACCGACGGCGACCTGTCGCAGGACCTGCTGCACCCTAGCAAGCACGTCTACAAGACCTACCAGGCGCTCGTTGACGGACACCTGACCGATCGCGACTTGGAGCCACTCCGTCGCGGCATCGAGCTCGACGACGGCCTATGCCAGCCGGCGATCTGCCGCGTCATTACCGCGCGCGAGGCCGAGGCCGTGGCTCCGCAAGGCGTCAGGCCCGGCACCACCGCCGTGGAGGTCATCATCCGCGAGGGCCGCAAGAACCAGGTCAAGCGCATGCTGAGCAAGATCCACCACCCGGTGATTCGCCTGCATCGCTGCAACTTCGCCGGCCTGGAACTCAAGGACGTGTCCAAGGGCTCGTGGCGCGAGCTCACCGAGCGCGAAGTGCAGATCCTCAAGGCCGGCGGCACCCCGCCCAAGCAGGCCGCATCCAAGCGCGGCACCGCGCCGGCGACCAACACCGCGAGCCGCACGCGCCACCACGGCAGCCACGGCTCCGCGCCCAAGCGCAACACCTACCGCGAGCGCTACACGGGCTAAGCAATCCGCCGCGCCCCGACGCCCGCGAACCATACCAGCACGTCAACCACCGAAAGGAAGTATTGCATGATCGTCGCCATCGACGGCCCCGCCGGTTCCGGCAAGTCCACCATCGCCAAGGAGATCGCCCGCCAGCTGGGCTTTAACAAGCTCGACACGGGCGCTATGTATCGCGCTGTCACCTTCGCCGCGCTCGACCGCGGCATCGATCTGGACGACGAGGCAGCCATCGACGCCCTCGCCGAGCAGATCGAGATCCGCTTTACCAACGGCACCGGCGAGGACACGCGCCTGACCATCGACGGTGCGGACGCATCGGCTGCCATCCGCACCCCGCAGGTGGACGCCAACGTGTCCAAGGTCTCGGCCTATCCGGGCGTGCGCGCCGCCATGCTCATCCACCAGCGCCGCGCCGCCGAGGACCGCGACATCGTTGCCGAGGGTCGTGACATCGGCACCGTCGTGTTCCCCAACGCGCAGGTCAAGGTGTTTCTAACCGCCGACCTGCGTGAGCGCGCCCGCCGCCGCGTGCTTCAGCGTCACCAAAACGACGCTCAGCCGCTCAGCACAGAGCAGCTCGAGGCCGAGGTCGATGAGACCCTCGATGCCCTCAAGCAGCGCGACACGCTCGACAGCAGCCGCGAGGTCGCACCGCTCGTGCCCGCCGAGGACGCCGTGCACGTCGACTCCACCGCCCACACCATCGACGAGGTCGTACGCATTATCGAGGACCTCATCAACCAAAGGAGGTAGCCTATGCGCCTGTTTAAGCAGACGCCCGAGGATTACTACAACGCCCCCTACGCCGAGTTCCCTGCGCTCATCCGCGGCACTGTCGCCGTAGTCATGGGCATCCTGTGGGTCTTCTCCAAGCTCATGTGGCGCTGGAAGGTCGAAGACGTCGACCTGCTGTTTGAGCGCCAGGAAAGCCGCGGCAGCGTGGTCATCTGCAACCACACCTCGATGGCCGAGTTGCTGGCAGTGGAGACGGCACTGTTCTTTGGCGGCCGCCATGTGCGCCCCATCTTTAAGTCCGAGTTCGCCAAGAGCAAGATTGTGCGCTGGGCCTTTAGCCGCGTGGGTGGCATTCCCGTCGAGCGTGGCACCGCCGACATGAAGTGTCTGCGTGCCGCCCAGCATGCACTGCAGCGCGGTGAGGACGTCCTGATCTTCCCCGAGGGCACGCGCATCCGCTCGCGCGAGATCAAGCCCGAGGTCCATGGCGGCTTTGCGCTCATCGCCCAGATGGGTAAGGCACCCGTCAACCCGCTCGCCATTTGTGGCTGGTCCGACATCACGCCCAAAGGCAAAAAGCTCATGCGCCCCAAGAAGTGCTGGATCCGTGCCGGTAAGGCCATCTCGCTATCCGATGCTCCGGTCGAGCTCAAGCGCAAGGAGCGCCTGGCATGGTTTGAGTCCGAGGCCATGAGTCGCGTTTACGCCATGCGCGACGACCTGTGCGCCGAGCACCCGGGCAGGTTCTAGCCATGGGTGAGAACGTCATGAATACCGCTGCGGCCGCCGCTGAGGAGGTCGTCCCCACCATCGAGATTGCCGCGCATGCCGGCACCTGCTACGGCGTACAGCGCGCGCTCGACATGGCGCTGGCCGCCGCGCCGCAGGCAGGGGAGAACGCTCAGGTCCACACGCTGGGTCCGCTCATCCATAACCCCATTGTGGTACGCGAGCTCGCCGAGGCAGGCGTTGGTCTGGCCGATACCTTGGACGACGCCGCATCGGGCACCGTGATCATCCGCGCGCACGGCGTGGTGCCGCAGGTCATCGATGCCGCTCGCGAGCGCGGCCTCGATGTGGTCGACGCCACCTGCCCCTACGTAAAGAAGGTCCACGTGGCGGCCGAGCGCCTGGTGCGCGAGGGCTACCGCGTGATCGTCGTGGGAGAGCCGGGTCACCCCGAGGTCGAGGGCATTCTTGGCCATGCTGGTGATGACGCACAGGTCGTGAGCTGTGCCGCCGACGCCGACGAGCTGACGCTCAAGGGCAAGGTGGGCCTGGTTGTGCAGACCACCCAGACCGCGCAGAACCTGGCCGAAGTCGTGGCCTCCATCACCCCGCGCGTGCAGGAACTGCGCGTGATCAACACCATTTGCGCCGCCACAAGCGAGCGTCAGCAGGCAGCCGCGTCGCTTGCCAACCGCTGTGATTGCATGGTCGTTGTGGGCGGAAAGAACTCGGGCAACACGCGTCGCCTGGCACAGATCTGCGCTGATGCCTGTGAACACACGCATCACATCGAGGAAGCTTCCGAGCTCGAGGCCGCATGGTTTGCCGACGCGCGCCACATCGGCATCACCGCCGGAGCCTCCACCCCGCAAGAACACATCGAACGCGCCGTTGAGCGCATCAAGGAGCTTTGCCGCTAACCATGGACCAGACCGTACCCGCATACGCCACCGAGGTGGCCGATTACGGGCGCAGCCGCGACCCCGAGCCGGGTGAGGGCGCGCTCGTTAAGAACGTGCGTCCCGAATCGCCCGCATGGGATGTGGGTATCGAGCCGGGCATGCGCGTGCTCACGGTCAATGGCGAGCGACTCACCGACATGATCGTGTGGCTCTGGGAGGCAGACGACGACACCGTCGAGCTGGAGGTATTCGACCCGCGCGACAGCACCGTCACCCCCGTGGAGCTCGACCGTTTTCCCGGCGAGGATTGGGGCCTTGAGTTCGATGGCCCCATCTTTGACGGCATGCGTACCTGCGTCAACGCCTGCGTGTTCTGCTTTATGACCATGCTGCCCAAGGGCGGCCGCTCCACTCTCTACATCCGCGACGACGACTACCGCCTCAGCTTTTTACAGGGCAACTTCGTCACGCTCACGAACCTTTCCGACGAGGACGTGCAAAACGTCATCGATCGCAACATGAGTCCGATGAACGTGTCGGTCCACGCCGTGAGCCCCGAGGTCCGCCGCCGCATGATGGGCCGCAACGCACAGCGCGGCATGGACGTGCTCGAGGCCATCATGGCAGCCGGCATCGAAATCCACGCGCAGATTGTTTTGTGCCCCGGCATGAACGACGGCGAGGAGCTGGAAAAGACCCTGCGCTACTGCGAGCAACATGAGCAGATCACCAGCCTGGGCATTGTGCCGCTCGGCTTTACCAAGCACCAAAACCGCTTTAGCTGGTCCTACAGCGATAAGCCCGAACTGGCGCGCGAAACCATTGCCATGATCCGTCCCTACCAGGATCGTGCCTACGAACGCTTTGGCCGCCACACCTTCCAGATGAGCGACGAGTTCTATCTGGACGCCGGCATCGATCCTCCCGAGGCAGACTTTTACGACGGCTATCCGCAGTACTACGACGGCATCGGCATGATCCGCTCGTATCTGGACGAGACCGACGACGTGTTGACTACCGATGCTGAGCGACTGGCCCGCGTCCGCGAGGCCATCGCCGCCCGCAGCCAGCACCTGCTGTGCCTCTCGGGCGCCAGCGCACGCGACACGGTGGCCCGCTTTGTGGAGTCGCCCAAGGGACTCGCCGGCACTGTCACGGCCATCAAGAACCGCTACTTTGGCGGCAACGTGGACGTGACCGGCCTCATCGTCGCGTGTGACATTCTGGAGCAGCTGCCGCAAGACCTGTCGGGGGTTATGCTCTTTGTGCCTAAGCTCATGTTCAACGCTGACGGCATGACGCTTGACGAGTATCATCGTGACGATTTACTCGCAAGCCTTACCAGTCGCGGCGCCGAGGTTCATGTGGTATCGACCATGCCGCATGAGTTGCTCGATACCCTGGAGCACATCCTTGGCATTGCGCCTGCCGACTCTACTAATTCCGCTGACCCTACCCATTAAAGGAGAGCAGATGAAACCTATCGTCGCCGTCGTCGGACGCCCCAACGTGGGCAAGTCCACGCTCGTTAACCGCCTGGCCCAGACCTCGGACGCCATCGTCCACGAGTCTCGCGGCGTCACACGCGATCGCTCATATCACACGGCCGATTGGAACGGCCGCGAGTTCACCATCGTCGACACGGGCGGTATCGAGCCGCTCAAGAGCGACGACGTCTTTGCCACGTCCATCCGCGACCAGGCCCTCGCCGCCGCCGAGGAAGCCGCCGTCATCCTGTTTGTGGTCGACGGCCGCACCGGCGTCACCGAGGAGGACGAGTCGGTCGCCCGCATGCTCAAGCGCTGCGACAAGCCGGTCTTTCTACTGGTGAACAAGCTCGACAACCCCGATCGCGAAAACGACAGCATCTGGGAGTTCTATTCGCTCGGCGTCGGTGAGCCCACGCCCCTCTCGGCCCTGCATGGCCACGGCACGGGCGACCTGCTCGACGATATCGTGGCCCTGCTTCCGGAGGAAGAGGACGAGGTCGCCGATGAGTTCCCCGACGCCCTGAACGTCGCCATCATCGGCCGCCCCAATGCCGGCAAGTCGTCGCTGTTCAACCGCATCCTGGGCGCCGATCGCTCTATCGTGTCCAACATTGCCGGCACCACGCGCGACGCCATCGACACCGTCGTGGAGCGCAACGGCAAGCACTACCGCATGGTTGACACCGCGGGTATTCGCAAGAAGAGCACCGTGTACGAGAACATCGAGTACTACTCGATGGTCCGCGGCCTGCGCGCCATCGATCGCGCCGACGTGGCACTGCTCGTCGTCGACGCCTCTGTGGGCGTCACCGAGCAGGACCAGAAGGTCATGGGCTTGGCCATCGAGCGCGGCTGCGCCATCGTGGTGCTGCTCAACAAGTGGGACCTGCTCGACGACGACCGCAAGCGCGAGGCCTGCATGGAGACCGTCGACCGCCGTCTGGGCGTTATGGCTCCCTGGGCCCAGTACCTGCGCATCTCTGCTCTCACCGGCCGCAGCGTCGAGAAGATCTGGGCGATGGTAGACGCCGCCGAAAAGACGCGCTCGCAGAAGATTAGCACCTCGCGCCTCAACGCGTTCCTCACCGACCTGCGCGAGTTCGGTCATACCGTGGTGGACGGCAAGCGCCGCCTGCGCATGCACTACGTGACCCAGACGGGCGTCAACCCGCCGACGTTCACGTTCTTCGTCAACCATAGCGACCTGGTCAACGACACCTACCAGCGCTACGTAGAGAACCGCATGCGCTCGACCTTCGACTTTGCCGGCACGCCCATTCGACTCTTCTTTAGGAAGAAGGAGCAAAAGGATGCATAATCCGATTCTGCTGACCGCCATCTGCGCCGTGGTCTCGTTCTTTATCGGGGCGATTCCGTTTGGTCTGATGTTGGGACGCGTGTTCAACCACACCGACATTCGCAAGGCGGGCTCCGGCAACATCGGCACCACCAACGCCCTGCGCGTGGCCGGCCCTAAGGTGGCCGCGCTCACGCTGTTGCTCGACTGCCTTAAGGGCGCCATCTGCGTCCTTATCGCCCGTCCGTTCATCGCGAGCGTGGGCTATGGATTTCCGCCGAACATCATGGCACCCGGAGCCCCCGGCGACTGGATGCTCGGTGTCATTTGCCTGGCAGCGGTGTGGGGCCATATCTTCTCGCCCTACCTCAACTTCCATGGCGGCAAGGGTATCGCGGTTGGTCTGGGCGTCATCCTCGCCTGGTACTGGCCCATTGGCCTGTCGCTGCTCGGCATGTTTATCGTGGCCGTCGCCATCACCAAGTTTGTGTCGGTGGGCTCGCTTGCCGCGGCCATCGGTCTTCCCATCGCCGCCTGCGCGGTCTTTCCGTACAGCAGCCTAGGCCTCAAGTTCTGCATGGCGATGATCGGCATCACCGTGGTGTGGGCCCATCGCTCGAATATCCAAAAGCTCATGGCCGGTAAGGAGTCCAAGCTCTCGTTTACCAAGCGCGTCACCGAGCCCGACGATAAGTAGGAGAGAGTCATGAATGTTGCGCTGATTGGCTCCGGCTCCTGGGGAACCGCCGTCGCCGGCCTCGCCGCCGAGCGAGCCGAGCGCGTGACCATGTGGGCCCACAGCGAGCAAACGGCCACCGGCATCAATGCCGAGCACCGCAATCCCCGGTATCTGGTGGACTACGAGCTGCCCGGCAACGTTGTCGCCGCCACGGACCTGTCGCAGGCGCTCGACGGCGCCGAGGCCATCATCTTTGCCGTGCCCTCCACGCACCTGCGCAGCGTATGCCATCAGGCAGCACCCTTCATCGCCGCCGACACCCCGGCACTCTGCCTCACCAAGGGTATTGAGCCCGAATCCGGCCTGCTTATGAGCGAGGTCATCGCCAGTGAGGTCGGCAACGAGTCGCGTGTCGCGGCGCTCTCGGGCCCCAACCATGCCGAGGAGATCTGCCGCGGCGGGCTTTCTGCCGCCGTCATCGCCAGCAAAGATCCGCAGGTAGGGGAGACCTTTAAGGACCTGCTCCTATCCACGGCCTTCCGCATCTACCTGTCGCAGGACATGACCGGCGTCGAGGTTTGCGGCGCCATGAAAAACGTCATCGCCATCGTGTGCGGCATTTCCGCCGGTTCTGGTGCGGGCGACAACACGCTTGCCCTTATCATGACGCGCGGCCTGGCCGAGATCAGCCGTCTGGTGCACGCCCGCGGCGGTCAAGCCATGACCTGCATGGGTCTTGCCGGCATGGGTGACCTCATTGCCACCTGCACCTCCGAGCATTCGCGCAACCGCACCTTTGGCTACGAGTTTGCCCACGGCGTCTCGCTCGACGAGTACCAGGCACGTACGCATATGGTGGTCGAGGGCGCCGTCGCGGCCCGCAGCGTCAGTGAGCTTGCCCGTTCACTGGGCGTAGACATTCCGCTCACCTTTGCCGTGGAGCAAACGCTCTACAACGGTGTTACTTTGGATAGGGCACTCGAGATTCTTACCGATCGCGTCCCTTCTCAAGAGTTCTACGGACTCACCGACTAGCGCAGAAAGGCTTCTACCATGGGTTCCATCAAAATCGCTCCGTCTGTCCTTTCGGCCGACATGGCCAACCTCAAGGGCGAACTCGACAAGATCGCCGGTGCTGACTACGTGCACTTCGACGTTATGGACGGTCACTTTACCGGCAACCTCACCTTTGGCGTTGACATCCTTAAGGCCGTCAAGCGCTCCACCGATGTACCGGTCGACGCGCACCTCATGGTGACGAACCCCGACGAGACGGTCGATTGGTATGCCGACGCTGGCGCCGATATGATCACCGTACACTACGAGGTCTCCACACACCTGCACCGCACGCTCACCCATCTGCAGCAGCGCGGCGTTAAGGCCGGCGTGGTGCTCAACCCCGCCACCCCCGTGTGCGTGCTCGAGAGCATCATCGACGTCGTCGATATGGTGCTGCTCATGAGCGTGAACCCGGGCTTTGGCGGTCAGAGCTTTATCCCGGGCACCATCGCTAAGCTCCACGAGCTCAGGGCCATGTGCGAGCGTCACGGCGTTTCGCCCCTCATCGAGGTCGACGGTGGCATTTCTTCCAAGAACATTGTCGAGGTCGTCAAGGCCGGCGCCAACGTGCTCGTGGCCGGTTCTGCCGTATTTAAGTCCGAAGATCCCGCTGCCGAGGTTGCGCTGCTGCAGAAGCTGGGCAACGAGGCCGCACAGGAGGCATAAACCCTTATGACCGCAGGTCAAAACCGCATACCCGTGAATCTTGACTATGCCGCCTCGACGCCCATGCGCGCCGAGGCGCTCCTTGCGCAGCGCGAGTACGACGACAGCGAGCTTGCCGGCGTCAACCCCAACTCGCTGCATTCGCTCGGCCGCAAGGCTGCCGCGCGTCTGGAGGTTGCACGTCGCGAGATCGCCCGCAGCTTTGGCACGCGCGTCCGCCCGTCCGAGATTGTACTGACCAACGGCGGCACCGAAGCCAACCAGCTGGCGCTGCTCGGTCTTGCCGAGGGCGCTCGTCAGCGCGATCGCAAGCGCGATCGTGTAATCGTTTCGGCCATCGAGCACGATTCGATTCTGGACAACCTGCCGTTGCTGCGTGCCGCCGGCTTTACCGTCGACCTGGTGCAGCCCTGCCGCATGGGCTACATTGAGCCTGCCACGCTTGTCGAGCTGCTAGGCGACGACGTGGCGCTCGTGAGCATCATGGTTGCCAACAACGAGACCGGCGTGGTGCAGCCCATCCGCGAGCTTGCCGCGGCCACGCATACCGTTGGCGCCCTGTTCCACACCGATGCAATCCAGGGGTATCTGCATATTCCGCTCGATGTCACCGAGCTGGGCGTTGACGCCATGACCGTTGCCGCGCACAAGATCGGTGGCCCCGTGGCATCCGGCGCGCTCTACCTTAAGAACCGCACGCCGCTGCGCCCGCGCATCTTTGGCGGCGGACAGGAAGCCGGACGTCGTGCCGGCACGCAAGACCTGCGCACGCAGCTCGCCTTTGCCGCTGCCGCCTCGTCTCTGACGCCCCATGTGGCTCAGGAGCGCGCGAAGCTGCAAGCCCTTTCCGACAAGCTCTACGCCACGCTTACGGCCCACCAGCGCATTCACGCCACCATGGGTGACTACGCACAAGCCGACCGTCTGCCCGGCATGGTATCGATCTACATTGACGGCATGGACTCCGAGGAACTCATCATCAAGCTCGACGCCGCCGGCTTTGAGGTGTCGGCAGGCTCGGCATGCTCGAGTGGCAGCATGGACCCGAGCCATGTTTTAAGCGCGATGGGCATCGGTCGCGAGCAGGCATTGGGCGCACTACGCATTTCCTTTGACGACCGCGTGAATCCGGACGATCTGGACGAGTTTGCCCAGACGCTGCTCTCGATCGTAGGCGCCGCATGATCGTCGCCGAGCTTGAGCGCGCGCTGCTGGCACGCTATCCCAAGACCGATGCCGAGAGTTGGGACCATGTAGGATTCTCCGTCGGCGACCCTGCCGCGGAGATTACCGGTGTTGCCTGCGCACTCGATGCGACCGAAGCCAATGTGCACCGCGCCCAGGAGGCCGGCGCCAACGTGCTGCTAACGCATCATCCCATCTATATCAAGGCGCCCGAGGCGTTTTGTCCGTCGGATTCCACACGCCCCCAATGCAGCGCCGCGCTGTACGAGGCAGCTCGTTGCGGCGTGAGCATCATCTCGCTTCATACCAACCTGGACCGCTCGCACGAAGCGCGCGTTCGCCTGAGCGATTTGCTAGGCGCAAAGCCCATAAGCTCGCTGGAGCATGCGGACGAGCCTGAACTCACCGGTCTGGGCGCCCTTGCGACCCTCAACGACCCCTGCAGCCTGCGCGACCTTGCCGCCCGCGCCGCCCAGGCGTTTGGCAGCGACCCGCGCGTGTGGGGCGAGGCAGATCACCCGTGCCGCACCATCGCCATTTTGGGCGGCTCCTTAGGCGACTTTGGAGAGCTCGCCATCGCCGCGGGCGCAGATGTTATCGTGACGGGCGAGGCGGGCTACCACGTGGCGCAAGACCTTGCCTTGCGCGGGCTGCCGGTGATCTTGCTCGGCCACGACCGCTCCGAGGAGCCGTTCGTTGATATATTGATGAACTCTGCAGTTGACGCCGGGGCCGACCCCCGTCATGCGATTAAAATACTGAACCCTTGCCAATGGTGGACTGTGACAAAAGGAGAGAACTTATGAGCGCCGGCGCTACGCTACTCAAGCTGCAACAGATCGATTTGGAGCTCGCCCGCAACAAGAGCGAACTTGCCAATATGCCGGAGCTCAAGGAGCTCGCTTCCAAGCGCAAGACCTACGTTAAGCTCAAGGCCGAAATGACCAAGCTCTACGCCCAACGCAAGGACCTGGATATTGAGCTCGACGATCTCAACACCACCGAGATTCAGACCAACAACGCCATCGAGGCCGCTAAGAAGCGCCACGTTGACGGCTCCGACTACCGCGAGGTACAGGACCTGGAAAACGAGCTTGCCACCCTGGCCAAGCGCCTGGACAAGATTGAGCACACCCGCAAGGATGTCGTTGTCGCCCACAAAGAGGCGCTCGACCGCGAGACCCGCGCGCAGGCCATCATCGCCAAGTTCGAGGAGGGCGTGAAGGCCGATACCAAGGCCGCCCGCGCCAAGGCTGCCGACCTGCAGGCTCAGATCGAAGCCGCCACTAAGGAGCGCACCGCTCTTGCCGCCACGCTGCCGGCCGACGTGCTCACCGACTACGAGCGTCTGCTCAAGCAGTTCCGCGGCTTGGCCGTCGAGACCATCCAGGGCAACATCCCCACGGTCTGCCACACCGCGCTGCAGGCATCGTCCATGAGCGACCTCAACCACGACGGTAGCGAGATTACGCACTGTCCGTACTGCCACCGCCTCCTGGTGCTCCCGAGCAAGGAAGCCTAGCGATGACGGCGGCATCCAACAATTCAATGCAACTTGAGGGAAAAACGATCCTGCTGGGCATTACCGGCGGGATCGCCGCCTATAAGTCGTGCAATATCGTGCGCCTGCTGCAAAAGCGCGGCGCGCACGTCAAGGTCGTCATGAGCGAGCATGCCACTGAGTTCGTGGAGCCGCTCACCTTCCGCGCGCTCACCAATGAGCCGGTCGCGGTTGGGCTATTCGACGACCCTTCTGACCCCATCCACCATATCTCGCTGGCGCAGGAGCCCGACTTGGTGGTCGTGGCGCCCGCGACGGCCAATATCATCGCCAAGATGGCCAACGGCATCGCCGATGACCTCATCTCCACAACGCTGCTTGCGACACCGCGGCCCGTCGTTATCGCGCCGGCCATGAACAATGGCATGTGGAAGGCGTCGGCCACGCAGGCCAATATGGCCACGCTGTGCGACCGCGGCGTTCACGTGGTAGGACCCGGCAGCGGCTACCTTGCGTGCGGCGACGTGGACACGGGCCGCATGAGCGAACCCGAGGACATCGTCGAGGCCGTCTGCGAGGTGCTCAATCCCGTGCCGCAAGACCTGACGGGCAAGCGCATCGTCATCACCGCCGGCCCCACGCACGAGCCGATCGACCCGGTGCGATTCATTGGCAACCGTTCTTCGGGCAAGATGGGTATCGCCCTGGCGGGGGAGGCCGCACGTCGCGGTGCCGCCGTCACGCTCGTGCTGGGACCGACATCGCTCGACGTTCCCCACGGCGTGGAGTGCGTGCGCGTGCAGACCGCCGCTGAAATGCTGCAGGCGGCGTTAAACGCCTTCCAGACGGCCGACGCTGCCATTTGCGCTGCGGCCGTCGCCGACTACACCCCCGCGGCCCCTGCCAACCATAAGCTCAAAAAGGCCGACGAACGCCTGGATCGCATCGAACTGGTCGAGACGGTCGATATCTTGGCCGAGCTCTCGCGTCAAAAGGGAGAGCGATGCGTGATCGGATTTGCGGCCGAGACCGATAACGTCGTGGAGTACGCGCAGCGCAAACTTGCCCGCAAGGGTTGCGATGTAATTATCGCCAACGATGTCTCGCGCGCCGATTCAGGCTTTGGAACCGACACTAACAAGGCCTGGATTGTGAGCACAACAGGTACGAAAGAACTTCCCGTTCTAACAAAACCCCAGCTCGCAGATACAATTTTGGACTTGCTTCAAAATTTATAAAAAAGTTCTTGCACAAGTCTAAAGTTTCGGGTTAATATACTCCCTGTTGCGAGCGAGAGCAGAGCAACAAACAAAAGCTTCGGGACGTGGCGCAGCTTGGTAGCGCACTTGACTGGGGGTCAAGGGGTCGCTGGTTCGAATCCAGTCGTCCCGACCAGAAGTTTGCAGGTCAGGCACCTAGTGCCTGACCTTTTTTGTTTTAAGCAATTGCTTAATTTTGTTTAAGCAACAGGGTGCCAAAAATCTACCTGCGCGATAATCGCCTTTTGCGGCTACTTGCGCGTTTTGCACGCGCTTGAGCCGATTTATTAACGCGATATGAATCTACATACGCGTAGCTTGTATGCAGCCGAGTACAGGCTGTATTTATCGCGGCGATTAACACAGATATAGCGACTATAACGGACAAGCGTGTCGCTGTATTTATTCCAGTAGTTCACTTGATCGGTGGACAAGTGGGCTGTTGCAACGAAACGCCAAGCAGGATAGGCTCTATACGAGGACGCCGCAGGGTAATGGCGGGGGAGTGCGGCGGGCGCTCTGAGAGCCGCTGTGTGACCCCATGTCTCCTTAACTCGATAATTTGTGTTTCAAGCCACGAATCGGTCGAGCAATTGCCAAAAGAACGGCCCATGCAGGATTGCACGGGCCTTACATCAGATCAAATTTGAGCTAGAAGCACCAAGCGGAGCAGACGCAACACCATCTCGTCGCGGCCTCGGCGAGCGACATATCGCAGTCGAGGTAGACAACGAGGAAGTCGTCAGATCCCGCACAGGGGGACCGCGATGGTGACCACCGCGCCGCCCGAGGGGCTGTTGGCGAGCGAGACGGAGCCCCCGTGGGCGCTCGCGGCCTCGGAGGCGACGTGGAGGCCGAGCCCGTAGTGGCGGCCTCCGTCGCGCGAGGAGCGGGACGAGTCGTCTGTGAAGAGGCGCTCGCAGCCGCGTTCGAGGGCGGCGGGAGACAAGCCCGGTCCGTCGTCGGCCACCTCGATGACGAGGTGTCCGCCCGCGACGTCGCAGGAGACCGCCACGCGCGAGCGCGCGTGCTCGGCGGCGTTGGCCACGAGGTTCGCGGCGGCTCGCGCCAGGGCGGTTCGGTCGAGCGGGGCCTCGGGCGCGTCCGCGACAGCGGGGCCCGTGGCCGCGTCGAGCGTCACGCCTCGCGCCCGGGCGATCTGGGCGGCCTCGGCGAGGACCTGTTCGCAGAGCTCGGCCGGCCGCATGGGGGCCCTCTCCGCCCCGCCGGACCCGCGCGAGGCCTCGATGAGCAGGCGCACGTAGCCGTCGAGCCTTTCGACACCGCCGGCTATGTCGCGCGCGGCGGCCGAGAGGTCGCTGTCATTCTCGTCTTCCAGCTCCTCCGCCACGAAGTCGGCGTTGGCGCGCAGCACGGTAAGCGGCGTCTTGAGATCGTGGGCGAGCGACGCCATCTGCTCGCGCTGCCCCCGCTCCGCGGCCCAGCGGGCCTCGAGCGACTCGGCGAGGGAGGCCCGCATGGCGTCCATCGCGGCGAGGACGTCGTTCACCTCACGCACGTTGGTGCTGCCGACCGCGAAGTCGAGCTCCCCCGCGCCAACGCGCCCCGCCGCCTCCGCGAGCGGCGCCATCTTGCGCGAGATCACGCGGCTCGCACGGCGCGCCACGAGCGCGAGCGCGAGCGCGCTTCCCACAGCGGCGCCGACGAGCATGAGGTTCTGCGGGTTGGGAAGCAGGCTGGCGAGATCGCGCGAGACCCACTGCGGCAGGTACTCGCTGACGAGTGCGCAGGCCCCGCCGCCCTTGAGCGGGAACGCAGCGTAGGTGAGGCCCGAGCCCCCGCCCTCGATCTCCACTGTGCCCGGATCCGCGGCGATTGCCGTACTGGCCATTTCCGTCGCATCCTCGAGCCGCGTACCCTCGAGGTCTGTCATCATCACGTTTCCGTCCTTGTTCAGGATGAGGTAGCGGTAGGCCGTCGGCACGTCCTGCTGCCCGCAGACGCTGTCGCGTGCCAGGCCCTCCGCGACATCGCGCGCATTGGCCGGCCCCCAGCTTGCCTCGTAGACAAAGCCCGCGTTGATCGCCACGGAGAGCACCATGAACGAGGCAAGCCACGCCGTGGCGACCGCCGCGAACGCGTAGGCGAAGTAGCGCGCGATGACGAAAGAGAGCGGCATGCCCCCGCGACCTCGCGCCCCGATCCTCAGAGCTGCCACTTGTACCCCATCCCCCAGACGGTCGCGATCGGATCGGCGCCGGCCTCGGAGAGTTTCCTCCGGGCGCGGCTGACCTGCATGGATATGGCCGCATCGTCGGCGTCGCTCTCCCAGCCGAGCACCGCCTCGCGTATCTGCGCGCGGCTCATGACCTGCCCGGGGTGGCGCGCGAGGTACTCGCAGATGGCGTACTCGGTGGGCGTGAGCGGCACGGTCTCGCCGCCCACGGCGAGGTCGCGCGCCCCGAGGTCGATCCGCACCTCCCCGAAGGAGAGGGCGTGCGAGCGCGGCCGGCGCTCACGGCGTAGATGGGCCGCGACCTTGGCGCGCAGTTCCGCGGCACCGAAGGGCTTGCGGACGTAGTCGTCGGCGCCCAGGCCGTAGCCGGCCACGGCATCCTCCTCGGCCACGCGCGCGGTCAGGAAGACGATGGGCCCGTCGAAGTCCGGGCGGATCTGCCGCACGAGCTCGGAGCCGTCGAGCCCCGGCATCATGACGTCGCAGAGCACGAGGTCGAAGCGCGAGAGGTCCATCCCCGGGACCGCCGTCGGGTCCGTCGCCCTGACGACCTCATGGCCGTCGCGGCCGAGGACGCGCGCGAGCGCGTCGAGGATCGCCCGTTCATCATCCACTGCCAGTATCCTCGCCATGTTCGACCTCCTGAAACTCTCGTCGGAATTGTACTAGCGCCGCGCTCAGCGGTCCAGAGCCCCGCGCGCAGCCGCGGGCGCCTCGGCCGCGTCGCACGCGCGGTAGCGCACGCCCGAGCCGTCGCGCGCCTCGATCTCGAGCCAGCCCTCGCCGTCCGACTCCCGCCCGAAGAAGATGAGCTGGAGCTCTCGGACATTGCCCCTGTCGTCCGCCGCGTCGAGCAGGGCATCCCGGCCAGGACGAGCGCTGCGGAGAGGAGGACGAGCATGGAGGCGAGCGGCCTCCTACGCATCTGCCCTCCCGTCCTCGAAGCGACAGAACCAGGCGAGAAGGACGGCGTCGGCTGCCAGGGTGAGCACGAGGCCAGCGAGCGCAGTCGTGAGGAGTGGGCCCGCCGCGCGTGCGGCGTCGATGAAGGCCTCCACCCCGAGCGACCCCAGGCGCGCGGGCCAGGCGAGCGGCACCCAGCTCAGGGGCGTCGCCAGGGCACCGGTGAGCTCGCCGGTCATGAGACCGTGCGCAAGTCCGCCCACTGAGAAGAACGCGAGGAGCATCCCCGCCGCGCCGGCGCCGATGGTGGCGTTGCGGCCGAGGCGCAGGGCCACGCCGAGCCCCAGCGCGTAGAGGGGCAGGCTGCCCAGCACGATGCCCGCCCAGGCGGCCGCAAGCGGAGCGGGCCCGAGCGGCAGGCGCCCG
>CALHJP010000010.1:0-4309 GCA_938033205.1 uncultured Collinsella sp. | reverse complement strand
ACGGAAAAAGGATTTGCCGAAATGGGAAATTCCATTTGCCCAAAAAGGCAAATGGATTTCGACGAAAAGTCAAATGGAAACGTCCGAAAGGGCGAACCTATACCATTTGATTCATCAGTTACATCACCATTAGGTATTGTAGATAAAACGTCCCAAAAGCCAAAGGAGCCAAGGCACAAGCTCGGCGAGTTCGGCCATGTTCTTTTGAGCGACGAGGACGCGGCGAAACTCGATGAGCAGTTCCCCGGTTTCTGGCGCGACTACATCACGAAGGTAGACGAGTACTGCGAGCAGTCCGGCAAGCGGTACAGGAACTACCGCCTCACCATCTCGAAATGGATCAGGAAGGACCAGCAGACCGGCTCGGTGAAGTCCGACGCCTCCTGCACCGCCCCCGTCGGGGAGGCGTACGTCGGTGCGGCGGAGAGGTCACCGCGCGAACGTCTCATCAAGGACTACATGAACTCCACGGGCAAGGGAGGGTTCCCGTCCTCATGCTGCGCCCACTACGACTGGTGCGTCCAGAATGGGGTCCCTGAATACGTCGAGGCCGACAGGCTCACCAAGGAGTGGGTCGCGGCCGGGGGCACCGAGCGGC
The DNA here is from genome assembly GCA_938033205.1 of uncultured Collinsella sp. Classification (GTDB taxonomy): domain Bacteria; phylum Actinomycetota; class Coriobacteriia; order Coriobacteriales; family Coriobacteriaceae; genus Collinsella. Next base: position 3,711 of record CALHJP010000010.1, on the reverse strand, counting down.
AGTTCCCGCGCTCCAAGTACCCGTGGAACCCGAGGCCGTAGATGAGGCCGACGCTCGGGGACGCGATAAAGGCCTACGGCGTGCCGGTCCCCATCGACCAGATATACGTCGCCAACTCCATCACCCGCGAGGAGCTTGACGCGATCGAGGCGAAGAGGCGCGAGAGCGCCGAGGAATCTGCGGCAGAGTTCCGCAAGGCGATAGCCAAGCGGGAGAAGGCGAGACGGGACGACGAATACGCCAAGGCACACGGTATGCCCTAGGAAGCAACAGAATCGGTTTCTAGGGCATGTTTTGGGCTTTTAGGTGTAGGCGCTAGGGTAGCCTGGAAACGGCACCTTAAAAACGATTTGGGAGGCACGTATGATTACAGCGGGATACAGCGGCACACTTGTCGAGCTGCCGGACGGCTCGCCGTTCTCGCTCTCGGACGCAGTGACGCTCGCATACCTCATCGACGGGGCTTCGTCGGATGGGGAATGGACGCGATTCGATTACTCGGTGGCGGAGGGCGACCTGTGGGACGCGCGGTGCGGCGGCAGGGAGACGCTGCGGGCGAGACTCAGGCTTCTATCGAGGCACGGCCTCATCGAGACGAAGACGGTCGGGGTCAAGGGCGAGTGCGGCGTGAGGACGTTCTATCGCGTCAACATGGCGGCTCTGGCATCCATCGAAGTTTCCCCGGTTGTTTACCGCTATCGTGTGTTACAATGCTGATACACAACGAAACGGAAAGGAGTTGTCTATGTCGTATCTGGTCGTATCGCAGGCCGCAAAGGAGCTGGTATCCGCGTGCGGCTCCGTGTCCAAGGCGGCCGAGGCGTGCGGGATCCAGCGCACGATGCTCTACCGTATCTGCGACGGTGATTTCAGCAAGTGCGGGCTGATGCCACGTACGGTGCTGAAGGTGCGCGACGCATATGCGGAGAAGTGCGGGAAGTACTTCAGTCTTGAGGAGGTCTACCGATGAATCTGGACAGGTTCCTCGACGCGATCGACGGGACGAGCACGATGAAGGAGTTCAAGCGCAACCTCGGGATGGAGGCTGACAGGTCGTACGACGTGCTCGTCACTGTACTTTGCGGATGCGTTTCCGACCGCATGGCGGCCGTTAAGCACCCGGTCGAGTTCTATGCAGACTTCGCGAAAACGCACCACGGGTCAACCGGCGACAGGGCCGCGCTGCTGTCGAGGGCCTTGTCGGATATGAAGGAGGCGCTCAGCGGTGACTAAGTGCGTCAACTGGCACGGGGCAGGACGGTATATGCTCTGCTCCGGCAAGATGAAGGCCATTCATCGCAAGACGGTCAGGTGCTCGACGTATGCGGAGCTTTCAAGCGCGGTCGAGGACATGGAGAAGTCCACCGGGTTCCCGGTGTGGACGTACTACTTGGGAAAGGTGCAACGATGAGCGGATTGGTGAGAGGCCTCTACCCGGATGAGGTCGAGTGCAGAATCGGCCAGGTATCCAAGAGCGGCAAGGGTCTTTCCCTGCTGCTGTACAAGACGAGCCGCACGGACATGGCGCTGCTCGACGAGACTTTCGGCCCGATGGACTGGCGCTGCGAGTACGAGGAGGTAAAGGGCGTCCTCAACTGCACGCTGAGCGTCTACGACGGGGACAAGCACATCTGGATTGACAAGCAGGCCGCCGGAACCGAGAGCAACATGGAGTCGGAGAAGGGCGAGAGCAGCGACGCGCTCAAGCGTGCCGGGTTCCTCTGGGGAATCGGTCGCGAGCTGTACACGGCTCCGTTCATCTGGATTAAGGCCGAGGACTGCAACATCCAGAACGGCAAGTGCTACGACACGTTCGCGGTCGATGCGATGGAGGTCGTAAACGGCAGGATCACTGCGCTCACCATCACCAACAAGAAGACGCGCAAGGTCGTGTACCGTTGGGCCATCGACCGCAAGCCGGTGAAGCGCCAAGAGGCACCGGCGAGCGTCCAAGAGCCACCTGCCACCGATGCCGAGGTCGAGGCCTTCCAAGGCGCGTGCAGCGAGTTCTCGTTCCTCACCGGCAAGGAGGTGGCCGACATCCTCGACGCGCTCGAGAAGACCAAGACGCTCAAGGCCGCCGGCTTCACGCAGTGGAAGGACGCGCCGTCGAGGGTCATCACCACTGCGCAGGCCGTCGTGGAATCATGGATCAAGAGGAAGACCGCCGAGAACCGCGGCGCGGTGGACAGCCTCACGGGTGGGCGATGAGCGCCGAGGCCCTGCGTGGCGTGATCCTCGTATGGGCTTGGCTCGGCACCGGCTACCTCTTGGTCGATGCCGAGCGCTGGACCGTCGGGGTCCGCGTCGCGTCGTACATCATCTACACACTCATGACGGTATTGGCCGTCCAGACACTCTAGGAGAAGGTTATGAGCATCAACGTCGTAAACATCTCGGGAAATTTGACAAGGGATTCGGAGCTGCGCCGCACTACGGGCGGCACGGCCATTCTGGGCTTCGGCGTGGCGGTGAACGACCGCAGGAAGAACCAGCAGACGGGCGAATGGGAGGACTACCCGAACTTCGTGGACTGCACCATGTTCGGCACCCGCGCCGAGAAGCTGGCGGGAATGCTGGCCAAGGGAACCAAGGTCTGCATCCTCGGCAAGCTCCGCTACATGAGCTGGGAGAGGGACGGGCAGAAACGTTCAAAAATCGAGGTGATCGTGGACGACATCGAGTTGATGAGCCGACGCGAGACGGCAAGCGCACCCGTTCCCGAGGACATCGACGAGGACATCCCGTTCTAAACTAATGGACTAACTAATGGACTAATTAGTCGTATTGCATTAGTCGTATTGCGTTTGTATGCAAGACTGCCTAAACTGGAGCAAGCCGCTTTGTATGTCAACGTGCTGGTTGGCGCACTTGGGGAGCTTCGCGCTCCCCTTTTCTTTACGAAAAGTTGTTGCAAAGTTGATACAGTCGTTATAGAATATAGCCAATGCAATTGAAAGGAGCCGGACATGAAGACTTACGAGGACGCAATCAAAGAGGCGGCGGAGATTTACGAGGCTCTCGGCATCGCCGAGAAGTTCATCATCCGCAACGCCGAGTGGTGTGGTATGCGCGACATGATCGTATTCATCTACGGTAAGGACGCTGATACCGTACGCGCCGACGTCAAGGCCCTGTTGAAGTAAAGGAGAAGGCAATGAACAACATCGAGAGCGCCATGAGGGACGGTATCACCGAGAAGTGCCCCAAGCAGTGCTGCTACTGCAAGCACTTCCGCTACCTCAACTCAGACATCATCGGAGTATGCGGGCTGGCCTACGACGAGTGGGTCGATGAGAACCGTGGCACTGTGAGCTGCACCGAGGCGCTGAAGTTCTTCGAGGACTACGCGATTCTGGACGACGAGGAGTGCGAGCGCACCGGGTTCGAGGAGTACTGATGGATCGCAGCGAGGCATACCGCAAGGTCGCCGACCATCTGGCCATGCACGGCACTTACCTCAACGTTGGCGAGAAGGTTGACGCCCCGGAGTGGTACGCGGGTGAGGTCGAGCCTATCGACATCATCGAGAGGGTCGTCGAGGGCCTGCCGCCCGACAAGGCTTACAGCCTCGGGCAGATGCTCAGGTACTGCCTGAGGGCGGGCAGGAAGGACGATGTAGACGTGGAGTTGGGCAAGGCCAACAACTACGCGCACCGGTTGGTATTTGGACATTGGAGGAGCAGATGAAGACATACGTTCTAAAGGTCG
>CALHJP010000009.1:0-5961 GCA_938033205.1 uncultured Collinsella sp. | reverse complement strand
CTGATGAAACCCGTGGTCGCACCCTCGATCAAGGCGAGACCCAGCGAGGTCAGAAGCTCGGCAACGATCTTACAGCTTTGAATGCCCGCCTTACCGACGCCAATATAATTGGCAAGGATTTGGCAAACAGGCTCGATTCTCTCGACCTTCGATTCCGCAATGAGGTATATGATACCTCGGTGGCAATCGAGCGCCAGAAAGCCTTGAATATTGCCAAGCAGTACGAGGTGATGAACGAGGATATTGCCCGCTCGGTTGCTGGTCGATCTCTTACGGAAGACCAGCGCAAGGAGATTCAGTCTCGAATTTGGCTCAATGCCCGCAATGGCGCTTTAGCCAAGATACAGGCTGAGTATCACGGTAAGCTTTCGCAGGCTCAGATTGACGAGCTTGTTGCTAAGACCGATTCGCTTGAATCTACAACCGATTGGCTTGATGAGCGATCTAAGACTGAGCGTGCAAATCGTCGTCTTGTTGATGCTAAGGCTGAGTTGGAAAGAATTAAGGCGAGCGATACGCGTAATGTATGGGATTTTACGCGCCGTCTTGGTACGGCTGCAAGTTATCTTAGAAATTTGTTGCCTTAAACAATTTTATTATATTTGCGACATGGACAGGACAAAAATCAATTTTATTCGTTTGTTTGCTCTTTTTCGCTATGGCCTTTGGGGCTTTGTGATTGCGAAATGGTTTACTGATGATAACGATCAAAATCATCTCATGTTGCGATAACCAATCCCGTTTTCTTTTTTTTGAGTCCCGGCCTCTTGAGACCGGGATTTTTTGTTCTATTGGTATAATTTTTCGTGAGTACTCGTCTCCGATCGGAGACAAGGTCTTGAATTTTTTGTTCTTTTGGTCGGAAAAATCCATCAACGAAGTTGATGTAAACAGGCACCGCAGGTAGCGATTAGCACCTCTATAAGGTGCCATGGTCGCGGCCGGAGGCCGCTGGCACGAAAGCGATGGTTTACCATCGCGCCCATAAACACCCAATATAAATATCTGTGCGAAGCACACCTTCGGGTGACTAGGGAGGTTTGGAGGGGAGTTAGGGGGCCTCGCGGATGAGATTGTCTGCAGGCCGTGCGCGTGCGCGCGCGCTTCGCGTGCGTACGTGCGCGAGACGCTAAGTAGCTCAGACGCAAGGTTCGGCCCCTACTCCCCTCCAACTACTTGATAAAAATGATGAAATTTGTAAAATAATTGCATTTTTTTTTGTACAGGTGCAAAAAGTTTATATATTTGCCCCTGCGTTAGCTCTCGTTCTTTGACGTACTGCTTGTCCCCCACCCTGGTGGTGTTAGTTCTCAAAAGAGATAAGCAGATTTAACACTATGTTGAATTCGCTTACTCCTTTCATTAAATTTTTCAATATCAGGATATTTTTAACTTTTCTAAAATGTGTAAAGATGACACTAAACGAACTTGTAGGCTACTTGAAGAGCTTACCCAAATGGTCTCGTGTCTCGATCGTGGTTGCGGCTGCTGTTGCGGCTGTCGCCATCTTACTCTCAAGTTGCACTCGATACTCTTATACCTACGTGAAGGGTTCCGAGGTTGAGTACAAACAGATTGATTCGATGAACATATCTCGTACTAGGCGATGAGACTTTCTGATTTTTTTCAGAATACAAGGTGTGCAGATGCTTTAAAGGGTGTTTGTACATTGCTTGACATCTTCTATAATGCTCATTATTTGGATTATTGCGAAGGTGTTATTGTTTGTCCTGCTTCCTATGAATCTTTACTTAAACTTGGTGGTTATGGATTCGTATTCTCTTATCAGAAGGAGTTTTCCTTTGTTGGCTCTGTTGATTTCATCCTAACGATTCGTGTGGATGATATTGTAAGACGTATTTTTGATGTTGTTTCTAAACCCGATTGTTATGTCACGTTTCAAAAGAAAAAGAGGAAAAAGTAAATCTACTCGTCCTCACACTCAGATTTTCGACGTTGGAGGTAAACGGCTGTAATGTCGCATTGCTTACGTCCTCGTCAGATCATTAATCCTCATTTCAACCCTAAGACCACACTCGGAGCTAGAAACCTTCGAGTGTGGCGTATTGCGAACAATTCTCCGCAGGGTTATCCTGAGGATTATCAAATTTTAATCGATTGTGGCAAGTGTCTTGGTTGCCTTCGTGATAAAGCCCGTTCTTGGCGCGTCCGTTTGCTTCATGAGCATATGTTCGGTAACCATGATTCTTGCACGTGTTTAACATTAACTATTGCACCTGAGTATTATGAACAGTTTCAAACCAAAGAGGGTATGGCTTCTGCTATGCGCGCTTTTATTGATCGGTTGCGCTATTATACTCCCGGTCGTCGTTCTCCCAAACGATTTTTTATTTCAGAACTCGGAGAAGAGCGTGGACGTCTCCATTTCCACGGATTCATCTGGGATTGCAATATCCCCGAACGAGATCTGGCTCGATCCTGGAGATACGGCTTTATATGCGCCCGACCTCTTCGATCCGCTAAGCAGTTGTCTTACGCCACGAAATACATTACAAAACCTGCCGTTGGCTTCCACAAGCCTACGATCTTCGTCTCCCCAGGCCTTGGACAGTCCTATTGTGATCAAGATGTATGGCGATCATGGCACAAGAAAGGAAATGCTAATGATCCTCTTAATTTGTATTGTAAGTTTGACTCTTTTGTGTACGCTATGCCTCGTTATTATCGCTCGAAAATTTTTACGGATGATGAAATACGTAACTTTAAAGTTTTGTTATCCAAATCTGAGCGACCCTTCGAAAAGGTTCTTGGCAGGCAAACCTATACAGAACCACTCGCCTTTGCGCGAGATCGAGCAAAGTTGCTCGAGGTTACTCTTCGGTCAGGGAAGAGTAAACCTTTAACTTCTGAACCTCGTAAGGATTCTTTTCGTGAATTCAATCCTTATGACGATACAAATGAATTCACTTTAGACCTTTATCCTTTTTAGTTATGGCAATTTTCCCTAAAGAAAAGAAAAAGGCGCCAAAAATGGCGCATCATGACCGTTCTCATTATTTGCGAACATCGATGGCTCCGGGTCTCGGTTATCCTATATACTGTCGGCCCGTTTTTGCCGGTGATCAGCTTCAGCTGGATTTTAAACACCTTATGAATACGCAGGCGATTCTTAATCCTCTCTATGGTTCGTATCGTCTTCAAATATGCGTATTCTTTGCTGGCACTTCGCTCTATATACCTCGCCTTTGGCGCAATGGCTCTATGAGTGATGTGTATGGTATTTTGGATGCGAATTATCCTACTATTAGTATGGGTATAGATTCTCAGGCTGCCGATATTCTTCCGCTCGTTAACGAGTCGTCTTTGCTGTCGTACTTGGGTTTTGGTTATCATTTTGGCGATCCCGAGGTTGTGAATACTCCCTATCAGTTCAATGCGATTCCTGTTCTTATGTATTATGACATTTTCCGTCATTATTATGCAAATCGACAGGAAGCCAATTTTTATGTCATGATGCATGACTGGACAAAAGCAGGACGTCGTATGCGATATGGTTTAGATACGCTTGACAATGCCTATCTTTCTCTACCTGTGAATGGCGGTACTCTTGATGAAGTCAAAAATTTTGCTTCTACGCCTATTCGCGACCTTTTCAAGAGTTTCCAGTATTCTAGTATAGATATGTCTCCCGGGTTTACCCAGCCCTTAGGTGGTCTTTTCTGTGCTACTTATATGCCCGATCGCATGAACGTAATTCTTAACGAAGCATTCTTTAAAAAGAACGTCTCGACAGTTGTCGTATCCACTGTCGGCGATTCGTTCCAGGTTGACCAGCTTGTTACGGCCAAAAAACTTTGGAATGCTCGGAATAACGATGTAATTACCAATGGCACGTTTAAGGATTGGGTTCGTGTTCATTTTGGTGTTACACCTAAGATTATGGACGATATGCCTACGTTCTGCGGTGCTACCTCTTCGGATATTCTTTTTGAGGATATTCGTGCTACAACCTCTGCCAAGATTGGCGACTCCGACCAGTATCTTGGTGATAAAGGTTCGTCGGCGTTGGGCTACGGAGATTCTCGGACGTTTAGGATTGATGCTGATCGTCCTGGGTATGTAATGGCTATTGCTACCCTCGTTCCTCGCGTGGATTATAATCAGTTTACAGATCGTTACGTGAGACATCAAAAACTTTCTGATGATTTTATGCCTGAATATAATGGCATTGGTTATCAGGACGTTTTAGTGGGTGATTTGCTTACGGAGTATGCTGAGGATTGGAATTTGGCGTCCGGTACAGTTCCTTCTAAAGATCCTTTTGCTAATTCTGTTGGCAAGCAGCCCGCGTGGATTGAGCATATGACGGATGTAAATAGGATTCGCGGTACTTTCTGCTCAACTGAGAACTCCTGGGTGTTGTCTCGGAATATGTCTATTGAAGGCAAGATGACTTCGAGTGTTTATCCGACGGATTATCTCGATTCTTCGGCGTATATTGATCCAGCTGCATGGAATCAGCCTTTTGCCGACCAGTCTTCTACGGCTCAGAATTTTTACGCTCAGTTCTATATTCGTGATCGAGTTCGTTCTACGATTCTTAAACGTTTGCGCCCTAAATTTTAATATTATGCGACTTTATCGAAAAACTGTACGTCAGAGTTTCCCGATGGAACCTGCTTGTACCTCTCCGGGCTTTACCCTTACGGAGATTATCGACCAGTTTTATGCCGAAGGTGTCGTACCGGATTTTATTCCAGCTGATCTTGGCGAAGATCTCGTTGATGAGGTCGATGCCGATGGTCGTTGGTTGGTTGATCCGGCTGGCGACATTCGTACAGATCGTCTCGAAAAAATGGAGAATGATCTGATGGCTGGACTTGATGCTGCTGCTGATCCCGCGCCAGCATCCGATCCCGTGCTAACTCCTGATCCTGTTCCAGCTTCAGAAGCCTCTCCGGCGCCTGAGGAGTAATCACCAGAAAATCGGGGAATACAATATACAATACTTGATAATATTGTATAAGTGTGGAAATCCTCGTAAAAGGATTCCACACTGATCCCCGATTTTCTATAAAATCTTTTTCTATGGCTAATCTAGATCAGTATGCACCCTACGTGGATGCGGCAGGAAATGCGACTATGAATTTTGCAATGGCTGATCTTTCCTACAAGAGAAATAAACAGCTGCTCCAGCAGCAGTACAAGTACCAGAAGGAAGCCGCGGAGCTTGCATGGCAACGTCAAATGCAGTTCTACGAGGATCAAAAGGCCTATAACGATCCTAATGCGGTTCGTCAGCGTTACGAAGCCGCAGGTCTGAACGTTAACGCTGCCTTTGGTACTGCTGGCAGTTACTCCCCTACCAATGCCCCCTCTTCTGTGCAGCCTGCTGGTGGTGTTTCGACTCCTTACGTCGATTATACCAACATGAAGTTTCAAAGCGCTCTTGGTCTTGCAAGACAGCAGGCCGAGATTGATCTTATCAAGGCTCAGGCTGATGAAACCCGTGGTCGCACCCTCGATCAAGGCGAGACCCAGCGAGGTCAGGAAAACCTCGGCAACGGATACAAAGTCTATTTCCGGCTGGAACAAGGTTTTGAAAGTGATAACGGCGACGCAAAAGACGCAGACTCCGCTTTTTATCGTGACAGTTACATGGGTGTAGCCACTCCGTTCGGTGCTTTTGAACTCGGCCGCACAGGTGCTCTGACCGCAGGTACCCACGGCGGTATCGTTGGAGGAATGAGTCCGTTTGGAATCACCTGGAAAGAAGGTGCATTGACCAAAGTCTTTGCCGGTAACGTCGCAGCTCGTGTAAATAACATGGTCAAATACGAGTCGCCTGAACTCAGTGGTTTTAAGCTTTACGCCCAATACTCAAACGGTATCGACGATGACGATGTCGTTTCCTCACAGAAGAATCGTTACATCGCTTTAGGCGCAACTTATCGATACAAGAACTTAAGATTGATCGCCGCATTCGATAACCTGTTCTAT
>CALHJP010000008.1:0-13196 GCA_938033205.1 uncultured Collinsella sp. | reverse complement strand
CGGTCCCGTTCCGAACCCGGAAGCTAAGCCCCATCGCGCCGAGAGTACTGCGGGGTCAGCCCGTGGGAGGCCAGGGCGCCGCTGACCGGTGGACGGCACCGAGCCGTCGGATGACTTGAAGAAGGGGGAGGCCTCGCGGCCTCCCCCTTTTTTGTATCTCGGGCAATTTGTCTCACATAGTAGCTGTGTTTTATAACCCTCGTTTGTCGCATCTTCTGCGAACGGGCTACAATAACTTAGTCTGTGCGATATGGAGGTGAACATGGCTGAAGCTGGTATCGGCGTTGATATCGTCGAGATTTCCCGCATGAAATCAATTCTTGAAAAGACGCCGTCGTTTGCTCGGCGTGTGTTTACCGAAGAAGAGCGTGCGTATTGCGATGCATCATCGCGTCCCGCTGCTCACTATGCGAGCCGCTTTGCTTCGCGCGAGGCGGTGCTTAAAGCTCTCGGCACGGGTTTTAGTCAAGGCGTGGGTCGCAAGGATGTTTCGGTAACGCGTGATAAATTCGGCAAACCGAAGGCGCTGCTTTCGGGCCGTGCTCTCGAGATCGCTCAAGAACTGGGCGTTGTTGAGGTCGCTCTTTCCATTACGCTTACGGGAGACTTGGCCGTTGCGAATGCCATCGCGATTACCGAAGATGCTCGGCCTAAGCCAAAAGATGAAAAGGTGAGCACCAAGAAACGCGTTGCGCAGACATTTAAAGAGGCTCGCTCTGTATTAGATGAGCTCGAGCAGCTGCAGAATTCAGCATTGACGGAGCACCTGGGCGATGCTTCGCAAGATACGCTAGGAGCATAGATGAAACCGGTTTTGAGTACCGAAGAAGTCGTTCGTCTCGAGGATATCATCGAACGCGAAGGAACTTCGAAGGCCGAGCTTATGGAGCTAGCGGGTGAGTTTGCCGCTAACGAGGTCTTGAAGCTCAATCCCGATCGGGTTCTCGTTTTGGTCGGTTTTGGTAATAATGGCGGCGACGGTTGGGTTGCCGCCGATATCCTGAGCCATAAGGGTGTGGACGTGGATATCGTTTCTCCGGTTGAACCGGATGAGATTCCTGCTGCTCTGGCACGTCATGTTGCTCGTCGTACTGCCGGCCGCGATGTGCACGTTTGCGTCGGCCCCTCGCGTGATGAACTCGAGGTTTTGATCGATAAGGCCGATGTTGTTGTCGATGCCATTTTTGGTACCGGTTTCCACGGGAATCTGCGTGCGCCGTTCTCCATTTGGATTCCTACGGTCAATGAATGCGCCGATTGTGTCGTATCCATTGATGTCCCCTCGGGCCTGAATGCAGAGACGGGCGTTGTTGATGACGACTGCATTCGTGCCGAGCGCACGGTGACGATGATTGCGCCCAAGATTGGTCTGTATAGCGCTGATGGTCCTGAGTATACTGGCGATTTGATCTGCGGCAATCTTTACGACCGTCTTGACGAGGTCATCGATGATGTCGACCACGCCGCCGAGATTGTCGAGCCCGGTGACTTAGTTGATTACTTTGCTCCGCTACCATCGAATATCGATAAGTATTCCCGTGGCTCCGTGCTTATTGTCGCCGGATCTGCGCAATATCCTGGTGCTGCCATTATGGCGGCCAAGTCTGCAGCTCGCGCGGGTGCTGGTTACGTGGCAGTCGCGGCTCCTGACGCCTGCGCCAATCTCATTCGCATGGCACTTCCTTCGATTCCGGTCTTTGCTATTCCGTCTGATTCCCGCGGCTCCTTTGGCGCCGCTGCGCGCATGACGGTGTGCGAGATCGCAAAGAAGTACAGCTGCGTGCTGTGCGGTCCCGGTATGACGACGTCTGCCGGCGCTATGCAGGTGGTTTCGGGCTTGCTCGAGCTTGATGTACCGCTAATTTTGGACGCCGATGCACTCAACTGCCTTGCTAAGATTGCCATTGACGGTATTGATAGTAACCCCGAGATGTATCGCCGCGAGCAGCCGTTGGTTATGACGCCGCACTATCGTGAGCTTTCGCGCCTGGTTGCCGGTGACGAGGTGAACGACCTTGGTACCGCGATTGCGGCCGCGCAGAAGGTTGTCTGGGCTGCAGGCTCCGACAATCTGGTGGTCATTGCCAAGGGGCCGACGACGGCTATCTGTGGCGTTGAGCGTGTGCTGCTGCCGCTCTCGGGTCCGGCTTCTCTGGCAACTGCCGGTTCGGGTGATGTTCTCGCGGGTATTTTGGCCGGCACGCTTGCCACCATGCGCGACGAGATGGATCGTTGGGAGTTGCTGTATTCGTACGCCGTCGCACTTCACAGCTACGCCGGTTTTGCCGCGGCGACGGAGTATGGTGAGAAGAGCGTCATCGCGACCGATCTTATCGACTTGATCGGTCCTGCCATGGAGCTGGCGGCAAAGGATGCGCTCGAAGATCTGGGAATCATGGACGAAGGGTCGGATGACTAATCATGAATAAAGCCGATTTGACGCGCTGGTCCTGGGTCGAGATCGACCGCGGGGCGCTCCGTCGCAACACGAGGGCCTATAAGAACTTGTTGAATCCGCGTCAGCGCCTGTGCTGCGTGGTCAAGGCCGATGCTTATGGTCATGGAGCTGTTGAGTGTGCCAAGATCATGTATTCGGCCGGTGCCGACATGTTTGCCGTGGCGACGGTTAACGAGGGCGTTGGGCTCCGTCAGGGCGGGATTACTAAGCCCGTCCTGATTCTAAGTGAGCCGCCTATCGAGGCTATTCCTGCATTGCTCGAATTCGATATCATGCCCTCGGTCTATACGTCCGATTTTGCTCTTGCGTATGGCGAATGCGCCGTCGCGGCGGGCAAGGTGGGCAAGTACCATCTTGCCATCGAGACGGGCATGAATCGTATCGGTGTTCACTACACACAGGTGCTCGACTTTGTACGCGGCATCAGTTTCCATCGCGGCATCCAGTGCGACGGCGTATTTACGCACTTTGCCACGGCCGATGAACCTTCGGGTTGGGACTACAAGCTGCAGTGCCAGCGTTTTACCGAGGCCGTTCAGGCCATTAAGGACGCAGGTTTTGAATGCGGTATCGTGCATTGTGCCAATACGCCGTCCTCGATGCTCGATTCTTCAATGCACTTTGACATGATTCGTGCCGGCATCGGTTTGTATGGTCTGCAGCCATGTGAGCTGAGTGGTCGCGTGATGCAGCTTGATCCCGTCATGAGCGTCCACGCGCGTGTGACGCGCGTGGCGCATCCTGCGATGGGCGAGGGCGTGGGCTACGGCTTTACCTACCGCGTACCGCGCACGCGCGTTCAGATCTGCACCCTTCCGATCGGTTATGCCGATGGCCTTTCGCGTACGCTTTCCAATCGTATGGACGTGCTGTATCGCGGCGAGCGTGTGCGTCAGGTGGGCAATATCTGCATGGACCAGTTTATGGTCGCCATTCAGTCCAACCCGGCGCATGAGATTCCCGAGGCCGAGTATGGTGACGAGATGATCATTGTCGGCCGCGATGGAGATGCCGAGATTACCATGGACGAGATGGCGCGCCTACGCGGCACGATTAACTACGAGGTCGCTTGCGGCTTTGGTATGCGTCTCGACAAGGTCTACGTGTAGGAGTCGCTATGGGCGTCATGCACATCCCCGGCCATAGCCATCAGGCGCCGCGTGAGGTCGCACTCGAGGAGATCGAGGCCGTTCTGGGCGATTGTCACCTTTGCCAGCTTTACCAGTCGCGCCATAACATCGTGTTTGGCGTGGGAAACCCCCACGCTCGCGTGATGTTTATTGGCGAGGCGCCGGGCCGCAATGAGGATTTGCAGGGCGAGCCCTTTGTGGGGGCGGCAGGCGAGGACCTCAACGGCATTTTGTCGCTGGCGGGGCTCAAACGCGAAGACGTCTACATTGCCAACGTGCTTAAGTGCCGCCCGCCGGGAAACCGCAATCCGCGTCCCGAGGAAGTGCTGGCTTGCTCGCCATTTTTGCGTGAGCAGATTCGAAGCATCTGGCCCGATATTATTGTGACGCTCGGCAACCCCGCGACGCACTTTGTGCTAAAGACCGAGATTGGCATTACTAAGCTGCGCGGCAGGTTCCACCAGATGGGGCATTTTGTGGTAATGCCCACGTTCCATCCGGCAGCAGCGCTGCGCAATCCGGCGTGGCAGGAGCTGCTGGAGGAAGACTTTAAGATGCTGGGCGACTATCTGGAGCGACATCCCGCGCCAGAGGACGCCTCGGAATAATAAGGAGCATATATGTCCCTGGAGCGCCTGGGGGTAGGTACTTACAAAACGACTTGCGCTGCCGATACGGAGTACTTTGGCGAGCTAATTGCACCGTGCCTTGAGGACGGCGATGTGCTCATCCTGACCGGTGGCCTGGGAGTGGGCAAAACTCACTTTACCAAGGGCGTCTCGCGCGGGCTGGGCGATGGGCATATGGTTACGAGCCCTACGTTCGCCCTCATGGCCGTTCACGATCAAGGTCGTATTCCGCTGTTTCACTTTGATCTATACCGCCTGGAGCATGCCTACGAGCTCGAGGATACGGGCATTTTCGATGTGCTGGGCTATGAGGGTGCTTGCCTGCTGGAATGGGGCGAACAATTCCAGGACGAGCTGACGGATGAGTATCTTTCGGTGACGCTCAGGCGTGATGAGGGCGACAGCGACGTGCGAACGATAACGCTTGAGGCGCACGGTGACCGCGCAATGGAGCTTTCCCATTTGATTGATAAGGCTGTACAAGATGAGCTTGCATAACGACAACGCGCTGGTGGTGGCGCTCGATACCTCGACTGACATGCTTGCCTGCGCGGCAAGCTGGATTGATGGGCAGACGGGTGAGACGAAGCTCGTGAGTGGCGACCACATGTGTCGCCGTCACGCCAACGTTGAGCTCGTGAATACCGTTGATGGCGTGCTGGCTCAAGCCGGTCTGGATCGCAGCGATGTTGGTTGCTATGTGGTCGGCCGCGGCCCGGGGTCCTTTACGGGTGTGCGCATCGGCATCTCCACTGCCAAGGGCCTCGCGCGTGGTGCCAATGTTCCGCTGCTGGGCGTGTCGACGCTCGACGCTTGCGCTTGGACGGCGTGGAAGGCTGGCGTGCGCGGCAAGCTTGGTATCTTGGCCGATGCTATGCGCGGTGAGGTATATCCGGCGCTGTATATGCTGGTCGATGAGGGTCCCGAGCGTCAATTTGAGCGCGAACACGTGGTCAAGGCCGCCGTGGCGCTCGATGAGTGGCGCCAAGCAGCGGACTGGGGCCAGGTTCAGCTGACCGGTGACGGTCTAGTGCGCTATGGCAAGCTGCTGGGTGAGGACGAGGCCGCCCGCTGCGTGGAGCGCGACCTGTGGTGGCCTTCGGGCGAGGGCTTGCTGCTCGCGCACGCTGCGGGTGACGGCGATCCGGCCCGCGTCCTGCCGATTTACACGCGCCTTTCGGATGCCGAGGAAAACGAGCGCAAGCGTCTTGGTCTTGCCGAGAGTGCGCAGAGCGAAATTACGGGTGTTGCCGATGAGCTCGCCGGTCGTCATCTGCAGTTCCGTCCCATGGGCGCGGCGGATGCCGAGGGCGCAAGCGCGCTGGAGGCTGCCTGCTTTGAAGGTGCCGGACACGAGGCATGGACGCCGGGCATGTTCCTGTCCGAACTGGGCGAGGACGTCGCTGCGCCGCGTAGTTGGTGGGTGGCACACGACGACGGCAAGCTGCTGGGCCTTGCCGGCGGTATGGTCGTGGACGGTGATGTGCAGATTCTGGATGTCGCCGTCGACCCGGCACATCGCCGTGAGGGCATTGCCCGCAAGCTGCTGTCGCATGTGAGCTATGATGCCCAGATGCTCGGCTGCACTACGGCTTCGCTCGAGGTCGAGGACGGTAACGAGGGAGCGACCGCGCTTTATAACGCTCTGGGCTTTACCGAGGCTGGCCGTCGCCGCGGCTACTATGGTGCCGGCAAGGACGCCATCGTCATGACGGCTCCGCTGCCCCTGGTGCTTCCGGTCGATAATGCTTCGCCCGAGCCGACGGCGGCAGAGCAGCGCGTATGGCCGCTGCCTGCGCCTGGGCGCTCCGAGGGGGAGCGTGCCGAAATTGAGCGCCGCCGCCTAGTGCTCGCTATCGAGAGCTCCTGCGACGAGACGGCCGTGGCGATTATCGATGCGGATGGCAATATGCTGGCCAACCAGGTGTCGACACAGATTGATTTTCACGCCCGCTTTGGCGGCGTGGTGCCCGAGATCGCCTCGCGCAAACACGTTGAGGTGATTGTGAGTGTCGTGGATGCGGCGCTCGAGGATGCCGCAGCATCGCTTGGTCTTGAGGGTGGAGCCATCGCGCCGAGCGAACTCGCCGCTGTTGGCGTGACGCAGGGTCCGGGCCTGGTGGGTGCTCTGGTAGTGGGCGTCGCCTTCGCCAAGGGCTTTGCCTATGCCGCCGGCAAGCCGCTCGTGTGCGTCAACCATCTGGAGGGCCATCTGTTCGCCAACCTGCTGGCGCAGCCCGATCTCAGGCCGCCGTTTATCTTCACGCTCGTCTCGGGCGGTCATACCATGCTCGTGCACGTTAAGGCATGGGGCGACTACGAGGTACTTGGTGAGACACTCGACGATGCTGTGGGCGAGGCCTTCGACAAGGTAGCCAAGGCGTTGGGTCTGGGCTATCCCGGTGGCCCCATCATCTCCAAGCTGGCCGAGACGGGCAACCCCCGCGCGATCGATTTTCCTCGCGCGCTTAACAGCAGGGGAGACTATCGTTTCTCGCTTTCGGGTCTTAAAACGGCCGTGACGCTCTACATCGAGCAGGAGACCAAGGCCGGGCGCACGATTCACCTGCCCGATCTGGCGGCTTCGTTTGAGGCAGCCGTCTTTGACGTTCAGTACAAGAAGGCCAAAAACGCCCTGCATGCCACCGGATGCAAGGAATACTGCATCGGCGGCGGCGTCTCGGCTAATCCGCATCTGCGCGAGATGATGATCAAGAAGCTTGGGCGTCAGGGGATCCGCGTAACGGTGCCACCGCTTTCGGCGTGCACCGACAACGCCGCCATGATCGCAGAGGTTGCCCGCCGTAAATTCGACCGAGGAGAAATCTCGCCGTTCGACGTCGACGCCGATCCAAACATGACGCTGTAGCTGGTACGGCGCGGTCCCCGGACGGAGGGGCCGGATATAAGGTTTCCTGCTCTACAGTCCTGCGCAAGACGAAGGCTACATTAAGTGGCCTTCTTTGCGTGCGGAACTCGCGATAAACCTTATATCCGGCCCCTCCGTCCGGGGACCTTTCTGTATCGATATAGCTTCTGAGCTGGTTTGGCGTCGACAACGTCCGGCAAGGTTAGCCAGCTGCGTCGAATTTCCGGCGTGCTTTAGCTGAAAGAAAAAGATGGTGTGCGGAGCTTTGCTCCGCATTTGGGATGGGAGCCCCTGAGAGCCGCGGGAGCCGGGCGGCGCATATGAACTTTATCGCGAGTTCCGCACGCAAAGGAAAGCACTTAATGTGCTTTCCGTCTTGCGCAGGACTGTAGAGCAGGAAAGTTCATATGCGCCGCCCGGCTCCCGCGGCTCCCGAGGGGTATCTCCCATGCAAAAACTTTTGTTGGGTAAAGTCCGAGGTCAGTGGCGTTTTATAACGAGAAATTCAAAAAAGTTGAAAATCCATTACAAATTTGCGTTGACTTTAGGTAACTAAAGTTTCATACTCCTTTTCAACCACTGGGGGATGTGAACACGCACGGATCGTTCACATCATGATTGAAGAGGATTTCTTAGACATGTTCACGCATCAGCTAAACATTATCAGCGTAGTAATTATCTGATGCGGGTTAGCACATACAGCTAGCCCGTACGATAACGGGCGGCTGATGAAGATGAGGGCCGTCGAGCGCAACCGACGGCCCTCATTTTTTATGTCTAGGAAGTTCTTTTTAGAGGAGGAAATGTAATGAACGGAGTTTTGCTCATGGTTGTGGCCGCGGCGGTGCTCGCCTGCGGCTATCTGGGCTATGGCCGATGGCTGGCCAACAAGTGGGGCGTTGACAAAGAGGCCCTCACGCCGGCCAAGCGCATGAAGGACGGCAAGAGCTTCTCGCCCGTCTCCGCCTTCACCGCGTTCTCGCACCAGTTCAGCTCGATCTGCGGTGCTGGCCCTGTCACGGGTACGATCGTCGCCATGGCCTTTGGCTGGCTGCCCGTCGTGCTCTGGGTCCTCGTCGGCGGCATCTTCTTTGGCGCCGTCCACGACTTTGGCGCCCTGTACGCCTCGATGAAGAACAACGGCAAGTCGCTCGCTCAGCTCATCGAGAAGTACATCGGCAAGACCGGCCGTCGCCTGTTCCTGCTGTTCTGCTGGCTGTTCTGCATCATCGTCATCGCCGCCTTCACCGACATGGTCTGCAAGACGTTCATGTTCACCCCGGCCGTTGACGCTTCTGGTGCTGCTACCGGTGCCATCGACTTCACCAAGTCCTATGCCGCCGGCTGCGCTGGTACCATCTCCATCCTGTTCACCTTCGTCGCTATCGCCTTTGGTTGGGCCCAGAAGAAGTTCAACCTCACCGGCGCTGCCGAGTTTGTCACTGGCGTGGTGCTCATGGTTCTCATGTTTGCCGTCGGCATGCAGTTCCCGGTCTACCTGGACAAGTTCCAGTGGTTCGCCGTTGTCATGGTCTACCTGGTCTTTGCTGGCGCCATGCCCATCCAGATGCTCAAGACCCCTCGCGACTACCTCACTTCCATCATGATGATCGTCATGATCGCCTGCGCTGTCCTCGGTATCGTCGTCCTGGGTGTTAACGGCCAGGCCACCATCACCGCTCCGGCCTTTACCGGCTTCTCCAGCGCTTCTGGCATGATGTTCCCGGTCCTGTTTGTTTCCGTTGCCTGCGGTGCCCTCTCCGGCTTCCACAGCCTCGTTTCTTCTGGTACCTCCTCCAAGCAGGTCGAGAAGGAGCAGGACGCCGTCAAGGTCGGTTACGGCGCCATGATCGTCGAGTCCTTCGTCGGCATCCTTGCCATCATCGTCGCCGGCATCATGTTCTCCGATATGAACACCGTCGGCACCGGTGCCCTCAACGCCGGCGTCGCTTCCACCCCGTTCCAGATCTTCGCCGCTGGCATCTCCCGCGGTATGCAGGCCTTCGGTGTTGACGGCACGCTCGCTACCGTCTTCATGACCATGAACGTCTCCGCTCTGGCCCTGACCTCGCTCGATGCCGTCGCCCGCATCGCCCGCACCTCGTTCTCCGAGTTCTTTGCCCAGACCAACGACGCCCTGGCCATCGAGTCCAAGGCCGGCTACATGAAGGTTCTCGGCAACCCCTGGTTCGCCACGGTCGTCACCCTGCTTCCCGGTCTCGCCCTCGCCTTTGGCGGCTATGCCAACATCTGGCCGCTCTTTGGTGCTTCCAACCAGCTGCTCGGCGGCATGACCATGATCACCCTCGCCGTGTTCTGCAAGTGCACCGGCCGCAAGGGCTGGATGCTCTACGTGCCCGTCGCCTTCCTGCTCTGCTGCACCTTCACCTCGCTGGTCCAGAGCGCCATGGGCTGCATGACCGCTGTCCAGGCTTACGGCTTCTTCGGCACCATCCCGGCTACCGCCACCACGGCCGCCGTCTCCGTCGCCGCCACCAAGGGCTTGCAGCTCGTTTTCGCCGTCCTGCTGATGGTCCTGGGCCTCATCGTCGCCGTCAACTGCCTCAAGGAGTTCTTCGGCAAGGAGGCCGGCTCCATGCCCGACGAGGAGCCCGAGTGGTCCGAGATGGGCAAGGCCGAGTACGGTCGCGCCGCTGCCGCTGAAGCTCCTGCCGACGCCGAGGCCGCCAAGGCCTAGTCAGCTTGATGGACTAACCGTTCCATCCATATGACTCGGAAAGACCGGGTCCGCGACTTCGCGGGCTCGGTCTTTTTTTCATGCGAAAGCGGGTGACGCTCGAGTGTTCTCGCAGATGTTTTGCGTGAATAAGGGCGCGCGTTGTACCATATAAACGTATATGTGTACATATGAAAGGGGCCCCGTGGCCAAGACGGTATATTCCGATAATCAAAACAATGTCGATGCTTTGGCTGAGCGCCTGAGCAGCCAGACGTCGCTTTCTGCCGAGCGCGCCAAGCTGGTTGCCTACGACCTGCTCTGCCGCAAGGCGCTCAAGATCAAGTCGAGCGCGCTGGCGCAGATTTTCCGTTCCGTCGATAAGGAATGCAACACCAAGGTGATGCGCGACGAACTCATCGCGGCAAAGATCGTTACCAAGATCGAGGGCAGCGGCATTAACGGGCGCCCGGCGTTCTATACCATCAATGCCGAGATCCGCGATGCCCAGGAGCAGCCTGCCGAGTCCGTCGAAGATTTTGTCGTCGAGGATTTCGCTGACGTGCCTGCTGTGGAAGAAGTTGCTCCGCGTGAGCATGTCGATACCGATGAGTTGCTCGATGAGAACGTCGTGCGTGCCTTTACGGCCAAGGCAGGACGCGGCGGTTTTGGCGGGGGCGGCAAGCGCGATGCACAGCGCCGCGCCCAGCAGGAGCGCTTCCGTCGCGCCGTTGCTCGAAAGGGCGAGACGGATGCCGAGGCTGTTGAGACCGAGGTTGCTGCCGAGTCGCAGAGGCCCGCGAAGGAGCAAAAGCCCGTGGAGGCCCAGGAGCCCCAGCGTCGCCGTGGTGCCCACTTTAAGGCTGCGCAGCAGGATGTCGCGCATGAGGTTGAAGAGCCTTCCGAGGCTGCAGACGATGTTGAGGAGTCTGCCAAGAAGGCTCCGGGTTCATGCCGTCCCGGGCGTGGTTTTGCGAGGCGCGCGTATCCCGTAAGGCGTCAGGAGAAGGGCGAGCCGGCTTCGACCGCTCAGGCCGAGAAGGCCGAACAAACCGAGAAAACCGTTGAGCCGGCGGCTCGCGAGCAGCAACCTTCCGAGTCGCAGCCTGCGGCTGACACTGAGGTCAAAGCTCAACAGACCGCTGATAAGCAGGCTGGGGAGAGCGCCTCAGGCAAGCCCCGCCGTCGTCGTCACCGCGGCGGTCGTGGCTCAAATGCCGAGGCCGCGGCCGAGAAGACAGCGACACAAAACGGAGATGAGAAGGCCGAGACTCCGGTGGATCAGGTCAAGCGCCAGCCGGCGAAGGAGGCCAAGTCCGATCGTCCGCAAAAGCGCTCTTCTGCGCCCAAGCAGGAACGTAATACCCGGGCAGATTCCAAGCGTAAGCCTCATGCACAGGCTGAGCCTGCCGCGGCTGATAGTGCTACCCAGCAGCCCGAGTCGGCCGTCCACGGCGAGGTATCGGCGTTTGCCCTTGCCCGCGTTTTGGGCAGGCAGCTGCTCAAAGTTGTCCCTACGCCTACGGCGCTCTCTAAGATCAAGGAGCAGCAGACTCAAATTGTTAAGGTCGAGGGCAAGGACGGCAAAAAGGCGCCGCAGCGCACTCAGCACAACGAGATGTCCAACCGCAAGATTGCCGAGGAAATCGCAATCATCCAGGCTTGGATCGAGCAAAACCGAGGTGCCGATACGCCGGTTGCCTCGCGCCGCCAGCGTGCCTACCAGATTTTTAACGATGAGAAGGCCTTTGACGGCAAGCACGGCGAGCGCCTAATTCGGCGTATGACCGAAAAGGGCATCAGCATGCAGGCGATTAAGGTCGCCCCCAACCGCCCCGTTCACTTTACGGGTTTCTTTACGCTGGGCGCCGATAAGCCGTTCATTATGGTCGAGAACCTGGACACCTACGACGAGATCGTCAGGCTGCTGCGTGGCCGCAAGCACGCCAAGCTCTTTGGCATCAAGGTGGGCGGCGTGATTTTTGGCGGCGGATGCAAGGCGAGCGTCTCGCATGCCCTGGACGATTATCTGGCTGAGATCGGCTATCGCTTTAACTACGTCTACTACGTGGGCGATATCGACCGCGAGGGCGCGCGCATCGTCGAGCAGGCTCGCAATGCCAATGTGGTTGAGATTCGCCTGCATGCCGGCATGTACCGCGCCATGCTCGCCGAGCATAAGCGTCGCGTGAAGGCCGGCGGCGAGTGCGAGCCCGCGGCTGCCAACCAGGGCGTGCCGCAGAACTTGGCGGCGACGATCAAGGATCTGCCCATGGTCACGCGCGTGCAGTTCCGCAATGTGCTGCGCGAGGGCGGGCGCATTCCGCAGGAGATTCTGATGACCGCCGACTATCGGGATGGCGACTCGGGAAGCTTCGACCGCATGCTTAACAACTAAATTCCGCCGGCCCCGGGAGAGCGGGGACACCGGCTTAGGTTTCCTGCTCTACAGTCCTGCTCACGACGGAGGCCACATTAAGTGGCCTCCTGTTCGTGCGGAACTCGCGATAAACCTAAGCCGGTGTCCCCGCTCTCCCGGGGCCTGTCGTGGCTTGGCCGTTGCATGCGGCTCGCTTTTCGGAACGGGGCTGACGGACACGTTCCGAAATCTACCACCGTCGCTGTGCAGGGTGTCTATAAAGAGCCGTGGCCAAAAAACGGCAAATATGAGTACTGATACTGGTGGCGCGCGCAGACGTGGTGTAAGAGCGTCCCGAGGTCCGTCGCTGCAAGTCCCGATGTTACTCCTTCTTGAGACCGCGCCTCTCGACTATCTCGTCCACTATCTCCCTGGCGCGCCGCCCGAGCGCGCGGCGCCTCCCCTCTGTCGGGGCCGGCCTGTCCGCGGGCTCGGCGAAGCCCTCGGCGGCCGAGGCCTCGGAGAACACGCGCTGCTGGGACCACTGTCCCTCGGTCTCCATGAGGCTCGCGCACGTCAGGCGCAGCATCGACTCCCTCGAGGGGAAGGACTGCACGACCCTGTAGCGGCGCTTGATCTCGCGGTTGGCGCGCTCCTGGACGTTGTTGGTGCGGAGCTTGGCCCAGTGCGCCCTGGGGAAGGCCGTGAACGCCAGCGCGGAGTCCTCGGCCTGCTCGAAGACCTCGCCGGCCCTGGCGGACACCGACGCCACCCAGGGCGCCGCCTCGGCCCACACGCAGCGCGCGAGGTCGGGGTCGTCCTGGTAGACCGCGGCGTGCACGAGGTCCCTGACGGCCGCCTTGGAGTCCTCGGGCCTGCCCGAGCAGGCGCTCTGGAGGTTGCGCTGCAGGTGCGTCACGCAGCGCTGCCAGGCGCAGCCCTGGAACAGGCGCGAGACGGCGGCCACGAGCCCGGCGTGGCTGTCGGAGACCACGAGGCGAACGCCGGCCAGCCCGCGCTTGTTAGCGTCAATATATTTTTCACCATTTTCACCAACGTATTTTCGCCAATCGC
>CALHJP010000007.1:0-224490 GCA_938033205.1 uncultured Collinsella sp. | reverse complement strand
CATGATTGGTTGTTGAGCGTTGGTCAAAATGGTTGTTTTTACAGTAGCGCTAACACAGCGGGGAGAGCGACCGCAGGGGCGCGATCACCAAGGCCGGCAACAAGCACCTGAGAAAGACGCTGGTCGAGGCCGCGTGGCACTACCTGACGTGCTCCGGGCGGCCGAAGGACCTCGCCAAGGGCCAGGCCCCGGACCGGGGCGCCCGGAGGCATGCCGCCAAGGGCGTGCGGAGGCTGGTCGAGAGGCGGGAGGCGCTGCTCGCGCGCGGGGTCCACGGCAACAAGGCGAACGTGGCCACGGCGCGCGAGCTCGCCTGCTGGGTGTGGGCGGTCGGCCTCATGGCCGAGGAGGCGTAGGGGGGGCGGTCCCCCGCACATAAGCCAATCACCCCGGAAGCGGTTCGATCCGAAGCCGTTGAGGCGAACCTCAGGTCCCTTTTCTGCGAGCGCCCAGGGCGCCACACGCGTGCACAGACTGTCGGTTCGACGTAGAAGCCTCAGCCGTAGCAACGGATTGCCCAGCGAGAGATCGCCACGGGCGGATATTAAACTGCAAAGACGAGCGTCGGTAAGACACGCCGAGGTCACCGCGGACGGGTTGATATAGGGAGAGGGCCTGACCCCATATCGTTGGGGCCAGGCCCGATTTTGCCTCTTGACAATGTCCTGCTCATATTAAAAGGAAAGAGGCTCGATGCCATTGCTACTCCGCGACAGGGCTTGGCGACGAGCGATAATGGCCGCTTTTTGAGGAAATGGTGGGAAGTGGTGCCTTCCAACACATCGCGAGATTGCAGTGGCAGGCCCGAGGCAAAGCAAAGTGGTTCCCGTTGGTTTCCGATTATTCGGGGCGGCTCCTATCGAAAGTGGTGGGGTGACTACGATGAGGTGGTTAATTGGTTTGATGACGGTTGGGAGATGAAGGAGGCAATTCTGTCCAAGTATGCCTATCTCTCTACACCTGATTTTGTGATCAAGAACCAGAACGACTATTTCAAGCCCGCAGTTTCCTGGTCTAAAATTTCTTCCAGCCTCGCCTCCTTTAGGTTTGCACCTCGAGGGATGCTTTTTGAGGTAGCTGGAGCATGTCTTTTTGCGGAGCCGAACGAGCTTCGATACATCCAGGCTTTCTGCAACTGTTCCATTGCCGAAATTGATTTGGCGTTTATGTCGCCGACTCTAAACTTTGAGGTAGGCCAAATCGGTCAGTTACCGATCATCCAAGATAAGGCCGCCGAACCGACTGTTTGTTCACTCGTTGAAGACTCTCGCTCAATTTCAAAGGCTGACTATGACTCGTTTGAAACTTCTTGGGATTTCAAGCGTCATCCTTTAATTTAGCTGTCTTGTTAGGACTCACCTATCTTTAACAAAAGAACGTCATTGGATAGATTGGATTGAAATTAAATATGTCTGAAAAAAAGAAAGATGACAAGAAAAGAAAAGATGAAGGGGCGGGAGCAAAGAAGCCGGTCACGATTCCTGGACCCATAACAAGGTTAACGCAATTTACTTATGAAAAACCGGCGGGTTTACCTGATCGAAAAACCAAGTAGTAAAGGTGACTTTCATGGGCAAAAAGAACAAGCGACATGACGTCGATAAAAGCGCTCTCTCCAAGGAGGGGCAGATTAGCGATTACTTGAGAGACATTGTTCTTTCCTCACTTGAATTTGAAAAAGAGAGGGGGGATAGCTTAAATCGCTACGTTGATAACCTTATGGTTACCATCACGATTCTGTCCGTTGCGTACCTGGCACCTCTCGACTATATTTCAAATATTCAAGGTCTTGAGGAAGTTTATGGGATTTCAACGAGGCAAATACTGTTTGTCTATTTGATTCTTCTTGGTCTTCTTGGCTGTGCTCTTGTTATAGCTGTCAGTGCAATATTTTTAAGGAGCAATATTGCACTCGCATCTCCTTCTGAACAATTTGATAGGTATTCGACTACTTACAAAGAGGCTTGCGACGAGGGCGGGCAAATTAGGGAACGGGACTTGCTTAAGTCCTACTGCTCTTCCCTAAACATTACCTATCGGGCTTACCTTTTGAAACATAACAACATGTGGAAGCGATTGAAAATATCAACTGGCCTGACTGTTCTGTCGTTAATCATGGCATTCGTTTTTCTGTCCCATCTTTTATTGACTTTATTGTAGTTGTCGTCTCTCACTTATGGGATTTATTGATAGCCAGACTTGTCCTGAAGATATCGGTCGAGCATCGGAAGGCTTTCGCTGTTTTTCAGCTCACGAGTCTTGGTGTTAATTGATTGATGGAATGGGCTCGGGTTTTCTAACTTCTACTGTATTGATAAATTGAAAGATCTGTAGTTATGGCCACTTTGCTTCAAGATAAATACGAGGCCCGCAAGGCCGAGGTTAATGCTCGCTTTGAGCAGCTTCGCGCTAACGAGGAGGAGCTCAACCGAATCTTTGCCAAGATATACAACATGGAGGGCGAGGTGCCCATCGAGGTCGAGGATAAGTATGTTTCGGTGGCGCGCATCTTTGATACCGCCGACGAGATTCCCGAGAGCTATAAGGGCAACAAATACGTGCGTACCAAGCGCGACGAGATCACCTCGCTCATAAGCTATGCCGTGGGCTGCATGTTTGGCCGCTATTCGCTGGATGTGGACGGGCTGATTCTGGCCGATCAGGGCGCCACGGTTGATGACTATCTGGCCAAGATGCCCGATCCCGCCCATGTGACCTTTATGCCCGATGCCGACAACGTGCTGCCCATCACCGACGACGAGTACTTTGACGATGACATCGTGCGCTACTTTATCGACTTTGTGCGCACCGTGTATGGTGAGGAGACGCTTGAGCAGAACCTGGCCTTTATTGCCGAGGCACTCGTCGGCAAGGGTACCTCGCGCGAGGTAATCCGCGCCTACTTTTTGAAGGACTTCTTTAAGGACCACTGCCAGACCTATAAGAAGCGTCCCATCTACTGGCTGTTCGACAGCGGCAAGAAGAATGGCTTCAAGTGCCTTGTTTACATGCATCGCTACCAGCCCGACCTGTTGGCTCGCATCCGCACCGACTATGTGCATGAGCAGCAGGAGCGCTATCGCTCCCAGATCGGCTATGCCAACGACGCCCTTGCCAGTGCCGAGCGCGGCGAGCGCGTGTGTTTGGATAAGCGCGTCAAAAAGCTCAATGACCAGCTCAAAGAGACCATTGCCTACGAGGAGAAACTACACCACTTGGCAGACCAGATGATTAAGATCGACCTGGAT
Source organism: uncultured Collinsella sp. (assembly GCA_938033205.1). Taxonomy (GTDB): domain Bacteria; phylum Actinomycetota; class Coriobacteriia; order Coriobacteriales; family Coriobacteriaceae; genus Collinsella. The sequence goes on along the minus strand of CALHJP010000007.1, from coordinate 221,242 downwards.
GACGGCGTCAAGATCAATTACGCCAAGTTTCAGGATGTGCTGGCGAAGATTAAATAACTGCAGATACGGTAAGGATATTCATGCCCAAGATCGATGTGGAAGAACAGCTCAAGCTGCGATTTTTGCAGCCGTTGACCGCATGTATGCTGCGCCGTGTGGTGATTTGGCACGATGCGGACGGCGAGTTTGCTCCTGAGTTTGAGCGATTGGCTGCCGAGGGTTTCGACGGCGCGGGGGCCGATGACGGCGTTATGCCCGCTCACGGTGACTTTGAGCGCCCGGTGCGGTTTGTTGAGGCTTGCGAGGGCTGCATGTTTGCCGTAAAGAAGCTCATCAACCGCGATGACCTTGCGAACGATATCTTGCTGTATCGTCGTTGCCCGCGCGGCAGGCTTGAGGGCGATTGGCTTGCCGATGTTGAGCTGTATGCCGATCAGTTCCAGGCTGACTATCTTTCGCTTTTGGCCGATCAGCTGGGAATCGAGAATATCGACGCCGTGCGCGAGAGTCTGCGCGAGCACAAGACGTTCTTTGATGCCAAGACCCGCTGCGTTAAGTTTGCCGCGTGTGTTCCGCATGCTTCGGGCGCATCAGATATCGAACTCGGTATCCTTACGGTGATTTTTGGCGGTAAAGAGGTTGGCGACGCGCGCCCCGCGTTTGTGCTGCGCGGCTGTATGACCACGCTGCTGCACGAGGGCCCCGAAGCGCTGGCCGAGTTGGTGGACAAGTACTGCGTGCGCGATGTCCTCGCTGCCTTCATTGTACGTTGCTATGGGTTTGAGGGACCGCTGTATGAGCGCGATTCGCTGCTTGCGCTGGCATCTCATGTGCTCATCACGGCGGCATCCACCGTGCTTCCCGAGGGGGCGCTCAAAGGACTCGAAAGCTATGTGGCTCCCGCCTACGGACCCTATTGCCTTGAGGCGGTGCGTACGTGGGACCAGACTGCCGATGCTCGGGCGTCGAGCGAGGATTTATTTGAGATCTGCCGTTTGGTGGAGGATGCCCGCGGGCTCTTTGCACGGTTTGAGGCCCTGTCGATCGATGTGCTGACCTCGCTTGATGTGTTCCCTTGCGTCAATGAGGCCGTACTCTCGCAGCTGTTCTGCTCGTTTGCTCAGGGCGCGGACCGTGTTGCGGATGCGCGCGCCTTTGCGGCGCGTCGCTGCGACCTAAGCTGGTACCGCCGTGTCGAGAGCTACTTTGACCTGCTTGTCGCTGTGGCCGATATGTGTGCGTTTAGGCAGGCGCACGCGGGCGGGTTCCATCTGGCGCAGCCCCAGCAGGTGTGGGATGCCTACACGTCCGATTGGTATGCCATGGACGCTGCCTATCGCCATATGTGCACCGCGTATCTGCGGGCGCGCTCCGTCGAGTGCGATGTGCTCGAGGAGCCTGCCCGAGCTGTGGTGGACTGGGCGGAGAATCTCTACAGTAACTGGTTCTTGGCCGATGCTAATGCATGCTGGGCGACCGCTGCGCAAGGGGAGTGGGCCGATTGCGGCTACATCGAGGGTCCCGCACGGCAGGATGAATTCTACTGGCATGTACTGCCCACCTTTGTGGGCTCTACCAAAACGACGGTCGTTATCGTGAGCGACGCGCTGCGCTATGAGGTGGCCCGCGACGTTGCGGCGCTGCTCGAGCGCGAGCGCGGCGGCAACGTCAAGGTCTCTAGCATGCAGGCGGTCTTTCCCTCCATTACCGAGGTGGGTATGCCCGCGCTGCTGCCGCACCAGGCGCTTGGGCTTGCAGCGGATGGCACGTACGTGCTGGCTGACGGCATGCCCACTTCGACGACTCCGCAGCGCGAGGCCGTGCTTGCCAACGTTGAGTCTACGGGCCGCGCTTTGCGCTCGAGCGCATACCTCAACATGGCGGGAACCGAGCGCAAAGCGCTGCTCAAAGACTCCAAGCTCGTTTATCTCTACCACAACAAGATCGATGCCACGGGCGAGAAGGCCGCTACGCAGGATGACGTCTTCGATGCCTGTGCGGACACCGTGGAGGAACTTGCCACGTTGGCGCGTCGCGTGTGCACCGACGCCCCGGGCGCACGTGTTGTTATAACGGCGGATCACGGCTTTATCTACACGCGTCGGGAACTCAACGAGTGCCAGATGCTCGGCATGTCAGACCTTACCTTCTTTGACGCTCCCGTTATGCACGGCAAGCGTCATCTGGTGGTGCCCAACGAGGCCGTGACCAAGCTTTCGGACGAGGCGCGCGAGGTGTTTGTTAATGTTGACATGGGACGTTTGGGTGCCGGTTTTGAGGGGTTTGCCCCGCGCGAGAACGTGCACTTCAAGCGTCCCGGCGGTACTAACAACTACGTCCACGGCGGCATGAGCCTGCAGGAGCTCTGCGTGCCCGTTATCGGATTTTGGCGTGCGCGCTCGGGTTCCAAGGACTTTGTCGATACGCGCGCAGCGACGCTGCGCGTACTGAGCGAGGGACGTCGAGTGACCAACTCGATCTTCTCGGTCAACTTGATCCAGGAAGAACCTGCCCAAGGCAAGGTCTTGCCGTGCGAGTACGAGCTGGTGTTTACCGATGCAAGCGGCAACGAGGTGAGTGATACGGTCAAGGCGCATGCCCACAAGACTTCTGTTAACTCGCAGGGGCGCGTGGTGCATGCCAAGTTTGCGTTGCATGCAGCGGATGGATTCTCGGCCAAGGGTCCGTACTATCTGGTCTGCCGCGAGCGCGAGACGGGCAAGATCGTTTGGCGCGAGACGTACACCATTGCTGTTTCGTTTGCCCCTGTTGCTGACTTTGGTTTTTAGGAGTGTGCCCTATGTTTGATAGCCATGACGACGATCTGTGGGAAGTTCCCTCGATTGATGTGAATGCGCCGGTGCAGGCTGCGGTGCCTGTAGGGGAGGTTGTGCCTGCCCCGGAGGCTGAGACTGCCGAGCCTGCTCCGGAGGCCGTGCCTGTCCCGGAGCCGACGGAGACCGCTGCGCCCGCCGAGGCCGAGGTGCCCGTCGAGGACGAGTCCTCGACCGATGGCTATGCCCAGGCCGCGGCCGAGGCTCTCGAGGACGACGGTTACGACATGGATGTACTGGACGGTAAGCTGCTCGAGCACTTTGGCGGCAAGATCGTGCGCAAGGACCTGACGGCCCTTATGAAGCGTGGCGCCAACGTGCCTACCTTTGTGCTGGAGTACCTGCTGGGCATGTACTGCTCAACCGACGACGAAGAAGCCGTGGCGGAGGGCTTGGGGCGCATCCGCAAGATCCTCACCGATAACTACGTGCGTCCCGACGAGTCCGAGCGCATTAAGTCCAAGATCCGCGAGCTGGGTCGCTTTACCATCATCGATAAGGTGACGGCCAAGCTCGACGAGTACAAAGACATCTACGTGGCGTCGTTTGCCAACCTGACCATTGAGCCGTTTGTGATGCCGGCCGAGTGCGTGCGCGACTATTCCAAGATTCTCCAGGGCGGTATTTGGTGCATTATGAGCATCGAGTATCGTCGTCCCATGGAAGAGGAAGACGAGTTTGGCATGGAAGTCTTTGGCGACGATGCGCCGCGCCGCTCCAAGGCCAAGCGCAAAAAGCGCGGGCCCGAGGACTCTCCGTTTAGTGTGGCGTCGCTCACGCCCATCCAGATGCCCAACCTGGACCTGGACGCCATGATCGAGGAGCGTCAGTATTTCTCGCGCGACGAGTGGCTCAACATGCTGCTGCGCTCTGCCGGCTATGAGCCCAGCGAGCTTTCGGAGAAGGAGCGCCTGCACTTTATCGAGCGTATGGTGCCGCTCATCGAGCGCAACTACAATCTGTGCGAGCTTGGTCCCCGTGGCACCGGCAAGAGCCACATCTACAAAGAGGTTTCGCCCTACGCCATTTTGCTCTCGGGCGGGCAGACCACCACGGCCAACCTGTTCGGCCGTATGAACTCCATGCGCGCCGATCGCGTGGGCTTGGTGGGCCATTGGGATTGCGTGACGTTCGACGAGGTCGCCGGCATGCGCTTTAAGGACACCAACGCCGTGCAGATCATGAAGGATTACATGGCGAGCGGCAGCTACGCGCGCGGCCGCGACCAGATTAACGCCGATGCCTCTATGGTCTTTGAGGGCAACATCAACGACACCGTGCAAAACGTCCTTAAGACCACGCACCTGTTTGATCCGTTCCCGCCGGAGTTTAACAACGATTCGGCCTTTTTCGACCGCATCCACTATTACCTGCCGGGCTGGGAGATTCCTAAGATGCGCTCGAGCCTGCTGACCGGGCATTACGGCTTAATCACCGACTGCCTGTCGGAGTTTTGCAAGGAGATGCGCCGCAAGGACTTTACGCATCATATCGACCGCTACTTCCGCTTTAACAGCGACTTTAACAAACGTGACGAGATCGCCGTGCGCAAGTCCTTTAGCGGCCTGGCCAAGCTGCTGTTCCCTGACGAGGCTATGGACAAGGATGACGTTCATTGGCTGCTGGACTACGCCATCGAGGGCCGTCGCCGCGTAAAGGAGCAGCTCAAGATTATGGCGGGCGTCGAGTTTATCGACGTCAACCTGGGTTATATGGATGCCGACAATCCGCAGGACGTGCACGTGGTGCGCGTGCCGGAGCAGTCCGAGGATACGTTGATTCCCGACGGGCCGCTGCTGTCCGGTCACGTGTTTGGCGTGGGTAGGTCGCAGGGCGGCGAGGTTGCCGTGTACAAGCTGGAGAACAAGGCTGTCGCCGGCGAGTGCAAGTTTAAGCACGAGGGCGTTGCCTTTAACAAGCCGGTGCGCGATACGCTGGAGGCCGCGTTCGACAACTTTGTGAACCTGGCGAACCGTGTGGCGCCGGGCATGCACATTGGTTCAAAGGACTACCTGCTGTTCTATAACGACCTGCAGAGCAAGGGTCTGTCCGAAGAAGTCTCGCTTGCCGAGTTTGTGGGCCTGTGCTCCGCGGCGTGCAACCGCCCGGTGATGTCCGCGCTGGCGGTTCCGGGAATCTTGCGCATGTCGGGATCTATGGATGAGATCCGCGGGCTCGAGGACATCATGCGCGTGGCCAAAAACGCCGGCGCCAAGCGCGTGATATTGCCGCTGAGCGCCATCGCGGGCCTGCAGAGCGTTTCCTCCGAGATTATCTCGGGGTTGAGCCCGGTGTTCTACATGGATGGCGACCCGGTCGATGCCGCGAAGAAGGCGTTGGATCTATAGGGATGCGAGCGTGCGGGCTTGCGTGCGCGAGGCGTTTGATGCGCACATGAGCCCGCGAGCATGGTGGCGCGCTGCGCGTGAGGAGGCCTTGCCATGGCGGAAGAACGTTCTGTTGGCGAGCTGCTCGACGAGCTGTTTGGCTTTGAGTCGGTAGCCAAGCGTCAGGCGGCGCTTGAGCAGTACGACCGCGGGGAGTTGGTGCGCAAGTCGCGCTCCCGCGAGCTGCTGGCCGTGATCGAGGGCGTCGAGTCTGCCGAGCGTGCTGCGCGTGAGTCTGCCGTGCAGGCCGTTGACGGGTATGTGCGCCGCGTTGAAGCCGAGTCGCTTGCGCGGGCTCGCAAGCAGATGGGCGTTGTGGGCCCGTTGCAGATGGAGCGGCGCTACGCTGCCTTTTTGCGTATGGAGGACAAGGCCGAGCTGTTGGCCCGCTTGGAGCAGACGCTTGCGTTTATCGAGGTAAAGCTGCGTGCCAATACGGCGGACAGGGTTCGTGCGGCGTACGATGCTGCGGGGGCTTTGGTGCTGCAGGGCGCGGTGCGTCTGAGTGACGTGTGCGTTGTGGATGCGGTGCCCCTGGATGCCGATCTGCTGTGCACGCAGTTGGAGCAGCTGCGTTGTGCCGCCGACGCAACGGACCTTGCCGGCATGATCACGGCGACGTTTGAGTCCGAGCTGAGTGCGACCGGCCCGCAGGGTGCTGACAGGTTTGCGAACGATGTGGCTGGCGATGTCACTGGCGATGTGGCGCTGGAGCGCGAGCTTGCGAATGTGCGTGGCGCTGCGCAGCGATCGCGCTTGGCAGCTCAAGCGTATCGGGCCGAGCGCGCTGCCCGCGTTGCAGGGAGCACGGTGGAGCCGGTATCGTTGCCGAAGTCTGCTTGCGTCGCGTGCGAGACGGGGTGCGATGCCGGAGAGCTTTCCGAGTTGCTCTCTCAGGTTAAGAAGTCGTTTGAGACTTATAGGTGCGTTGTTGCCGATGGCGGGTTGTTCCGTGCCTTTGGCACCGGTTCGCTGCATGGGATTTGCCGGGGTAGCAGTTATTTCGACTACGATGATCGGTTTGACGAAGACGTGTTGGTGGGCGAGTACGACGGTGCTACCAGGCACAATGTCCGGCGCGAGGTTGCGATTCCCGAGCTTGTGGACGAGGCTTCGGCCGACGGCGGCGACTCGCTCGAGGTTGCCGTGGCGCGCATGCGTGAGTTTAACGGACGGCGCTACGATGGGGTGCTGGATGAGGATCCTGCGCGCCATGTGAATGCGTTTTGGCATGGACTCAAAAAGCTCAGCCAGTACTGCGAGGCCGCCGTGCGTGTGGACGAGCGTGCTTGGGATTGCTTTATCGATAAGGTGCAGTTTGCTTACGACGAGCCCGTGGGGCGTTTGGCCACACAGATGGATGACAAGCAGGCTGCGGCTTTCGTTGCAGTCGTGAATGTGCTCGGCGCTGCTGAGTAGGGGCCAGATCCGGTAGGGAGTTTCACCATGAAGATCGATGTTGATGTTGACCAGCTGCGCGAGAGTTTGCTCGACCGTGCGGGGAGTGCAGCCGGCGTGGGCTTTCCGGCCGCCATGCTCGACGTGGTGGATATCGAGGACGAGTCACCTCAAGAGCTCCTAGCCCGAGCCGAACGCGAAGGCCTCGACCTCCGCGACTTTGCCGTCGACGATGACTGAGAATGTGACAAAGGGACTGTCCCTTTGTCACATGGGGGACGGGGGCGTCTGTGCCCGCGGCCGCGCGAAAATGCACGATAAACCGTCGCAACGGAGCCCAACGACGTCGCGACGCATCCATTTTGACCGCCCGCTGGTTAAGTGAGTAGACTTTTTTGGAAATGCTGAGCACCCGACGAATTTTCTTCAACAAAATCGCAGATCACAGACCTGTGCTTTGGCGATGTGGTTGGCGATTCGGCAAAAGCCTACTCACTTAGTTTTGCGCGACGCAAATTGCTCGCAACGAGACCCCAGTCGGGACGACCAATACTCAAATGTAGTTAATTTGGGATAGGGCTTTTTAGCTAGCCGTATCTTCCTAGAGGCTAAGTAGGAGTTGCGGCGACGTTACGCATAAAAAATGCCGGGGGTAAAACCCCGGCTCTTGGAGGCCCCTCTCTTGGAGGGTACCGATATCTTTATAACAGAAGCCACGTGCCGGGTCTACAAGAGACGTTTAGCGCGAATCTTTCTAAGATGATTTTTCTTGAAATCACGATAGTTTCCAAAGAAGATCTGCTCGGTATTTGTTTGCTCGGAGCGTCCATATTTAATTTGCGCCAGTTCGATTTCGCAGATGTAGTCAGCAATTTGCTGAAGCCTAAAGTGCTTCGGGTCACATTCTTTATAAATGACCGCCTGCCTTCCGAGAACGTATTCGAATGCAGCGTGAAGGATGGCCGTTACCTCGTTTTGCCCGTCGTCGTAATAGATTTTGACAGCGTCATAGCTTTGGAAACGCTGAAGTCTGTCGAACAAAAAGAGGATCAAGTCACGACGCATTCTTGCGAACATAGCCGCATCGCTTTTGAATTTGTTTCTTTGGTAGCTGAACGTCATGTATGTGACGGGGCATTTGTTGGCAAATGTTGCAAAACTCGACAAAAGGCGATTCCGCAAGTGGGTGTCCATGCCCCTGTAGGATTCATTGCCATGCATAAGGGGATTCATGTGCAGGGGGATATCGGGAAGCCCGCGCGATCTAAGCGCGTGTTCGTAGCGATAAATAATCTCAGCAACTGACGCTGACTGGTCATGGAAAACAAGCGTAACGAGATAGTACTTAGCGCTTTGTCCTCCGTAGTTGCCGGATTCGTCGACGAAGACGGAAAGCTCCCTCATGATGCAGTCTCCCTAAAAACAAAAATGCCGGGGGGATCCCCCGGCCCTTGACTGCCCTCCATAAAGGAACGCAACCATTTTATACCACGAGACGAGGAGTCTATTCAAGTAGAAATTATAATAACCAAACACATGTTCGTCAATCTACCTGCGGGTATGGGAATGTGACAAAAAGTTGGGTAGCTAAAAAGCCCCCGTCCCAAATTAGCTACCCCTGGCCGCTACGACGCGAGCGTGGCGATGACGGCTTCGTCGCCGGCGTATATGAGGGTGTCGCCGTCGGGGATGATCGTTTGGCCTTCGCGCTTGAGCATCACCACGATAAACGGGTGCTTGCCCTGCGGCACGTCGCGCAGGCGCTGACCGGCCAGGCGACCGTGGGGCGTCACGGTGACCTCGCGCAGCGTAACCTCGGCACGCTCTTCGAACGTTGGGGCTGCCATCACCAGAAGGTCGCCTTCCTCGATGACGGTATCGCCGTTGGGCAGTACCGGGTGCGCCCCGTCGCGCAGCACCAAGACCACGAGCATGTCCGTCGCGCTGCCAATATCGGCGAGCGAGCGCCCGGCAAACGGATGGCCAGCGCCCACCTTGAGCTTTACAAACGACATGCCGTCCTCGTCGCGGTAGTCGTTAAAGGTGCGGCGCACGTCGCCGGCCGCATCGATCATATCGAGTTTCTTCGCCACCGCCGGCAGTAGCGAACCCTGCACCACAATGCTCGATACGGCAATCACAAACACCAGGTCAAATAGGCCGTGTCCGCCGGGAACGCCGGCCACCACAGCAAAGAGGCTAAAGACGACCGAAGCCGCGCCGCGCAAGCCCGCCCAGCTTACGAGCGCAACCTGGCGAGGGCTCGTCTTAAAGGGCGCCAGCAGCAGACCGACGGCGATGGGGCGGCTCGCAAAGAGCATAAACGCCATGAGCGCCAGGCCGGGTAGCAGCATTTGCGGCAGGCGCGCGGGCGTGACGAGCAGGCCGAGCAAGAAGAAGATCGTCATCTCGGCCATCTCGGTAAGGGTGTCAAAGAAGTGCGCCATCTCGACCTTGCCGGTGATGTCGCTCGCGCCCAGCACAATGCCTGCCAGGTATACGGCCAAAAAGCCGTTGCCGCCCAGGTAGCTCGGCAGTGCGTAGGCGACGATCGCCACGGCGAACAAAAAGATAGTCTGCGCGCCCTCGGCCGTTGCGTGTGCGCGCTCAATCAGGCGGCTGGATATCCAGCCGATGGCAAGGCCCAGCCCCACGCCCAGGATGATCTGCTTGGCCAGCAGCACGGGAATGTCGATATTGCCGCCCGCCGCGAGGGTCGCGAGCACGGCGGTGAGCATGTAGGCGACGGGGTCGTTGGAGCCCGATTCGACCTCGAGCAGCGAGTCGGTGCCGCCCCTCAGCGAAAGGCTGTGCTCGCGCAGAACGCTAAAGACGCTGGCCGCGTCGGTCGACGCCACGACCGATCCCAGCAGCAGGCCGCCGATCCAGTCGAAGCCCAGCACAAAGTGGGCGAACACGCCGGTGATGCCTGCGGTGATGACGACGCCGAGCGTGCTCAGCAGCACCGCCGGCGCGGCGACGGGCTTGGCGCGGTCTATGTTGGTGTTAAAGCCGCCGTAGAACATGATGAACAATAGCGCCGTGCTGCAGACGGTTTCGGTGAGTGCGTAGTCGCTAAAGTCGATATGCGCCGGGCCGTTGACGCCCAACAGCATGCCGAGCGCGATAAAGATAAGCAGGGTGGGGAAGGGGAGCTTTTTGCCGACGGGTTTGATGGTCAGGCACAAAATGATGACGAGGCCGATAAAAAGAAGGATCTGGTTCATGGATGGTGTCCGCTCCTGGGTGGTTGGCGTGGCACGGTTAGTTGTCTGCGGTTATTTGTACCCAAAGATGGTGGGTTTATGGGGTTGGATTGCGGGCGTGCGCGATATCGTCATAGACGGCTGCCGTCTTTGCCTCTGCTCGGAAACCCTTTCCAGCTTTATTGCAACGGAGTACAATGGGTAACGTTTAAGTTCAACTTGAAGTTTTAGTTGCGGCGCCGGGCTTTGGCCGCAATGCAAGGAGAGGCGTACCATGGCGATCTATGTGACATCTGATGCTCACGGGCACGTGCGTGCGCTTGACGAGGCCCTGTCTAAGATTTCGCTGGCGTCCGACGACACGCTGTACGTGCTGGGCGACATGATCGATCGCGGGCCCGATCCGGTCGGCGTTATTAAGCTCGTGCGCTCGCTGCCCAACGCCCGCGTGCTCAAGGGCAATCACGAGCAGATCATGCTCGATGCCATCATTGGCCAGGATCCGCTCGATGCCGAGACCTGGGATATCAACGGTGGCTGGACGACGCGCGAGCAGCTCAACGACATGGAATTTGACGCATACGAGGAGCTCGTGCGATGGATGGCCGCGCTGCCGCTCTACGCGGTGGCCGAGACCGAGGAGCGCCCGTATCTGCTGGTACATGCTGGAATCGAGATGAAGGCGGCGCGCGCGTTTTTGCTTGAGCATGGCGTCGATTGTGCCGATGGCGTTGGAGCGGTGGGTGCCGATCGCGAGCTGCTGCAGCAGATGCTCGCGGTGCAGTCGGCCGATGACCTGCTGTGGATTCGTCACGGCTATTGGGATGCGCCGACCGGGCTGCTTTCTGCCGAGGGCAAGGGCCCGGTCGTGGTTAGCGGTCACACGCCCACGGTATCGCTTGGGCGCTATTGCGAGGTCGGTGGTCTGGCGGGGCTCGATGAGGAGTCGGGTCGCGGGCAGATTGTGCGCCTGGGCGGCGAGGATACCGCCGGTGTGCCCGATCGCATCGATATCGACTGCGCCGCCGCCACCGGCTCCGAGTTCGGTCGCGTGGGCATCCTGCGCCTGGACGACGGGGCGGAGTTCTACGCGAACATCAACCCGGGCGAATAATCGGTGCAAGGGGTAGCTAATTTGGGAAGGGTTTTTGACCACTTTTGCCCTTCTGCCCGCTAATTGATTTCTCTGGGACGGGGATTTTAAAATCATTTGGCTGCCCGCTGGCTAAGTGAGTAGGCTTTTTTGGAAATGCCGAGCAGCCGGCAAATTTGCCTCAACAAAACCGCAGGTCATTGACTTGTGTTTTGCCGGTGTGGTCAGGGATTCGGCAAAAGTCTACTCACTTAGTTTTGCGTGATGCATATTGTCCGCAACGAGACCCCAGCCGGGGTGATTCCATCGCAAATTCCGGTGACCGGGGGCAGCTAATTAGGCGCCGTATGGGTTGCGGTCGCGTTCGATGCGTTGGCGGATGTGGGCGTACTCGATTATCAGCAGCACCAGGAGTAGGGCCATTATGGCTAGGTAGCTCACCACGGCGCCCATCAGACCCAGCAGCTTAATCAGGTTCACCGGCAGCACCACGCTTACGGCGAAGCAGATCAGGTAGATCTTGGTGACGTCTCCAGCGTGGCGCAGCACCGTGATGATGGCGTAGATAAAGTCGATGGCCGCGGTGACGCCGCCGGCGACGACCATCAGCAGCGCCAGCGTACGGTAGCGTTCAAAGCTGAGGCCGTACATAAAGCTCATGAGGGGAATACCGGGACCTGCCATAAATGCGGCGCACACGCCGGTGATGACCACGATCAGCGCCATAACGGCAACAATAATCAGGTCAAAGCGACGACGCTTGCGAGGATTAGCCCAAATGCTCGACAAGCGCAGGAGCTGCGGTTTATAGATAAATCCAATGCTCAGCAAAATAGCCTGCGCCGGAAAGAACAGGGCATTAAAGTACAGCTGATATTTGTATGCCAGCGTGCCTTCCATCACAAACTTGGGCATGCTCTCGATGAGGTTGAACAGGAACAGTGCGCCAAAGAGCGGAGCGCACTGGACAAACAGGTGACCGACCTCGCGTAGGCTCACGCGGCGCGATTTCTCGGTCTCGAGCAGGGCGAGCGGCGCGGTGACCAGCACGAGCGAGGCGATGGCGGTGACACCCATGGCCATGGCCGTGATGGGCATGCTGCGCGTAAGGAACAGCGCCGCGCTAAACACCACGATGACGCCGACGGAGCGTAGCGTTTGGCTCATGCCAGCCAGGTAGAGTTTATCGGCCTGCTGCAGGCGGCCCTCGTATACGTCCGCCACGCCGTCGATCACCTTATACAGGTAGACGCCCAGGCCGATCGTCGCCATCTGCGCGTCGTAGCCGCGGACGCTGCTGTACATGAGACCGCAGCCTAGGGCGATCGCTCCGCAAAGCCAGCGGTTGAGCTGATAAGAGGCAAAGGACGTCGTTTCGTCGATATCCGAGACTTGGAAATTACGCACGCCGTAGTTGCACGCGATCATGATGAGCGTGCCGGTGACAAAGGCGATGGAGAATTTGCCTGCTTCTTCGGCGCCCACGAGCTGCGTAGACACGATGGTGAGCAGCGGAAATGCCAAGCCCCACACGGCGGTGCCGAGGGTGTTCCAAAGATAGTCGCGACTGGTGGCGTGCTCCTCGTATTCCGCTTCCTGCATGGAGAAGCCGCCGCCGTAGACGGCACCGAGCAGACGGTTCCACCAGGCGTTGACCATGCGGCGGACGGGGCCGGGCTCCCGATCGCGTTCGCGCCGGCGACGGCGCGTGGCCTGGCTGCTGTCGGGGCCGCCGGCGTTGCGCTGGCTCAGCTCCTGGATGCGCGCGAGCTCTTCGGCCGTGTGGGAGGCGGGGAACAGGCCATTCTCGATGCGTCCGCCCTGGGCCCTTGCGGTGCCGCTGCCCGCTACGGCAGGGTCGGCGACGCCATTGCGGCGGGCGATGGCGCGGCGAATGCTATCGAGGGGCGTGATGCTCAAAGCGGGGTCCTTTCTATTGCTGCGCTCTAGTATAGACGCGACGGTGTTCGCTCGTGTTTTTGAACGGATTGTTCAATATTTTCGGCAGGCGGCTGTAATTTGTCGGTAAGTGTGCGGTATCCTGTTGAAGTTTTGTGACACCTCCCCGATGCCGCCCACGCGGCACCAAGGAGCTTCTACCTATGGACGTCGCCGCATTCTTACTGGCTCTTGTGCCGATTATTTGGCTGGTCGTGATGCTGCTGTGCTTTAAATGGCCAGCTTGGAAGGCCGCTATCGGATCGTTTGTCCTTTCGTGCGTGCTTGCCTTCGCATGGTGGCACCTGCCGGCAGCGCAGATCGCGACCGCCTCGCTTGAAGGCTTTTTGATGGCTCTGTGGCCCATCGTCCTGGTGATCATCGCCGCGGTATTCACGTATAACCTGTGCGTTCGCACGGGCGCCATGGACGTGATCGGCAGCATGATCACCTCCATCAGCAGCGACCGCCGTCTGCTGGCGCTGCTCGTGGCCTGGTGCTTCGGTGGTTTTATGGAGGGCATGGCCGGTTTTGGCACTGCCGTCGCCATTCCTGCCGGCATGCTCGCGGGCCTGGGTTTTGAGGCCGTGCCCGCCGTGCTCATCTGCCTGCTGGCCAACGGCGTACCCACACCCTACGGCTCCATCGGCATCCCCACGGTGTCCGTTGCCGACTTGGTGGGTCTGGATTCCCTGCACCTGGCGACCGTTCAGCTGGTGCAGTTGGCGCCTTTCTTTGTGATGATGCCGCTGTTTATCGTACTGGTTGCTGGTCGTGTTGCCGAGGACCAGGGCAACGTTGCAGGCGTTGCCGAGCGCCTACGTGGCGCGGCGGGCATCGCCGTGCTCTCCGGCGTGTCCTTTGCCGGTGCGGCTCTGGTCGTTGCTAGGTTTGTGGGTCCCGAGCTTGCCGTCGTCGTCGGTTCTATCGTTTCGCTCGGGCTGACAGCTGCGCTTGCTATGCGTGCCGAGAAGTCGGGGCATCTGGACGCACGCTTTCACATGAATATCGAGGCCGGCGAACAGCTCACCGTTAAGTCGGCGCTTTCTGCCTGGTCGTGCTTCATCCTGATTTTTGTTCTGCTGCTGGGTACGTCCAACCTGGTGCCCGTTGTACATGCCGCGCTCGCGCCGTTTGCGAGTCACGTGCAGGTATATTGCGGCGAGAACCCCGGTACGCTTACGTTTTCGTGGATCAACACGCCGGGTGTTTGGATTTTCCTGGCTGCGTTTGTCGGCGGTGCCATTCAGGGCGCTTCGCCGCGCTTGATGGGCGAGGTGCTGGCCGCGACTGTCAAGCAGATGATGCCGACGGTCATTACCATGCTTTCGGTGCTGGGCTGCGCCAAGGTGATGGGCTATGCGGGCATGATCTCGTCGATCAGCGCGTTCTGTATCGCTGTCGCCGGTAGTTTGTACCCGATTCTGGCCCCGTGGATCGGTGCCGTCGGTGCGTTCGTGACCGGTTCGGGCACGTCGTCGGGCATGCTGTTCGGTCCCATCCAGAGCCAGGCGGCTACGGCGCTGGGCGTGAGTGACTACTGGATGGTCGCGCTGAACGCCCTGGGTGTCGCCGCCGGCAAGATGATCTCGCCGCAGACGCTCGCCATTGGTCTTGCCGCCGTACGCGTGCGCGGCAAGGACGCCGAACTCCTGAGCGCCGTGCTGCCCTACGCCGCCGGCATGCTGGTCCTCATGAGCGCCATCGCCATGCTCGGACAAGGCCTGCCACTATAGTCGGCACTTAGGGACGTTCCTTATGTGCCGGCACTTTGGGAACGTCCCTAAGTGCCGGCATTCGGGGACACTCCTTGAATGTTGCCTGTTCAAGAACGTCTCCAATGACTAGGCCGCTTGCGTGCGATTTTTGACCGTTGGGCGGGCGCTTCGCCGTTGCCGCAAAAACGTTTTTGCATATCGGGTACAACGGGCTTTACGTGAGTAAAGTGCGCGCCTCGTCCACGTGTCGCGCTTTTAAAGGAGGCCCCATGCCAGGTGTTACCCCTGCAGAAGTTCTGTCCAACTTTGGCATTACGCTGGTCGAAGATCCTGCCGAGAACCAGCCCCGCCTGCTGGTCGACCTGCCGGCAGCCGAGCTCGTCGAGCACGCCATCCGTCGCAACGAAGGTCGTATGGCCTCCAACGGCGCGCTGGTGATCGAGACGGGGGAGCGCACTGGCCGCTCGCCTAATGACCGCTTTATCGTTGACACCCCCGATGTTCACGACAAGATTGCCTGGGGTGCCGTCAACCGCCCGCTGTCTGTCGAGAGCTACGAGGCCATCAAGGCCGGCATCGTCGACTATCTCAACGAGCGCGACGTGTTCGTCACTCGCGGTATGGCCGGTGCCGACCGCAACCATACGCGTCGTCTGCTTGTCGCCTGCGAGCGTGCCAGCCAGGCGCTCTTTATTAAGCAGATGCTCGCCCGCCCGCTTGCCCGTGAAATCGCACGCACCGGCGAGCCGGACTTCTGCGTGCTCGCCGCGCCGGGCTACCAGTGCGATCCCGCCATCAAGGGCCTCAACTCCAGCGCCGCCGTGGTCATTAACTTCCAGGAGCGCGTGATTCTGGTCGCCGGCACCGGCTACTCCGGCGAGATCAAAAAGTCCATTTTCAGCGTCATGAATTACCTGCTGCCCGTCGAGGACGACGTGCTGCCCATGCATTGCTCGGCCAGTATGGACCCCGTCACGCATGAGACCGCCGTGTTCTTTGGCCTCTCCGGCACCGGCAAGACCACGCTTTCGGCCAACCCCACGCGCCTGCTGATCGGCGACGACGAACACGGTTGGTCCGACATGGGCATCTTCAACATCGAGGGTGGCTGCTACGCCAAATGCGAGGGCCTGGACGCGTTCCACGAGCCTGAGATCTTCAACGCCGTCCGCTTTGGCGCGATCTGTGAAAACGTGGTGCTCGACGAGAACCGCAAGCCCAACTACGACGACATCTCGATCACGCACAACACGCGCGTGGCCTATCCCGTCGAGCACATTCCCAACGCGTGGACCAAGGGCATGGGCACCACTCCAAGCGTCGTGCTGTTCCTGACCTGCGACGCCTTTGGCGTGTTGCCGCCCATCTCACGCCTGACGGCCGATGCCGCCATGTACCACTTCGTGACGGGCTTTACGGCCAAGATCCCCGGCACCGAGGTCGGCGTCACCGAGCCCACGCCCACGTTCTCTTCGCTGTTTGGCGAGCCGTTTATGCCGCTCGACCCCATGGTCTATGCCAAGATGCTCGGTGAGCGCATCGCCGACGGCCGCACGCGTGTGTACCTGGTCAACACCGGCTGGATTGGCGGCGGCTACGGCGTGGGCCATCGCATCGAGCTTGCCTACACGCGCGCCCTGGTGGCCCGCGCCCTCGACGGTGCCATCGAGGACAGCGAATTCGTGCATGACGATATCTTTAACGTCGACATTCCCACCACGTGCCACGGCGTGCCCGACGGCATCCTGGTGCCGCGCCAGTACTGGCAGAGCACCGCGCGCTACGACGAGGCCGCGCACAACTTGGCCGTGATGTTCGAGGAGAACTTCGAGAAGAAGTACTCGCACCTGCCCGAGTCCGTGAAGGCCGCCGGTCCGCACGCTCTGGTGCACGCCGACGCCCGTCATCGCGGCCGCGGCCTGCTGGGACTCCGACACTAGCGTCGCCTCAGACCCAAAACCACCATAAAGGGGACAGGCACCTTTGTGGTGGTTTTACTCGCGCGGATGACTCGGGTTACAATACGCCTGACATATCGCTCCCTTCTCCGGATGGGGGCAGCGTAAGCGCTCTTGTGGCGGCACCGTAGGACTTTGAAGGTGGCCGTCGTAAGGGCGCTTTTTGTTTAGGCACCCGGGCTCGGGCGCATGCTATGAAGGGAGAGCACATGAAGAGCTTTATTGCCGAGGATTCGTTTTGGGAGCTGTTTCCGCAGGCGGCTGTCGGTGTTGTGGTCGTAAAGGGCATGAAGCCCGCGGCTCAGATTCCTCAAGAGGACGTGGACGCGATTGCGGCGTTGCTCGACCGCGCCAATATCGACGCGGAGCGTCATCTGACCAGCGATACTATCAGCGAGAACGCACCGGTCAAGGCATGGCGCGAGGCTTATCGGCTGTTCAAGACCAAAAAGGGCGCGCGTTGCTCAATTGAGAGCCTGCTCAAGCGCGTGCTCAAGGGCAAACCGGTGGGCCACATTACGCCCGCGGTGGACATCTACAACACGGTGTCGCTGACCTACGCGCTGCCCGTTGGCGGCGAGGACCTGCATGCGATTGAGGGGGATCTTCGCTTGAAGGTGACTGACGGCGGCGATGCGTTCCTGCCACTTGGCGAGGAAACGGATGACCCGACGCTGCCCGGCGAGCTCGCCTACATCGATGATGCGGGCGCCGTATGCCGCTGCTGGAACTGGCGCGATGGCGTTCGCACGGCGCTGTCCGACGATTCGGCCGATGCATTCCTGGCGATTGAGTGCGTGGAGCCCGAGCGGATGGGGGATTGCCAGGCTGCCGTTGATCGTCTCGCCGAGTTGCTCGAGCGCTATCTGGGAGCGACGGTTGTCGTTAAGACGCTTGTGACCCGCGACAATCCCTGCGTGGAACTGTAGCGACGCCTGCGGATCATGTTCGCCGGTCAAAACCACTACAAAGGTGCCTGTCCCCTTTGTGGTGGTTTTTATGTTGATGGGTTAACAAATGGGATATTTGGGTGTGGGTGTTGCCTCGTGCGGCTAAGATGTTTACCCGTTAGCATCATGTAAGCGAAAGGCGGTCGTCTCCCATGCAGCAGAACGACGAGACACGTTTCGAGGACTTTGTCGGACTGATCAGCGGGCTCTACAAGGAGATCCAGCGCATTAAGACATCCGAGGGCGCAAGGCTGGGCCTCAAGGGCTCCGACGTTATGTGCCTGTACTATCTTGAGCGCAGCAAGGACGGCCTGACTGGCGCTGACCTGGCTCGCATGGCAGGCGTGACCCGTGCCGCCGTCTCGCGCACGCTCGCGCATCTGGAGGAGGGCGGCTACGTCGAGGTCGACGACTCGGGTGATGCGGCCGTTAAGTATCGTGCCCCGGTGCGCCTGACCGCTCTGGGCGGCGAGAGCATGAGCGAGGCGGACCGCATCATTCGCGAGGTGCTCGACACCACCGGTAAGGCTATGGGTGTGGAGCAGCGCGAGCAGATGTATGCGTCGCTGCGTACGATTCTCA
This sequence comes from uncultured Collinsella sp., assembly GCA_938033205.1. GTDB lineage: Bacteria > Actinomycetota > Coriobacteriia > Coriobacteriales > Coriobacteriaceae > Collinsella. Next base: position 203,178 of record CALHJP010000007.1, on the reverse strand, counting down.
ACACCCTGCGTGAGATCTAAGGCCGCCAAGGCATTTGCTTCCCATTAAAAACTGCATCGTCCCGTTTGAGCGCGTATGCCGTGCCGGGACATTGCTGTCAAAATTCCCTGCGCGAGACCTGCGCAAGAAAGGATTCGCTATGTCCGTCCGCATTATTACCGATTCCGCCAGCGATATGTCGCCGGCGGAGCACCCGGCGCTGTCCGTCTTGCCGCTGTCCGTTACCTTTGGCACCGATGTGTATATGGATGGCGTCGACATCGATCACCAGCGCTTTTACGAGATGCTCGTGGAGCGCGACGAGCTGCCCAAGACCGGTCAGGTCAACCCGTACGCCTTTTCGCAGGCGATTGCCGAAGCACGTGAGGCCGGCGACGAGGCGGTGATTATTACCGTGGGTGCCAAACTTTCGGGGACCAATCAGAGCGCCCGTACCGCACTTGCCGAGGCGCCGGGCGGCGACGTGTATGTGGTTGATAGCAATAACGTTACCCTGGGTGAGCGCGTGCTGGTCGAGTATGCCCTGCGCCTAGTGGACGAGGGCCAGGGCGCGGCCCAGATCGCGGCGGCTGTCGAGGCCGTGCGCGACCGCGTGGTCGTCATCGGCCTGCTCGAGACGTTGGAGTACCTGGTGCGCGGCGGTCGCCTGTCTGCTGCGGCCGGTGCCGTGGGTACGCTGCTCAACGTAAAGCCCGTGGTGGCTGCCGAGGACGGTCTGATCGTGCAGCTGGGCAAGGCGCGCGGTTCCAAGAACGGACGTAACCTGCTCAACCAGAAGGTCGAAAAGGCGGGCGGCATCGACTTTTCCATGCCGCTGGCGCTCGGCTATACGGGCCTTTCGGATGCGGTGCTCAAGAAGTATATCGAGGACAGCGCGGCACTGTGGGCTGGCCACACCGAGGGCGAACTGCCCGTTCACACCATCGGCGCCACCATCGGCACCCATGTAGGCCCCGGCGCCGTAGCCGTAGCCTTCTTCCAGCCCGTTAACTAGCCCACCTGCCAAAACCACCACAAAGGGGACAGGCACCTTTGTGGTGGTTTATGCTATTCCGGGTGGAAGGGAGCGAGCAATGGCGTCTGAGGGCTTTTTTGAGCGGGTGTACGAGGTGGTCGAGCAGATTCCCGAGGGGATGGTCGCCACGTATGGTCAGGTGGCGCTGCTTGCTGGACGTCCACGAAGTGCGCGGTACGTGGGGTATGCCCTGCATGGCAATCCGCGCCCCGGCGAGATTCCCTGTCACCGCGTGGTGTTTGCCGATGGCCGCATATGCGATGGTTTTGCTTTTGGCGGTTCCGATGCTCAACGTGAGCTTTTGCTAGGGGAGGGTGTGGCGTTTAAGGACGACATGCACGTCGACTTGGCCGCCTGTCGCTGGCCTGCAGGGCTCTAGCGGCTCTGCCGTGGTTAAAACCACCACAAAGGTGCCTGTCCCCTTTGTGGTGGTTCTAGTTTACCTGAGCTAACTTATGGAGAAGCTATGGGGGAACATATTGACGCTACAAAGTAAACCACGGTGAACTATATTGTATTCAGCAACGGAGCAGGCAATAGGCGATGAAAAAGCCTGCCCTGTTGAGTTTGATTCGCATTCCTCCCCTCTGTGCGATTCAACGGTGTACTTCGGGAACAGGCCCGCTGGCAACTAACTGCCAGCGGGCCTGTTCCTGTTTTTCGGGGGAGTGCAATGGGCAGAGCCGAACCGGTCGGGCACCAAAAAAGGCGGACGCACTAGCGCCCGCCCTATAGCAATCGAAAGTTCTAGCCAGCAGATCGATCTAGTACACCATGCCCATGGCGTCCTGAACCTCGGCCAGGGTCTGCTCGGCAATCTCGTTGGCGCGACGGTTGCCCTCGTGCAGCACGTCCTTCACATAGTCCAGGTCGTTTTCGTAGCGCTGACGACGCTCGCGGATCGGCGCGAAGTACTCGTTGACGGCCTCGGTCACGTACTTCTTGAGCTGGCCGGAGCCGCCCATGCCAATCTCTTCGGCAATCTCGACCTCGGAACGGCCAGTGCAGATGGCGGCCGTCGAAAGCAGACCGGACACGCCGGGGCGGTTCTCGGGATCGAATGTGATCATGCGCTCGGAGTCGGTCTGGCTCTTCTTGATGCGCTTGGCCGTCTCCTCGGCGGTCATCGAGATGTTGATGGCGTTGCCGTAGCTCTTGCTCATCTTGCGACCGTCCAGGCCCGGCAGTAGCGGGGTCTCGGACAGCAGCGCTTCGACCTCGGGGAACACTTTGCCGTAGCGGTTGTTAAAGCGGCGGGCGATGGTGCGGGTGAGCTCGATGTGCGGCAGCTGGTCGCGACCGACGGGCACCACATTGCCCTTGCAGAACAGGATGTCGCAGGCCTGGTGCACCGGGTAGGTGAGCAGAAGGCCGGTGAGCTCGTGGCCCGAGGCCTCCATCTCGGCCTTGACCGTGGGGTTGCGCGCCAGCTCGGCCTCTGAGACCAGCGACAGGAACGGCAGCATGAGCTGGTTGGCGGCGGGCACGGCGGAGTGCGCGTAGATCATGGTCTTGTCGGGGTCGATGCCGCAGGCAAGGTAGTCCATGACCATGTTGTACACGTTGTCCTGGATGTGCTCGGTCGTGTCGCGGTCGGTGATGACCTGGTAGTCGGCGATGAGTACGTTGGTCTTGGCACCCATGTTCTGCAGCTCCACACGGCCCTTGAGGGTGCCGAAGTAGTGACCCAGGTGCAGGCGGCCGGTGGGGCGGTCGCCGGTAAGCATGGTGAACTTCTCGGGCGTTTTTGCCAGGCCCTCGCGAATGGCGTTGCTCTTTTGCAGCGCGACTTCGTAGCTGTTCTCGTTTGGCATGATTGCTCCTAACGTATGTTCATTGGTCAAGATGATAACGCGTTTATTGGAGGGGCGGGTCGTAAGTAGGCGAGGGGCGGGAGATCGGCGGCATGTGCGATGGGCGCGGCATGGCTGCGCGTTTGGCCGGCGGCGCCTGGGCGCTTCCTCGGCAGCTTACCCTAGAGCTTGTGGTGGCGCTCTTCCTTACGTTCCTCGGCTGCCTGCTCCTCCTGCTTAAAGGCGGGGTCGTCGGGGGTGACGAGCTCATCCTCGTGTGTGCGCTTGTTGTAATGGTGGCGCAGCACGGGCTCAAACAGATGTAGATGCTTGGCAAAGGCCGCCGAGCCAATGGCGAGCACGGTAAAGATGAGCACGCGCATGGGCACCTCGACCTGGTTAATCGCGGCGGCGCCGGCCGAAAGCATAATGCACCAGGCGTAGATGAGGAGCACTGCCTGTTTTTGGTTGTAGCCCTCTTGGATCAGGCGGTGGTGGATGTGGCCCTTGTCGGCCTGCCCGATGCTAATGTGGGCGCGCTTGCGGCGCACGATGGCGCTAAACGTGTCGATGATGGGCACGCCGGCAACGATGAGCGGGATGATAAGCGAGGTGAGCGCGGCGGTGCGGCTCACGTTGAGCAACGAGATGGAGCCCAGCGCAAAGCCCAGAAGCAGCGACCCCGAGTCGCCCAAGAAGATGCTTGCGGGGTTGAAGTTGTAGCGCAAAAAGGCCAGGCAGGCGCCAAAGAGCGCAATGGAGAGCGCGGCGGCGTCGATGCGGCCCGAGAAAACGGCCATCGAAAACATGGTGAACGACGCGATGCCGCAGATGCCCGTGGCCAAGCCGTCGAGGCCGTCGATGAGGTTAATGATGTTGGTGAATGCCACCAGATAGATCACGGTGATGGGGTAGGCGAGCCATCCGAGCATGATCTCGCCGGGGGCAAACGGGTTGACGATGACGCCGATGCGCAGGCCGCCCACGCAGGCGATGAGCGCGGCGAGGACCTGACCGGCCAGTTTTTGCTTGGGCTTGAGCTGGAAGACGTCGTCGATAGCGCCGGTCGCAAAGATGACGGTAAAGGAGAGCGCCAGCATGGGATAGCTAATGTGAAGGCGCGGGTGCGGCACCAGGACGGGCGGCCAGCCTAGGTGCCAGGTGCCTAGGATTTGCACAATGCAGGCAACGACCAGGCCCAAAAACACCGCCGTTCCGCCCAAACGCGGGATGGGCTTGGTGTTGATGCGGCGCTTGGAAGGATAGTCGACGGCGTCGAGCTTAATTGCCAAGCGCTTGACCAGGGGCACCATGAGGAAGGTCGTGATAAAGGCCGCCGCTGCCACGCATAGGTACGGTATGTAGCTCGGGGATGAAGCCATGAATCTAAAAACCGCCAAGCGTCGAAGGAAAAGGTCAGAAGAACGCCATGCGCAAAGGGTATAGCCGAACCATGATACTCGACCACGGGGGGTGCATGGAATTGCATGCAGCGATAATCACGCGCTTACCAGATATTGGGATGTTGTCGATGGCTTGTCGGGATACCGGCGGGGATCCATATGGGCTGTAATGGTGGTTTTCGGCAAATGAAAACCACCCCCCACGTTACGAAAATGAACCCACCTAAAACAGGTGGGTGCCCTCATCGACTGTTCCAGCGTCCTTAACAACGAAGGATACCTGTACTAGGTACGACTGTGTGGGCTCCCTAAATAAACGCGACGGTTCACCCAGTTGCTCCGCGGGGGGCGGAATACCTACATCATAAAGCGGCACTTTATCGATTCCAGTCTTGACATTACAAAAATCGTGTCGGACGATTACGGCGCCTTGGGCTCGAGCCGTCTGTGCGGTTGGTCCCTTTACGTTTGAGCTGCTGAATCATTGTTTTGGAGCATGTTTTTATGCCGACGTCGTTGACCGAACTTTTTTCGCCCGCCTGCCATTTGTGTCCGCGCCGTTGCGGTGCGGCGCGCGACGAGGGCGCGCGTGGCGTGTGCGGCGCCGACAACACGCTTAAGGTCGCCCGCGCGGCGCTCCATATGTGGGAGGAGCCGCCCATTTCGGGCGAGGCCGGCTCGGGTACGATTTTCTTTAGCGGCTGTTCGCTCAAATGTATCTACTGCCAAAACCACGAGATCTCGACGGGCAATTTCGGTCTTGAGATTTTGCCCGAGCGTTTGGTCGAGATTATGCTGGAGCTGCAGGACCAGGGCGCCAATAACATCAACCTGGTGACGGCGACGCACTATGCGCACCTGTTGCCTGCCGCGATTGCCGCGGCACGGACGCGCGGGTTGGTCATCCCAATTGTCTACAACACGAGTGGTTACGAGCGCGCGAGTGCCGTGGCGGCGCTGGGCGACCTGGTCGACGTGTGGCTTACGGACTTTAAATATGCCGATGCCGGGCTTGCTCAGTCGCTTTCTCATATTAAGGACTACCCGCGCGTGGCCGTGTCGGGTCTGGCCCAGATGGCGCGCGAGATTGAGCGCCGCGGGGGAGAGCTGGTAGACGAGGACGGGCTCATGAGGCGCGGCATAATCGTGCGTCATCTGGTGCTGCCGGGGCATGCGGACGATTCGTGCCGCGTGTTGGACCTGGTGTGGCAGACGGTGGGCGACGTGCCGATCTCGGTCATGAACCAGTACACGCCCAATGCCCTCATGCGCGAACAAGGCGGCGACCTGGCGCGCGCCGTGACGCGCGAGGAGTACGAGCAGGTGCTCGACCATGCCGACGACCTGGGCTTTACGACGATGTTTTGGCAAGAAGGCGGCGCGGTAGACGAGAGCTTTACCCCGGCGTTCGATACCACCGGTGTTCTTACTAGTGCTCAAACCAGCTAATCTGGGACGAGGCTCTTTGAGTAGTCTTTTTGGGACGGGGCTGTTTTAGCTACCCCTGCCGCTGTTCGACCAAACCGTTCGCGTTGTCTGTCGGGGTAGCTAAAACAGCCGCGTCCCAAAAAGACTGGGTATTGGGCGTTGACAGTTGGCGAGCCGTAGGTAAAATATCAACTTGTCCTGGGGACGTAGCTCAGTTGGGAGAGCGCTGCCGTCGCATGGCAGAGGCCGAGGGTTCGACTCCCTTCGTCTCCACCCTTGGATTTGATAAGCCGCTGACATTGTGTCGGCGGCTTTTTTTAAAAGAAAGGACTGTACCATGGCCAAGCTTGAGTCCCAACCACTGTCTGCCGAGGAACGCGCCGAGTTGGAAGAGCTCCGCGCCGAGAAAGCTCGTCGCGAGGCCCAGGAAGAGGCACGCCGCGAGCGTGAGGAGCTGGCCGCCCTGCGTGCCGAGCGCGAGAAGGCCGAGGAGGCCGCCGCGAACGTCGCCCCCGCGCCCAAGCCCGCCGCCGCGAAGCCCGCGCCCACCGCACCTAAACCTCAGCCTAAAAAGGTCGCTCGTTCCAAGTCCGTCGAGCCCAAGCCGAGCCGTGACGAGATGACCTTTGCCCAGCGCATGGTTACCTCCAAGGAGCCTACGGGCGAGAACGAGATCCCTGGCATGGCGCCGGCTCAAAAAATCATCATTGTCCTTGCCCTCATCGCGTTTGTCATCTTTATGGGCTACACGATCCTGACCAGCATGGGCCTGCTCTAGCCCATTCGCGCTGGGTGCCATGCCCGAACACTCTGCCCTTTTCCAACCCTCAACCTCTGCACAACGCATCCGAAAGGTCGCCCCATGGCTTTGACCGACATCTCGCATCCCACCGACATTGCAATGCTCACCGATCTGTACGAGCTCACTATGGCCCAGGGCCTGTGGGAGAGCGGCAAGGCCAATGAGCAGGGTTGTTTTACCGCGTTTTACCGCGACCATCCCTTTGGCAGCGCCTATGCCGTCATGTGCGGCACCGCCGAGCTGCCCGAGCTGGTCGAGAACCTGCGCTTTACGCCCGAGGATATCGACTACCTCGCCTCACTCCAGGCCCCGGCCGGCGGTGCGATGTTCAAGCCTGCATTCCTCGACTACCTGCGCGATTTTCGTGCACATGTAAACATCGACGCCGTCCCCGAGGGCGAGCTCGTCTTTCCGCGCGAACCCATGGTTCGCGTCACCGGTCCCGCGCTGGAGTGCCAGCTGCTCGAAACGGCGCTGCTCAACATCGTCGGCTTCCAGACGCTTGTCGCCACCAAGACGGCGCGCGTGGTGCTGGCGGCGGACGGCCGTCCCGTTGCCGAGTTTGGCCTGCGCCGCGCCCAGGGTCCCGATGGCGGGCTGGCCGTCGCGCGCGCGAGCTACGTTGCCGGCTGCTCCTCTACGTCCAATGTGCTCGCCGGCCGCCGCTACGGTATTCCCGTCTTTGGCACGCATGCGCACAGCTGGGTCATGAGCTTCGACTCCGAGCTCGAGGCCTTCCGCGCCTTTGCCAAGTCGAGCCCCAAGAATTGCACGCTGCTCATCGACACCTACGACGTACGCGAGGGTTGCGAGCATGCCATTACGGTTGCCAAGGAGATGGAAGCGGTGGGCGAGCGCCTGTCGGCCATTCGCATCGACTCCGGCGACCTCGCCAAGCTCTCCAAGTATGTGCGCGGCCGTTTTGATGCCGAGGGCCTGCCCTATGTGGGGATCTCGGTTTCTAACGATTTGGATGAGTACACGATTCAGTCGCTGCTCGACCAGGGCGCGCCCATCGATAGCTTTGGCGTGGGCACCAAGCTCGCGACCTGCTACGACCAGCCGGCGCTGGGCGGCGTGTACAAGCTCGCCGCCCGCCGTGCGAGTGAGACGGACCCGTGGACGCCGGTGGTCAAGCTCTCCGAGCAGCCCTACAAGCGCACGATCCCGGGTGTGCAACGCGTGCGCCGTTATTACGACGGCTTTGGCGGCCCGGTCTGCGACATGATCTACGACGAGGACCATCTGGCGGGGGAGGGCGCCGCGCGCGGCAATACCCTCGTGGCCGTGAATGATGCCGCTCTGGTGACCGACGTGTCCGAACTTGAGTATCGCGAGCTGCTGGTGCCGATCGTGCGCGATGGCAGTGCGGTGGCTCCGCGTGAGAGCATCCAGGACGCGCGCGAGCGTTGCGCCTGGGCACTTGACCATCTGGACGCAGCTTTCAAGCGCTTCCTGTACCCGCAGACCTATGTGGTGGGCATGGAGCAGGGCCTGGCTCAGGTGCGCGACGAGCTCGTGCGCAAGAACATGGCTGCGGCTTCGGCCTTCCCCTGGGCAAAATGATCCGAAGGGGACGGAGGAAAACGGATCATTTTCTCGCTCGGCCCGTTCGCCCGTTCGCTGAACATTCGATTGGTTTGACGTATGACGACTTCTTATAAAACGATGGTGGTAAAGATCGGTTCGTCTACGGTGGTGGGCGCCGACGGCAAGGTCAACCGCGCCTTTATCGGCGGGCTTGCCGATCAGGCCGCAGCGCTGCGCGAGCTTGGCTGGCGCCTGGTCGTGGTGAGCTCGGGCGCTATCGCCTGTGGCTATCCCGTGCTGGGCTTCGACCACAAGCCGGTCGGCGACCTGCCGAGCCTGCAGGCGTGCGCCTCGGCTGGTCAGTGCATCATCTCGTCGGCCTACGACGAGGAGTTCCATGCACGGGATCTGCTCACCTCGCTCGTGCTACTCACGCGCCACGATACGGCCCGCCGCACGTCCTACCTGCACGCACGCGACGCCCTGCTGCGCCTGGTGGAGCTTGGCGTGGTGCCTGTTGTCAACGAGAACGATACCGTTACCGTCGACGAGATCAAGTTTGGCGACAACGACACGCTGGCGGCGCTTGTGAGCTGTCTGGTTTCCGCCGATCTGTGCGTGACGCTCTCGGACATCGATGGCCTCTACACCGCCAATCCGCACGAGGACCCCACGGCCGAGTTCGTCCCGGTTGTGCATAAGATCGATGCCAAGATTATCGCCTCGGCGGGCGATTCTTCCACATCGGTGGGCACGGGCGGCATGATCACCAAGATTCGCGCGAGCCGCATTCTCATGACGGCGGGCATTCAAAGCGTGATTTGCTCGGGCGAGGAGCCCGATGCGCTCGTGCGTCTGGCCCGCGGCGAGAGCGTGGGTACGCTGTTCGATCCGCCGGCGGAGCGCCTGGACATTGCGCCGCGCAAGTTGTGGATCGCACTGGGTGACAAGGCGCATGGCTCGGTGACGGTCGATGATGGCGCCGCGAAGGCGCTGGTCAGCCGCGGATCGTCGCTGCTCGCGGTGGGTATTCGCGAGGTCGATGGCCAGTTTGCCGAGGGCGATGTGCTCGACGTGTGCGACCCGAGCGGCATGGTTGTCGCCCGTGGTATCGCCGAGGCCGATTCGGACGTGCTGGAGCTTGCAGCCGGCCGCCGCCAGGACCAGATTGCCAGCAACCGCCTGCTCGCAGACCTGGCCGAGAAGCCCGCGATCCATAGGGACAACTTGATAGTGTTCGCCTAACCAATTGACGCTGCAAACGCCCCTAAGCGGCAATCTGACGTTCAATCGTCGGGCATGACCAAAAGGTCAATGCCCTCCTCTTTCACGTCACCTTGCTCGCTTAGGGGCGTTTTCGCTTTCTGTCCTCTACCAGCGGCATTGTCGTTGCCGGCACTTGGGGACGTTCCTATTGTGCCGGCAGACGGGGACACTCCTTTGCTAGAAGATCTGGCGCAGGTCTCCGCGGTTGAGGGCTTCGTCGAAGAGGTGCTTGAACACCACGCTGCCGTGCAAGCCGTCGTGCTCGAACTCGTTGGTCACCCAGGCATGCGAGTTGCCCGCGCGGCTGAGCGTATCGAGCTGCATGCCCGAGTCCACGTACATGTCATCGAAGTACACCGCGGCCTGCAGGGGCACCTCGTTGCACGCCAGGCGCTGCGGGTCGTAGATCTTGTCCCAGCTTGTGTCTTCCATAAGCAGATCCATCGCCGGCTTGAAGGGCTTAAGTTCGGGCATCTGCTCAAACATCCACGGGAACATGGCCTCGCCGGTAAACATGAGCGGTCGCGTGAGCGTGTCGAACTCGGCACGATGGGCCTTCTCTTCTGCCGCGGCCCAGCGAATGGGCATGGTGTCGCCGTCGGCGTAGATGAACTCCTGAAGCGTCCAGTACAGCGGATTCGTGCGCGTGTTGGTGCGCTCGAAGGCGCGCATCAAAAAGCTGTCGGATACCGAGGCGCCGCAGGCCAGCGTGCCGTCGCCGTCAACAAAAGCATGATCGATGATCCAATGCATGCGCTCAAAGCTCGGCTTCATGCCAAAGTCGCTGCCCATGAGCTGCAGGCGTTCGACCGTCATCGGCGAGCCGTCGGGTAGCACGGGCTTTTGCTCCTCGAGGGCATCTGCCAGGGCCGCCACGCGCTCGACGTCGGCGGGGTAGCGGTTGTAATACTGCTGCGTCTTGGCAGCCATGCGCGGGAAGGTGTGCGCGTAGACCTCGCTTGCGCTCGCCGGTACGTGGGGGATGCCGCCGCAGGTAAAGCTTGCCGCCACGCCCTCGGGGAAGAGCGACAGGTAGCTCAGCGTCAAAAAGCCGCCGTAGCTCTGCCCGAGCGTGACCCAGGGCCTGCCGCCAAAGCCCACCAGGCGCAGGTACTCAAAATCGCGCACGATGGAGCTGGCGAGGTGGCGCTTGAGGAAGTCCGCCTGCGAGCGGTCCGCATCGGCGCCGGCTGCCTCGGCACGCTCGCCCAGTGCGGCAATCGTGCGCCCGTCTACACAGCTGCTGCGTCCGGTGCCGCGCTGGTCGGGCAGGACGACGCGGAAGTGCTTGACGGCCTCCTCGATCCAGCCGTCGCTTGTGGGTGACAGCGGACGCGGGCTCTCGCCGCCGGGGCCGCCCTGCAAAAACAGGAGCAGTGGCAGATCGTCGTTGATGCGGTCGGGCGCGCAAACCACACGGTAGAAGAGCTTGATGCTCTCGGGCGCACCTGCGATGGGCGCCGGCATGGCGCCGCGGCGCATGGTGCTGCCGACGGCCAGGAGCATCGGCTCCAGGCCGCGCCAGTCGAGGGGGACGTCGATGCTGTGGTCCTCGACATACAGGCCGGGGACGTGGTACGAAGTGATGAGGGCCATGTGAGTCTTCCGTTCGTTGCGGTGTTTCGGGTTGACCAATTCTACCGCCGCGGGCGAGGCCATGCGCAAATCGGCTACCATGGTTGCAAACTTCTAGGAGAAAGGGCCGCCCATGTCGGTCGATATAGCCACGTATGTCCACGATCTTGCCGTTGCCGCTAAGGCAGCGTCGGCCTCGCTTGCCACGGCGAGCGACGAGCAGCGCCAGGAGGCCGTGCGCGCCATGGTCGCAGCACTGCGCAACGGTGTCGACTCCATCGTTGCCGCCAACGAGCTCGATATGTCCGCCGCGCGCGATGCGGGGACCTCGGCGGGGCTCCTCGACCGCCTGCTGCTGACGCCCGAGCGCGTTGAGGGTATGGCCGCCGGCCTGGAGAAGCTCGCCGAGCTGCCCGATCCTGTCGGCCGCGTGCTCGACCACCGCGTGCTCGCAAGCGGCGTGGACCTCACCCGCGTGAGCGTGCCGTTGGGCCTGGTCGCCATGGTGTACGAGGCGCGCCCCAACGTGACGGCCGACGCCGCGGGCATCTGCATCCGCACCGGCAACGCCTGCATTCTGCGCGGCGGCTCGCTGGCCTATCACTCGTGTGCCATGATTTCTGAGCTGCTGGCCGATGCGCTCGAGACCAAGGGCTTCCCGCGCGAGGCTATCTCGATGATCGAGTCCACCGACCGCGAGGCCACTGGCGAGCTCATGAAGCTCCGCGGCGTCGTCGATGTGCTCATTCCGCGTGGCGGTGCGGGCCTGATCCAGCGCTGCGTGCGCGAGTCGCTTGTGCCGGTGATCGAGACGGGCACGGGTAACTGCCACATCTACGTGCATGAATCCGCCGACTTCGATAAAGCGCTCAATATTATCGTTAATGCCAAGACCCAGCGTGTAGGCGTGTGCAATGCCGCCGAGTCGCTGCTGGTCGACCATGCTGTGGCCAATGTGTTTTTGCCTGCGGTCGTTGCCGTGCTGCACGACCACGGCGTGCTCATTCACGGCGACGAGGCCACGTGCGCCGCGTGCGCCGATGCCGGCTTTGTGGAGGGCGATGACTACGTCGCCGCGACTGAGGAGGACTGGGGTCGCGAGTACCTGGCGCTCGAGATGAGCGTGAAGGTCGTGGCAAACGAGGACGAGGCCATCGCACACATCAATCGCTACGGCACGATGCACTCCGAGGCCATCGTTGCCGAGGATACGGATGCTTGCGAGCGCTTCCTGGACGCGGTCGATGCCTCGGCCGTGTACGCCAACGCCAGCACGCGCTTTACCGACGGCGGCGAGTTTGGCCTGGGCGCCGAGATCGGCATCTCGACCCAAAAGCTCCACGCCCGTGGCCCCTTTGCCGCCGAGGCCCTCACCACCTACAAATACAAGCTCCGAGGCACCGGCCAGGTCCGCCCCTAAACCTACCAAAAAGGGACAGGTTTATTTTGGCAGGTTTTATCTGCGGTTTTGCCGGGCGACACGTTCGCCCGGCTTTTTTCTCCGCATAACTTTTTTGCCTTTCGGCTTGAGTCGCGGCGATATACGATAGTGACACCGTGTCCTAACATCGACTCACCTGGAGGTATTGCCATGTCCCAGACGCTTTCCGCCGGAATCACCCGCGACCGCGCGTTTGAACTGCTTAACGAGCACAACAAAGACCCGTTCCACATCACCCATGGCGAGACGGTCGAGGGCACCATGCGCTACTTTGCGCGCGAGTTCGACCCCGAGAACGAGGAGTTTTGGGGCATCGTCGGCCTGCTGCACGACTTGGATTGGGAGGAGCATGAGGACGACCCCATGAACCACACCATCTATACTGCCGAGATTCTTAAGGGTGAAGGTGCGTCTCCCGAGCTCATTCGCGCCATCCAGACGCACACGTCGGACTTCAACACCTCGCTGCCCAAACCCGAGCTGCAGATGGAAAAGATCCTGTTTGCCTGCGATGAGCTCACCGGCCTGATCGGCGCCGCCGTCATCATGCGCCCGAGCAAGAGCGTTATGGACTTTACGACCAAGTCGCTCAAGAAGAAGTTCAAGGACAAGCGCTTTGCCGCCGGCTGCTCGCGCGACGTGATTTCGCAGGGCGCCCTGATGCTCGGCTGGGAGCTCCCCGAGCTCTTTGACCGCACCATCGCGGCCATGCAGTCCTTCGCGCCCGACCGCGACACCTTCCAGGCCTAACCTGCCAAAAAGGGACAGGTTTATTTTGGTAGGTTTTATCTGGGAAAACGCTTCCGTTGGATGTTATTCAGCGGAAGCGTTTTCTGTTTGACATGGTGAAGCTGGCGAATGGCGGCGCCTCGCGGCAGACAGCTGCGCTTCGCCGTATCCGTAACTCGGCAAACGCGACGCTACGACGCGTTCTTGATAATCCATGTTCCCAGTCCGGTCAGCAGCTGAACCTGCTTAATCGTTAGCCCTTGTTTTCGAAGCGCGAGAATCGCCTCATTGCGAAGTGGCTTGGAGGCGGATTTGAGTTCCGTCGGAGCACATCCTGCGACACTCTGCACGATTGCCGTGCCAAATTCGCATAGATCTTCCTCGCGAACCTTGGCTGTTGCGCTGGGGCGATAGGGAAGCGACGGCGTACTTTCCATGAGCCGAAGGTATGAGCGAGGTGTTGGGAATATAACACCGACAACGCTGCCGGTAACATGCGGCCGTGACCTGGCACTCATGAGATACTCGCGATGGCTGCTCCAGGGATATTCGTCGTATGCTGCCAGTCCCGCTTTTTGTGGATTCAAATGAATGTATCGAATTGCCTCGAGTAAATATACTTCTGACTTAATGGGCGAATCCCAAAACCGCTCCTGAAACACGTGGCCGATATGCCCCGTCCGCGCATTGTACCTGCCCGCATACGATACGGCTATCGCATGCATCGCGTCGCTCTTGCGGTCGTCCGGATCGTCGATGAGCAGATGAATGTGGTTTCCCATAAGGCACCAAGCGATAAGCTCGATATTGTGTTTGGGGAGGATCGCATCGAGGATCTGAAGCATGGCGATTCGGTCCTCGGCATCGTCAAACAGCAATTGCCCTCCGTTTCCACGCAACGTGATGTGGAAATAACCGGTTGGTGACTTTGAACGAGGTTTTCTCGGCATGGCCCCTCCTTTAGCTTGGATGGGCTGAAGATTCCTCATTCGGGGGCTTCGGTTGTCGAGATTCAGTTCACCGACTATAGCTGCTACCTGCCGAAATATAATTGCGTTTTCAAATTGATGCTTTTTAATGGTAATTGAGTAAGACGGGCGCGCTTGTTGTGGATGCGGGCGTTGGTTACGTCGATCTGGACGGCCCTCGCGTGATGTCATCGCAAATGGGCTTCACGCATTTTTGCGGCGATAGAAAAATGGTCGGGCGCTCTTAAACAAAACGGAGCACCCGACCATTTACTGATTGTTTGTTGATGTTTGGCCAGATAGAACCTGCCAAAATAAACCTGTCCCTTTTTGGCAGGTTAGTTGAGGGCGGCTTGGGCTAGGCGGGCTTCGGCGGCCTCCTCGGTGACGCCCAATGCCACGGCGAACTCCTCGATGGAGCGGCGCTTGGCTTCCTTGAGTACACGCATATAGTAAGAGCTGGGCTTTTTATCGGCTTCCTCGGCCTGGCGAATGCGGTGCATCATGGTCTTTGCCACGCGGACCGTCTCGGGCGCGCCCAGCTTGAGCTGCTGCTTAAAGTGTGTCTCTTCAAGCGAGCTGTTGCGCTCGGTAAAGGTGTCGCACTCCAGCTCGTCATAGTGGCTCAACAGATGCTCGGCATCTTGCTGAGAGATGGCGGCATGCAGACGGTCGGCCTGCGCCACGGGGTACATAAGGATCGTCTGCGCATGCCCCTGCTTGGCCTCGAGCAACAACATGGGCTGCGGCGTGTCGTCCCTAAAGCCGACGACGGTGCAGACTCCCTGACCCGGATGAATGACGTGTTGACCGATTGAGAACATGCTACCTCCAACTTATACGTATTTACGTATGTTAAGAATACCACGCTGACGTGCGCAAACCATCACTTTATGCAGGAAAAGCACACAACTCCGATAGGTAAGAGTATTCGATAACAGACACAGCTCATTCACACCTTTATGCATTTTCAACGCCTGCATAATCTGCAGGCAGACCGGCATCTTTGAGTGACTCCATACAAGCTGTAGTCAATTTTGTGCATATGCAATATCGATTGGCTTTACCCTGCGACAGTGCCCGTCGCTTGTGATAGAGTGCTACAAACTCTGGCTTTTGCCCTACGAGTGACCAAGAGCTCGGGGGCTTTAACACAAGGAGGATCTATGCCCGAGAAGATTGAAGAGCTGGTACGCGCTGCGCTTGCTGCGGCCCAGGAGGCCGGCGACCTTTCCGCATTTGAACTTGACGATTGCGCTATCGAGCGACCGGCTGATACTTCTCATGGCGAGTGGACCTCTACCATGGCCCTGAAGTCCGCCAAGCTGGCCCACTGCGCCCCGCGTAAGATCGCCGAGGCCATTGTTGCCCATATGCCCGAGGACCCCGCGATCGAGAAGGTCGAGATCGCAGGCCCCGGCTTCATCAACTTCTACCTCTCCGTCGCCGTCAAGAATGCCATCTTTGGCGAGGCTCGCGAGAAGGGCATGGACTTCGCTAAGTCCAACGTTGGTGGTGGCCTGAAGACCCAGGTCGAGTTCGTTTCCGCCAACCCCGTCGGCCCCATGCACATCGGCCATGGCCGCTGGGCCGCGCTGGGCGACTCGCTCTGCCGTGTTATGGACCACGCCGGTTACGACATCCAGCGTGAGTTCTACATCAACGATCACGGCTCTCAGATGAACACCTTCGGCAACTCCATCAGCACGCGCTATATGCAGCTTGCCGACATCATCGCCAAGCAGGGCGTTGATATCGACGAGGCTCACAAGCTGCTGATCGCCGACCGCGACGCCTTTGTTGCCGACGAGAACGACGAGCACCCCGAGACCCATCCGTATCAGGACAACTTTGCCGAGACTCTGGGCAAGGACTCCTACGGCGGCGACTACATCATCGACGAGGCTGCCGAGTTCTGGCGCACCGACGGCGATAAGTGGGTCGACGCCGATCCCCAGGAGCGCATGGAGAGCTTCCGCGAGCGCGGCTACGTAAAGATGGTCGACAACATGCGCGACCTCTGCCACGCCGTCAATTGCGACTTCGATCGTTGGTACTCCGAGCGTTCGCTGTACGTGAAGGACACCGAGGGCGAGACCGCCGGTACCTCCGCCGTCGACCGCGCTTTTGAGAAGCTCGACAAGATGGGCTACCTCTACACCAAGGACGGCGCCCTGTGGTTCCGCTCCACCGACTTGGGCGATGATAAGGACCGCGTCCTGATCAAGTCCGACGGTGAGTACACCTACTTCGCCTCCGACGTTGCCTATCACTGGGATAAGTTCCAGCGCGTCGACCACGTCATCGACATCTGGGGCGCCGACCACCACGGCTACATCGAGCGCGTCCGCTGCGTCTGCGACGCTCTGGGTTACCCCGGCAAGTTTGAGGTTCTACTGGGCCAGCTCGTCAACCTGCTGCGTAACGGCAAGCCCGTCCGTATGTCCAAGCGCAAGGGCACCATGGTGACCCTGCAGGAGCTCGTCGACGAGGTCGGCTCCGATGCCGCTCGCTACACGCTCATCTCCAAGAGCTCCAACCAGATGGTCGACTTCGACATTGAGGCCGTTAAGAAGCGCGACAACTCCAACCCGGTCTATTACGTGCAGTACGCTCACGCTCGCGTCTGCTCCATCCTGCGCCGTGCCGCTGACGTAACGCCTGAGCAGGCCGACGAGATGGGCATGAAGGCCGTTGCCGCCAAGGCCATCGGTGAGAACGTCGATTACTCGCTGCTGACCGACCCGACCGAGCTCGCCCTTTCGCGCAAGCTCAATGAGCTTACCGACCTGATCGCCAGCTGCGCTCGCGATCGCGCCCCGTTCCGTCTGACGCACTTTGCCGAGGAGCTCGCCGGTGACTTCCACAGCTTCTACGCTGCCTGCCAGGTTCTGCCGAGCGAGGGCCGTCCCGTCGACCCCGAACTTTCGCGTGCCCGTCTGGCCGCTTGCGATGCCGTCCGCGTGACGCTCGCCCTGGTGCTCACCCTCGTTGGCGTTTCCGCGCCCGAGCAGATGTAACCTGCGGGTCATTTGACCGTGTAGGTTTGGTTTAACTGAGCCCTATAAGCCCGATCTCCCACGGAGGTCGGGCTTTTTTCGCAAACGCCGACGTATTGACGAATTTGGAGCTGCTAGAAATACGAAACTATGCCGGTTTACTACGATGAATTGAGGAATTCTAACCACGCCGGCTTTTTGCTAAAAAGTGCAAGGTATCTACCTGCGGTTTTAGTTCAACAAGTTTCGGAGTGGTCGCGGTTGAGCGATTCATCGTAGTAAACCGCCATAGTTTTGGCGGAGGCAGTCAGATTTGTGGGTGGCAAACAAAGAGTGTCCCTTTTGACTAATCGTTTAAGAACGTTCCCCCAATGACTAAGTTGCAGGTGGCGGCGGTTGTGTTACACTAACGCTGCGTAGTTGACGCAATCATCTCGATACAGATCAATGATGTCCGTCGTTTTGAACGGAACTAGACTGTTTAGCCGCCCTGAAGGTTTATGCAGGGAGCATGTGATCACAGGGCTTGAAAAGAAAGTTGAGCAAACACTGTGTCTGATCAACAGCAAGAAAACGAAATAACGACGACGCAGGCCGCTCCCGCTGCACCGGTTGCGTCGGACCAGGTCGCGGCGCCCGCGCAAGCCTCGGCTCCTGAGATGCCCAAGGCTGCTTCGACGCCTACGCCTGCAGCGGCTGAGAAGGCCGTGTCTGCAACTGGTGAGGAGGCTGCTCCGGCAAAGCCCAAGCGTACGCGCCGCACGGCCAAACCTGCCACTGACGGCGAGGAGGCCACCAAGCCCAAGCGCCGTACCACGCGCACGACGCGCGCCAAGCGCACCGTTGCAGCTGACTCTTCGGCGCCGATTTCCGATGAGGTCGCGCAGGCACGTGCGTTGGCGCAGATTAGCGAGGCTCAGGTGGTGCGCGCCCGCCGTCGTGCTGCCGAGCGCGAGGCCGCGGCTCTGACCGAGCTCGCAGCTCCGTCTGTGCCCGAGACGCCTGCCGCCGACCAGCCGACCGAGAAGCCGGCACCGCGCACACGCCGTCTCACGGCTGCTAAAGCCGAGCAGGTTGCTGAACAGGCAGCCCCCGAGCTCACTGAGGCTTCGGTCCGTTCCGCGGCAGGGGAGGGCACATCGCCTGCTGAGCCCGCTGCGCCTGTCGAGTCCAGCGAAGTTCCCGTTGTCGATCCGGCTTTGCGCCCGCACCGTCGCGGTCGCAAGCCCAAGGCCTTCGTCGAGGCAGAGAAGGCCGCAGCCGCAGCTGCAGCCGCTCGGGATGCTGCGGCGACCGCCGAGTCTGCAACCGCCGCCGACGCACCCGTCCAGGATGCTACGACTTCCGAGGCCGCTCCCGCCGATGTCGAGCCCGCCGACGTCCGTCCCGGTCGCAGCCATCGTACTGCTGCTATGCGCACGTCCAAGGCCAAGGCTGCCAAGAAGGGTGCGTCCGAGGATTCCGCCGAGACGACCGCCGATGCATCGACTGATGCCGCCGAGTCCCAAGACGTCGAACAGTCTGCGTCCGAGAAGCCCAAGCGCGGTCGTAAGAAGTCCGCTAAGGCCAAGGCCGCCGAGCAGCAGGCTGATGTCGAAGCGCAGATTGATTCCGGCGCCGAGGCCAATGACGCCGCTGCGGCCAATGCCGACGCCGCCGCAACCGATGGCGCCGCGCCCGCTGAGGCCGATGACAACGCTCGCCCCAACCGTCGCCAGCACAAGCGCAACGAGGAGCACAACGAGCGCAAGGACGAGCGCAACAACGACCGTCGCAACCGCCAGCGCGATCGCAAACAGCGCAACAAGGAGCGTAACGCCGCCCCCACCGAGCCCACGCTTTCGCGTGAGGAGCTCGCTGCCATGAAGGTCGCCGAACTGCGCGAGAAGGCCAAGGAGTTCGAGATCGAGACGACCGGCAAGAAGAAAGCCGAGCTCGTCGAGGAGATCTACGTCACCGCCGCGAAGGCCGAGGGCTTCCGCGACATCAAGGGCATTCTGCAGATTCGCCCGGATAGCTCCGGCATCATCCACGCCCATGGCTACATGAAGTCCAACGACGACGCCTTCGTGCCCGCCTACCTCATCCGCTCCGCGCGCCTGCGCACGGGCGACGTCATCGAGGGCTCGCTGCGTCCTTCGCGCGGCGGCGACAAGCGCGCCGGCCTCGCCAAAATCACGACCGTCAACGGTCTGGACCCCGAGCAGATTCGCAACCGCCCCAAGTTCGGCGACCTCACCCCGGTCTATCCCAACGAGCCGCTGCGCATGGAGCACGGCAAGGACTCCATTACCGGTCGCGCCATCGACATCGTGTCGCCGATCGGCAAGGGCCAGCGTGGCCTGATCGTGTCCCCGCCCAAGGCCGGCAAGACCACGATCCTCAAGAAGATCTGCCAGTCCATCTCGATTAACAACCCCGAGGTGCACCTCATCTGCCTGCTCGTCGACGAGCGTCCCGAAGAGGTCACCGATATGCAGCGTTCCATCAAGGGCGAGGTTGTGGCGTCGACCTTCGATATGCCCGCCGACAACCACACTCGCGTGGCAGAGCTCGTTATCGAGCGTGCCAAGCGCATCGTGGAGCTGGGCGGCGATGTTGTGGTGGTGCTCGACTCCATCACGCGTCTTGCCCGCGCCTACAACTTGGCGGCGCCCGCCTCAGGCCGCATCCTTTCGGGCGGCGTCGATTCGGCGGCACTGTATCCTCCCAAGCGCTTCCTGGGCGCAGCCCGTAATATCGAGAACGGTGGCTCGCTCACCATCCTGGCCTCTGCCCTCATCGACACCGGTTCCAAGATGGACGAGGTCATCTTTGAGGAGTTCAAGGGCACCGGCAACATGGAGCTTAAGCTCGACCGCGACCTGGCCGACCGCCGCATCTTCCCGGCTATCGACCCCGTTGCCTCCGGTACGCGTAACGAGGACCTGTTGGTCGACGAGCAGATGCGTCCGTTTGTCTTTGGTCTGCGTCGCATTCTTGCCGGCATGAACAACACCGAGCGCGCAGCCGCATCGTTTATCAAGGGTCTTAAGGGCACCAACACCAACCAGGAATTCTTGGTGCGTTCGGCCAAAAAACACAGCGACTACGAGCAGACGTTCTAGGTTGTCATCCACACGCAGCGATAGTCATCAATGCGATAAAGGGTCGGGGCTTTGAGCCTCGGCCCTTTTCCATATCGCCGCTCCGCGCTTATTTTTAACCGTAAGACCGACGAGCAGCAGGTTTCCCGTTTCAATCCGACATCGTCGCTTGCAATCGACGGGGCGGTTTCGCATAATAGCTTTTAAGCTTCGCGACGGAAAACGCAGATGAAACGAACCATATACCGTTGCTTTGGGGCATAGCCCCGCTTCATCTTCTCTCGCGCAGCCAACTGAATGATGCGATTTGGGTGCTGGAAGATGGGGAGAGCTCATGGCTTCTTCTGATGCAACACAACGAGCAGTCCTTGCCGGACTTTCGTGCGGGATCGGCCTTGCCGCTCCCGTGGTTATGTATGCCGCGACGCTACCGTTTTCGTCTGTGAACGAGACGGTCGTGGCGGGTGCGGTTCCCTTCGCCGTGGGCGCGGTGGCGGGCGTGGGTATCTATGCCGCCTCGCTGGGTATCTCCGAGTATCGTGCGCAGCGTGAAGAGCGTCTGTTCCAGCCCGATGCCATGGGCGGTGCCGCCAATCTCAATCAGCATCAAAGCGAGTTCAAGACCGCCTCGATTCCAGCTCAGCAGCAGGATGCGACTCCTTACGCTGCGGCTTCTGCTTCTCAGGCTCAGGCGGAGCAGTCTACCTCGGCATTCCTTTCCGGCCTGACCGGTGCGTTCCAGCGCCGTCATGCCGATGATGGTGTCCCTACCATCGCTCGAGCCGCAGATGCTATGGACGAGGACGAGGCTTGGTCCATGATCGACAGTATGCTCGACGACGATTCGCCGGTGAGCTGCGACCCTGCACACTCGCGCGACGTCTATCAAGTCGCCATCGACGAGCTCACCAACGGCGGGCAGACCGGCTCCTTCAATCGCGACGACATCGCCGCCGCGGCACGCGCCGTGTCTGGCTCCCAGGCCGCCCCTGCGGGCAGCACGGCGGCTTTCGTGGCACTCGTCGCCAACGCGGCAGCCAATAACGCCTACAGCGCTACTTCGGCGGACGTGGACGCTTCTGCCGACAATTCGTACGTTGATGAAGCCATGGCCGCGGACGAGGAGGCCGTTGCCGCCCGCCGTGCCGCCGAAAGCTCGCTTTGGGGCGCTCCTGCCCAGCAGCAGGCGGCCGAGGCAGCGCCGTACAATGCAAACCTCGCCAGCATGCCTATCATCTCCGGTGCCGCGGACATCGATCTCGATGACCTCGATGAGCCTGCAGCCATTACCGCATCGATTGATGCCCAAGATCGCATCGACACTGGCGACCTTCCGGACGCCTCGCTCGAGGTTGATGTCCCCATGGCGGATTACACGGGCCACGAGGACATGTGGGCCGCCGCCACCGCGATTCTGGATGAGGTTGACGAGTCCGCTCCTGTTGTAGCGCCCGCTCCCGTCGCTGCCCCTCAGCCTGCTGCCCCCGCCTATGTCGGCCGCCACAGCGCTGTGTTCCCCGAGGATACCGCCCGTATCTCGCGCGAGAGCATCGAGCGGGCCGAGGCTATTGCCGCCGGCATTATGGAAAATCGTCGTCACGAGCGCGTCAATCAGATCCTCGAGGAAGAGATCGAGCGCCTGCAGTCCTCTACCGCCAAGCGTACGGGCCGTGCCTATCTGAGCGTTATCGAGGGCGGTACCGCCAGCTTTGCGCCGCTTCGCGCGGAGGCATAACTTCTGCATGGTTAAGATCAATCGAAAATGGGCGGTCGTGACCTGCCTGATGGCGCTCTTGATCTGGGGCAATTCGCTGGTTCCCGGCTCGGGGTCGGGTTCGCTGAGCCTAACGGTCATGGAGGCTATTCGCTGTTTCTTGCACGGCGTGGGACTTCCATATGCATGGGTGACCAACTTTGTTGTTCGCAAGTGCGCGCATTTTTCCGAGTATATGGTGCTCGGCATCCTGGCAACGCACGCCTTTGATTTTGAGGGCCGGCGCACCTTTGACGTGCTGCTGCCCACGGCGGTGTTCCTGCTGCTGATTCCTTCGATTGACGAGACGATTCAGCTCTTTGTGCCGGGACGCGCCGGCATGATCACCGATGTGATGATCGACTGCTGTGGAGCGGCAACGGGCGTTGTGCTCCGATATCTCTTACGGTCGCTGATGTGCGCCAAAAAGGCCGCCTAGGACGTATTGTTTGGTCCTAGGCGGCCTTTTTTATTTGAGGGCTTATATGAGGCGTGGTGGCGTCGTTTCGTAGGTCGGATTTGCCGGGCGCGCCACGCCCTGTGGGTTCATCTGCTACTGAAGCGCCTGTGCGCCCAGGGCCAGGCAGCCCATAACGCCCTGCTTGCCCTCGAGGCTGTTGTTGACGATGTAGTTATTGATGTCGTTGACCTCGGTCGTGACGATATAGCCGTTGAGCATCTCGGCACACTTTTTGCGTGCGAGCGGCACGATGGGAGTGTGGTCGGCCACGCCGCCGCCGATGATGATCTTTTGCGGCGCGTAGCACAGCGTGTAGGTCATGAGTGCCTGTGCCAGATAGCCGGCGAGCAGGTCCATGGCTTCCGGGTCATCAGCCATGTCTCCGGCGCTCTTGCCATCCCAGCGCTTTCTAACGCCGGGGCCGGCGATGAGGCCTTCGAGGCAGTTGTCATGGAAGGGGCAGGCGCTGTGCTCGCCAATGGTGTCGCGCGGGTCGCGCGTGACCAGGATGTGGCCAGCCTCGGGATGCATCATGCCGTGCACGAGCTTACCGCCCGAGAGCACGCCAGCGCCCACGCCGGTACCGATGGTCAGATACACCACGTCAGTGAGGCCCTGGGCGCAACCAAAGGTGACCTCGCCCAGGCAGGCGACGTTGACGTCGGTGTCGTAGCCGCAGGGAATATTGAGCTCGTTTTGGATGGTGCCCAGCAGGTCGAAGTAGCGCCATGCCGTTTTGGGCGTCTCCAGGATCTTGCCGTATTGGGGCGAGGCAGGGTTGACTGCGGTGGGGCCAAAGGCGCCGATGCCCAGCGCGGCGATGCCCTTGTCGGCAAGTCATGCGTTGACGGCCTCGACGGTCTCCTGCGGAGTCGTGGTCGCGATCTGCTCACGCTCCAGGACCGTGCTGTCCGCATAGCCCGTGGCGCAGACCATCTTGGTGCCGCCGGCCTCGAGCGCTCCGATAAGCTGCTGCTCTGCCATAGTATTCCTCTCTCCGGGATGAGTTGCTCCGTGACTAAAATATAGCGCTCTAAACCATTTAAGAAAGCGCTATAAAAAGAAGCCTCGCAACGCGGCGGGCGATGCGGGGCTTCTTTGGTTACTTTAGTTGCCGGGCCGTCCTTACCCGCGCGGGTTGATTTTATCACGTAGCGACTTGAGGTTCTCAAGCGCAGCGTTGAGCGTCTCGTCTCGCTTGGCAAAGTGGAAACGAATCAGATGGTTGACGGGCTCGCGGAAGAAGCTCGAGCCCGGAACGGCGCCCACGCCCACCTTGGAGGCCAAATCCTCGCAGAAGTCGAGGTCGCTGTCATAGCCAAACTCCGAGATATCCATCATCACGTAGTAGGCGCCCTGCGGCACGTTGTGCGTAAGGCCGATGCTGTCGAGTCCCTGACAGAACAGGTCGCGCTTGGCGGTGTAGAGGTCGAGGACCTCCTGGTAATAGCTGTCGTCGAAGTTGAGGGCGGTGACGACGGCTTCCTGCAGGGGAGCGGCGGCGCCTACGGTGAGGAAGTCGTGGACCTTCTTGATGCGCTCGGTGATCTGGGCTGGGGCAATGGTGTAGCCCAGACGCCAGCCGGTGATGGAGTACGTCTTAGACAGTGAGCTGCAGCTGATGGTGCGCTCAAACATGCCGGGCAGCGTGGCCATGTACACGTGCTCGTGGGGCGCGTAGACGATGTGTTCGTAGACTTCGTCGGTGATGCAGTAGGCGTCGTACTTTTTGCAGAGGTCGGCGATAAAGGTGAGCTCCTCGCGGGTAAAGACCTTGCCGCAGGGGTTGGACGGGTTGCAGAGGACGATCGCCTTGGGATCGTTGTCGCGGAAGGCTGCCTCGAGCGTCTCGCGGTCAAAGTCGAATGTGGGCGGGTTGAGCGGCACGTAGATGGGCTCGGCGCCCGAAAGGATCGTGTCGGCGCCGTAGTTTTCGTAGAACGGCGAGAAAATGACGACCTTGTCGCCGGGGTTCGTGACCGTCATCATGGCGGCCATCATGGCCTCGGTGGAGCCGCAAGTGACTACGATATTCTCGTTGGGGTTCACCGGCATGCCCATAAAGTGCTCCTGCTTGGCGGCGAGCGCCTCGCGCATGGCCTGGGAGCCCCAGGTGATGGAGTACTGGTGGTAAAGCGGCTTGGGGTCGGCGGCGATGGTGCTCAGGCTATTGAGCAGCTGCGCCGGGGGATCGAAGTCAGGGAAGCCCTGCGAGAGATTGACAGCGCCGTACTTATTGGAGATGCGTGTCATGCGGCGGATGACCGAATCGGTAAACGTTGCCGTACGGTTGGAGAGTTCTTTCATGCCGGTCCTTTCGAGCATTTGCAGTGGGGCAAGTTTACTCCTATGAAACCGGTGGGAATTGCTCGAAACGCGCTTGAAAAACTCTTTTCAAAATTCTTGAAAATTGGGGCTTGCATCGCGTGGCGTTCCTTGCAATAATAGTCGAGCGCGAAGCGCACAGGACACGGTGGGTGTAGCTCAGTTGGCTAGAGCGACGGGTTGTGGTCCCGTAGGTCGAGGGTTCGAGTCCCTTTACCCACCCCAGTTCTTGCTTCGTGTTGATATCGGGTCGTTAGCTCAGTTGGTAGAGCAGGGGACTCTTAATCCCAAGGTCCAGGGTTCGACCCCCTGACGGCCCACCACACGATATCTCATCTAAAGTCCGCCACAACGGACTTTAGCTTTGGGTCGTTAGCTCAGTTGGTAGAGCAGGGGACTCTTAATCCCAAGGTCCAGGGTTCGACCCCCTGACGGCCCACCCAAAGATGATTAAGACGGTCAACGAAGGTTGGCCGTCTTTTTTTGTTGACCTTTCATGGGGTCGAACCCGTCGGGGCGCGGAGCTGAGGAAATGCGTGAGCATTTACCAGCGCAGCGCGCAAGGCGCGAAGCGCCGCAGCGGCCGCCTGCAAAGCAGGCTGACCCCCTGACGGCCCACCAAAGCAAGTTAAGACGGTCAACGAAAGTTGGCCGTCTTTTTTGTTGACCTCGCTTGGGGTCGAACCCGAAAGGGCACAGCCGCTTTCACAGATCGAGTCTACCCTGGGGATCAGTAAAACCGGCGCGTCTGCACGGCGAAGTACGCCTGTGCGAGCGCGATTTCTTGCTTGTTTGAATCTCCGTTCTGGGCGATTAAATAGCATGCATAGCGCGTAAGTTTGTAGTCTTTAACCGCGCGAGCGGCGACACCGGCAGTTACCATTTTCGTGGTGTCACGAAAATGGGAATCAACTGGAGTTTTGTTTGTTTCGCACGAGACTTTTGCCCTCTTAACAACTTCGGCAAAGTTCTCCCATCGAGTGTACCCCATGGGTTCCATTAAATCGCGTGCGAGCCAATACTCAACGCCGTCTTCCACATTGGCGTAGCTATCAAGTTTGACACGCCACTTCTCGATATCTCTACTGTCCATATCTCCTCCTCGCTGGCCTATTGTCTATGCGGGCTTTGCCCGCTCTGTATTCAGAATTAGGATACGCTGCCGTGCGGACACGAATGGGCCCCGTGCCACTTCGAGTTCACGGGGCCCATAGATATCGATTAGTTGTGTTTTGCTTTAGATAGGTGTCCAGTTTAATTCGCTCGATAGTGCGATCCGAGACTTTCGGTTCGCTTGCGCATGGCTTTGACCATTTCCTGTGCTAGTTGAATCTGCGATTGCAGGCGGGCGAGGGCTGCGATTTCGCTGTCATTGGCGTGTGGCTTGCTCAGCGCCGTTGCGTCGTCTTGCAGGCTTTCAAGCTGTTGCAGGGCCTTGGATAGACCCGCTTCGGTCCTGTTGATCATGCAGTAGGTACTCATTGTGCGTTTGAGGCAGCGGGTCAGGCGCTCGGCGTCTGCTGTAGCTATGCCATGCTGGGGGAGGGCGATATCCATCGGTGCGGCCGCCTCAGGAGCGTCCAGCGCTGCTTGGGCTGCCGATGCGCCCGCAATGCGCCCGAACACGATGCCATTGGCACTCGACAAGCCGCCGATGCGGTCGGCGCCGTGCATGCCGCCTGTTGCCTCACCGCAGGCGTAGAGGCCCTCAACGCCTGCGTACGCGGTCTTGTCGATTTTGATACCGCCGTTGGCGGCGTGGGCATACATCGCCACGCGCATCTCGTCGGTCGGCGCGATGCCGTGCTCGTCTTGCAGCCAGGTGGCAAAGGTCTGCACAAACTCGGGGATGTCCTCGCGGGGGAAGTCGTAGTGGAGCGCCAGGCCCTCTGCACCTGCCTGATCTATGACGAGGTCGATGGCGCGGGAGGCCAAGCGCGAGGTGAAAGGACCATATCCAGAGCGCTGCTCAAGCAGATCGTTTAGCTTGCCGTCGGCAATATCGACCGGCTGGTCTACATGTACGTAGCGCCAGGTTTTCTCGTTGAAGACCAGGTTGCGCTTGGGCTCGATGAAGCCGGGCATCATCTGCATGAATTCTATATTAGTAAGCGATGCGCCGTGCGCCAGTGCGATGGCCTGCGAGGAGCTGAGCACATCAGCCGACGTAAGGCTGCGCTCGAACAGGCCGCCTGTGCCACCGGCTGCGATGATCGTGGCCTTGGCAGCAAAGGGCACGATTCGATTTTCGGTAAGGTCGTAGAGCACGGTTCCGGTGATTCTGCCGTTCGTGTTCTCAACAAGATCGATAAGCTCATGGCGGGGGAGCAGGCGAATGCCGAGCGACTCGATCTGGGCCATACATGCGTCCTCAAGGGGCTTGCGGGTGAGGCCGCGCCACATGCGCGTCTTGTGGTCAAAGCAGGGAATAAACTGCTTTTGCTGAGCGCTCTCAGCGCTTTGCGGACGCTGGAGCTCAACGCCCAGGTCTTGCTCGAGCCATTCAATTGCCTGGGGAATGCCGTGCACAAACGTCTGGACAAGCTCGGGGTCGGCGACGCCGCCACCAACGGTCTGAATGGTGTCGATGAAGTCTTGTTCGTCGTCTTCGTTAACGGGTCCGATAAGCCCCAGGCCCCAGGTTCCGGGGAAGAAGCTCGATCCACTCATGGTCTTGCCGGCGCTTGCCACAGTGACGGCTGCACCCGTGCGTGCCGCTTCGATAGCGGCGCAAAGTCCCGCAATGCCAGATCCAATTACCAGTACATCAGTCGATTCCATCGGATTCCTTTCTCGTCCGGCGCATTGTCGCACGGGTGATCGGCAATGGGGCCGCAAAGACTCGGCAAATCGGTAAAGGGCACATATGGCAGGTGGGCGTCATGGGCGTTCTGATGCTCCATTTCATCACATCTCGTATATCGCCCCAACTGATATATTGGCGTTAGCCACCCTGCAGCAGCGCAAACAAAAAGAGCCGCTACCTCGAAAGGTAGCGGCTCCAAAGCTCAACTATATGAGCATCGCGCGGGCGCGATTAGGCCTTGAGGGCCTCCTCGACGGCGACAGCGCAGGCGACGGTGGCACCGACCATGGGGTTGTTGCCCATGCCGATGAGACCCATCATGTCGACGTGCGCAGGCACGGAGGAAGAACCGGCGAACTGGGCGTCGGAGTGCATGCGACCCATGGTGTCGGTCATGCCGTAAGAGGCAGGGCCGGCGCCCATGTTGTCCGGGTGCAGGGTACGGCCAGTGCCGCCACCAGAAGCGACGGAGAAGTACTTCTTGCCAGCCTCGAGGCGCTCCTTCTTGTAGGTGCCAGCGACGGGGTGCTGGAAGCGCGTGGGGTTGGTGGAGTTACCGGTGATCGAGATGTCGACGTTCTCGTGCCACATGATGGCAACGCCCTCGCGGACGTCGTCGGAGCCGTAGCAGTTAACGGCAGCGCGGGGACCATCGGAGTAGGGGATGGTCTCGACGACCTTGAGCTCGCCCGTGTAGTAGTCGAACTGGGTCTTCACGTAGGTGAAGCCGTTGATGCGGGCGATGATCTGAGCAGCGTCCTTGCCCAGACCGTTGAGGATGACGCGCAGCGGCTTCTTGCGAGCCTTGTTGGCGTTCAGAGCCAGGCCGATAGCACCCTCAGCGGCAGCGAAGGACTCGTGGCCAGCCAGGAAGGCGAAGCACTCGGTGTCGTCGGAGAGCAGCATAGCGCCCAGGTTGCCGTGGCCCAGACCGACCTTGCGGTCCTCGGCGACGGAGCCGGGAACGGTGAAGGCCTGGATGCCCTCGCCGATGATGGCGGCAGCCTCAGAAGCGGTCTTGGCGCCACGCTTGACAGCGAGAGCGCAACCGAGGGTGTAGGCCCACTCGGCGTTCTGGAAGGCGATGGACTGGGTGTTGTTGACGATCTCACGCGGGTTGAAGCCCTTGTCGGTGCAGATCTGCAGAGCTTCCTCGAGGGAGGCGATGCCGTTGTCGGCGAGGCACTTGTTGATCTTGTCAGCGCGGCGCTCGTAACCTTCGAACGTAACAGTCATAGTTATTTCCCTCCCTTTCTACTCGTGAACCGGGAACACGCTGGCGACGGAGTGAGTCTCCTCGTCGGTGCGCGGGTCGATGTACTTGGCAGCGTTCTCCCACTGACCATAGTGGCCCATAGCGCCAGCGATGGCCTCCTCGGGGGTCTTGCCGGCCTTGACGGCGTCGGTGAACTTGCCGAGGTTCAGGAACTCGAATGCGATGATCTCGTTCTTGTCGTTGAGAGCCATGCGGGTGACGTAGCCCTGAGCGAGCTCAAGGTAACGAGCGCCCTTGGCCTTGGTGCCGAACATGGTGCCGACCTGAGAGCGAAGGCCCTTGCCGAGGTCGTCGAGGGAGGCGCCCACGGGCAGGCCGCCCTCGGAGAACGCGGTCTGGCTGCGGCCGTAAACGATCTGCAGGAAGATCTCGCGCATAGCAACGTTGATGGCGTCGCAGACGAGGTCGGTGTTGAGGGCCTCGAGGATGGTCTTACCGGGAAGGATCTCGGAAGCCATGGCAGCAGAGTGGGTCATGCCCGAGCAGCCGATGGTCTCAACGAGGGCCTCCTCGATGATGCCGTCCTTGACGTTCAGCGTGAGCTTGCAGGCGCCCTGCTGAGGTGCGCACCAACCCACACCGTGCGTAAGACCGGAGATGTCGGAAATCTCCTTAGCCTGGACCCACTTGCCCTCCTCGGGGATGGGTGCGGGGCCGTGGTATGCACCCTTGGCAACGGGGCACATGTTCTCCACTTCCTGTGAGTACTGCATGCCTCTCCTCTCTATCGTGTTGGCGTCCCGTCTGGGGGTCGTGGCTGGCGATTGCCGGGCGACCCTTCGAAAGGGACATGACATGCAGCCCATATAATACCGCGAAATGCACGGAATATTCGGCGAACGGCTCAGTTTTCGTAGCGAGAAGTCCGGAAGTTTTAATTGAAACGGTTTAACTATATGTTCTGTGGTCGCGAATTTCCGTAGAGGGGGTTCGTCTTGGGCAAGCTTTTGGTCAGCTCTTGTAAGCGTTGCAGGAGTTGACCTGTTGCAACGGTGCCGTTCGCCGCCCGTTTACTGCCTTTGGCCGCGCGAGTGTATTGTTTTGCGTGAATGTTTTGATGGCACGCTTCAATCGTGCTGTATTGGATGGCAATCAGATCCCGGCGAAGGGAGCGCCATGCAGCGCGTTTGGAGAACGGTTACCGGCTTTTACCATGTCTGTGCCCGCGGTACGGGCAAGCAGCTCATCTTTGAGGGCGATGAAGACCGGTGGGAGTTTTTGGAGCTGATGCGCGAGTGCTGCCGCGAGGCGGGCGTGACGGTTATCGCCTGGTGCCTTATGGGCAATCACGTGCATCTGGTGCTTGCAGATTACGAGGACGCGATGAGCGCGGCGATGCACCGGCTGCTTTTGACGTACGCGCGGCGGTTCAATAAACGCACGGGGCGCACGGGGCATCTGTTCCAGAACCGTTTTGACCGGCGCTCGCTCGATACCGACTGGCAGGTGATGGAGGCTATTCGCTCCGTACACGCCGATCCACAGGAGGCGGGCGTTGGCCTAATCGAGCGTTATCCCTGGAGCAGCTTTGCGGAGCATCTGCGCGCTTACGACAGTGATGCGGCAGATGCCACGAGGGGATTTTCCGATCCTTCTTGCATGCTTGAGCTTTTTGGTTCTGCCGAGGCCTTTGCTGCCTATTCGCTTTCGACGCCCGAGGGCGGCGAGCCAACGCTGGGCGATATGAAAGAGACGGAGTGGGAACGCCACGCCTTTGCCGACAAGTTGGCGAAGAGCCTCGGGGTTCCGCTCCGCGGGGTTAAAGCCGCACCGCCGGCGCGGCGCGATACCGTTATTGTTGGATTACACGATGCCGGTTTCACGGTGCGCCAGATTGAGCGCTATACCGGGATTGGCAAAAGTACCGTCTCTCGTATTGTGCGTGCCCGCGCGCGGACGGCGATGCGGACTGGCGGAAACGTGATGTAGGGTCGCCTGTGCACCGCAGATGGGGTCGTCCATACGCCGCAACAAGCGTTCAAAAGCTTGGTGCGGTAACTGCACTTCTTAATATGCATAGAACAATCGCCATCTTGCATAAAATAAGGGCTCAGTCCGGGTTTGCCCGTGCCTACCCCCATCTGCGCCGTGCAAAAAACGGAGTTTTCAGCATCGCGGTACTGCCACTACCGTCGCAATTTTGCAACATACGGGCCCCGAAACTATTTATGTCTGCCGATGCACTCCCGAAGCTCATGTTTGCGCCCCTGAGACCACGATGCTTGTTTTAAAACGCACTATATATGCGCCTGGAGACGTTGATTAACGCTTTCGATGCGTATACACACAGCTTGGCGTGCTGAATACTCGCAAAAATGCACGCCGCTCCCTATGGGACCCGTCTGCAGCAGGCGCGAAGCGAATCGGAGCCCAGCTGGATGGGGCATGGGACGATGCTAGGCGTGCTCGTGGCCCTGCCGCAGGCCTTTGGTGCTGTGGAAAACGCCCGTGTTCGCGTCTGGCTGTGTGGTAAATGACAGACGGGGTGCCGGACGCGCGGACTTTGTGCGTTCGCGCTCATTAGAAAAAACAGAGCCGCCCGTATCGGGCGGCTCGGCAATCAAAAACCTTGGATTCGGGGCATACGCTACTGGTTTGCTTGCCCCTCGAGCATGCCGTCGAGGGTGCGCCAGGCGAGCTCGGCGCATTTGACGCGGGCGGGCATGTGCGAGATGTCCTGAAGCTGGGCGGCTTCGTCCAGGTCTTCCAAGTCCTCCTCGGAGAGCTTCTCGCCGCGGATCATGGCGAGGAAGAGTCCCGCCAAGCGACGTGCCTCCTCGACGGTCTCGCCGGTGATGAGGTCGGCCATGATGTCGGCACTGGCCTGGCTGATGGCGCAGCCGTGGCCGGTAAAGGAGGCCTCCTCGATCACGCCGTTCTCGACGCGCAACTGCAAGGTGAGCTCGTCTCCGCAGCTGGGGTTGATGCCGTCGTGCTCGTGCGTGGGAGCATCCATCTCGTACTTATAGTCGGGGTGCGAGTTGTGCTCCATAAATGTGGTGGAGGTGTAAAGGTTACCCATTGAACGTGCTCCAAACGTGATGCAGACCGGCGATGAACTTGTCGATGTCGGCCTTGTCGTTGTAGAAGGCCACGCTGGCGCGGCAGCAGGCAAGGTTCTCGACGCCCAGCCAGGTGAGCAGTGGCTGCGCGCAGTGGTGGCCGGCGCGGATGCAGACGCCGTCCATGTCCATGATGCTCGCGACGTCGTGCGGGTGGATGCCCTTGACGTTAAAGCTCACAACGCCGTGGTGGTTGTCCCAATAGATGGAGCCGATGATCTGGACAAAGTCGAGCTGCATGAGTTCGCCCATCAGATAGTGGACGAGTGCCTGCTCGCGGGTCTGGATGTTCTCGTAACCCACCGTGTTGACCAGGTAGTCGAGTGCCGCACCCGTGGCGAAGATGCCGGCGGCGTCCTGCGTACCCGCCTCGAACTTCTCGGGGACAGGAGCCCAGACGGCGTCCTGCTCGGTGACCGAATCGATCATCTCGCCGCCGGTGAGCATGGGCGGCATGGCGTTGAGCAGGTCCATCTTGCCCCACAGCACGCCGATGCCCATGGGGCCCATGGCCTTGTGCGCGCTAAAGGCAAAGAAGTCGGCGCCCAGGTCGGCCACATCGACCGGCATGTGCGGCAGCGACTGCGCACCGTCGACGACCAGGTAGCCGCCGTACTTGTGCACGAGCTTGCCGAGGTTCTTGACCGGGTTCTCGACGCCCAGCACGTTGGAGACCTGTCCCACGGCCAGGATTTTGGTCTTGGGACCCACCTTTGCAAGAACCTCCTCGGTGGTGAGCTGGCCGGTCTTGGTGGGGTAGAGGTAGACGAGCTTGGCGCCGGTCTCGCGGCAGACCTGCTGCCACGGAATCAGGTTCGAGTGGTGCTCCATGATGGTGATGACGACCTCGTCGCCCGGTTCGAGCACTGTGGGCGCAAAGCTCTTGGCGACCAGGTTGAGCGACTCGCTCGTGTTGCGGGTGAAGACGACCTCGTTGGCCTGTGGGGCGCCGATGAGGTCGGCGATCTGCTGGCGGACCTTCGCGATGGCGTCGGTGGCCTCGACGGACAGCGAGTACAGTCCGCGCAGGGGGTTGGCGTTCATGCGCTGGTAGAAGTCGCGCTCGGCGTCGAGCACACAGGCAGGGCGCTGCGCGGTGGCGGCGCTATCGAGGAAGGCGATCTCGGGGTGCTGCTGGAACAGCGGGAACTGGCCCTTGTAGGGGTTGGTCTCGATGTCCACGGTGGGCCAGCCGCGCGAAGCCTCGTCGCTGGCGTCGAGCTCCATGGGCTCGGGGGCAGTGCAGGTGTCGCATTTAACGTGCTCGGTGTCGATCATGCGAGCTCCTCTTCAAAGTTGTCGATCAGGTTGTTTCCCAGGCGTACGATGGCGGCGCGGGTGCGCTCGTCGGTGGCGGAAAGCGCGGCGTCCTCCAGCTTGGCGCGGATGAACAGGTCCTCGGCGGCGTTTTGGTCAAGGCCGCGGCAGGCGAGATAGAACAGCTGCTCGTCGCGGACGTGACCGATGGTGGCGCCGTGGTTGCCGGCGACGTCGTCCTCATCGCATAGGATGACGGGAACGGTCTTGTTGTCGACGCCCTTGTTGGCCAAGAGCACCGTCTCGCGCTCGGTACCGGTTGCACCCTTGCAGCCGTGCACGAGGTCGATGGTGCCGCGGTAGACCTTCTTGGACGTGCCGGTCAGCACGCCGTTGGCGTCGATCTCGCACTCGGTCTTGCGACCGCGGTGGCGCAGCTCATAGTTAAAGTCGCGCACCTGCTCGCGGGCGCCCAGGTAATCGGTATCGATGGTGATCTTGGCGGTATCGCCCAGCAGGTCGCCGGCAAGGCCGGTGGCGCTGGCGCCGGCACCCAGGACGGTGTGTTGCACGTTGACGCGCGCGCCCTCGTCCAGGAACAGGCCGGTGTCGTCGAGCGCGATCCAGCTATCGTCGAGCGTCTGCGTGCAGGTCACGTTGACGGTGGCGTACTCGTGGGCGCACACGCGTAGCACGGAGCCCACGACACCCTCGCCGGTAACAGGAGAGTCTAGGGCAATATGCAGGTCGAGCGTTGCGTGCGGGCGAGCGACGATGTCGATGGCGGCGATGGCCGCGGCGGCATCGACACCGCTCACACGCACGGTAACCGTGGCGTGCTGGTATGCGGGCGCATCGATGACGATGCGCTTGGTAGCGTGCTCGGCCAAGTAGGCGTAGGCAGCCTCGCCCATGCCGGTTTCGAAGGCTTCAGCAGGGGAGAGCTCCTCCTCGAGCTTGATGGCGCCAGCCTGATAGACGGATGTGGCGGGCACGTCGAGCTCGGTCTCGGGCGTGATGCGGGCGCGGTCGGCGGCATCACCGGGGGCAGCGGTACGGCGCTCGGGGAAGCGCTCGGCCATGGCTTCCATGGCGGCGTCGAACGCGTCTGTCACGCCAATAAACTGTTCGCCCAAGCCTTCGACCTCAACGGCATCGGCGGGAGCGGCGACAAGCTCGTCAGAGAGCTCGAGCTTGGTCTGGTTCATTTTCAACCAGCCCCAGGTTGCTGCGGGCATCGCGTTGACCTGCTCGAGTGTGGTAGCAGCGGTGTTGGTTTCCTGTTTCATTATCCGATCGCTCCTTCCATCTCGAGCTTGATCAGGTTGTTCATCTCGACGGCGTACTCCAGCGGCAGCTCCTTGGAGACCGGGTTGGCAAAGCCGTTGACGATCATGGTGCGGGCCTCTTCCTCCGAGATGCCGCGGCTCATCAGGTAGAACACCTTGTCGTCGCCGATGCGTCCGATGGTGGCCTCGTGGCCGATATCGACGTTCTTGGCGCGGATGTCCATAGCGGGGATGGTGTCGGAGCGGCTCTGGTCATCGAGCATGAGCGACTGACAGCTCACGGTTGCCTTGGAGCCCTCGGCCTTGGGTGTCGCCACGATGGAGCTGCGGAAGGTCTGGATGCCGCCGCTCTTGGAGATGCCCTTGGTCTCGACGGTCGCCGAGGTCTCGGGCGCGTTGAGCACGACCTTGCAGCCGGTGTCGAGGTTCTGCCCGGCGCCGGCGAAGGTGATGCCGGTAAAGCTCGAGCGGGCGCGGCGGCCGTTGAGCACGCTCATGGGATAGAGGTAACCTACGTGGCTGCCGAAGGAGCCGCTGATCCATTCGATGTCGCCGTCCTCGTCCACGCGCGCACGCTTGGTGTTGAGGTTGTACATATTCTTGGACCAGTTCTCGATGGTCGAGTAGCGCAGGTGCGCACGCTTGCCCACAAAGAGCTCCACGGCGCCAGCGTGGAGGTTGGCCACGTTGTACTTGGGCGCGGAGCAACCCTCAATGAAGTGCAGGTCGGCATCGTCCTCGACGATGATGAGCGTGTGCTCAAACTGGCCGGCACCCTTGGCGTTGAGGCGGAAGTAGCTCTGCAGCGGGAAGTCGAGCTTGGTGCCCTTGGGCACGTAGACAAACGAGCCGCCCGACCATACGGCGCCGTGCAGGGCCGCAAACTTGTGGTCGGTGGGCGGGATGAGCGTCATGAACTTCTCGTGGATGAGCGGCTCCCACTGCGGATCGTGCAGGGCCTCCTCGATGCCGGAGTAGACGATACCCATCTTGGACGCCGTGTCCTGCATGTTGTGGTAGACCAGCTCGGAGTCGTACTGTGCGCCGACGCCCGCCAGATAGCTGCGCTCGGCCTCGGGGATGCCCAAGCGCTCAAAGGTGTTCTTGATGTCGTCGGGCACCGACTCCCAGTCGTGCTTTTGGTCGGTGTTGGGCTTGACGTAGGTGACGATGTTGTCCATGTCCAGGCCCTCGATGGAGGGGCCCCACGTCGGGTCGGGAAAACGGTTGAAGATCTCGAGGGACTTTAAGCGCAGGTCGAGCATCCACTGCGGCTCGTCCTTTTTGGCGCTGATCTCGCGCACGATGTCGGGCGTGATGCCGGCGTCGAGGCGCTCGAATCCCTCCTCGCCATAGGTGAAGTCGTAGAGGCTGCGGTCGATGTCCGCGACCTCGGTGCGGTTCTTGGTCATTGCGTCGCCCCTTTACGCCTGCTGCCCGGCAGCGGCGGCCTCGGCCTGGGCGCGCTGCTCGGCGGCCTCGCGCTCGAAGGTCTCAAAGCCGTTCTTGTCGATCCAGGGGATGAGCGAGGCGTCGTCCTCGCGCACGATGTGGCCCTTGACCATAACGTGGACACGGTCTACATCCAGGTGCTCCAGGATGCGCGTATTATGCGTGATGATGAGCATGGAACCGTCGCAGCTCTTGCGGTAGGCGTCCATGCCGTGGCTGACGGTGGAAAGCGCGTCGACGTCCAGGCCCGAGTCGGTCTCGTCGAGGATGGCGAGCTTGGGCTGCAGCAACAGGAGCTGGAGCATCTCGACCTTCTTCTTCTCGCCGCCCGAGAAGCCCACGCCTAGCTCGCGGTTGAGGTAGGCGGTATCCATGTTGAGCTCGGCCGCGAGCTCCTTGACGCGACGACGGAATTCCTTGCCCTTCATCTCCAGGCCGGGGCGACCGGCGATGCTGGCGCGCAAAAAGCTCGACAGCGGCACGCCCGGGATCTCGACCGGGGCCTGGAAGCTCAGGAACAGGCCGGCGCGCGAGCGCTTGTCGGTGGTGAGCTCGGTGATGTCCTGGCCGTCAAAGACGATACGGCCGTCGTTGACCGTGTAGACGGGGTCGCCCATGACCAGGTGGCCGAGGGTAGACTTGCCGGCGCCGTTGGGGCCCATCAGCACGTGGGTCTCGCCGGCGGCGACGTTGAGGTTGACATTGTGGAGGATGGTCTTCTCGTCCACGGAGGCAGTCAGACCTTCGATGGAAAGCAGCGGATTTGCGCTCATGCTGTCCCTCTCTGTATATGGTGTACTCATAGGTGTACTAAACCCTAGGAATCTTCTCGGAATAAAGTTACTATGGGTTCGGCGTTAGTCAAGGGAAAACCCGACTAATCCACTCGACTTTTCAAATTCTGGGACAAAATAACCTGTTGTGTTTGTCCCACTTACTTAAGATTTGGGACAAACAAACCTGGTTATGTTGTCCCAGATGCGATGGGAGGGTAGGTATGCTCATTTCTTCCAAGGGCCGCTATGCCCTCCGACTGATGATCTATATCGCGGCGCTTGGTGACGCCGAGGGCAAGATTGCCCTTCGCGAGGTCGCCGACCGCGAGCATATCTCGCAAAAGTATTTGGAGCAGCTGGTTCGTCCGCTTATGAAGGCGGGCCTGCTTAAGAGTGTGCGCGGCAAGGGCGGCGGCTACATGATGGCCAAGGACCCGGCCGAGGTGCGTGCCGGCGACATCCTGCGTGCCGTTGAGGGCAGCACGGCCCCGGTGGCGTGCGATGGCATCGACAACAGCTGCACCCGCAGCGACCTTTGCTCGACCGTCAAGTTCTGGCGTGGTCTGGACGACGTGATCGAAAAGTACGTCGACGGCGTGACGTTGGCCGACCTGGCCGCCGTCCCCGAAGTCAACTTCAACATCAAGCTGTAGGTTTAGCGCAATTCCTTAAGTTTTCGCGGAGGGTTGTTGCCGTTTACCGAGAGGTTGTTGTGCAACAACGGGTGAGCTGCAATACTTATTTTTATCTTTGCAAACTGCACTTTAACTATACCAATGCAGGGAGGATCTTATGCAGCCCAAGCATTCTGCTATTGTCGCGGGCCTGACGCTGGCGCTTTCGTTTGGCGCCGTTTCCGCGCCGGCACCCGCCGCTGCCGAGGAGCCCACGCCGGGCGTTGCCTCGAATGCGACCGATATCGATAAGGGTCTCTATACCCAGCAGTCCTTCTCGGGCGTGCTGAGGTCGGTCCAGGGCGTTTCGTTTGTTAACGTGACCACCGAGATGAAGTACTTTACCAAGTACGAGAGCCATGGCAACTATAACCAGGGCTTTTCGTATGGCGACGGCTATAACGCGCTGGGCTATTACCAGTTCGACCGTCGATGGTCGCTCATTCCGTTTATGAAGCAGGCCTACAACTACAACCCCGAAAAATACAGCATGCTCAAGGATGCGATTGATCGCGGCAGCGAGATCTCCAACGCGAGCAATGCCATGTACGAGAACGGCCAGCTCACCGAGCTGGGCCATATCGCGCAAGATGCCTTCCAAGGTGCGTACAACACCGATCCTGTTGAGTTCTCAGCACTTCAAGATGCCTATGCGTACAACTCGTACTATGCGGTGACCGAGGCGTGGCTCAAGAGTGGCTTGGGCATTGATGTTTCGGGCCGCGCCGATTGCGTTAAGGGCATGGTGTGGAGTATCACCAACATGTGCGGCACCGGTGGTTGCAGGGACTTCTTCCGCTGGGCAAACCTTTCTAACAGTATGACCGACCGCGAGTTTGTGACGGCGCTCTCCAACAGCGTGGTCAATAACGTGGCGACCAAGTATTCGAGCCAGCCCCAGTATCATGAGGGCTGGAAGAACCGCTACCGCAACGAGCTGAAGGACTGCTTGGTTTATATCGCCGAGGATGAGGCTGCCGCTGCGACGCCCGTGCAGCCCGAGCCTACGCCGGCGCCCTCGCCGACACCTGATTCGAATGACGACTCGAGTGACGATGCCAACGATGACAGGATGGATGCGCCCTCGACCGATACTGACGGTGATGGTTCTGCTGGTGGTACTACCAACGACGGCTCTACCTCGAACGGCTCTGCTGCGGGCGATTCGTCTTCAAGCTCTGTCGGCAATACGGGCGGCGACGCTTCTGGTTCGACCGGCGCTGACGCCTCTAACTCATCCACCGGCTCGAGCGATTCGTCCGCTGACACCGGCTCTAACAACGGCTCTGGCTCTGCCGCAATCCCTGATTCCGATGCTTCCAAGGACGACTCGAATAAGGCGCCGGACGCCCCCGTTGCTTCGCCGGACAAGAAGCCTTCTTTCTCCGTGCAGCTTGGTTCTACGCTGGGCTCTTCGCTGATGGCTGGTGTCAATAACGGCTCGACCCAGAACAGGGACAACTCTGATCAGGTTTCCACGGAAAAGTCCGAGGCCGCAAAGGGCGACTCCAAGGACAAGGCTTCCGAGAAGACTGAATCCGATAAGGGTTCTAGCTCTGATGAGAAGGGCGACAAGTCCGGTCAGAAGAAGGACGAGAGCAAGACCGAGGGCGAAAAGAAACAGTCCGAAGACGACGACAAGAGCGGTGCTGACGACCAGGTCCAGGAGCAAAATGACTCCAAAACGGTGACAACTACAACCACGACGACTACAACGACCAAGTCATCTGGCGGTAACATGCCCAAGACGGGCGACCTTATCGTTATGGCGAGCCTTGCCAGCGCGAGCTTGGCTACGCTGGGTGCTACGTCTATCGTAAGTGGTAAGCATAAGCTTGATCAGCAGAAGAAGGCTTCTGGGGAGGACGGCTCGGAGGAGTAGCCTCTCGGTTGCCAGATAACTAAAGAGTTGGGACGGGGTCCGGTGCGAATGCATCGGGCCCCGTTTTGTTGTGCAACGATTAGTTATGCCCCCTCACACCTCTTGTTGCTACCGTTGCCCGATATGTTCGCGCGGCGTCGTCGGTACGCGCGAGGCGGTCATTACAATTGGCATCGTGCAGCGATTTAGGGGGAACGTTTTGGTGTCTGAACAGGCAAATGTTGATTGTGCTGCTGGCTTTGGCGTGCGCTTGATCGGCTGTGCCGACGATGCGGTTTTGCCCATTGGCATGCACGACTATGCGGAGGCCCTTGGTTGCTGCATGCTGGTTGACAAGACCGTGTTTATTGCCGATGTGTTGGACTGCGACGCGTCCGTTGTGGTGTGCTGTCGACCCGAGGGTTTTGGCAAGAGCATGAACTTGTCGATGCTTAGGGCTTTTCTGGAGCGTCCAGCGGTCGGTCGCTCTGGTCAGCGTTTGTTTGCCGATGCTCAGATTTGGGATGCGAACGGCGGGCGCTATCGGGATGAGTATACTTGCTATCCGGTGATATCGCTGGACTTTTCTGGCGCTGCGAGGCGTGGCCCCGCTGTTGCCGGCGTCGTGCGCGATGCCCTTTCGGGCGAGTGCGCTCGCTTGTTGGCTCTCTTGGAGGCTCCGGATTTAGCTCGAGATAAGGTGCGTCACATCGAACGTGTCGCGCGTGGGGTGGCGAGCGAGGACGAGGTCGCCTCGGTGCTCGGTGTGCTCATAGAACTGCTGGAGATTGCCTGCGATGAGCAGGTTGTATTGCTCGTTGATGGGTACGATGCGGCGTGGTCTCGCCGTGCGAGCGCGAGGGACGCTTCCGACGCCGATCCGGCAGAACTACTTGACCGTGTGCTGTTTGACGCCATTGCCACTGCGCGCGATTCGTTGCGGCTGACGTGTCTGATGGGGGAGTGTCCCGGTCCTGCCGAAGCGGCGCTTTCTTCGCGCGGC
Organism: uncultured Collinsella sp.; assembly: GCA_938033205.1. Classification (GTDB taxonomy): domain Bacteria; phylum Actinomycetota; class Coriobacteriia; order Coriobacteriales; family Coriobacteriaceae; genus Collinsella. The sequence goes on along the minus strand of CALHJP010000007.1, from coordinate 163,149 downwards.
TGCTCGTATTGTCTGACGACGCCGCTGTCGGCGTGGTGTGACCGATGTTTCGGTTTTTCGGATGCTGAGGTCGAGGCTCTTTTGAATCATGCTGGGCGCGAGGAATACCTGGATGATGCGCGTGACTGGCTCGAGGGGTATCGGTTTGGCAGGGCCTATTGCTCGAGTCCAGAGCGTGTGATCGGTTTTCTGGGCCGAGGCTGTACGGCGCCTGTGCGTGCCGATCTGTATGGATATGCCGATTGCCTGAGTAGGGTAGTTGCCGGGTGGAATCTCGACCGCCTTTCGGTCTTGTTTGATTTGCTCGAGGCCCATGGGTGCGCTGAGGTCCCGCTTTGTTTGGGCACTGCGGAGCCAGATGTCTCGCCTGACGATGGCATGTGGACAGCGCTGTATCTGTCCGGTTTTCTCACGACGGATATGACTGAGGAGCCAGAGCATGGCGATCGCCTCCGTGCTTTGCGATTGCCCAATAACGAGCTTCGCCAGGCCTTGCGTCTAGTGATTATTGAGTGGTTTGAGTGCGCTGCAGAAGACATTCGAGACGTCGATGCGTTTCGCGACGGGCTGTGCCATGGGAACGAGGATACCGTGAGGCGGACGCTAAGCCGCATCTTGGGAGATGCGGGAATCGGTGCGACCGACCCAGATGCTCCGCTGCCATATCACCTACTCTTGCAAGGACTCTGCTTTGGATTGCCGGGCTATGCCAATCCTGCTTCGAGGCGAAAGTGTGGCGCGGATCGCTGGGACATCCAGGTTTTTCCCACGGGCGCCGTGTTCGACATAGCCGATACGATCGGTATGCTCGATGAACGTCCGCTGATAACGATCAACATGATGTATGACCCCGGTGTGGATGCGCTGGGCCTGGAATTGCTGGCCGTGCAGGCGCTGCTCGACATAGAGCGCGACGGCATCGACGAAATCCGTGTGCCGCGACCCGGCGTTGGTCGCATGCGCTGGGGGTTTGGGTTTGATGGACAGCATGTGGCTACGGTGTACCAGCGGCTTTAAGCGCTGAGGTGTTTCCGGCTTCCGTTACTCGGTGTCCTTCATGGGCGGCATGGGCTTCCAGTTGGGATCCTTAACGATCTTGCGGGCGTCCTTCATGCCACGGCGCAGCGCCGGGATACCGGTCTTAAAGCACTTGTCAACGGCGGCCAGGCGAATGAATTCCTTGCAGAAGGTCGCGGCGTTGCCCAGACGGAACAGCACTGGGTGGTAGTCGCCGTAGATCTGCATGTAGCGAGCAAGGAAGCCTCGGTTGCGCATGATGTAGTAGCGGTTGGTGTCGCTCGTGGAGTTGAGCTGGCGCTTGCCGGCGATATCCCAGTTAGAGACGGCGCGGGCGCGCTTGAGTACCACGTCGGCAACAACGGCGGCGGGGAAGTGCTGGCTGGCCACGTAGCCATAGCAGGCATCGTCGCCGTAGATAAAGAAGCGCGCGTCGGGTAGGCCAATCTTGTCGACCACGCGGCGCGAGAACATGCCGCCCTCAAAGCACAGTTGGTTCATGGTGCGGTGGCCCTCGGGCCCCAAGTCCCACTTGGCGATGGGGTTAGGGATGCCGAGCGAAAGGATGAGCTGGTACTGCCAAAAGAAAGCGCCGCCGTCAAAGTCCAGGCGCGAACCCTGGATGACATCGTAGCGGTCGGTCCACTTGGCAAGACGCTCGATGCCTTCGGGGATGACGAGCACGTCGTCGTCCATCACCCAGAACCACTGGGCCCCCAGATCGTAGGCGCATTTAGTGCCAGCAGAGAAGCCACCTGCACCGCCGCCGTTTTCGAGCTGTGGTGCGTAGATGACGCGGTCGGTGCCGCCCTTCGCGTCGGGCTGTTCGATGTCGGTGCCCCACAGGTTGCCCAGGCGCTCGTTGAATGCGGTGCACATGGCCTCGGTCTCACGCGAGTTCTCGTTATCGACGATCACGATGCGCCAGGGCGCTGCCGTAAGCTCGGTCATGGAGTCGAACAAGTTGGCCAGGAGTTTCTGGCGCTTGTACGTAACGACGACAATGGCGAGCTTATCGATGGGAGCGGGAAGGGTTGAAGTCATGAACGAGAATATCCTTTCGCGTGGGCAGCGTATCGGCCCTGCGGAATTAACAACGTGTCCCATGGGACACGACTATTGTAAGCGTAGGCGGGCGCCCGCGGGTAATGTTCCGCTAATCACCAAGAACGTTTGCTACAAGCCTGGTTGACGTGTGGGCGTAGCGAGATTGCATGCGCGCATTGTGGTATTACATAGGTGCCGATTCCTGTGGACGCAATCTTTCTGTTTGGATGACCCGTGAATAAAACTCGTTTAACCTCCTTTGCCGATAGCCTCCCCATCAAGGCCATGTTGCTGTTTTTGGTTCTTCAGGTCGCATTTGTCTTGAGCAATACGGTGGCAAATTGTCTTCCGCGGTCCGTTATCGAGTCGCATGCGCAGGGTTCGGAGTCCTCGGCTCTGTTGTCTGACATGTATGTCTACGACCACCGTGTTGCAGCTGGTCCTGTTTGCTTTGATAACAATCGCTTTATCATTGAAGTCACACAGCAAAAGGACCAAGGTTCTCCGTTTAAGACGATGGCCGTTGCCGAGATTGATGACGTTACGAAAGCCGGCGGGATTACGCATCAGCAGTACTACCGGTATTGGCATGGATGGCAGCTCCTTACGAATGTCTGCCTGTTTATTGGCGATATCGATGTTGTCATGGTGCCCGCAGCTGCTCTGGCGATTGCCGGCTCCGCTTGCGCTTACGTTGCCTTGCGGAAGCGGTTTTCAAAGCCATTGACGTTGGGTTTCCTTGCAATCCTGTTGTTCTAGACTAATCTGTTTTTCAATGTTATCGGCGATCTACTGCTGTGCATCTCGTTCTTTGTGGCGCTCATCATGATGTCTTGCATGAGCCTTCGTTTGGAATCGGCTCCGAACGCACGGGCTTTTACAAGCCGCCTCGTCCTTTGGTCGATAGCGACGGGCGCCGTGTTTTCGTTTCTTGACTTTTTAACGATTCCTGCCGCAGTTGTCGCCCTGCATTGCTTTCTCGCCTTCATTGCGCTCCCCGAGGGTGAGCGCCCCAAGCGCTGCGTCGTCACGATGATGCAGGCGCTCTTTGGGTTTGGGCTTTCGTTTGTGTTTACCTGGGCGATGAAATGGGTTGTCGCGGCATTTGTACTGGGTTGGAACGAGGTCTTTTCGAACGTTCTGGGCGAGATGGGCCTTTGGTCTGCGCATGGGGCTTCGTCACTGTTGCCCCAAGCTGACTGGCCTCAGATTTTGAAGGAGTTTTATTGCATGAGCCCGCAGCTGTTCGCCATTTGCTCAACTGCTGGTTATGCGATGATCTCGAACGTCGTTTGTCTTGTTTCGTTTGCTGCCGTATTGGTGATCTGGATTGCCGTATTCGTATGCTCAATACGGGGTGGCGCGCAAGACGGTCGCCGTCATAAGGTATTGATCCAGTCGCTGCTCATGGTACTGCCTCTGGTGGTTGTTCTGGGTTATTTCGTTGTTATGCATGACCATGCGATCGTTCATATTCCGGTATTTGGCTGCAAGAACTGGGCGATTGTCTTTGCGATTCTATTTGCTTCGGGTGTAAGTGCACTTCGTGGCTTGCGGAGTCGGAAGGCCGCCTAGCTGCTCATGCGGGCCTTGATGGCCTCGACTACGGCTCTGCGTACGATATCCATGAGGAGCAGGGCAAGCGCGAGGCAAAGGCTCATAAGGATTCCGAGCAAAATGGCGCCGGCTGGATGAGGCTCTCCCGTTTGGATGCCTGTCGCCATGGTGTAGATTGCTTTGTCAAAGATGGGTCGCCAGACATTGCAGGTAAACGACTGTACGGCGTAGAAAGCGAGCGTTCCTGCGGCGAGGGACATGATTGTCTTGTCTGCAGCTGAGACTTCGTGGCGCGGCTGATGGAGCGCTGCGGCGGCAACGGATGCGGCGGTCAAGATAAAGGATATGACGGAAGTGGACTTGTAGGAGAGCTTCCAGAGCGCGTCGTATTGGCTGTTTGCCGATAGCAGAAACTCGAGCGCGATGGTGACGGCAACGAGTCCGATGAGTGCGATCTTGGATTTTTGAGCGCCGGATGCGTTGCCGTGGCATTCGAGGACAAAGCGCATTTCTCCGGCTGCAATAAACGCGACCAGGTAAGTAACGGCGCTCATGAGCTTGCGCCACAAAACGATGCCGGCCGCTTTGTTTGCCGTCGCCGCGATGTAGCAGTTGATTCCAAATGTTGTGAGCACGAGGAGTGCTACGACAAACGGGGCCCTTATGCTGCCGATTTGCTGTCGTAACAACGCAATAACCGGGACGAGTAATACAGATGCCGCGTAGACCCAGATAAACTCGATGCCCAGCGTAAGCCAGCCAATCTCGTGCAGTGAGATTTCGGGCAGGGGATAGACGTACATCGAGACAAACAGACAAGCTGCGCAATAAAAGAGCGTGGGCAAGACGATCTTCTTGAGGCGCTCAAGTGATTTGAGCGTGAGGCCCCGCGCGGACGAACCGTTTTGGAGGGCGCGTGCCGCCGAGGGAATAAGGAAGTACCCCGAGATCATAAAAAAGATCTCGTTGGCCCAACAGTCCAGCAGGTTAATGAATCCCGGTAGTCCCGAATAGGGGAAAGCCGCAAGCGATGCGTATTCCGGCACGCCGGTGCAGACGGCTTGGAAGGTCCATTGAAACGTGTGGAATATGGCAATCCCGGCGACCGCGACCAAGCGCAGCGCTTCGATGGAGGTATTTCTGCTTGCTTTGCTGCCCATCAGACTATTTTCCAGCGCGTGCGTTGTATGAACCAAAGTGCGATGTGATCATTTTTAGAGTTTGCTTGGGCCCCTTGTTCCATACGTTATACAGGCCCTCGCCCACGAGGTCCTTGGCGTATGCGCAGTAGCTGATTTTAGGGTTGGTAATGCCCATATACTCGGCATAGAGCTTTTTGGCCGCGGGAGTAACGCGAGGATTGGCAAATACCAGCTCTTGCGGCATGCGTTCGAACATCTTGTGGATGGCCCGCTCAATTTCGGGGTGCCCTTCAATTCCGGTGTGCTCAATCATGATGCCCATATAGGTGAAGCCGCGTGTGATTTGCGGTGTCCAGACGGAGGGGTCAGTGACGTTGAGCTGCTCAAGAATATCGACCATGTCGTTCCAGCGATTAAACGGCATCAAGGGGTCACGTTTGGCCAGGGCGGCTGCTTTTTCGGGCGTTTCCTCGCGGTAGCAGTAATACGGCTTGGGCCAGTAAGCGATCGCCTTTGCCTGGCAGAGCGTTTCGACAAGGAATGGATTGTCGGCCCAGCCCGCACCGGGGATTTCCTTAAACCAGATATTGTTTTGCATCAGGAAGTCGCGACGATAGATTGCCGACCAAATGGACGGATGGTGGGCCAGCAGGTGTGGAGCGTCGTGAATGGTGAACGGTTGCCGGGGTGGATTGATGCGACCGCGATATGCGCAATGTAGTTTGACCTCTTGGGGGGTATCGGGGTTGCGAATGATCCAATACGGGGTCTCAATAATATCGAGCTTGTTCGGATCGCCAAATTCGCGCTTGGCAAAGGCAAGCGCGTCGGAGTACATTCCGGGCTCGATCCAGTCATCGGGCTCGAGGACGGCAATCCAGTCGCCCTTTGCCTCGCGAATGCCCAGATTGCAGGTTGCGCCGTAACCCTGGTTTGCCTTATCAATCACCCGAACGCGTGAGTCGCGTGCAGCGAAATCTTGCATAATGGCGAGCGAGTTGTCGGTGGATCCGTCGTTAATGGCGAGGATTTCCAGCTCAATTTTGTTTTCGTTTAATAGGCTGCCTATAGCCTGAGAAAGATACGGCTCGGCATTGTAGGTGGGCACGATTACGGTCAGCATTCAAACACTTTCTCTACGCGATTTGAGAGAATTATAACTAATTGCGTTAGCAACGGTTTTCGTTGCGTTAGCGTGGAAGCAACGAAAACCGTTTCGTCGGTCGGCTGCGAAACTCTGCATAAAACATGCCCAAAATTACCCTCGAGCTCTTTGTACCATTGTCTTTGCTCCTTTTGGCTTACAGCCCAAAGGACTGTGCGGGTAACATACGTCAAAATCGATCGATTGGACGCGATCATTTATAAATTAAGAATAGCCGCTGAGTTTTTAATCAGTTCTTCTCGATGCAATTGATTTACAAATTCGAGTTTCTATTTGAGAAGGCTGCGATGTCATGCAAAACGACATTAATCGTATACTTTGATTGAATTTTGATGGTTGTCTTGTGGGATTCGCTTTTTAATAAATGGACGGTGAAGTGGTGGCTAATTCAGAGGAAAGAAAGCAAAGGATCCAGATCGAAATCTCACTCGTATTCGAGAATCCAATTAAGCTTAACAGCCCAATCCGGTTCGAAAAGACCATTTCAAAGGACTATCCCGACAGTGTCACAATTAACAAGAATGCTGTTGTGATTTCGTTTGAACGCGCGCGGGGTTATTCCAAGGCACAGTATCTCTGTAAAACTAGGGTTGACTATCTGGGATGGCTTCTTCTCTCTTTGGCTTGTATGGACGGAATGGGACAGTCGCCTTGCATTGCTGCCGTGTCGTGCTCGGTTGACAAGAAAGGGGGTATTGAACTCGAAGTTCCGCACGAACTCAACAATGCTCTCTCTACATTTAACGGAACTAGGTATCCAGATGGTGTTATAGGACGTAGCCTTCGAGGCGATGCGGTTGCAAAGTCTCTACATATAGCAATTAGTTACTCATGGGCTGCGTCGGGAGCCGGTTATCCGGAAGAAAGGCTTAAGCTTATCTGGGGCGCCTTTAATGCTCTGTATCGCGGTTATGCTGAGGCGACGAACTCTTCTAGCGTGACGAGGGATGCCCAGATGCTGGACGATGTTAATCAACTCTTTCTTGAGCGGGATGTACTAGTCCGCTCTATAACAAAATTTGAGGATATTTTTAATGAGGGGAGCTATAAGGACTTCGTTAGTTGGAAATTGTTGACTGGCACACGTTCAAGATCATTGCATATTACGGATAAAGATAAAAAGAATGTAGTGGTTGAAAAAAATAAGAGATTGGGATGTATCGATAAAGAGTCCCTTATTTGCATGCGTGATAGAGGTTGCGCCGATTACCAAGGTAAGAGTTTTTTCAAAACAAAGATAAATGAACTATTGCCCGATGCCAAAAGTGACAAGATTCATGTTAGAAGAGTTGCTCTGTTGGTGTGCCGCTATGCTTACATATTGCGATGCGATGGTGTTCACGCGAATAGGGAGTATCCTATATTTGATTCTAATGCCATGTCGAAAAAGCAAGTCTTAGCTAGCTTGCTTGAGGCTGTTGCCGTTGATTTAGCGACTTGGCTTGCGGCGACTTACTAGACAATATAATTGTCCCTAAGACGCTAACGACGATTTAGGGATCGATACATTAGCGCTTTTAAGCCCTTTGGGCTGATTATCGATCTCGGCTCAGTACCCCGACCCAGCCCCGCATCTCCGCAGCTAGTGCAACGCGGAATGACGATTAGGACCTTTTCGCTGAGCGACATCAGGAGCCCGAGCACCCCTCTTGGCTCGGTGTTCACCTGCGACTTGAGCGGCGTGCAGCCTGCCGCCGTCAGCCGGTCTAACCTGTCCCGGCGCTCTTCGGCAGCTATTATATTCCATGTGGTTCTTCTCATGCACGCGCCTCTCTGCTGGCTCTGCCTGGGTCGCAGCAGGGGGACCTGGACTCGCCCTCCTTCACACTGAGCGGCGTCGTGATGGTGTCCTCGTCGGCAAACTCGCTCACTTTGTCGGCGAGTATGAACGAGTATCTGGGGGGTGGGGAGAGACTCTCTGGAGGTATTGAGATCAACTTAAAATACGTACCCATGGTGGCCTGGTGCCCTTTATATATACTAGATGGCGTCCGCCTGCAGTTTTGCTGATCGGCGCCATAAAACAAATCTTTGATGGCATAGGAATGTGCAGGTGACGCAGCGTTCTGGCCGTCTGTTTCTTTAGCGAGGAATTTATGAAACGGTGGTCTGCTGAAAAAATAGCATCGCATCGAGCGGATGAACTGCATGTTGAAAATGATATCTGCTGTAACGGTTTATCTTGCCCTGTTATTTCTGTCGATACGCTTGAAGCATTAATTCAGGCTGTCGGTTACCTTTCTTACATTTCTGATGGTCCTGTTTTATATAGAGGGCAGTCGAACTTGTACAACCCCTATGTTCCAAGACCTAGCTTATGCAGGAGTTCTGCTTCTTCTGACTCTCGTTTAAGGATAGTTGAGAACTATCTAAGTGTTTCGGGACGTTGGAATAACGAAGCCTTCGAGATCTCTAAATTTAAGCCAATATTATCCTCTGAAAAACCAATTACTAACCATTCGGCGATTGCGTTTAAATTGGAATCCTATTGTGTGGAGCCTCTTTTGCAGCATTATGGAATCCAAACAAGATGGTTGGATTTAACAGACTCCCTTTGCCATGCCCTGTTCTTTTCTGTTGTTAAAGACGAGCCAATTAATATAGCTGATTCATCCAACGGGGATTCTTCCGTAGATGTTAATCTTTTAAGCGAGCATGTTTTAAACCGCAGTGTCTTCCTTCCGTCAAAAAGTGAAGAAATTAATTATTGCTATCTATACGTTCTTTCTATCGGCAGAGAAAATCATTCTCCTAACTCTAAATTACCTAAAGGTATTAGAAGATGTGCCAATGGATGGATTCTTGATGGAAGAAAGGCGTTCCCCTCAACCTATTTAAGGCCTCATAGTCAGCATTCTTTCATGCTATTCGCGCCTTCGCTTGTTAACGAGGAAGCGATTGATTTATTCGATGGCGATTCTGATTCTATCAATTGTGCTTTGTTCAGAATGAAAACTAATGATGTCTTAGATTGGATTGGGTCCGGAAGGCTTCTTTCTCCTATGGCTGTCTATCCTGTTTTAAAAACCGTCTCCGGTTACCTTGGCGATTCTGGTTTTTGTCAATGGGTAAAGAATATTGAGTCCCAATATTCTTGCTCGGGGACAATTAAAACTCTCCATTTTTCCAGGGGTAAGACATTCGATGATTTCATGAATTTAATTGGAGGAAACTTGATAAATTTTGTTCCGGTAATTGGTCATAGATAAAAGATTGTTTGAGCTCGATCAGATGGAAGCACATGTTTTGGGCTGGCTGTAGGTCAAGGGTCGGGTTCCGATCTCAGCCGAACATATTGAGCGAATAGGTCGTTCCCGCAGTTAGCCGAACGCCATCGCGGCCCCTTCCGTGAACTGCACCCCAAAACTTTGACGGCTTAAATAAGAGCTACGCCGCAAGGGACTGGCTCCAGAACTCCTCCGGGGTTAGTTCTTTCAATTGAGCCCGCCTTCGCCTCGTGTTCCAAAGGGCTACGTACGCGTCTGGATTGGCTGCACTGATGTGGACAGTTCCGGGAGACTCGACCGGGAGGTCGCGCTCATCGGCAAGGCCCGCCTGCTCGTCATCGACGAGCTCGGGTTTCTCCCGTTCGACGCGGACGGGGCGAGGCTGCTCTTCCGGGTCTTCGCCGACGCATACGAGAGGCGGTCGGTGGTAATCACCACGAACCTGGAGTTCAGCAGATGGGGGTCGGTGCTCGGGGACGACCAGATGGCCGCCGCCGTGATCGACCGTATCGTCCACCACGGGAGGCTCGTCCAGTTCCGCGGCGAGTCCTACCGCGTCCGCCATGCCCTCATGCAGGAGGGCTGGCCGCTCAAAAAGCGTGCGCTCTTCCGATGCTCAGATTACTCAATTTCCGATGCTCTTTTTGCTTAAATCCTCTTGACGAAACACAGGTGTCGCCCAGGAATCCGCAGGCCTGCCTCGACTGGTACGTTTGCCTCTTCAAGGTCAACCAGGCCCGGGACAGATGGGGCCCGGCTGCAAGAGTGGTGCGCCATATCCTGACGGCCGACGCGACTTACCGCGGCTTGGGGTAGGTACGGCATCACCCGTTATCTAAACTGTTAGATTATGTAATAGTTTGAGCTGTGTTTGGCTTTATGGGCGAAAGACTCTGTACGGATAAAAGCATTGCCCTCGTTGATGAATACGATGCTGTTGTCGATCTCCTGTAGGCTTCTTCGCCAGTTTTTTCCTGCCAAAGTCTTGCATGGGACTTTGCAGCTCACGGTTACACCGCTTTGCGGTCCAAGATTTTCATGAGCAGCGGCCGTACCCAGTAACATTGTTTTCCTGTTGCGCTGCTACCTTGGATAATAGTGAGATTTCGACTGATGGTTAGTTTGAACTGAACACGATTGTTTTGAACGATTACGTTGAATGAACCGCGCATTAGGAGTTCTCCCTTAGGCATTTTCCTGCTATGGGAATAAGGTCGCACATCGTATGGACTACATCTCCCGTGTTCGCGATGGTCACCGTAAATTTGCCGCTGCCAAAAACCATCAGATTGTAAAGGTTGATCGTCAGGTCGTGGTGCGCTGTGATCCGCAGAATCCAATATGCGTATTTGTCGTCACAGTTTGAGGAGTTATAGGCGTTTTGAGGCATAAAGTACATGGGGAGCAATGTTTTGGTGCCACTCGATAGCTTTTCGGCGGGATGATTCCCAAGATTTTAGTGTCTATGGCATGGGCCCGACGACAGTGCCCTTGTCGATAGATTTAATGACACATTGGGCAAAGGAATCTTCAAACCGCTGGGAGGAGTACACGTTATCGAAATAGAGCGATGTGTTGTAAATCGCGTTATCCATGTCCCCATAATGAATCGTTAACACGTCGATCTCCTAGGTTGAATACAGCGTTTTCCCGTGGTGCTGTTTATATCGTTTTGTTTTTTGGGGTCGCTGAAACTAGCTTGTCTCGTTGCGCAGCAGCAATCGATAAAAACGGGGCGCATCGTTGTTCTCTCCTTGTAAGCACTTTGATGCTTGCTGCGTCGTCTATTTTGCGTTGGCCATTCACTAGCTTTATCTTTATGAGCTCTCGAGCGCTTAAAGATCGAGGGGGCGAGCCGCACATTGATGCAAAAGGTCCGATGGGCCCCTTATTCTCTTCGACTTCAACATGGCGCACAGGCACGCCATTTTCTGAGGCAATGGATTCGATTGGATTAAGGTGAACGGTTTACCCACTTCTGGCAATCCATAGAATGTCACGGGCTGGGTTTGATATCCCTCGGATAATGCCTTCAAATTGAGTTCCGCTGATAGCGGTATTTCGCCTCGTCCAGCCAGGTATTTGGGCATAGTTTCGACTTTAGGAGTATATTACTTTCGATAATCGATCATTTACTTCATCTGCTTAGGTATCGAGGCAATATTAAGTTTGAGAATATCGGTAACTCTTATGCGTGCTACCAAATTGTGATACGGCCTAGTTGCCTGTCGCCTGCGAAATCGTTCTAATTATTTTGTTTTCTCCTTGAAAGGAAGTAGGGGCCACGCTCCTAAGAGCGCCTGTTTACTAATTTTTCGCGGCAAACGAAACCTATTAGGCCTTTGGCGGAAATGCTGTCGACCCCACGCGATGGTTCAGTAGTTGTAAATGAATATCTCCAAATTGACCACCTCCTCCCTCAAACAAAAAATAGTTAGCAAATAATTTTTAGCATCTCCATATTCAAAGAGTGGGTCCAAGCTCGTTGGGTATATGAACGCGTGCGCAATGTGCTAATCAGGGAGTGATTACTCGGCAGCGACGCACATATGCCCGACGTCGCCGACCCTGTGCCTGAAGCGCATGGGAGTGGAAGCGCATGGAGATGGAAAAGCTCTCTGCTCGTGGCAAAGACACCTCCCATGGTGCTTCACGAGTATGTTTCCTAAGAAACTGCAGGCCTACCTCGACTGGTACATTCACCTTTTCCGGGTCAACAGGGCCCACGAGAGGTTGGACCCGACCACAAAAGTGATGTACATACGATGAGGTCCGTGAAAGCCTTTCGCAGCTTAGTGTGGATGGCGTACCATCTGCGAACTAAAGCGTTGAATAATAAAAAAATATAAAAAGTACCGCTGCCATTGTAGTTCCAGATAAGGATCGAGCTACAGGGTGGAATCTAAAGTACTTTACCGAGGGCAATATAATTTCAGAGACAAAAAATCCGATTAGCAGTGCTTCAAGTGCGCCAAGCATATAAGTGAATAAATTGATCGAGGCATAATTGACGGTTGCGTCGTTTTTAACTAATCCCGCAACTGTGTTAAGCATAGATACTAAAATTGCCAGTACGCTGATGATAATACTGAAAACGTTTGCGGATACTTTGTTAGATTTACTCTTATGTTCTTCGTTAAATTTTCGAAGAGCCATTTTGCCCTGCAATGTCAGGAAAACGTTTGAGTGCTCATGTCGAATATAGCCAAGGGCCATTAAATCCTTCAGTGATTCAGTATGTTTTATCCTTTTCAATTCGCTATCTGTTAAGGGAGCGCCGTTTGATTTGAGGAATGAGTACATAATTTCATCGGCTCCAAAGGGGATTGTGGTGTTTTAATCTTCCAATTTTGATTCGCTCCCTGCATATTCAGCGCTTGCATTGCTACTACTTTACTTTTCTGACCTGATGACTGCATTTGCTCAAATTAATGTGATCTTTTAAATGCTAAAAATCTCCGAGTGGTTGTAGGTGCCGCCGAGATTCTTTCGATAATTGATTGAGCCACTCTCGCTCTGTCCGATGCCCTAGCCCTTATTCTTGTCTTCAGTTCGTCCATCTCTTCCGACTTTGTCATTTCCAGATACCCCCTCTTTATCCGCTTGTACTCAACGGCGCGCACGAACCTTGCTGCGACGAGCATGAGGCCGAGGTTTCATCGATGAAGGTGCTGGCGAACCTCGCCCTTTGCCTGACCTTGTAGTTTATCCTGTCGATGCCGTTGTTGGCTCGGGCGGGGAGTCCGTGTAGGCGAGTGTGCCTGAATCGGAATCCGTTCTGCGCGATGAGCTCTCGCATGCTCAGCCGCTTCCTCAAATGGTTCTCGTTGACCAGGCTGACAAGGCACGCCGACAGTCATAGGCGCGACGCGTTCGGGGTGCAGTTTCGGACGGAACGCACAAGAGTGTGCGAGATGACCTAAGGGCACTTTGCAGCTGTACTGGGGTTACTGGAAGGGGCGGCAATGTCGTTGGATTAACTTTCTTTAACAGAGACTTTTTTAATTGACGTGCCCATATAAATCTTTCCTGCATACTCGACTGATTCTGCAGCCTCTGCGGCGCTCCGTCATTGGTAAAACGACCTGACAGGGAGGGGAATTCGATGTCATAGCTGGCGTCTTCATCGGAGGATAAGATTGCTTGATAGCTATATGTTTTCATCTCTAGTCATCTCAGACTATTATAGATATATCCGTTGGCAGCTTTTACGATTTCCGGTACGTTCCAATCGGAATCATTTTTTGGTAGCTGATGGACATGGCTTCTGCTTCGTATGTGCATTCATTTTTTGTACTGGATAAAATCAACTGCATCTTATTTAGCTAGATCGGAAAGCGATATTGCATGTTGCTAAGCTTGACACAGAAAGAAACATATCGGGAGACGCTGGCTAATCTCGTTGCCAAACAAAACGATGGTGCTTCCATTGTTTCCGCAGGGAAGGAGCTGGAAGCTCTATCGACTTTTCTCGTTCCGCGAATGCTTTACCGCTATCGACCTCCAACTGAATACGCTTTTGCCGACCTAGAAAACGCAACTGTTACATTTTCTCATCCAAGGGTTTTCAGCGATCAGCACGACTCGGTGCCGATCTATAACTGGAATGGTATAGATGAAATCGAAAGTTATCTCAATGATGATGAACAAGCGTTAGAGATAATAAATCAAATTGATTTTAGGCGACTTGCGTTTGTTTTAGGGGCTCTGGGGGCTCCTTTAAATCCAGCAAGAATTGGTGAGTTCGAGATGCTATCCGATGAGGGGAGAGTTAGCCTTTTTCGCTCGGCTGTTAAAAACTTGCGTTTATTTGTTGGAGGATTTGTTGCTCCAGTTCATCAGAATAGCTGCCGAAATTGTTGCCGCATTTTGTGCCTAACAGACAATCCTAGCGATTCGAATATGTGGAATGTATATTCCGAAAGCCAAGCGGGTTTCGTTCTTGCTTACGACAGAGAAGCTATTTGCAATTGCAATATTGCTAACGGAATGCGTACTGAGATATTGCCAATTTTATATGATGACAAACCATTTAATTGCGACCCCCAAATTGCTTGGACTGCTGCTAGGATGCTTGGTCTTAATGTGAGCAGCGACGACATGCTTAGTGATCTGCGGGCAATTTACAGAAAGGGCAGTGCGTTTGAGTGGGAGAACGAATTTCGTGCCTGTCTTGCACCAGAGCCAGATGAGCTTGAGATGAATTATGTACAACGCCCGTGCAAGCCGTTGCGAGTTATTCTTGGGAGCAGTATGTCTCAAGAGGATAAAGAGCTTTGCATTTGCGCGGCGAATAAACTGGACATTCCTGTAGATGAACAGTGCTAGTTATCCGTTAATAGTGCCGTATAGTCAATTATTTGTCAGCTGAATCGATTTGTCAGCTGAATCGTGTGCTAGTAGACTCCTGAGTTGGCGATTGCTATATCTACGGGGGCATTTCGAAACATAATTTGATCGCGCGATTTTTTGCGGTGTAAGAGGGAGGGCCGCGTCAGCGCCCCCTGCGTCTAAGGCTATTCCGCTACGCCGTGGTGGTCAAGGACATCCCTTATGACCTTGTGCGCGGCCAGCCAGTTCCGTGGCGAGTCCTACCGCGTCCGCCATGCCTTCATGCAGGAGGGCTGGCCGCTCAAAAGCGTGCGCGCTTCCGATGCTCAGACTGCTCAAATCCTTTTGATGAAACACAACGTTCCAGGCTCTCGTCGGGGGGTTACGACCGTACTGGCGGTCGACCTGCGGATGTCGGTGCGGTCGCAATGCTCTGGGGGGATGGGCCTTATAAATTCGATGCTTCGTTGGATCGTTTAGGAAATAGTGCTGCTCTGTTTATAGTTAGATGTGAGAACATCGTTGAGCGCCCCCTTTCGCGGCAGGCTGATATTCAAGCTTTCTGTAGTCCGATATGCGAAGAGGAATTAATAGAAATAGACAATCGCATATTTGCGCATGAGATAAGGGAGCAGTATTTCGAACCGTTTGTTAGTTCTTATTAACTAAGTTTGATGAGGCCTGTATAAGATATAGGTATGAGGATTTTCTTAGATGAAAAATGTTGGCTGGTTCACGTTCGAAGGCGTTGAATATTGCTACCTTGATTCAACACGATTCCTTTCTGTGACAATTGTTCAAAAGAAGAGATAATTGATGGATAATGTTGCAACATGGATATTCATTTTGACTGGGGATTCGATATGAAAAAGGTTTTACGTGCTGCGGCTACGTTTTCTTTGGCTGCTCTTCTGACGTTTTCGTCATTGATGAGTCCTGTAGTTGCTGCTTATGGGTTGAACGAGGCGCAGCCCGCTGAAGCCGTGACGGATGTGGCTTTTACTGGTGATGACGGAGTGGCTGCACGCGGTGACGATGCTGAAAGCAGCGAGGCCACCGTCGACCAATCTCCGGTAGAAGGGGGTATCGAGGCTATCGACTCGTTGAGCCAAGGCGCAGCTGAAAGCGATGCTAAGACCGAGCAACAGGTCGATTCGGTCGAGTCGGACTTTCAATACGTTTACCTGGCCTACCCAAGCCTTCCCTCTGGATCCAATCAAGTCATTGCTTTTGCTACCCCTAAAGACGGCGAAGTTCTTTCCTCTGCTACGCTTGGCTACGTGAGCGCCAACGGTATAAAGGGCTCTGTCGACGCGTCTGCTACGGCTGATAATTCTGCCGCCTTTACCTTTGGCGCAAAACTCGAAGCTAATACTTATTTCCTCACTTCGATTTCGTATTATCTAGAGGGAGATGGGACTGAGCATAAGATCGATCTTTCTGATCGAGATTATTCATTCACCGTCGCAGATAGCTCTATGAACTCTGAGGGCACATCTGTTTATTATGCAGATGGGGACGGAAATGCTGTTGAGGCCCAGTCTATTCAGCAGGCGTTGGAGTGCGCCGATTCTCCGGATGGTGTCTCTACCTATGCCGCACGCTCCGCGCGTAATGTTAGCGTAATCGCTCTTGATGCTGGCCACGGCGGGTCTGATCCCGGAGCCCAGGGTAATGGTAAAAGTGAGGCCGATCTTACCTGGAAGATTGTGACTGCCTGCAAGAATAGGCTTGAAGCTTATGGTTTCAAGGTTGTTCTTGCTCGCGAGCAATACGGCAATTATTCCGGTGATGATTTTCTATATCGCGTTCAGCGTTGCATCGATCAAGGCGCTCAGGCTTTTGTGAGCTTCCATATTAATTCTGGCTCCTCTGCTGCTCATGGTGCTGAGGTTTATGCTCCTACTGCAAATGGTACCGATTACACGCAGGTTTCTGTTGAGCTTGCCAATAAGGTTATGAACAACCTTGCCGCTATGGGCCTTTCGTATCGCGGCGTTTTCCAGATGCAAGTGGGAGATGAGTTTGCGGTAATCCGATGTGCCCGCGAGCATGGAATCCCTGGTATTCTTATTGAACACGGCTTTATTTCGAATTCCGGCGATGTCGCTAACTATTTCTCTGACGACGGCTGCCGTCGCCTTGGCGAGGCTGATGCTGCCGCTATTATTGCGCAGTTCCCTCACCCTTATTCCATTGATGGAATTACCTTTTCGGAAGAATTGGGGCGCGCTGGATCTTCGATTAAAGTTGGAGTGAATGTTACCGGCAAGACCGAAGGACTCAAATATAAGTTTGTTTGGCATAGGGCTGGGGCAGATTGGGCTGACGCTAACTGGGGCGTGATCGGTCAAGATTTGACCGCCCCGTCGGTTGTTTGGACTTTGCCGCAAGCTGGTGAATACGAAATTTATGCCGATGTTGTTGACTCCAATGGTTACATATCGAGCACCTCCAAATATAAAGTAGTCAATTGGTCCGTCGAGGGCCTCGACGTCTCCGGCGAGGCGCGCTCCGGCAAGCCGCTCAAGCTCCAGGCCAGGGTCTCCGGCGACGCCGGCGGCCTCAAGTACAAGTTCGTCTGGGAGAAGGGCGGCTGGGCCAAGTGGGGCACCGTCGGCGGCGGCTCCAGCTCCTCCGCCTCCTGCGAGTGGACCCCCTCCGAGCCCGGAGAGTACACCCTCTACCTCGACGTGATCGACGGCGAGCAGGCCAAGCACCTCACCCGCAAGGTGACGGTCGAGGACCGCTTCAGCGTCGAGGGCCTCGACGTCTCCGGCGAGGCGCGCTCCGGCAAGCCGCTCAAGCTCCAGGCCAGGGTCTCCGGCGACGCCGGCGGCCTCAAGTACAAGTTCGTCTGGGAGAAGGGCGGCTGGGCCAAGTGGGGCACCGTCGGCGGCGGCTCCAGCTCCTCCGCCTCCTGCGAGTGGACCCCCTCCGAGCCCGGAGAGTACACCCTCTACCTCGACGTGATCGACGGCGAGCAGGCCAAGCACCTCACCCGCAAGGTGACGGTCGACGGTACGCCAATTATGGGTACGTCTACGATATCTGCTGAATCCATGGCTCGTTTGTTTGTTTCTACCGGACATACTTATCCCTCTGAGGTTTATTCGCAAAGGGGTGCTTCTAGCATTACTGAGTTTTGTAATCAGGTTATTTTGGCCGCCTCCTCTGAAGGCGTAAGACCTGAGGTTGTATTTGCCCAAGCGATGCTGGAGACTGGATGGCTTCAGTTTGGGGGTTCGGTATCTGCAGACCAGTGCAACTTCGCGGGCCTAGGCGCTACCGGTCTTCAGGTTGGTGGAGCAAGGTTTGACAACATATATCAGGGGTTGCTTGCCCAGTCTCAGCATTTAAAAGGTTATGCGGTCCGCATGCCCTTGAACAATGTTTGTGTTGACCCTCGTTATCAAATACTTGTTGATAGGGGATATCTGGGCATCGCTCCGTGTCTAGAGGACCTCAATGGTTTATGGGCTGTCCCTGGGGATGGTTACGGCCAAAGGATCGCAGCGATTATTAACAGAATTATCTAACGATGCGATTTTCCCTTTAGCGCTAGTCGTCTTTAGATTTCAGTTATACAGCTTCGTTTGTTAGGATGCCTGATTCCGATGAAGACAGTTTGCCGTAAGCTCATCCTTGCAATATTTGTTGCTTTTTTGATTTTGCCTTTGGCCGCTTCGTATTCCTTTGCGGCAGATCATGCCACTTCATCTCTTTTCGTCGATTCTGCCAATAATATGTCTGGCCTGGTGGAGGATTTCTCCCTCGACGGCCTCTCCGCGAAGGCTAGCGGCGGCGGGTCGCCCCTGCTCGGCGACGAGTGCGAGCTGGGCCTGTCCGTCTCCGGCAATGCGGGCTCGGTCAGGTACAAGTTCGTCTGGGAGCAGGGCGGCTGGTCTCGCTGGGGGTCAATCCGCCAGGGCGAGCCCTCCGCGTCTTGCCCCTGGACCCCCGAGGTGACCGGAGACGTCAACATTTGGGTGGACGCCATCGATTCGGCCGGCCGCGTCACCACGCGCAAGTTCCCCGTGCATGTGGACGCTTGCCGTCTCTCGGTTGACGGAGGGCCCGACTTGGAGTGGTCCCCCGGTATGAAGGTTTCCATTCATGCGGCGGCCGCACCCGGCGCGAAGCTCAAGTTCGTCTGGCAGAAGGACTCCTGGGCCGAGTGGGGGGTTGCGCAGGGGCCGTCCGAGGCGACATCTTGCGCTTGGGAGCCCGCGTCGTCCGGTTCGTACAGGGTCTACGTCGACGTCTCAGTCGGCGGCCTCTCCGCGACATCCGTGCTTCCCGTCAGCATAACCGAGGATTTCTCCCTCGACGGCCTCTCCGCGAAGGCTAGCGACGGCGGGTCGCCCCTGCTCGGCGACGAGTGCGAGCTGGGCCTGTCCGTCTCCGGCAATGCGGGCTCGGTCAGGTACAAGTTCGTCTGGGAGCAGGGCGGCTGGTCTCGCTGGGGGTCAATCCGCCAGGGCGAGCCCTCCGCGTCTTGCCCCTGGACCCCCGAGGTGACCGGAGACGTCAACATTTGGGTGGACGCCATCGATTCGGCCGGCCGCGTCACCACGCGCAAGTTCCCCGTGCGTGTGGACAATAACTTGTCTAATTTCACTTCGATTTCCGTGGAGCCCTCTGATGGATCAGTTTCCGCTGGGGATACAGTTGCTATTACTCCCAATCTGATTGTTCGTAATAATAGAGGCGTTAACTATAAGTACGTTTGGATGAGAAACAATTGGAATGAATGGGGCGTTATAGATTCTGGGGAAGGTCTGTCTTCATTAGATTGGGTTGTTGCGAAAACGGGCAACATATCACTATATGTAGATGTAATTGACACTTTGACCGGACAAACGCTTACGTGTAAAAAAGTCTGCTTTTTTGTCCCGGAAGATTGGTCTTATAAAGGCATATCCGTTTCCAACGCTTTTGTTAAGCCTGGTGATAAAGTATCCGTAACATCTGATTGCTCGGGGGATACTCGATTCCTGAACTATAAAAGTGTTTGGAGTAGGAACAACTGGTCAAATTGGGGCATTGCACAGAATGGTTCCGATTCTTCACTATCTTGGACTCCTGATAAACCCGGTGAGTATGATATTTATTGTGATGTGAGCGGCTCTGACGGTAAGGTTACCACTCGCAGGATTCATGTCGGTGTCTGGGACTATTCGAGAATTACAGCTATATCTACTGACGGAGATTACTCATGGGGCGTTCGCGCGGATATGGGAACTCTTGATGCGGAGAAATCCGGTCAATTTGAATTTAAATTTGTCTGGGCGAAACCGGATTGGAGTCAATGGGGCGTCCTGAGGGCGAAATCAACTACTAATGATGCCTACTTTAACCCTTCCGATTTGGGCTTGAGTTCGGGCTATTATGTTTTGTACTGTGATGTGACCTATCCTGACGGATCGGTTCATTCCAAGTCTACGCAGGTTTATTACAATCCAATCGGAAGTTCGACCGTTCTTGGGGTTAGTAGAATCAGCCTGCTTACATGGCTTACTTCGCATCAGTATGATTCTTATTATCTGGGCACGCGTTATTCCGGCGGCTTCTCATATGACACATGCCTTTATCCCAACGGAAGTCCAAGATGGGACGGCTATACGGGTATGAACTGCACTGGATTTGTTGCTCATGCTTATGCTGCTGTTGGTGGGGATGTTTCAGCGATAGGCAGGAATAACGCACATTCGCCATGGGCCGGCGGGCCTGGTGGGGGAGGCTATATTAATGCCTGGCGTTGGTATGGTTATGCTTGTGACTCTGGTTGCAAAATGTATGAGTTTAGAACTGTTCGAGATATGCTGAATAGCGGCTATGCACAGAAAGGCGATATTATTTTCTTCAAGACGAATGGGGCAATTGATTGTCATATAGGCTTTTTCTGGGGTGATACTCCTTATGAGAATAAGATGTGGCACCAGATTCTTCCGGGCAATTTAATTGGTCCCTGCTTTAACAATGCAAATAAAAGTGAATACAACCAGAGCGTTGTTTTGATTAAGTAACCTAAGTAATCGATTTTTTTGGAGCCTCAGTTGAACGAAAAGCATATTCCAAAGGTGATTCACTATATTTGGTTCGGAAATAACGATTTGCCTGAAGAGGCAGTCGCGTGCATCGAGTCCTGGAAGAAGTTTTGCCCAGATTATGAGATAAAGCGTTGGGACGAATCGAACTTTGATTTATCTTCTAACAATTATGTTAAACAGGCATATGAAGCTAAGAAATGGGCGTTTGTCAGTGATTATGCCCGTCTATGGATTCTCGTTAATGAGGGCGGTATCTATATGGATACTGACGTTGAAGTTCTTAAATCTCTTGATCCCTTTTTGACCAACCATGCTTTTTCAGGTTTCGAATCGGATTCTTCTGTGCCTACAGGTATTATGGCTTGCGAAAAGGGATTCCCGTTATTCCGGAAGCTTTTGAATGATTACGATGTACGTTCTTTTATTAAAAGCGATGGATCGTACGACCTAACGACAAATGTTGTAGTGATTACAAAAGCTTGTAAGGCCCTCGGACTAAAGCTTGATAATACAATGCAGATAGTTGATGGATTCACACTGTACCCAAGCGATTGGTTTTGTCCCAAGAGTCATGAATCTGGTGACATTCATCTTACTGAAAATTCTGTTACTATACATCATTTTAACGGGTCTTGGATTGATGAGGTTGAGCAGGGTTTGCTGAAAGAAAGGCGTTGTTTCCTCACCCGTCATTCTTGGGTCAACCCAATGCTTGCCGGATTAATAGTACGGCTCCAGTATGGATTTAAAACAAATGACTTCAAGCCCTTGACTTCAGCATTGAAAGCCTTTTTTGCAAACCGAAATTAATTTAAATGGTCTTAGAATAGAGCCCAATCAATGATTAGGCTCTATTCATGTATTTCTTAAACAATGGTTCTAATACTGCGGCAAATGGTATTGCCGGAGAAATGGCGCCAACAGACTTTGCTTTTTTAAATGCAAAAAGGATGCTGTCTCCGGCAATCTTTGACCACATTAGATAAAGAATAGTCTCCTTGAATCTCTGCATGAGTGTGTCACAGAACTCTATGCACTGCTTTTTATATTCGGCGTAACTGCGCGGATTTTTTAATAATATGCGTTTGTAGTTGGCCGAATAACCATCGGGCAAGTATTCACCTTTACATATTTCCCTATTGCATAGCAGATGGTTATATTTACGGTCAATTTGATCAAATTGATAAACCTCAGGAATGAAGTTTTCTCCTTCGGCAATGTAGAAAGGATGTGCCCTTACAACGCTCGTTAATGTAGCAATGCAGGTCTCTCCTTTATAGCCATATTGTTTGTAGAGCGATGATAGCTTTGCTTCGGTCTTGCTGGGAAATTGGTTGTTTCGAGCGAACTGGGGCGTAGCAATACCAATAGCATCTCCTGCGTTTTGCCACGCCGTTAATATGAAGTGGACCGCATCAGGTGTGAGATAATCGTCGGAATCAACACACATGAACAGTTCTGAAGTGCATTTTTCTGCAGCTAAATTGCAGGCTCGTTGTTTTCCGCCATTCGCTACCTTTATATATTCGATTTCGATAGCTGATTCCTTTGCAAATGAATCAAATAAGCTCTGTGTCCCGTCCGTCGAGCCATCATCGACTACAAGCCAATAAAAACGAGAGTCAGTTTGTTTTTTCAGGCTTTCGTATAACCGCTTTAAGGTATGTTCTCTATTATATGTAGGTGTAAAAATGCAAAGCTGTTTCACTTCTATGCCTCTATCTTAATTAAGATCTACGTTTCTCGAATGTGAGTTTGAAAGGTTCCCGTGTGAAGATTGAATCCAGTAGAAAAGCAGGCGTAATTATATCTTATGCCTATTCAATTGTTCAGATTCTTGTTCAGTTGCTATATGTTCCCATCTTATTAAAGGGTATCGGCCAGGCCGAATACGGTCTCTATCAATTCGTTGGCTCTATTATGGCTTACCTTACGGTAATCAATACAGTTCTTGCTTCGAGCGTGACTAAGTTCTATAGCAAGGCATATCTTCAGGACGATTCTGAATTGATGGAAAATACTCTTGCAATAGCAAAAAGGCTGTTCTGGATTATTTCGTTCGTTGCAGTTGTCGTAATTCTATTTGTGGGGATAATAGTCGTCTATTCATACTCAAATTCGTTCAGCACGGCTCAGCTCTTCGAAATGTCATTAATGTTTGTTGTTCTGGCCGCAGATATGGTTGTTGTTATGAATAACATCATTAGCATCGCCGTTATCACCGCTCATGAGAAATTCGTTTTTCTGCGCCTGTCCCAGTTGATTACAGCCATTCTTCAGCCTTTGCTAGTAGTTGTGTTTATGCATTTCTGGCCTTCTGCACTGCTGGTTACTTGCATGACCTTTCTTGCAAATCTACTCTGTGCTTTAATCCAGCGATTTTTTGTTTCTAGCATTCTTGAAGCAAAAGCTACTTTCCACGGAATGGATTGGAAGCTCGCTAAGGAGATGCTGCTGTTTTCTTCGGCGGTAATATTGGTTGCCTTTTCCGATCAAGTTTTCTGGAAATCAGGCCAACTAATTCTAGGATATTTTTATGGTGCCGACTTAATTGCTGTATTTGCGATAGGTGCACAAATTTACTCAGTTTACATGGTTTTAGGAACATCTATATCTACTGTATTTCTTCCAAAGGTTACCGATATTGTGCTTCATTCAGTTGATTCAGTTGCTGATCTTTCTCGGCTTTTCATCAAAGTTGGAAGAATTTCCTTTTATGTTGCATTTCTTGTTCTCAGCGGTTTTGCGATTTTTGGTCAGGATTTTATTACCCTCTGGGCGGGGCACGAGTTTGCTGATGCTTATTGGGTTGCCATGATAGTTATGGTGCCATTTACAGTTGATATCATTCAAAATCTGGGTCTTATTATTATGCAGGTCAAGGATGTATACCAATTTCGAGGCTACATGAATGCCGCAATTGCTGTAATTAACGTATTTATTTCTATATTTCTATGCAGGTTGTTCGGAGTAACAGGTTCAGCCATATCAACAGCTGTTTCAATTGCCATAGGAAATGGCCTTATTATGAACTGGTATTATGCAAGAAAGCTAGATATGGATATTCTTCAGTTTTGGAGGAATATTCTATCGATTTTAGTCCCTCTTTTAATTACCTCTTTTGGGTTTAATACTATTTGGACTTATTTTGATTGGCATGGTTGGTCGGCACTGGTTACTGGAGGTTTGATCTATTCACTTCTATATACGGTGGTTTCTATTACTTTTTGCTTTGATGCTTATGAAAGAGAGTTCGCTAGAAGATTTGTGGGCCCAATTATTCGTAATATTTAGTTTTTCTAAGCGCTAAGGATTATTTCGTGAATTCAGTTACCGCGAATCCGATCAAGGCGGTCATACCGATTCGTTGGATTGGGACACTGCAGGGTCTACGGGCGATTGCGTTTCTTGCAATCATTCTTTCTTACTTGTGGCGTAAATTATCTACTAATTTACAGTTTGATTTGGGTGTCATTGCTATTGATCGAGTTAGACAGGGGAAATAAATGATGCGTAAGAAAAGGGTTCTGTTAGTTTTTGGAACGCGCCCCGAGGCAATCAAGATGTGCCCACTTGTCAATGAGCTTAGGCGTCGTTTCGACAAATTTGATACTACCGTCGTTGTTACTGGGCAGCATCGTGAGATGCTTGATCAGGTCCTGCGCGTTTTCAATGTCAAGCCTGATTATGACCTTGCTATTATGAGACCGGGACAGACTCTGTTTGATGTGACAAGTGATGTCTTATTGAGACTTAAGGCTATTCTTGAGAATGAAAAACCTGATGTCGTGCTTGTTCACGGAGATACTTCTACTAGTTTTGCTGCCGCGCTTGCGTGTTTCTACTTGCAGATTCCTATCGGACATGTAGAAGCTGGTCTTCGTACGCATGATATCTATAGTCCTTGGCCTGAGGAATTTAATCGACAGGCAGTTGATATCATAAGTGAATATTACTTTGCGCCTACGGAGAAGAGTAAGCAGAATCTGATTGATGAAGGGAAGTCGACGCAAAAGATTTGGGTCACAGGTAATACTGGTATTGATGCCCTGAGAACGACTGTCTGCGGTACATATTCCCATCCCGAACTAGATTGGGCTAATGGATCTCGTCTAATACTAATTACCGCACACCGTCGTGAGAATCTGGGCGAACCCATGCATAGGATGTTTCGCGCAATACGTCGTGTGATGGAAGAGCATCCAGATACTAAGGCAATCTATCCGATTCATATGAATCCTCTTGTGCGTAAGGCTGCACACGAAGAGCTCGATGGTTTTGAAAGACTCCATATTATTGATCCACTTGAAGTGCTTGATTTTCATAACTTCATGGCGGCAAGTTATCTTATCCTTACCGATTCTGGCGGTATTCAGGAAGAAGCGCCTGGTCTTGGCAAGCCCGTTCTTGTCATGCGAGACACCACTGAGCGTCCTGAGGGCATAGAGGCCGGAACTTTAAAACTTGTTGGAACAAAGGAAGATGTCATTTATCGCGAGTTTAGTCGCCTGCTTTCTGATGAAACAGAATATGCGGCAATGAGCAATGCGTCTAATCCCTATGGCGATGGTCATGCGAGTGAATATATTGCGAATGTGCTGGAAAATCGTTGATTAATTATCAAATCATTTCGAGTTATCGTTTGATGCGGGCTGGTTCAAAGTGATATGTGTTGAATAATGCAGATTCCATGATTAAGAACATCATCGTCACGGGCGGCTGCGGTTTCATCGGCAGCAACTTCGTGCACTACGTGGTGGACAACCACCCGGGCGTCCACGTGACCGTCCTGGACAAGCTGACCTACGCCGGCAATCCCGAGAACATCGCCGGGCTGCCCGCCGACCGCGTGGATCTCGTCGTGGGCGACATCTGCGACGCCGGGCTGCTCGATGAGCTGGTGCCGGGCCACGACGCCATCGTCCACTACGCCGCCGAGAGCCACAACGACAACTCCATCGCCGACCCCGAGCCGTTCCTGCGCACCAACGTGGAGGGCACCTTCCGCCTGCTGGAGGCCGTCCGGAAATACGGCATCCGCTACCACCACGTCTCCACCGACGAGGTCTACGGCGACCTGGCGCTCGACGACCCGGCTAAGTTCACCGAGGAGACGCCGTACGGGCCCTCGAGCCCCTACAGCTCGACCAAGGCTTCCTCCGACATGCTCGTGCGCGCCTGGACCCGCACCTACGGCCTGCGCACCACGATCTCCAACTGCTCCAACAACTACGGCCCCTACCAGCACGTGGAGAAGTTCATCCCCAGGCAGATCACCAACATCATCGACGGGGTTAAGCCGAAGCTCTACGGAAAGGGCGAGAACGTCCGCGACTGGATCCACACCGAGGACCACTCCTCGGCCGTCTGGGACATCCTCACCAAGGGCCGCACGGGGGAGACCTACCTCATCGGGGCCGACGGCGAGAGGAACAACATCACGGTCCTGCGCATGATCCTGGAGGCCATGGGGCGCGACCCCGAGGACTTCGACTGGGTCGCCGACCGCCCCGGCCACGACCGCCGCTACGCCATCGACTCCACCAAACTGCAGCGCGAGCTCGGCTGGAGGCCGGCCCACACCGACTTCGCCGAGGGCCTGAAGGCCACCATCGACTGGTACGTCGCCAACGAGCCCTGGTGGCGCCCGGCCAAGGAGGCCACCGAGGCCCGCTACCGCGCCCAGGGGCAGTAGCGGGCCCTGTAGTATCATGGTTTTGATGGGTTGAGGGCAACGGAGGATTAAATAGCCGCCTGGTGCCCTCAGTTATTGTTGGCAGATAGCGTATCTAGGACATTTGTGCATAGATTCAAGGCAGTCTGACTCCATGTGAATCGCGAACATACTAGATCATGAACATTATGAGAGTGCTCAAAAAGTAAATTCGGGTTTTCGAAATATACTAGGACAGCCTTTTGAATAGAGTCGATTGCGCAGTCTTGCAAAACTGTACCGAAATTGCTTTCGGGGATGATATCAGATGCGCCTGCGCAATTACTAACCACGATTGCGCATTTTTGAGCTGCAGCCTCAAGAAGAACGGTCGGCATGCCCTCTGGATATTCACTAGGCATTAGAAAACAGCTCGCATAGCGTAGCAAGGATGACATGTCAGATTCATTTAATCTTCCGACAAAATGGATTCTTTCATTTTGCGCGTTGGACACCGCTGTATTTAATGGGCCACTGCCCGCAATGATCAAATGAATGTTTTTGCCATGAATGCCGTCGATTGCTTCTATTGCCTTCATGACGCCTTTTTCCTCAATCAGGCGACCGGCATATGTAACAACAAATGCATCGGGAGATATATTAAGCTCAGAATTCCAGTCTCTTTCTGATGCGGATGCGCAGTATGCGACCGCATCAATTGAGTTGGGTATTACGGAATGGGGCGAAAATCCCAAGCTTTTTATCCATTGTAAACTTCGATTTGAAACAGCGCATGCAACTGGCTTGCTTCTAGAAATGATTTTTGTTGACAGTCCTTCATATAATCGCATGAGATAACCCATTGGACTTTTTTCTGTAGACAAATATCCGGAGCTATGGTCAATTAAAACTGGCCGTATACACTTTTTCGCGGCAACCCTGCATGCAAAATGACAAATCGGATAATAACGAGTATTAATAATAATATCGCTGATGGGCAATTCCATTATTTGACGGAAAGCCCGAAATGTGCTCGGTATTGGCTTAATTATAGGAAATCTGTCATTCATAAGAGACACCGAGGGTATCTCAATTAGAGAGACGTTGTTTTCGCTTATAAAGCTGCCAATTCTTTCCGAATCTGAAGAGGTGGCAACAACAACTTCGTTGCCAAGCTCTGCCAATTTCCTGGCGAGGTTTTCAGTGTATCGCTCCACACCTCCCATATGAGGGGCGTAATATGCGCTGGCAATTAGTATTCGTCGCACGGTTATCCTTTGCGTCAAGTGGTTGTCGCTGTTAAGGGCAATTACAGTTTAGAAATGATGTAGTATGCGGGCCAGTCAAGGTGAAATTTCTGCAAACCAAGTAGCACCCCCACTCCTAGGCGAATTTTTAAGGTCTGGCCTTTGGGTTTTAGAATACCTATATGAGGATTCTTTAGATAGTTCGGAAAATGCTTCCGTGCGTGCGAGAAAACGAGATCATATTTTGATTTCATCAGCTCTGGTCCGCAACCCCTATTAAAAACAACCAAGGCATTGATCATGTTTGCTAAATAGGTGTATTCAATAACATCGAATCTGCTTTTCGGAAGTTTTGAGAGATCGTGGCTTTCAAGGAAAAGGTCAAACATTTCCGCCATGATTTGCTCATGATTTTTCTTGTAGCTCATTGAACCGGTGATGGATTGGCGATTGAAGTAGTAATAATAACCCTCGTATGGAATGATTTTCACTTTCGCGTTGCAGTAAAAGGCACAGAGGCTAAAGTAGATATCCTCACCGCAAGGGACACCGGTAAAGCCCAGTTTGTTTTCTTCGATAAAGGACTTTTTAAAGAGCTTTGCCCATGCAATCGCATAAGTTGTCGTACTCCATACGCTGTTTGATATGCGATGCCTTTTCAGTTTGCCATCAATATCCCTTATGAAACCTCCTGCGATGATGTCGTAGTCGCCATCTTCGGCTGCCTGAAGATAAGTTTCGATATAATTGGGAGCGACATAGTCATCGCTATCTACAAAGAAGACATATTCACTACAAACATGCTCGAGGGCTCTTTCCCTTGTTCGTCCAAGACCTAAATTGCACTCATTATTTAGAACTCGAATTCTTGAGGGGTATTTCTCTTGGTATTCCGAGAGAATGAGATCGCTATTATCGGGGCTGCAATCATTTACGCAGAGAACTTCATAATCAGAGATAGTCTGGTGAACGAGACTATCGAGACAGCGGCTTAGGTATTTTTCAACGTTATAGACTGGGACGATGATTGTAGCTTTCATTTGAATTCCTTATCTCAACGGTAAAGGACGATTGTTGCATGAATAGGCTATGCCCGTTTGTTTCTTATCGTATATGCCAATGCGATATGAGTGAATATATAATAAGCGTATGTTTTAGCTACTCATAAGATATATTGAATGGCTGTTTAGGTTCTACTAATTATGTCACGAGAGAATGGTGCTCGATTGTCGTCTAGATCGAATGTACTTATTGCAATTCCAGCATATAACGAAGAGGAATGCATTGAGGGCACAATTAAAGAGCTTCGATCGGTTGCTCCGGACTTCGACTTCATTATTATTAATGATGGCTCACGTGATAGGACGGGCGAGATTTGTGATTCGTTGGACTGTAAGGTCATCACCATGCCAATCAATTGCGGCCTGACTGTTGGATTTCAGACTGCGGCTCGATATGCTGTCGATCATGGTTACGACTATATGATTCAGTTTGATGCCGACGGGCAACATCGCCCAGAGTATTTGGCTGCGCTTGTTGAGAAGGCGGAAAATACTGGTTCCGATATCGTTATCGGCTCTAGGTTTCTGACTGTCCGCAAAGATAAATCGATGCGCATGATTGGTTCACGCATGATTACCGTCTTGATTAAGATGTTGACCGGTCATCGCATTAGTGATCCCACATCCGGCTTCAGGCTGTTTAGTCGCCCTGTACTCGAAAGATATTATTTCGACAACACTCTTAATCCCGAGCCAGAGTCACTTGCTTTGTTTTTAAAACAAGGATACTCGGTTTCCGAAGTTCAGGTTTCAATGCGTGAACGTCAAGGTGGAGAGAGCTACTTAAATCCGGTTAAGTCTACGCAGTATATGCTCCGGGTATTCGTAACGCTTCTTATTGTTCAGTGGTTTAGGTGATGGTTATGTCTTTATCACTTCGCGAGTTGCTAATTGTTAGTGCAGCCGTTGTTTTGTTATTTGTAGTCCGAAAGCTTAAGAAGTCCCAGATGCAAGTTCTGGATTCGCTTTTTTGGCTGTTGTTTAGCTTGAGCTTTGTGATACTAGTCATTT
This sequence comes from uncultured Collinsella sp., assembly GCA_938033205.1. Lineage (GTDB taxonomy): Bacteria > Actinomycetota > Coriobacteriia > Coriobacteriales > Coriobacteriaceae > Collinsella. Next base: position 133,638 of record CALHJP010000007.1, on the reverse strand, counting down.
TTCCTGAAATAGCAGTCGCTTGTTCGGCGCTATTTGGTTTTGTTTCGCCTTCAAACTTAGTGTTTTTGTATGTGATCGCCGTTCTCGTTGTTCGCGATTTCTGCAATTCTCTTAGGTTGGCCAGGCTAGAGGAAAGATTGAATTCTCTCGTTCAAGCGGTGGCTTTAGATAAATAGCATCTGCAGTTTGATATTGGTGCGTTCGTTACCATACTGCTTGTTTTGTTATGTTAATTTGACGAGGCGTAGACTGCGCTCACGCTAGTCATTTTGGCTGTTCACGCCCTCGCACGCCATGCGTGCTTCGATAGATGGGATTCAATAGGCATCAAGTATTTCGGATCAAGAAATTAAGCACAGGGTCGAGTTTATTGACGTTGCCAAGACACTTGCAATTATCGCGGTCATCGCAGGCCGTACCGCGATTCGCTTTTTGGGTTTAGGCGCCGGATCACAGCTCATTTTCGCTTTGGCGTTTACTTTTCACCTCCCAGTCTTCTTCGTAACGAGTGGTTATTTCTTACATGTCGATAGACGTTATGAACTTGCAAAGGAGGTCAGGGCGTTGGTCATTCCTTATGCGGTTTCTTCAATTCTCATAATCACTTTTGTGAGCGCATAAAACTTTTTCTGCATGATATGGGATCAACGAAGCAACTCTTCAAGGATTGGCACTCTGCTAGTGTGTATGGCGCGGGTGATGTCCCCTCGACTGAACTTGCAGTTTGCCCTTTACATGTGCGTATCGGTGGAACATGGTTCCTTCTTGCACTATTATGAGCGAGAATGATTGCAGTCAAACTGTTTAAGACAAAACGACCAATATCGCTTTCCCTCCTATGTTTCTTTTTAGGACTACTCTCTGCTCACGTAGTCTTCCTTCCTTTCGATATTCAAACTGGATTGTGCGCCGTTCCCTTTGTAATGCTGGGAACTTATGCAAATAAACATGGCTGGTTTACGGAGAAAATCGGTGCTGAATTCGTAATTCCTACGTTGTTTGCCGTCTGGCTCTGGGCTGTTGTTGGTTTTAATGGATTCTCGATGGCCATGTGTGATTACGGAAGGTCAGTTTTTGATTTTGTTCGCAATATCGTTGGCGCAATCGCAAGCCCTCTGTGCCTCATTTTATTTTTGGCGTTGATTGAACAGGGAGGGCATAATTTATCAAAATTATGGCAAACACTTAGCCGGTTGGGCTCTCTTACGCTGTATGTACCGATGGTTCATGTTGCAGAAGATGGCATATTAAGGTGGGGGCAAATCGTAGGGCGGTTGGCGCTCTTAGCCAAGGGCTGGCGTGGCTTGGTGTGCTTGTTGTTCGAATACTTGCTGACGTCTGCATCGCTATGTTATTGCAACGTTTGATTCAGTTTCTGATGTCTAAAGTCCAAAGCTGATAAATAGCCGGTACTATCAAGAATCTTTCGTAAATTGGTCGATCCGACTCCGTGCGATTCCCTGATTTCCTTTTCGACCTTCAACCCGTCCCTCTTCTCTGGCTTCTGTGCTGTCAAAGGATCGTGTACAGCGCGGTTTGGGTTGCATGGGCGAGACAAACATTAGACAGCGCTGCGAGATCTGCCGTTAGCAATAAAGGGCACCGGGGCCAATGATAGGCCCGGTGCCTAAGCACAATAACGACGGTGCTTTTTTCGCGATATTCGGCAGTGTTCAAGCGAGTAAATACTCACTATAGGCTATTGAAAATTAATTCTATATAGTTTCATATCGTCTTTTGCTAAGACAAGACTAAAACCGGGTGTGTTTTCGTTAATCGATGTTATGCCGCTCCAATCATTTTCGTTATAACCAGCATAGTACCTTTCCGGTTCACCTTCAGATTCGCCGATATCAAGCATCAAAACATATTCAATATGATCATTCTTGAGGGCATCCCTGATTTGTTGACAATCAAGATAATTGGATAATTGTTTTCTATAAAGCCAGCTGCGCTCTGTCTCCGTTGAATTTTTTGATCCGCTGATATGAGGATCTCGATAATATGTATTCAAATCTTGAATGTCATAAGCAAGGCAGCTTCCATCAAATGGAATGTTGATGACTTTTGCTCCATGTTTTATGAGCTTGTTGGATTCGTTGACAAAGTCTATTTCATCCGATGAGTAAACACTCGGGGACTCTTTGTCAAACTTGTAATCAAGGAGCCTCTTGTAGTCTTGAAAAGTTGTTGGATAGCCCAGAAAATTATCAACGAAAAACGGGAAGCAAACTAGCAGGATAATCAAAACCGATGCGACCAGTTTTAATATTGGCGTTTCTTTGGCTATTATCTTGTGACAATTCGATATCTTATTATCCAATAACGAAAATAATGAAGCTAATCCAATGCAGATTAGGGGCATAGCTGCTAAAGATGTGCAGGCTGCGATTCTATTGTGATCGCAGTACCAAAAACCACAAAGATATTGTTTTACTGCTCCATCGCTGCTTACTGCAATAATAAACATGGATGCGGTTAGCAGATAAGAGGCAACTATCCAGCGAATTTCTTTTTTTCGCAGTGTGTGAGCTAATCCGATGCATAGTAAAATCAATAGAATGGGTTCGTTTGAATCTCGGGTAAAACCAAAAAGTAAAAGGGAATTAACCGCCTTAATTAAGGATTGGTTTGCTGGCCATGTGTAGTTTACAACGCCTTGAAATGATGGATGCAAAAAACAGATGGTCCATATGGTCATGATGCAGGTAAAGAGGCCAAGCATGGAAAGTGCTGGGATGAGTTTGCCTTTGTTATAGGCTTTGACCTTACTAACTAGGGTGTCAGATAATAATGGAATACTAAGCACCCCTAGCGTAAAGAGTCCATTTGGATGTGATCCGCTTATTGCAATTATTGTCAGTAAAAACAAAATGACTTGGTGCAAGTTTAGCTTGTTCTCTTTAATTGCATTGCAGATTTCAATCTCTACTGAGAGCGCCGCGGGAATTAAAGAAAGAGACAATAAATTGGGGTATAACGGGCCCCATACAATGAACCTCCAAGGAAATCCGACAATTAGTAGGCAGCCTACGGCTCCGGTGATTGATAAGTTTCTATTGTTTGGGTCAATTGCTCTGAATAGCGCGTAACAACCCGTGGTATATACCGTTGCGATGATTACTGCGGCTGTTAAGTTTTCAGCCACCTGGACAGCTACGCCAGAAGAGAAAATCGAAAGAGCTGCGATTATATGAAATATAGAAGGGTAAAAGGTGCCCGCAGTGTTTACTTCAGGGCTGACTGAGGTATCAAAATAAGCGCTTGTGGATAACACTGACAAGATTTTACTCGATGCCATGTTCTTAATAATGGCTAAATGAGTCGCGTTGTCATTGTCTGGCTGGAATGCTTCAAATCCATGCTGGTGCCTAAATAGAACAAAAAGAACCAATAGAACACCAATAAGCACGTAAAAACTCAGGATGAAAAGTTGATCAGCTTTGTTGTTAGAGGAACCGTATCTATGTTTTATGAGTGAATAGATTATAAGCAGAACGACCGTTGGAATCAGGAGCATTGATACAACGCCTGCATTAATGCTGAGTGTATGAAGAATTACTCCTAAAGATAAGAGAATGCAGCAACTAACAGGAGGTGCTATCGCTATCGATTTTGCATTGTCGTATCCGAGGCATTTTGTTAGTAAACAGCCAGGTACGAATATAGAAAATACAATTGCAATTATAGCGATAGCGATAGCGATAGTCACGAAATTCCAATCAGCTAGAAGATCAGCATGGACGACAGATTTAGATTCCTAGATACCTTTTCCAGAACTCGTCTGATGTAACGATCGGCCTACTCCGAGAATAGGCTTTAGAGAGTTCTTTCTCACATCTCTTGTATTGTTTAACATCGGCTTTGTAACGCTTTAGGATCTTGGCGTACTCCTCGGTATCTTTTGTCCTAATACAGCCCATTCGGTTGTACCAGTCAATAACAATAATGTACTTTTTCTCTCGGATTGCTCCGGCGGGATATTCCCAACCGTGTACGGGGATGACTGCAAATCCAGAACCATCTCCTGTTAGAAATCTTTGCTTATTATCGGTAATAAAATCGACCAGTCTTTGCGAAATCGATCTCGGCTTGTCTCCAGCAATTAATTGTCTGTCAATAGTATCAATGGAAAAGCCTTCAATTCCAATCTTGCGAGCTTGTCTCTCTAGCTCGCTGAATGGAACCATTGCTTCCTTCTTCTTATTTGCCTCCATGAACGTTTTCTCGGCAATTCCGATTTCGCTATAGTAATCGGGTCCTTTCATGAAGTCCTCGAATGCATCAAGAACTAAGCTGGCATTTTTATAACCATACTTTTTGAGTTCGAGTCGAACGTTATTTTTTAATTCGTACATGAAATCAGAGTTTGCTCCGAATCCAGTGGTGAATTTTGCAATAAGTGTATTCCTCGTTGTTTGGTAGCGCTCAACTGCCGCGTTGTATCTAACGTGGAAACTTTCATGCCAGATGCAGATGCTGTTCATCGTCATAAAAGGTTTATTGCATCGAACGCCGTATTCCGCATCATCGCACCTTACAAAATAGGGAAGAGGCAATCCGTTCTCTTCTATAGTGCTCATCGGTATACAGCAATACCACCATGCCGCGTAACGGGCGTTGGTGTCACGAATGTTTTTAGGGATTCTAAACGTCTCGTTATAAACAATGTCTTCAAAACGGGATAGGTATAAGGGCGGTTTAGCGGGGGAGAAAGAGCCGAGAGGGGTCATATAGCCAGTGTCTTCCCACTGTTGATCAGCAATGCCGTAATTTAGCATTGCGCCGCTAATCATCGCTTCGTTATAATCTTTGTTTACTATCCTTAGCAGGTTATAAGTTCTTTTGATGCTCTCTGGAGATACAGCTACGTCGTCGTCCATAAGCAGAACGTGCGTTGCTTTCGGTTTCTGCTCTTTGGCAAGAATCATCCCGTAAGTGAAGCCGCCTGCGCCGCCAACGTTCTGGTTAGGATGAATATGGACATGGCCGTTTTCCAGGGCTGATGAATCGAGCGTTCTGCCATTATCTATTACGTGCATATTAAAGTGGTCGGCGATTGGGTCGGCGCTATCAAGGATTGCCGTTTTGACGAGCTCGATATTGGACTTAATGTACTGTTCTTTTTTGAAGGTTGTAGTAGCCAAAACAAGCTCAACGTCTTTTAGGGGCTGATCCGTCAAGACTGAGTAGTAGCTGTTTCGAATTTGTACGGGTCCTGTAGTACGAATGATAAAACCGACCAGAATTGTGTCATCGCTCGTTACCAGTTCGGTATCTAGAACAACAAAGGAGTCGGATTGCTCTATGCATCTTTTCGTGGCATCAAGAACAATTGGACATGATGAAAATCTATCAGAGGTTGTTTGCACCACCTCGCACGAAGCACCCTTTAGTTCGAGGTGAAGATAATACTTTTGTGCGTTTGTATAAGTATTAAGTTTATTAATCGAAAGCGCGTTGAAATAAGTGCTGAAGTCAAATTCGCCTTCGCCGTTGAGTTCCCAGGCATCACTATCGGGAAGAAAGACAACGGGTTCAGTTGAACGACAATACAAAGAGGGATAATTGACCGCGCGTGCGCTGTGCTCCAAGAGTACATTTGCGAACTTCATCAGGGGCATTTAAATCTCCATTTCTTGTAAATAATCCTGATTCATTATATAGATATACGCGATGTTTCACATTATTCATAAGGTGTTGTAGATGCCTGCAGAGGTGCGCGACTTACAGTCAATTTAGGCGATAATGTTATTGCTTGTATCTTCTCGAAGGTAAGTATGGGAGTTTATTTTGAAACTTAATTATAAGTTAGCCAACATAGTGTGCTGCGTTGATGACCACGCGATTTCCCACTCGGAACTCTATTATCGGATTGAACGTGGCGGTATTGTGCATACCCTTCCCGGGAATCGCTTGCAGATTAACGGAACCGTTGACTTTATGACGTATGTCAACGGATTTTCCGCTTTGAAATGGAGTCAATACGCGCAGCTCGATGAGGTCTGTCTGAATTTGGTTCTTGATGGATCGGGGCTTGTGCACATTTATGGCGTAGAACATGGGTCACTCGATCCAGTACAAATTAAACAGGCTCCTTTTTCTCCTGAGAATGGACCGAGCTCGTTGGCCATTAGTGTCTGTCTGGAGAATTTTGACTTTATTGGGTTCTCTATATCCTCTGAGGAATCGTCTACCGCGACTTTGGTTAAGGGCTGTTATACCGCAACTGTGGATGAGGACGAGGTAAATCGTGTTGACCTCGCTTTGTCTACGACAACGTTTAAAAATGAGAGATATATCCTTCCCAACATTGATCTCGTTAAAGCCGGCATCTCTAAAGAGGACGGTCCAATCCGCGATCACTTCCACATGTTTGTCGTCGACAATGGCCAGACGCTCGATTCTGCATTACTTTCCGATGAGCTTGTCACTGTTCTCCCGAATCCCAACACGGGGGGTTCGGGAGGTTTTGCGCGCGGAATGATGGCGGCCACTGAAATTCCTGATCAGTTCACCCATATCATCTTGATGGATGATGATGTCTCTATCATGCCCGAGAGTTTGATTCGTACGTACAATCTCCTCTCTCTCGCTAAGGGCAAATATAAGGATGCCTTTATTAACGGCGCCATGCTCTCAATGGAGGACCCTACTCGTCAGTTTGAGGATGTCTCGTATGTGGCGACTACCGGTGCTTATCGTCGCGTAAAAGATGATCTGAATGTCGGCAAGCTGGCTGACATCCTCGAAAATGAACGCACAAATGTTGAAGTTGATCAGGCCTATGGAGCTTGGTGGTATAGTTGTATTCCGGTGAAAGCTATCGAAAAGAACGGCCTTCCCATGCCTTTCTTTATCCGCTGCGACGACGTTGAGTTTGGCATACGCAATAAGCCTGTCTATATGACCATGAATTGTATTTGCGTGTGGCATGCAAGCTTTGAGGGCCGTTTCCGCGCTTCGGTAGATTGTTACCAGTACTTCCGGAACTTCTTTGCCATGATTGCTCTCGATGATTGTGCTGATGAGAAGATGTTTGTCCTTCGTATTCAGCGAGGGGTACGTCAGAACTTGCGCGATATGGATTATCAGGCTGCTGAGTTTATCCTTGACGGCTTTGAGGACTATCTGCGCGGCCCTGAGTATCTCCAGAAGCTTGATGGCGCCGCGACGATGATCGGCAAGGGTAAGTTAAACGAAAAGCTGATTCCTGTTTCTGAAATGGATCCAGAGCTTCTTCGCAAGGCTGGGGTTACGGAACAAGTGCTCGCTAATGTTAATCTGGAATTCCATCCTTCGAAATTTATGAAGTTCTGGAGATCTATTCCTTACGACAAGCACTATCTTCCCGATGCGCTGTTGCGCGGAAAGCCCGGCTATGTGGTCAAGAACGGCAGCTGTACGCTTGAGGGCAACTCGACGCGTTGCATGACGTTGGTCTTTCTGGATCCGACTCGCGAGAAGGGGTCGGTCCGTACGATGGATCGATTGCGGTTCAAGAGTATTCGGCGCCGAGAGCACGAACTGATGACGCGATATCGTAAAGAAGGCAAGAGCGTCAGGGGGGCGTGGAAAGATGCCATGCCGTACATGACTTCGCGAGAGTTCTGGGAACAGTATTTAGGTCTGAAATAAGAAGAGGTCCGGATTAAGTCCGGACCTCTTCTTATTTTGAATAGGTTTTATAGGCTTGTAGCTCCCATTGTTTTCTTTCGACCTTCGCAACCGAGTCGAGGATTAGTCCCGTTGCTAGGCTCAACCCACACAGGAACATGAATGAGGCCGCAAGTATGGCCGTGGGGAAGCGAGGGACTAATCCGGTCTGGAAGTACTCTGCGACGATTGGTGTACCGAGAGCGAGCCCTATGATGGCAAAGATGATCGCGACAAGACTAAAGAACTTGAGCGGACGATAGTCTTTAAAGAGCGTGCCAATCATTGCGATGACCTTGATGCCGTCGCTTACCGTGTTGAGTTTTGATTCGGAGCCGGCGGGTCGATCGCGATACTCCACCGGCACGTCTTGAATGCGCCAGCGGTGGTCGACGGCGTGGATGGAGAGCTCGGTTTCGATCTGGAAGCCCTCGCTCAAGACGGGGAAGGTCTTGACGAAGGGCTTGCTCATGGCTCGGTAGCCGGTCATCACGTCGTCAAAGCTGTAGCCGTAAATCCACTTGATCATGGCGCGAACAAGGTTGTTGCCAAACCCGTGAAAGGCTCTCTTGTTCTCTTCGGCATAGGTGCCGTTTGACAGGCGATCGCCAACAGTCATGTCTGCTTCGCCGCTAAGGATGGGCTCGCAGAGCGACTTGGCGGCTTCGGCGGGGTATGTATCGTCGCCGTCGACCATCAAGTAGCACTCGGCATCAATATCGCGGAACATTTGGCGGCACACGTTGCCTTTGCCCTGCCTGGGCTCGTGGCGCACTGTTGCCCCGTGTTGCTTTGCGATTTGCGAAGTGCCATCGGACGAGTTGTTATCGTAAACGTAGACAATTGCACCGGGTAGCTCTCGATGGAAATCGTCGACAACTTTGCCAATCGTCAGCGCTTCGTTGTAACAGGGGATTATGACGGCGGTATTCGAATAGCCCATGTAGGACCTCCTTTAATGACTCATCTGGTCGAAAGTATAACTATCGCTTGCCCCTTTGATTAGATATGGGTTAGTTTTCCAGATTTGTTGCGGTGGGTTATCGTCATCATGGGAGGGCTATACTTTCCACTGTTATGTTTTACGAGACAAGGAGATGGTCCGTGGCTGACAACGTAGAGAGTCAGAAAGCGGTGGCTAAACCGGCCTCTCACGCTAAAAATGATTTTGAAAAGGACAAGTTCATTCTTAAGCAGCTTGTCACCAAAGACTTTAAGATCAAATATCGTCGCAGTGTTTTGGGCGTGGCATGGTCCGTGCTTAACCCGCTGCTGATGATGGTTGTTATGTCGATTGTGTTTTCGACGATTTTTGGCCAGAGCCGCAATGGGTCCATTACGCCCGAAATGTATCCGTTATATCTGATTGTCGGTAACATTACGTTCTCTGTCATGTCCGAGTCGACGAACCAGGCGCTCATGTCCATCATTTGGGCGTCTTCTCTGCTCAAGAAGGTTAAGGTCCATCGCTGGGTGTTTCCGGTGCAGAAGGTGCTGTTTTCTCTTGTCAACTTTTCCTTCTCTTTGGTTGCCGTCGCCCTTGTTATGCTCTTTTTCCGTGTTGTCCCTACCTGGCATTTAATTCTGCTGCCGGTTTGCCTGCTGTTGCTTATGTGCTTCTGCATGGGCTTGGGCATGATGTTGTCGGCGCTGGCGGTCTTTTTCCGCGACGTTATGCACCTGTGGACCGTTGTTATCACGGCCTGGATGTATCTTACGCCTATTTTCTGGACGACCGATTACATCAGCCAAATGGCACATTGGATCCAGGTGCTGGTGGTCTTGAATCCCATGTACAACTATCTCCAGTTTATGCGTGATATCTTCCTGTTCAATACCGTGCCTTCTGCGCTTACGTTCGGCTTATGTGTTGCCTGGGCTGTTCTTGCTCTTGCTATTGGCTATACCGTATTTCATAAGACCGAGCACAAGTTTATTCTCTACATCTAAGGAGTGCTGTGCATGACTGAATCTGCTATTGATTACAGCAAGCAGCCTCTTGCTGTTGAGGTCAAAGACGTCACCATGATCTTTAATATGGCGTCCGAGTCGCTTACGAATCTCAAAGAGTACTTCATTAAACTCGCTAAGCACGAGCTGTTTTTTGAGGAGTTCCGGGCGCTTAAGCACATTTCGTTTGATGTGCATCGCGGCGAGGTTGTTGGCCTTGTTGGTACTAACGGTTCCGGTAAGTCTACGATGCTCAAGATTATCGCTGGCGTCTTGGAGCCCAGCGAAGGCAAGGTTATGGTCCACGGCAATATCGCGCCGCTGATTGAGCTCGGCGCCGGCTTTGACCCGGAGCTTACGGCGCGTGAAAACATCTATCTGAACGGTGCGCTGCTTGGTTATACCAAGGAGTTTATCGACGCTAGTTTTGACGAGATCATTGAGTTCGCTGAACTCAAAGACTTCGTTGACATGCCGCTGAAGAATTTCTCTTCGGGTATGGTCGCACGCATTGCCTTTGCTATCGCCACGATTACCGAGCCCGATATCTTGATTGTCGATGAGACGCTTTCTGTTGGCGATGTCTTTTTCCAACAGAAGTGTGAGCGCCGCATTCAGCACTTTATCGAGAGTGGCGACGTCACGGTCTTGTTCGTTTCTCACTCCATGGAGCAGGTTGAGCGCATTTGCCAGCGTGCCGTATGGATCGAGAAGGGTGATCTGCGCATGGATGGTCCTGTGGATGAGGTCTGCAAGGCGTACCACGACCAGTTCAAGTAGGTTATAATTTATTAGCCGTGTGAACTTGTACCCGCTTGGACGCGCGGCGTTATGCTCCATTAGCTCAGTTGGATAGAGCAGGGGACTTCTAATCCCAAGGTCGACGGTTCGAATCCGCCATGGAGCACCAGAGAGTTTTTGAAGACCCGGTTATTGTGCCGGGTCTTTGCTTTTTGGGACGCGTGCGCGTGCAGTGCTCCCTCAACAATAAGTCCGATGCAGCGATGCTGCACCGGACTTTCTACATTTCAGAATGGCTATCAGCCTTTGGCTGTTGGGCTCTTACGCCTCAGCTGGCTCCACACCCAGCTCGTTGCGGACGAGCTCGAAGGCGGCGGCGATGGCCTTGTCCATGTCGTAGTACTTGTAGCCGCCCAGGCGACCGGCGAAGATCACGTCGCCCTCCTGCGCCGCCAGCTCCTCGTACTGCTTGTAGAGGGCCTCGTTCTTGGCGTCGTTGATGGGGTAGTAGGGCTCATCGCCGGGCTTCCAGTCGGCCGGGTACTCCCGCGTGATGACGGTCTTGTCCTGCGTACCGAACTCGAAGTGCTTGTGCTCGATGACGCGCGTGTAGGGGACCTCGCGCTCGGTGTAGTTGACCACGGCCACGCCCTGGTGGTCGGCCTCGTCGAGCGTCTCGGTCTCGAAGCGCAGGCTGCGGTACTCGAGCGTGCCCAGCTTGAAGTCGTAGAACGCGTCGATGGGGCCGCAGTAGATCGTCTTGGCGGCGATATCGGGCTCGGCGGCGGCCAGCTCCTTGTACTCCACGCCGCAGCGCACCTCGACGCCATCGAGCATGTTGGCGACCATCTTGGTGTAGCCGCCCATGGGGATGCCCTGGTAGCGGTCGTTGAAGTAGTTGTTGTCGTAGGTGAAGCGGCAGGGGAGGCGCTTGATGATGCTTGCGGGCAGGTCCTTGCAGTCGCGGCCCCACTGCTTCTCGGTGTAGCCCTTCACGAGCGTCTCGAAGATGTCGCGGCCGACGAGCGACAGCGCCTGCTCCTCCAGGTTCTGCGGCTCGCCGATGTTCTCGGCGGCCACCTGCTCGGCGATCTTGGCGCGGGCGTCCGCCGGCGTGACGACGCCCGGCCACATCTTGGCGAAGGTGTTCATGTTGAACGGCATGTTGTACATGTTGCCGTGGAAGTTCGCGACCGGCGAGTTGACGTAGTTGTTGAACTCGGCGAAGCGGTTGACGTAGTCCCAGACGTCCTTCATGGAGGTGTGGAAGATGTGCGCGCCGTAGCGGTGGACCTGGATGCCCTCGACGTCCTCGGTGTAGATGTTGCCGGCGATGTGATCGCGGCGATCGATGACCAGGACCGACTTGCCAGCGCGCTTGGCGGCATTGGCAAAGACGGCACCCGAAAGGCCGGCACCGACGACGAGGTAATCGTACTGGGACATGGATAAGCTCCTTTGTATGTCGATTGGACAGTTACTTTAGTTTAGGGACAAACATAGCTGATGTCTTTGTCCCAGTGATTAGTGTAGCAGATGCTCTTTCAGCAGCTCCAGTGCGTGAGCGTAGCCCTTCAGGCCCTCGCCGGTGATGGTGGCGAAGCAGGCCAGGCGGGCGTAGCTCACCTGGCGGAAGTCCTCGCGGGTCTCGACAGCGCTGATGTGGACCTCCACAGCCGGGATGGCGACGGCCTTGAGCGCGTCCAGGATGGCCACGCTCGTGTGCGTGTAGGCAGCCGGATTGATGACGATACCATCGACCTTGCCGTAGGCCTCTTGGATCTTGTCGACGATGCTGCCCTCGTGGTTGGACTGGAAGACCTCGACCTCGTCGAAGCCCTGTGCGGCGCCCGCTTCCTGGCAGATCTGCACTAAGCGGTCGTAGTTGTCGCTGCCGTAGATACCCGGCTCGCGAATGCCGAGCATGTTGAGGTTGGGGCCGTTGATGACGAGTGCTTTCATGGTTGCTTCCTTTGCGATTGGAAAACCACCACAAAAGTGCCTGTCCCCTTTGTGGTGGTTTTGATTAGAGAGCGGATGGGAGGGTGTCGAGGAGGGCTTGGGCGGTGTTGGCGGCGCAGTTGCGTGAGTCGATGATGCAGTCGGCCCAAGCGCGGTAGCGCGGCATGCGCTGCTCGGCCAGCTTGTCGATGCCATCGCGGGCGGTGATGGGGCGACCCTTGTGGGCGAGCTCGTCGAGCTTGCGGTTGAGCATCACAATCTGGCTGTTCTGGTGCAGCAGCGGGTAGTTCTCGTCGCGCGTGACCACGCCGCCGCCGGTGGAAAGCACCAGGCCGCTTCGCTTGGAGATGTCGGCCAGCGCCGCCGTCTCCTGTTCGCGGAACGCCGCCTCGCCGCGCTCGACGATAAAGTCGGCGCAGGGCATGCCCAGGCGCTCCTCGAGGGCGCGGTCCAGGTCGATGTGCTCTCGCCCCGTGAGCAGGGCAATCTGCTCGCCCACGCGGGTCTTGCCCGAGCCTGGCATACCGATCAGCGCGATGTTCTGTTCGCGGCGTGACAGGCGCTCCGTTACGTCCAGAATGCGCTCACGCGGAGTGACCTGGCCGGTGTAGCGCTCAACGGCTTGCGCCGCCTGGGCCACGAGCATGAGCAGGCCGCCGATGCAGGGGATGCCGCGGCGCTCGGCCTCGAGCATCAGGCCCGTGCGTGCAGGGTTGTAGACAATGTCGATGACGCCCTCGAGCGCATCGAGCCCCTCGAGCGTGCAGGGGGCATCGGGACAGTGGGGGAACATGCCGGCGGGCGTGCAGTTGACGAGCAGTGCGGCGTCGGACTGCTGCGCGATGTTGTCGTAGTTGACTTCGCTCGTGCGGCCCATCGGCACGACGATGGCGCCCAGGTCGCCGAGTACCATGCTTGCCGTGGTGCCGGCGCCACCGGTGGCACCGAGCACGAGGGCCTTCTTGCCGGCAACCTCGACGCCCAGCTCCTCGACCAGGCATTGGAAGCCAAAGTAGTCGGTGTTGTCGCCGCGCAGGCGGCCGTCGGGCAGGCGCGTGATGGTGTTGACGTTTCCCATACGCTCGGCGAGTGGACTCAGCTCGTCCAGGTATTCCATGACGGCGCGCTTGTAGGGGATGGTCACGTTGGTGCCCTCCCATTCGTCACCCGTCATAAAAGCCTGGAGGTCCTCGGGCTCGCGCTCAAATCGTACGTACTCGAGCCCCGCGAGCTCCTTGTAGATGGTCGGGGTGTAGCTGTGGCCCAGCACGCGGCCCAGCACTCCGTAGGGGCGGGTTGCGGCGACATCGGTCATCTAGAGCACCTCCGTGTAACTGCCAAAGTAGGTGAAGCTCTCGCACACGTCGTCGATGGAATCGAGCAGGTCATCGAGGGCCTTGCTGCCAAAGGGGCAGTCCAGGTCAAAGTAGAACATAAACTCAAAGTCGTGCCCGGGGATGGGGCGGCTCTCGAGCTTGATGAGGTTGATATTGAGCGCGTAGAAGCGCTCGAGTACGCGATAGAGTGCGCCCGGCTCGTTGGCCGTGGTAATCATGAGCGAGGTGCGGTTGGCGCCGGGGTAGACGCGTGGCTCGCGGCTGATGACGACAAAGCGCGTGTAGTTGTTGTCCGAGTCCTGGATGTTGGGCTCCAGTACCTCCAGGCCGTAGAGTGCGGCGCAGCTGCGCGATGCGATCGCGGCAACATCGGTGCGTTCGGAGCTGGCGACCATCTCGGCCGACATGGCCGTGTTGGGGTACTTGGTGGCGTGCAGGTCGTGCGCCTCGATAAAGCCGGCGCATTGGGCAATGGCCTGGCCGTGGCTGTAGACCTCGTGCACGTCCGCAAGCTTGGTGCCGGGCTTGACGAGCAAGTTGTGGTCGATCTTGAGGCGCAGCGAGCGCACGATATGGAAGTCGAACTGGGCGAGCAGGTCGTAGACGGCGTTGACCGAGCCGGCGGTGGAGTTCTCGATGGGCAGCACGCCAAACTCGCAGAAGCCGTCGCGCACGGCGCGCATGACGCCTTCGAAGGTCTCGAAAAACGCGATGTCGGGCACGTCGAAGAGCTTGCACGCGGCTATCTGGCTATAGGCACCTTCCACACCCTGGCAGGCAACGGTGGCCGTTTGAGGGAAGGGCGTGTCGAAGGCTGCAGCCGTGGCGTGGGCCTTTTGCGAGACGGTGATGCCCTTGAGTTCGTTGATGTAGCGCTGCTGCTCGGCCTTGCTCATGCTCATGAGGAGACGGAACAGGGTGATGGTCTGCGCCTCGTAGCGCTCGGGCGCGCGGCTGGCGAGGTTGTTGAGCTTGGAGCGCTCACGGGCGGGGTCGAAGACGGCCTTGCCCATCTCGATTTTTGACTTGGCGACTTCGGTGGCAATGTCCATGCGCTCGACAAAGCTGTTGAGGAGCGTGGTGTCGATGCCATCGATGGCCTGGCGGATGTCAGCAAGGTCCATAGGGACCCCTTTCGTGAATCGTTGCCTGGGGTAGTTAATTTGGGACGGGGCTTTTTTAGCTACCCTTTGGCTGTCGACGAATCGATGGGTGCCAGGGCAAATATCAACTGGCACATGGGGTAGCTAAAAAAGCCCCGTCCCAAATTAACTACCCCAGGGTGGGCTAGCGCTGGCCTGCGTCTTCGAGGAGGGAGTCCCAAATCGCGAGGGCGGCGGCTGCCTCGGCTACGGGGACGGCGCGCGGGACGATGCAGGGATCGTGACGGCCGTGGACCGAGAGCTCGGCATTTTCCATGACGTCCATGTCCACGGTCTGCTGCTCGCGGCCAATGGAGGGAGTCGGCTTTACGGCCATGCGCCACATGACGGGCGCGCCGGTCGAAATACCGCCTAGGATGCCGCCGGCGTTATTGGACTCGACCTCGATCTCGCCGGTCTCGACATCGATGCGATACGGATCGTTGTTCTCGCTGCCGCGCATGGCGGCCACGGCAAAGCCCATGCCAAACTCCACGCCCTTTACGGCGGGAATGCCAAACGCGATCTGCGCGATGCGGTTCTCGATACCGTCGAACATGGGGTCGCCGATGCCCGTGGGAAGCCCGTAAATGCCGCACTCCACGATGCCGCCGATGCTGTCGAGTTCGTCGCGCGCGGCTAGGATTTCCTCGCGCATGCGGCCGGCTGCGGCGGCGTCAATGCACGGCAGATCGTTCGTAAGGATCGCCTTGCGGTCGGCCTCGCGGTAGACCATGTCGTCCATGGGCAGGTCGGAGATGCCGCCGATCTGCGCCACGTGCGCCATGACCTTAATGCCGCGGGCCTCTAGTGCCTGCAGCGCGATGCCGCCGGCGATGCACAAGGGGGCCGTCAGGCGGCCGGAGAAATGCCCCCCACCGGCGACATCGTGCATGTTGTGATACTTCACGCGCGCAGGGAAGTCCGCATGTCCCGGACGGGGTTTGCGGCGCAGCTCGGAATAGTCCTTGGAGCGCGTGTTGGTGTTCTCGATAATCGCGGCGATGGGTGCGCCGGTGGTGTGTCCATCGACCACACCGGCAATGATATGCGCAGTATCGGCCTCGCGGCGCTTGGTCGCGGTCTCGTCGCGGCCGGGTGCGCGACGGTCCAAAAAGGCCTGCAGTTGCTCCTGGTCAACAGCGATACCGGCGGGGATGCCGTCGAGCGAGCAGCCGATGGCGGGGGAATGCGACTGGCCAAAGATGCTTACGTGCAAAACGTTGCCAAAGGTCGAGGACATGCTATTCCTCCTCGAGCGTGACCTTGCCGCCCAGCAGGCGGTAGTGGTCAAAGAAATCGGGATAGGACTTGTTGACCGCCTCGGCGCCGTGAATCACGACCTCGCCGGTGGCACGGCTCGCGGCAATGGCGGCCATCATGGCGATACGGTGGTCGTTGTGCGAATCGACCTCGCCGCCGGTAAAGGCGTCGACACCCTTGATGATGAGGTCGTCACCGGCAATGCGCACCTGCGCGCCCAGCGCAGTGAGCTCGCGGGTGGTGGTGACCAAGCGATCGGATTCCTTGATGCGTAGGCGTGCGCAATCGCGGATAAAGGTGCGGCCCTGCGCCAGCGAGGCCACGGCAGAGATAACGGGCACCAGGTCGGGAATGTCGTGGGCACTCATCTCAAAGCCGGCGAGCTTGTCGGACTGCACCGTGGCGGCGTTGGTGGAGCGCACGATGCGGGCGCCAAAGCGCGAGAGCGCGGCAAGCACGTTGCGGTCACCCTGCGCGGAGCTGAGCGACACGCCTTCGACGGTGATGGGGTCGGAGCCGATGGCACCGGCGCACAGCCAAAAGGCGGCGTTGGACCAGTCGCCCTCGACAGCAACGCTGCCGGGCGTGCGGTACGAGCCGCTGCTCACGCGGAAGTTCGTGACCTCGGGCTGCCCGTCCTTGGCCGGAATGCGCTCGACGTTGACCTCGACGCCAAAGGCCTTCATGGCCTGGATCGTCAGGTTGATGTAGGGGCGGCTCTCGATAAGGCCGGTCACCTGCACGCAGGAGGGCTGGGCCAGCAGCGGGGCTGCCAACAGTAGGCCGGAGATGTACTGCGAGCTCACGTTGCCCGGCAGGATAAAGGTGCCCGGGCGCATGCGACCGCTCGTCTTGAGCGGAAAGCCGCCCAGACCCTGCAGGTCGCAGCCGGCGGCGATGATCTCGTCCGAGAGCGGGGAGAGCGGGCGGGCGCCCAGACGGCCCTGGCCCACGAAGGTGGCCTCCGCGCCCAACGCACAGGCGACGGGCAGCATGAAGCGCAGCGTGGAGCCGCTTTCGCCGCAGTCGAGCGTGCCGCCGGCAAGGGCCTTGAGCAGGCCGAACTCAATACTCTTCATGGTGGGGTGGACCTGGAAGCCGTCCTCGACGGTCTCGATGCGGGCGCCGAGCGCCGTGAGGCAACGCACCGTGGCCTCGATGTCGGCGCAGGTAGTGTTGCAGGTAACGTGCGTCTCGCCGTTGGCAAGCGCGGCGCAGATGATCAGGCGATGCGCCATCGACTTGGACGCGATGGCGGGACCGGTGCCCTTGAGCGGGGACGGGGTGATGCGGGCTAGCATGCGGATGCGTCTCCCTTCTGGCCGAGGCCTTCGGCAATGAGTTCGTGGAAAGTGGAAAGCGGCGTGCAGTCGATGCTGCAGCGGCCAATGCCGTGCGGAATCACCAGGTCGATGGTGTCGCCCGCGCGTTTTTTGTCGTGGAGTGCCTCGGCAAAGACGGCGTCGGCATCTAGGTCGCAGCGGGTCTTGAGACCGTGGCGCGCGCAGAGCTCCTCGATGCGACCGGGCAGCTCGACATCGCAGATGCCATGCAGGGCGGCGGCGCGCGTGATGATACCCATGCCGATCGACACGCAGTTGCCGTGTCCCAGCTCAAAGTGCTCGCAGGCCTCGACGGCATGTCCGGCACTGTGTCCAAAGTTGAGGAGCTTGCGCTGGTTGGTTTCGCGCTCGTCGGCGACAACCACGGCGCGTTTAATGTCGATATTGCGGGCGATGATGAGCGCTACGCGGGCCACATCGCGGTTGAGCAGCTCCAGCGTGAGCGGAGTCTTCTCCAGCTCGGCGAAAAGCTCCGGGTCGGCGATCACGGCGTGCTTGATGACCTCGCCGCAGCCATCGGCGAACTGCTCGGGCGTGAGGGTGGCCAGGCACCCCACGTCGGCGATAACCACGCTCGGCTGCCAAAAGGCGCCGGCCAGGTTCTTGCCGGCAGCCAGATCGATGGCGGTCTTGCCGCCCACCGACGAATCCACCATGGCGAGCAGGCTCGTCGGGATCTGCACAAACTTGCAGCCGCGCATGTAGGTGGCGGCCACAAAGCCCGCCACGTCGCCCACGACGCCGCCGCCGAGTGCCACGATCACGTCGGAGCGCGAAAGCTCGTGCTCGGCCACAAACTCCAAAATGGCAACGTAGGTCTCGGCGCGTTTATGGGCCTCGCCGGCCTCGAAGGTGCAGATGCTCACCTCGTAGCCTGACGCCTCCAGGCTCTGCTTAACGGGCATCTGGTAGAGTGGGCCCACGTTGGTGTCCGTAACGATGACGGCCTTGGTGCCGCCGGCAGTGGCGCGCACGAGCGGTCCCGCCTGCTCCAGCACAAACGTGCCAACATGCACCTGGTAGGGGCGTGCGGTGTCGATATCGATGGTAATCGCCATAAGCTTCGGTCCTTTCGACCTGGCGTGATGGGTGGTCTAGTGGGAGGCCTCGTCGTCGAGTGCGCGCTTAATTCGGTCGCCCTCGGCAAGGAGATTCTCCAGATAGCGCTGGTCGCGGTCTTTAAGGGCGCGGCTGTAGGCGCCGAGCGATTCGATCAGATGGTCGATCTCGAAGGCGAGCGCATCGGCGTCGTCGATCATGAGCTCGGACCACATCTGGGGGTTGAGGTGCGCCACGCGGGTGAGATCGCGGTAGCTACCGGCCGAAAAGCCGTGGTGGACCTGGGCAGTGGGGCTTTTGACGTAGGCGTTGGATACCACGTGCGCAAGCTGGCTCGTGAAGGCGATGACACGGTCGTGCTCGGCGGCGCTGGTCACGCTGAACTTGCCAAAGCCCAAGGGGCGCACCATCTCGCGCACCTGGCCCAAAAGCTCCAGCTTGAGCGCATCGTCCACCGCGGGCGGTACGAGCACCAGCGGGGCGCCCTGGAACAGGTCGGCGCGGGAGTGTGCATAGCCCGAGTACTGCGTGCCCGCCATGGGGTGCGCGCCCACAAAGTAAAAGCCGTGCTCGCGGGCAAGCTCAAAGGCGCGCTCGCACACGATACCCTTGACGCCCACCGTGTCAATTACCACGGGGCCCATGATGGCCTCGGTATCGGTGGCGTCGGCGAGTGCCTGGGCGTGTGCCTCGAGCCACTCGATGCAGGCTTCGGGGTAGCAAGCCAGGACGATGATGTCGCATTCGCCGAGCGTCTCGTCGTTGAGCTCGCCGGCAACGGTGCCCATGCTGGCAGCCGTCATGACATCGTCATCGGGATCCCAGGCCAGCACGCGGACGCCCGCCTGCGCATAGCCGCGGGCAAAGCTGCCGCCGATGAGGCCAAGGCCGACGATGCCGGCGCACTTGGGGCCGCCCTGGTTAACGCGCGCGTTTCTCACTGTACCCATGGGCTACTCCATGGTCTCTTGGCAGACGACCTCGCGGATGGCTCGGATGCGGCGCATGGTGTCGTCGAACTGATCGGGGGTGAGGGCCTGGGCGCCGTCGGACCAGGCGCGGCTCGGCTCGTCGTGGACCTCGATCTCCAGGCCGTTGGCGCCGCAGGCGGTCGCGGCAAGCGCCATGGGCTCAACGTAGCGGGTGTAGCCGGTGGCGTGGCTGGGGTCGGCGACGACGGGCAGGTGCGACAGGTGGTGCAGCACCGGCACGGCGTTGAGGTCGAATGTGTTGCGAGTACGGGTCTCGAAGGTGCGGATGCCGCGCTCGCACAGGATGACGTTGTCGTTGCCCTCGCTCATGATGTACTCGGCGGCCATGAGCAGCTCATCGATCGTGCCGGACATGCCGCGCTTAAGCAAGATCGGAGTCTTGGTCTTGCCGACCTCTTTGAGCAGAGGGAAGTTCTGGGCGTTGCGGGCGCCGATCTGCATGACGTCGATTTTCTTGTCCAGGAAGACCTGCACGTCGCGCGGGTCCATGATCTCGGTGACGATCGGCATGTCGAGCTCGGCAGACGCCTCGCACAGCAGGTCCAGACCGGCGGGGCCCATGCCCTGGTAGGCGTACGGGGAAGTGCGGGGCTTGTAGGCACCGCCGCGCAGCATCGTGGCACCGGCGGCCTTCACGCGGCGGGCGATGCGGATGAGGTTCTCGCCCTCGACGGAGCACGGGCCGGCGATGACCTGGAACTGATCGCCGCCGATCTTGACGCCGTGGCCGCAGTCGATGACGGAGTCCTCGGGGTGGAACTTGCGGTTGGCGCGCTTGAACGGCTCGGAGACGCGCTGCACGCGCTCGACGACATCCATGGACTCGAGCAGGAACGGGTCGATCTTGGTCGTATCGCCCACCAGGCCGATGATCGTCTCATTCTCGCCGCGCGAGACATCGGTCTTCAGGCCCTTTTTCTCAATCCAGCTGACGATATGGCTGACGGCCTCGTCGCTGGCGCTCTCTTTTAAAATTGCAATCATGGTGTGCCTCTCACCTCGATGGATAACCCTTGCAAAAACGGCCCGCATCGCGAGCCGTGTACATATGGTGCATGAGAGTTTATACTATCTGACTCGCTTTTGCCTTCTAAAGTGGGCCGTTGAGCCGCGTCTTCCTCGGAATTGCAAAGCTTTTTCTTTTATTTTGATAGCCCGTGGTGCACTTGGGTATAATGCCAAACGTTGGCCCTATTAGCTCAGGGGATTAGAGCGTCTGCCTCCGGAGCAGAAGGCCGTTGGTTCGAATCCAACATGGGGCACCATCGAACGTGAGACCGTCCGAACCCCGCATGGTCCGGGCGGTTTTTCTTATACCGACGCGACGTGATGGGACGTGGTATGGCAGCAACGGATATCGAGCGCGGACTCTCGACCGCCGAGGTCGAGGAGCGCATCGCCGCCGGTAAGATCAACCGCAACATGGAGCTCAAGACCAAGTCGGTCAAAGAGCTCATCATCGAGAACCTCTGCACGCTGTTCAATTTGATCAACGTGATCTTGGCGCTCCTGGTCATTGTGACCGGGTCGTTTAAGAACCTGACGTTCCTGTTCGTGGTGTTCCTCAATACCGCTATTGGCGTCATTCAGTCCATGCGCTCTAAGAAGATGGTCGATAAACTCACGCTGCTGACCTCCAAGAAGGCCATCGCGGTGCGCGACGGCGCCGAGGTGGAGCTCGACCTGGACCAGATCGTGCTCGATGACATCATCCGCTTGGGGCGCGGCGACCAGATCCCCGCTGACGCCGTGGTGGTTTCGGGCGAGGCGCTCGTGAATGAGAGCCTGCTGACGGGCGAGAGCGATCTTATTAAGAAACAGCCTGGTTCTGAGCTCATGAGCGGCAGCTTTATCGACTCGGGCCTGCTGCGCGCCCGCGTGATCCATGTCGGCGCCGACAACTACGTAGCCAAAATTAATAATGAGGCCAAGTACGTCAAAAAGGTCAATTCTGAGATCATGAACGCGCTTAACGCCATCGTGCGGTTTGCGAGCATCATCATGATCCCGCTCGGTTTGGCGTTGTTTTCCTCGAGTGTGAGCGAGCTGTGGGATGCCGCGGGAACCCCGGGCGATAGCGCGCTTTCGTGGTGCTTCTCCGAGCTGCTGGCCGGCCGCGTGCCCTCGTCGGCGCTGCTGTCCACGGTGGGCGCCCTGCTGGGCATGATCCCGCAAGGCCTGGTGCTTCTGACCTCGTCGGTGCTCGCCATCGCCACGGTGCGCTTGGCCCGCCGCAAGGTGCTGGCGCAGCAGCTTTACTGCATCGAGACGCTCGCTCGCGTCGACGTGCTGTGCCTGGACAAGACGGGCACCATCACGTCGGGTCGCATGGAGGTCGAGGGTACGTATCCGCTGCCGGTCGAGGGTATGGGTGCGGGGGAGGGCGACGCCGCCGTTCCCGTCGATACCACGGTGCTCGATTTTGCTCTGGCTAACGTGGCGCGTGCGACCTCGGCCGATGCCAACGAGACCTGTCAGGCGCTGCTCAACTATTACGCCGACCGTCCGGTCGAGGTGTCCGAGCCGCTGTCGGTCATTCCGTTCTCGTCTTCCAAAAAGTGGAGCGGCGCGTCGTTTGCACAGGGCTCCTATGTGATGGGTGCGGCGCAGTTTGTGCTCTCTGATCGTGCGTTTGCCCAGGTCGAGAACCGTGTCGCCGAGCTTGCCGATACCTGCCGCGTGCTCGTGGTGGCGCGCGTGGACGGCTTTACGCCCGATGGCGATATGGTGGGCGAGGCCGAGCCCGTGGGCTTTGTGACCATCCGCGACGAGATTCGTACCTCGGCGGCCCAGACCATCGGCTACTTTAACGAGCAGGGCGTGACGCTCAACGTGATCAGTGGCGACGACCCGCGTACGGTGTCGTCGATCGCGCGCGTGGTGGGCGTGCCGGGGGCGGACGCTTATGTGGACGCCACGACGCTCGATACGCCGGCCAAGCTCGATGCCGCAGTGGACCGCTACCATGTCTTTGGTCGTGTGACCCCGCAGCAGAAGCGCGAGCTCGTGCAGGCGCTCAAGCGCCGCGAGCACACCGTGGCCATGACAGGCGACGGCGTCAACGACGTGCTGGCGCTCAAGGAGGCCGACTGCTCCGTGGCCATGGCGGCCGGCTCCGATGCCGCGCGTAACGTGGCCGAGATCGTGCTCGTCGACAACGACTTTGCCTCGATGCCCGCCGTGGTGGCCGAGGGCCGTCGCTCCATCAACAACCTGCAGCGTTCGGCTTCGCTGTTCCTGACTAAGACGCTGTTCTCGATGGGCCTGGCGGCGCTGTGCATCGCGCTGCCGCCGTACCCTTTCGAGCCGATTCAGATGACGCTCATCAACTTCTTCTGCATCGGCGCGCCGGGCTTTGTGTTGGGCCTGGAGCCCAACAATGCTCGCGTGAAGGGGTCGTTCCTGACGAACGTGCTCAAGCGGGCACTGCCGGCGTCGATTGCGGTCATTTTGGCCGCGGCGCTCGATATCTTTGTGGCGCGCGTGTTTGGCTTTAGCCAGCTCACGCTGTCTACGATGTGCCTGCTTTCGTCGTGCGCGGCGAGCGTCAGCCTGATCTGGCGCATCTCGCAGCCTCTCACGCCCTTACGTGTGGTGCTCTTCGTGTTTGTTGTCGCCGGCATCCTGGTGGGCGTTATCGGATTCCCGGAGCTGCTGTCTATTGCCAACCTGTCGATGGGCCAGATGGTAATCTTGGCTGTCATCGTGGTCTTTACCTGCTCGGTGTTCTTTAAGCTCGCCACGATGATGGATTCGCTCAAGCCGCGTCGTCGTCATGCCGCAACTGGTTTTGGCCGCGGTGTGCGCGTCCACCTGGGTCGCGGTGGCGGCAAGGTGAGCTCGACGGGTTCGACGGCCGAGCGTTTTGCCAAGCGCGTCGCCGCCGACATGGCGCAGCGCCGCGAAGATCGCACCGCTCGCGAGGCCGAGGCCCGCGCACTCGAGGGCGTGGCCCAGGCCCAGCCCAAGAAAAAGAAGGGTAGCGGAGCCAAGCGCTCTCGCGTAACCAAGTCCGCCCAAGGCATCAAAGTCTCGATGCCGAGCAAAAAGAAGAAGTAACTACGCGCCCTGGCGATGTTGAATTGGTGCCTTGCTCCTGTAGGGCCGTGGCGATGTTATGCTCTAACCTCGATTATTTGAATTGCTTCGAAAAGAGGATGCCGTGATCTGCCCGCATTGCCTTAAGACTATCGAGGACGGCGCCTCGTTCTGCCCCTACTGCAACGCCTATGTGGGTCCGGGCGATGGTCCCGAGCACACCGAATTCGTGTTCTGTGAGGGCTGCGGTGCCCGTCTTTCTCCGCATGATCGTACGTGCCCCAAATGCGGACGCCCCGCTCCGGGTATCCTCTCCGAGGACGCGGCAGCATCCGACCTGGCAGCGGGCCGCACGGCGGGCTTTCCGCGCCTAACGCAAGAGCAGATCGATACCGAGGTGCCGCATGCGCCGGCCTCTGCCGCTGCGGTGCTTTCGGACGCCGCCGACCCCAATGAGACCTGCGTGCTGCCAGCTTTCGATAAGGATTTCGGTATCCCCAAGGTCGATATTCCCACGCCCGTTTCCCTGCATGACGATGCTCAAAAACCCAAGCGCAAGGTGCACCCCGACGAGGACGCCTATCACAAGCATAAGCGTCATATTCCCAAGCCGCTCATTATCATCGCGGTCCTTGCCGTCGTGTGCGGTGGTGCCTATTGGTTCGTGACGACCGATCCCATGGGTGTTATGCCTGGCTTCTACGACCAGTTTGGCCAAGCTGCACAAACCACCTTCCCCACGCGTCAAAAGGGCGAGGCGACTGAGGACGATACCAAGCAGGGCGATTCTGCCGAGGTGGTTCAGGAAGAAACCGTGCTCACCGATGATCAGCTCTATACCAGGCTCGACGGTCTGTATCAGACCATCGTGTCCTACGCTGACGAGGACCAGATCGGCGAGGTCATCGATTCCTTTAACAACGGTTATCTCCGAACGCCGCTGTCCACCCGTCAGGAGCTGTCGCAGAGTGCCTACGCCCTGCGCGACCAGATCAAAAAGACGCAAGATGAGCTCAACAACCTGAAAGTACAGGACGATACGGTCTATGCGGATGACATCGCCCACTTAAAGCAGCTTGCCGAGTGGATGTATGAGCGCGTCGACGTGATCTGCCAGAGCTGGGATATCTCGCTGGCCATTCCCGATGGCGAGTCGATGAGTTCCCACCAAAGCGAGATCCTGGCGCCCATCGCGCAGGGCGGCAACAGCGCGCTGAACCAGTACGATGCCAATGTGGGTTCCTGGAAGCCGCAGCAGCGTTCCTAAAATTAGTTCGCCATAGTCGGCATAACCTACGTGCGCAATTGATGTAAACCCGTGCTTATTGCTACAATTCGTACAAATATGCTTTAAACGCACGAGGAAGGAACCACATGTTTGGTTTTAAGAAAGAGCTCTACACGCCCGAGTATCAGCTTGTCGGCGACGAGTGCGCCGTAATCGAGACGTCGAAGGGTACCATCAAGGTCAAGTTTGACGGCGAGGGCGCTCCCATTCATGTCGCGAACTTCTGCGAGCTTTCCACGATGGGCTTCTATGATGGCCTTAAGTTCCATCGCTATGTGCCCGGTTTTGTTATCCAGGGCGGCGACCCCAATACCCGCGACATGTCCGGCGCCGACGTCGCTGCCGGTCTTGAGGGCCCCGACGGTATGCCCGGTACCGGTGGCCCCGGCTACTGCATCAAGGGCGAGTTTGCCACCAATCCGCGCAACAGCCATGTCGATGGCGCCCTTGCCATGGCACGCTCCATGGACCCCGATCTCGCGGGTTCGCAGTTCTACTTCTGCCTGGGTGCCCAGCATAACCTCGATTCCGGTTACACCGTCTTTGGTACCACGGTCGAGGGTCTCGATGTGATTTCGCAGCTGCGTGCCGGCGACGAGATCGTCCATGTCGAGATCGTTCACGAGTAAAGGGGACTTCCTTGAATAGCCAGCTGATCCAACAGGGCCGCGCCGCTTACCGCGCGGGTGATTTTTCTGCTGCAGCCCAGATGCTTGGGGCGGCAAAGACTCCCGATGAGATTATGGGCGAGGCCGATCACCTTCGTGGCAACGCCTTGATGCACCTGGGCATGTATGCCGAGGCCGCCGAGGCCTATGCCGCCGCCCTCAACGACGGCACCTACGGCAAGCGCGGCGCGCTGCTCACCAACCGCGGCAAGGCGCTTGCCGCCGTGGGCGACTACACGACGGCCGCTCAGGCGTTCTCTGCTGCTACGCAGGATGCTTCCTATGCCACGCCGTTCAAGGCCTATCTGGGCCTGGGCAATGCGCTGTTCCAGTCGGGCGACTATGCCAACGCAGGAACCGCCTTCCGTCAGGCTGCCATCGACGGCGCCAATCCGGCTCCTGCCGCCGCACTCGGCGAGCTCGGTCGTTGCTTCATTAAGCTCGGCCGTCCGGCGGATGCCGTGGAGACCTACCGCACGGCTATCGACTTTGCCGGCCCCCGCGACGACACGCGTGCGCTCAACGCCGGCATGGGTCAGGCGCTTTCTGCCGCCGGTCGTCCCTCCGACGCACTCGACGCCTTTAATGCCGCTACTGCCGATGGCATCTACCAGCTCACCTCCGAGCAGGCCGATGAGCTTGCCCGCGTGCACGATTCGCTTGCCGCGCTGTCTGCCCAGACGGCTATGGCCACGGCTCCGGCGCCCGCGATGGACGCTCCTGCCGTCGATCCGCTCGATCCTACGGGCGCGACCGGTCAGTTTATGCCTGATCCCTCGGACACCGGCTTCTTTACGCTGTCCGAGTCCGAGATGGTCCAGCAGGACCGTCAGGATCGTAAGCAGGCCAAGGTCCGTCGTCGCCATCGCCATACGGGTCTCAAAGTCTTCATCGTGCTGCTTCTGCTTATTTTGATCGCCGCGGGCGGTCTGGGCTTTGCCTACACGCGCGGCTTTGGCTTCCCGTCTCAGGAGTCTGTCGTTACCGATCTGTTCCAGGCTGCCGGTGACGGTGACACCGCAAAGGCCGAGTCTTGTCTGGCCTCGAGCCTGTCCGAGGACGCTAAGTCGATGATCATCTCCTCCATTCCGCAGGGTGCCACCGTGTCCGTCGAGGGCATGGATCAGTCCATGACCGAGACGACCGCTAAGGTGAAGGCATCGCTGTCCAAGGGCGGCGAGCAGGAGTACACCGTCAAATTCGTGCGCTCCGACAACCATATCGGCTGGGCCGTTTCTTCGCTTGATATGGATTTCTCGGCTGCTGACAACCAGTAGTGACCTTATGGGATTTAGCTTTGCCCGGCGCTTCACCGCAAGTGAGGCGCCGGGCTTGCGCTAGTATGATGAGCTAGTAGTTTTCCAGCAATCATCCAACACATCAGGAGTTGCGTTGTTTTCTTTGATGGATATGTTCTTCGGTAGCTATGCGGGCGATCTTGCCATCGACCTCGGCACCGCCAATACGCTTGTCTCCGTGCGCGGCAAGGGCATCGTCATTCGCGAGCCCTCTGTTGTCGCCATCGACAAGAACGACGAGCGCATCTTGGCGGTCGGTATCGAGGCAAAGCGCATGCTCGGCCGTACGCCCGGCAACATCGTGGCCGTTCGTCCCCTGAAGGACGGCGTCATCGCCGACTTCGATGTTACCGAGGCCATGCTTCGCTACTTTATCGACAAGGCGTCCGAGAAGCGCTATCCGTGGACTCCGCGTCCGCGTGTTGTCGTCTGCGTTCCCTCCGGTGTCACGTCGGTCGAGAAGCGCGCTGTCTTTGAGGCCACGATCCAGGCCGGTGCCCGCCAGGCCTATCTGATCGAAGAGCCCATGGCGGCTGCCATCGGCGCCGACCTGCCCGTCGAGGAACCCACCGGCTCCATGGTCATCGACATCGGTGGCGGTACCACCGAGGTTGCCGTTATCGCTATGGGCGGCATCGTCGTCTCGCAGTCCATCCGTATTGCCGGCGACGAGTTCGATCAGGCCATCCTCACGCACGTTCGTGATGCCTACAACCTGGCCATCGGCGAGCGTACGGCAGAGGACATCAAGATCAAGGTCGGCTCCGCCGTGCCGCTCAAGGATGAGCTCGACGTCGAGGTCAACGGCCGCGACGTGATCACCGGTCTGCCCAAGACCGTGCGCATCGAGAGCGAGGAGATTCGTCGCGCACTCAACAAGCCGCTCGACGAGATGGCCAAGGCCGTCAAGGACGCACTCGACGCTACGCCTCCCGATCTTGCCTCGGACCTTATGTACTATGGCATTTTGCTGACCGGTGGCGGCGCGCTGCTGCGCGGTCTCGATGTGCGCCTGCGCGATGAGACCGGCGTTTCGGTCAACGTCAGCCCCACGGCGCTCGATAACGTTGTTAACGGCTGTGCCCGCGTGCTCGAGGCCAATGCGTTTGATGGCGGCTTCGTCCAGACCAATGCTTAATTTCCAAAAGGTGGATTCCATTTGGCACGATCTTCGGGTTTCTCCACAAATCTGAATACCAAGCGACAATCAACGGGTATGCGCCCGTTGATTGTTTTCAGCCTGATTTCGGTGTTGCTGCTCACGTTTTACATCCGGGAGGGCGAGGCAGGACCGATTCATGCCGTGCGCTCGGGCGTGACGACGATTACCTCGCCGGTGCGCTTTGTGGGCTCGGCTGTGGCGGCTCCCTTCAATGCGATCGGAAACGTGTTCTCTAACCTTACGGCGTCGCAGGACACGCTTGACGAGCTTAAGAAGCAAAACGAGGAACTGACCTCTAAGGTTGCCGAGCTCTCCGAGGCTCAAAAGACCGCCGAGCGACTGGAGGGGCTGGTCGGCCTGCAGTCGACCTACAACCTCAAATCAACCGCAGCTCGTATCGTCGGCGCTTCGGGCGATGCCTGGACCTCGACCGTCACCATCGATAAGGGTTCTGCCGACGGTCTTACCATCAACATGCCTGTGACGAGTTCTGCCGGTTTCATAGGCCAGATTATCGAGGTCTCGGCCAAGACGTCCACCGTGCGCCTGATTGGCGATGAGAACTCGGGCGTGTCCGCTATGGTGCAGGACACGCGCGCCCAGGGCATGCTGCAGGGTCAGGCTGACGGCACGCTGCGTCTTGAGTACGTGAGCGTCGATTCCGACGTTAAGGTTGGCGACATCATCGTGACCTCGGGCATTGGCGGTGTGTTCCCCAAGGGTCTACCGCTCGGCACCGTCTCGTCTGTTGAGAAATCGGCTAACGACGTGTACTACACCATTGTGGTGCGCGCCCAGACGACGGCCGAGAACAACGAGGAAGTGCTGGTCATTACCTCGCTGACCGACGAACAGTCGGCCTCGGATGAGGACGTGAACACGGCCAACAGCACGCCGCAGGGAACGTCGCGCGATGCTGCGACCAAGACGAAGGACGAGAGCCCGGATGACAGTTCCGACACGTCCGAGACGACCGATTCCGGCTCGAGCGAATAGGGGGCATGTCCATGGACCTACACGAGCAGGGGATGAGCTCCCGCACGTTTGTAATCGCCGCCATTGTGTGCGTGCTGCTGCAGGCAGGCCTGGCACCGCAGATCTCCATTGCGGGCGGTCGCGTCAACTTTATGATTATCCTGGTGTGCCTAAGCGTGTTCTCGGGCGATCCGACCCGTGCCGTCGTGTGCGGTTTTTGCAGCGGCTTGTTCTATGACCTTTCCGCTGCCGTGCCGGTGGGCGTTATGTCGCTCCTGCTGACCGTGGGTTCTTTTGCCCTGGTGCATAGCGCTGCCGGTCAGACGGGCGGTGCCCCGAGTGCGCGCGGCATCACGGTGGGCGCCTTCGCGTTCGTCATTAATGTGATCTACAGCATCATCTTGCTGTTTATGGGTTTGGAGACGAGCTTTGTCGTGGCGATCTTCGGCCATGCGCTGCCGTCTTCGATCCTGACGGGTCTGGTTGCCATTCCGTTTTTGATGTCCGGCGTCGTGCCGCAGTCCGGTTATGGATTCTCCGCACGTGGCGGACGCCAGACGGGCATGCGCTTTAAGCCCAAGACCCGTAAGCTCAAATAGGGGAGGCTTGTAGATGTCTTCCCAGATGACGGTTATTATCGCCGGTATCGTGCTGGTTGTGGCCATCGTGGTCGCACTGGTCATCATGCGTCGCGGCGATTCTCGTTTTACTTACGATACGCAGCATGGGACGGCCCCGCGCGCCACCGAGGGCGAGGGCAATACCGCGGCGACCGCCTTTAAGGGCCGCTTCTCCATCCTCACCACGGGTGTGGGCGCGATGTTCGCGGCGCTTGCCGTCAAGCTGTGGGGCATGCAGATGGTCTCGTCGGACTATTACGAAAAGCAGGCTAATAGCAATCAGACGCGCACCGTTACCACACCCGCTGTGCGCGGCCGCATCCTCGACCGCAATGGCGTGGCGCTTGTCCAGAACCGTCCCTCACTTGCTGTCGTGGCCTACCGCGACCTTGCCGAGGATGAGGTTCTGGTTCGCCATCTTGCCAACGTGCTCGGTATGCCCTACGTGGCGGTGCTGCGCAATATTCAGGACAATTCCGAGGGCGCTCAGAGCCTGCATACCATCGCGACGGACGTCCGTCGCTCCACGGTTGCCTATATTCAGGAGCACGCCGGCGAGTTCCCGGGCGTCAAGATTGCCGAGCGTACCGAGCGCCAGTATCCATATGGCGAGACGGCATGCCATATCTTGGGCTATACCGGCACCATTACCTCCGAGCAGCTCGAGGCCCAGAATAAGAAAACCTCTGGTGATGATGATGCTTCTGCTGGCCGGATTACGTACCAGTCGGGCGATATCGTGGGCCAGGCGGGTGTTGAGAGCTACTACGAAAACCTGCTGCAGGGTATTCGTGGCGAGCAGACCGTCAAGGTCGATGCCTCGGGCAATGTGACCGGTCAGGCCGGCGCCGTGCCCGCCAAGGCCGGCTCCGACATTAAGCTCACGCTCGATCTTAAGATCCAACAGGCCTGTGAGACGGCGCTGGCGAGCGCCATCGAGCTTGCCAAGACCACTGGCTACAGCAATGCCGGCAACGGCGCTGTGGTGTGTCTCGATCCCAACAATGGCGAGATCCTGGGCATGGCGAGCGAGCCCAAGTTCGATCCGTCCGTCTTTATCGGCGGCGTCTCAAATGACGTGTGGACCGAGCTCAATGATGACAAGGGTTCGCACCCGCTGCTCAACCGCGCCATTAGCGGACAGTACATGTCGGCCTCGACCATCAAGCCGCTCTCGGCACTGGCCGGTCTTGAGTTTGGAACCTACACTTCAACGCAGACAACCAACTGCACGGGTTATTGGACGGGCCTGGGCAAGGCTTGGGGCAAGCGCTGCTGGCTGACGTCTGGCCACGGCACCATGACGCTGCAGTCGGGTATCGCCAACTCGTGCGACCCCGTCTTCTACGACATGGGCAAGGCCTTCTTTTATGACGAGCAACATTCCGAGGGCCTGCAGGAGGTCTTTCGTCGCTGGGGCCTAGGCAAGACCTGCGGTATCGATCTGCCGAGTGAGGGCGCGGGCCGTATTCCCGATGCCGAGTGGAAAGAGTCGTACTTTACCGACGCCTCTGCCGAGGACCGCAAGTGGAATGCCGGCGATATGACCAACATTGCCATCGGCCAAGGCGACATCCTGGTGACGCCCCTGCAGATGGCGTGCGCCTATATGGGTCTTGCCAACGGCGGCAAACAGTACGTGCCTCACGTGTTTTTGTCTGCCGTGTCGCGCGATGGCGACGGCGATGCCTATAAGTACAACGGCAAGGGCAAGAAGAAGCGCCTGGAGGCCAAGATCAACAGCGATTCGGATTTGACTCTTGTTCGCAACGGCATGCACGACGTGATTTACACGGCATCGACGTCCCTGGCGGCTCACTTTGGCACCCTGACGCCGCAGGTGTACGGCAAGTCGGGCACGGGCGAGAAAAGCGGCGAGGACGAATACGCGTGGTTCTGCGCCTATGCACCGGCCGATGATCCCAAGTATGTCATCGCTACTGTCCTGGAGCAGGGCGGCGGTGGTTCGGATACCGCGATGCATGTCGTGCGCGACGTGCTCGGCGTGATTTATGACGAGCCCGATACCTCTTCGGCCTCGGGCGATTCTTCGGTTCGATAGGAGGTTGCGATGGATTTTTCTCCGGCGGATCTGTTCCGTTCAACCAAGACCGGCTCTCGCAGCAGCCTGGACCGCGTCAACAAGCAACTTTCGGCCTCGCGCGGCACGTTTCGTCAAAAGGTGCATATCGGTGTGCTCGTGGCTACAGTGGCGCTTGTCGCCTACGGTGCCATCATTATCTGGTCGGCTTCGCAGTTTAAGGCCGATGCTTCGTTCTCACGCCATCTGTTGGGAATTGGTATCGGGGCGGTGTTGGCGGTGCTGGTCTGGCGTACCGATCTGCGCGGCATCTCTAACTTCTCGACGGCGCTGCTCGTCATCGACCTGATCGTGATCTTCTCGCCCAAGATTCCGGGCCTGTCCTATACGGGCGGTCTGGGCATGACGGGCTGGATCAAGATTCCCGGTATCGGCTTGACATTCCAGCCGGTTGAGCTTGCCAAGCTCATCACCATCTTCTTTATTGCCACGCTTGGCTCGCAGTATAACGGCCGCATCGATACCGTTCGCGACTACGTCAAGCTCTGCGGCATGCTGTCCATTCCGTTTTTGGCCGTCGTCGCCATGGGCGACCTGGGCTCGGGCCTGGTCGTGCTGGTCTCGGGCGCCATCGTCATCTGCATGAGCGGTGCACGCCGCGAATGGGTGCTGTCGACCCTGGCCCTGCTCGTGGGCCTGGTGGCCCTCGTCCTGGCGCTCGATTCGGTCTTTGATTCGTTGCTCGGCCACGATGTGCTCATCAAGCAGTATCAGATGAACCGCCTGACGGTCTTTATCGACCCCGATAATGCCGATTCGGACGATGCCTACAACCTGCAACAGTCGCTTATCGCCGTTGGCTCGGGTGGCTTCTTTGGTAAGGGTTTGGGCCATGCGACGCAGTCGGTTGGCGGCTTTCTGCCTGAGTTCCACACCGACTTCGTCTTCGCCTTCCTGTCCGAGACCTTTGGCTTTTGCGGTTCCTTTTTGCTCCTGTGCCTCTACGTGCTGCTGATCTTTTCGACGATTCGCGTCGCCTTTAAGTGTGAGTCGCTGTTCTTGCGCCTATCGTGTGTGGGCATCGTTGGCATGTGGGCGTTCCAGACCTTCGAAAACATCGGCATGTGCATCGGCATGATGCCGATTACCGGTATTCCGCTACCGTTTATTAGCTTCGGTTCGTCTTCGATGATGATTCAGCTGCTGACGGTGGGTATCGTACAATCCATATGGCGGCATCGTTCGGGCGCCGCGTAACCGCTGGAGGGGTTTGCTATGAAAATTCCCGTAGATAAGCTGACCCGCGCTTTTAAGATGGGCGCGTCCGTTAAGAAGGATTCCGATACGCCGGTGCGCGTCTCGGTCTATTTGGATTCGTCCGCCTCGCGCTTTCTGGCCGAGACGGTGCGTGACGCCTTTGTGCCGCAGACGACCTCGGGCATTGTGCGCGTCGAGCGTCTGGGGGAGGAGCGAATTGCTCCAAAGACCGATACCGATGTGGTACTGGTGCTCTCGTGTGGTTCCGACCGCCTGGAGAGTGCCGTGCAGGAGCTCGTGATCGCCGGCGCGCCCGTGTGCGTGCTTGCCGAGTCTGCTGTGGAGGTGCCGTTTATCGAGGAGTCCACGCCCATGCTCGGCGTGGTGGCGGCAACCGATAAGACGTTTCTGCTCGAGACGCTTGCCCGCTGGATTCTCGATCGCACCGACAAGGAAACGGCTTTTGCGGCGAACTTTGCCTTTATGCGCATCGCGGCGGCCAATCGTATCATCACCTCGTGCGCGCTCACCAATATGGCGACCGGTGCGCTGGTGTTTTTGCCGGGCGCCGATTATCCCGTTATGGCGCTGGCGCAGGTGGGCATGCTCTTTGAGCTCGCTGCCGTCTTTGGACGCGGCATTAAGCCTGAGCGCGGCTATGAGGTCGCGGGCGTGCTTGCCGGCGGTCTTGTGATCCGCGCGGTCACCCGCGCACTCGTCAAGCAGACGCCGCATATTGGGTTTGCCGTCAAGGCGCTCACTGCTGCCGCGGGCACCTATGGCATGGGCCGTGCGCTCGTTTCGCTCTACGAGCGCGATGTCGACTACAGCCGTGCCAACGAGGTGGTCACTGCCACGTTCTCCCGCGTTCGCGATCTGGTGACCACGGTCGCGGGTGCTACCCGTCCTATGGCGTCCCACCAAGACGCATCCGATCTCGCTGCTTAGGGGTTTTCCGTTGCGCGTTGCATACCAAGACTGTTTTCATTTAATTGAGCCGCTGCTCGCCAAGGTCGAAAAGCCGAGTCGCTATATCGATCACGAGTGGGGCACGCTTTCCAAGGCCGATGCCGACTACCGTTGCTGCTTGATCTACCCGGATGTGTACGAGGTTGGTCTGCCCAACCAGGGTATCGCCATCCTCTACAACATTCTTAACCAGGCCGAGGGCATCTCCTGCGAGCGCGGCTATGTGCCGTGGCCCGACATGGGTGACGCCATGCGCGAGGCGGGCATTCCGCTGCTGTCGCTCGAAGGTGCTGCCCCCGTCGCTTCGTTTGATATCGTCGGTCTGCATGTGCCGCACGAGATGGCGGTGACGAACTTCCTCGAGGCACTCGATCTCGCTGGCATTCCGCTGTTAGCGGCCGACCGAGGCGAAGACGACCCCATCATCATCGCCGGCGGTCCCTCGGTGTACAACCCTGAGCCGTACGCGGCCTTCTTCGATGCCATCCTCATCGGCGAGGGCGAGGAATCGCTGCTCGAGACCTGCCAGCTGCATCGCCGCCTGCGCGACGAAGGAGTCCCGCGCGCGCAGATTGTTGAGCAGCTTGCATCCATTGCCGGCAACTACGTGCCGTCGCTCTATGAGGTTCGTCACGACGAACCCTGCTCGCCGCATGGCTACACCGTGCCTCGCGAGGGCAAGGATGCGCCGACCGTGGTCTACAAACGCGTCGTCGAGGATTTCGGCGCCACGAATCCGCTGTCGCAGTCGTGCGTACCCTATGCGCAACTGGTCCACGATCGCCTGTCTATCGAGATTCTGCGCGGCTGCGCCCGCGGCTGTCGTTTTTGCCAGGCCGGCATGACGTATCGCCCGGTGCGCGAGCGCTCGGCCGACCAGATCGTCTCGTCGGTGATTCAGGGTCTGGAAAAGACCGGCTATGACGAGGTGTCGCTGACCTCGCTCTCCACGACCGACCACTCCTGCATTCGCGACGTGCTCGGCAGGCTCAACCGTCGCCTGGAGGATACGGGTATTCGCGTGTCTATTCCGTCGCAGCGCCTGGATTCGTTTGGCGTGGATATGGCCGAGTCGGTCGCCGGCGAAAAGAAGGGCGGCCTGACGTTCGCGCCCGAGGCCGGCAGCCAGCGCATGCGCGACATCATTAACAAGAACGTGACCGAGGAGGACCTGGACCGTGCGGCCAAGGCGGCCTTCGAGGCCGGCTGGAACCGCATGAAGCTCTACTTTATGATGGGCCTTCCCGGCGAGCGCGACGAGGACATCGTGGCCATCGCCAATCTGGCCGATCACGTGCTGGAGCTCGGTCGTTCCGTGGTGCCCAAGGCTCGTCGCGGCTCGATCTCGGTGTCGATCTCGGTTTCGGTCTTTATTCCCAAGGCTGCCACGCCGTTCCAGTGGTGCCCGCAGCTCGACTACGACGACGTCAAGCGTCGCCAGAAGCTGCTTATCACGAGCGTTCGCAACCGTGCCGTCCGCGTGCATTACCACGATGCCGAGACCTCGCTCATCGAGGCCGCGCTCTCCCGCGCCGGTCGTGACATGACGCCCGTCATCATCGATGCTTGGCGCTTGGGGTCTCGCTTTGACGCCTGGGTAGAGCATTTCTCGCTCGATAACTGGAAGGAGGCTGCTGCCAAAAACGGCATCGACCTCAATGAGCTTGTGCACCTGCCCTATGAGTTGGACTGGCGTCTGCCGTGGGAGCATGTGAGCCCCGGCTGCACGCGCGGCTTCCTCGAGCGCGAGTACCGTCGCTCGCTCGAGGGTGTCACGACTCCCGACTGCACTCGCACGTCGTGCACCGGCTGCGGAATCTGCCCCACGCTCCACGCCAAGAATGTATTGATGGGTGATCGCGCATGAGTGAGCGCCTGACCGACAACCCCACGCTCTTTAGACTTCGTGTTCGCTATGGCAAGCGCGATCGCCTTAAGTACCTGGGCCATCTCGAAGTAATCCATACCATTGAGCGCATCGTGCGCCGTGCGGGACTTCCCTATGCCGTCACGCAGGGCTTCTCTCCGCACATGCGAGTGGGCTTCTCTTCGGCGCTACCGGTGGGTACGTCGTCGATCTGCGAGTGGTATGACCTGTTTATGACCGAGTTCGTGGCGCTCGACGAGGCGTTTGGGCGCCTGGCTGCGGCGTCTCCGGCCGATCTGGCGCCCATCGAGGCGGCGTATATCGACGTGCGCACGCCGGCGTTGACGGCGCAACTCACGCGTCTGTCGTATCGCATCGACCTGCACTTGGATCCCGAGGCGCCCGTAAGCACCGACGAGGTGCGTCGTGCGATCGACACGCTGCGCGCGGACCATGGCATCGACTACGCGCGCGGCAAAAAGAGCAAGCGCTTGGATTTGGATCACACGCTCGTGGGCTATGAGCTCACGGCGGGGGAGCGCCCGGACCATTTGGTGCTCATGCTCGACACCCATGCTGACAACGAGGGCTCCATGCGTCCGGAAATTTTGCTTTCTGCTGCTGATGTTTTGTTGCAGGGCTTGACCCCGGGCGTGGATGCACCTATTGTTTCCACCGGTATGCAAGACCTCGTGACCATCTGCTCCTACGATGTCGAGCGTCAGAATCAAGCATGCGAGGACGACGAGGGCCGACTCGTCAGCCCCATACCTGTGCGAACTTGTGGATTTGCTCCACATACTCGTTGACGGGGGTATTTTCGCCTGCTACTATATTCGGCTGTTGCACTAACTGATGCATGAAGGGCAAGTAAACATGTACGCAATCGTTAACACGGGCGGCAAGCAGTACAAGGTCGCCACCGACGATGTCATCACCGTCGAGAAGATCGAGGGCAATGAGGGCGACAAGGTCACCCTGCCGGTCATCTTCCTCAACGATGGTAAGAAGATCGTCACCGATCCCGACAAGCTGGCCAAGGCCAAGGTTACCGCTCAGATCGTTGAGCAGTTCAAGGGCGAGAAGCAGCTGGTCTTCAAGTTCCACAAGCGTAAGCGCTATCGTCGTCTGAAGGGTCACCGTCAGCAGCTCACCAAGCTGAAGATCGTGAAGGTCCAGGCTACGTCCCGCGCCAAGAAGGCTGTCAAGGCAGAGGCCGAGGCTGTTGCCGAGGCTCCCGTCGCCGAGTAGATTACACTCGTAACGAAAGAGTAGGTATACACAATGGCACACAAAAAAGGACTCGGTTCCTCCCGTAATGGCCGTGACTCCCGCGGTCAGCGCCTTGGCACGAAGCGCTATGCCGGCCAGACGGTAACCACGGGCACGATTCTCGTCCGTCAGCACGGCACGCACATCCACCCGGGTGAGAACGTTGGCCGTGGCAAGGACGACACGCTGTTCGCGCTGGTCGACGGTACCGTTGAGTTCCACAAGGGTATCAAGCACAGGGTCAGCGTACGCCCGCTCGCGAACGCGTAATTTACCCTTCATAGAGCACATATGTGGGAGGCACTTGAGTTTTAGGATTCAAGGGTCTCCCTCTTTTTGTAGGAGGCGATTCTGTTGTCACAGTTCACCGATATCAGCCGCATTAACGTGTGCGGCGGCGACGGCGGAGCCGGATGCATGTCGTTTAGGCGCGAGGCATTTGTCCCCAAGGGCGGCCCCGATGGCGGCGACGGCGGTCGTGGCGGCAATGTTGTCATCCAGGCCGATGCTCAGCTGTCTTCGCTGATCGATTACCGCTTCAAGCATCACTTCCGCGCCGAGCGCGGCACGCATGGGCAGGGTGCCCGTCGTAACGGTAAGAGCGGCGAGGACCTAATTTTGAAGGTTCCCATGGGCACCGTGGTGCGTGAGCTCGACCCCGAGACGCAGACCCCGATGTTCGAGATTGCCGATCTGGTGCACGATGGCGAGCGCGTTGTCGTGGCACCCGGCGGTGCCGGTGGCCTGGGCAACACGCACTTTGTGACGTCGGTGCGCCGCGCGCCCGCGTTCGCTCAGCTGGGCGAACCGGCCGAGGAGCACTGGATTGAGCTTGAGATGAAGCTAATGGCCGATGCCGCACTCGTGGGCTTCCCCTCAGTGGGCAAGTCCTCGCTTATCGCGCGCATGAGTGCCGCCCGTCCCAAGATCGCCGACTATCCGTTTACCACGCTCGTGCCGAACCTCGGCATGGTGCGTGCCGGTGAGTATTCTTACGTCGTTGCCGACGTTCCTGGTTTGATCGAGGGCGCGAGCGAGGGCAGGGGCCTGGGCCACCAGTTCCTGCGCCACATCGAGCGTACGGCGCTGATCATGCATGTCGTCGACATGACGGGCGGTTTTGAGGATCGCGACCCGGTTGAGGATTACCGCATCATCAACCGTGAGCTCGAGCAGTATGGCGCCGAGCTTTCGGAGCGTCCGCAGATCGTCGTCGCCAACAAGTGCGATGCGCCGGGCACGGCCGACAAGATTGCCGACCTTAAGCGCGCCGCGCTCGACGATGGACATATGTTCTTTGCCGTGTCCGCCGTGACGGGCGCCGGCCTCAACACGCTGATGCTTGCCGTGGGCGAGCAGGTGGCTAAGCTGCGCGCCGAGCTGGCGGTCTCCGATGAGCCTGTCGATCTTCGCGACGAGGAGTGGGAGCGCCGTCGCCTGCAGCGCGAGAAGCGTTTCCGCATTGTTCAGGAAGAGCCCGGTGCCTTCCGCGTGGTCGGTCGCGCCATCGAGCGCATGGTTATTCAGACCGACTGGGAAAACGAGGAAGCCGTCATCTACCTGCAGCACAAGTTTGCGCGCATGGGTGTTGACGACGCGCTCGAGAAGGCCGGCTGCCGTGCGGGCGACGAGGTCCGCATTTGCCAGCGCGCCTTTGACTTTGAGGGCGCCGAGGACTTCTCGGAGTACGAGGAGCTCGAGGACGCTGGCGAGGACGTTGCCGTTGAGGCCCTTGACGTGACCGATGCTCCGGATGAGGGCGTCGAGGTTGTCGATGCGGCGGATGCCGCGGACGATGCCGAGACCTCGGAGGGCGAGTAAGCCATGTCGCTGCGCGGTGGAATCGGTTTGCCCGAGCTGCCCATAAAAGAGGGCAAAGAGTTTCGGCTTGGCATTATGGGCGGCACCTTCGACCCGATTCATTACGGGCACTTGGTGACTGCCGAGCAGGCGCGCGAGTCGCTCGACTTGGACGCTGTGCTCTTTATGCCGGCCGGCTCTCCTGCCTTTAAACTCGACAAACCGGTGACGCCTGCTGAGGACCGTTATGCCATGACGGTTCTCGCCACCGCCGCGAATCCGGCTTTTTTGGCGAGCCGTTTCGAGATCGACCGTCCGGGCGTGACCTATACTGCCGATACGCTTCATGCCCTTCGCGACTTTTACCCGCCGCAGGTAAAGCTCTACTTTATTACGGGCGCCGACGCGATTATTGATATTGTGACCTGGCATGATGCCGAGCGAATTGCTGAGCTTGCTACCTTTATTGCGGCGACGCGACCGGGTTTTGATATCGATACGGCGCGTGCCCGAATCAAAGAGTCGGGGCTGCCGTTCGATGTGCGCTATATTCAGATTCCGGCGCTGGCGATCAGCTCGACGAACATTCGTAAGCGAGTTGCCCGCGGCATGAGCGTGCGC
This sequence comes from uncultured Collinsella sp., assembly GCA_938033205.1. Lineage (GTDB taxonomy): Bacteria > Actinomycetota > Coriobacteriia > Coriobacteriales > Coriobacteriaceae > Collinsella. Next base: position 94,317 of record CALHJP010000007.1, on the reverse strand, counting down.
TATCTTACGAGCGAGTCTGTGCTCGGCTACATTCGCAAGCGCAGTTTGTATGTCGATCTGGGTCAAGAAGATTTTGAGTGATGGGGGCTACGTTGTCGGTAGAGGATCAGTTTGAGAGCGATGAGCGCGCGCTGCTCAAGCGCATTCAAGAGCTGCTCGATGTTCGCATGAAAGATAAGCGCAAGCGCTATGTGCATTCGCTGGGTGTTGCCGAGACCGCACTTCATCTGGCCGAGGTCTACGGCGTTGACCGCTTTGATGCCGCTGCCGCCGGCTTAATTCACGACTGGGACAAGGTGCTTTCCGATGACGAGCTCGTGACCCGCGCGCTTCACTATGGCATCAAGGTTGCCGGCTCTCCTTCCGCCGCGACGCCGCTTTTGCATGGCCCTGTTGCCGCCTATGAGCTTCCGCAGCTTTTTCCCGAGCTGTCGCCGGCAGTCTTTCAGGCTGTCGACCGTCACACCGTGGGTGCCTGCGACATGACGCCGCTCGATATGGTGGTCTTTGTGGCCGATGCCATCGAGCCCAACCGTCACGGCGACTATGCTCATGCGCTGCGCAAGATGGTGGGGAAGTCCTCGCTCGATGAGTTGTTCTTCTCCTGTTTTGCGCAGGGTCTGGTCTATGTGATCCAGTCCGGGCGCTATCTTTATCCCACGGCTATTACGATTTACAACCATTACGCCCAGCTGCGCTAGCTCGGGTGTGTCTAGAAAGAGGTATTCCATGGCCGACGAGACCATGACTGACGAGCAGATTCTTGAAGGTGTGGAGCACAAGAGTTTCGTTGCCACGTCCGACCGCACCGCCGCCTCGCTGTCCGCGAGCGGTGTCGCCGCCGAGGATGTCGCCCGCGCCGCCGCGCAGGCCGCCTACGACAAGAAGGGCGAGGACGTGCAGGTGCTCGACCTGACCGAGCTTTCCGACGTGTGCGACTACTTTGTGCTTGCCACCGGTACCAACAACCGCCAGGTCGATTCTATCGTCGACGAGATCGAGGAGAAGGTCGCCGCGGCTTGCGGCGAGCATCCGTTCTCCATCGAGGGCCGCGAGCAGAAGACCTGGATGCTCATGGACTACGGCTCGGTCGTCGTTCACGTCTTCACTCCCGAAGCCCGCGACTTCTACCGCCTAGAAAAGCTCTGGGGTGACGCCCCCCAGCTCCCCCTCAATCTCCTCTAGTAGCTCATTTGATACGGGGCTTTTTAGCTAGCTTCGCGCATTTCGCCGGGCAGTTGCGGTTTTCCGCACCTGCCCGGCTTTCTTTTTGCCTAAAGGCGGTTAATCGTTGAAGCGGGATTGGCGGCCGAAAGATAGGGCGGTGTCGCCGAACTTGTCTCGGACGGCGTCGATAGCGACCGAGAGGTCGCGACGGTCGCTTGATTGGGCTCCGCGGTCGTCGACTTCGCAAAACAGGTCGGTCTGGATGCCGCCTTGGTGGTCGAAGTCGCTCATGCCGATGCCCGCTAAGCGAACATGCATGCCTTCCTGCCAGATGTTGTCGAGTAGCTCGAGCGCCACGGCCACGAATATGTTCTCATCGTCGGTCGGATGAGGCAGCCGGCGCTGTGCCGTACGCCCGCTTCCATACGAATACTTGAGCTTGAGCGTTACCGTGCCGCCCGTCAGTCCCTGACGGCGCAGGCGGCGTCCAACCGACTCTCCCAACAGCGCAATCGCCGCTTCGATGTCCCCACGCTCAGTCAAATCTTTCGCAAAGGTGCGCTCATTGCTCACGGATTTAACCTCGCGTTCCTCATCGAGGCTTGTTACTTCGGATATTTCGAGTCCCAGCGCACGCTGGCGCATGCGTTCGCCGTTGACGCCAAAAATAGAGGCCAAGGTTGATTCCGGTGAACGTGATAGCTCGCCGAGGGTGTAGATGCGCATGCGGCGCAGTCGTTCCTCGGCCGAGCGCCCGATGCCGCTCATGGCAGACACTGGTAGCGCGGCCAAAAAGCGCTGTTCCGTCCCGGGGCGCACAATCGTCAATCCAAACGGCTTGTCACGCTCGCTTGCGATCTTTGCGACCGTCTTGTTGCAGCCCACGCCAATGGAGCAGGTCACTCCCAGCGCTGCCACGCGGTCGCTTATACGCCGCGCAACCAGTAGCGGGTCTTCGGGCGCAAAGCGACCCGGTGTGATATCGATAAAGGCTTCGTCGATGGATACGCGCTCAACGCGCGGCGTCTCCTCGGCAAGAATCGCCATGACCTGCGCGCTCACCTCGCGGTAGCGATCAAAGTGCCCGTGCGTCCAAATGGCTTGCGGGCACAAGCGCCGCGCCTCGGCCGAGGCCATGGCAGAGTGCACGCCAAAGCGACGTGCCTCATACGAACACGTGGACACGACGCCACGCGAATCGGCGTCTCCGCCCACGATGAGCGGCTTTCCGCGCCATTCGGGATGATCGAGCATCTCCACGCTCGCAAAAAACGCATCGAGGTCCATGAGGCCCACCGCCGGACCCGTCCAGGGCGGCGGCGTGACGCCCATGGCATCCTCATAACCGTATGTATGTTCGCGTCTTTCCATGGCATGAGTATACCGCGCAGCTCATGTGGGGTGCGTGTATGTGCTTGCAAATCCCGAATTCTTGTCTAAGATATGGATTTGCCCTCGACTACACCGAAGAAGTTGGTCTCACGGACTTCACCTGCCCGCGTCGATGGCGTATTATGTTCAACTGTTTGTTTGTAGTTGCAGCCTAAAGCTGCTTGGTTGGAGGAGTTTCCTTTGGCAGTCAAGATTCGCCTTGCTCGTCACGGCGCTAAGAAGCGTCCGTACTACCGTGTCGTCGTCGCCGATTCCCGCGCCCCGCGTGACGGTCGTATCATCGAGGAGGTTGGCCGCTACAACCCGATGACCGCCCCCAAGACCATCAATCTCGACCTCGAGAAGATCGCCGACTGGCAGTCCAAGGGCGCTCAGCTCACCGACGCCGTCGCCGCTCTGGTCAAGGCCGCCAACGAGGGCGAGAAGACCGAGACCGTCGTCAAGAAGTCCAAGAAGCAGCTCGCCAAAGAGGCCGAGGCCGCTAAGGCTGCCGCTGAGGCCGCTGAGGGCGCCGAGGAGTAAATCGTGCCTGAGGTTGACGCTGCACAGCTCGAGGGTGAGGCAATGCTCTCAGATCGCATCGCCGATCTCGTCGAATATCTCGTTGTTCAGATCGTCGACGACCCGGATTCCGTGAGCCTTGAGGTCATCGATGGTGACGACGCCTCCACGATTGAGGTTTCGGTCGCCGAGGATGACGTCGCTAAGGTCATCGGCCGTCGTGGCCGTACCATCAAGGCCATTCGCACGCTCGCCCGTGCACTGGCCGCTCGCCTCGACACTGCTGTCGAGGTAGAGGTTCTGGGCTAGGACCTTGAGGTCCCAGTACAAAAACATCGCCCGTGTGGTCAAGCCGCACGGAAGGAAGGGGGAGGTCCTCGCGCAGCCGCTGCGGGGGCTTCCTTCTGTATTAGAGCCGGGTATGCGCGTCGCCCTGACGCCGCCGGCGCTCAAGCGCGACCGCTTTTGCACGGTCGTGTCCGTCACCGATACGGGCGATGGCGATCTGGTCTCGTTTGAGGGCATTGACGACTTGACGGCCGCCGAGGGCATCACGGGATGCTATGTGTTGGCAAATCGTGACGATTTTGAGCTCGATTCACTCGACGCCGCCTATTCCGACCTGATGGGTCGCGAGGTGGTCGACGAGCGCTTCGGTTCACTCGGTACGATCGTCGAGATCATGTCGACGCCCGCTAACGATGTTTGGGTTGTCGAGGGCGATCGGTACGGCGAGGTACTGATTCCCGTGATCGAGCAGGTTGTGCTCGATCTTCCCGACACAGGAACAATTTCCGTCCACGTTATGGACGGCCTGATCGATATGGACAAGTAGGGAGGACAACATGCTGATTGAGACCCTTTCGGTCTTTCCCGAGATGTTTGAGCCCGTCATGTCCACATCGATTTTGGGCCGCGCCCGCAAGGCCGGCCTTTTTGATTTTAAGGCGTATAACCTGCGCGACTGGACGCACGACCGCCATCGTACCGTCGATGACGAGCCGTACGGCGGCGGGCAGGGCATGCTCATGAAGGTCGAGCCTATCGCCGAGGCCATCGAGGCCATTAGCGCGGAGGGCCCCAAGCCGACGGTGGTGTTCTTCACCCCGTGCGGCGAGCCTTTTACGCAGCATGTGGCCGAGCGCCTTCTCAAAAGCGAGCGCCTGCTGTTTGTGTGCAGCCGTTACGAAGGTGTCGACGAGCGTGCCTATGCGTATGCCGACGAGCGCCTGTCGATCGGCGATTACGTGCTCACGGGCGGCGAGCTTCCCGCTATGGTCGTTGCCGATGCCGTCGTACGCCTGATCCCCGGCGCCCTTGGTGACGAGATGAGCAACGTGGACGAGTCGTTCTCGACCGCCGAGGACGGAGGCCTGCTCGAGTACGCGCAGTACACCCGCCCCGCCGAGTTCAACGGCGAGGGCGTGCCTCCGGTGCTCGTGAGCGGCGATCACGCCAAGGTCGATGCCTGGCGTCGCAAGAACGCCATCGAGCGCACCTGCCGCTGGCGTCCGGACTTGATCGAGACGGCGCGGCTCACGCCCGAGGAGCGCGCTTACGCGCAGGTGATCCTTGACGCTTCGTATTCGCAGAGCGAGGAGTGAGTATGGTTCCTACGCAACATTCCGCGTTGAGGGGCGCTTTTGAGTGGATCGCGGTCATCGCGATCGCACTGGTCGCCACCTTCTTGATTCGCTCGTTTGTGGTCGAGCCCTTTGTAGTGCCCACCGGTTCCATGGAGGACACGATCGAGATCGGCGATCAGATTCTGGCGCAGAAGGTGACGCTCGAACTCGGACAGCCCGTCAAACAGGGCGATATCGTGGTGTTTCACAACCCCGATGCCACATCCGAGCATGACGTGCTGGTAAAGCGCGTCATCGCCACGGCCGGCCAGACGGTCGATCTTCAGGACGGCAAGGTCGTCGTTGACGGCCAAGCGCTCGACGAGGACTATACGACGGGCATGAGCTGGCCGCTTTCGGTCCAGGCGCCCGCCGCCCAGGTGAGTTATCCCTACACCGTTCCCGACGGGTGCGTGTGGGTGATGGGCGACAACCGCGAAAACTCTGCCGACTCGCGCTACTTTGGTCCCGTCGATCGCTCTGATTTGATCGCTGTGGCGCTTGTGCGCTACTGGCCGCTCAACCGCATCAGCGCTATCGACTAAAAACCGCTATAGTACAGTACCTAACCGTGTAATCGTTTCGACGAGGGGATATTAGAGGCATGAACGCTTCATCGCTTTCCTTCCAAGACATCATCCTGCGCCTCCAGCAGTACTGGGGCGAGCAGGGCTGCGTCATTATGCAGCCCTATGACTCCGAGGTCGGTGCCGGTACCTTCCATACCGCCACCACGCTGCGCTCGCTCGGTCCTGCCGAATGGCGCACCTGCTATGCGCAGCCCTGCCGCCGTCCCGCCGACGGTCGCTACGGCGAGAACCCCAACCGCATGCAGCACTACTATCAGTTCCAGGTGCTCATCAAGCCCTCGCCGGTCAACGCCCAGGAGCTTTACCTGGGGTCTCTTGCCGCCATTGGCCTGGACCCCAACGACCATGACGTCCGCTTTGTCGAGGACGACTGGGAGAGCCCGACCCTGGGCGCCTGGGGCCTTGGCTGGGAGGTCTGGCTCAACGGCATGGAGGTCACGCAGTTTACGTACTTCCAGCAGGTGGGCGGTATCGAGGTCGACCCCGTGCCCGTCGAGATCACCTATGGCCTGGAGCGTATCGCCATGTACGCCCAGGGCGTCAACTCGGTCTACGATCTGGTGTGGAGCTATCTGCCCGACGGCACGCCCATGACCTACGGCGACGTGTTCCTCGAGAACGAGCGCGAGTTCAGTGCCTATAACTTTGAGGTCGCCAACGTCGAGATGATGCGTCAGAAGTTTGACGACTACGAGGCCGAGTGCCATTCCTGCCTGGAACGCAAGCTGCCGCTGCCCGCATACGACTGCGTCATGAAGTGCAGCCACGCTTTCAATCTGCTTGATGCCCGCGGCGCCCTGTCTGCGGTCGAGCGTGCCAACTACATCCTGCGCGTCCGCGCCGTCGCCAAGGCGTGCTGCGAGGCCTATATGGCCGAGGTCGCCGGAGTCAACGAGAATGCCGACCAGGAAGGCGAGGTGGCGTAAGCCATGGCAGACGCTAAGGATTTCCTGTTTGAGATCGGTACGGAGGAAATGCCCTCCGCACCGCTGAACAATGCCGTCAAGCAGCTTGGTACCATGATCGCCAAGGGTCTCGACGAGGCCGGTCTGGCCCACGGCGAGGTCCGCGTGATCTCGAGCCCGCGTCGCCTGGCTGCGCTCGTTGCCGACGTTGCCACCGCGACCGATGAGGTTCACGAGGTCAAGCGTGGCCCCGCGGCAAACATCGCCTTCGACGCTGACGGTAACGCCACCAAGGCCGCCCAGGGCTTCGCCCGCAAGTGCGGTGTGGCTGCCGAGGACCTGGTCCGTCGTGAGGATACCGACGGTCGCGAGTATGTCTTTGCCGAGAAGAACATTCCCTCCGCACCGGCAACCCCGATCCTGACGGCCCTGTGCGAGAAGACCATTGCCGGCCTGCAGTGGCCCAACTACCGCTCCCAGCGCTGGGGCCACGAGCACGCGACGTTCGTGCGTCCGGTCCGCTGGATTTGCTGCCTTCTGGGCGAGGATGTTGTGCCCGTGTCGTTTGCCGACGTGACGAGCGGCAACACCACGCGCGGCCATCGCGTGCTCGGCCCCGGTGACCACGTTGTCGCCAGCCCCGCCGCCTACGAGCAGGTACTCGAGGACGCCGGCGTGCTTTCTGCCGAGCGCCGTCGCGAGGCCATCCTTGCCGGTATCTCCGAGGTCGAGGCCGCTCGCCCCGGCTGCCATGTCGATACGCCCAAGAAGGTCTTTGAGGAGGTCATTAACCTCTGCGAGTGGCCGACGGTGCTCGTCGGTACTTTCGACGAGGAGTTCCTCAAGGTCCCGCACGAGATTATCTGCGAGTCCATGCTCACCAACCAGCGCTACTTCCCGATCTATGACGGGGAGGGCAAGCTGACGCGTGAGTTCGTGGTCGTCTCCAACAGCAAGCCCGAGAACGCCGAGCGCGTGATCGACGGTAACGAGCGCGTCGTGCGCGCCCGTCTGGACGACGCTAAGTTCTTCTACGAGGAGGACCTGAAGATCTCCCTCGACGAGTTCCGTGAGCGTCTGTCCAAGGTTGCCTTCCAGGAGAAGCTCGGTAGCGTGCTCGCCAAGTCCGAGCGCATCGAGCAGCTCGCGCTCGCTATCGCCCGCGAGGCTCACCTGGGCGCCCATCTTGCCGCCGACGCTGCTCGCGCCGCACACCTGTGCAAGGCAGACCTGGTGTCCAACGCCGTCGTCGAGTTCACGAGCCAGCAGGGCGTGATGGGCGGTTATTACGCGACCGCGATGGGGGAGAACGACGAGGTCGCCCATGCTATTCGCGATCACTATCGTCCCCGTTTTGCCGGTGACGAGCTGCCCGAGGGCACCGCTGGCTGCATCGTGGCCTGCGCCGACAAGCTCGATACCATCGCCGGTATCTTTGCCATCGGCGAGCCCCCGACCGGCTCCTCCGACCCCTACGCGCTGCGTCGTGCCGCTATCGGCATTATCAACATCCTGCGCGACCGTCTGCCGATCGACCCCACGTCGCTCATCGACTTTGCCCTCGAACTCTACAGTGAGCAGGGCATTGAGTTCGACGCCGCCGAGGTCGCCCAGCAGGTTCGTGACTTCTTCCATGGCCGCCTGGTGAGCATGGCCCGCGACGAAAAGATTCCGGCCGATACCGTCGCCGCCGTCTCCGCGGTGCACATCATCGCCCCGTCCGTCTTCTTTGCCCGCTGCGCCGCCCTCGACGAGGCCCGCAAGAACGACGCTGAGACGTTCGACAACCTGGCGACCGCCTATGCCCGCGCCGCGCATATCTCCAAGCCCGAGCTGGGTGCGGAGTATGACCGCAGCCTGATGGGCGAGGTCGAGCTTGCGCTCGCCGACGCCTCCGAGGCTGCTCAGACCGCCGTCGATGCCGCCCTTGCTGCCGAGGACTACCCGGCCGCATTTGCCGCCCTCGCCGCCCTGCGCGCGTCCATCGACCGTTTCTTCGATGAGGTCATGGTCATGGACAAGGACGAGCAGCTTCGCGATAATCGCCTTAAGCTGCTCAACCGCTTCGAGGCCGTTTTCTCCGGCATTGCCAACATCGGTGAGCTTGCCCGCAAAAAGTAAGCCAGCCTGCGCATAAGCGCAAAAGGAGCCCCGCATGGATTGCCCGGTCACCGCTCGTCCCACCGTTATCGTTATCTCCGACTCGCTCGGCGATACCGCTTGTGAGGTGGTGCTTGCGGCGTCCGGGCAATTTGATGAAGGGGCTTTTCGCGTTTTACGCCTGCCCAAGGTGACCTCCGTGGAGCAGGTCAAGTCATTTGTGGGGCCGCGCGTCGATGCCGACCATCGCGATGTCGCCGTGTTCCATACCATTGTCGATCCGGCGCTTCGCGCCCGCGTGCTCGATTACCTGGGTATGCTGCATATCCGTTCGGTCGACCTCATCGGCCCGACGCTTGCCGTGCTGTCGTCGCTCATCGGTGTGCCGCCCAAGTGCGTTGCGGGCGTGATTCACAAGACCGATGACCGCTATTTCCATCGTATCGAGGCCATGGAGTATTTCGTTGAGCACGATGACGGTCGTGGTTGCGACGATCTGTCGGGTGCCGATATCGTGCTGCTGGGTGTGTCGCGTACATCCAAGACGCCGCTGTCGATGTATTTAGCCTATCAGGGCTACAAGGTCGCCAATGTCCCACTGGCGCATGGCATGGAGCCGCCCAAGTCGATTTACGAGGTTAACCCGATGCACCTGTTCGGCCTGATTTCGACCGTCGACGTTATTTCTGAGATTCGCGATAGCCGCTTGGGCGATGACTACGCCCGTGCCGTTGCCGGCTCCTATGCCGAGCATGAGAGCGTGCGCAGCGAGCTTGAGGAAGCTCGTGCCCTCATGAAGCGCTTAGGCTGCTTTGTTGTGCGTACCGACGGCAAAGCCATCGAGGAAAGCGCTGCCGAGATCATTGCTCACCTCGAAGAGATTCAAGAGGCAAGAGCCCGCCGTGCCGCCCGCCGCGCTCAACAAAAGTAGCTCACTTGGGACAAGGTTGTTTGGGTAGCTAATTTGGGACGGGGCTCTTTTAGCTAACCAAAGAGAATACTTGGAAATAATGCTGATAAATGGTAAAGCGATTTAGCAAAAACATCACATCCTACCTGCACTTTCCTTGTAGTGGTATCTTCATAAGGTAACCACCTTTACCTACCGTTTACCGCCTGTTTTAGCACGTTTACCAAACCGCGCACCCTCTGCTCAAGCCTGCCCAAAACCCGCCGTATAGTTCCCTCACGGCCTGCATCCGGCGGGTCGATTCGTTACCAACGTCGTGCGCGTAAGCGCATGGAAGGGGAAGTATCGTGAGCGATTGCAAGAGGGTTTACCGTTTTGGAACCGACGCCCAGGGCACCTGTGTCACCGAGGGCGACAAGTCCATGAACTTCGTGCTTGGCGGCAAGGGCGCTAACCTTGCAGAGATGAGCCGTATCGGTCTGCCGGTTCCCGGTGGCTTTACCATTACCTGCCAGACCTGTGTCGAGTACTCCGGTGCCGGCAACGTCTGGCCCGAAGGCGCACTCGATGAGATCGTTGCCGCTGAGGCGGACCTCGAGGCCCGTTGCGGCAAGAAACTCGGCGATGCCTCCGATCCGCTGCTCGTGTCGGTTCGCTCGGGCGCTCCGTTCTCCATGCCCGGCATGATGGACACGGTCCTCAACCTGGGCCTCAACGACGATTCCGTCCAGGGCCTTATCGCGCAGACGCAAAACCCGCGCTTTGCCTGGGACAGCTACCGTCGCTTTATCCAGATGTTCTCCAACGTCGTCATGGGCGTCGACGCCGATCTATTCGAGAACGCCCTGACCCAGGCCCGCCTGGTCGCCGGCGTTCGTGTCGATTCCGAGCTTTCGGCCGAGGACCTGCAGGAGCTCGTCGAGACCTTTAAGGGCATCTTCTCCGAGAACGTCGAGGCGACCCTGTATCCCGAGCTCGAGGTCGCCGACGGTAAGCCCGTCTTCCCGCACGATCCGGAGCTCCAGCTGCGCCTTGCCATCCAGGCCGTCTTTGGCAGCTGGATGAACGAGCGCGCCTGCATCTACCGCAAGCAGCACGGCATTTCCGACGAGCTCGGCACCGCCGTCAACGTCCAGGCCATGGCCTTTGGCAACAAGGGCGAGACCTCGGCGACCGGCGTCGCCTTTACGCGCAACCCGGCCGACGGAACCAAGGAGTTCTATGGCGACTTTTTGGTGAATGCCCAGGGCGAGGACGTCGTCGCCGGCATCCGAAACACCGAGCCCATCGACGACCTCAAGACCACCTCGGGCCTCGAGTCCGCAGGCGAGGAGCTCGAGCGCGTGTTCCTGACGCTCGAGGATCATTACCGCGATATGTGCGATATCGAGTTTACCATCGAGCAGGGCAAGCTCTGGATGCTCCAGACCCGCGTGGGCAAGCGCACCGCCACTGCCGCCCTGCGCATTGCTATCGAAATGGTCGAGGAGGGCCTCATCACCCGCGAGGAGGCTGTGAGCCGCATCGATCCCGCGCAGCTCGACCAGCTCCTGCACCCGCAGTTCGACGCCTCCAAGAAGTACGAGGCCCTGGCCAGCGGCCTTAACGCCAGCCCTGGTGCCGCCGTGGGCGAGGTCGTGTTCTCGAGTGATGACGCCGTCGCGCGTTCCGCCGAGGGCCACAAGGTCATTCTGGTCCGCTGGGAGACCAACCCCGACGACCTGAAGGGCATGGTCGCCGCCGAGGGCATCCTGACCAGCCACGGTGGCAAGACGAGCCATGCCGCCGTTATCGCCCGCGGCATGGGTACGCCCTGCGTTTGCGGCGTTGAGCGCTTCCACATTGACGCGGCAGAGAAGGTCGTGCGCATCGAGGGCAGCGACCGCGTGCTGCGCGAGGGCGATGTCATCTCCATCGACGGCACCCAGGGTATCGTCGTCGACGGCGCGGTCGACCTGGTCTCTGCAGAGCTCACCGGCGACCTGGACACCATCCTGTCTTGGGCTGATGAGATCCGTTTGGACGAGACCTGCGGCCACGCCAACCACGTGCGCGTTAACGCCGACAACCCCGAGGATGCTGCACTCGCGCTCGAGTTTGGCGCCGAGGCCATCGGTCTGTGCCGCACCGAGCACATGTTCCTGGGCGATCGCAAGAACATCATCCAGAGCTTTATCCTGTCTGACGATGAGGCCGTGAAGCAGCAGGCCCTGGCCGACCTGCTCAAGGTTCAGACCGAGGACTTCCTGGCGATGTTCAAGACCATGTCCGGTCGCGATGTGGTCGTCCGCCTGCTCGATCCGCCGCTTCATGAGTTCCTGGATAATCCTCGCGAGCTCGAGGTCGCCATCACCAAGAAGGAGGCCGCCGGCGCTCCCGAGGAGGAGCTCGCTGCCCTGCGCGCCCGCCTGCGTCGCATTGACGGCATGGTCGAGTCCAACCCCATGCTGGGCTTGCGCGGCGTGCGCCTGTCCGTCGTCTTTGGCGATCTGCCGCTCATGCAGGTTCGCGCCGTCGCCACGGCCGCTGCCCGCCTTATCAAGGAGGGTGTCGACCCGCGCCCCGAGATCATGGTTCCGCTCGTTTCCATCACGGCCGAGCATGTCCAGACCCGCGAGGTCATTGAGCGTGCCATCGCCGAGGTTTCCGCCGAGGAAGGCGTCGAGCTCAATATTCCCGTGGGCACGATGCTCGAGCTGCCGCGTGCCTGCATGGTCGCTGACGAGATCGCCCATCATGCCGACTTCTTCTGCTTTGGCACCAACGACCTCACCCAGACGACCTTTGGCTTCTCGCGCGATGACGCCGAGGCCAAGTTCATCCCGCTGTACATGCATAAAAAGATTCTGAAAGACAACCCCTTCGAGACCATCGACGCGGCGGTGCTGGAGCTCGTGCGCTTGGCCGTCGAGAAGGGCCGCGCCACCAATCCCGACATGCACTTTGGCGTGTGCGGCGAGCACGGCGGCGACCCCAAGTCCATCAAGGGCCTGTTTAACGTGGCCGACGTGGACTACGTGTCCTGCTCGCCCTATCGCGTGCCCCTCGCGCGCCTGGCTGCCGCTCAGGCCAAGCTCGAGGCCAAGCGTTCCGCCTAACGTTTTGGGTTTAGACGCCTAGCGTAGCCCCCTTCATGCCGCCCGTCTCATTCGTGAGACGGGCGGTTATCATGTGCGGGTTTTGTCTTTTTGTCTGCGTGAAAAAATGTTCTTGCAGCAGAAACCCGCGCGTGTATACTCGAATACGTTTGTTCAACTACGTGCCGGCCAAGGTGGTACGGCACCTCTAGAAGAGTAAGGAATTGCACATGGATTACATCCGCGCAATCGAGCGTCAGCAGATCCGCGAGGACATTCCTCAGGTTCGCGTCGCCGACAACGTCAAGGTTCACTACCGCATTAAGGAAGGCGACCGCGAGCGCATTCAGGTCTTCCAGGGCGACGTCATCCGCATGGCCGGCGCCGGTGCCCGCGAGACCTTCACCGTCCGCAAGATGTCCTTCGGTGTCGGTGTTGAGCGTACCTTCCCGCTTCACAGCCCCAAGATCGCCAAGCTCGAGGTCGTTCGTCATGGTCGCGTCCGTCGCGCCAAGCTGTACTACCTCCGCGACAAGGTGGGCAAGGCTGCTCGCATCCCCGAGAAGCGCTAAGAAGATCGCAGCGTCTGTCCACTCGTTTGGACACAAGGGTCACCTTCGGGTGGCCCTTCTTTTTATCTGATTTGCATGCAAGGAGGGCCTGGTATGGCCAATATGACGAGCTCGGTTTCGGCATCGCAGGTTGCCGGTGAGTTGGCGAGCGCTACGTTTGAGGAGATCCCCGCCCTCGTGGAGCATTATCGCGAGGACCCGCGCCAGCAGGTGATCAAGGCTTGCGAGCGTGCTCTTAAGCGCCATGCCAAGGAACTTGCCGAGCGCGAGCGCGTCAATGACATGTACGAGCTTATGCATGAGCTTGGCGGCGATGGGGTAGTCGTTGGTGTCGACGAGGTGGGTCGCGGATCGGTGGCCGGTCCTTTGACGGTATGCGCCGTCTGCCTTCCTATGGGGCCACGCGTCTGGGGCATCAACGATTCCAAAAAGCTCACGCCGGCGCGCCGCGAGTTGCTCTCAGTGAAGATTGCCGAGGTGGCGACGGCAATTGGTTTTTGCCATATCGCGCCTAAGGATATCGATGAGATGGGCATGGCCCGCGCCATTCGAGCCGCTGTCGCGGGCGCCGTGGCCGATACGGGGCTCGAGCCCGATTGCGTGCTTATGGACGGTAACCCCTTGGGCGCCGTTCCCAACGAGCGCGACGTGGTGAAGGGCGATGCCAAGATCGCCTGTATCGCCGCGGCGTCCATCATGGCCAAGGTCACGCGTGATGAGATGATGGTCGAGTACGATGCCGAGTATCCCGAGTACCATTTGGCCGAATCGAAAGGCTACGCAAGCCCCGAGCACATCGAGGCCATTCGCAAACATGGACTTTGTCCACTGCACCGCGTGAGCTTTTGCGGAAACTTTCTACAGACTGAGCGCCTTTTCTAGGTCAATTGTGGAGACAGGGACCTCAGGGGTTTTATAAACCTGCTGGTAGCGGGCCGTATGCAACAGCATTGCTGCGTACGGCCCGTTTTTTGACGGCATTTGGTCAGCTTTTGGTTTGCTTCCGGTACTTACCCGCATGAAAGGTGCCCTCATCATCGGGGCAATGCAGTGTGCGGGAAAGGAGACCCCATGAGTGCCGCAAGCAAAAAGAGCAAGACGCAGCAGCTCAAGGAGCGTTGGGAAAACGGCGAGCTCGACTGCGGGGCGATGACGCCCGAGTTTATCAAGGGACTCAGTCCCCGCGAGCTGGGCATGCTGGGCGAGCTGATCACCATCGACTACTTTAACGAGCGCGGCTACACCTTGCTGGAGCAGGGTTATCGTTGCTCCGAGGGCGAGGCCGATCTGGTGCTGCTCGATGAGCTCGACGATGTCGTGGTGATGGCCGAGGTCAAGACCAGACGCGTCGCACTGGATTGCAGCACGCGGGTCTTTCCCGAGGAGGCCGTGGACGCCCAAAAGCAACGCCGCTACCGCCGCATCGCAAGTTGCTATCTCATGGAGCATTATCCGCTCAAGGCGATTCGCTTCGATGCCGTGGGCGTCACCATTCGCGGCGGGCATATCGCCGAGATCGAGCACCAGTACAACGCGTTCGATTGGCAGGTGTCGTGATGGCGTTCGAGACGTTTGCCGTTCACGCGGCCTGCATCCGTGGCGTCGAGGCGATTCACGTCACGGTCGAGGTCTCGCTTGCCGGCGGCGTTCCGGGCATCCAGATGCTCGGCATTCCGAGTATGGAGGTGATGGAGTCGCGCGGGCGTATCCGGTGCGCCATGCGCTCGGCCGGCTTTGAGATCCCGCGCTCGGGCATTACCGTTAACCTGGCACCCGGCGATATCCGCAAGACCGGTAGCGGCTTTGACCTGCCCATCGCCATCGCGGTTCTAGCGGCCGATGGTCAGATTCCCCGTGACAACCTCGATCGCTGCCTTATCGCCGGCGAGCTTGGCTTGGACGGTACGGTGCTTCCTGTCAAGGGCGAGGTGGCGTTTCAGCTATTGGCTCGCGACATGGGGCTGTCTTTTATCGCCGGCAGGTCCGACCAGCATGTGCCACTCGCGGGCGTGGATTGCGGCTTTATCGATCATTTGTCTCGGCTTGCCCATGGCATGGGCGAGGCGGCTCGGCACTATCTGGATTCCGAGGGCGTCGAGGCGACCTTTGAGCCTGAGCTCGACTATGCCGACGTGCTGGGGCAGGAAGTCGCTAAACGCGGCATGGCGCTTGCGGCGGCAGGAGAACTCGGCTTGCTCATGATCGGGTCCCCGGGATCGGGCAAGACGATGCTCGCGCGTCGTATGACCGGCATCCTGCCCGAGCTTTCCGTTGAGGATCAACAGGCGGCGCTGTGCATCCATTCGGTTTTGGGTGAGAACATTGATGGCTTGTTGGCGGGGCACCGGCCCTTCCGCAGTCCCCATCACAGTATTTCGACCGCAGGTCTTATCGGCGGTGGGCGCCCGGTGCACCCGGGTGAGATCAGCCTTGCTCATGGCGGCGTGCTCTTTTTGGACGAGCTTGCCGAGTTTCCCACGGGTGTGCTGCAGACGCTGCGTCAGCCCATCGAGCGCGGCTATGTGAGGATCGTACGCGTCGACGGGGCCTTTACCTTCCCGTCGCGCTTTCAGCTGCTGGCTGCGAGCAATCCCTGCCCCTGCGGTTTTATGGGCGATCGCGAGGTACCGTGTCGCTGCTCAGCGGCGATGGTCGAGCGCTATCGGTCTAAACTGCGCGGTCCTTTGGCCGACCGTATCGACATGATGATCGACGTGACCCGTCCCGACCCCCAAGTGATTATCGAGGGTGCGGAGGGTATGTCGTCGGCCGAGTTGCGTGACTACGTTGTGCGCGGTCGCGCCTTTCGCGCCTGGCGCGAATCCCGTATGGACGATGCGGATGCCGAGGCCGAGGATGACGAGACACGGTCTATTGACGGCGTCGTTTCGACCTTTGAGCTCGATGATGCTGCCGAGAAATGCGTACTCGGCCTGTCCAAACGCACGCATCTCACGGGCCGCGGCATCGTGCGCCTGGTGCGCATCGCGCGTACAATCGCTGACGTCGCCGAGAGCGAGCAGGTGACGCAGGACCATGTGCTCGAGGCGGCGATGTACCAGGGAAGGAGGGACCAATGATAGCCGAGGGAACCTTTGAGCTGCATCCAGGTGATGCGTTGTATCCCGAGACCGTTTTGGAGCTTTCTGATGTACCCCAGACGCTCTATGTGCGCGGCAACCCCGAGGTGCTTTCGACACCCGCGCTCTCCATCATCGGCGCGCGCAAGGCCTCGCCGTATGGTCTTGCCGTGGCAGAGCTTGCGGCAAAGGTGGCGGTCGAGGCGGGAGTGACGGTAGTTTCGGGCGGCGCGGTCGGTTGTGACCAGGCCTCGGGTTGGGCTGCGGTCAACGCCGGCGGCAAACACGTCGTGGTGCTGGGGACGGGCGCCGACGTGGTCTACCCGCGTTCGAGCGCGGGGCTTATTATGCGCACGCTCGATACGGGTGGCGCGGTCGTGTCGATCTCTCCGTGGGGCATGGGTCCGCGCAAGTTTGCCTTTCCGCGCCGCAATCGCGTGATCGCGGCCCTGTCGCAAGCCCTCTTTGTTTCCGAGGCGGGTATGCCTTCCGGGACGTTTTCTACAGCCGAGGCTGCTATGGATTTGGGGCGCGAACTTCTTGTCGTGCCGGGGTCGATCCTATCGCCCGAGTCGCGTGGCACGAATTACCTCATTGCGAACGGTGCCTGCTGCATCATCGACGAGGAATCTATCGAGATGGCTATCTCACGCATCTACGGCACCCTGCGCTACTCGCGCCCCGATGCTCCTGGCATTGCCGACCTGGATCCAACACAGCAGACCGTGATGCATGCGCTCATCGCCTCTCCGCTCAAGGTCGACGACATCGCGGCGCTCGTCTCGCTCGATGCCGTCGGCGTACTTAAGCTCCTGGGTTCGCTTGAGCTCGAGGGTCTTATCGAGCGCATGATGGATGGAAGGTATGCGCCCTCCAAGTTTGCCCTTCACGCCCAGACACCCTTCGGTCACAATGGAAAACATGTCAATTAGAAAGGTGTTTGCAGATGCTGTTTGATCAGGTGACGGTTATCGGTGGCGGTCTGGCGGGTTCGGAATGCGCGATCCAGCTGGCAGACCGCGGTTTTGCCGTTAAGCTGTGCGAGATGCGCCCCCAGGTTAGCTCCCCGGCCCACCATACCGATCACTTGGCAGAGCTCGTCTGCTCCAATTCGTTTAAGTCGACCCGTCCGGATTCCGCGGCTGGTTTGCTGAAGGCCGAGCTTGAGCGCATGGGTTCAGTCCTGCTCGATTGCGCCCATCGCGCGGCTGTTCCCGCTGGCGGTGCCCTGGCGGTCGACCGCGTCAAGTTTTCCGAGCTTGTCGAGGCCGAGGTTGCCGCCCGTCCCAATATCGAGGTCGTGCACGGCGAGGTCACGCAGATTCCCGAGGGCCACGTGGTCATTGCCGCGGGCCCGCTGTGTTCACCGGCTCTGAGCGAAGAGGTCATGAAGCTCGTCGGTGGCGACGCCCTTGCGTTCTTCGATGCCGCGGCGCCGATCGTCGATGCCTCCACGCTCGATATGGACGTGCTGTTTTCGCAGTCGCGCTACGAGGAGCAGGGGAGCGGCGACTATCTCAACGCTCCGCTCAACAAGGAGGAGTACGAGGCCTTTATCGAGGCACTTACCACGGCCGACCGCGTGGTGCTCAAAGACTTTGAGGGCGGCGATCTGTTCCAGGCCTGCCAGCCTGCCGAGGAAGTTGCGCGCACCGGCAAGGACGCCATTCGCTTTGGCGCCATGAAGCCCGTCGGCCTCACCGACCCGCGTACCGGACGTCGCCCCTGGGCGGCGATTCAGCTGCGTGCCGAGAACAAGGAGAAGACCGCCTATAACCTGGTGGGCTTCCAGACAAACCTGACCTTTGGCGAGCAGAAGCGCGTCTTCCATATGGTGCCGGGCCTGGAGAACGCTGAGTTCTTCCGCTACGGTGTCATGCACCGCAATACCTTTGTCGACGCCCCGCACGTGCTCGATGGCACCTTTGCCGTGCCCGGTACCGGCGTGCGCCTGGCCGGTCAGATCACCGGCACCGAGGGGTACATGGAAGCCGTGGCGACCGGTCTGCTCGCGGCGCTCAACACCCATGCCGAGGCTATCGGTGTCGCGGGCGTCGAGTTGCCGCGCGTGGGCGCCCTGGGTGCGCTCGTGGGCTATGCGACCGATCCTGCCACCGTGGGCTATCAGCCTATGCATGTCAACTTTGGCCTGGTGCCGCCACTCGAGGATGGTAAGCGCCGCAGCAAGCGCGACCGCTACCAGGCCTATGCGGACCGTGCGCTCGAGGCCCTTGATGCCTATCTGGCCACTCGTCCTGATCTGTTTGGAGGCGACCGGTCATAGCCTTTGACCTGTACGACACCGTCGACTCGTTTATCGCCTATATCTCACGTGTCGAGGGACTTTCTCCCAACACGGTGACGGCCTACGGCTCGAGGCTGGAGCGCTTTGCTGCCTGGTGCGAGCGCGAGGATATCGATGCTTTCGCTGCCGACGTGCGCACCATTCGCCGCTATCTTGCCGAGCTTTCGCGCGAGCAGGTGGCTCCCCGAACGCTTGCGGCGCATCTGTCGGCTATCCGATCGCTCTATCGATGGATGGCTGCCGAGGGGGTCGTGGAGGGCGATGTGGTCTCGGCAATTTCCTCGCCCAAGCTCCCGCGCGATCTACCCGGTGTGCTGACGACCCAACAGGTGGAGGCGCTGCTCAAGACGCCTGATACCTCAACACCCGCGGGACTGCGCGATGCGGCGATGCTCGAGCTGCTCTATGCCTCGGGCGCCCGTATCTCTGAGCTCGCAGCACTCAATGTGGAGTCCATTGCGAGGTCCGAACGCACGCTGCGCCTGTGGGGCAAGGGGAGCAAAGAACGTATCGTCCCTCTGTATCGTCGTGCGCTCGAGGCGACGCGTCTCTATATTGAGGAGGGGAGGCCGGAGTTGCTCGCTCAGGCAAAGCGTCGTGACCCCGCTACCGGGCCGCATCCGCTGCTTATATCGGCGCGCGGTAATCGCATGAGTGCCGCCATACTCAGGCGGCGGTTTCATATGTTGGCGACGCTCGCCGGCATTCCGGCCGACATCGCCCCGCATGCGATGCGCCATACCTTTGCGACCGACTTGCTCGAGGGCGGCGCGGACCTGCGCTCGGTTCAAGAGCTGCTGGGTCATGCGAGCCTGTCCACGACGCAGATCTACACGCATCTCACACCCGATCGGCTCAAACGTGCCGTGGCTCAAGCCCATCCCCGAGGCGAATAGTGGCTGGGACGTCCCGCGCCGCACTAAGGTGTGTGGTTTTGATTGCGGGTTGGCATGAAGAAGCATTCCTGCTATCATTCATCGGGTTGCTTCACGGCAACATGTTTTTATCACGCACGCGCGGCTACTTCATACCGTGGTGCCCGGGCTTTGGTAGCACATGTCCGGGTTGGTTTTGGAGGATGACCCCGCGCGGAGGCAAACCACAGGAGGTTTAACATGGCTACCAAGATTAATATCCGCACCCTGCTCGAGGCCGGCTGCCACTTCGGTCACCAGACCCGTCGCTGGAACCCCAAGATGAAGCCGTTCATCTTCGGTGAGCGCAACGGCATCTACATCCTCGACCTCAAGCAGACCATCCTCGACGCCGACCAGGCCTACACCTTCGTCAAGAACGTCGCCAAGGGCGGCAATGTGCTGTTCGTCGGCACCAAGAAGCAGGCTCAGGAGGCCGTCAAGAACGCTGCTGAGCGCGCCAACATGCCTTACATCAACCAGCGTTGGCTCGGCGGCATGTTGACCAACTTCGTCACCATCCGCTCCCGCATCAACCGCATGGAGGAGCTCGAGGCCATGGTCGAGGACGGCCGCATGGCTGTTCTGCCCAAGAAGGAGCAGGCTGTTCTCGGCAAGGAGCTCACCAAGCTCCAGACCAACCTCGGTGGCGCCCGCGACATGAAGGGTCTGCCCCAGGCTCTCTTCGTCATCGACACCAAGCGCGAGGAGAACGCCATCAAGGAGGCTCAGCGCCTGAACATCCCCGTCGTCGCTCTGATCGACACCAACTCCGATCCCGACGAGGTCGAGTACGGCATCCCCTGCAACGATGACGCTATCTCTGCTGTCACCCTTATGTGCGAGCTCATGGCTGACGCCTGCCTCGCTGGCTCCGGCAAGGAGCAGGTCTCCGAGGCCGAGATGGCCGCTGAGCCCAAGGCCGAGTAAATCAGTCTTAGTTAATTCTTTTTCATCTCTTTGAAAGGAACCACAATGGCCCAGATTACCGCCGCTATGGTCAAGCAGCTCCGCGAGATGACCGACTCCCCGATGATGGAGTGCAAGAAGGCTCTCGTCGAGGCTGACGGCGACATGGACGCTGCTGTCGACGTTCTGCGCAAGAACGGCCTCGCCAAGGCTGCTAAGAAGGCTGGCCGCGAGACCAACGAGGGCGCTGTAGCCGCGTTCGTCTCCGAGGATGGCAAGACCGGCGCTCTGCTTGAGCTCTCCTGCGAGACCGACTTCGTTGGCTCCAACGCCAAGTTCACTGGCTTTGCTTCCAAGGTCGCTGAGGTTGTCGCTACCACCGAGCCTGCTGACGTCGACGCTCTGCTCGAGAAGCCGATGGGCGAGGAGACCGTTTCCTCCGAGCTCACCGAGATGATTCACATCATGGGCGAGAACATGAAGATCTCCCGCTTCGCTGCCCGCAAGGCCGAGAACGGCGCGCTCGCTTCTTACATCCACATGGGTGGTAAGATCGGCGTCCTCGTCGAGTTTGCTTTCGAGAAGGCCGAGACCGCTCAGGCTGAGTCCTTCAAGGCCTTCGCTCACGACGTTGCCCTTCAGGTTGCCGCCGTCGCCCCGATCTGCGCTACCCGCGATCAGGTTCCGGCCGAGACCGTCGAGCACGAGAAGCAGATCTACATGGCTCAGGCTGCCGAGTCCGGCAAGCCCGAGGCTATCCAGGAGAAGATGGCTGTCGGCCGTCTGGAGAAGTTCTACAAGCAGTCCGTGCTCACCGAGCAGGAGTTCATCAAGGACAGCTCCATCACCATCAAGAAGTACGCTGAGCAGGTCTCCAAGGAGCTTGGCGACACCATTACCGTCGTTGCCTTCGATCGTCTGGTCCGTGGCGAGTAAATAAGCTCTTGTAGCTGGTAATGAGCAGGCTGTGGGTTTTACTCACAGCCTGCTTTTTCATGGCTCCCCGTTAAGCCTTTGTTATCATATTGAGAGTCTAATTAAAGGAGGATCGCTTTGTCCGACATCCGATATAAACGCGTGCTTCTTAAGCTTTCCGGCGAAGCACTGATGGGCGACGGCCAATATGGCATTGACCCCAAGGTTACCGACCATCTTGCCAAGCAGGTCAAGGAGCTGCTCGCCGTTGGCCATGAGGTCGGCGTCGTTGTCGGCGGCGGCAATATTTTCCGTGGCATGGCCGGCGCTGCCGGTGGCATGGAGCGTGCTCAGGCCGACTACATGGGCATGCTCGCGACCGTTATGAACGCGCTCGCCCTGCAGGATGCTTTCGAGCATAACGACGTTCCCTGCCGTGTGATGAGCGCTATCCAGATGAACGAGATCTGCGAGCCCTATATTCGACGTCGCGCCATCAACCACCTTTCCAAGGGCAACGTCGTTATTTTTGCCGCCGGTTCGGGCAATCCGTACTTTACGACCGACACCGCCGCGGCTCTTCGTGCGTGCGAGATCGGCGCCGAGATTCTGATTAAAGCCACCAAGGTTGACGGCATCTACGACAAGGATCCCGTCAAGTGCGCCGATGCCGTCCGTTTTGACAAGATTACCTATCACGAGGTTCTCGTTCGCGGCCTGCAGGTTATGGATTCCACGGCTACGGCTCTGTGCCAGGATAACCGTATGCCTATTTTGGTCCTCAACATCGATGGCGAGGACACCGTCAAGCGCGCGCTCGCGGGTGAGCCCGTCGGCACGCTCGTCTATCAGGAGGATTAAGCATGGCAGAGAACATCACCGCCCATATGGACAAGTCGCTCGAGTCCCTCAAGCATAACTTCTCCAAGGTCCGTACCGGTCGCGCCAACGCCAACATTCTGTCCGACATCACCGTCGATTATTACGGTGTCCCCACGCCGGTCACGCAGGTTGCCGCCGTCAAGACCCCCGAGGCTCACATGCTGCTCATCGAGCCGTGGGACAAGGCGCTCATCAACGCTATCGTCAAGGCCATCGGCGCTTCCGATCTGGGCATTACCCCCAACTCCGATGGCACCGTCGTTCGTCTGCCGTTCCCGGCCCCCACTGAGGAGCGCCGTCGCGAACTCGTCAAGGAGTGCCGCGAGTACGCCGAGCAGGCCAAGGTGTCTATCCGTAACATCCGTCGCGACTTCAACAATAAGCTCGAGCGCGATGAGGAGCTCACCGAGGACGATGTCCGTCGCGAGCAGGCCAAGGTCCAGAAGCACACCGATGAGTATGTCGCCAAGGTCGAGGAGCTTCTGAAGGAAAAAGAAGCCGAGGTCATGGAGATCTAAGGTGCAATACGACGAGCATAAACTGGTCGAGTACTTTGCCGACGCCCCTGTGGGCGTCGGTTTTTCCGACCTTGACCTCAATAACATTCCGCACCATATCTCGTGCATCATGGACGGCAACGGTCGTTGGGCCACGTCGCGCGGTCTTGCACGCACCGAGGGTCATAAGGCAGGTATCCTCTCGCTGCGCGAGATCATTACCGCCTGCGTGCGCCTGGGCGTCGACGTGCTTTCTGCCTATGCGTTTTCTACCGAAAACTGGAACCGTCCGCAGCATGAGGTCAACGTCTTGATGCATCTGTTTGCCAAGACGTTTATCGACGAGTTGCCGCTTCTGAAGCGCGAAAATGTGCGTGTTGTCTTTTTGGGCGACATTTCCGCGCTGCCCAAGAAGACCCGCGACGTTTTTGAACGCGGTCTTGCCGAGTGCGCCGATCACACCGGTATGACGCTGGCGCTTGCCGTCAACTACGGCGCGCGTGCCGAGATTACCCGCGCTGTCCGTCAGATTGCACTCGACGCTGCCGCCGGTAAGATCGATCCTGCCGCAATTGATGACGACATGGTGGCTTCCCACCTCTATACTGCCGGCCTTCCCGATCCTGAGCTTGTGATTCGCACCTCTGGTGAGCTGCGCCTTTCGAACTATCTGCTGTGGCAGGTGGCTTATTCTGAATTCTACGTCACCGATACCTATTGGCCCGACTTTGATCGTTGGGGCCTTGTCGACGCCATTTTGGCCTATCAGGGCCGTGACCGTAGGTTTGGTGGACTGAGCAAGACCGAGGAGGCTTAATCGTGTCCGATCGTCCCAAGGCATCTGCTCCCAAGACGCCTGCGCGCAAAGCTGCCACTGCGGGAGCGCCTGCAGCGAAGAGCGGCACCGGTTCGTGGCTGGCGGGCTTTATTACCCGTGCCGCCGCCGGTATCGTCTACGCCGTTGTCTTTATCCTGTGCCTGGTTTTGGGTATCGTGCCCACGGCCATCTTTGTTTCCGTCATGAGCGGTCTGTGCTGCTATGAGTTTTTCCGTATGACAAGGCTCGATGGCAAGATGGCTAACGAGCGCATGGGTATCGCTGCCGCCGTACTCTTTCCGCTGTCGGCGTTGGGCGATTCGATGTTGCTGAATGCCCTGCTTTTTGCCTTGATGCTCGCTGTGGGCATTTGGTATGTCTGGTCGCCGCGTACCCGCATCTCTGATGTGGCCGTGACGCTCATGGGTCCCATCTACACTGGCTTTATGCTGTCGGCTATCGTGCTGCTGCGCGATGCCGTGCCCGGTTTTGCCGGCGCCCTCCTTTCAGTGGGCGTTTGCGCGTCCCTTTGGGTCTCCGATTCGTTTGCCTACATCGTGGGCAGCCGTATCGGCAAGCACAAGATGGTTCCCAAGATCTCTCCCAAAAAGAGCTGGGAGGGGTTTGCCGGCGGCATCTTGGGCTCGGTTTTGATTTGGCTCATCCTGTGGGCGACGCACTTCTACAAGCTCAGCCTGCCCTATGCGCTGCTGTGCGGCGTGGTCGTGTCCATTCTGGGCGTTATCGGCGACCTTATCGAGTCGCGCATCAAGCGCGGTGTGGGCGTCAAAGATTCCGGCAACCTTATCCCGGGCCACGGCGGAATGCTCGATCGTAGCGATTCGCTTATCTTCGGCTGCATCACCGCGCAGCTGTTGCTGATGATCGGAGGCGTGCTGTAATGTCCTTCCAGACGACGTATGGCCCCGATGGACGCCTTCGCGTTGCCATCCTGGGCTGTACAGGCTCTATTGGCACCCAGGCGCTCGATGTGTGCCGCCAGCATGCCGATCGCCTGCAGGTGACGGCGCTGTCCGTTAACTCCAGTACCTCCGAGCTCGTTGCCGCTGCCCGCGAGTTCTCGGTTCCGGCGGTTGCCGTGGCCGATGTCGATCATGGCGATGACGCCGTGCTGCAGGAGTTGCCCGAGGGAACGAAGCTCGGCGTTGGCGCGCAGGCGGTTTGCGAGCTCGCGCATCGCGACGATGTCGACTGCGTGCTTGTCGCTATTGTGGGCGCCGCCGGTCTCGAGGCGAGTCATGCGGCCTTGACCTCGAATAAGCGCCTTGCCCTTGCCAACAAGGAGTCCCTCGTCGTCGGTGGCGACTTGCTTATGCCGTTGGCACAACCGGGCCAGCTTATTCCGGTCGACTCTGAGCATTCCGCCATCTACCAGTGCTATCTGGGGGAGAACCCGCGCGAGGCCCACTGCATTTGGCTCACCTGCTCGGGCGGTCCGTTCTTTGGCCGCACGCGCGACGAGCTCGATCGCGTGACGCGTGCCGATGCCCTCGCGCATCCCACGTGGGCCATGGGTGCCAAGATTACCATTGACTCCGCCACCCTCATGAACAAGGGCCTGGAGCGCATTGAGGCCATGCATCTGTTTAACTGCGACCTCGATTTCATTAACGTGGTCGTGCAGCGTCAGTCCAAGATTCACTCTATGGTCGAGTTCGCCGACGGCTCCGTGATGGCGCATCTCGGTGCATCCGACATGCGTATTCCCATCCAGTTCGCGTTCTCGTATCCCGAGCGTTGGGATACTCCGGCGCCTCGTATCGATTTCCGCGAGCTGGGGCAGCTCACGTTTGATGCTGCCGACATGGATACCTTCCGCTGTCTGGCACTGGCCGAGCGTGCCGGCAAGACGGGTGCCACCATGCCGTGCGTGCTTAATGCCGCCAACGAGGTCGCCGTCGATGCCTTCCTGCACGATGGCTGCAGTTTTACCGATATCGATCGCATTGTGGAATCCTGCATGGACGCCCACGATATGCAGTTGGTCGATTCGTTTGAGCAGCTTCGCGACACCGATGCGTGGGCGCGTGAAAAGGCTGCGCAGGTGCTCGCCGCAACCCGTTCCTAACCTATAAGGATTGCTTTTTCGTTTTATGGATACTGTTCTGAGCGTTCTCTCATCGGTCTTTTGGGGCCTGCTGATGCTTTCCGTCCTCGTGTTTTTGCACGAGGGCGGCCACTTTTTGGCGGCGCGTGCCTGCGGCGTCCGTGTGACCGAGTTCTTTTTGGGTCTGCCGTGCCGCTTTGACATCCATTACACGTCGCGTCGCATTGGAACCAAGTTTGGCGTGACCCCGCTGCTGCTGGGTGGCTACGCTGCCATCTGCGGTATGGATCCGACCGACGTCTCGTGTGCTGATCGCGTGCTCGCGGCCATCTATCGCCACGGCCGGGTGACGGTGGCCGATCTTGCCGTCGAGCTCGAGCTGTCCGAGGAGGATGTGCTCGAGGCCTGTGCTTTGCTGTTGGGCTGGGGCTCTATCGCTCCCTGGTATGAAGAAGGGGAAAAGCCTTCGCCCAGCTACTATCCCACCAAGTACCAGACTCTGCCGCGTGACGCGGCGGGTTATACCACCTTTGACGGCCGTCGGTTCGATCGCGGGCATGCGACTGCCGAGGGCGATGTATGGGAACTGCCGTGCGACGAGGCCGAATTCCTTGCGCGCGAGCGCTCGCACACCTATTTGGGCCAGGGCTTTGTCAAGCGTGCCTTTATGCTGCTTGCGGGCATTATCGTCAATATCCTGACGGGTTTTTTGCTCCTTATGAGCATCTATTCCATCGCAGGTATCACCGTGCCGGTGGATACCAATGTGATTGGCCAGGTTGACGAAGGCTCGATTGCCGCCTCGGCGGGAATCGAGGGCGGCGACGCGATTCTTTCGGTCGACGGAGTATCGTGCTCTACCTGGATGGACGTTTACGATGCCATCGGCAAGGCTGCCGGTAAGGACGATATCGCCATTGAGTACGAGCGTGACGGCAAGCAGCATTCGACCACGGTTGCGCTCAAAGAGGACGATCGCCTAGGTGTGTATGCCTCTACGCAGGTGGTCCGTTTAGACCCCATCACGTCGGCTCGCCTGTCGTTCTCCTATGTTGTGCAGACAGCGGAGGGCGTGATGCGCCTGCTCCAGCCGCAGCATACGATGGAGATTCTCGATCAGTCCTCTTCGATCGTGGGTATTAGCGTTATGTCCTCACAGGCTGCTGCTGCCGGCCCTGCCACGTTCCTTTCGTTTGCCGCCCTCATTTCATTCTCGCTTGGCTTTATGAACCTGCTGCCCATCCCGCCACTCGATGGCGGCAAGCTAGTCATCGAGATCATTCAGAAGATTGCGGGCCGCGAGCTTCCGCTCAAGGTCCAGACGATTGTGAGCTATGTGGGCATCGCGCTCTTTGCGCTGCTGTTTGTCTATATGCTTCGTTCCGACATCCTTCGATTTATTTTGTAGGGGAGTGTTTGGATTGTCTTTATCCCATCCTTTGCCTCGCGAGCTGACGCGCCCCGTGCATGTGGGCGGCGTGCAGATCGGTGGCGGCGCGCCGGTGGTGGTCCAATCTATGACCTGCACCGATACCGCTGATGCCCAGGCAACGCTTGCGCAAGTGTGCGCGTTGGCGCAGGCTGGCTGCGATATCGTGCGCGTGAGCGTGCCCTCCGAGGCCGCGCTTGAGGGCTTCCGCACCATCTGTGCCGAGTCTCCGGTGCCCATTGTCGCCGATATCCACTTTAACCATAAGCTTGCCATTGGCGCTGTCGAGGCTGGTGCCTCTAAGCTGCGCATCAATCCCGGCAATATCGGCGATTGGGCCAAGGTTGACGCGGTGATCGATGCTGCGGGTGCCGCGGGCTGTGCGATTCGCATTGGCGTGAACGCGGGCTCGCTTGAGCAAGATATTGCCGAGCGCGACGACCTCACGCAGCCCGAAAAGCTCGTGATGTCGAGCGAGCGCTTCGTCAAGCACTTTGAGGATCGCGGCTTTACGAACATTGTGCTTTCGGCCAAGGCCCATAGCGTGCAAACGACGCTCGATACCTATCGAGCCCTGTCACGTGAGATTCCCCACGTTCCGCTTCACCTGGGCGTGACGGAGGCGGGGACCAAGCTTCAGGGCACCATCAAGAGCTCTGTAGGCTTGGGTATCTTGCTTTCCGAAGGCATCGGCGACACCATGCGTGTGTCGCTCACGGCCGATCCGGTTGAGGAGCCGCCGGTCGCCTGGGGAATTCTACAGTCGCTGGGCCTGCGTCGCCGTGGTCCCGAGATTGTCTCGTGCCCCACGTGCGCCCGCTGCCAGGTTAACCTCATTCCCATCGCCGAGGAGGTCACCGAGCGGCTTAAGAACTATTCCGCGCCGCTTTCGATTGCCGTCATGGGATGTGCCGTTAATGGCCCCGGCGAGGCTTCTGATGCCGACCTGGGCGTTGCTTGCGGACGTGGTCAGGCCTTGCTCTTTTCGCATGGCCAGATCATTGGTAAAGTAGCTGAGGACCAAATTGTCGACGCGCTTATGGCAGAGGTCGACAAGCTTATTGAGGAGAAATAAATGACCCGAGCAATGTATATGTCTAAGCTCTATGCGCCGACGCTTAAAGAGGATCCGGCGGACGCTGAGCTCGCCAGCCACCGCCTGCTGCTCCGTGCCGGCATGATCCGCAAGGAGGCCGCCGGTCTGTATTCCTACCTGCCGCTCGCATGGCGCTCGATTCGCAAGATTGAGAACATCGTGCGCGACGAGATGGACGCCGCCGGCGCCCAGGAGCTTATGATGCCCATTATGGTCGACGCCGAGTTGTGGCATGAGTCCGGCCGTATCGATGCCTATGGCAAGGAGCTTGTGCGCTTTGACGACCGTCATGGTCGCGAGTTCGTGCTGGGCCCCACGCACGAGGAGACCGTCACGGCCCTGGTGCGCAACGAGCTGCGCTCCTATAAGCAGCTGCCAGTGAACCTCTATCACATCCAGGATAAGTTCCGCGACGAGTTCCGTCCCCGTTTTGGCCTGATGCGCGGTCGCGAGTTCATCATGAAGGATGCCTACAGCTTCTCCGCCACGCAGGAGAGCTTGCAGGAGGAGTATGACAAGATGAAGCAGGCCTACGCTAACATTTGCGAGCGCTGCTACATCAAGGCCTTGCCCGTCGTTGCCGACTCCGGCGAGATCGGTGGCGATACCTCCGTCGAGTACATGGCTTTGGCCGACGCCGGCGAGGCTTCTCTCGTCTATTGCGATGACTGCGGTTTTGCCGCCGATGATGAGGCTGCAAGCACCAAGGTCGTCGTGACTGAGGGTCCCGGTGACGGTACGCTTACCAAGGTCGAGACTCCGGGCATGGGCACCATTGAGGCCGTTGCTAAGTTCTTTGGGTTCCCCGAGAACGGCACGCGCAAGTCCCTGGCGCTCATCGATGCCGAGGGCAAGCCCGTCGTGGCCATCGTCCCGGGCGATCATGAGCTCAACGACTGCAAGGCCGAGCATGTCTTTGGCAAGGGTTATCGCATGATGACGGACGAGGAGCTTCAGACCTACGGTCTGCACAAGGGCTTTATCGGACCGGTTAACTTGCCCGAGGGCATCCGTCTGGTGTGCGACGAGAGCCTGCGCGAGTCCAAGCAGTGGGCCTGCGGTGCCAACGAGGTCGATTATCACTTTACCGGTGCCTGCCCCGAGCGCGACTTTACCGTCGATGAGTGGGCGGATCTGGTCACCGTCGTTGCCGGCGATCCCTGCCCGCACTGCGGCAAGCCGCTCTCTGCTGCTCGCGGCATCGAGGTCTCGCAGGTCTTCCAGCTGGGTACCAAGTATTCCGAGGCCATGGGCGCCACCTTTATGGACGAGGACGGCAAGGAGAAGCCGCTTATCATGGGTTGCTACGGCGTGGGCGTGTCCCGCTCGCTTGCTGCCGTCGTGGAGCAGCACAACGACGAGCACGGTATCGTCTGGCCGGTTTCCGTTGCCCCGTACGAGGTCGCTGTGATTCCGCTCGATGCCAAGAAGGAGGAGTGCGCAACCGTCTGCGACCAAATCGTCGAGGGCTTGTGCGCCGAGGGTATCGAGGTCGTCGTCGACGACCGTGACGAGCGTCCCGGCTTTAAGTTTGCCGATAACGACCTTATGGGATTCCCGTATCAGGTGGTGCTTGGCAAGCGTGGCCTTAAGAATGGCACCGTTGAGCTCAAGGACCGTGCCACGGGCGAGCGCGAGGACGTGGCGATTGACGAGGTCGTCGCCAAGGTTGCCGAGCTTGTTAAGGCGGCCCGCCGTTAATCGACGTTTCTGCTATTAGATGTAATCGCGGGACTGCTCCGTATCTCTCTTAGGAAGAGATGCGGAGCAGTCTATTTTGTTGCGTGAATAAACTCGATGGGTAAAGGAAAACCCCACAGCCCATATGAGCTGCGGGGTTTTCTTGTGCCTCCGATGCGAAATAAATCGCTCAGATATTACTGATAATCGACGACGTCGATCCAGTTCTTCAGGAACTCATCGTTCACGTTGCGCTTACGAGCGAGCTCGGAAGCGGCGACGATGCTCGTCCACTGACGCACGACCTGCATGGGCATGTCGGCGCGGTCGCAGTAGAGCTCCAGGTAGGCCTCAGCCTGATCCTTGCTGTTGAGGGCGAAGAGCAGGTAGGTGGTGGCAACGTCGGCAGCAGGGGAGCCCTGGGTGGCGTGTGCCCAGTCGCACACATAGAGCTGGCCGTCGTCGCCGACGATGACGTTGGAGGGGTTGAAGTCGCCGTGGCAGACCTTGAACTCCTTGGTCATGCCGTCCAGACGCTCCTGAAGGTTGTAGCGCGTGGTGGCATTGAGCTGATCAAGGCTGTCGATCATGCGG
This sequence comes from uncultured Collinsella sp., assembly GCA_938033205.1. Lineage (GTDB taxonomy): Bacteria > Actinomycetota > Coriobacteriia > Coriobacteriales > Coriobacteriaceae > Collinsella. The sequence goes on along the minus strand of CALHJP010000007.1, from coordinate 64,292 downwards.
GCGAACTTGTCGCGCTGACGGTTGAGCAGCGGGGAGGTGTAGCCGTGGATCTCGATCTGGAGGTCGACGAACATCTCGAGATACTCACCAAAGCGCTGGGGCTCGGCAGTCATCTTCTCGGCAAGGGTGGTGCCCGGAACCTTCTCGGTCACGAGCGCCCAGCCGTTGGCGTTCTCGAGCTGGGAAACCTCGAGAGCCTTGGGGCTGCGGATGCCGCACTCATTGATGCGGGCAAGATTCAAAGCCTCGTTGAACACGTCGGAGACAGGCTTGGTCTCGTTAAAGACCTTGACGATCTTGTCACCCAGGTCGTAAACGACCTTGTTGCCACGGCGGACGAGCTCGGTCTTGGAATCGGGTAGCAGCATGGTTGCATCCTTTCAACGATGCGATAGAAGCGACGGCGGGGGTGTGTGAAACACCCGTGCACCCCCGCCGTTAAAAACCGTGCTAAAACTAGCAGACGGCGTAGTCCTGAGGCTCGCGGCCGTAGTAGGCGTCCAGGTAGAGCTCCTTGATCTCGCTCATGAGCGGGTAGCGCGGGTTGGCGCCGGTACACTGGTCGTTGAATGCCTGCTCGGTCATCTCGTCGAGGGTGTCGAGGAAGTACTGCTCGTCAACACCGTAGTCGGCGATGGTCTTCTTGACGCCGATGAAGTCCTTGAGCTCCTCGAGCTTCGTGATGAAGTTCTCGAAGACCTCCTTGTCGTCCTTGCCCTCGATGCCGCAGTACTTGGCCATCTCGGTGTAGTTGTGCAGCGCGTTGGGGTAAGGATACTGGGAGAAGGTACCCATCTTGACGGGAGCCTCGGCGGCGTTGTAGCGCATGACGCGGGTCAGGATGACAGCGTTGGCGAGGCCGTGGGGCAGGTGATGGAAGGCGCCGAGCTTGTGAGCCATGGAGTGGTTGAGGCCCAGGAAGGCGTTGGCGAAGGCCATACCGGCCATGCAAGAGGCGTTGTGCATCTCCTCGCGGGCATGCGGGTCCTTGGCGCCGTTCGTGAAGCTGGAGGGCAGGTTCTCGAAGACGAGCTTAGCAGCGCGCTCGGAGAGGCCCTTGGTGTAGTCGGAAGCCATGATGGAGACGTAGGACTCGATGGCGTGGGTCATGACGTCGATGCCGGAGGCAGCGGTCAGGCCGCGCGGGGCGGTCATGCAGTTGTCGGCGTCGACGATAGCCATGTTGGGGAGCAGCGCGTAGTCGGCGAGCGGCCACTTGATGCCGGTCTCCTTGTCGGTGATGATGGCGAACGGCGTGCACTCGGAGCCGGTACCCGAAGAGGTCGGGACGGCGACGAAGTAGGCCTTCTTGCCCATCTCGGGGAAAGTGAAGATACGCTTGCGGATGTCCATGAAGTCCATGGCCATGTCCTCAAACTTGCACTCGGGGTGCTCGTACATCATCCACATGATCTTGCCGGCGTCCATAGCGGAGCCACCGCCGACGGCGATGATCACGTCAGGCTCAAAGAGAGCCATCTGCTTGGCGCCGCGACGTGCGCACTGCAGCGACGGATCGGGCTCGACGTCGTAGAAGCAGTCGTGGGCGATGCCCATCTCGTCGAGCTTGGCCTCGATGGCGCGGGTGTTGCCATTCTTGAAGAGGAACTGGTCGGTGACGATGAAGGCGCGCTTCTTGCCCATGACGGTACCGAGCTCGTCGAGGGCGACGGGCGTGGAACCCTTCTTGAAGTAGACCTTCTCGGGAGCGCGGAACCACAGCATGTTCTCACGGCGCTCGGCCACAGTCTTAACGTTGATCAAGTGCTTCACCCCAACGTTCTCGGAGACGGAGTTGCCGCCCCAGGAGCCGCAGCCCAGGGTCAGAGACGGCTTCATGCCAAAGTTGTACAGATCACCGATGCCGCCGTGCGAGGACGGGGTGTTGATGACGATACGGCAGGCCTTCATGACGTGCTCGAACAGGCTGATCTTCTCGGCCTGGGCGGGGTGCACGTACAGAGAGGCGGTGTGGCCCGGGCCACCGGCGAGCACCAGGTGCTCGGCCTTGTCGACGGCCTCCTGGAAGTCCTTGGCGTGATACATGGCCAGGACCGGGGAGAGCTTCTCGTGGGAGAACTCCTCCTTGGCGGGGTCGGTGGAGGTGACCTCGGCGATCAGGATCTTGGTCTTGGCAGGAACCTCGATGCCGGCGAGCTCGGCGATCTTGGCGGCAGCCATGCCGGGAATGCGGTGATCGAGAGCGCCGTTCTTGAACATGGCGGCACGCAGGGCCTCCATCTCGGCACCCTGCTTGACGAAGTAGCAGCCGCGCTTCTGGAACTCGGCTTTGACCTGGTCATAGATGGTGTCGATGACGGTCACGGACTGCTCGGAAGCGCAGATCATGCCGTTGTCGAAGGTCTTGGAGTGGATGATGGAGTTGACGGCGAGCAGCACGTCGGCGGTGTCGTCGATGATGACCGGGGTGTTACCGGCGCCAACGCCCAGGGCGGGCTTGCCCGAGGAGTAGGCGGCCTTGACCATGCCCGGGCCACCGGTGGCGAGGATGATGTCGACGTCGCGCATGACCATGTTGGTCAGCTCGATGGAGGGGACATCGACCCAGCCGATGATGCCCTCGGGGGCGCCGGCCTTGACGGCGGCGTCAAGCACGAGCTTGGCGGCGGTGATGGTGCACTTGGCGGCTGCCGGGTGCGGGGAGATGATGATGCCGTTGCGGGTCTTCAGGCTGATCAGCGTCTTGAAGATCGCGGTGGAGGTGGGGTTGGTCGTCGGGATGACGGCGCCCACGATGCCGATGGGCTCGGCGATCTTGGTGATGCCGTAAGCCTCGTCGCGCTCCAGAACGCCACAGGTCTTGGTGTTCTTGTAAGCGTTGTAGATGTACTCTGCGGCGTAGTGGTTCTTGATGACCTTGTCCTCAAGAACGCCGCGGCCGGTCTCTTCGATGGCCATCTTCGCCAACGGGATACGAGCCTTGTTGGCGGCCATGGCGGCCTCATAGAAGATCTTGTCGACCTGCTCCTGCGTGTACGTAGCAAAAAGCGCCTGGGCCTCTCGCATCTGAGCGAGCTTAGCCTCAAGCGCCTCTACGTTGTCCACAATTGCGGGAGTAGTGTTTTCCGGTGACTTTTTCACCATTTGTGTCTCCTTGCGATCGGAGATTTACCCTACGACTTGCATGATAGCAAGAAATTATTCGGCGAACGGCAAGATTCCCGTAAAAGGCATACTAAAACGCTTCAATAAACTGAAGCGTTTTAACTAAAACTATCTGCCAGTGCATCGCCCCGCTCATTGGGGACAGACTTACATGAGTGGTTTCACTCATTTGGGACAGACATCGATTTGCGATTTTGTCGTTTTGGGCCTGTTTTTGTTGCTGATTGGATATAAATAGGTCACAGGCTCAGCATTTCGCGTTCCTTCTCTCCTTTTAGGTGTTGCCTGTACGGCTTTGAAAGGAGAGACCATGCCCCGATGCGCCCGCGAAATTTCGCTCACCGGCTATTACCACGTCTTTGACCGCGGTAACTCCAAACAGATCATTTTTGAAGATGATTCCGACCGCTATCGTTTCCTATCGGACATATCGGACAGGTTTGCGTGCCATGACGTGGCGGTGTTGGCCTGGTGTCTTATGGACAACCACTTCCATTTGATGGTTGATGACCCATATGACAACCTTTCAAAGGCAATGCAGTGCGCGCTGACGGCGTATGCCAAGTATTTCAATGGGAAAACGGGAAGAACGGGCCATCTGTTTGACAATCGCTATTCGCGGGTCGCGGTTGAGTCGGACACGCAGGCAGTGCAGCTGCTCGACTATATTCATCTCAATCCCGTGAAGGGTGCGCTCGACTCGCTCGAGGTGTACCGCTGGTCAAGCTATAAGGCATACCAGCTGGGATACGATCCCTTTGACATCTGTGATGCGGCCCCTATGCTTGATGTTGTCGGAGGCTCCCGTCGCTATTGCGAGCATCTCAAGAAAGTTGCCGGGCGCATCTGGTCAGTGGAGGTTCTTCCGCGCCGGCGGATCCCCGATGAGGAGGCCCTTTTCGTTGCGCGCGAAGTCCTGACGAGCATAGATCCTGCGTTGCTCAAGGCCCTGCCACGCCCCGAACGCGATGCCTGCCTGCTGAGGCTCAGGCGGGCACATCTCACGGTCAAGCAAATTGCCCGTATCACCGGTATCGGCGCCACAAGCGTGACCAAGGCTACTGCAGGCTGGAAGGATGCAGCGTGAGATAGGGGCCGGAGCCGATCGGGACGCCGCATGCGTGCGTCATGTCTGTCCCCAATGCGTGAAAACACTCATGTAAGTCTGTCCCCAATGAGTGCAAAAAAGGCGCCCTCCGTGGGGAAGGACGCCTTTGGTAAGTTCTATATGAACGCGAGGTCTTTGACCCGGAGAGTCCGAGGTACTTGTTGGTAAGACCTTATTTAGGAGCGCGCAACCTTGCCGGACTTGAGGCAGGTGGAGCAAACGTTCATCTTGCGACGGTGACCATCGACGACGACGTAGACGCGCTGGATGTTGGGGCGGAACTTACGGTTGGTGACGCGGTGAGAGTGGCTGATGGAGCGACCGGCAACGGGGTGCTTACCGCAAACTTCGCAAACTTTGGACATAACTGACCCTCCTTGGGCGACAAACGAACATGTCGCGTTAACAAACAAGCCTGAACTATAGCACAGAAGCAGCTCCCTGTGCGTAATCTACACAGAGATATTCCTCTTTTGGCGATAGTGCTCACGCTACGGCCCTGGACGTAGATCCGATTTGCGTGCAGCAGAGGGGATTATGCCAGCTCGTGCGTGCGTTTTCAAGCTCGTCCCACAAATATATATAGGTTTATGGAGCGCCTGCGCCCGTTTACGGATTGCTCTGTATTTATGCTCGCAATTAAGCTCGAGGTTGGCTACACTATCCCTTGACCATTAAAGGGGTACGAGATGCCCACATGGAATTACATTGCTGCCAAAGAGCAGCCCTTCCTGTGGGTGTCTGGTCCGCTTTGAGCGGTCGGGCATCTATTTTTTTGACTGTGTCAGCAGTCAAGACATGTGAGGAAGGAGATCGATGGGCACGACTTCCCCCAAGGCGGTCATCATGGACGAGACCGCCGTCAATCGAGCGATGACCCGCATCGCGCACGAGATTCTCGAGCGCAACGAGGGCTGTGAAGACCTCGCTCTGGTCGGCATCGTCACGCGCGGCGACCTTCTGGCAAAGAAGCTTGCCGAGGAGATCAAGGAGATCGAGGGCGTCGAAGTTCCGCTCGGCAGCCTCGACATCAGCTTCTACCGCGATGACTATGCGACCAATTTCGCTCCCGCGATCCACGCCACCAACATTCCCTTCAGCGTCGACGGCAAGCGCGTCGTGCTGGTGGACGACATCCTGTATACGGGTCGTACCATTCGCGCCGCTCTGGATGCCGTCATGGACCTGGGCCGTCCGAGCCGCATTGAGCTGGCAGTTCTCGTTGACCGCGGTCACCGCGAGCTTCCCATCTCGCCGGATTTTGTCGGCAAGAACGTTCCCTCGTCGCATGAAGAGAACGTGCACCTATATATGAAGGAAGTCGACGGCCGTACCGCTGTCGAGATCAACGACGTCGCGCCGGGTTCCCACGTGGGCTCCGCGCCGCTGGGAGGTGAGTAGTACCGTGGCGTTCAACCATAAGCACCTGATTGACATTACTGAGTACTCCGAAGAGGACATCAAGCTCATCCTCGAGACCGCCAAGGCGTTCTCCGAGGTCAACGAGCGTGCGATCAAGAAGGTCCCCACGCTCAAGGGCAAGACCATCGTCAACATGTTCAACGAGCCCTCGACGCGCACCCGTAGCTCCTTCGAGCTTGCCGAGAAGCGTCTTTCGGCCGACAGCCTCAACTTTGGCGGCTCTTCGACCTCCACGGTCAAGGGCGAGAGCCTCGTCGATACCGTCGAGACCCTCAACGCCTATAAGATCGACTGCATTGTCGTGCGCGATAAGCACGCCGGCGCTCCCTACATCGTCACGCAGAACTCGCCCGCGAGCGTCATCTGCGCCGGCGACGGCAAGCACAACCATCCCACGCAGGCCCTGCTCGACCTGTACACCATCTGGGAGCACAAGGGTGACTTCCACGGTTTGAAGGTCGCCGTCGTCGGCGATATCGCGCACTCCCGCGTCTGCGGCTCGCTGATCCCCGCCCTTAAGATTATGGGCTGCGAGACCTACGCCGTCGCCCCCGGCACGCTGCTGCCGCCGGCGCCCGAGGTCCTGGGCTGCGACCACGTGACGAGCGACCTCGATTCCGTCCTGCCCGAGCTGGACGTCGTCTACATGCTGCGCGTGCAGCAGGAGCGCCTCGAGGGTGCCCCGTTCCCGACCATTCGCGAGTACCACAAGCTCTTCGGCCTGACCAAGGACCGCGAGAAGCTCATGAAGCCCGATGCGATCATCTGCCACCCGGGCCCCATCAACCGCGGCGTCGAGTTCGACTCCTATATGGCCGACCACCCGCAACGCTCCGTCATCCTGGAGCAGGTCTACGCCGGTATCTGCGTGCGTATGGCTATCCTGTATCTGCTGCTTGGAGGTGCCGATAATGGCCTTGCTTCTTAAGAATGCCCACGTCGTCGACCCGTCCGTCGAGCTTGACGGTGTCGTTGACGTCCTGATTGACGGCGACAAGATCGCCGAGGTCGGCGAGAATCTCGCCGTCGAGGGAGCCGAGGTCCGCGACCTTTCCGGCAAGTACCTCGTCCCCGGCCTGGTGGATATGCACGTTCACCTTCGCGAGCCCGGCTACGAGGTCAAAGAGGACATCGAGAGCGGCACCCGCGCAGCTGCCAAGGGCGGCTTTACCGGCGTGTGCTCCATGCCCAACACCGATCCGGTCACCGATAACGGCACCGTCGTGGAGTTCGTCAAGTCCCGTGCTGCCGAGGTCGGTCACTGCCGCGTCTATCCGTCGGGCGCCATGACCCGCGGTCTTAAGGGTGAGGCCATGTCCGAGATGGGCGATATGGTCGCCCACGGCGCCGTCGCCTTCACCGACGACGGTCGCGGCGTGCAGGGCGCGGGCATGCTCCGTCGCTGCATGGACTACGGCAAGATGTTCGGCAAGGTCTTTATGAGCCACTGCCAGGACGAGGACCTGGTCGGTCACGGCCAGATCAATGAGGGCAAGGTCTCGACCCGTCTGGCTCTCGAGGGCTGGCCGGCTGTCGGCGAGGAGCTCCAGATCGCCCGCGACATCGAGATTGCCAAGCTGACCGGCGCCAAGCTGCACATCCAGCACATCTCCACCGCCCATGGCCTGGAGCTCGTGCGTGCCGGCAAGGCCGCTGGCGTTCAGGTTACCTGCGAGGCCACGCCGCATCACATGTTCCTGACCGAGAACGACCTGGACGAGACCTACAACACCTCGCTCAAGGTCAACCCGCCGCTGCGTACCGAGGCGGACGCCGAGGCCATCCGCCAGGGCGTCATCGACGGCACCGTCGACGCTATCGTCACCGATCACGCTCCCCACACTCCGTGGGAGAAGGCGCGCGAGTTCGAGCTTGCGCCCTTCGGCATGATCGGCCTCGAGACCTCGCTGTCGCTCGTGCTCACCGAGCTGGTCAACACGGGCAAGATGAGCATGGGCCGCATGGTCGAGCTCATGGCCATCAAGCCTCGTGAGATCCTGGGCCTTGACCAGGTTCAGGTCAAGGCGGGCTCTGTTGCCGACCTGACCGTGTTCGACGCGTCCGCCACCTGGACGGTCGGCGAGGACGGTTACGAGTCGCGCGCCGAGAACTCCGGTTTTGCCGGCCGCACGCTCACCGGTCGTGCCACCGATGTGTTTGTCGGCGGCAAGCAGACGCTCGCCGACGGCTGCATCTGCTAGCATAGCCTTATCGCTTTTGTGCGCGGCGCCCTTGCGGTGCCGCGCTTTCTGTTCGCCTGAACCATGCAACCGCATGGGGGATTGGAGCGTCTATGCCCACACCTTCCACTGCACGCATGCACGACTTCGAGGTCGTCTCGAACAAGGAGATCGCCGAGGGCATCTTCTCGCTCGTAATCTCGGCCCCCAAGCTTGCAAGTGCGCTCAAGCCCGGTCAGTTTGTGAACATCGCCGTGCCCGGCGATGCCTCTTCGCTGCTTCGCGTGCCTCTGAGCTTCTATCGCGCCGACGCCCAGGCCGGCACCGTCGAGCTGTGGTACGCCGTCGTGGGCGACGACACCCGCCGTCTGTCGCAGATGGCCCCCGGTTCCACTTCTAACCTGCTGGGCCCTGGCGGCCGCGGCTGGTTGGTGCCCGAAGGTACCAGGAAGGCACTGCTCGTTGCCGGCGGCATTGGCGTTCCGCCCGTGCTCTGCCTGGCCGACATGCTTGCCGAGCAGGGTGTGGACGTTGACGTATGCCTGGGCTTTGGCACCGCGTCCAAGGCCGTGGGCGTCGATGAGTTCCGCGCGCTGGGAGCCACGGTCAACGTGTGCACCGACGACGGCTCACTGGGCACGCACGGCTTCTGCACCGATCCTGCCGCCGAGCTGCTCGGCGAGGGCGGCTACGACTACGTGGCCAGCTGCGGCCCTGCCGTCATGATGAAGAAGGTCGCCGCCGCTGCCGCCGAGGCCGGTGCGTACTGCGAGGTGTCCCTCGAGCGCATGATGAGCTGCGGCTTTGGCGCCTGCAACACCTGCAATGTCGAGACGGTCGACGGTATGAAGGGCGCCTGCATGTGCGGCCCCGTGTTCGATGCTTCCAAGGTGGTGGTCTTCTAGTGGGTACCGTGAACATGGCCGTCGATTTCGGCGGCGTCAAGATGCAGAACCCCATCAACACCGCAGCCGGTACCTTTGGCTACGGTTGGCAGTTCCAGAACTTCTTTGATGTCTCCCAGCTGGGTGCCATCACCACCAAGGGCTGCGCTGCCGAGCCCTGGCCCGGCAACCCCGCGCCCCGCATGGCCGAGATCCCGGGCGGCATGATCAACTCCGTGGGCCTTCAGAACCCTGGCGTGGCTGCCTTTGCCCGTGAGTCCGGCCCGTGGCTCGAACAGCTGTCCAAGGACGGCTGCCAGGTCATCTGTCAGGTTGCCGGCCACTCCGTTGACGAGTTTGTCCGCGCGCTCGAGATGTATGTCGAGCTGTGCCCCTGGGCTGCCGGGTACGAGATCAACGTGAGCTGCCCTAATATCGCCGCCGGCGGTGCCGCCATGGGCTCCACGCCCGAGGGCGCCTCTTCCGTTATGGCTGCCTGCCGCAAGGTGACCGATAAGCCGCTGTTCGTAAAGATGGCTCCGGTTAACGTCGCCGAGATTGCCAAGGCTCTCGAGGCCGCCGGCGCCGACGGCCTTTCGGTCATCAATTCCATCCAGGGCATGGCCATTGACGTGCACACCCGCAAGTCCCGTGTTGCCAAGCCCAAGGGTGGCCTTTCGGGCCCGCTGTGCCACCACATCGCCGTTCGCATGGTCTGGGAGGTCGCTCAGGCCGTCGATATCCCCATCAACGGTGTCGGCGGTGTCATGACCGGCGAGGATGCGGCTGAGTTTATCCTGGCCGGCGCCACCTGCGTGTCGGTCGGCATGGCCAACTTCGTCGATCCGTGTGCTTCGCTTAAGATCGCGCATGAGCTCGAGGCCTGGGCCGAGTCCCAGGGCGTAAAGGACATCAACGAGCTGGTGGGTGCTTTCGAATGCTAGAGACCGATGCCCGCGACCGTGTTATCGTCGCCCTCGACTGCGACCGTAAGCGTGCGCTCGAGCTCGCCCACGAGCTTTCGGGCCATGCCGCCTGGCTCAAGGTCGGCATGACGCTCTATTACGCTGAGGGTCCCCAGATCGTCAAGACCTTTAAGGACCTTGGCTTTAAGGTCTTCCTCGACCTTAAGTTCCATGACATTCCGCATCAGGTGCGCGGCGCTGCCCGCTCGGCCTCGCTTGCCGGTGCCGACCTGCTTTCGGTCCACGGCCTGGGCTCGGGTGCTATGCTCGCTGCCTGCCGCGAGGGTGCCGAGGAGGCGCGTGAGGACCGCGCCAAACTCGTCGCCATCACCGTGCTCACGAGCATGAATCAGGATGCGCTGGCCGAGATCGGCGTCGAGTCGCCCGTTGCCGAGGAAGCCGCCCGTCTGGCAAAGCTTGCCCAGACCAACGGCATCGACGGCATCGTGTGCTCGCCGATGGAGGCTCACGACATGCGTGAGCTGCTGGGTCCTGATGCCCTGATCGTGACTCCGGGTGTGCGTCCGGTGGGTGCCGCCCTTGGTGACCAGTCCCGCGTGGCGACGCCTTCCCAGGCTATCGAGCGTGGCGCAAGCCACATTGTGGTGGGCCGTCCCATCACCGGTGCCGACGATCCGGTTGCCGCCTTTGACGCCATCGTCGCCGAGCTGGTCGAAAACGTCGCGTAAAAGATTCCCCTAAGTCACCACTTTTGGGTCTCATTAGCACAAAATAGCCCCTGTGCCTGCGTAAACTTTCCCATCCTTTGTGTGGAATCGCAGGTCAGGGGCTTAACTTTGGGCGCAGTATATTGCACTTTTTGCGGGTATCGTCTAACCTATGGAGCCGCGATTAGGCATTTTGTACGTTCTACGTGCTAAAATGCCAATTATTGAATCAGATATAACCCAACTATTTGGAGGTACGAATGGCACTCCCTCAGCTTACCGACGAGCAGCGCAAGCAGGCTCTTGAGAAGGCTGCCGCCGCACGTCACGCCCGCGCTGAGCTTCGCGAGCAGATCAAGAAGGGCGAGAAGTCCCTCGAGTCCGTGCTCAACTCCGATGACCCGATCGCTTCCCGCATGAAGGTTTCCACCCTCATCGAGTCTCTCCCCGGTTATGGCAAGGCCAAGGCCGCCAAGATCATGGAGGAGCTCGGTATCTCCGCTACTCGTCGCGTCCAGGGCCTCGGCGTCCGTCAGCGCGAGCAGCTCCTCGAGCAGCTGACCAAATAAGTGAGCGCTCAGAATTCCAAGCTCTTTGTGATTTCTGGACCGTCAGGCGCAGGCAAGGGTACGCTCGTCACTCGTGTGCGCGAGCGCCGCTCGAACCTGGGTCTGACGGTTTCGGCTACCACGCGAGCACCACGCAAAGGTGAGGTCGACGGCGTCAACTACTTTTTTCTGACGCGCGAGGAGTTCGACCGCCGCGTGGCAAACGGTGAGTTTGTTGAGTGGGCCGAGGTCCACGGTAACTGCTACGGCACGTTGGTGAGCGAGGTCACATCCAAGCTCGCCTCGGGCTCGTCTCTGATTTTGGAGATCGATGTCCAGGGCGCCCTGCAGGTGAAGGAGCGTTTCCCCGAGGCCGTGCTGATCTTTATCAAGCCGCCTTCGCTTGAGGTGCTCCGCGAGCGTCTGGTCGGTCGCGGTACCGAGACGCCCGAGACGATTGAGCTGCGTATGGCAAACGCCGCCGATGAGCTTGCCCTTGCCGACCGCTACGACGACGTCGTGGTGAATGACGATCTCGACCGCGCGACCGATGAGCTCGTTCGCGTTCTCGATATGCATGAAAGGATCTGAGGTCCGTGTCCGTTGTAAAGCCTTGCATTGACGATCTTCTGGAGAAGACCGATCACAACCGCTTCCTGCTCGCTTCGCTTGCCTCCAAGCGCGCCTGCGACATCAATAGCATGCTGCGTGGCCAGCACAACCGCGTGCTTGCCGTCCAGGATGTCGATGACATCACCATCGGGCTTTCCGGTGCCGATACCATCTCGATGGCTATGGACGAGATTGTCGACGGCGACATCTCTTACGACGAGGCCCGTTACGAGAAGGCGCTCGGCCACAAGGTTGCTGAAGCCTAAATGGCGGCTCGCGTCTGCCTAGTCCACTATCACGAGGTTGGGCTGAAGGGCAAGAACCGCGCACATTTTGAGCATATCCTCATGGATAACATCAAGGCGGCCTTGGCCGCCTTTTCCGTGAATGCCGTGTCTCGAATTTCCGGTTATATCCTCGTGACCTTTAACGAACATCAGGCCGACGAGGCGGCGCGTGTCATTCGCACCGTTCCCGGCGTTGCCCGTGTGTCTTTGGCGTATCACACCAACCGCGACCCGCAGGAGTACTGCGCCGCCGCCGTGAAGGCGCTGAGCGAGTTTGGTTCCTTCGATTCGTTTAAGGTGCACGCCAAGCGCTCCAATACTGACTATGAGCTCACCTCGATCGATATCAATCGTCAGGTGGGCGAGGTACTGTGTGAGGCCTTCCCCGATAAAAAGGTTCAAATGCACGACCCCGATGCGATGGTGCACGTACTGGTGGTCCAGGGTAGCGTTTACGTGTACGCACGCTCCGAGCGCGGCGTGGGCGGTCTGCCGGTGGGATCTGCCGGCAAGGTCGTGACGCTTCTGTCGTCGGGTATCGATTCTCCGGTGGCGACTTGGATGCTCGCGCGTCGCGGCGCGGTCTGCGTGCCGGTGCATTTCTCCGGTCGTCCGCAGACGCCCGATACGAGCGAGTATTTGGTGCAGGATATCATCCGTGCGCTTGAGCCTGGTGTCCAGATCGGCCGCCTGTACGTGGTGCCGTTTGGCGACTGCCAGCGTGAGATTTCGGTCACCTGTCCCAGCAACCTGCGCGTGATCATGTATCGCCGCATTATGTATTCGGTTGCCGAGCGCATTGCACACATCGAGGGTGCCAGGGCCATCGTTACGGGCGAATCGCTTGGGCAGGTTGCCTCCCAAACGCTTGAGAACATCATGGCCGTCAACGAAGCCGTGAAGATTCCCGTGTTCCGTCCTCTCATCGGTTCGGACAAACAGGAGATCATCGCACGCGCCGAGGAGATCGGTACGTTCGATATCTCGACTGAGGCCGCTCCCGACTGCTGCACGCTGTTTATGCCGCGCCGTCCCGAGACGCACGCTAAACTCGATGCCGTGCATGAGGCCTGGGAACTGTTTGATCACGAGGAGATGATTGAGCGTCTGCTCAAGCAGACCGAGTACATCGACTTCGAGAGCAACACGTACAAGGCCCCTAAGACCTTAAAATGCAAACATTCTGAGCTTGCTCCGCGTGAGATTTACCAAGATCACGAGTAAATTTGTGCATAGACCGACGATGCGCCTGCATCGTTGGTCTTTTGCTATCTGGGCATTTTGCGGCTAAGTGTCCATTTGCTGACGTGTGCCTGAATAAATGGACAGATTTGTGCAAGGTTTTGGTCAGCTTTTGGTTTGACCGCGAAAACCGGTTTTGGGGCGTGGCTGTTGCGGAGCTCCTTTCCTGACACGATGATGTTGGGAGGTTTTGCTATGGCGCAGCGCGAACAACACGAACGAGTCAAAAAGATGGACCGCTGGGCGGGCAAACTGCTCGGTCATAAGGCAGTGGTGATGGCGATACTGGTCGTCATTGCGATGGCGAGTGGACTGGCAATGGCGAACTTTGGCGGCGGTGCCGGCGGTGTGTCGTTTGAGCGCACTGATGGTTCGGGCACGTTAGTGGAGCCGGGATCCGGCGATGCTTCGAGTGGAAAGACATCTGAAGGCTCTTCGCCTAAGGCGTCTGCCGCGGCAGAGGTCTATGTCGATGTTGATGGCGCCGTGGTGTCACCCGGTGTATATCGCCTCAAAGACGGGGCGCGGGTGGCTCAGGCGATTGATGCCGCCGGCGGGCTGGCGCCCGAAGCAGACGTTACGGGGCTTAATCGTGCATCCAAGGTCACTGATGGACAAAAAATTCACGTTCCAACGGTAGGGGAGCAGCAGGTGTCCATTGCGGAAGCCGGTGTTGATGGTGGGACTTCCGCATCATCAGGCGTCGGTGGCGCAACAGGCCTAGTAAACATTAATACGGCAAGCTCGGCAGAGCTGCAGACGCTCTCGGGAATCGGTCCCTCAATGGCACAGTCGATTATCGATGAACGGACAAAGAACGGTGCTTTTGCTTCGGTTGACGATCTGATGCGTGTGTCGGGAATCGGTGAGAAGAAGCTTGCCAAAATCAAAGATTGCATCTGCGTATGAGCGCGACCGAGCGCGAGCACGTGATGCCTCCGCGACCCCTGATTCCGTGGACGATGGCCCTGTGTGCCGGCATGTGCATGAGCTGCGTCTTGGTGCTCAACATAGCCGCTGATGCGCTGCTGAGGGAGCGGGCGCCGGCGGTCGGGCCGCTATGGGCCATTCCCGTTGCGGCAGCGGTATTCGTTGTGCTGGCTCAATCTTGTGCGCGGCTTGCCCCTTGGAAGCGGTGGCTGTATGCCGCTTCCGTCGGTCTCGTGGCGGGAGCGGTCGTCTCGGCGTGGTGGGCCGTGGATGTGCTCAGTGCCTCGAAGGCGCTCGATGGTCGAGCGGCAAGCAGCCTCGAGTTTGTCGTGCAGGGTGACCCATCCATAAACGACGACGTGTATTCCTATACCTGCGAGGCACGCGCGGACGGTAAGAACTTGGCGACGGTTCGCCTATCGTGTGATCGTGAGCTCAAGGTCGGGGCGCACGTGCGTGTTATCGGTCGCGTTTCACGTTTTGAGAACGATGCATATGGACGATCGCGCGTGCTCCGAGGCGAGGCGCGCAAGGTTAAAGCCGTTCGGATTGTGTCGGTCGATGAGGGTTCTCCGGGGCCGCTGCTTCGGCTGCGAAATGGGCTGATTGCGTCCATCGCGCCTGCGACCGACCCGGCGCGTGCGCTCATAGCCGGTGTCGTCTGCGGTCGTTCGGCCGAGCTGCGCGTCCAGCCGGCGGGCGACTGGTTTTCGGTGACGGGAACGGCGCATCTTATCGCCGTCTCGGGCAGCCATTTGGCCATCGTGGGGTTTGTAATCGAGGGTGTATTGCAAAAGATTCGGTGCCCACGTTGCCTTCAGCGGGCGATATTGGCGATAACGCTTGTGGGTTACGCTGCCTTTACTGGCGCGTCTCCCTCGGCCGTGCGTGCGTGCTGTATGGTGTTCGCGACGCTTGTCGTAAACGGCGCGGGGCGTCGCCGGCACGGCCTTTCGGCACTCTTCGTAACCATGTCCATCTTTGTGCTACTGCGGCCGACGGTGCTGTTCGAGATGGGCTTTCAGCTTTCATGTGCCAGCGTCTTTGCCATTCTGTGCTTTTGCCCCTATGCGACCTACGCTTTGAGTGAGCTGGGTGTGCCATCGGGCGTTGCCAGCATGCTTTCCGTCACGCTGTGCTCGCAGTTGGCGACACTTCCCATTACCATTCCTGCCTTCGGTACATTCTCGCTCATTGCTCCGTTGGCAAATGCGGTCATCGGTCCGGTTGTGAGCGTATTGCTCGCTGTGTCGATCGTGCTGGCTCCCTTTTCGCTCGTGGGACCGTTGCGGACTTGGGCTCTCGTTGTGCCCATGATTGCCGCCCGTTGCGCGCTGTTCTTCGAGCAGCTGTTTGCCGCCATGCCGGGTGCATCCGTGGGCGTGCCGCCCGATAGCATGTGGATTTACCTAGTGCCGTGTTTGCTGGCGGTTCTGCTGGTCTGGTGGCCGCGTCCCCGTGTACGTCCTATGGCGGTGGGGCTTGCATGCCTGGTGCTCTTGGCTGCGATTCCGTACGTCTATTGGGATCGATTTGCTCCGCCTTCGGTGACGGTGCTCGATGTGGGCCAGGCCGATGCGATTCTTATCCGCCAGGGCGGCACAGTAGCGCTCGTCGACTGTGGGCTCGACGAGCGTGTGGTGGCGGCGTTGGTTCGCAATAACGTGCACCATATCGATGCCGTCTTTGTGACGCATTGGGATGAGGACCACTGGGGTGGTTTGCCTGCCGTGCTCGAACAGTTTTCGGTCGGAACGATTGCCGTGGCGGCGGATGCGCTGGAGGATGCTCCTGCCGAGGTATTGAACCGACCTGGCGTGGAGTATCGGCAGGTGCGCCGTGGGGATACGGTCGATATCGGCTCATTTTGCGCCCGCGTGATGTGGCCATTCGAGTCCGTGGATGGCGAGGGAAATGAGGATTCGCTCGTCCTGCTGCTCTCTTATGTTCAGGAAGGCAAGGGCCTTCGTATGCTCCTCACCGGTGATGCCGAGCTCGACCAAGAACGGGAATTCGCGCAGGAGGTGGGGGATATCGATGTCCTTAAACTTGGGCATCACGGCTCCAAGGTTTCAGTCGATGGCGAGTTGCTGGGCGTCCTGAAGCCCGAGCTTTCCCTCGCGAGCGCGGGCGAGGGGAATCGATACGGCCATCCGTCCGATGCCTGCATCGATGCCGTTAAGGAAGCGGGCGGCGTGTTCACGTGCACCATCGAACACGGCGACATTACCGTCACGCCGACTGTGAATGGCTTTGCGATGCGATGCCAGAGACCGTGACGACGTCGTTGGCGTGTGGTGGGCCCCTGGGCTAGAATGGCACGGAACGAATGCGAAGGCCTGCGGGAGGGGAGTGCAATGTCCGAAACCGGTCTGCTGCCGGCATATCTGATCGTCGGTACCGACGGAGTCAAGCGCGATCACGCCGTCTCGCGTATGAAAGCGCGTCTGGAAAAGTCGGGTATGGTCGAGTTCAACCTCGACGAGCGCGATATGACCAAGGACCCCGATATCGAGTCTATTATCGGATCGCTTAACACCTTTCCCATGGGCAGCGAGTTTCGCTTAGTAATCCTTGATGGCTGCTCAAAGCTCGCCAAGGCGGTCTCGGAGCCGCTCGTTGAGTATCTGGCGAGTCCCAGCCCCACAACGGTCTGCCTCATCATCGCCGACTCGCTTGCCAAGAACACGCGCCTGTATAAGGCGATCGCCAAGATCGACAAGAAGGCCGTGATCGATTGCTCCGGCACCAAGCGCTGGGAGCTACCGCGCCGTGTGCAGCAGATGGCGACGCAGCACGGCAAGTCGATCTCGACGGCGGCCGCCGAGGAACTCGTCTCGCGTTCGGGTGAAAACACTCGCATGCTCGATAACGACTTGGCTAAGCTTGCCCAGATGGTCGAGGCGCCCCAGATTGAGCTTGCCGACGTTGAGCGCTGGATTGTACGTACGGCCGAGGTTCAACCCTGGGACTTCCTCAACGCCGTCTCGGCTCGCGATATGCGGCGATCGCTCGAGCTCTTTAAGCTTTTGCCCTCCAAGAGCTACGTGTGGACTTACACATTGCTGTGCGGCCGCATCCGCGAGCTTATCGTTGCCAAGGCGCTCGATGCGCGCGGACAGGGTCGTGAGCTGGCCGCAACGCTCAAGCTCCAGTCCTGGCAGGTCAAGAATCACCTGACCTGGGCACGTCGCTTTTCGATGGCAGAGCTCGTTGCCGCGCTCGAGTGCGCGGTCGATGTGGAGCTCGCACTGAAGGGTTCGGCAGATTCTGAGACCGCGCTTTTGCTCTGGATTACAAACACTTTGAGAAAATCGTGATGATACCTGCCTATTTGACAAATTCGTTCTATCCCTTTGAGGGGGAGCGTGCTATAGTAGGAGCTTGCATGACCTCACCGTGTCTCAGAGGTGTCATACATTTTTTGCAAGGAACTCGAAAGGAACTCCAGAAGTGGCAAACATCAAGTCTCAGAAGAAGCGTATTCGCACCAATGAGGCAGCTCGCATGCGTAACAAGGCTGTCAAGTCCGAGCTCAAGACGCTGACCAAGCACGTCCAGTCCGCCGTCGCCGAGGGCGACGCCGAGAAGGCCCAGGCTGCCCTCAAGACCGTCACCAAGCGTCTCGACATGGCTGCCGCCAAGCATGTTATCCACAAGAACCAGGCTTCCAACCGCAAGTCCGGTCTTGCCAAGCTCGTGAACAGCATCAACGCCTAAGTTGTAAATTTCACACCACACAGATTACGCGCATAAATGGAGCCTGTTTTATGGAACAGGCTCCATTTTTTGTACCGCTCGGGTAAGATAGTCCGCATGAATACTTCAATTGACATTTCCCACATCCGCAACTTCTCGATCGTTGCGCACATCGACCATGGCAAGTCCACGATCAGTGACCGCATCCTCGAGCTCACCCATACCGTCGACGAACGCGACATGGAGTCGCAGCTGCTCGACACCATGGATATCGAGCGCGAGCGCGGCATTACGATCAAGTCCAATGCCGTCCGCGTTTCCTATGACGCCGACGATGGTGAGACGTATCAGTTCAATCTGATCGATACGCCGGGCCACGTTGACTTTACCTACGAGGTCTCGCGTTCTCTGGCCGCCTGCGAGGGCGCGGTGCTCGTCGTCGATGCCACCCAGGGTGTCGAGGCACAGACCGTCTCCAACGCGACGCTCGCCATGAACGCCAATCTGGACATTGTGCCGGCCATCAACAAGATCGACCTGCCCTCAGCCCATCCCGATGAGGTTAAGACCGAGATCGAGGATGACCTGGCGATTCCCGCCGATGATGCTGTGTGCGTCTCGGGCAAGACCGGCGAGGGCATTCACGATCTGCTGGAGTCCATTGTCTTTTTGATTTCGCCGCCTAAGGGCGATGCAAACGCTCCGCTCAAAGCGCTCATTTTGGATTCGTACTTTGACGAGTATCGCGGTGTGGTGGCTACGGTGCGCGTCTTCGACGGTTCCATCAAAAAGGGCGATACCCTGCTTATGATGCAAGCCAAGGGCGACTTTTTGGTCGACGGCGTGGGCGTCAAGCGTCCTGCCGAGACCCCGGTCGACGCGCTGACGGTCGGCGAGGTGGGCTACGTGGTCACGGGCCTGAAGGACCCCGAGGCCGTGCGCGTGGGCGATACCCTCACGTGGGCCTCGAACCCCTGCCCCGAGCCGCTTCCGGGCTACCGCGAGGCCAAGCCCATGGTCTACACGGGCCTGTTCCCGATCGACAACAAGGACTACGAGAATCTGCGCGACGCCCTCGATAAGCTGCACGTCAACGACCCGTCGTTGGTGTGGGAGCCCGAGACCTCGGTGGCGCTCGGCTTTGGCTTCCGCGTGGGCTTCCTGGGCCTGCTGCACATGGAAGTCGTCAAGGAACGCCTGGAGCGCGAGTTCAACCTGGACCTCATTGCCACGAGTCCCTCGGTCGACTATCACGTCTACAAGACCGACGGCGAAATGATCGATGTCCGCAGTCCGCAGGACCTTCCCGAGGCCACACGCATCAATCGTATCGAGGAACCCTACCTCAAGGCAAAGATCATCTGCCCGCCTGAGTACACGGGTGCCGTCATGCAGCTCGCCATCGAGCACCGCGGTGTCACGACCGACATGATCCACCTGACGAGCAAATCGGTCGAGATGCGCTTTGATATGCCGCTCGCCGAACTCATCTTGGACTTCTTTGATCAGCTCAAGAGCCGCACCAAGGGCTATGCCTCGCTCGACTACGAGTTCAACGAATATCGCCCCTCCGAGCTCGTCAAGCTCGACATTCTGCTTTCGGGCGACGAAGTGGACGCGCTGTCGTTTATCGTGCACAAGGATAAGGCATATGGCCTGGCCCGTGGCCTGTGCGACAAGCTCAAGGAGATCATCCCGCGTCAGCTGTTCGAGGTGCCCATCCAGGGTGCTATCGGCAACAAGATCATCGCCCGTTCCACCGTCAAGGCGCGTCGCAAGGACGTTCTTGCTAAGTGCTACGGCGGCGATATCTCGCGTAAGCGCAAGCTGCTCGAGAAGCAGAAAGAGGGCAAGAAGCGTATGAAGGCCATCGGATCGGTCGAGGTCCCGCAGGAGGCCTTTATGGCGATCCTCAAGGTGGACGAGTAGGTCCATGGCGCTTTCTGATTACAGCAAGCGGCTGCTGGGCGCCTATGCCGAGCAGCCGTTCCTTATGGCTCCCATGGCGGGCGTTACCGACCCCGCCTATCGCATCATGTGTCGCCGCCGTGGTGCCAACCTTGCCTACAGCGAGATGGTGAGCGTGGCAGGCCTTGCCTATGCCAGCAACAAAACGTGGCGCCTGGTGCTGCCGGCCGACGAGGAGCAGCAGTTTTGCGTGCAGCTCTTTGGCTCCAAGCCCGATCAGTTTGCGAGCGCCGTCGCCGCCGTCGAGGAGCGCGTTGGCGATCGCCTGTCGCTCATCGATATCAACATGGCCTGCCCGGCTCGCAAGGTTGTCACCAAGGGCGAGGGTTCGGCGCTCATGCGCACGCCCGACCTGGCGGAGAAGATCGTCGAGGCCACGGTGGGCGCGGCGCATGTGCCCGTGACCGTCAAGATCCGCAAGGGCTTTTATGCCGAGGACCGTAATGCCGCGACGTTTGCCCAGATGCTTGAGGGCGCAGGGGCTGTCGCAGTCGCCGTGCATGGTCGTTGCGCCACGCAGCTCTACACGGGCCAGGCCGATTGGTCGGTCGTCGATGAGGTTGCCGACGCTGTCGAGATTCCCGTGATTGGTTCGGGCGATGTGTTCTCGGCCGAGGACGCTGCTGAGCATCTGCACGGCTCGGGTGCCAGCGCGGTGTTTATTGCGCGCGGCATCTACGGCAATCCGTGGGTGTTCGGCGATGCCCGAGCCCTTGCACTCAATGGCACGCCGGTTCCTTCTCGCTCCTCGGTTGAGCGCCTGGAGGCTCTGCGCGAGCACCTGACGTTGACGCACGAGCTTCTGCCGCTCATGTCGCGTGCCCGTACGTACGCAAGCTGGTACTTAAAGGGCATGCCTCATGCCGCCGCCTGGCGCGCTCAGGTGGTGCGTTGCTCTACGTACGAGGAGTTTATGGCGCTGGTCGATGATATCGAGCGCGATGTGGTGGCCTGCGAGGCCGCGCTTGCCGCCGGTGAATCGGTGCCCGCTCATCCGCTGGAGGCCTAAGGGTGGCCGTTACTGCGCTGTACGTGCACGTGCCGTTTTGCGCTCAAAAATGCCGCTATTGCGACTTTGACTCGTGCAGCTTTGCTGCGTGTGATTTGGATGCCGCGCTCGATTCCTATTTTGAGCAGCTGTATGCGCGCCTCGATTCCTTTGGCGACGCCGGGGCGCTTGCGCAGGTCCGCACGGTCTATATTGGCGGCGGCACGCCGTCGCTGGCTGGGGAGCGCCTGGTGAAACTTGCCCGTCGTATCTCCATGTGGTGCAAGCCCGTTGAATTTACTTGCGAAGCCAATCCTGAGTCGCTGACCGTCGAGCTCGCCACCGCGCTTGCCGAGGCGGGTGTCACGCGCATCTCTCTGGGCGTGCAAACCCTCGACAATACCGAGCTGGTTGCTATTGGCCGCATTCACGATGCTAATCGGGCACTTGCGGCTATCGCGACGGTGAAGGATGCTGGCCTCGATGTGTCGTGCGACCTGATGTGCGGCCTTCCCGGGCAGACGGCCGCAAGCTGGCGGAGCACGCTCGATGGCGTGTTGGCGGCGGCGCCGCATCATGTGTCGGTCTACCCGCTCACGCTCGAGGAGGGCACGCCCCTTTATCGCATGGCGTGCCGTGACGAGTCGCTCGAGCCCGACGAGGATTTTCAGGCTTCGTGCATGGACGCGGCGCGTGAGCGCCTGGGTGCGGCCGGCTATCGTCCGTATGAGGTGGCAAGCTACGCGCTCGACGGCCATGAGTGCGCCCATAACATTGCCTACTGGACCGGACAGGGCTACCTGGGCCTGGGTCGTTCTGCCGCGGGCATGCTCGACGACGAGGATTTCGACCGTCTTGCAGGTTTGTTCCCCGGCGTGTCTTCTCGAGGCGATGCGTACCGCGTGCGTCTGGTGCAACGTGACGATGACGCGACGGCGTTCGAGGCCGAATATCTGTCGCAGCGTGAGGCTGTCGCCGAAGACTTGATGCTCGCTTGTCGCATGACGCGCGGTGTTGCGTCCGACCTGTTGGCTCGTGCAGCTTGCGTCATCCCAACGGGCGAGCTGGCAGCTGCCTGCGATCGCGCGCTCGAATTGGGTCTTGCCACTTGGGTGCCCGAGACGCTCTGGGGTCATGAGGGACCCTTCACTACGGTAGATGTCGTCGCGGGCCATGTTCGAGCTCGTCTGGCGCCGACCCATCTGGGCTGGCTCGATGGAAATGTTCTGTTCGAGCTGTTTTGGGATCTAGCTTAGGCCGCTCGGGTAGAATTACCGGAATATATACGCTGCTGTGAGCAGGAGGTTGCCGCGCATGGCGACGATGAACGAAAAAGATTACTACGAGATTCTGGGTGTCTCCAAGGACGCCACCTCGCGTGATATTCAAAAGGCCTTCCAGCAAAAGGCCCGTAAGCTCCATCCGGACGTCAATAAAGAGCCGGATGCCGAGGAAAAGTTTAAAGAGGTTTCCGAGGCCTACGCCGTGCTTTCGGATGAGCAAAAACGTGCGCGCTACGACGCCATGCGTTCTGGCAATCCCTTTGCCGGTGCTCCTACGGCTTCGCCCTATGGTGGCGGCTACGCCGGCAGCACGGGCTATGGCAATCCCTTTGAGGGCGGCTTTCCCTTTGGTGGCGCCTGGGGCCAGCAGCGTCGCGGCCAGGCTGCCTACAATCCCGAGAACGGCGCCAACGTGGTCGTCGATATCAAACTCGACGCCAAGGAGGCCAAGGGCGGTGCCCGCAAGACCGTCCGCTACACGCGTTTCGATACCTGTAGCAACTGCGGCGGCTCGGGCTCCGTTTCGTCTGAGCATGCCCATACCTGCCCGAGCTGCGGTGGCCGCGGCCACATCGACGTCGACCTGTCCTTCCTGTTTGGTGCGGGCACGTTCCAGTCGGTCTGCCCCGAGTGCGGCGGTTCCGGTAAGGTCGTGGCCGACCCCTGCCCCGATTGCGGTGGCAGCGGGCGAACCCGTGTGACCTCCGAGCAGACGATTGAGTTTCCTGCCGGCACGCACGATGGCGACGAGGTCCGCATTAGCGGCATGGGCCATGCTGGCACTAACGGTGCCGCGGGCGGCGACCTGGTCGGCCGCGCCCATGTTGAGGCCGAGCGCTTGGAAGGCAAAGCTCGTACTGGCTTTTACCTGATGGGCATTGTGGCGCCGTTTTTGGTGCTGTCGGCCATCTCGGGAGTGTTCTCGGCCTTTGCCGTGATGTGCTTTATTCCGTTTACCATGGGCCTGTTCATGGTGCTTTCGGACGGTGTGCTTCATCGCAGTCTGCTGTGGTGGAAGCGCGGTGCGATGCAGTTTGCCAACGGTTTTGCCAACGGCTTCATGTTCGCGCTCGTGTCGGTTTGGTTCGCGAGCTGCTCGCAACGGGCCATGCTTTCGCCGTATCAAATGCAATAACATCAAACCCTCTGTTTGCGGTCGGCCCAGCTTGGGTATAGGACGCACTGTGACAATAATGAAAGTTGGAAGGATTCGGTCGTGTCGGAAAATAGGGATTACTACGAGGTGCTTGGCGTCGACAGGGATGCCGACGCGCGGAAGATTAAGCGTGCGTTTCTAAAGAAGGCCCGTACCGTACATCCGGATGTTTCGGACGACCCCGAGGCCGAGGCCAAGTTCAAGGAGCTCAACGAGGCCTATTCCGTTCTTTCCGATGAGCAGAAGCGTGCTAACTACGACCGTTACGGCACTGCCGACGGCCCTGGTGGTTCGGGCTACGTCGATATCAACGATATCTTTGGTGGTATGGGCATGGACGACTTGTTCTCGTCGTTTTTTGGCGGCGGTGCCGGCGGTGGCGCCCGCAGCCGTCGCGAGCGTCGTCGCGGTCGTGACATGGCCATCTCGCTTTCGGTGACGCTCGAGGAGGCGGCGCTCGGCTGCAAAAAGACGATCAGCTATGATCGCCTTGCTCCTTGCGAGGACTGCAACGGTACCGGTAGGGCCGAGGGTGCACAGGAAAAGCAGTGCGGCCGCTGCCACGGTACGGGCTACGTCACGACGGTTCAGCGATCGTTTTTGGGCCAGGTTCAGTCTTCCTCGCCTTGCCCCGACTGCCATGGCGAGGGCACGGTTATCGACCATCCCTGCGAGACCTGCGACGGTCAGGGCCGCACGCCTTCGCACGAAAAGATCGACATCGATATTCCCGCCGGCGTTTCGACCGGTCGCCAGCTGCGTGTGAGCGGCTTTGGCGAGGCCGGCCTTCGCGGCGAGCCTTCGGGCGACCTGATTGTCAACGTGCGCGTTGCCGACCATGAGCGCTTTAAGCGCAACGGTGACGACCTGTACCTGGTGAGCGATATCTCGATTGCGCAGGCTGCGCTCGGCTGCGAGATCGAGGTCGAGGGCATTATGCCCGACGAGGTCGTCAAGCTGTGCGTCCCCGCCGGCGCCCAGTACGGCGACACCGTGAGCGTCAATAATTACGGCATGCCGCGCATTGGCGGTGGCGGTTCGCGTGGCCGCCTGATCGTGCAACTGCGCGTGGTCGTTCCCACCAATCTTTCCAATAAGCAACGCGAGCTGCTCCGTGCTTTTGCCGACGAGATGGGCGATGACGTCGCTTCCGGTAAGAAGTCGGTGACCGACCGTATCAAGAGTGCCCTCGACGATATCCTCGATTAAGGAGCCCGCGTGCTCGCACCCCATATTTCCGTCGTCAACCTCGGCTGCCGTGTCAACCGGGTTGAGTCTGACCGTATCACTGCTGATCTTATGCGCCTGGGCTTTGCTATTGTGGAGCCCCAGGATGCCGATTTGATCGTCATTAACACCTGTGCCGTTACGGGCGAGGCCGAGGCCAAGACCCGTAAAGCCGTCCGTCATGCGCTGGCCCATCCAAATGAGCCCTATGTGCTCGTGACCGGTTGCGTGGTCAATTTGCATCCCGAGGAGCTGTTGGAGCTTTCGGATCGCGTGATCGCCGAGCCGTCCAAGATCGATGTCGCCGAACGTGTCTGCGAGGTGCTGGGCGTTGAGTCCGATAGCGCTCCCGCCTGCAGCGATGGCGAGGTGGTCGATGCGCTCGGTCGTTCGCGGCTGGGCGTGAAGATCCAGGATGGCTGCAACCACCGTTGCACCTATTGCATCGTGTGGAAGGCCCGCGGCCCCGAGCGTTCCGTGCCCGTCGAGTCCGTGCTTGAGCAAGTTCGCGAGGCCCAGGAGGCCGGCGTGCCCGAGGTGGTGCTGACCGGTGTGAACCTGGGTGCCTACGATGGCAAGAGCGCGACCGACGAGCATGTCGAAATCGATGAGCTGCTCCAGGCCATCATGGAGCGCACCGAGATCGCCCACGTGCGTATCTCCTCGGTTGAGCCCATGGATATTTCCGAGCGCTTGCTCAAGGTGATGGCGCGCTATCCGCAGCGTATTGCCCCGTTTTTGCACCTGCCCGTGCAGTCCGGCTGTACGGCAACCTTGCATCGCATGGGTCGTCCCTATAGTGCGGAGTCCTTTGAGGACACGGTGCGTATGATTCGCGCCAACTTGCCCCAGGCGTCTCTTTCGTGCGACGTCATCGTCGGTTTTCCTGGTGAGACGGACGAGGAGTTCGAGGAGTCGCTGGCGCTGTGCCGCCGTGTGGGTTTCTCACGTATGCACGTGTTCCGCTACAGCAAGCGTCCCGGTACCCTTGCTGCCGACATGCCCGACCAGGTGCCGCCCGAGGTTATGGCCGAGCGCAGCCGCCGTATGCGAGCCGCGGCGCAGGAGCTCGCTATTGCCGATGCTCGTCGTCGCGTGGGCACCGTCGAGCGTGCCGTGCTCGAGTATGGTGACAACCTGACGCTCGGCTCGTTCCATCATGCCCGTCTTGACGATACCTGTGGACTTACAGCCCCGTGTCTGCTCGATGTTGCTATCATCGGAGTCGATGATTCCGGCTTGGTCCATGCGCGCAGGGAGGTCCATGGAAGCCTCGAAGATTAGACTTACCGTTCCCGAGGGAATTGATCCCTCGCGCGTTTTGGGCGTCGGCGACGGCGTCCTTCGTGCGCTCGAGAGCTTGGTTCGCGCTCACGTGGTCGCCCGTGGCGATAGCATCGCCGTGAGCGGTGACCCGGATGAGGTCGAACTCGTGGCGCGTTATTTTGAACACGCTTTTCGCGAGGCGGCGGCCGGTCGTACCCTTTCTTCCGACGATGTCTCACGTTGCCTGGCCGTCTTGCGCGACGGCGAGCATGAGGCCACATCGCTTCGCGATGACGTGCTGCTTTCGTATCGCGGCCGCGTCATTCGCCCCAAGACGCTCGGCCAAAAGCGCTATGTGGATGCCATCCGCTCGCATACCATCACCTTTGGTTTGGGTCCTGCCGGTACCGGTAAGACCTATCTGGCCATGGCGCTTGCCGTTGCCGCGCTCAAGCGCCACGAGGTGGGCCGTTTGATCTTGACGCGTCCGGTTGTCGAGGCGGGGGAGAACCTGGGCTTTTTGCCCGGCACCCTCGAGGAAAAGATCGACCCTTACATGCGTCCGCTCTACGATGCCCTGTTTGACATGATGGATCGTGAACGTACCGACGAGCTTATGGAGCGTGGTGTGATCGAGATCGCCCCGCTCGCCTACATGCGCGGTCGTACGCTGAGCGATGCCTTCGTGGTGCTCGACGAGGCGCAAAATACCACGCCCGAGCAGATGAAGATGTTTCTGACGCGCCTGGGCTTCAACTCCAAGTTCGTGATTACCGGCGACCTGAGCCAGCGCGACCTGGTGGGTCGTCGTGGCGGTCTTGCCGACGTTGAGCAGATTTTGGGCCGTGTCGACGATGTCGCATTTTCTCACCTCGAGCGTGCCGACGTGGTGCGCCATGCCTTGGTGGGTCGTATCGTCGAGGCATACGATGCTTATGATGACGTGCGTGAGCAGCGCTCGCGCGACCGAAAGGAGTCCCGTTGAGTGTATTGATCAGCAACGATGCCGAGCTCGATACGCTGCTCGACGCGCAAGAGGTGGAGCACATCTGCGAGGTCGTGCTTGCCGCCGAGGACGTTGAGCGTGAGGTCGAGATTTCCCTTTCATATGTCGACGAGGACGAGATGCACGAGCTTAACCACGAGTGGCGCGGTATCGACCGCACCACCGATGTGCTCTCGTTTGAGTGCGATTCGGCCTTTGACGAGGATATTCCCGCCGATGAGACGCTCGAGCTCGGCGATATTATCTTGGCCCCGCAGGTTATTGCCCGTCAGGCTCCCGGTTTTGGAAATAGCCCCGCCGATGAGTGCCGACTGATGCTCGTGCACGGAATGCTGCATCTGCTGGGTTACGACCACATCGAGGACGATGAGGCCGAGGTCATGGAGGCCTGCGAAGACGCCATCCTGCGCGATCTGGCGCTCGAGCGCGGCGAGGACCCCAAACTCGTTCACGTCGGCCCCATCACCAACCATGCCCACGACTAGGAGCCGTCTATGATTCCCGGATCGAACAAGGACCATCCGTCCTTCTTAAAGTCGTTCTCCTATGCCATGGAGGGCTTCGTCACTGCCGTCAAGACCGAGCGCAACATCAAGGTCATGCTCGTGGCGGGCGTGTGCACCGTCATTGCCGGCTGCATCGTGGGGCTCGATATTGCCGAGTGGGCCACGATTATCATCTGTTGTGGCCTGGTGATTCACGGCGAGCTGTGTAACACCGCTATGGAGGCCATCGTCGACCTGGCGACCCAGGAGCTTCATCCGCTGGCCAAGCGTGCGAAGGACATCGCCGCCGCCTCTGTATACGTTCTTTCCATCACCGCCGCGATTGTGGGCTTGCTGGTATTTGCCCACGCGCTCGGCTTTATTTAGAAAGGGATTCTCATGTCCGACAATATGCAGCCTACCGATGAGATTTTGGACGACGTGTCCCTGGACGCGGTGGATACCGAGGAGTTCGAGGAAGTCGAGGAGTTCGACCCGTTTGAGGGCATGAGCGATGAGGAACTCGACGCCCTGTGCGACGAGGACGACGGTCCTATGGGCTTTGGTGACGTTGAGCCCGGTTTCCGCAGCGGCTTTGTGGCCCTGGTCGGTCGTCCCAACGCTGGCAAGTCTACGCTGCTTAATGCCTGCTATGGCAAAAAGGTCGCCATCACCTCGCCGGTGGCCCAGACGACCCGCCGCCGCATGCGCGCCGTCGTCAACCGCCCCGGCTATCAGCTGGTCTTTGTCGATACCCCCGGTATTCATAAGCCCAAGGACGGCTTGGGATCCGAGCTCAACAAGAGCGCGTTGTTCGAGCTGAACGATGTTGATGTTGTCGCGTTTTTGATTGATGCCACCAAACCGATCGGCAGGGGAGACGCCTGGGTTGCCGAGCGCGTCAAGAACGCTCGTTCCAAGAAGGTCCTGGTGCTCACCAAGGCCGATGAGGCCGACCCCGCACAGGTCATGGAGCAGCTTAAGGCAGCCCACGAACTCATGGAATATGATGACGAGATCGTGACGTCGTCGGTCAAGAACTTCAACGTCGATGCATTTATCGAGACCGTTGCGCACTTTTTGCCTGAGGGTCCGCGTTGGTTCCCCGAGGACATGGGTACCGACGCTTCCGATGAGACGCTCGTTGCCGAGTTTGTGCGCGAGAAGGTCTTGCGCCGCACCCGTGATGAGATTCCGCACTCCGTTGGCGTTATTTGCGATGCGCTCGAGCAGACCAAGAAGGTGCTGCGTGTGCACGCCACCATTTATGTCGAGCGTGAGGGCCAAAAGGGCATCATCATCGGCAAGGGCGGCGAGATGATCAAGCATATCGGTATCGACGCCCGTCGCGATCTTGAGCGCATCTTTGGCACGCAGGTCTTTTTGGAGTTGGACGTGAAGGTCAAGGCCGGTTGGCGCGACGACGAGGCTCAGATTCGCCGTTTTGGCTACAACGCCGAGGACTAAGGACGCGCAGCGCGCATGGCAGGCTCCCGGACATATCGCACGAAGGTGCTCGTGCTCGACAAAACCAAGCTCAAAGAGACCGATCTGATTCTGACGATGCTTGACGAGCGGGGTCGCCAGGTTCGTGCCGTGGCAAAGGGGGCCCGCAAACCCGGTGGGCGCTTGGCGGCGCGCTGCGAATTATTCTGTACCGTCGATATGCTGCTCGCACATGGACGCTCGCTCGACGTGGTTTCCCAGGCCGAGCTTATGGAGGCGCCGCTCGGCGTTGCGCCCGATTACGAGACGACCTGCGCCGCAAGCGCGATCGCCGAGGTTGCGCGCGTGTGCTCGTTCGAGGACGCCGAGGACCCGTTTACCTTTGCCATCACGCAGCGAGCGCTTGCCCTGGTGGGCAGCGGGCTCGACACGGCACATATGGACCTGCTCGTGGCGGCCTTTGTCTTTAAACTGCTGTCGCACGTGGGCTATCGACCCGATTTTTCGGCCTGCGTGCTGTGCGGAGACCCCATGCTGTCGTACTTTTCGCCCCAGGCGGGCGGGCTCATGTGCGGTTCGTGCGCGTCGAGCGTTCCGGGTGCCGAGCTGGTGTCGACCGGTGAGGTCGCGTGGCTGCGCGCCCTCATGTCCATGACCTTCGATGCACTCATGGTCGAGCGAATCGATCCGCATACGGCGGCGTTCTTGCTCGGGCTTTCGCATGTGTGGGCTGCGACGCACACCGATCAGCGCCTCCGTGCGATGGAATTCATGTTGGGTCGGTGATGATGCGCAGGCGCGGGTTGCTTGTGGTAACATACCGACCTGTTGGTACCTCGACCTTGGATGCTCGCTCCACCGGCGGCTTCCCAGTCCGAGGCGAATAGTGTCGCCCGCGGGCGACAAGAAACGAAAGGTGAAACAATGACTGTTTCCAAAGAGCGCAAGGCTGAGCTGACTGCCCAGTTCGGTAACACCCCGGTCGACACCGGCAACCCCAAGGTTCAGGTCGCCATCCTGTCCGAGCGCATCAAGGAGCTGACCGAGCACATGAAGTCCCACCAGAAGGACTTCCACACCCGTCGTGGCCTGCTCATGCTCGTCGGCCGTCGTCGTCGTCTTCTCTCCTACATCAAGAAGAACGACATCGTCGAGTACCGTGAGCTCATCAAGGCTCTGGGCATCCGCGACAACATCCAGTAAGGATTTGTACATGCTAAGAGCGTCCTGCGCAGCGGGGCGCTCTTTTTGTGTAAGGGCGTGAACAATCACGCTCTGAAGCGTGGCGGGGGCAGGGGGCCCGCGTCACATGAGAAGCCCGCAGGCAAGGGGCCTGTGGGGTAAAGGAGAACAATGACACTCGTATCCAAGACCTTTGAGCTGTACGGCAAGACCTACACCTTTGAGTCCGGCGAGCTTGCCAAGCAGGCCACCGGCGCCTGTCTGGTCAAGCAGGGCGACACCACGATGCTCGACACCGTGGTCGTCTCCAAGGAGCGTAAGAACTACGACTTCTTTCCGCTGACCGTCGACTTCAACGAGAAGATGTACGCCGCCGGCCGCATCCCGGGTGGCTACCTCAAGCGTGAGGGCCGTCCCAGCGAGAAGGCCACGCTCACCGCGCGCATGATCGACCGCCCGATTCGTCCGAGCTTCCCGGACGGCTTCCGCAACGAGGTGCACATCGTCGCCACCTCGCTCGTCGCCGACCAGGTCAACCCCTTTGACGTCATCAACGTCATGGGTGCTTCCCTGGCCATGACGCTCGGCGGCGTGCCCTTCGAGGGCCCGCTTGCCTGCGTGCGCATCGGCCGCAACGTGGAGACCGGCGAGTTTATCGTTAACCCCACCTATGAGGAGCGCGAGAACTCCGATCTGGACCTGGAGCTGGGCGGCTCTGCCGACTTCATCTCGATGGTCGAGGCCGGCGCCGAGGAGATCTCCGAGGACGACATGCTCGCCGCCATGAAGTTTGGCCAGGAGGCCCTTGCTGCCTTCTGCCAGGCTCAGGACGAGTTTGTCGCCGAGTGGGAGCAGGTCAACGGCGCCATCGTCAAGAAGGAGTACCCGCTCGACCAGCCCGTCGAGGAGGTCCAGGAGCGCATCTTCGCCCACTACGACGAGATGGCAGCCGCCCTTCGCGACGCCGACAAGCTCTCTCGTATCGGCAAGGTCGAGGCTCTGAAGGAGTCCATCCGTGCCGAGTTCACCGAGGAGGAGCAGGCCGCTTGGGAGCGCGAGATCCCCGTGGCGCTCAAGAAGCTCGAGAAGAAGGCCATGCGCACCATGGTCGTCGAGACCGGCGAGCGCGTCGACGGCCGTGCCGCCGATGAGATCCGTCCCATCATGGTGAAGGACAACTATCTGCCGCTCGTTCACGGCTCCGGCCTGTTCCAGCGCGGTCAGACCCAGGTGCTCTCCGTCCTGTCGCTCGGCATGCTTAACGAGGGCCAGCGTCTGGATACCATCGAGCCCACCGAGGGCAAGCGCTACATGCACCACTACAACTTCCCGCCTTTCTGCACCGGCGAGACCGGCCGCATGGGCAGCCCCAAGCGCCGCGAGATCGGTCATGGCAATCTGGCCGAGCGCGCTCTGCTTCCGGTGCTTCCCGACGAGAACGAGTTCCCCTACGCCATCCGCGTCGTCTCCGAGGTCATGGAGTCCAACGGGTCCTCTTCGATGGCTTCGACCTGCGGCTCCACGCTTGCCCTTATGGACGGCGGCGTGCCCATTAAGCGCCCGGTTTCCGGTATCGCCATGGGGCTGATCCAGGAGGAGGGCAAGACCGTGGTCCTGTCCGACATCCAGGGTCTCGAGGACTTCCTGGGCGACATGGACTTTAAGGTCACTGGCACCACCGAGGGCATCACCGCCCTGCAGATGGACAACAAGGCCACCGGCCTCACCTTCGACATCTTGGCCCGCGCCCTGCAGCAGGCCAAGGAGGGTCGCGCCTTCATCCTGCAGAAGATGCTCGATGTGATCCCCGAGCCGCGTCATACCACGCGCAGCACCGCTCCTCGCATCGTCTCCATCCAGGTTCCGACCGATAAGATCCGCGACGTCATCGGTTCCGGCGGCAAGGTCATCCGCGGCATCCAGGACGAGACCGGCGCTTCGGTCGACATCCAGGAGGACGGCACCGTCTTTGTCGGCGGCACCGGCGAGTCCGTCGACCAGGCTGTCGAGCGCATCAAGCTCATCATCAAGGTTCCCGAGCCGGGCGAGGAGTACACCGGTCGCGTGGTCTCCATCCAGCCCTTCGGCGCCTTCGTCAACCTGCTGCCCGGTAAGGACGGCCTGCTGCACATCTCCCGCGTCGCCAAGGGCCGCGTGGAGAAGGTCGAGGACGTCCTCAACGTGGGCGACGAGGTCAAGGTCGTCGTCATCGAGGTCGACGATCGCGGCAAGATCTCGCTCGATCGTCTTGATAAGCCCGAGGCCCCGGCTCGTGCCGAGGGTGCCTCCGAGGGCGACGGCGAGCATTTCCAGCGCCGTGAGCGTCCGCGTCGCGAGCGCTCTGAGCGCAGCGACCGTCCGCGCCGTCCCGGTGACAACGGAGGCCGTAAGCCCCGCCGTCACCACGACGCCGAGTAACAGCCGTACATAACCAGCACCGCAAGGGCGACTCCGGACAGGGGTCGCCCTTTTGCTTGCGCCCGGGAGGGCCGCATATGAAGTTTCCTGCTCTACAGTCCTGCGCAAGACGGAAAGCACATTAAGTGCTTTCCTTTGCGTGCGGAACTCGCGATAAACTTCATATGCGGCCCTCCCGGGCGCAAGCAAAAGGACTGGTTAGTGCCGCTCGCTATTTAGTTAGACAGTCTATTCAGTAGTCAGATTTCAGATCTGTAGATAGCCGCAGCAGCATCTTCCCAGATAAAACCGACCATAATAAACCTGTCCCTTTTTGGCAGGTTTCCCGTGGGGCGGGATAGACCGGTTTGGATGGGGCTTTCATGCATGGGTGGTCTGTTGTTGTGCAAATGGGTATCATACTGTGGTTATTGCATCGACTCTGCGATGCATGTTTGTACGTTCCCGGCGGTCGGTTTGCCAGAAGCGCCCCGTCGGTTGTTCCAGACCCGTTTCGAAGAAAGGAAACCACACTCACCTATGGCAGCTAAAAAATCATCTCCCTTGAAGATCATCCCGCTCGGCGGCCTTGATGGCATCGGCAAGAACATGACGGTCTTCGAGTGCGGCGACGACATGGTGCTCGTCGACGCCGGTCTTATGTTCCCGGATGACTCCCAGCCCGGTATCGACCTGGTGCTTCCCGACTACACCTATGTTCTGGAGAACGAGGAGAAGCTCCGCGGTATCATCGTTACTCACGGCCACGAGGACCACACCGGTTCGCTTCCGTACCTGCTGCAGGACCTCAACAACAAGGTGCCCATCTTCTCGAGCAAGCTGACGCTCGGTTTTATCGAGGGCAAGCTCTCCGAGTTCCGCATCCGCGCGCCTAAGTTCCGCGAGGTCAAGGGCGGCAGCCATGTCAACCTCGGCGGCATCTCGCTCGACTTCTTCTCGATGACGCACTCCATCCCCGGCGCTCTGGGCGTGTTCATCCGCACCAATCAGGGCACCGTTATGCACACCGGCGACTTTAAGCTCGACCAGACTCCCATCGACGGCGTCACGCCCGACTATGCCGCTATCAGCCGTTTTGCCAAGCAGGGCATCGACCTGCTGCTTTCCGACTCCACCAATGCCACGGTTCCCGGCTTTACCAAGTCCGAGGCCGAGGTTGGTCCCAACCTGTTGCACGCCATCAAGAACGCCCCGGGTCGCGTGTTCGTCGCGTCGTTCTCGAGCCACATCCATCGTCTGCAGCAGATCTGCGATGCCGCCCGCAAGTGCGGCCGTAAGGTCGTTGTGACCGGTCGCTCCATGCTCACGAACACCCGCGTGGCGCGTGAGCTGGGCTACCTCAACATCGATGACGCCGATATCATCGATGCCTTCGATATCGATAACCTGCCCGACGATAAGATTGTCGTCATGTGCACCGGTTCGCAGGGCGAGCCGCTGTCGGCCCTGTCCCGCATGGCCAATGGCGAGCACAAGACGCTCTCCATCCACGAGGGCGATACCGTTATCCTTTCGGCAACTCCCGTTCCTGGCAACGAGAAGGCCGTCCAGCAGGTCGTCAACAGCCTGGCCAAGCTCGGCTGCGACGTGTGGGATAAGAACCGCGCTCTCGTCCACGTCTCGGGTCACGGTAGCCAGGAGGAGCTCAAGCTCCTGATGGCCATGGCCAAGCCCACGTACTTTATGCCGGTTCACGGTGAGGCCGTGCATCTGCGCGCCCATGCGCAGCTGGCCCGCAAGATGGGCATCAAGGACGATCATATCTTTATCCTCGATAACGGCGACACGCTCGAGATGCGCGGTGGTATCGTCAAGCGCGGTACGCCCGTCGAGTCCGGTGTCGTTTACGTCGACGGCCTGCGTATCGGCGATACCGACCCCATCGTCCTGCGCGATCGCCAGAAGCTCGCCAACGACGGTATGGTCACGGCCGTTGCCATTGTCTCCCTCAAACACAAGAAGATCGAGGCCATCGAGTTCTCGGGCCGCGGCGTCTCGTTTGCCATCGACGACCAGTTCTCCGAGGATGCCTCCGCGTCCATTATGAAGACGATCGAGAAGGGTAAGTTTAGCTTTACCAGCAGCGGTTCCGATGCCATTCGCAAGGCCGTGCGCGATTCGCTCTCTAACTTTATCTGGAGCCGTACGCGCACCCGTCCGATGATCATCCCGGTCGTCATGGAGGTTTAGTTTGGCGCGCGGATCTGCAAAAAACGCCAAAGGCAATAAGGCCAATAACCAACCGGCATCTGCTAAGGGTGCCGGTTCCCATCTGCGTGCCAATAAGGGCCACGAGTCCGAGTTTGATGAGTTTGAGCCCCTGGTCGAGCCTTCGGCCAATCGCGATATCGCCGGTGTGGTCATCGCCGTTTTGGCGATCGCGTCCTTCATTGCCGTGATCTCTCCGGCAACAGCGCCCGTGACGGCTGCGGTTGCCGGTTTCTACCACCTGGGCTTTGGTCTGGGCGCCTACGTGCTGCCGATCGTCATCTTGCTGTTTGCCGCCACGCTCTTTTTGGGTGAGGACTCGCCGCTCAACGTGCGCTCTGTTGCGGGCGGCGCCTTGGTCTTTATCGCCGTCGTCTCCATTCTTTCGCTGATGGTGCCGGGCACGAGCGATTCGTGCGACCTTATGTTTACGCCGCAGAACCTTTCCGTGTCGGGCGGCTACATTGGCGCCTTTATCGCAAGTGCCTTGCAAAACGCCTTGGGTAAACCTATCGCCATGGTTGTCCTGCTGGGGCTTGTCGTCGTTGGTTTGGTCATTATCGGCTTTTCGGTGGGTGGCGTTTTGCGCTCCGCACGCGATCGCGCTGCCGATTTTGCCGAGCGTCGACGTGCCGATGTCAATGCGAGCCCGTGGGGCGATGAAGAGGCCCTGTCTGTTCCCGGCGTCGCTCGTCCGCACCTGAGCATTTTGCGCCAGAAGGGGACTGACGCCGCGGTGACCACGGTCATGGGTGGCGATGTCGACCCGGTTTTGGATGACGACGAGGACGATGACCCGTTTGTCGACGTATCCGAGTCGGTTGAAGCCGAGCGGGCCAAGACCACGCTGCTGCCGCGCCGTCATGCCAAGAAGGGCAAGACGGTTCCCAAGCTCAATACGAGTGAGCCCGACCCGTCTTGGTCCGATAGCGAGATTGAGCTCACCGAGGGCGATGACGAGGACGACGAGGGTCCGATTGAGACCGCAAAGACAACTTTGCTGCCGCGTCGCCATGCAAAGCGCGGCCAGGTAACCGGCCAGCTTTCGATGGAAGACGACTCCGATAAGATCGACGAGTCCGAGCCGCCGTTTGTCGTGAATCCCGTCTCGGCCGCACCTCAGATTCCCGACTTCCTGAAGCATCCCAAGGTTGCCGGTGCGCCTGCCACGAGTGCTATCGAATCGGCTGCGGCTCGTGATGGGGGAGTGGACGACGGCGCCGCAGATAACGAGGGCGAAGAAGAGGACGGCCTCAAGCTTCCGCCGCTCGAAATCCTGCATGCCAACCCGCAGTCGGCTTCCGCCGCGTCTTCGGACAAGGAGCTGGAGCAGACCGCTGAGTCACTGCAATCCACCTTGCTTGAGTTTGGCCGCAGTGCCCGCGTGGTCGGCTGGATCGCCGGCCCCACGGTGACGACCTTTAAGCTGCAACCTGGCGAGGGCGAGCGCGTGAGCAAGATTTCGAGCCTCGAGGACGATATTGCGCTTTCGCTCGCCGCCCAGTCGGTTCGTATCTTTGCCCCGATCCCCGGCACCTCGCTCGTGGGCATCGAGATTCCCAACCGCAAGCGCCAGAACGTCAATCTGGGCGACGTGCTGCCCTATGTGAAGGGCGGTCCGCTCGAGCTTGCCATCGGCCGCGACGCCGAGGGCACGCCGGTCGTCGCCGACCTCGCCAAGATGCCTCACCTGTTGATCGCCGGTACGACCGGTTCTGGTAAGTCGGTGATGATCAATTCCATCATCACGACCTTGCTCATGCGCGCCCTTCCCGAGGACGTTCGCCTGATCATGGTCGACCCCAAGCGCGTCGAGCTTGCGGGCTATAACGGTCTGCCGCATCTCTATGTGCCCGTGGTGACCGAGCCCAAGCAGGCCGCGAGCGCCCTGCAGTGGGCCGTGTCCGAAATGGAGCGCCGCCTGAAGGTATTCGAACGCCTCAACGTCCGTAAGATTTCGACCTATAACGAAAAGCAGGCCGCCGGCGAGTTTGAGCATTACGACAACCCGCCGCAAAAGATGCCCTACCTGGTCATTATCATTGACGAGCTCTCTGACCTGATGATGGTCGCCGGTAAGGATGTCGAGGCCTCGATCGTGCGTATTGCACAGCTGGGCCGCGCCGCCGGTATTCACCTTATCGTTGCCACGCAGCGCCCCAGCTCCAACGTGGTGACGGGCCTTATCAAGGCCAACATCACCAACCGCATCGCCTTTAACGTCGCCACGGGCATCGACTCGCGCGTCATCATCGACCAGATGGGTGCCGAGAAGCTCACCGGTTTGGGCGACATGCTGTTCTCCAAGGTCGACTGGGGCAAGCCCCGCCGTATCCAGGGCTGCTTTGTCTCGGACGACGAAATCAACGAGATTGTCGAGTTCGTTAAGTCGCAGAGCGAGCCCGACTACCACGAGGAGATTCTGTCCGCCGTGGCGCCCGCTTCCATGTCCATGGCTGGTGGCGGCATTGTCCGCACCGGAGTCGCCGAGCCGCAAGACGATGATCCGCTCATTTGGGAAGCCGCCCATATTGTGGTGGAATCGCAGCTGGGCTCCACATCTGGCCTGCAACGCCGCCTGAAGGTTGGCTATGCGCGTGCCGGGCGTATTATGGACATGCTGGAAGAAAAGGGTGTCGTCGGCCCGCCCGACGGTTCCAAGCCGCGCGAGGTCCTGTTGGACGAGGAAGGGCTTGCCGCGCTGGAATCTGTCGACGCCGAGATGGCACGTGAAGATCGTGAGTTTGGAGGATTCTGATGGCTGCACGCTTTGGTGACATGCTGCTCGAGCAGCGTCGCCGAATGGGCCTTTCCATTCAGCAGGTCGCCAACACCATCAAAATCAGGCCGCAGATCATCGAGTTTTTCGAGACCGGTAACTTTGCTTCGATGCCGCCGCGCGGCTATGCGCAGGGCATGATTTCGAGCTATGCTCGTTTTTTGGGCCTCAATCCGCGCGAGGTCGTCAATGCCTACTTTGACGAACTGATGGCATACGAACGCGAGACGTCGCAGCAGGGCGGTCGTTTCCAGGACGCCGCCGGCTACGTCAATTCGCGTTCCTCTGTCGATAACGGGCGCTTCCTGATGGTTCAGGGCGGTCGTTCGACTCGCTATGGACAGCGTCCTCAGCAGGCCGGTTATATTACCGAGACGGGTTCGGGCGAGGAGATTCGCTCGCAGCGTGACCGGTTCCGCAGTACGCCGATGCCCGAGGACCGTGCACTTCCCGCTGCCCGCGGCGTGGCGCGTGACCCTCGTGCCGGCTACGGCGACGGCGGCTATTCCGATCGCGGTCACCGTGGTATCTCTGCCGGTCGTGCTCGCGGCGGCTATGCGGACGCCGATACCACGCAGGTGACGCCGCGTCTTCGCTCTCAATCACAGCCGTATGGCCAGCGCTCTTCGGCTCCGCGTGCGGGCCAGCGTGGCTATCAAGGCCGCGGTGAACTTGCGCCCCGATCGGGTCAGCGCAGCCTTCAGGGCCAGGGTGGCTATCGCGGCCGTTCCGATAGCCATCGTGGCCGTATGCCTCAGGGAGGCGGCCGCAGCAGTTCCAGTCGTGGACGCGGCGGTTCCCGTGCTCCTCAAAACAACGGGCTCGATCCGCGTATCGTCTACGCCGGTATCGGTGCCGTGGCGTTGCTGCTGATCGTGCTCATCGTGGTACTTCTGCGCGGCTGCGCATCTTCGACGCCCGAGACCACGCCCGAGACGCCCACTGCTACCAAGACGACGACCAAGAAGTCTTCTAAGAAGACCGAAATCGTCGACGAGGATGAGGACACCGATGAGCCGACTGACGAGTCGACTGATTCGGACGCCTCCAAGACGACGGCTAAAAAGGAAGAGAACGAGGTAACGAAGGTCAAGATCTCCGTTGCCAAGGGCAAGACTGCTTGG
Source organism: uncultured Collinsella sp. (assembly GCA_938033205.1). Taxonomy (GTDB): domain Bacteria; phylum Actinomycetota; class Coriobacteriia; order Coriobacteriales; family Coriobacteriaceae; genus Collinsella. The sequence goes on along the minus strand of CALHJP010000007.1, from coordinate 26,085 downwards.
ATTGAGGTCAAGGTCGACGGCAAGTCGGTCTATGGCGCCCAGGCGACTGGCCCCTTTGAGCAGGAGTACACGCCCGAGTCCTCGATCGAGATCACCACGTCTAAGCCTTCCGATGTCACCGTTACCAAGAACGGCGAAAAGGTCCGTTACGATACCAAGACCTCGGGCGTGGCGCGCGTGACGATCACCGTTCCCAAGAAGGAGACGACTGATTCCGAGAATGGTGAAAGTTCTGATGGTGCCGACACCACCGATGGTACCGACACCACCGACGGCACCGATGCCCAGTCCACGGATGGCGCCGATACCGCAACTGACGGCCAGACGCCCACCGATTCTACTGACTATTCGTACGATAGCTACTAAGCCGCTCGTACGCGAAAGGAAACATCATGGCTAAAGATTCCAGCTTCGACGTCGTGTCCGAGGTCAATATGCAAGAGGTCGACAACGCCTTCCAGCAGACCACGCGCGAGATTTCCCAGCGCTATGACCTGAAGGATTCCGGCGCCACGATCGAGCTTTCGAAGGGCGACAAGCTCTTTACAATCAACGCCCCGGCCGACTTTGTCTCCAAGCAGATCATCGATGTCCTGAGCTCCAAGCTCATCAAGCGCGGCATCGACCTCAAGGCTGTCTCGTGGGATGCTCCGCAGGCGGCATCGGGCGGCACCGTGCGCGTGCTCGGCCATATCGTCGAGGGTATCGACCAGGCGACCGCCAAGAAGATCAATAAGAACATCAAGGACCAAAAGCTCAAGGTCAAGGTGACCATCGAGGCCGAGAAGCTGCGTGTTTCCTCTGCTTCGAAGGACGCGTTGCAGACCGTTATCCAATTCCTGCGCGACCAGGACTACGGCCAGCCGCTGCAGTTCACCAACTACCGCTAATATCATTCGAAAGGACTGCTCTTCAACATGGATACACCGTTGGGCTCCGTGCTCTACATCACCCTCGGGTGCGCTAAGAACGAGGTTGACACCGACCGCATGCGTTCTCTTTTGACCGCCGCGGGCTACGAGGAGGCATTCGACCCACAGGATGCCGATATCGCCATCGTCAATACATGCTCGTTCCTCGCCTCCGCAACGTCCGAGAGCATCGAGACCACGCTCGAGCTCGCCAACGAGGTTCAGGACGGCGTTCGTTCTTGTCCCATCGTCATGTGCGGCTGTGTGCCGTCGCGCTATGGCGACGACCTGCCCGATGAGCTGCCCGAGGTCGCTGCCTTTGTGAAGGCCGACGAGGAGGACGGCATCGTGGCGGTCATCGATGGCGTGCTGGGTGTCGAGCGTGAGATCGCTGCCTATATTCCGCAAGTCAAGCGTACTGTCGAGGGCGCCGTTGCTTACGTCAAGATTTCCGATGGCTGCAACCGTTTCTGCAGCTTCTGCATGATCCCCTATATTCGCGGTCGCTATCATTCGCGCAATGCCGAGAGCATTATCTCCGAGGTACGCGACCTGGTTGCCGGCGGTGTGCGAGAGATCGTGCTGATCGGCCAGGACACGGGTATTTGGGGCACCGACTTTGCCGACGAAGACGTCACCGATGGCTCGCCGCGCAATCTGGCGCAGCTGCTGCGCGCCGTCGCCGAGGCCGTGCGTCCGCAGAACGTCTGGATCCGTGTGCTCTACCTGCAGCCCGAGGGCATGACTGACGAGCTCATTGAGACCATTCGTGATACGCCCGAGGTGCTGCCCTATATCGATATCCCCGTGCAGCACTGCGACGCGCGCATCCTCAAGGCTATGCGCCGTTCTGGTTCGCGCCAGGAGCTCGAGGACCTGTTCCGCGATCTGCGTGAGCGCATCCCCGGCATCGTGATCCGTTCCACGGCCATGGTCGGCTTCCCGACCGAGACCGACGACGAGTTCCGCGACCTTATCGACTTTATGGACACCGTCGGCTTTGACTACACGAGCGTCTTTGCCTACTCGCAGGAGGAGGGCAGCCTGGCCGCCAAGATGGAGGGCCAGGTCGACGAAGAGGTCAAGCTCGAGCGCGCCCAGGAGGCCATGGACCTGGCCGAGTCGCTCGGTTTTGCCGCCACCGCCGCACATGTGGGCGAGCGCGCCCAGGTGATTGTCGACGGTATCGAAGAGACCGAGGACGGCGCCGAGCTGATCGGACATGCCTGGTTCCAGGCGCCTGATTCCGATGGCGCGGTGCATCTGGATGCCAGCGAGGCATCTGTGGGCGATATTCTGACGGTCGAGTTTACCGATAGCTTCTGCTATGAGCTTATCGGCCATGTTGTGGAGTAGGAGAGCGTCGTGGCAAACGAGAGCAATAAGGAACTGACGAGTGTTTGGACGCCCGCCAACATCGTGACGTGCGTTCGCATCGTCTTTATCCCGGTGTTCATGATTGTGTCGGCGCTTTCTCACACGAGTGTTGCCGGTACAGATTGGAGCACCTTCGACGGCCCGCTCGCCGCCGCTGCCTTCATTCTGTACGTCATCCTGTCGTGCACCGATAAGGTTGACGGCTACCTGGCGCGCTCGCGCAACGAGATTACCGACTTCGGTAAATTCTTGGACCCCATCGCCGACAAGCTGCTCGTATTCTCGGCCCTGCTGCTATTCTTGGACTTTGGTGCCGTGTCGGTTTGGTCCGTGTTCATCATCTTGTTCCGCGAGCTGCTGGTAAGCGCCCTACGCATGGTTGCGAGTGCCGCCGGCGTGGTCGTTGCCGCCGATAAGCTTGGCAAGTACAAGACGGCGACCACGATGGTCTCCATCTGCGGTTACCTGTGCGTCTTTGCGATGGCCGGCTTGCACCTTGGCCCGCTGGCGCTGACGCTCGGCATCTACTCGGTGTCGCGCTTCCTGTACGCCGTTGCCGTTGTCCTGACCGTTATCTCGGGTGCCCAGTACTTCTGGAACTGCCGCAAGATCGTCTTTTCGGTCTAGGTTCTGGTGGGTATGACGGACTCTTTTGAGCAGATTTCCGCACATAACGAGGAGCTGGCGCGTCATATTGTCGAGCGCGCGAGCGCTCGGGGCGTGACGGTTTCGACGGCTGAGTCGCTGACAGCAGGCATGATCGCCTCGACGATTGCCGATATCCCGGGCGCCTCGGCGGTGCTGCGTGGCGGTGCGGTGACCTACTGCGATGAGATCAAGCATCGCGTTTTGGGTGTTGATCAGGAGACGCTCGACCGCTATACCGCGGTGTCGCATCAGACCGCGCGCGAGATGGCGGCGCGTTCGCTGGAGCTGTACCAGAGCGATATTGCAGTGAGCGCAACGGGTTATGCCGGCCCCGGCGGCGCCACTGAGGACGATCCGGCTGGCACTTTCTATATTGGCTGGGCGTATCGCGCGGCTGATGGGGAAGTGCCGGTCGTGGACTCTGTGCGCTGCCACTATGAGGGCGACCGTTCGTGTGTTCGTGCCCATGCGGTCGCGGAGGCATTGGGGCGCATTGCCCTTGTGCTTAACTCTATGGAATAGACGTGTTTTAAGGGGCCTTCGGGCCCCTTAATTGTGGAGATAGGGACCCCTGACGAATTTAGCGTTTGCGCTGGTCATAGGTGTATTTTTGCCTTTCTTGTTCTTATTTGCCCCTTTGTGGTCAAGCATTTGGTCAGTGTTTGGTCGGCGTTTGGTTGGGTTTTGGAAAGACTGCCTGCATATGATTGGCCTGAACGGTTGACCACGAACAGCCGTTCGTTTATTATCGATGCAGGTTGTTAAGAGGAGGGCTATTCATGGCCAAGAATTCAGGTCCCGTACGTACCGTTCATGCTCGCACGACGGGTAAAGAGCGCGATGAGATGATCGCCACCACCAAGGCCGAGATCGAGAAGAAGTTCGGTCAAGGCTCCATCATGAGGTATGGTGACGGCGGCCCCGAGCTTGAGGTTGAGGCCATCCCCACGGGCGCTCTGGCACTCGATGCCGCTCTGGGTATCGGCGGTGTGCCGCGCGGCCGTATCGTCGAGATTTACGGTCCTGAGTCCTCCGGTAAGACGACGCTTTCGCTCGAGATCCTGGCCGAAGCCCAGGCAATGGGTGGCGTGGTGGCATTTATCGATGCCGAGCACGCGCTCGATCCCACGTATGCCGCGCGCATTGGCGTGGATATCGACGAGGTACTGATTTCCCAGCCTGATACGGGTGAGCAGGCGCTCGAGATTGTTGACATGCTCGTGCGTTCCGGCGCCATCGATGCCATCGTCGTCGACTCCGTCGCCGCGCTGACCCCGCGTGCCGAGATCGAGGGAGAGATCGGCGATACCACGGTCGGATTGCAAGCTCGTCTGATGAGTCAGGCGCTCCGCAAGCTCGCCGGCTCGCTGTCCAAGTCCAACACGACATGCATCTTCATTAACCAGCTGCGAGAGAAGATCGGCGTCATGTTCGGCAACCCCGAGACCACGACGGGCGGCCGCGCCCTTAAGTTCTTCTCTTCGGTGCGTATCGACATTCGCCGCATCGACAGCATTAAGCTTAAGGATGAGGTTATCGGTAACCGCGTGCGCGCCAAGGTCGTTAAGAACAAGGTGGCAGCTCCGTTCCGTTCTGCTGAGTTCGACATCATGTACGGTACGGGCATCTCTAAGGAGGGCTCGATTCTGGACATGGCTGTCGAGTGCGGCATTTGCAAGAAGATGGGCTCCTGGTTTGCCTATGGCGAGGACAAGCTCGGCAACGGTCGCGAGGCCGCCAAGGCGTTCCTGCGCGAACACCCCGATTGCGCCGACGAGATTGAGCATAAGGTCCGCCTTGCCTGCGGGCTTGAGTTTGATGACGATGCTCCGTCCGAGGTCGAGCTGACCGATCAGCCTGCGCCTGAGGAGTTTGACGAGCTTTACGCCATCGATGGTTCCGCCATGCTCGATGATGACGACGAGTAGCGGTTACGCTCATGTCGTATACGGTGACCGAGGCCACGGTCGTCTTTCCCGATAAGAAGGCGGCCTCCTCGTTCTCGAGCGGGTATGCGTCCAAAAAGCCTTGCGCACAGATCGATTGTGAGCTTGAGGGCGGTTTTGAGCGGTCCATTTGGATTCCCGTGCGGGTCGCGCGCCTGTATGTCAAAAATCGCCCCGATCTTCCCTGTGATTGGGATAACTTTCGTGAAGCGGTGCAGCTCATCGAGCGTAAATGTGCACTTACCATGGTGACCGAGATGCTATCGCGACGCGACCATGCGACGGGTGAGGTCCGTGACAAGTTGGCACGCTACGGCTTTCGCCAGCCCGCGATCGATTTCGCCGTCGAGCGTGCCACCGAGTATCGCTTTTTAGACGAGAACCGCTTTTGCTCGTACTTTATCGAGGAACGCAAGCGGCGCGGTTGGGGACAGCGTAAAATCGAGACCGAGCTCAAGCGCCGTCATGTCGTGCTCGATGACATTCCCGGTTATCCCGAGGATTATTTTGCCGTCGAAGACGATTTGGCGCGTGCGTCAGCCCTGCTCGCCAAGCGGCGTGTTCCAGAGACGCGCGGATTCGAAAAACTGGTTCGGTTTTTGATGGGCAAGGGCTTCTCGTATCACATCGCCGCCGATGCCGTTAAGGCACGTCTCGATGCCGAACGTGAGGAATGTGCGGTTTAGGCGTATGCGTTTTGTGGCCCTGCCGTTCACCGCGTTTTAGCCGCCGTGCTGGGGCCATTTATTTGACAGTTGTTGTGGTTCAACGTACGATAAACACTGTCATTTGCTTTGTGATATGTGCTCATCTGTGATGAGTTTGTTTATATGTTTATCTGTATCCGACCCGCATTAGCTGCGCCCATATTACTCAAATGTCGCGAGCCGTTCGTAAGGACGGTTCGCTTTGTTGTGTAACGAATCCATAAAAAGGAGTGAGCATGCCTATCATCGCAGCGCTCGTTGGCATCATTTTGGGTGCCATCGCCGCCATTGCCTACATGCGCACCGCCAAGCAGGGTAGTCTTCACGAGGCCGACGAAAAGATCCAGTCGGCACACGCACAGGCTGAGTCCCTGATCGGTGATGCTAAGCGTCAGGCCGAGACCCTCAAAAAAGAGGCTCTGCTCGAGGCTAAAGAGGAGATCATCAAGAACAAGCAGGCCGCCGAGGCCGAGGACAAGCAGCGTAAGAACGAGATTCGTACGCTCGAGAACCGCGTGATGCAGCGCGAGGAATCCCTCGATCGCCGCAACGACGCTCTCGACAAGCGCGAGCATCAGCTGTCCAGCCAGGCCGGTCAGGTCGAGAAGCGCTCCCGTGAGCTCGAGGAGCTCTGCGCAAAGCAGACCTCCGAGCTCGAGCGTATCGCCGACCTTACCCGCGAGGACGCCCACAAGGAGCTCCTCGATAAGGTTCGCGGCGAGGTCACCCACGAGGCCGCCACGATCATTCGCGAGTCCGAGCAGCAGGTTCGCGCCGAGTGCCACAAGACCGCCCAGGAGATTCTGTCTCTGGCGATTCAGCGCTGCGCTGCCGACCACACTGCCGAGGTCACCGTTACCTCCGTGCACATTCCCTCTGATGACCTCAAGGGCCGTATCATCGGTCGCGAGGGTCGCAACATCCGGACCTTCGAGCAGGTTTCCGGCGTCAACCTTGTGATCGATGACACGCCCGAGACAGTCGTTCTTTCGAGCTTCGACCCGGTCCGTCGTGAGACCGCCCGTGTCGCCCTCGAGAACCTCATCGCCGACGGCCGCATTCACCCTGCCCGTATCGAGGAGATGTATCACAAGGCCGCCGACCTGGTTCAGCAGCGCGTGCGCGAGGCTGGCGAGCAGGCTGCCTTCGATACCGGCATCCACGATCTGCACCCCGAGATCGTCAAGACCCTTGGTGCCCTGCGCTACCGTACCTCGTTTGGTCAGAACGTGCTTCAGCATTCCCTCGAGGTCTCTGATCTGTGCGGCGTGATGGCTTCCGAGCTTGGCCTGGACGTTGTGACCGCCAAGCGCGCCGGCCTGCTTCATGACCTGGGCAAGGCAATCGACCACGACGTCGAGGGCCCGCATGCCGTCATCGGCGCCGAGCTGGCCCGCCGTTATGGCGAGAAGCCCGTTATCGTCCACGCTATTGAGGCTCACCATGCCGATGTCGACCCCAACACGGTACTCGATGTCCTGGTGCAGGCCGCTGATGCTGTCTCTGCCTCTCGCCCCGGTGCCCGTCGCGAGTCTGCCGAGAACTACATCAAGCGTCTTGAGAAGCTCGAGGAGATCGCCAACTCCCATGACGGCGTCGAACGTACCTATGCCATGCAGGCCGGTCGCGAGGTCCACGTCATGGTCCAGCCGGACAAGATTTCCGATGCCCAGTCCACGGTTCTGGCTCACGATATCGCCCATCAGATCGAGGAAGAGATGGAGTATCCCGGTCAGGTGCGCGTCGTCGTGATTCGCGAGAGCCGCGCTGTCGATATCGCTAAATAACATGAGCGACGCGAACGAGCTCATCTCATTTATCGCGTCGATGTCGGGGGAGGGCAACCTTCGCGTCGAGGAGAACCTTGGCGAGGGGTATGTCCGCCTCCGCGTTTCGGAGGCCGAGCGGCGCCAGGCAAAGCACGACATTCAGCATGTCGAGGATATCGTCATCGAAATGCTCCGTAATGCTCGCGATGCCGGCGCCGACAAGGTCTATCTCGCCACGACCAAGGAAGACGGCGTCCGCACGCTTGTCTTTCTTGATAACGGTTCGGGCGTTCCGCAGGATATGCAAGAGCGAATCTTTGATGCCCGCGTTACCTCCAAGCTCGAGAGCATGAAGATGGACCGTTGGGGCGTTCACGGTCGTGGCATGGCATTGTTTTCGATCAAGCAGAACACCGATGAGGCCCGTGTGGTCACGTCCGGTGTCGATCTTGGTTCAGCCTTTAAGGTGAGCGTCGCGGCCGACCGCCTCAGTGAGCGTGCCGATCAGTCCAGCTGGCCCCAGGCCGTCAAGGATGAGGACGGACGTTATGTCTGTGCTCGCGGTCCGCATAATATTATTCGCGCTGCATGTGAGTTTGCGCTCGAGGAGTTGCGTGGTTGCGATGTCTATCTTGGTTCTCCGTCTGAGATTGCCGCGACCCTTTATGCTCAGGCGTCAAGCCGGCTTGATACGTCTCGTCTCCTGTTCATTGATGACGAGAGCGAGCTTCCGGTTGTCGATCGTTTAGGCCTTGCTTCTGATGCCGAGGACTTTATCCGTATTTGTTCGGGTTTGGGTCTTGAGATGTCCGAGCGCACGGCCCATCGCATTTTGGCAGGGCAGATTAAGCCCGTTCGCGGTGTGACCGCGCGTCTGCTGCGCGAGCGTGATTCGTCCTCGCATGCGCCGGCTCCTGTCGATCTCGCGAAGGATCGTCGCGGGCTACGTATTGCCAAGGATGACATGGCACAGTTTTCGCGCGCTGTGGAACGCGACTTTAATGACCTTGCCACCCGGTACTATCTCAACCTTTGCGGCGACCCAAAGATCCGTGTTTCGCGTGATCGAATCACCGTGACCTTTGATCTTGCCAAAGAGGAATAGTGCCTTTACCGAGTCCACTCGGTACGATACAGTTATTGCAGTTAAAACGTACTTTTAAATGCAGGAGTTTCTTCATGGATTGCCTGAAGGTATCAAGCAAATCATCGCCCGCGTCCGTTGCCGGCGCCATCGCCGGCATGGTCAAGGATGGTGTACCCGTCAACATCCAGTGTGTCGGCGCCGGTGCCGTCAACCAGGCTATTAAGGCCGTTGCTATCGCGCGCGGTTTTTTGATTCCAACCGGTTTTGATATTTCCTGCGCGCCCGTGTTCTCCGACATCCTCATTAACGGGGAGTCGCGCACGGCCATCCGCCTTTCTATCTACGTTCACCAGATCAATCGAGCTGCTATGGATAACGTCGTCATGGATGATGTTAAGCCTGTGGCATAGCTTCTGCTTGCCTTGTTTCGCTCCCCATCGTTAGGACTTATGCACATGGACCAGCGTTCCGTACGCGATATTCTTGCCGGTAAAACCTACTTTATCCGCACCTTTGGCTGCCAGATGAATCAGCACGACTCCGAGCGTGTGAGCGGTCTGCTTGATTCGTATGGCTGCCTCATGGCGCTCGATCCCGCGCATGCCGATATCGTTGTCTTCATGACGTGCTGCGTGCGCGAGGCCGCCGATACTCGCCTGTACGGTCAGTGCAATTCCTGCAAAAGCCTGCCGCCTTCGCCTTCGGGCAAGCGCGTGGTTGCCGTTGGCGGTTGCATCGCGCAGCGCGATGGCGAGGGCCTGCTCACCAACGTCGATAACGTCAATGTCATCTTTGGCACGCATTCCATTGCACATGTGGCCGAGCTCATTGCCGAGGCGTTCCTTGATGGTAAGCGTCATATCCGCACCAATGAGCATGAGGATACGGACGCCATGAGCATGCCGTGGCATCGCGAGACCCAGTATCACGCCTGGGTGCCCATCATGACAGGCTGCAATAATTTCTGCACCTATTGCATCGTGCCGTACGTACGCGGTCGCGAAAAGAGCCGCCCCTTCGAGGAGATTGTCGACGAGGTGACCGGTCTGGTGCGCCAGGGCGTGCGTGAGATTACGCTGCTGGGCCAAAACGTTAACTCATATGGTCGCGATCTGTTTGGCAAGCCGCGTTTTGCCGATTTGCTGCGTGCCGTGGGCGATACGGGCGTGGAGCGCATCTTCTTTACGTCTTCGCATCCTAAGGACCTGCTGCCCGAGACCATCGACGCCATGGCCGAGACACCTGCCGTAATGCCGCAACTGCACCTGGCCGTCCAGTCAGGTTCGACGCGGATCCTCAAAGAGATGAATCGCCGTTATACACGCGAGGACTATCTGGGCCTGGTCGATCGCATTCGCAACCGCATGCCCGATATCGCGCTCTCGACCGACATTATCGTTGGCTTCCCGGGCGAGACTGAAGAAGACTTTGAGCAGACGCTCTCACTTGCCGAGACGGTCCGCTATGCTCAGGCCTATACCTTCATCTATTCCAAGCGCGCCGGTACCCCGGCCGCCGAGATTGACGATCCTACGCCGCATGAGGTTATTCTCGAGCGTTTCAATCGCCTGGTTAAGGTTATCGAGACCACGGCACACGAGTATAACCAGGGTGAGCTTCATACTGTGGTTCCCGCGCTCATTGAGGGAACGAGTAAAAAGAACGATGCGGTCCTGCTGGGCAAGAGTCCCAAGAATCAGACCGTGCATGCGCCTATCCCCGAGGGTTACAGCATCGATCAGCTTGTTGGTAAGATCGTTGATGTTGACGTTGACGTTGCCAAGACCTGGTATTTATCCGGTTCCGTTGTGGGCGAGCCGCGCTAATGGTTTCTTCCGGGGCAGGTCTTTCCGCCGTTGCGATCGTCGGTCCGACGGCGGTTGGTAAGAGTGATGTTGCCGACCGTTTGGCAGCTCGTCTTTCGTCCGAAGTGCTGTCGTGCGATGCGATGCAAATCTATCGCGGCATGGACATCGGTACCGCAAAGATGGCGCCCGATGAGTGCACGGCGCCGCTGCGTCTCGTCGACATTGTAGAGCCGGGTGTGGCATATTCTGCTGCGCTTTATCAGGCCGACGCTCGCGCGCATGTTGAACGTCTCCTTGGTTCGGGTTGCCTGCCGGTTTTTTGCGGAGGTACGGGGCTATATCTCAAGGCAGCCCTCGATGAGATGGACTTTCCCTCGGGTGAACTTGAGGACGATCGCCGTGCGGGCTATCAGGAGCTTGCCGAGCGTATTGGCGAGGAAGAACTGCATGCCCTGCTTGCCGAGCGCGATCCAGAATCGGCTGCTGTTATTCATCCCCATAACGTGCGCCGTGTGATTCGTGCGCTCGAGATGCATGATGATGGTATCTCCTATGCACAGCAAAAAAGTCAGTTTAGTGTTCCGCGCGAGCATTATCATGCCCTATGGTTTGGTCTGACGCGTAATCGCGAGGTGCTCTACGAGCGCATTAATCTGCGCGTCGATCTGATGTTTGAGCAGGGTCTTGTCGATGAGGTCCGCGGTCTTATGGCCCAGGGTCTGGGAGATGCCCTGACGTCGATGCAGGCAATTGGCTATAAAGAGATCATTGATGCTTTCAATGGCGTGATGAGCATGGATGAGGCCCGCGAACTCATTAAGATGCATTCGCGTCGTTATGCCAAGCGTCAGCTTTCGTGGTTTAAGCGCGATGACCGTATCGTGTGGTTTGATATGGATGAATGTACGATCGATGAGGTCGTTGAGGATATCCTGCATCGTATTGAGGCTGCCTAATGGCCCGTTTCCCCCTTGTTCCCACGGCACCCGAGCCCGAGCGTGCCATTTTAGTTGGTGTTGAGTGGCGCGACAATGCATGGCCGCTCGATCGCTCGCTTGATGAGCTGGAGCGTCTTGCCCACACAGCTGGTGCTCAGTGCGTGGCACGCTTGTCGCAGCGTTTGGTAAAGCCGTATCCTAAATCGTTTATCGGTTCCGGCAAGGTAGAAGAGCTGTGCGGCCTGGTGCATCGCATGGATGCCGATGTCGTTATTTTTGACGACGACCTGACGCCCTCGCAGCAATCCTATTTGGAGAAAGCTGTGGGCGAGCCGGTAAAGATTATCGATCGTACAGCACTGATCCTGGATATCTTTGGCCTGCATGCTCAGACGCGTGAGGGACGCCTGCAGGTACAGCTGGCACAGCTTCAATATTTGTTGCCTCGCCTGCGTGGCATGTGGAGCCATCTCGCCAAGGAGCAGACGCGCGGCGGCATCGGCTCACGTTTTGGTCAGGGCGAAAGTCAGCTCGAGGTCGACCGTCGCCTTATTCGTAATAAGATCGCTGCGCTTTGTCGTGAGCTCAAGCAGGTTGAACAGCGTCGCGATGTTCAATCCAAGAGTCGCATTGAGTCACCGGCGTTTCGCGTCGCGTTGGCCGGTTATACCAATGCCGGTAAATCGACGTTGCTCAATCGTCTGACCGGCTCTACGGTACTTTCGCAGGACAAGCTGTTTGCTACGCTCGACCCGACGACGCGTTCGTATCGTCTGCCCGGCGGTCGCGGCATGACGATTACCGATACCGTCGGCTTTATTCAAAAGCTGCCGCATGGTCTGGTCGATGCCTTTAAATCGACGCTGTCCGAGGTTTTGGGTGCCGATCTAATTCTCAAAGTCGTAGATGCGTCTGACGAGGACTATGAGCGGCAGCTCGAGGCTGTCGACCGCGTGCTTGATGAGATCGGCGCCGGAGAGCGTTTAACGCTGACCGTATTCAATAAAATCGATCTTCTCGATAGCGTCGATCGATTGAGTTTCCGTCGTCGCTATCCGGAGGCCGTTCTGTTCTCGGCCCAAACGGGCGAGGGGCTCGACGATCTCGTCGACCGGATTGCTCGCGAGGCAGCTGCCACCGATGTGTTGCTCTCCGCTGATATCCCGTATCGCGAGGGCGCTCTCATCACGCTGGTGCATGAGCAGGGAACCCTTCTGCATGAGGAATATCTCGAGGACGGCGTTCGCATTGTGGCGAAGTTGCCGGCTCGTATTGCACCGCGGCTCGAGCGCTATCGTACGGAATAAACGATTTCTAGCACGCCTAGAATGACTGGCTGATGGAGCAGGTAGAACGGTAAGGCATGCCGACCCAGGACTGCGAGCGCCGGGATAGGATTGGCGTATGCCCATGCTGGCGCTTCGAGACTTGATGTTTGTGTTGCCTGGGCAGCAAAAAAGCCGGTAAGGTACATAAAGACAAACGGTATGAGCGGATAGTAATCTCCCGAAACAAAACCCGGGCCTGGGAATCCAAGCCATGCCAGGTAGGGGAGTGGGTAGACCGCCTTTGGAATGCCCCAGGTTAGGGCAAAAAGAACAAGGCACGCTGCGATGCCCCATGAGCCCGGTAATTTTTGGAGTAACGGACGGGTGAACGCAACCACCGCGGTGCACACCGCCATGCAATAAATGATGCCAAAGTTCACTGAATCGTCGACCGATACGAGCGTTGTTGCGATCCAGACGACCAAAGCTGCGGCAGCGTACTTAGCCGCTCGTTTGGCATTGTTGCGTGAGAGCGTGCACATCCAACCCGCGATAAACAAAAATACCCAGCTGATGCTGGCTCGCCAGACGTCTTGAAAGACAGTCTGGGTAAACCAAGGCATATCCCAGCCGTACAGGTAGGCGAGATCATAGCAAGCGTGAAAACCTGCCATAGAAATCATCGTAAACCCGCGGACGGTATCAAAGATGGTTATGCGTTTTTGCATTACGAGAACCGGCGCATCAAGCCGACGACTTTGCCCAGGATAACGGGATTCGTTGCATAGATAGGTTCCATAGTGTCGTTCTCGGGCTGCAAGCGCACACGCCCCTGCTCCTTGTAGAACGTCTTGACGGTCGCCGAACCATCAATCATGGCCACGACAATTTCGCCGTTCATGGCACTCTTTTGTTCACGGACGATGATGTAATCGCCATTGAAGATGCCGACATTGATCATTGAGCTCCCATGCACCTCAAGGATAAAGGAACCTTGATCAGTGGCGATTTCGGTCGGGATAGTAAACGTGTCTTCGATATTCTGCTCTGCCAGAATGGGAATCCCAGCCGCGACGCGACCAACGAGCGGTAGCGAGACCGTTCCGCGAGGTGCGGTGGGCTCGTCAGATTTGGAAATTGAGACAGAGGAACCATCCTCGTTAAAGAGTTCCAGGGCGCGCGGTTTGGTGGCATCGCGCTTGAGTAGTCCGCGCGCCTCCAGGGCAGAGAGATGGGCGTGCACGGTGCTGGGGGAGGAAAGGCCCACGGCAGAAGCCATCTCGCGCACGCTGGGCGGATAACCCTTCTCCTGCTGATATTCCTTGATGAAGTCGTAAATTTGCTGCTGACGCTTGGTAATTTTGCGAGCCATCAGGGCATCCTCTCTACCCATGTCAAACAAATGTTCGAATTTTGCTTGACAGGAACAACTGTTCGAAGATAATAATAACCGAACATTCGTTCTCGCGCTAGACATTTTTGTCCGCGCGGCTTGATAAAACTGTTCTCAGCAAAACACGCGAGAGGAGAACATGATGAACGTAACGAATATGGTCCAGGGAAACCTCGCCCTTAAGCTCGAGACGCCTGCAGAACCCACTTTTACGGTTGTTCAGGGTGGCCGCTCCGGCTTTCAGCCTTTGACCGTAAAGCCTGCGCGCAATCAGCAGGCTGTAGTCGCGTCGACCCGCGTTGCCCTGAAGGTTCCGACGATTGTCGCCGTCGCCGTTGCGCTTACGCTCTTCTTTGTCCTCGCTATGTCGGTCTTTAGCGCTCGTCACGCCGCGTATGCCGAGTCCGTTTCCAACATTACCTACGAGACCATTCGCGTTCAGCCTGGCGATTCTCTTTGGTCGCTTGCCGAAGAATATCCAATCGAAGGCCTTTCCACGCAAGAGACTTCCGACATGATCCGTAGCGTCAATCATCTGGAGCATGGTTCGCTCGCCGCCGGTGCGCATCTTAAGGTTCCTGCTCGTTCGTAATCATTATCGCGCTGCGCATGGTACCCTTGTTATCGTTTAAGAGGAGGTACCATGCGCTGTCCCAAATGCGGCAAGGCACATACCCGCGTCGTTGATTCCCGTATGCAGGAGTCAAATAACACCATTAAGCGCCGTCGCGAATGTTGCTCGTGTAACTACCGCTTTACAACGTTTGAGCGATGCGAGGACCCTATCGAGGTCATTAAGTCAGATGGAACTAAGCAGCGGTTCGATCGCAATAAGCTTCTTGTCGGCTTGATGCGCGCCACCATCAAGCGCGATATCGACACTAAGAAGCTCAATGAGATTATCGATGACATCGAGGTCGAGTTGCGCTCTCGCACACTGACGGCCGTCACGTCCCATGAGTTGGGTGACATGGTGCTCAAGCGTTTGGCCAAGATCGACAAGGTGGCCTACATTCGCTTTGCTTCGGTCTACCGCGATTTCAAAGACGTCGATGAGTTTCTGCAAGAGCTCGACAAGCTAAGGTGATTCCATGTCCAACATTACCGTCAACATAAAGCGTCTCGATCCCACCGTTGAGCTTCCCAAATACGCCCATCCCACTGATGCCGGCTTGGATTTGCGCTCCAACGAGGACTGCGTCCTGAAGCCCTTCGAACGCCGTCTGGTCTCTACTGGGCTGGCCATCGCCCTGCCCGACGGCTACGCCGGCTTCGTCCAGCCCCGCAGCGGCTTGGCCATCAAGCAGGGCCTGTCTATAGTCAACACGCCGGGCCTCATTGACGCCCACTACCGAGGAGAACTCAAGGTTATCCTTATCAACCTGGATCCCACCAACGACATCCAAATCAACAAAGGCGACCGCATCGCCCAGCTCGTCATCCAAGAAGTCCCCACGGTCAACCTCGTAGAAGTAGAAGAACTAGACAAAACCGACCGAGGCAAAGGAGGCTTCGGCTCCAGCGGCGTCGCCTAGGGACGCTCTTATCCCTCCCGCCCGCCTCTCACACATATCATTCCATGCTCAAACATTCTCGCGTCGCTTCGCTCGCTGCGAAACTGCGCGTGGAACGATATGTGTGAGAGGCAGGCGGGCGGCTACTCGCTTGAAAAAATATTTACATTCTAGTAAGCCAATGCGACAAAGGAACAATCCCTTTGTCGCATTGGCTTACTGTATTTAGATTTTCCGGTTTCGCCTTTGAAGGTTCTAGTGGTGGGGAATCTGGTATAGCTGCTAGTACGTAAACGCAGCTTACCTGCGGGAGGCCCCTATATATCGTCCCACGCGCAGTTTCGCAGCGAAGCGAGAATGTTTGAGCATGGGATGATATATAGGGGCCTCCCGCAGGTAAGCGGACATAAAGACGCTAGCGGATATGCGCGGGTTTTCCGCCCCAGTAGAAGCGGCAAAAGGCTCTTTTGCGCTTTTGGGGTTTGCCTACGAGCTCTATGGTGGCGATGGCGATGTCTTCGGCTGCGTGGGGGCGGCGTAGTACTTCGCCGTTGATGAGTAGCGCTTTGAGTGATTCGGGATGGTCGTGCAAGTGACGTAGGGTAACGATGAGTTCTCGTGCCGTGGTGACGTGCATGCTGGCTCCCATGCCGGTGAGCATCGTGGTGTTGGCCTTTTCCTGGCCGTATGATTTGCCCAGCAGGATCATCGGCAGATGTGCGCATAGGCACTCGGTGACCGTGAGTCCGCCCGATTTGAGAATTGCCAGGTCGCAGCCGTGCATGAGGGCCGCCATGTCGTCGACATAGTCCAGCACCGTGACATTTTCGAGCTTCATGGCATCGAAGAGTGTCTTGAGGCGGGCGGCGTATTCCTTATCCTTGCCCGGCAAAAAGACAAAGTGCATGTCTTCGAAGCTGCGTAGGAAGGGGAGGGTGCGGTCCATCTCCGCGCGAAAGCGAACGTACGGTTGAGGCAAGCCGGCACCGGCCATTACCAGCACGACGGTCTTGTCGGTGGGGAGGTTGAACTTAGCTAGCTCTTCCTCGCGATCGTAATCCGTGTCGAATCCGGTGCGAATAGGAATGCCGGTAATGCGAATCTTTGTCTCGAGCACCTTGCGCGGACGCAGCGTTTCGGCCATAAATTCGTTGGCGACACAGAATAAATCGGTGTCCTTGTGGGGCCACCATCCCTCGACTTCGTAGTCGGTCGGTACGCAGATGACCGGATAATCGATACCCGTAATTACGCGGGCGCCCACGGCAACATTGGCTGCTGTGATGTGCGTTGCAACCACGGCTATGGGCCTGCGGCTACGAATATATTCGTTGAAGGCGGGGAACATAATTCGCGACCATGCCGTTCCGCCACCCCAGAGAAGATGTCCCGTAAGCGTATATCGCCAGGTCAGGTCGTAAATGGGGCGCGTGGCTCCCGTAAAAGAAGCCGCGGTCTTATTGCCGTCGAATTTAATACGTCCAAAATCAAGGATATCGAGCACTTCAATCTCAATATCCTCGGGGATGCCATTGGTGCCGCGGATGAGGTCGAATGCCTGCGCAATCGCATTTGCGGCGGCCTTGTGGCCCGAGCCAACGGAGGCGTGCACGATGGTCACGAGAGGTTTTTGCTGAGCCAGGAGCGTGGTTTGCTCCGATTGGGGAGTGCTGTGCGTGAGCAGGGGAGCGTCGTCACTCGTCTGCGCCTGGTCCATCGATAACTCCCCTTCAGCTTTGTAATACGGATTTATCATTGTAGTGCATGAGTGTCACGTTCACGTAAATTTGGGTATGAGCGCAAAGAACGACAACGTTTCGACGAAAGGACGCTTCATGACTACCGATAAGCCGATCGATGTTGCGATTATCGGTGGCGGCCCCGCGGGCTATGCTGCCGCCATTTATGCTGCGCGTGCTAACCTGACGACGACCGTGATTGAGCAGGGCATGTCGGGAGGGCAGATCGCCACAACCAATGAGGTCGAGAACTATCCGGGTATCTCGCTCCTGAGTGGCGCCGAACTTGGCGAGCGTTTTCAGCAGCATGCAGAGGGCCTGGGAGCACAGGTTGCATGGAGCATGGTTACGGGTGTCGATTACGATGCCGATGCAGCGTTGTTTACGGTGCATCACGATATGGGCGATACGCTGGCCCCGAGCGTTATCGCTTGCATGGGTGCCACGCCGCGTCCGGCAGGTTTCGCAGGCGAGGATACGTATCGCGGTCGTGGCGTTTCATATTGCGCAACATGTGACGGCATGTTTTTCCGCGGCAAGCAGGTTTTTGTAATCGGTGGTGGCAATTCGGCATGCGAAGAGGCTCTGTTCCTGTCCGACATTGCCAACAGTGTGACCATCGTGCTGCGCCGCGACCAGTTCCGTGCGCCCGATGGTGTTGTTCAGAAAGTACTCGCAAAGGACAATATTACAGTTAGGTACCAAACTAGTATTGTGGAGCTATCGGGCGAAGCCATGCCAACGACGATTACCTTTAAGGACAATGCATCCGGCGAGACTCATACCGAGTCATTTGAGCCCGGCTCGTTTGGCATCTTTGTTTTTACCGGAACGCAGCCCCATACCGAGCTTGTTGAGCATCTAGTCGATCTGGCGCCTGATGGCGGCATTCTGACTGATGAATCCATGGCGACCCGCACGCCAGGTCTATTTGCCGCTGGCGATATCCGTTCCAAACGTTTACGCCAGGTTGTGACCGCTGTTTCGGACGGAGCCATAGCGGCAACGAGCGCATACGCGTTTCTCCGTGGATAAGTACGATAATATATCTTATGTAAGGTTGCTATCTTTAAACAAAGTGGTTGGACGATGCATCAATGTGTTGTCCAACCACTTTTACTTGCCGGCTATGTGGTATGTAAAACTAGATAACCTAGAATACAATATAGAAAATGAACGGAGGACCTTTATGAACCACGTTAAACACGTTATTCCGATGTCCGATTCGTCGGTCAGCATTAAGCCTGAGGATATTCAGCCCACTGTGCTGCCCGATGCATTTATTCAGTCCGAAATCGTGCGCAAACTCAATACGTTGAGTCTGCCGCGCTATGACCAGTTGCCCAATGTGACGCTCTACCGCGACCAGGTTATTGAGTATGTTGCGCTGTGGATGGAGCCGCTGTCCATTTGCGTTGAGCACCCTGTCATTACGCCATCGATGATCAATAACTACGTGAAGGTCGGCCTGGTGCCTGCTCCGGTCAAAAAGCAATATGGCCGCGAGCAGATTGCCCGCCTGATCGCTATCTGCCTCTTTAAGCAGGTGTTACCTATTGCTGCGGTGCAGGCACTCTTTAACATTCAGCGTTTGAGCTACGATGCCCCGACGGCCTTCGATTATGTGGTCGATCAGCTCGAGGCATCGATTCGTTCGGCGTTTTCCGTCGAGCAGACGCCGGTTCCCGATACGGCGCATCAGGTAACGCGTGAGTCGCTGCTTGTGCGCAGTGCGGTTTCATCCTTCGTTTCGAAGGCGTACCTGATGAGCTATCTAAAGTTTAATGGGTTTAATAGCTAGCCGACGTATAAAACGGGCGGAGCAAAGGGTCATCTGTCACTTTGTCCCGCCCGTATTTTTGCTTGGTTGGACGTTATTGGCCCGAAGCCACGCCCATGCCGTAGCCGATAATGAGCCCATGCATTTCGGCATAGTATGAATCTAGCCCGTTACAGGGCATGATGATAGTCTTGGAGCCTGGCCAGCGCTCCACAATTCGGCTGGCAAGTGCTTGGGCGCCTGCCTCATTCTCGACATGGTCGATAATGACCTCGCCGCCCGTAAAACCTTCGGCTTCCATGGTGTCGATGATCTTGTTTAGCATCTTCTTTTCGCCACGCGTGTGCCCGACGAGTTCGATTTTACCGGCCTCACTCGCCGTGCCCAAAATGCGAATATTAAGCTTGTTGGCAATGACGCCGGCTGCCTTAGGAATACGTCCGGCTTTGGCGAGGTTTTCGTAATTGCACAAGCTGAAGAGGATTTTGCTGTTCTGCTCAAGGCTATCGAAGTATGCGCAAGCGTCCTCGAATGAGACATCCGGGTTGCTTGCAAGATAACGATCAAACAGCAAGAAGATCAGGTCCATCTTGCCGCCTGCTGCCCGCGAATTAACCAGGTGAATCTGACGATTGGGCTCTTCGGCAAGAACCATATCGCGAGCCGTGGCTGCCGCGTTGTAGCTGCCCGACACGCCCTCAGAGATCGGCATGCAGATGGTCTTGTCTGCCAATTTGAAGAGCTCGGCCCACTCCCCTACGCTGGGACAAGCGCTCGAAGAAGCGTTCGTCTCCGCCTGAACAGCGCAGTTGAGCTCATGTACATCGAGCGAAAGGTCATCGACGAATTCACGCTCCCCCACTCGAATTTTGAGGGGCGCAAATGCAAAGGTGGTATGGGGCGCGGTCGGTTGCCAATCGCGGAGGTTACAGCTTGAATCTGAGATAAGTGCCCAGCTCATAGAGGGTCCTTTCTAATTGTTCCTAAACAATTATAGCCTTCTTGCAAACCGATTGGGCCGCTATCTAGTATTCAAAACTAGATAGCGGCCTGCACTAAAGGGAAATGAATGGACCCCATGGCTCAAAGCCACGAGGTCCATATCCATTTGCTTTATCTGAATACTTAGTAGCGAACGAAGATATAGTTGTTGTTCATGCCGGCGGCAACGGAGCTGATGATAACACCTGTGTTGTAGTCGGAAGCATGAATCATCTGACCACCACCGATGTAAATGCCGGTGTGGTACGAGTTGACCACAACGTCACCGGGCTGCGGATCGGACACACGCGTCCAGCCCATAAAGGTACCCGTGGTGCCCAGGCGGCAATAGCGACCAGTGAGACAATAGCTAACAAAACCAGAGCAGTCGAAGCTGTTCGGGCCAATTCCGCTCCAGGAATAAGCGCAACCAAGCTTGCTGTATGCACGCGAGACAACAGAACCGCCATCGACGGACTGGCTCGGAGCAGAAGGCGTCGGAGCCGGAGCAGGCGTGAAGGGCTGCGGCGTAGGAGCAGGTGTCGGCGTAGGAGCCGGAGTGTTGCCGCCCTGGTTGTTGTTATTGCTGGTCTGACCACCGTTGTTGGTGTTCTCGGTCGTACCGGCAGTCTCGTTGCTCACCGTGGCCTTCTCGGCAGTGCTGGCGTTGATGCCGGCCTGCAGCGCGGCGTTGGCCTCGGCCTCTGCGGCAAGCTCGGCCTGCAGCTGCGAATCCAGGGAGTTTACGACGTTCTGGGCCTCAGCCTGCTGGGCGTTAAGCTCGTCGACCTTCTTTTGCGTGGTGGCGACGTTCTTCTCCTGCTCGGCCTGCTTATCGGTGAGCTGCTGCTTAAGCTCCTTGACCTCTTGAATGGTCTGAGCTTGCTTATCGGAAACTTTGCCGTAGTAGAACAGACGGTTGAGCATATCGCTCAGGTCGTCAACGCCCGTCAGAACCTGAAGCAGGCTCAGACCGCCAGTTTTGTACTCGCCGGCGACATAGGTCGAGAGCTTGGCCTGACCGTCAGCGATCTCCTGCTGCTTTTGCGTGATCTCGCCAGCAGTCTGATCGAGCGCCTGCGTCTGCGTGGCGAGCTCATCGTAAATCTGCTGGGTTTGGGTACCGATCTGCTCGAGCTTCGTTCGAGCAGCGGCAAGGTCGGATGCGGTATCGGCGTAGGCAGGAGCCGCGAGGCCCAAGCCCAAAACACAAGCGAGGGTTGCCGTAGCAGCGCAGCGTGCCATGTTTTTGTGCGTGTTTGCTGTGCGCATGTAGCTTCCTTTCCAGTAACTAAGGGTAACGGCTAGTCCACCGTCACCAGGCTAAAGAGCTCCACATCGCCATCAGACGGCGTGAGCTTCTCGCGCGGGTTGAGAAACGCAAGCTCAAGGATACAACCGTAACCGACAAGCTTTGCGCCCATATCTCGCACCAGTTTACCTGTTGCCTCGACGGTTCCGCCCGTCGCGACCAAGTCATCCAGAATCAACACGGTATCTTTAGAGCTGATAGCGTCGGCATGGATCTCAATGGAATCCGTTCCGTATTCGAGCTCATAGCTTTGGCTCACGGTCTCGCGCGGCAGCTTGCCCGGTTTACGTGCGGGAACAAAGCCGGCGCCAAGGGCTACAGCCACCGGAACGCCAACCATAAAGCCTCGAGCCTCTGGGCCCACGACCTTGGTGATTCCCATGCCGGCAAAGTGCTCGGCGAGGGCATCGGTCATGGCTTTGAGCGCCTCGGGATTGCCAAAGAGCGGCGTGATGTCTTTGAAGATGACTCCGGGCTCGGGATAGTCGGGGATGTCGACGATTTGAGATTCGAAGTCGTACATTGCATGACCTTTCAATGGGTTGTCGAAATATCAACAGCGGTTATTTGCCCGCGGTGACGGTGCCGGATTGCGAAGGGGCGACGACCTTGAGCGGCTTTACGAGAGAATCCTCGTGCGAAGCCGGTGCGGCAGTTTCTTCGTTTTTGGCCTTGGTGGATTCGGAGCGAGCGATTTCCTCATCGAGTGCATCGATGTCGGCGTCCTCGACCACGGCGTTGAGCGACTCAAAAACGCGGTTTTTGAGCAGCGCGGTGTGCACGCCCTCCGTCAGGTCGTGAAGCTTCTTAAACGCACGCTCGAGCTTGGCGTCGCGCTCGTCATCAGAAGTATCCATGCCGAGCATGCTCACGAGCACCTGCTCAAACATCGAGGACTCGCGGTTGGCGGAAGACACGTACTGACGCAGGTTGCGCGGCTCGATATGGAAGCGTGACAGCTCGGAGCAGTAACGGATGATCGGAAAATCGCGACCATCGACGAGCTCACGATTCTGCGGACTCTTGATGATGCGAATGAGGTCGTTCTCGGCGAGCGAGCGGATAAACGAAATCTCGACGCCCAACATATCGGGAATGGTCTCGATGGGATGCAGCTTTTGTTTGGTCTCCTTGGGCTCCGTCTTAAGCGGAACATCGGACAGCAAGCCCACCTCGTAGGCGAGCGTTGACAGGTCCGTGGCGTTTTCCAAGCGCTGCTTAATCACGTTGAGCGGCATGTAGCGGGTCTTCTGCAAGTGCAGGATGACCTCCAGGCGATCAACGTCTTCCTTAGAGTACTGACGGTATCCCTTAGGCGTACGATGAGGGGTAATGAGCCCCTCATCTTCTAGAAATCTAATTTTTGAGTTCGAAAGATCGGGGTATGCGCCTCGAAGAAGGTTGACGACTTGGCCGATACTCAGATAGTTGCGTTCGGCCATGCCCTACTCACCGGTTTCGATGCGCTCCGGCGTGCTCTCGTGGTAGATGAGCGTAAACGTACCGATCTGGACGGAAGAACCATCGTGCAGCGGGGCCGCGTTGACAATGGCGCCGTCGACCCAGGTGCCATTGAGCGAGCCCAGGTCCTCAATGCGAGCGCCGAGGCCCTCGCGAATAATGCGCGCGTGGCTACGCGAAACGGTCATGTCATTGAGGAAGATGCCGTTCGCAGGATCGCGGCCGATGGTGGTCACGTCGTCCTCGAGCTCAAAGGCGGCACCAGTCTGCGGACCCTTGACGATGGACAGAACGGGGGCGGTGATGCGCACGTTGGCCATGAGGTCGGGAACGGTGACGTCGCTTGAAGGCACGCGGAATACGCAGGTAGCGTCAGCAGTCTTATCATTCTGAGGCATATTGTTAACCATGTTGTCCATGACAACCCCTAACTTATCGCGGACGTGCCGCAAATAATGAACCGTACGTAATCATACCCCAACGAATCAGTCTTCGATTTCAGGGTTCAGAAAGTCGATGTCCTCGTCCTCGGGATGCGCGAGAGCCTGTTTAATGGCCACTCCGCCCTTAATGGAATAGATGACAGCCGTGAGCATGGAGAAGATCACGCCGCCGTACACAAAGAAGATGCCGAGGGGCACCGAGCTTCCGTTGAGGCCCGGGAAGGCCGTAAGGGTTGAAGGTAAAAGATGCAGGCCGTCAATAACGGGGAACCCGAGCAGCATGAGCGAGAAGCCGGTCATGAGCAGTGCAGTGGCAATCTTTCCGGGAAAGACGACATCGATGGGGCGACGGTGATAATGACGAACGATAAGCGTGCCGATGCCCAGATAGATGTCGCGGCCAATAATGAGCACGCAGACCCAGATGGGCAGCTCTCCGCGGACCACCAGCCCAAGTACGCCGGTGAACAGCAGCGCACGGTCGCAGATGGGATCCATGACCTTGCCGAGCCACGAGACCGTCTTGGTCATGCGGGCGATCTGACCGTCCATCCAGTCGGTAGAGGCGGCAACGGCGTAGATAACGATGGCGATGACGCGGTTGTTATCCGTCACAAACAGGTACAGAAATACCAGGGTGAGGATCAGGCGCGTAAAGGTGATGAAATTGGAGATCGTAAAGATCTTATTCGACGGGTAATCGGAAGTGCCGATAAGCTCCTTTTTGATCTTCTTTTTGATGCCCACAGGACTCCCCCGCTGGTTAACGACAAAACTTTCGATACTATACCCGTTCCGGCGATGTCTATCCAGCGTAAGCATAGAGAGTCCAGACATGAGGAAGGCGCTTTTGGGCGGCGGTGGATTTCACATTCGTGTACATCAGCCTCCAAACATGCCGAAAAATGTCGGTTTTGGAGGGTGATGTACACGTTCTGATTCGGTGATTACATCGATCGGGAAAGTTGTTGCCTTAAGCAAATTAATCATGATGTGCGGGTCGAGAAGGGTCGGCGCCAAAAGAACCCAACGGCCGTTATGGCTTCGTTAGAAACGCGCCCCACCATGGATGGTGAACCCGAAAGGTAAGGCGCGCGGGCACGGTGACTCGGCCCGCGCTCCCGGAAGAGAAAGGATAAACCCATGGGTTACATGCTCGAGACGCGTGGGCTCACCAAGCGCTTCGGCCGCGGCGACCAGGCGCAGGACGCCGTGGCCGACGTGAGCCTTCATATCCGCGAGGGCGAGGTGTACGGGCTGCTCGGTCCCAACGGCGCCGGCAAGTCGACAACGCTCAAGATGATCTGCGGGATGCTGCGGCCGACGGCCGGGGAGATCCTCTTTGCCGGGCACGCCTGGCGCCGCGAGGACCTCTACGCAATCGGCAGCCTCATCGAGGAGGCGCCGCTCTACCCCAACCTCACCGCGCGCGAGAACCTGCGCGTGCGCACCACGCTGCTGGGCCTTCCCGAGAGCCGCATAGATGAGGTGCTCGCCGCCGTGGACCTCGCGGACACCGGGAAGAAGCGCGCCGGGCGCTTCTCGATGGGGATGCGGCAGCGCCTGGGGCTCGCGTTGGCGCTGATCGCCCGGCCACGCCTGCTCGTGCTCGACGAGCCCACCAACGGCCTCGACCCCATCGGCATCGAGGAACTGCGCGACCAGATCCGCGGCTTCGCGGCGGCGGGTACGACGGTGATCGTCTCGAGCCACATCCTCTCCGAGGTGCAGCAGATGGCGGACACCATCGGCATCATCTGCGGGGGGCGCCTTGCCTACGAGGATGCGCTTCGTCCCGGGCAGGACCTCGAGGAACTCTTCATGAGCTTCTGCCGGGAAGGGCGACGAGCGCGCGGGGAGGTGGCGGCATGACGGGCGAGAAAGGCGGCCTGCTCGCGGGCCTGCGCGCCGAGGCCCTGAAGTCGCGCCACGCGGCACCGGTTCGCCTGGCCGTGCTCATGGCGCTGCCGATGCCGCTGCTCGGCGCGATGCCCTACCGGGGCGTGCAGATCTTTAGCGCGTGGAACTACTGGTACGCGCTCTTCCTGCCCGTGTCTCTATCGCTTGTGGTGGCGTGCGGCGCGCGGGCGGACGCTCGCACGCGGATGCGGGGGCTTCTGGGCCTGGGCTTCCCGCTCGGGCGAGCCTGGTGGGCCAAGGCGCTCTGGTGCCTCGCTCTTTGCACGCTCTCGAACCTCGTGGTCTTCGGCATCTACCTCGCGGGATCGGCGTTCTCCTCGCAGGGTCTCACGGCCGCGGGCACGCTCACGATGCTCCTCTGCGCGCTCGCCAACACGGTGACCGCGGCGTGGATGATCCCCGCAGGGCTCTTCCTCACGGCGAGGCTCGGCATGCTCGCGGGCATCTTCTGCCCGCTCGCCGCGCAGCTCGTGGGTGGGTTCGCCTGGTCGCTGATGCCGCTGCCGCAGCTCTTTCCGCCGTCGGCGAGCATGGTCATCCCCACGAGCTTCATTCCCGTGCTGCCGAGCGGCGAGCCGCTCGCGGCGGACATGGCGCTCGGCGGGGCGCTCACGGCGGACGGCGTGCTCACGCTGGCGGGTCTTGCGGTCTGTGCGCTCGCGTTCGCCGCGCTCACGGCGGCGGGCGCGGCCTGGTTCGCGCGCTCCGAGGAGAGGTGATGGCCATGACACGACTCTCCGACCCGACGCCGCGCATGACTCTCCCGCGGGCCCTGCTCTCCGAGGCCCTGCGCCTGGCGCGCTCCCCGCTCTCGGCGGTGCACCTCGCCTGCGGCCTGGCAGCCGGTCTTGCCTGCGGCGAGTACTTCTCCGTAACCCGATGGGACCCGGCGCTGGGCGCGGACGCCTATGCCCAGTTCCTCGGCGCCCTCATGCCGCTCATGTGCGCCATCGTCTGCGGGCTCGCCGTGGACGAGGAGCGCGCTGCCGGGCGCCTCGCCAACCTCACGGCGGTCCCCTCGCGCGGGCGCGCCGTCGCGGCGAAGCTGCTCGCCCTTGCGGCGCTCGGCGCGGGCGCGCTGGC
>CALHJP010000006.1:0-207503 GCA_938033205.1 uncultured Collinsella sp. | reverse complement strand
TGAACTGCCTCCCATTTCTTGTGTCCAAGAAATGGGAGGCAGTTCAGCGCGCAGCGGGGCCTTTTACATGTCCGAGGACGCGCCCGGAGGGAAGCCCGGGACCGCCGACGGGAGTAATTTACTCAGCCGGGCAAATCTTCTTGAAGAGCTCGATGACGTCGTCGAGCGTTGCCTCGCGCGGGTTGCCCGGGAAGCAGGCGTCAGCCATGGCGTCCTTGGCCAGGACCTCGATCTCCTCGGCCTTCATGGCCTCGCAGACATGCGGGATGTTCACGTCGGCGGAGAGCTGCTTGACGGCGGCGATGGCGGCGTCGGCAGCCTCGTCGGTGCTCATGCCCGTGGTGTCAACGCCCATGGCGACGGCAACCTTGGCCAGGCGCTCGGTGCAAACCGGCTTGTTGAACTCCATGGCGATCGGCAGCAGCATGGCGCAAGCGACGCCATGCGGGGTGTCGTAGTGAGCAGACAGGGTGTGAGCCATGGCGTGGTCGATACCCAGGCCAACGTTGGAGAAGCCCATGCCGGCGACATACTGACCAAGAGCCATGCCCTCACGGCCGGAGCCGGGCTGGCCGGACTTGGCCTCGGCAACGGAGTCGCGCAGGTTCTCGCTGATCAGCTTGATAGCCTCAAAGTGGAACATGTCGGAGAGCTCCCAGGCGCCCTTGGTGGTGTAGCCCTCGATGGCGTGGGTCAGAGCGTCCATGCCGGTGGAAGCGGTCAGGCCGGCAGGCATGGAGGCCATCATGTCAGGGTCGACGACGGCGACCTCGGGGGCGTCGTTGGTGTCGACGCACACGAACTTGCGGACCTTCTCGGGGTCGGTGATGACGTAGTTGATGGTCACCTCGGCAGCAGTACCGGCGGTCGTCGGCACAGCGATGGTGAACACGGCGTGGTTCTTGGTGGGAGCAACGCCCTCGAGGCTGCGGACATCGGCAAACTCGGGATTGTTGATGATGATGCCGATGGCCTTGGCGGTATCCATGGAGGAACCGCCACCGATGGTCACGATAGCGTCAGCCTCGGCGGCCTTGAAGGCCTCGACGCCGTCCTTGACGTTCTGGATAGTGGGGTTGGGCTTGATCTCGGAGTAGAGGCTCCAAGCGATGCCGGCGGCGTCGAGCTCGTCGGTCACCTTAGCGGTAACGCCAAACTTGACCAGATCGGGGTCGGAGCAGACGAAGATCTTCTTGTAGCCGCGACGCTGGAGCTCGCCGGGAATCTCCTTGATGGCGCCGGAACCATGATAAGAAATGGTGTTGAGAACGAAACGATTAGCCATTGATAGCCTCCCATCGTGTACGGGGCACCCATTACGCCCCGCGCTGCAAGTTCCATCCTAACGCTTTTGAAACAAAAAATGCATGAGAACATCAAAGGTGTTAAAGCGTTTCAACATAATAACGGAGCCCCAGTCCTTCCCTCCCGACAGCAGCGAAGGCTAGATTATAGGAGCAATCGCCCAAAGGATACGACCAACTCAGCCTATAAATTGTTTCTGTTTTAGCAATATATGTTTGACAATACGTTTATAAAAGGATACTTTATAGTAAACATCTTAGTTCACTAAATAACATTAGTGAAATGAAAGAGGCGGTAGAGATGTTAGTTCTACCCATAAAGACCCTCTTGGGCCACTACATTTATGATGCCAATCGAAACGAGATACTTGCAGTAAGCAAAGATCTATTCAATTACATCTCAGAAGTCCAAGCAGGAAAAGTTTGCCACGCTTCCTATAAATCAGACCAAGAATTCCAGTTACTACAATCATGTGGCTACTGCTGCGATTCGCCATTGCAGGATATCGCTTATCCATCAATTGACCTTTTGAAAGTTAAGCTGGAAAGAAATATACGGATGCTAACCCTTCAGCTGACTCAATCTTGTAACTTCCGATGTGATTACTGTATCTATTCCGGAAACTCCTCATACAACAGAGCCCACAGTCATAACTCCATGTCCATTTCGACGGCAAAACATGCAATCGAATTCTTTAAGATGCACTCGATCGACAACTCAAACCCGGTCGTAGCATTTTATGGAGGAGAACCTCTCCTTCGATTTAATGAAATTAAGCTAATTACTCAATATGCAGAGCAGGTATTTGAAGGAAAACACATCTCATTTCGAATTACAACTAATTGCTCTCTTTTATCTGAAGAAATGGTTAAATTCTTCTTCGATTCTGGGCATGAATTCTATTTGTTAATCAGTCTTGACGGGCCGTAGCAAATCCATGATAAGTCTAGGCATTACGCTAATGGCAAGTCCTCATACCAAACAGTTATAGACAATGTTCATATGGTTTTAGACAGCCATCCTGAACGCAACAAATATGTTCATTTTAATGCCGTAGTCGACACGAACAACATCTATAAAACAGTCTCTTCCTTTATAAATGATAAAGATATCGAAGATTGCGATGTTCAATTCAACTACCTGGAACGCAACGGACGTATCGCCCCCTACAATGACGAGTTCTCAAGTCAGCTAAATTACGCCTTATTTAAAGCAAGAATTATGGATGAGCGCGAAATCGAAAAAGGAAACCGCAACGATAGGCTCGCTTCATATACGCTTGCAAACATCAACCAAAACATAAAGCGATTTGCACCTTCGAACATCCCAGCAAAAGCTATACCCGGTGGCCCATGCGAACCAGGGGTTACGCGTCTATTTGTGACAACAGCAGGAGCGCTTCTTCCTTGCGAAAGGGTCAGCGAAACAACGAAGGAAATGTATATCGGCACATTGGATTCAGGATTTGATTTAGGTCAAATTGAAAAGATAATCAATGTTTCAAAGCTGACCAGCGATTCATGTAAAAAATGTTGGGCATTTCAGCTGTGCACCCAATGCATAAAAAGCGCAGATTGCGAAGGAGTAATAAGCCCTGATTACAAGCGAACAGCATGCGACAATTCAAAACGAATTGCCTTTGACCGACTTAATCAGAAAATACTTCACTTTGAGCTTCATAGACATGAAGTGTCCATTGCAACAGCTCTAAAAAGGAACAAGCGATAAAAATCATGAAGACAATCGGACTTATATCTTTCACAAGAGCTGACTATCCTCTTCTGATTGGATTGCTAGGAAATGGCTACAATATCCGGGTATCAACGCCATGCGGCATTCTACCGGACGGCCTAGATGTCGCCAACCTTGTTAATTGCAAAGAAATTGGCATAAGAAATCGAATTAACTATGTAACGACAATCGATGAATCAGACCTGGTTGTCGTTTTATCGACGAAAGAAAGCGCCGCAGGACTCGTAGAATTTAGTAAACACGCTGAAACCTACGCTCATTCTGTAAATAAGACGGTTGTCAGCCAACTCGCCGCTGAACAAATCGAGTCTAGCAAAAGCGACATGCAGGAATTAGCCCTGATACCAAAAATTGTTGTCGGGAATCTATATACACCCGCCAATTCAACAATAACGTTCAGTAGCATCGTTAGCGAGATGAGAAAGCACCATCCCAATCTATGCGCGTTGAGCTTCAATCCTTTAAATGAAATCTGGGGCTGCAACACCCTTAATTTTGATGGTGGCCAATCTGCCGTCATCAAAATGAACGAGCAGATCAACCTCATCATTGAGAATGATAAATCCGACCTAGCTCTATTAGAGACGCCCAATGTGCTTATGAAATACAGCGACCACATTTTCGGAGATTACGGATTGGGGTCGATTGCTGCATGTCGAGCTTTCTGCCCTGACTTAGCCATTATCAATATCCCATACACGATAGCCGACTACGACATAATGCTAGGGCTCATGCCCGTAATTGAAACGCTTACGCAAGCAGAGAAAGTTCAATTTGAAATTACAAACGAAGTACTTGACGCCACAGAGGGGTTGGAGACGCATGAATTTCAAATAAGCTATTCATCTAGCGATAAAGCAATTCAAGCAGCAAGAGAACTTCGACTAAGAGGAATACCCAGTTTCTCAGCCAGCTTAGATCCAGAAGAATCATTACTATGCTGCAAGACAATCGAGGACGAGTTGTTTGATTTCGATCTTGGGGTACTGAAATGACAGCATATTGTAAAGATGAAACCATCTACGCAGAAATCAAAAAAGCAATAAGCAATATTAGAGATTTGGATTTGACTCAATTTGATCAAGATCTAAGAAATCAACGATTGACCGATTCCCCATTCAGCTTGTCCTCATCGGATCTAGTTCGACTGCTAATTTTTCTTGAAAGCAGGTTTTCTGTTTACGTTGAGTACTCGTCGATTGAAAACATAGGGTTCAACAGTGTTGAGGAGGTGAAGAAGGTAATAGAACAGTCAGAAACAATCGAACAATGGGAGGCAAATCATGAGAAGTATTCGACCATTTAACATGCATGCAGTAAATAGCGTCATTCATTTTATTAGAAATTGCCCATGCGGTTATTGCAGCTGCATGTACTGCAACGTACTGCGTAATTCTCCGCACGAAGCAGAAGTCGGTTCCAATGCGATTGAGGCGATGACGCGTGGTGGCTACTGGTCCTAAATCGAGCAAGACAGCTACAAACGAATATCGAATCTCAATTGAAGGTAACCCTTATCCGCATGCTCTAGCTCTCACCAACCCAGTGGGAGACAACCTCAACATCAAAAGACATGGGTTCACGGGCCCACTAGGACAGCTATTGAGTCTTAAATACACCGTTTATGACGATACAAATGAAAAGCTCTTTACTGTCGTCGACGGTGGCTTTAGTAACATGCCCAGGGTTGCGCTCGTCATCGAACATAAGGAAGTTGCGGTGTTCGATTATGGCCTAAACAGACTTGAGATGAAGTGCATAACGAACATACCGAATTACTCAATAAAAGGTAACTTCCTTTTTGGAGATTACGATATATTCAGCCAACGGGAAGTGAGGGTATCTTCAGTTACCGTTCTTCAATGTGATAAACAATCGTGCTTTAGCATACAGGTTTTGGATAAAGCCGAATTAGCTGCCGCAATTGGAATACCCACAGCCATTGCCCTTCTTAGAGCTCGCATTGAAGAGCATCTCGAATAACTCGCAAATAGCAGTTGGTAGCAACGTTCAGGAGCTAGATAGTTTTTTCTGGCTCCTGAAACTGTATTACATAGTCTGCAAATTGTTCAAAACCATGTCCATGATCCGCAATGATGACGATACGCTCTTTCATCTCCTGTGCAACCACCGCCTTCAAAAAGGATATCGAAGCATTATCTAAATTGTTGCAAGGCTCATCCAAAATAATAATAGAATAGCTGCTCAGAAAGGCCCTACAAAGTAATAGAGAAGCCAGTTCTCCGCCAGACAAATTGTGTCCCCTAGTTCCAATGATGGGATTGGCTTCAAATAATTTATCGAGGCTAAAACCCTTCAAAAGATAGATGAGTTTTTCAGAGTCAATATCTACAAGACCATAGTAAAGAGCCTTCCTGAAAGTTCCCCCCATTATCAAATGTCTTTGCGGCATAGTTGCGCAGGGTAGCTGGATTAAAGTCAAGCCATCGAAAACGACAGTAGACTCATTAACACACAGTCTGCCAGCAACCGGCGACAACAATCCATTCAATACTTCCAGAAATGAAGATTTGCCACATGCATTAGGGCCGCTTACTAAAACCAGACAAGGTGCCTGTATCGTGCAATCTGGAATTGTTATCCTCTCATTAGTTTCGCTCGACGAAAACGAGAGACTGATTCCTTTCCAACTAATTCGATCAGCGTGATCGAAGCATATCAAATTAGGTTTTCCAGCTTCCAAAAGACGACGTAATTCCAAGACACGGCGCAACGACCTAAACGACGGCTGAAGCTGAGCCCAACAATTCAGAACAAGAGGAAAAGGAGAATAGCATAGAAGCACAAGTTGATAACTCTGCACCGCAATCCCGACTGTCAGCCCGCGCTTTAACACAAGGAAAATAAGCAGCAGGACTGAAAGCAAGCCAGTAATGATGTTGCCAGCGTTAACTATTTCAGTTGCCAATCTCGCAAAGACACTCTCCTCAACTCGAGAGTTCCTGCAGGCTTTAAGCATCTTTTTATAGCGAAGTAATTCCAAGTTAATTGAACGAGAAATTCGAATGTAAAGTCGACAATTTATTAGTTGGGCTAAATAAGCAGAACACCTCGCCTGGGCCTCCAATGCCTTTTCGCTCTTAGTCGATAGCTTACTAAGAGCGAACGGATATAGAAGCGAAACAAACAATGCCGAAACACAAACAGGGATCAAAAGCAACAAAGAGATATTAGATAGCGCCACAAACGATGCCAAACCCGTCACTAGGCACGGAAGAAACGCAGTTGTAAATATTCCAATCATCGGCTGTAGGTTCCCAGCCTCTTCAATGCGCGATAACAGGTAGTCACTGTCTTTTGCTAAAACTAAGGGCCGCTCTAAAGCACGGCGGGCAAGCAATCTATAGAAGCAGTTAGCGCCATCGGAAGCCAATTGCTCCGCATATTTTGATCTGAACAGGTTTGTCACCAGCTCAACTGAGAGCAATACTAGCAGGCCTAACCCAATGTATAAAACGTTACGATAATTAGAGCGAAGAAGGCCATAGTCTATAATCAACGATTCAGCTTTAACAACAGACAGCTCCACCAGGGCAGATAAAATGCAGAGCACCATCAACTTGATTACTGTCGTCTTATTTTGAATAAAAAGCTCTAGCATATGTCCATCCCCTCAACTAATAATTATAGCTAGAAAGATGGCATTTTTATTTTATAGCCTCAAGCAGCACGCTTTGCTGACGTCAAATCTTGTCATTACAAACATGCACCTTAGCGCTTAAGACTCGTGGTCTGCCAGTCAGCTATGATGCGGGCCCATTTCCTGTGCAAGTCGCGTTCGCGATCGATAAACATGATGGCAAACGCGATAAACAGCAGCACGCTCGCCACCGCAATGGCGTGCAGACCCATGCGCTCAATGCACCAATTGCCCAGCACGGCGCCAAACACAAAGGTAAAGATCACACCAAAGTACAGCAGGCCGTTTTCCAAAAAGCCGCGCTTGTGGGTAATGATGTAATCGTCCACGTTTTGCAAGGCATTACGGAGGTTGCCGATACACATGGTCGTGGCGATGCCGTGTCCATGAATCTTGCGGAAGCTCTCGACCTGCATACCGCAGGCAAACGAAGTAAGGCAGTTGGCGAGCAGGTTGTAACCGCCACCGGGGATAAAGCTCACGCCCAGCAAGATGACGGCTTCAAAGAACACCGTCACCTGGCGCCAGTGAATCACACTGCCAAACCGCTCGTGTACCAGGTCGGCAAGCATAATGCCCACAGCAAACGAAACCACAGGGAAGAAGTAACGCCCCGCAAGTGCCCAATTGCCCTCCGAGATGCTCACGCCCACCAGCAGGATGTTGCCCGTCTGCGCGTTGGCGAAAACATGGTCGCGCCCAATGTACGAATACACATCCATAAAGCCACCGGCGAGCGCCAAGATGATGCCCAGCTCGATGGACTCCGATATCTGTTTGGCACGCTGCATCGTCGTGCATCCTCCTTGTTGACGACTCTCTCGTGCGTTGGCGGAAACATAGCCGCCGTTCATACTGTAACCCATTGACAACATGGCGTGCGCGCGAGACGGGCTCCCCAACGCGCAGATACACAGTCTGGAAACAAACGGCTCCCGCATCGACACGCCGATCCGCCAGCCCATGTACTCCACCAGTCTTTTTAGCCCCGTCCCAAAAAGACTGGTTACAATTACGTGCAGCATACAAACACCGGGAGGGATCGTGGCAAAAAAGCCTCAGCACGCTCAGAACAACCAGCGCAGTCAGCAGGACAAACAGGGCCAGCAGCAAAGGCGCGGCGGTAAGGCGCAGGCCACAACCGTCAAGGCGACACCCGTCCGCCCCTGGCGACCGGGCCGCGACAAGTTCCTCCCCGTCAGCCGCACCGACATGGATGCACGCGGCTGGGACCAGTGCGACTTTGTCTACATCTGCGGCGACGCCTACGTGGACCACCCCAGCTTTGGTATGGCCATCATCAGCCGCGTACTCGACGCGCACGGATACAAAGTGGGCATTATCTGCCAGCCCGATTGGACCGACCCCGCCAGCATCACGGTGCTCGGCGAGCCGCGCCTGGGCTTTCTCGTCAGCGGCGGCAACATGGACTCCATGGTCAACCACTATTCGGTGACCAAGCACCGCCGCCACACCGACGCCTATACCCCCGGTGGCGAGGAGGGGCGCCGTCCCAACCGAGCCGTCACGGTCTACGGCAACCTCATCCGCCAGACGTTTAAGGATGCCCCCATCATTATCGGCGGCATCGAGGCGAGCCTGCGCCGTCTGGCCCACTACGACTACTGGCAGGACAAGCTCAAGCGTTCGGTACTGCTCGACTCGGGCGCCGACATCCTCATCTACGGCATGGGCGAGCACGCGATTGTCGAGATCGCCGACGCGCTCGACGCGGGACTGCCCGTCGACCAGATCACCTATATCAACGGCACCGTCTACCGCACGGGTTCGCTCGACGAGGTCTACGACTACGACCTGCTGCCCAGCTGGGACGACCTTGCCGCCGACAAGCTCAACTACGCGCGCAGCTTTAACGTGCAGCAGCAGAATATGGACCCCATCACCGGGCATCGCCTGGTAGAACCCTACCCCAACAGCGTCTATGTGGTGCAGAACCCGCCGAGCGCCACCCTCACCACCGAGGAGATGGACGAGGTCGCCGAACTCCCCTACGCACGCGATTGGCACCCCGACTACGACGCCACGGGCGGCGTGCCGGCCTTTGCCGAGATCAAGTTTTCCATCAGCTCTAACCGCGGCTGCTTTGGCGAGTGCTCGTTTTGCGCGCTCACCTTCCACCAGGGCCGCGTGCTGCAGATGCGCAGCCACGACTCGATCATGCGCGAGGCCGAGCTGCTCACGCGCGACCCCGAGTTTAAGGGCTACATCAACGACGTGGGCGGACCGACGGCCAACTTTAGCCGTCCCGCCTGCGACAAACAGCTCAAGCACGGCGTGTGCAAGAACAAGCGCTGTCTGTGGCCGAGCGTATGCAAGAACATGGTGGTCGATGAGGGCGGCTACACGCAGCTGCTGCGCGACCTGCGCCAGCTGCCAGGCGTCAAGAAGGTCTTCGTGCGCAGCGGCATCCGTTTTGACTACACCATGGCCGATACCTCGGACGAGTTTTTGCGCGAGCTTTTGGAACACCATGTCTCGGGCCAGCTGCGCGTAGCACCCGAGCATGTGAGCGACGCCGTGCTCTCCGTAATGGGCAAGCCGAGCCGCGCCGTCTACGACGCGTTCTGTCGCAAATTTGAGCGCTTGAACCGTGAATACGGACTCAAGCAGTACGTGGTTCCGTACCTGATCTCGAGCCACCCCGGCTCGACGATGAAGGAAGCGGTGGAGCTTGCCGAGGCTGTGCGCGACATGGGCTACATGCCCGAGCAGGTACAGGACTTCTACCCCACCCCGTCCACGATGAGCACCTGCATGTACTACACCGGCGTTGACCCGCGCACCATGCAGTCGATCTATGTGGCGCGCGACCCGCACGAGAAGGCTATGCAGCGCGCGCTCATCCAATATCGCAAGCCCGAGAACTACAAGCTCGTGCGCGAGGCACTGGAAAAGGCTGGCCGTCGCGATCTGATCGGCTACACCAAGCATTGCCTGATTCGCCCCGTGCCGCCACGCCCGGGCGAGACCTATGCCGGCGGCGGGCATGGCACCGGCAAGAAGGGCGGCAAGGCCCACGGTGGCGCCGGCAAGGGCCCCAAGGGCAGCAAGGGGCACGGCGGCATGTCGCGTGCGCAGAACACCGCCGGCCGCAACCGTGCAGCTCAGGGGCGTCAGGGCGCCAACGGAGGCGGACGCCGCAATTAGGGCAGCGGTGCTGTCGCTATGCCCATCTCGCATGCGTGGCGCAGTGAGCGCATCGCCTCCACGAGGATGATGCCGGCGATGGTGACCGTGATTACCACGTCGAACGGCGTGTTCACAAACCAGAGCAACGTCATGAGATACGACCCGGCATTAAAGGCAAAGTGCAGCAGGATCGTGTAGCGGAGCTTCCCGGTCGTCACGAGCACCCAGCCAAAAATGAGGCCGGCAGCGCCCGCATAGCAGCCCTGCACCCAGTTCATGTGCATAAAACCGAAGATTGCCGCCTGCAGCACGACCGCCGCGGCGATACCCCACGTGCTCGGGGCCGCCCAGGGCACCATGGCGCCGTCCTGCGCACCCGCACGACGCCGGCGCTTCCAAAGTGGGCGGCACTGCGGATTAAACGCTCGGAGCGAAAACTCAAAAATGATACCGCGCACCAGCAGCTCCTCGCAAAACGGAGCGCCGAGCACCGTGGTCAGGACGGCCAGATAGCTCGTGTCACCCATGCCCGTCTCCTCGACAAGTTCGCTGTAGTCGGCCGCGGCCTCGGGCAACAGCGACAGCACGGCGTCGGTCACGTAGCCAACGACCACCTGCAGGGCAAGGCCAATCACGATAACGCAGACGATGCGCTTCCACGCCCCACGCGCTCCCCCGCCGAGCGGATGCGCGCTTTGCCGGCGTGCCATAAACGAACGCGGCCACAGATAACGCCACCACAGCAGCGCCATTAAAAACGATGCCATCTGCGCGGCAGCCTGAAGCAATTGAATATCGAGGTCGTCAATCGAAAAGCCCATGAACACCGATGCGACGCCCAGAGCGGAGAACAAAACCACGCTCAGGGCGATATCGGCAGCGACGACGCCAAAACAGGCAAGCGCCCAAATCATCGCATTGAGCATGCCAACCTCCTCCCGACAGCTAGTCATTTAAGAACGTCCCCAACAACTAGTCATTGGGGACGTTCTTCAACGACTAGTTGTTGGGGACAGTCTTTGCCAAAGGCCCCGTTGGGCGAGATGTCGAACGGGAAGGTGCCGCAGCGATTGAACGCGGCGATAAACATGCGGATGGCGTTGGACGGCGTGGTGCCCACGAGCTGGGTTGCCGCCGCGAAGGCCGCCTTTTCCTCGGGCAAGACCTTCGCGACAACCGGGGTCATGTGTTCTGCCATGGCGCTTCCTTTTTGAAACGACGGTGGTGCGGATAGATGCGGGCCACGCGGCTGGGCGACGGGCTGTGAAGGCAACCCGATTGGCCCGCATCCGGAGTTTGTTTCTGCGGCGTTGGTATTACTTGGTATTCCTAAGTATTACCCCGCAGATAGAATACCACACCCGACCCCATGGGGACGGAGAAAAACGGATCATTTTGTTGCTAAGTTAGTATTTAGAGCGTGATGATGTCCGAGATATTGAGGGCCCGAGCGTCAGCGGCATCGTGTGTGGCGAGTAGGAGCGTGCGACCGTCGAGCAGATCGAGCACGACCTCGGCCGTCGCATCGCGCGCGACGACATCCAGGCCGGTAAAGGGCTCGTCCAGAATCACCGCGCCGCCCGGGCACAGCAGTGCTCGGGCAATCTCGACGCGACGACGCTGCCCACCCGAGAGCTCGGCCACGCGAGCATGCACATCGATCCCCGGTACCAACAGGCGCAGCAGGGCCGCGGCACTCGAGACGTCCACGCGCGCGTCGGCGCACACCAGCACGTTTTCCAAGGCCGAAACGTCCTCAACCAGGCGCGCGTCCTGAAACACCATCGAGCACGACACGCACTCCCCCGCCGCCAGGGCGAGCAGCGTCGACTTGCCCACGCCCGAAGCGCCCATCACGCAGGCGCGCCCACCGGCGGGCACGCGGAGTGTCAGTCCGTCGAGCGCCGGAGCCCAGGGCGCCCGCTCGCCCACGGCGAGCGCAAGCTCCGCCGCAGCGCCGCCCCCGGCAGCCCCCGCACGCCCGCGAGCGCCGCGCCCATGCGCCCGCACGGCCACGCGCCACGCCACGGGTCCCGAAACCCGCAGCAGCCACACCAGCACGCGCTCACACGCCCACGAGGCGGCAACGACCAGCACGGTCCACGCCAGCAGATCAGCCGTCTCGATCAAAAGCTTCGCCTGATAGATGCGCTCACCCACGGTGCCCACCGCCATGCCGATGAGCTCGGCTGCCACGCCGGCCTTCCAGCTCATGCCAATCACGGCACGCGCACACGAAAGCACAAACGGCAGGACTTCGCGCCAGGTATGGGCGCAAAACAGTCGCCAGCCGCGCACGCCATGCAGACGGAACATCTGCTCCAGCGGTTTATTCACCTGTGCCAAGCCCTCAGCCAGCGAAAAATACACGCCCGGCAGCGCCATCAAAAAGACTGCCGCGATGCTCACGCGCGCCGACCCCAGCCAGATTAGCAACAGGACCACCACGCAGGCGACCGGTGTCGCCTTTACAAACGACAGCGCCGGAGCCACCAGGTGCGCAAACGCCCGCGAACGTGACGAAATCCCGGCAAGCACACCACCATACACCGCGGCAAGCGCCAGCCCGCCCAGTATCCGCGCGCCCGAGCCCGCCAAAATCGCCCAGGTACCGCCATCGCACACCAGGCGCAGAAGCGCCAAGGCAACAGCATCCGGCCCCGGCAAAATCAGCGGCTGCGCCACCAGCTCCGCCACCAGCATCCACACGGCAAGCCAAAAGGCGGCGACGGCACCTGCTGCCGTCACCGCCTTCACACGCTCAGTCATGTGTCGAGCAAACGCACGCACGGGCTACTCCATATAGTAGAAATCGTCAGCCGGGAGCTTACCGCCCACGGCGCTCGCATCCGCATCGGCCAGCACCTGCAGGTATCCACCGAGCGCCGCCTTCATATCTTTCCCCGTCTGGCACACGAGCATGCACCCGGGAATCGCCTTTTCGGCGATCTTGGCGTTGTTCACGATGCCGGCATCGACCACGGCCTGCGCCCAATCTGCCGGCGCCGTGTTCACGGTATCTACGCTCGCCTCGTGGCAGCGCAAGAATTCCGCCACGGCCTCGGGATGCTCCTCGGCAAAGGCACGGCGCACCACGGTCACGCCCGTCAGCAAGCGCGAGCCCGTGTCACCCGCCAGCTCATCCCACACATCGGTCAGACTTACCGGCGCCGACAGCTTGCCTTCGCTCTTTGCGATGGCAGCGGTCTTGAACGGCTCGGGCAGCACGCCCACGGCAGACGGATCGGCAAGCAGGGCCGACAGTACCTCGGTGGGCTCGCTCTTAAACTCGAGCGTCACCTGGCCGGTCAGGCCCGCACGCTCCAGCAGGTAGTTCATGACGTACTCCGGCGTGGTGCCCTTGCCCGTCATATAGACGGTATGGCCCGCCAGATCGCCAAACGAGGTCACACTCGCGTCGCCCGTCACCACGCTCAGCACGCCCAGCGTGTTGATGTCGATGACCTGCACCGCGCCCTCAGTCTTGTTGTAGAGCACGCTCGCCACGTTGGCGGGCACCAGGGCAATGTCGATATCGCCCTGAATGACCTTGGGCACAATCTCGTCGGCGGCGGTGTTGATCGCAAAGTCGAACTCGTTGTCCGTCTCGCCGTTTGCGGCCTGGTCCATAAACTGCACCAGGCCAATCGAGGTCGGCCCCTTGAGCGAGGCGACGTGCACCTCAACCGGCTCCGCAGCAGCACCGGCGCCGTCCGTGGCAGCCGAGCCCGCAGAAGACCCAGCCCCCGCGGCCCCGCCGCCACATCCAGCCAGCGCAAGCGACAGCGCACCCGCGGCAAGCGCCGAGGCAAACCCCCGGCGCGTCATCTCAACATTACATGCGCGCATCGTTAGCACGTCCCCTCATTAGGCATCGACCAGGCGTGGTGGTCAGTGTGCAGCAGCTCCTCGGCCAGCGGCGAGAGCGGCTCACCTAAGAACTCGCGGTAGCACGCTTGGACATCGGGATTCTCGTGCGAGAAGCGAATGTCCGCAGCGGCATCCAGGCCCCACAGCACCTGGCCGCGCTCGGCTGCCAGCTCGCAGCCGTCGTGGATGGGCTGACCGCCGCCACCGACGCAGCCGCCCGGACACGCCATGACCTCGACGAAGTCATAGCTCGCGCGGCCGTCGCGAATCGCATCGAGCAGGCGGGAGGCGTTGCCCAATCCGTGTGCCACGGCGACACGCACTTTGGTGCCATCGATATCGGCAACGGCCTCCTTCCAGCCATCGAGCCCGCGCACGTCGGTAAAGAAATCTGCATTGGGGTTCTTACCCGTCACCAGGTAATACGCCGAGCGCACGGCGGCCTCCATCACGCCGCCCGTGGCGCCAAAAATCACGCCCGCGCCCGTGCCAAAGCCCAGCGGCGTATCGAGCGGCTCCTCGACCAGCGTGTCAACGCTCACGTGGCTCGCGCGGATCATGCGTACCATCTCGCGCACCGTCAGTGCAACGTCCACGTCGGGCGCACCGTCCTCGCCCACCATGCTCGGCAGCGCGCACTCGGCCTTTTTGGCCGTGCACGGCATCACGGACACCACAAACAGGCGCTCGGGCTCCACGCCCAGGGCCTTGGCGTAGTAGATCTTGGCGATGGCGCCGAACATCTGCTGCGGCGACTTTGACGTGGACAGGCTGTCGACAAACTCGGGGTAACGCGCCTTCACAAAGCGCACCCAGCCCGGGCAGCAGCTCGTGAACATGGGCCAGCCGCGGCTATCGCCCTCGCCCTTGGCGGCGGCGCCCAGGCGCTCGATCAGCTCGGAGCCCTCCTCCATAATGGTGAGGTCGGCCGAGAAATCGGTATCGAACACGTACTCAAAGCCCACGCGGCGCAGCGCGCAGGCCAGGCGCTCAACGGTGGCCTCCTCACGCGGAATGCCAAGCTCCTCGCCCCAAGCGCTACGCACGGCCGGCGCAATCTGCACCAGCACGATCTTATTGGGATCGGCGAGAGCGTCGAACACGGTCTCGGTGTCGTCGCGCTCGCGCAGCGCGCCCGTCGGGCAATGCGTGATGCACTGGCCGCATGCGACGCAATCGGTCTTGCCGATGGGCGCGCGCCCGCGGGTACCCACGGCAGTGTGCGTGGCGCGGTTGGTCAGGTCCCAAATCCCCAGCCCCTGCACGTTTTCGCACACCTTGATGCAACGCATGCACTTGATGCACTTGTCGTTGTCGCGAATGATGGGAAAATCGAAGTCCCAGCCCTCGCGCGCCAAGTGCTTTTGATACGGCAGGTAGAAAATGCCCAGGTCGTTGGCGATGGTCTGCAGGTTGCAGTTACCGCTGCGCACGCAGCTCGCGCACTGCGCATCGTGCTGCGACAGCAGCAGCTGCACGTTGGTGCGACGAGCCTCGCGAGCCTTGGGGCTGTTGGTGTGGACCACCATGCCGTCGAGCACGTAGTTGTTGCAGGCGGCAACCAGCTGGTCGCAGCCCTCGACCTCGACCACGCACACGCGGCAGCCGCCGATCTCGTTTAGATCGCGCAGATAGCACAGGGTGGGAATCTGGATGCCGACGGACTTGGCTGCATCCAGGATCGTGGTGTGCTCGGACACCACGACCTCGCAATTATCGATCGTGAGCTTGACCATATTGTGCGCTCCGTTTTCGGTGTTGTCGCTGACGGTGGTTTTGTTGGGCTCTACCATTCCAAGTTCCTCCCTCCGCGGAACGCGCCAAAGCCAAAGTGGTCGCAACGCAGGCAGCGGCTTGCCTCCTGGCGCGCCTCCTCCTCGGTAAGGCCCTGCTCGACCAGATTCCAATCGTGAATGCGCTCGCCGGCCTCGCGCTCGCCCAGCTCGCAGCGGCCGCACTCGTGCTTGCCCTTAAACTGTACGGTCGGCAGCTCAACGTCGAGCTTGATCTTGTGGTCAAAGCCCAGGTAGCGGTCGATATTTGCCGAAGCAACGCGACCGGCGTTGATGGCTCGGATGACGGTGGCGGGACCGGTCTGGCAGTCGCCGCCGCTAAAGAGACCATCGAAGTTGGGCACGGCGCCGTCCGAATCGGTAACGACGCGACCCCACTTGCAGGCGATGCCCATGTCCTCAAACGGCTTGGAATCGATGTCCTGGCCAATGGCCACAAACACGCGCTCACAGGGAATGACGCGCTCGGGCGTGGCGGCGGCACGCGGGGCCGGACGCCCACGACGGGGCTCACCGATGATCTGCGGCTGCACGCGCAGGCCACTCACGCGACCCTCCTCACCCGTCTCGAT
Organism: uncultured Collinsella sp.; assembly: GCA_938033205.1. Taxonomy (GTDB): domain Bacteria; phylum Actinomycetota; class Coriobacteriia; order Coriobacteriales; family Coriobacteriaceae; genus Collinsella. The sequence goes on along the minus strand of CALHJP010000006.1, from coordinate 191,400 downwards.
AGCGAGCGGAGCCGTCAGCTCCAGTACCTCGCAGCCCTCGGCCTGGGCACCGGCGATCTCGGCGTCCTGGGCCGTCATGTCGCAGATGCGACGGCGGTAGACGATGCTCACCTTTTCGGCACCGCAGCGCACGGCAGAGCGTGCCACGTCCATTGCCACATTGCCGCCGCCGATGACGCACACGCGCTGGCCGCTCAGGTCGGGCAGCTCGTCGTCGCCGATGGCACGCAGCATCTTGACGGCCGACTCCACGCCGGGCGCCTCTTCACCCGGAAGGCCGAGCTTCTTATCGCTGTGGGCGCCAATGGCCAGGTAGACGGCATCGAACTCGTCGCGCAGGCGGGCAAGCTCCTCGCCGTTGACGGAGTGGTCGAGTTCCACGTCGATGCCGGCGCTCAAGATCCAGTCGATCTCGGCCTGCAGGCGCTCGCGCGGCAGGCGGTAGCTGGGGATGCCGTAGCGCAACATGCCGCCCAAGTGGTGACGCTGCTCAAAGATCATCACCTTGTGGCCCATCACGGCCAGGTAGTAGGCGCAGGAAAGGCCGGCCGGGCCGCCGCCGATCACGGCGACGCGCTTGCCGGTGTTGTCCACTACATGCGGCTTGTGGTCGTTGAGGTCACTGTGCTCGACGGCAAAACGCTTGAGGGCGAGGATGTTCATGGGGTCGTCGACCATGCCACGGCGGCAGTGCATCTCGCAGGGATGCTCGCACACCAGGCCGCAGACAAGCGGCAGCGGATTGTTCTTGCGGATGACCTTGACGGCGTCGGCATAGCGGCCGGCCTCGACCAGCGAAATGTACCCGGGAATGTCGACGTGCGCCGGGCAGCCCGAGACGCACGGGACGCGGGCCTCGCGGTCAAAGCCACAGGAGTGTTCGCGGATGTGGTGTTCAAAGTCGTCGCGGAAGCCACGGATAGCCGTAAGTGCCATAGCACCGGCCTCGTAGCCGATGGCGCAGTCGCTCGAAAGGTAGATGGTGCGGGCGGTGCGCTCAATCAAGTTGAGCGTGGACTCGTCGGCGCGGCCCTCGAGCACATCGGCGAGCAGGTCGCTCAGCGCGCTCAGGCCCACGCGGCAGGGCGTGCACTTGCCGCAGCTCTGGGTGGAGCACAGATTGACGAGCGCTGCCGTAAACTCAACGGGGCACGGGGCGAGCGAACTCACCGCCAGACGACGTCCGAGCGCATCGTGCAGGTCGTCCATGACGGCCTGAGCGTGGCTGCGTTCCATTACGTGCAGTCGAGCCATAAGATCCCCTCTCACATGGCAGCCCGGAGGCGAGGCCGGGCGAAGTTGCTACACGCACAACACTGACCTAAAAAGTTGTTAGGTCTCCACGCAGTTCGGCAGGCGGTATGAAATGTCACCCTCGGCGGTGAAATAGAACATTACCGCAGATAAATGCCATATTTGGTAAAACGCGTTACCAAATGACAATGCCCCGCCCACGCAATCACGTGGACGGGGCATTGCTCCAGGTATGCGGCCAGCGACCCTGTTGCTTTTACTTAAGCTCGGGCCAGTAACCCTTGTTGGCCTCGATCATGTCGTCGAGAACTTCCTTGGCGACCTTCATCGAAGGCACGGTCTTGTTGAGCGTAAAGGCCTTGAGCGCCTTCTCGTACGAACCCTCGATCGTGGCCTCGACCACGAGCTTCTCGGAGTTCAGCTGCTGCATCATAAGACCCTGCTGGAACAGAGGAATGTTGTCACGGCTGATGACCTCGGGGCCGTTCTTGCCAATGTAGGCAGGCAGCTCGACCATGGCGTCGTAGGGCATGTTGGGGATAGCGCCCTTGTTCTCGCAAATGACCAGGAAGCGCTGCTTGGTATCGTTCTTCAGAGCGATGGCCAGGTCGGCAATCCAGTCGCCGTGACTGCCCGCATAGAACGTGCTCTCGTCGATCTCGCCGGTCTTCTCGTAGTGGTCGATGCCGTCGAAGAGGTTCTTCTCGCGCGTCTCCTCAACCTCGTTAGCACGGGTGCGCTCGGGGTTGGAATGCTCGACGAACTCCTTCTGCTGCAGGTAGTAGTTCAGATACGTGTTGGGCAGGTACTCCGGGAAGCACTCCATGATCTCGTACTCGCCCTTCCAGACGTAGTACCAGCTGCCCTTGGTGTGGCGGTTCTGCTCGGGGTGCTCGTCAGTGGCCTCCTCGGGCTTCTTTGCCATGAGCGAGCCCATGCCCTTGAGGTAGGAGTCGGGCAGCAGAATCTCATGCTCCTTGATGTACTCGCGCAGCTGCGGGAGCACCTCCTCGCCCTTGTGGCGGATCGAGGTGAACCAACCAAAGTGGTTGAGGCCAAAGTAATCGTACTCGACATCCTTCTTGTCGATATCGAGTGCGGCGCAAACCACGTCGATGATCGCGATCGGCATGTCGCAGATGTTGATGATGCGAGCGTTGGGACGCAGCACGCGGCAGCCCTCGGACACGATGGCAGCAGGGTTGGAGTAGTTGAGAATCCAGTAGTCCTTCTTGGCGTACTTCTCAACGTCATCGATCAGCTCGACCATGGGGAAGATGGTGCGCATGCCGTAGGCAAGGCCGCCGCAGCCGCAGGTCTCCTGACCCACGCAACCGTGGCGCAGCGGAATCTTCTCGTCCTGCTCGCGCATGGCGTAGCCGCCCACGCGCATCTGGGCAAACACGAAGCTCGCGTCGGTAAAAGCCGTCTTCTTGTCGGTGGTCACCGTAAGCTTGATGTCCAGGCCAAGGTCCTCGTGCAAAATCCAGTCCACGAGCACGCCGATCTTGCGCTGGCGCTCCTCATTGATGTCGTACAGACGAATCTCGTCAACGTCGAGCTCGTCCTTGCGCAGGGCGATGGACTTGACGATGCCGGGGGTAAAGGTGGATCCGCCACCACACAGAGTAATGATCATTGTTTACTGCTCCTTCTCAATTGCGTTTTCGACCTTGTCGCGCATCTCGGCGACCTTCATGCCAAAGATGATCTGGATATTGTTGCCGTTGCGGTTGATGCCGCTGTTGGGCACGTGGTTGATGAGGTTCTCATCGATGAGGTCCGGGTTCTTAACGTTCACGCGAAGACGCGTAAAGCAGTTCTCGAGCTCCTCGATGTTGTCCTTGCCGCCAAGACCTGCGACCAGGTCGGCAATACCTGCATCGACGCCCTCTGCGGGAGCTGCGGCAACAGCGCCCTGCTTCACCACGACAGACGCGGCGGCCTCGCCCTCGGCAACGGACTCGGCGAGCTCGGACTCCTCCTCGCGGCCAGGCGTGTGGAGGTTGAGCTTCTTAATCAGGAAGGTGAAGAGGAAGAAGTACAGAGCGGCGTTGACGACTCCGAGCACGAGCATCATCGGCCAGTTGGTCTTATCGACACCAAGGACCAGGTTGGAAACCACGATGTTGATGATGCCGCCTGCAGTCGAAGCGGGCACGGAGAGGACCTTGAGCAGGACCAGGAAGATACCGGAAAGAACCGAGTGAACGACAAAGAGCACGGGAGCGGCAAAGACAAAGAGGAAGTCCATGGGCTCGGTGACACAGGAGAGCACGGCGGTGATGATCAGCGGGATGATAACGGCCTTGGTCTTATCCTTGTTCCCCTTGTAAGCGGTGAAGATAAAGGCGAGACCGATACCGATGTAGGGCCACAGGTTGTTGAAGGTGTAGCTGTTGAAGTAGGTGCTATCGGAGAAGGGCTGGCCCGTCATTGCCATCTCGGCGACACGGATGGGATAGGCGCCGGCGATAACCTGATCACCCAGCGTCAGGGTGCCACCCACATCGGAGAACTGGAACGGAGTGTAGATGAGGTGGTGCAGACCGGTGGGAACGAGCAGCTTGTTGAGCATGCCGTAGATGAACAGACCGATGTTGCCCGACTCCTTAATGATGCCGGCAACGGAGGAGATGGCACCCTGAACCGGAGGCCAAACGATGCAGAAGCCAGCGCCCATGATCCAGGAGATGATGATCATGATCAGGAACGGGAAGCGAACGCCCGAGAACATCGAAAGGGCAATGGGGAACTGCTTGTTCGAGTACTTGTTGAACACAGCACCGGTGATGCAACCAAGAATGATGCCGCCAAACACGCCGGTATCGAGCACCTGAATGCCCATAACGGTGCTCTGGCCGGTTCCGGTAAGGCCGAGCATGCCGCTCGCTTCGGCAAGAGAGCCGGTGGCGTTGAGCACGATGTTGTTAGCCTGCAGGAACAGGAAGAACGACATCAGGGCGATCAGCGAAGCATGGCCCTTGTTCTTCTTTGCCATGGCGCCGGCGATGCCCACGCAGAACAGAATCGAGAGGTTGTTGATGATAAACATTAGCGACTGATAGACAACGGCGCCCACAAGCTGGAACGGACCGGAGCCCAGCACAGGGATCACGGCGCAGATGGTCTTGTTGGTCAGAATAATGCCCACGATGAGCAGAATGCCGGCAACCGAGAGATACATCATCGGCTGAACGATTGACTTCGCGAACACCTCCAACGGCGCTTTGAAATTGAACTTCTTTTTTGCGGTCATAGCGGTACTCCCCTTCCTTTTCCGCAAATTAAGACAGATGTGCCCTGGACAAGACCGTGAGCCTTGCCTTATATCAATCGATGTGTGGGCACGTTATGCCTAGAGACCAGGTTCTCCAAGCAGGTTAACAATGTGATATGCGAGATAACTCTTCTCGGCATCGGTAACGACAACGTTATAGGTAGACGCTAAGTGGTCGGCAATTGACTCCGCACACGAGAACGCCCTCGGATACGCCGTTTCATCGATACGGAACAGCGCGTCGCCATTGACCTGCCCCGCCGCGGGATCGAGCGCCCGCTGCGCAAAAAACTGCAGATGGCGAACGAAACGCTCGTACGGCAACGAGGTGACGTCAAGGGTCGTGGCATAGTGCTCGGAAACAATCGCGAGCACGTCGCGAACAAGCTGGACCGAAACAATCAGACGGTCAGAGCGCTGCGGCATGGTGGCGTTGACGATATGCAGCGTAATAAAACCCTGCTCTTCTTCGCTCATCTGGATGCCCATATACTCCTTGATAATCTGCAGCGCACGGCCCGCAAGCGCATACTCCTTGCGATAGAACTGCTGGATCTCGAGCAGCAACGGATTCTCGCAGGGGACGCCCTTACGCTCGCGCTCCAAAGCAAGACTGATATGGTCTGCGAGAGCAATGAGAATCTTGTCGTTGATATCAACATTGAGCTCTCGACGGAGCATCTGAACAATGTCCTCGGAAATCACGAGGTTGACGGTGGGAATGGACTCCAAAAGATGTGCCAAGCGGTCAATCGTGCGCGAATCCTGAGAAGTGCCCTCCTGCAGCGCATAGGTCTTTTCGACCGATGCCTCATCGATAGCGTCGCCGGCATGACGGCCAAAGCAGAGGCCTCGACCGATGACAATGAGCTCGGAGCCATCGTCCGAAGTGACCATTGCGACGTTGTTGTTGAAAACTCGCTTGATAACCACGGTACCCACCACAAGAATTTACTCGGAAAGCCAGACGACAGGCTCTTTAACAGCAACAGGGCCGGAAGCGTGCTCACGAAGAGTCGAGTTCTCCGAACGCTCGCACACGATAACGAAGACCGTGGGATCGAAGCCGGCGGCGCGGACCGCGTCGAAATCGACCTCGACGAGGGGCTGGCCCGCGTCGACATGGTCACCCTGGGCAACAAGCGCATGGAAGCCCTTGCCCTCAAGTTTAACAGTGTCGATTCCGATATGCAGCATCACCTGAGCAGAGCTGTCGTCGGACATGATGCCCAGCGCGTGCTCAGTCGGAAACAACGCCGCGACGGTGCCGGAAACAGGAGCGCACACCGTTCCCTCTTGGGGAACCACGGCAACGCCATCGCCCACGGCACGGCTGCTAAAAGCGGGGTCATTGGTATTTTCTAGATGAACAAGCTCGCCGGAAACGGGAGCGAGGATTTCGAACTCGGAAGCTGCAGTCTTTTGCTCATCCGAACCGCCCATCAGGCGAGAAAAGAAACCCATGGTGGCATGTCCCTTCATAAATATAGCCCAACCAAAATCAAGCGAATGCATCCATAGAGACGCACCCGTTCAAAGACTTTGGTTAGGCCCACGTCCGAGGGACTCGGTAACCTTCCGCATTTCTTTTTACGCGAATTATTGTAGACAAGCCCAAAGCCGGAACAATCATTATGACCGGCGAACGGTATTTTTTCTTCGATAAACGGTATTTAGGCGGCACTTAGGGACGTTCCTTTCCCGCCGGCACCCAGGAACACTCCTTGCAGCAATTTCGCATGCGTTAGATGAAGAGCTCGCATTCCTTCCGCACGACGCAAACCTTGCTCAGCATCTGGGAAACAGCGGATAGCTCGTTGGGATCAAGCTCGCGAGCGCCTCGCGGGCATACGGCGATGCAGCGCATGCAGGAGATGCACGCCTCGTCAGCTGCTCGCTTGGGGTCGCCCTTGTCGATAGCACAAACGGGACACGCCGCGGCGCATGCACCGCAGGAGACGCATTCCTCTGTTGCCTCGGGTGCCATACGGCGACCTCCAGCTTGTTTATAAGGACGATTGCCGGGGATAGAGGGCTCGGACGCATCCTCAGCCAACAGCTTTTGCTGAATTTGTTGCGCAAACTCTGCGAGCTGCGCCGCATCCTGCGCATCCGGACGACCGGCAGCAAACTGTCGCGCAATGGAATGTTCTGCAATGGCTGCAACTGCCGCGATTACCCGGAATCCCGCATGCTTCGCAACGTCCTCCAGCTCTACGAGCGTGTCCTCAAACGCGCGGTTTCCGTAGACGCACACCAGAACGGCCCGCGCTCCGTTGCCGTGAACCATGTTCAGTCGGTCGACCGCCATGGCAGGGACTCTGCCGGCATACGCTGGCACGGAGATAACAGCCACGTCGTCCTCAGTCATCGAGACAGCGCTGAGATCTAGCCCGCTATCGGTCAGATCGACGGTAACGGTATTATTGTCCAGCGCCCCGGCCACAAGGCCAGACACCTTCCGCGTTCCACCCGTCGGACTAAACACAATTTCGAATACGCTCATCGAGGCACCCTCTCCCTACGCCCGGCAACGCGTCAAGCTGTTTTCACATTCAGACAGAGTATACGGCGCATGAGGGGGAGCTCCCCGTTTTGGTGCGCCAGGCACCCCAATGCACCCACCCTACGCTGTCTGCCTCTTCGTTTTGTATAAATTACGGTAACAGATTGTATATATTTACGGGATACCGCCGTGTTCTCCTGAGGTACCCCATCCTGGCCCGTACAAAAAACGGAGTATTCTGCAACGTGACCGCGCCAGCACCGCCGCGGGTGGGCAAAACTGTAGGGCGCCGTATCATTCTAAGTCCCGACATGGCGAGAATGACGCGCCCCCTGCTCCGGAAAACGGCGAAATCTGACTCGGAACGCTCGCTAGGGATATCCGAAGGCCACCGTTGGCGACGTCGAATCATATGCAGACAACTCGAACTGCAGAATACTCCAAAAAATGCACGGCGCACCCCATAGGACCCATTGCTGCATGGCAGGAAACAAGCCCACGGCATCCTCTAGATGCATTCCCGAGGAAATCACATTTGAACTAGCGATCGGATACGGCAAACAAAAGGGCCCCGAACGTAGTTGCTCGGGGCCCTTGGTTCACCTCGCTCTAGCGGGCGATGCGTATGTTATTTGCGCTTGCCGCCGCCGTCGCCGGGGCGACGGGAGCTGCTACCGCGCTTGCCGCCACGGCTGTTGCCATAGCTGCCACGATTATCGCGACCGCCGGCACGGCCGCCGCGGGAGCCGGCCTGGTTGCCGCCACGCCCGCCACGATAGCCGCCACGACGCTCATCGCGGGTGTCGTCGTAGTTGCGCCAGTCATCGCGACGATCGCGGCTGGCACGCGGGTCGCGACGATCGCGCGACTCATTCGAACGACCGGCGCCGCTGCGGCCACCGTTGCCACGAGCGCCCTCGCGACGCTCACCACCGCGGCCGCCCTCGCGGCCTCCGCGCTCGTCAAAGCGCTTGCCGCCGCGGGACTCGCCACCGCGGGTACCACGCTCGTCACGCGAACCACGGCCTTCGCCGCCGCGACGCTCATCACGGCCACCGCGCTCGTCATCACGACCGGAATGACGGCGGTCGCCCGCACCGCGCTTGCCACCGCGCGAACCGCGGCCCTCGTCCTCGCGCTCGACACGACGACGGCCACCGCGATCCTCATCCTCGCGACGGCGGCGATGTGCCTCACCCTGGAACTGCTTGGCACGACGCTCGGCACGGTTACCGCGCGCAGGCTGCTCAGCGGCACCAGCACCAGCGCGCTCCTCGGCAGCCACCTCGCGGGCCACGCTCTCAACAGCCTCGTCCACGCGAGCCTGAACGCCCTCGCGCACGCGGGTCTTCCCGCCGCGCTTGGGACGGCTCGGACGCTCGCCGTCGCCGCGGCGCTCGTCGCGACCGCGGTTGGAACGACCGGCAACATCGCCGTAATCGTCGCCGTTGCGCTTGCCGTCGCGACGTGCCTGCTCAAGCTTCTTCTTGCTCTTGGACTTGCCGCGCTTGGTCTTCTTCTTCACCTTAAAGGCCGCAGGGTCGCGCTCGGGATCAACCGCGGGCGGATTGGGACCCACGTGCAGGTCGCCGGCCTCGTAGATGTCGGCGGTCTTGTCCATGAGCTTCTCGATCTCGTAGAACTCGTCCACGTCCTGCTCGGTCACAAACGTGATGGCCCAGCCCAGCTCGCCGGCGCGTCCCGTACGACCAATACGGTGGATGTAGTCGGTCGGCTCGGCCGGCACGTCAAAGTTCACGACGTAGCGCACGTCGCTAATGTCGATGCCGCGGGCGAGTACGTCGGTTGCCACCAACACGTCGACGGTACCGTCGCGGAAGGCCGAAAGGGCACGCTCGCGCTGGGCCTGGCTGCGGTTGCCGTGAATCGCGGCGGCCTTGATGCCCTTACGCTCCAGACGACGGCAGCAGCTGTCGGCGCGGTGCTTGGTGCGCATAAAGACGATGGTGCGCTCCGGGCCCTCCTTCTTGAGGAACTCGGGCAGCAAGTTGTTCTTGGCCTCGATGGACACCGGGAACACAAACTGGTCGACGGTGTCGGCGGTCGACGTGGCGGGCGCGATCTCCACGCGGGCCGGGTCGCTCACCAGGTCGGTGATCTCGCCCACGGCTTCCTCGTCGAGCGTGGCCGAGAACAGCAGCGTCTGGCGCTCGGCCGGCGTCTCGCGCACAATGCGGCGGACGGCGGGCAAAAAGCCCATGTCGAGCATGCGGTCGGCCTCGTCGAGTACCAGCACCTTGACCTCGTCCAGGTGGCAAGCGCCCTGCTCGATCAGATCGACCAGACGGCCCGGCGTGGCGACCAGAATGTCGCAGCCGTACTTGAGCGCCGCGGTCTGCGGCTTGTAGCTCACGCCGCCCACGACGGTCACGGCAACGTGGCCCGTGACGTCGGCGATCTTGCTCGCGACCTCGTCGATCTGCTGGGCGAGCTCGCGCGTGGGGGTGATGACGAGCATCACGGGGCCACGGCCGTTGCCCTCGGGCTTTTTAGCACCGCGACGGCGGTTGCGGCCGCCGCGCTCGCGCACGGGTTTGGGAGGAGCGATGTGCTCCAGATTGTTCATGGTCGGCAGCAAAAAAGCGGCCGTCTTGCCGGTGCCAGTCTGAGCGGCAGCAAGCAGGTCGCGGCCCTCGAGCACCACGGGGATTGAGCCGGCCTGCACGGGCGTCGGCGCCGTGTAGCCCAGGTTCTCGATGGCACGAAGCATCTCGTCGGAAAGGCCCAGCTCGTCAAAGGCGGGCAGGCTCTCGGTAGCGGACTCGACGGCCTGGGCAGCATTGGCCTCATCGGCGGCATCGAAGGCAGCCTGGGTCATGGCCTCGCGGGTCTCGTCCAGGATCTCGGCGTCGGTGACGTCGGATACAGAATTACGCATATGTTGTTGTTCCTTATCTGCACGCGCAATGGGCACGGCATGCGGCCGCGCGGGCGTGCTTGGTAGTGCGCTAATACATACAAAAACGGGTGCGCACAGAGAGGACGTTGCTCAGCACGCTGGCGATCGCTTTGGCAGCCCTATCACGCGCCGTCCAGACGCAGCGGCCCTAAGCGATGGAGCAGATTCGCCGCGGGTTAGTATACCCGTGCTTCGCATGCCCCCACGTAAACCACAGATGACGGAGCGGACGAGGCGGGCCTGGGCCGATTGTCTCAATCTGTAACAGTTACGAGACAAAACCGGGTCTACACGTTACAGATTGAGACGAACTCAAACATCGCAAAACATAATCTCGATCTGTAACAGTTAGAGGTCATTTTCCCCGCTAGATGTTACAGATCGAGATGTTTGACATGAGCTGCCAACGATTGAGCAGCCACCCGCATCTGTAGCGAAATGTCATACATTTTCATCCCCACTGGACACCCCCAGGGGGTATTGGTGTATAGTATCGGCAGGTTAACAATTCCAACACCAAACTACAGAAAGGAGAAGCCATGGCTCAAGATAAGTTCGACGTGGGCGGCATGACATGCGCCGCTTGCCAGGCACACGTGGACCGCGCCGTCAGCAAGCTCGACGGCGTCCAAAGCGTCGCCGTCAACCTGCTCGCCGGCTCCATGTTGGTGGACTATGACCCCGCGCAGGTCTCCCCCGACGACATCTGCACCGCTGTCGATCGCGCGGGTTACTCGGCCTCGCCCGTCGACGCGGGCGGCGCCGGCCCAAGCGGCAGCACGCAAGCTAGGTCCGGCGCCGCCCATATGGAGCCGCCCACCAAAAAGCTGGAGGCCGCCGCCTCCGCCATGCGCACCCGCCTCATCATCTCGATCATCTTCCTCATCCCGCTGTTCTACATAGGCATGGGGCACATGCTCGGTTGGCCACTGCCCGGCGTCTTCACCGACCACACCCACAGCATGACGCTCGCCCTCACCGAGCTCGTCCTGCTCATCCCCATCGTCTACGTCAACGACGCGTACTTTATCAACGGGTTTAAATCGCTCGCGCACGGCGCGCCCACCATGGACGCCCTCATCGCCGTCGGCGCCACCGCGTCCATTGCCTGGTCGCTCTACGCCATGTTTATCATGGCCGACCAGCTGGCCGCCGGGCAAATCCACGAGGCCATGATGACGGGCATGGACAACCTGTATTTTGAGAGTGCGGGCACGATCCTGTCGCTCGTCACCGTGGGCAAATACCTCGAGACGCGCAGCAAGTCCAAGACCGGCGGCGCTATCGAGGCGCTCATTGACCTGGCACCCAAGACCGCGACCGTCGTTGCCGACGACGGCACCGAAACCACCGTCGACGTCGACAGCATCCTTCCCGGCCAGGTGCTGCGTGTGCGTCCCGGCGAGTCCATCCCCGTTGACGGCGTGGTGCTCAAGGGCAGCTCGGCCGTGGACGAGAGTGCACTGACCGGCGAGTCCATCCCCGTGGAGAAGACCGCCGGTGACACTGTCAACGCGGCCACGGTCAACCGCACGGGCTCGTTTACCTTCCGCGCCACGCGTGTGGGCGCCGATACGTCGCTCGCCAAGATTATCCAGCTCGTCGAGGACGCCAACGCCACCAAGGCGCCCATCGCCCGCATGGCCGACAAGGTCGCCGGCGTGTTCGTGCCCGTGGTGTTTGTAATCTCGGTCGTGACCTTTGTAGTGTGGATGGCACTGACCGGCAGCATGAACGAGGCGCTCACCTCCGCCGTGGCCGTGCTGGTGATCAGCTGCCCGTGCGCACTGGGTCTGGCCACGCCCGTCGCCATTATGGTGGGTACCGGCAAGGGCGCCGAGATGGGCATTCTGTTCAAGAGTGCCGAGGCGCTGGAGAATCTGCGCAGTGTGGGCACCGTGGTGCTCGACAAGACGGGCACGGTCACCCGCGGCAAGCCTGCCGTGACCGATATCGTAGTAGCCACGCGTGCTGACGGCTCGCCCGCCATGAGCGAAAAGTCGCTGCTCAAGCTGGCCGCCGCGTTGGAGCGCTCGAGCGAGCACCCGCTGGCCGAGGCGATTATGGCCGAGTGCGAGGCACGCGGAATTGTCGCGCGCATGGTCGAGGACTTTGCCGCCGTGCCCGGTCGTGGCGTAACGGCGCGCGAGGGGCAGAATGTCATCGCCGCCGGCAACGTACGCCTGATGAACGAGTTGGGCGTTACCGTGCCCGCGGGTCTTGCCGAGCAATTTGCCGCCGAAGGCAAGACGCCGCTGTTCTTTGCCAAGAACGGCGAGCTTGTCGGCACCATCGCCGTGGCTGACGAGGTCAAAGAGACGAGCGCCGAGGCCATCGCTGCGCTCCGCAAGCTCGGCGTCGACGTGCGCATGCTCACCGGCGACAACCGCGTGACGGCCGAGGCCATCGCCCGCCGCGTGGGGCTGAGCAGCGAGCAGGTCATCGCCGACGTCCTCCCCGCCGACAAGGAACGCCACGTGTGCGAACTGCAGGATGCGGGCGGCAAGGTCGCCATGGTGGGCGACGGCATCAACGACTCCCCCGCCCTGGCGCGCGCCGACGTGGGCCTTGCTATCGGCACCGGCGCCGACATCGCCAAGGAGGGCGCCGACGTGGTACTCATGCGCAGCGACCTCATGGACGTCGCCCGAGCCATCGAGCTTTCACGCGCCACGATCCGCAACATCAAGCAGGACCTGTTCTGGGCACTGTTCTACAACGGCATCGGCATTCCGCTGGCGGCGGGCGTGTTCTTCCCGCTCACCGGATGGCAGCTCTCGCCGATGTTTGGCGCCGCGGCCATGAGCCTGTCGAGCGTGTGCGTCGTAAGCAATGCGCTGCGCCTGCGAACCTTTAAGCCCAAGACGGCGCGCTGAAGCACCCGACCTTGCCCCTCAAACCGTCGCTCGCGTACCCAAGTACGCTTCGCTCCTCTTTCGGGGCAATCTCGGGCACCTCAGCGCACCTTTAAGATGACACTGTTCACGACTAAACTGTCAGATAATCTCAATCGATAAGGAGTACACCCATGCGTTACACAATCAAGACTTCCGGCCTCATGTGCGGCCACTGCGACGCCACCGTCGAGACGGCGTTGCTCAACGTGGCCGGCGTGACCGACGCCGACGCCGATCACGAAACCCAGACCGTCCAGGTGGAGTGCGCCGACACCGTGACCGCCGAGCAGCTCGCCGCCGCCGTCGAGGCCGCGGGCGAGAAATTCCACGCCCTGTCCGTGACCGCATCCTAGCTGCCACCGCACCAGCAGGCACCGCTGTCGGCCGACATAGCCGCCCAGCAACCACCGCTCAACCAGCCCTTCAGAAGTTGCGGTGAAATAGTTCCTGTTTTAGCGCTCCAAGCCCTCAATCAAGAACTATTTCACCGCAACTGAGGGCGAGGTATTTGAAGGATTGACCAGAAACGAGGACCCGCCATGATGGCAGACCATAAATCGGTGACTCGCATGCTTAAGACGGCACGCGGGCAGATCGACGGCATCCTGCGGATGGTCGAGGAGGACCGCTATTGCGTCGATATTTCCACGCAGCTTATGGCCACACAGGCGCTCCTCGCGCGCATTAACGCCGACGTGCTCAAGGCCCACATTGAGGGCTGCGTCGCCTCGGCCATCGAATCGGGCGACGAGGAGCTCAAAGCCGCCAAGCTTGCCGAGATAGAGCGCGTCGTCGACAAGCTCGCCAAGTAATTGGGGCATTGGGGACAGACTTCTTTGCACCGTCTTGGTGATCCGGGGACAGGTATGTTTGCACCACATTGGCGCAGATTAACCTGTCCCCCTTGCTCTAAATCGGGTATAAAGGCGTGCAGCATATCGAACGAAAGGCAATTCGCATGAATGACTTTATGAAGGGTCGCAACGGCGCCGATGAGCTCACCGTCGTGTTGGGCTTCGCAGGCATTATCATCGCGATAATCGGGTCGATGGCCCGTATCCAGTGGCTCAGCTGGATCGCCATCGCCGTGATCGCGCTCGGCGTGCTGCGCGGTCTGTCCAAAAACATCGACGCGCGCCGCAAGGAGAACGATGCCTTTGTCACGGCGACCGCAAACGTCCCCGGCCTAGGTAAGTTCGTCGCCAGCTTGGGTGGCGGCGCCGCGGCTGCCAACGCCTCGCGCGCGGCCGGCACCAGCAAGGAAGACTTTGAGCGCGCCAAGCGAACGGCCAAGAAGATGTGGAAGGGCCGCAAGACCACGGCCTACCTTAAGTGCCCTAACTGCGGTCAGATGCTGTCCGTCCCCAAGGGCAAAGGCAAGATCCGCGTCACCTGCCCCAAGTGCCACGCCAAGATGGAAACACGCTCCTAGGCATCGCGCCGTGGGGCAAATGAATCAGTAGTGTTTGTCTCAAATCTGAAGCATTTATTCGATAAAAAAGCCGAGGCCTCTTGCTGAGACCTCGGCTTTTTTGTATAAGGCGGCGGCGTTCGACGAGCCGACTGTCCCCCGTCACACCGGCGCTTACGCCACGCCGTCGCGGGCCAGCTCCTCGGCCAGCGCTTCGGCAGGCATGGCCATAATCGTGTCGAGCTCGGCGTCCACCTCGGGAATACGCTTCACCTTGAGTTTGCGCACCAGGTTGCCGCGGCACATCACGTGCATTGGCTCGCGCAGAGCGCACAGGTCATCGAGCGGGTTCTCGCGCGTCACCAGGATATCGGCGGCCTTGCCGCACTCGACCGTGCCGGTCTCGCCGCCTAGGCCCAACAGCTCGGCATTGACCTGCGTCGCCGTATGCAGCGCAAAGGCGTTGCTCACGCCCACGTACTTGGCAAAGTAAGCGACTTCGCGCCACATGTCGTACTGGGTCACGAACGGGCAGCTCGAGTCCGTGCCCAGGCCCACCTTAACGCCGGCTTCCAGCGCCGCACGAGCGCTCTCGATAATGCCCGAGCACACGATGTCGCCGTTCTTCTTTTGCGTGTCGGTCGAATGGGTCTTCTCCGGATCGAGCAACACAAACGGCAGCGCCGGGCTGATCGTGCAGGTCACGCTCGGCGCGCGTCCCTCGAGCTGTGTGCCCGCGGTGCCGCGATACAGCTCCAGGATCTCGGGCGTCATCGGGGCACCGTGCTCGATCGTGTCGACCCCGGCCTCAAGCGCGGCCTTCACGCCCTCGGTGCTCTCGACATGAGCCATAACCGGCAGGCCCACCTCGTGCGCCGCCTTGCACGCCGCCGCGGCAACCTCCACCGGCATACGCAGCACGCCCGGCTCGCCCACCTCGGTCGCATCGAACACACCGCCCGTTACGAACAGCTTAATGACGTCGGCGCCGCGCGCATACAGGTCTCGCACCTGCTCGGCTGCCTCGACGGGGCTGTTGGCCACCTGGGCGAACAAGCCCGCGCCATGGCCGCCCGGCACCGTGACGCCCGTTCCCGGCGCTACCAGGCGCGGACCCTGATACTTGCCGGCGTCGATAGCGTCGCGCACGGCAATGTCAGCAAACAGCGGGTCGCCCGCGCCGCGCACCGTGGTCACGCCACTTGCAAGCTGTTGTTGGGCGCTGCCCTTAAGAATGTGGCGCACGATGGCGCGCCCCACGGGATTATCGAGCTTCTTCATCAGCGCGCCCGCATCGCCCGCCGAAACCGGCTTGCCCGAGCCGCACAGATGCGCATGCATATTGATGAGACCGGGCATGAGATACGCACCACCCAGGTCGATAACCTTGGCACCTGCAGGCGCCTGCGCCACAGCACTCGGCCCCACCCACGTGATGACACCGCGCTCAACGGCCACGGCCATATCGGGTTGCGGCTCCATATGCTCCGAGCCATCCAGAATGGTCGCATTGATAAACAACGTAGAACGATCGGCAGACGCCATATCGAGCTCCTCCCCCTCAGAAAACTTGAACATCTGTCCATTGTTATCCAGTGCAGCCCGATTGCCACAGACATATCGGTTAACGGAGGAAAGAGGGGATGTGGGGGACGGAATACGTTGCAGTCCCACCCCAGCGACACCAGGGAAATGTCTCGATCTGTAACAGGTACAGGGTTATTAGGCCCTTGATTTTACAGATCGAGACATTCGGTCGACGTTTCACCGGCTTGTCTCGATCTGTAACAATTACGAGCTCAAACAGCCTCTAAACGTTACAGATCGAGACAAAACCTCTCAGCGCCCATACCACTGGCATCTCCACTCCTCAGCCAATTCAGCCTGCCGAGGAATACCAGCCAGCCTCATTTTCTCGACCAGCTTCCCCGGGTCTTTGAGTTCGTTAAACGTAAACCGAAGCACCTTATGCCCGAGCATTGTCAGATGAGATTCCCGCTGACGCTCTGTCACGAATGGGTCGACCGACTCCCGACCCTCGCCGTTCTGCAAGGTATACTTCCCCTTTCCGTCGAGCTCGCCGATGACACATGTTCCGTCCTCGAGCCGCCAAAAATAGTCGACACGAAACACTTGGCTCGGATCGAGCGGGTCGCGAAACTCCACCTGCAACTCTGGCACCGGAAAACCGTATGCAATAAAGAACGCCCGAAAACGAGACTCGCCGCCGTTTTCGGACAGCCCGTCCGCATACGACGCGATCACCTGCGCTCTGCGATACCCTCGTCTGCCCTCGCAATCGGAGCGGAGGCGCTCGCACAGACCATCGTGCGATACGCCTCTTGCCCTCAATGCAGAATCGGCAATCGCCAACCCGTACGAAAACGGCGCGCGCAGCAGGCAATCCTCCACCGTGCGCCAAAACGACGTCACCTGCACGCCGTCAACTTGTTCAAGTGCGCCCGCCGCTTGCGGACGCAACAGCCGACATCCTGCACTCAACGTCACCGAACAACCCGTCTTAACAAGAAACCGCGGCCCGAGCAGATCATTTGGCACCTCCAGACCCCACAAAAGCGCCGCGTCATAACCCCAAAACGCCCAATCGGGATGAAACTCCGCAAGCCCTTTGACGGTCCGCAGCGCTCGCTCCGCCGGTGTCAACGCATCCCAATCATGTTGAAAACAGAACAAATACGGCTCGGGCTCCGCAATATCATCGGTTCCCACATGACGCCGCAGCCACATGAGCTCGGCATGGTCGTGCGTCACAAACAGCATGCCTTGTTCAGCCGCCTTCGCGAGCCTGGCAAGCATCCTATTCCGCGCCAAGGTGTTACGTGTCGCCTGCTTATGTTTAAGAACGGTATTAGACACTTTCATCACCACCACATCGGAGAAATGGGCCATCGCCGCCGCCGCTGCCGCCGACAAACGTCTCGATCTGTACCAGGTAGACCGGTTTTTTGTCCCTAAACGTTACAGATCGAGACATAAAGACAGAGGGCAAGGCGGGCGACAACCGTCCATCCCCTACTCCCATTCCTGTTCGTAGATGTTGAGGGACTTTACGTAACGCCCCTGGGCGCCCATGATGTCGCGGACCAGGCGCAAAAAGAAGCTGATGCACGAGGTGTCAAAGCCATCCTGCAGATCCTCGGGATGCACCGCACCAGGCCCATCGACCGCCGTGTCACTCAGGCGTGCGATGTCATACAGATAGAGTTGTCCCGCCGTCAGCCAGACATCGTCGACGCAGGCGAGGCGTACCGCAATCGCGCCGTCATTCCAATGCTCCTTTTGCACGATATGCGGGTCGTAAACATCAAAGCGATGATCGGTGCGTGTGTCCTTCAGCGCGACCATGCCGGACGCAGAATCCTTGTCCAAAATGCCAAAGCGAGAGAAGTACTGCGTGTCGCGCACCTGCTTAAGTCGCCCAAGCGAGGCAGGAGAAATTGACGCTGGCGGCTCATCCACATATAGCTCGAGCAGCGTCTTGCCATGGCGATAGGGGCGCTCGAAGAGTAGCCAATCGGTAAACGCCATGTTGTAGGCCATGATTTCGTTTTGAGAAGGTTCCTCGCAATAGCTGAGCCACGGATCGACGATAATCTCGAACTGCTCGCGCGCCGGCTCCAGGAATTGAAACTTCCGCAGCATCCAAAAATGGGCCATGTCGGCAATATCGTTGCCGACGGCTTCGGACAGCTGCACTCGATCTAAAGCGTGGTCAGTCATGGCATCCTCCTCAAACTGATGAACCTCAATTTGAGCTTACGAGGAGGGTGGGCAGCCACGACTAGCGCGGGCAAAATAGGCCTCCGGCTGCAAACCAGATGCTGACCAAACACTTGACGAAAAGCTTGACCGAAAATGCACACCGCAACAAAACAGCAGGTAAACATAGACAGCCAACTCGCCCTTTTGAGCCAGATGCCCGCAGCCACCACAGAAACAACAGGTGGCCACAGCCCAAGAAGTCGGCAAATGAGCACCCACACGTCGACAAACGAGCAAATCGCTCGCAAAGAGTGTCCCCAACGACTAGACAAAAATGACCAGTCATTGGGGACGTTCTTAAATGACTACTTTACAGCTCCAGCGCGTCTGCGACTTCGGCAGCGCAGGCCAGGGCATCGGCCATGGCGTTCACCACGAGCGAGCTGCCGTTGCGGGCATCACCCGCCACATACACCGGCGCGGCATCCGCGGCGACACCCTCCGTGCGAGCCGCGAGGTGCGAGCCCTCGGAAGCCATCACGGGTAGCGGACGGCCCGCCGTGGCGACAGGCACGCCGACAGCTTCGAACACGCTGTGCTCGGGACCCGTAAAGCCACAGGCGATGAGCACCAGCTGCGCCGGCACCTCGTGCTCGGAACCCGCAATGCGCTCGGGCTTTCCCGCCGACCAGTCCAGATTGACCACGCGCAGACCCGCGGCCGCACCCTTCTTGTCCAGCAGCACCTCGAGGGTATCCACGCCCCAGGCACGCATCTCGCCGCCCATGGCGGCAATGGCCTCCTGCTGACCATAGTCGGTCTTCTTAACGTTGGGCCACTGCGGCCAGGGGTTGCTCGCCATGCGCTTATCGGGCGCAGCCGGCAAGAACTCAAACTGGCGCACGCTGCGCGCACCCTGGCGCACCGCGGTACCCACGCAGTCGTTTCCGGTATCGCCACCGCCAATGACCACAACGTCCAGGCCGCGCGCGTTCACCGCGGGCTCGCCGCCGTCGAGTACCGACACAGTCGAAGCCGTCAAATAGTCCACCGCGTACACCACGCCCGGAGCATCCACGTTCGCAGCCGAAAGACCGCGGGGTGCACAAGCGCCGGCAGCCACCACGACGGCGTCAAAGTCATCGAGCTCGGCCGTGACCACAGGGTTCGTAACGTCGACACCCAGCTCAAACACAATGCCCAGCTCGCGCATGAGCGCCACGCGACGCTCGACCACGGACTTCTCGAGCTTCATGTTGGGAATGCCGTACATGAGCAGACCGCCCGGGCGGTCGTCGCGCTCAAACACCGTCACGCGGGCGCCGCGACGCGCAAGCTCCCATGCTGCCACCAGGCCAGCAGGACCGGAGCCCACCACGGCAACCGTGGGTGCGCCCTCCCCTGCCGGCTCAAAGCGACGCGGACCGCCATTTGCCCATTCGCGGTCGCTGATCGCACGCTCGTTGTCATGGATCGTCGTGGGCTGGCCATCGACCGAACCCAGGTTGCACGCGGCCTCGCACAGCGCCGGGCACACGCGACTCGTGAACTCGGGCATGGGCGAGGTAAGCGACAGACGCTCGGCAGCCTCGTCCCAGCGGCCGCGGTACACCAGCTCATTCCACTCGGGAATCAGGTTGTGCAGCGGGCAGCCGCTCGGGCGTGCCTTGCCAAAGCTCGCGCCCATCTGGCAAAACGCCACGCCGCACATCATGCAGCGGCTCGCCTGGGCACGGCGCGCATCGTCATCGAGCTCCACGTACAGCGGATCAAAATCATGGCTGCGCTCCTCCACAGGGCGCAGCTCGTGGGTCACGCGATCGATATCAAGAAAAGCACCGGGCTTACCCATGGCACTTACGCCTCCTTCTTGGTCGAAGCAACAGAGCTGGTAGCGGCCACGGGCGCAGCACCCGCAGCACCGCCCGCAACATCAAAGCGGGCAACATCAGCAGCGTCGGCGCGACCGGTCACGATGTCAAACGCCAACTCCTCGCCCTGCGCATGCGTCTTGCCCACGGCCTCGGCAGCAGCGACAATCGCCAGCACGCGCTCATACTCGGTCGGAATGACCTTCACAAAGTGCTTGCCCATCGTCTCAAAGCTGTAGAGCAGCTTAATGCCGCGCGGGCTCTGCGTCGCATCCACGTGCTCTTGGATGAGCGCACGAATCTGCGCCAGCTCGTCGGCCGTCGGGGCCTTGAGCTCAACGCTCTCGTGGTTCACACGGGCATCGAGCGTGCCGTACTGGTCAAAGACATAGGCCACGCCGCCCGTCATACCGGCGGCAAAGTTCTGCCCGACCTCGCCCAGGATGAGCGCCAGACCGCCCGTCATGTACTCGCAGCCATGGTTGCCGCAGCCCTCGACCACCACGGTGGCACCGGAGTTACGCACGGCAAAACGCTGGCCGGCAAGACCGTTAATGAAGCCGCGGCCGCTTGTGGCACCAAAGAACGCAACGTTGCCCACGATGATGTTCTCGTCGAACTTGTAGGTCGCATGCGGGTTGGGGCGCACCGACACCTCGCCGCCCGAAAGGCCCTTGCCAAAGTAGTCGTTGGCGTCGCCGCACACGTTGAGCGTAATGCCGCGCGGCAGGAAGGCGCCAAAGCTCTGACCGGCCGAACCATCGCAATCGATGGTGATGGAGCCGGCGGGCAGGCCCTCGGGATGCGCCTTGGTCACCGCGTTGCCCAAGATGGTACCCACGCAGCGGTTGACGTTGGCGATATCGGCGCGGAAGCGAATCGGACGCAGGTGCGCACGGGCATCGGCCGTATAGGGCACAAACAACGTGGAGTCGAGCGTCTTGTCGAGCTCGCTGTCCGCGGCCATCTGAGGCAGGAAGTGACGACCGTCAGCACCCGGGATATGGGCACCGAACTCGCAGGTCGCGCTCGCCAGCACGGGCGACAGATCGAGCAGGTTTGCCTTGCGGTTGCCCGGGACCTCGATCTGGCGCAAGCACTCGGGATGGCCGACCATCTCGTCGACGGTGCGGAAGCCCAGGCTCGCCATGACCTCGCGCAGCTGCTCGGCAACAAAGAGCATAAAGTGCTCGACGTGCTCGGGCTTACCGCGGAAGCCGTGACGCAGGCGGCAGTTTTGCGTCGCGATGCCGGCCGGGCAGGTATCCTGCTGGCAGTCGCGCTGCATGAGGCAACCCATGGAGATGAGCGGCATGGTCGCAAAGCCAAACTCCTCGGCGCCCAGCAAGCAGGCGACGGCGACGTCGGTGCCGTCCATGAGCTTGCCGTCAGCCTCGAGCACCACGCGGGAGCGCAGGCCGTTTTGCAGCAGCGTCTGCTGAGCCTCGGCAAGGCCGAGCTCCAGCGGCAGGCCGGCGTGCCAAATCGAATCGCGCGCCGCGGCACCCGAGCCGCCGTTATGGCCGCTGATCAAGATCTTGTCGGCAGCACCCTTGGCCACGCCGGTAGCAATGGTGCCGACGCCGGCCTCGCTGACCAGCTTGACCGACACGCGCGCACCGGGGTTGGCGTTCTTAAGGTCAAAGATGAGCTCCGCCAGGTCCTCGATGGAGTAGATGTCGTGATGCGGCGGAGGCGAAATCAGGCCGATGCCGGGCGTGGACTGACGGACCTCGGCGATCCAGGGATAGACCTTCTTGCCGGGGAGGTGTCCGCCCTCGCCGGGCTTGGCGCCCTGGGCCATCTTGATCTGAATCTCGAAGGCGCTGCACAGGTAGCGGCTCGTCACGCCAAA
Organism: uncultured Collinsella sp.; assembly: GCA_938033205.1. GTDB lineage: Bacteria > Actinomycetota > Coriobacteriia > Coriobacteriales > Coriobacteriaceae > Collinsella. Next base: position 169,683 of record CALHJP010000006.1, on the reverse strand, counting down.
GCGCGCACTTGCCACCTGCTTGATGGCGGAGTTCTTGGAGTCGCCGTTGGCCAGCGGGGTCTCGCGACGCGGGTCCTCGCCGCCCTCGCCCGAGTTGGAGCGTCCATGCAGGCGGTTCATGGCGATGGCCATGCACTCATGCGCCTCTTTGCTGATGGAGCCATACGACATGGCGCCGGTGTTAAAGCGGCGGACGATGTTGAGCGCGGGCTCCACCTCGTCGAGCGAAACCGGCGTGCGGCCGCTGGCATTAAAGTCGAGCAAGTCGCGCAGGCGCACGGCACGGCCGGTGCGGTGCAGGCGGGCGCTGTACTCCTTAAAGGTGTCGTAGCTGCCCTCACGGCAGGCGGTCTGCAGCAGGTAGACAGTCTGCGGATCGATGAGGTGATCCTCGCCGCCGAGCGGGCGCCACTTGGTCAGGCCCAGTGTGAGCAGCTGATCGGGAGCCGGGCTCTTAAGGATGGCGAGCGCGGCGTCATAGCGCTCATTCTGCTCGCGCTCGACGTCCTCGACACCCATACCGCCCACACGGCTCACCGTGCCGGCGAAGTACGCGTTGACGAACTCCGGCGTAAAGCCCACGGCCTCGAAGATCTGTGCCGAATGGTAGCTCTGCACCGTGGAGATGCCCATCTTGGACATGATGGAGACGATGCCGGCGGTCGCAGCCTTGTTGTAGTTGGCGATGCCCTGCTCGGCCGTCACGTCCAGGTCGCCGCGTGCCGCCAGATCGCGGATGCACGCATGTGCGTTGTACGGATAGATGCCGCTCGCGGAGTAGCCCACCAGTGCCGCAAAGTCGTGCGGGGACGCAGCGTCGCCGCACTCCACCACGATGTCGGCAAAGGTACGCACGCCGGCGCGGATCAGGTGGTTGTGCACGCAGCCCACAGCGAGCAGCGACGGCACGGGCACCTCGCCCGCAGCGGCACGATCGCTCAACACCACGATGTTCACGCCGTCGCGGACCGCAGCCTCAACGTCCTCTGCAAGCTGCTTGAGCGCAGCCTGCAGCGCGCCCTCGCCGGCATTGCGGCGGTAGACGGCACGGAAACGGCGGGTCTTAAAGCCCACGCGGTCGATGGCGCAGATACGCTCGAACTCCTCCTCGCTCAGCAGCGGGCGCTCCAGGCGCACCAGCTGGCAGGCCGTACGGGAGTCCTCGAGCAGGTTGCCGTGATTGCCCAGGTAGAGCGTGGTCGAGGTGACCATGTGCTCGCGAAGGGCGTCGATGGGCGGGTTTGTGACCTGAGCGAACAGTTGATAGAAGTAGTCGAAGAACGAACGCGTCTTCTTGGACAGGCAGGCCAGCGGTGCATCGATGCCCATCGAGGCGAGCGGGGCCTTGCCCTGCTGGGCCATGGGACGCACGACCTCGTCAACATCATCCCAGTGATACCCGAGCTTGGCCATACGCACGGCGGCGGGCACCTCGGCGTCCTCGGCGGGCGTTGCCGCAGCTGGCTTGTCGAGCGCGTCGACGGTCAGCGTCTCCTCGGCAATCCAATCACGGTAGGGCTTTTCCTTGGCGTAACGGGCGCGCAGCTCGTCGTTGTAGATGACGCGGCCGCGGGCAAAGTCGACCTCGAGCATCTGGCCCGGCCCCAGACAGCCGCTCGTCAGGATGTTCTCGGGGCTCACCTCGATGGTGCCCACCTCGCTTGCCAGCATAAAGCGACCGTCGCGCGTCACATAGTAGCGGGCGGGACGCAGGCCGTTACGGTCGAGGGCAGCGCCCAGCGTGCGACCGTCGGTAAAGGCGATGGCCGCCGGACCGTCCCACGGCTCCATGAGCATGGACTGGTAAGCGTCGTAGGCGCGGCGCTCCTCGCTCAGGCTGTCATTGTGATCCCACGGCTCGGGCAGCAGCATGGACGCGGCGCGCGTGAGCGGGCGACCGTTCATGACCAAAAACTCAAGCACGTTGTCCAAAATCGCGGAGTCGGAGCCCTCGCGGTTGATGATGGGCATCACGCGCTCAAGATCATGCTGCAGCACGGGGCTGTACAGGTTGGGTTCGCGGGCGCGAATCCAGTTGACGTTGCCCTTGAGAGTGTTGATCTCGCCGTTGTGGATGATAAAGCGGTTGGGGTGCGCGCGCTCCCAGCTGGGCGTGGTGTTGGTGGAGTAGCGCGAGTGGACGAGCGCAACGGCCGTCTTGACGGCGGCGTCGTTGAGATCGATGAAGAAGCGGCGCATCTGCGTGGCGACGAGCATGCCCTTGTACACGATAGTGCGCGAGCTCATGGAGCAGACGTAGAAGATCTTGTCGCGCAGGGCAAACTCGGCGTCGGCCTTCTTCTCGATGGTGCGGCGGCACACATACAGACGGCGCTCGAAGGCATCGCCCGCCGGCGTGTCGTCGGGGCGCCCCAGAAAGGCCTGCAGGATGGTAGGCATGCAGGCGCGGGCTGTCTCGCCCAGGTCATGCGGATCGACCGGCACCTCGCGCCAAAAGAGCAGCGGCACGCCGGCCTCAGCGCAGCCCTCCTCAAACACGCGATGGGCATCCTCTACGCCCCTGTCGTCCTGTGGGAAGAACAGCATGGCCACGCCATAGTCGCCCTCTGCCGGCAGAATCTGGCCGCACTTTTGAGCCTCTTTACGGAAAAAGTGATGCGGAACCTGGAACAAGATGCCAGCGCCGTCGCCGGTGTTCTTCTCGAGTCCCGTGCCGCCGCGGTGCTCCAAGTTGACCAGAATGGACAGCGCATCGTCCAGAATCTGGTGATGGCGCTCACCGTTGATATCGGCAAGCGCGCCGATGCCGCATGCATCGTGGTCGAATTCGGGGCGATAAAGGCCCTGCTGCTGAGCGGAATCTGCCTGCATCGCGATCCTCCCCTAGATATTTAGACAGTCAGTTGACTAGGCATACTAGGAGCATCGCCGGCCCGCTGTGTTTCCCGCCCGTTTCGAAACAATCGCGTAACGCGCGCCCTACGAGTGGACACCGCCGACCTCAAGGGCGACAACATAGGCCCCAAGTTCGGCCTGTTAGCTCACCACTTCAAACATCTCAATCTGTAACAGGAAGGCCCAATTACGACGACTAACTGTTACAGATTGAGATGTTTTCGAGAGACATTCCATAGGACCATTTCTTCCTGTCTCGATCTGTAACACCTAGGCCCAATTTCCATCCCTAGTTGTTACAGATCGAGACATTTCGGCAGCCCCCTTTCACCATCCCATTCAAATACAACAATTTTGTTAGTCTTGGTTAACTTTTAAGCTTAAAACGGGTATCCTTTGCGGCGTCAAGCAAACGGCACACAGGAGCGCACCATGCTCAACCATCTCAAACAACACTTTGGTTCCCGGCGCACCGGCGGTCACGGAGGCCTAGACATTGCGCGGCATATCGGCCCCGGGCTGCTCGTGACCGTCGGCTTTATCGACCCGGGCAACTGGGCCTCCAATATGGCCGCGGGCTCGCAGTTTGGCTACGCGCTGCTGTGGATCGTCACGCTGTCCACGATTATGCTCATCGTGCTGCAGCACAACGCGGCGCACTTGGGCATCGCCACGGGCGCCTGCCTTGCCGAGGCCACGACCCGCTTTCTCCCCCGCATCGTGGGACGCGCGGTGCTCGGCAGCGCCTATCTCGCGACCATCGCCACCGCCATGGCCGAAGTCCTGGGCGGCGCGATTGCCCTTCAAATGCTCTTTGGGCTGCCCGTGCGCGCGGGCTGCGTCATCGTGGCGGCAGTATCGATGGCGATGCTCATGACCAACTCCTACAAGCGTGCCGAACGCTGGATCATCGCCTTCGTAGGCGTGGTAGGACTCTCGTTTTTGGCCGAGCTTGCGCTGGTCAAGGTCGACTGGCCGCAGGCCGCCGCAAGCTGGATCACACCCAGTATGCCCACTGGCTCTGCCGCGATTATCGTGAGTGTCCTGGGCGCGGTCGTTATGCCCCACAACCTTTTTCTGCACTCCGAGGTCATCCAATCCATGCACTTCGAAGGCCAAGGCGAGCAGGTTATCGAAGAGCGTCTGCGCTACGAGCTCTTCGACACGCTCTTTTCGATGGGCGTGGGCTGGGCAATCAACTCGGCCATGGTCATCCTGGCCGCAACGACCTTCTTTGCGCACGGCATTGTCGTAGACGACCTCGCCGTCGCAGCGGCCACGCTCTCCCCCATCTTGGGCCCGGCGAGCTCGGCCATCTTTGCGGTAGCGCTGCTGTTCGCGGGATTATCGAGCAGCGTGACAGCGGGCATGGCGGCGGGAACCATCACTGCGGGCATGTTCGACGAGGAATACGACATCCACGACCGACATTCCTCGGTCGGGGTGGCGGCCTGTTTCGCCGGCGCAGTGGCGGCGTGCCTGGTCGTCCCAAATCCTTTTGAAGGTCTCATCTGGAGCCAGGCACTGCTGTCGCTTCAGCTGCCGATTACGGTCTTTGTGCTCATACGGCTCACCAGTTCACGCCGCGTCATGGGCAAATACGCCAACTCGCGCCCGCTCAACGCGCTGCTCGTAGGGATCGGTGCCATCGTGACGATTCTCGATGTCGTGTTGTTGACAGGGATGTAATGGAACGGGACACCTACCCAGGCAAACGTCTCGATCTGTAACGTGTGGAGCCGGTTTTGATGTCTAGATGTTACAGATCGAGATCATTCCGAGGGACAGTTCCGTTTGTCTCGATCTGTAACAGATAGACCCCGTTTTCGCCGTTAGATGTTACAGATTGAGATCTTCTGCCGAACGGGTTTGGTTTGTCTTGATCTGTAACAAGTGGACCCAATTTCCGCTTCTAGATGTTACAGATCGAGACATTTCTTCAGCTCCAACCTTTTGTCTCAATCTGTAACAGATAGGCCCGTTTTGAGCCGCCACATGTTACAGATTGAGACAAACGGTCGGCCGGACTCACGACAGGCAGGATCGGCTAACAGCAGCCGTGATCCCTTAGGGACGGAAGAAAAGGGCCCCGGCCGAGAATTCGACCGGGGCCCTTGGACAGAGCTATGTGTTGCTGCAAGTCGTGTGCCTGCGAGCTACTCCTCGACGAGCTCAAACTGATCGGGACCGACGCCGCACACCGGGCACACATAATCCTCGGGCAGCTCGGGCGTATCGACCTCAACCTCGTAACCGCAAACGACGCACACGAACTTATACGTCTTCTTCTCCTCAGCCATGATGTTCTCCTCTCGAACGTGACTGGTGATGTACTTCATTTATCAGTATAGATTCTCAATAATATAATGCAAGTATTTTTAAAACATTTCTAGCCTTGATACGAGGACGCCTTCGGAGGCGTCTTGCCCTTCAGGACCTTATGGTAGTAATCGTAGGTGAGTGGCGTCTCGTCACTCAGGCGTTCGGCATCCTCGACCTCGCCGATAAACAGTAGATGCGTGCCCACATCCACAGTGTCGATCAAACGGCAGCTAAACAGGGCCGCCGCGTGCTCGGGCACATAGGGCATGCCCAGAGCCGTCTCGCGGGTCTCGTATTTGGCAAACTTGTCGTAATCGCTGCTGGTGCGGAACCCAAAGTTACCGATGTAGAGCATATCGGCGGTCTGATCGATCACGGTCAGCGCGAACGCTTTGGCCGATGCGATGACACCCGAGGTGACGTTGTCCTTGTTTACGGCAACCGAGATGCGAGGTGGTGCTGCCGTCACCTGCACCGCCGTGTTGATAACGCAGCCGGCACGCAGCCCGTCGGCCGCGGCACTCACCACATAGAGCCCACTCGGCATGGTAAAGAACGCAGTTTTGTCCATAACAAGTACTCCCCTAACCCGGGATTGAACCTTAAGGCTGTATGTACCCATAAAAAGCGGCGCCCATAACGGACGCCGTCTTTTGGAAATATATGGCAAAACAGCAAGGAAGACGGGGCGGGCGCGGTAGGGCACCTTCCCGTGAACTCGCTCCTAGCGGTTGCGTTCTTTAAGGGCGCGATCGATTTCGCGTTGAACATCGCGTTTGGCCATGTCCTCGCGCTTGTCGTAGAGCTTTTTGCCTCGGCCCAGGCCCAGCAGCAGCTTTACGCGGCCGTCGGTATTAAAGTAGAGCTCCAACGGTACCAGCGCATAACCACGGTTGCGAAGTTTGCCGTCGAGAAAGTCAATCTCCTTGCGGTGTAGCAGCAGACGACGACGGCGATCAGGATCGCGGTTCCACACGCCACCATGGCTATAAGGGTGAATATGCAGGCCAACGAGCCAGCACTCGCCGCCACGAATCAGCGCGAAGGTATCGGTGATCTGGCAGGCGCGCTCGCGAATCGACTTGACCTCGGTGCCACTCAGCTCAATGCCGCACTCAAACGTCTCATCGATAAAGTACTCGTGGTGTGCCGAGCGATTCTTGGAGATGAGCTTGCGCTCGCGCTTACTGGGCATCGCCGACCTCCTTGGCGCCATCGGCGTTTGATCCCGCGGCGTCGCGCTTTGCCTTGCGCTCAGCATTGAGCTCGGCATCGCTCTCGCGCACCAGTTTGATAATCGCCGCGCAGGCCTCCTCGCCCACCAAATCGCGAGCACGCACCGTCAGGCGCGTCGCCTCCTGCTTGTCGCCGTCGCTTGCAGCATCGGTCGCACACATGATCAGGCAAATGGCAATCTCAGCCGAAGGCGAGGTCGGCACGCCTTGCAGGCTCAGCTCGCCCATCACGTGCTCATCGCTCTCCTCGGCGGCATCGGGATAGGCAGTATGAATCTTGTTGAGCAGACGCGTCGTATGCGCATCGCCAGGCGCCAGACGCAACGCCAGGCGCGCACAACCCACGGCGGCCGAGACATTCTCGGTCTCGGGCTCCAAGAAGTACTGGCCCAGGTTGGCATAGGCGCGGGCGGCGCACTTGCCATCGCTTGCACGCTCCAGCACCGAGTACGAGAGCGATGCCCATTCCTGCTTGTCCTCGAGCGCGCGGAACAGCTCGGCCAAGTCCAAGCGATAGTTGCAGTTCATGGGATCCCAACGCACAGCCTGCATCAGGGCATTACGAGCGCTCACATAATCCTGCTGGCGAATGTAGGCAAACGCCATGTCGGAGTACAGACGGTCAAACGGCACCTCGACCTGCACGAGCTCGCGCGGATCCTTCTCCACGCGGCGATAGGCCAGACGCTCAAACTTGCTATCGAAGCTAAAGTATTGGCGCTTCTCCTCCGTCTTGCACTCGGCGTCGATATACTCCTCGGCAAGCTCCACCAGGCGCTCCAACAGCGGCGTCGCCGTGGCCAGGTCGCCCTGCGCCAGGTAGTTCTCGGCATACGTGATGTCTTGCAAGCTGATGGGCAGATCCATGGCTACTCCTCGATCTGAGCGAAACACGGCAGGCGCCGTATATACGGTCGATACACAAAACCCGGGTCTCTTGCGAGGCCCGGGCATTCATTTGTGGGTAGCCCGTACCAGATTCGAACTGGTGATCTCCGCCTTGAGAGGGCGGCGTCCTAAACCGCTAGACGAACGGGCCATATGTAGCAAATGCAATGGCTGGGATGGAGGGAGTCGAACCCCCATTGACGGAACCAGAATCCGCTGTCCTGCCATTAGACGACATCCCAATGACTGCATCGCTGCGCTCGGCTGTGCATTTGCGCAAGAAAGAAATATACGGGAAGTCCCGCCATGACGCAAGCCCCAATTTTGACTTTTTTGAAATTCAGCCAAATTGGCCTAATTTCGTCCAACCCGTGAAGGACCTGTGAAGCCGACCGCTGTACACGAAGGACAAAACGCCGCGAGCGGTAGCCGTCAACCGTTGGCAGATTCTACCGCGAAAACGATAGCGCCAGACAACACAATCGAAGTATCAATGATCGCGTAGATATCGAGGCGCCATGGACGAAGAGCTTGATTACCTATGGGAGACCCTTGGGCTCGAGATCACTGCCGACCTTTGGCCCGAACGGGACAAAATCCATCCCACACTGCGCCCCGCCATCACGGTGATGCAGGCAAACTACCGCCGCGCCTCATTTTTGATCATGCGGACGTCATGGCATGCGGCGCTCCCCGACCTCAAGCGCATACAGGCAAGCCTCGTCGAGCTGTCCGGCATGCCGACCGTTATATCCGAGACGAACCTGGAGCGGCGGCAGCGCGAGCGCCTGCAGCGGCAACGGATTCCGTTTATCTGCCCCGGCATTCAGGCATACCTGCCCTTTATGGACGAAGAGTACTGGAGCGACACGCCCGACAAGCACGTAAAGATCTACGACCCACACGAATGGGCGCAGCTGGAAGACTGACTGGGGCAGGCCCGCCGGCGGAAAGTGCGTCCCATTCTGGAAGCGAATTCCGGGGCGCAGTTTCCCGTAGAGCCTCCAACCGGAAACTGTATCCCAGAATCAACGCTCGAAACGGGATGCCATTTCCGATAGAACCCCCAACCGGAAAGCACATCCTAGAATCAGCGCTCGAAACGGGACGCACTTTCCGCAGCCGCTACAGCAACGCCTCGGCCCAAGCCGCTTCCCTAAAGCCGGGGATCGCAAAGTCATCGCCCACCAGCAGCGGACGCTTAACCAGCATGCCGTCAGTCGCCAGCAGCTCATAGCATTCCTGGTCCGTCATACCCGCATCCAGGCGCGCCTTCAGGCCCAGCTCTCGATATTTCATGCCCGACGAGTTAAAGAAGCGTCGCACCGGCAGCCCCGAACGAGCAATCCAGGTCGCAAGCTCATCGGCCGCGGGATTGTCCGTAACGATATCGCGGTCGATATACTCAACCCCATGTTCGTCCAGCCATGCCTTGGCCTTTTTACACGTCGAGCACTTGGGATATTCAACAAACAGTACGGTCATGGTGATTCCCTTCTTAGAAAAGACAAGTGTCTGGCAAACAGCGCATCGATGGCCATCTGCGACCGATGCCGATATTGTAACCAGCGCCGACGTACAGGCGGTCGCGGTTTTCCATCTTGAGGTTAGCGCCTCGCATGGGCGCCGATGGGGCGCGTCGCGTGGTGCACCCATGCGGAGACCAGCAATACCAACAGCATGGCGGTGACATAGCCCGCGACATCGAAGCCCAGGTCGATCATGTCGAAATGACGACCAGGAACAAAGATCTTGTGCACTTGGTCGCCGACAGAGCAGACGGCGCAAAAGAGCGCAGCGAGTGCGTACCGGAATCGCGCGCATGGCAGGCGCTCACCCAGGCATGCCACTGTCGTCGAAGCAAACAGCCCAACAAAGAAGAACTCTACGGTATGGGCGACACGACGGATGTTGGCGCCCATCCACATGCGAACGGGGGCAAGCGGGTCGGGGTGGGCGACGGTAGCCGCTGAGCCCGCATCCCCGGCGGCATCTCCCGCCTGGGACTCCCGTGCGGCGTCGGGTCGCACGTCCACGGCCCGTCCTTCCACCGCGCGCGCAGTGGACTCGCTGAGCGACGACGTCTGCTCCACGTTTTGCTCCGTCAGCATCCAAATACTTGCCAGCGTCACGACCAGCAGGACAACCGAAATCCATCCGACTATGTGCTTCACACGCGCCAAGGGCTAACCTCCGTCATTTTTTGAGCAGCAGCGAGTGTACCCCCAAATGCAGTTGCCGCCGTAGCGAAATCCAAAATGTTCGAATCGGGGCGCCAAAGGACCGCGGCGCCCCTACTCCATCTCGCGCATCCAGCGATCAAACGTCCCCACGCACACGCCTAGCCGCTTTGCCGCCTGACTCCGCGTGATATCACCCGCCTCGTAGGTATCGCGCACCAGCTCGAATTGCGGAGGACAGGGCTTGCGGGGCCGGCCAAAGCGCACGCCGCGCGCTCGCGCCGCCGCAATGCCCTCGGCTTGGCGCCGGTGAATGTTCTCGCGCTCCACCTGCGCCACATAGCTCAGCAGCTGCAAAACAATATCGGCAATCAACGCACTCGTCACGTCCGACCCACCACAGTCTCTGGCGCGCGTGTCGAGCAATGGCATGTCCAACACCACGATGGCGGCGCCGAGCTCTTTGGTTATGCACCGCCATTCCTCGAGGATCTCGCTGTAGTTACGGCCCAGCCGATCAATGGAAAGTACCACCAGCACATCACCGGAATCCAACGCGCACAGCAGCTCGCGATACCGCGGTCGATCGAAGTCTTTGCCGCTCGCATGGTCGGCAAAGATATTCGCCGGTTCCACGCCATAGGCGCCCAGCGCATCCAGCTGCCGATTCAGATTTTGATCACGCGAGCTCACCCGCGCATACCCGTACACCGTTGCCATCTCATCCCCGCTCTCTCGTAAACCTCCCAAAAAGGGACAGGTTTATTTTGGTAGGTTTTATCTCCCCTATAGCAGGCGGAAGACGCAAGCGCGCGAGCGGCAAGACGACTGAGCCGCCACAAAAAAGGCGGCCCCAAAAGACCGCCCCGTTTTCTATGAATCACCAAATTCCGGCTAATGAATAAGCCTAAAATCCAAGTGCCCGCGCGTGGTGTTAACGCGCGAGACCTCGATGATCACGCGCTGCCCCAGCTCATAGCGAGTCCCCGTGTCGGCGCCCGTGAGCGTGAGCGCGTCCTCATCAAACTCGAACCACTCGTTGCCCAGACTCTTGATCGAAACCAAACCCTCAACCTGTGTCAGATCAAGGCGCACAAAGAGGCCCATGCTGCTGACCCACGAGATCGTTCCGGCGTAGCGCTCGCCCAGGCGGTCCTCGTAGTACTGGGCGATCTTGATCTTTTGCGTCGCATGGCTGGCGGCGTCGGCCGCACGCTCGGCATCGCTGCACGCGCGACAGATTTGCGGCAAGATGCGCGGCAGGGACTCGCGACCCTTACCGATCAGCCGCGGCGTACGCACCAAGGCGTCCTTGCCGCCCAGCTGCTCGTAGGCCAGCTGCAGCTTGAGTACGCGATGCACCACCAGGTCGGGATAGCGGCGAATGGGACTCGTAAAGTGGCAATAGCACGGCGCGGCAAGTGCAAAGTGACCCTCGTTGCGCGGCTTGTACAGTGCGCGCTGCATACTGCGCAGTAGCAACGTGTTGACGAGCGGCGCGTTGGCCGTACCGGCTGCGGCATCAACCGCCGCCTGCAGCTCGTCGGGGCTTCCCAGAGCAATGCCTGCCGAGCGACGGTCATCGATGATGCCCAGCTGTGCCAGCGCCACGGCGGCACCGTGCAGACTGTCGGGGCTGGGATCGTCGTGTACGCGATAGCAGGCCTCGATATCGCGGTCGGCCAGCCACTCCGCCACGCACTCGTTGGCCAGCAGCATGGCTTCCTCAATCAGCGACGTGGCGCACGAGCGCTCACGGGCCACGATCTGCACGGGCACACCGTCCTCATCCAACAGCGCACGGATCTCGGCCGTATCAAAGTCGACCGAACCGCGTGCGCGACGAATACGACGGCGAAGCTCGGCGAGCTCGTTGGCAGCTACGAGGAAATCCCCCAAGTCGACGTTATAGCCGCGAGCGGTTTCCTCGCACGCAAGCCCGCGCTCGAGCGCTTCCTCGCGCGAGACTTCAACCGCGGAAACATCCTCGGCGGCACCCTCCAGCACCGAATACTCCACCGCACCGGCACGTACCAGCAGCGCCTCGGCGCCGTCGTAGTCCATGCGCACGCGCGAGCGGATCACACTGGGATAGGGATCGTAATGGCGCACGCGACCCTGCGCGTCGAGCTCAATGTCGACGGTAAACGCCAAGCGGTCCTCGTCGGGACGCAGCGAGCACAAATCGTTCGACAGGCGCTCGGGCAACATGGGCAGCACGCGATCGGCAAGATACACCGACGTCGTGCGATGGCGGGCTTCCAGGTCGATATGTCCGTCCCAGGCAACATAGTGCGAAACGTCGGCAATATGGACACCCAGCTTGTAGCCACCCTCGGGCGTGCGCTCCAGCGAGATGGCGTCGTCAAAGTCGCGCGCATCGACCGGGTCAATCGTAATGACAAAGCGGTCGCGCAGGTCTCGGCGGAGCGGGTCCTTAAGTGCCGAGGCCACATCGAGCGAAAGTGCCTCGGCCTCGGCTAGCGCGGCCTCGGGATAAGTATCGGTATAGCCATAGCGCGCCATCACATACTGAACGCCCAAATCGGGCGCATCATCGCCGCCAATACGGCGCTCGATCGTCACGGTGCCCGATTCCAGGCGCGTCGGATATGTCAGAATGCGCGCGACGACCGCATCGCCCGGATGAACGCCCAAGCGCTCCGCCGAGGTGTCCTCCGGCAGAACAAAGAAATCGGCCTTAAGGCGAGAATCAAGCGGCTCGATCACCCCGAGCGGGCCGGCGGTCTGGTACGTGCCCACCACACTAATGGCCGCACGCTCAACGACGCCCTCAATTACGGCGCGCCGCTCGCCATGCGGGCTGTTCTTAATGCTTACGGCAACGGTATCGCCGTCCATAATCTCGCGCTTGCCGCGGCCCATGACCTTGTAGTCGCCGTTTTCGGTTACAACGTAGGCGCTATGCTCATGGAGCTGCACGCGTCCGGTCAGACTCGGGCGACGCTCGCTGCGCACCGGCCCGCGCTTATTGCGAGCTCCACGCTTATGCTTGTTATTGCGCCCCATGGCGCCTCCTTACTATCGATGGCCGCTTACACCCCAAGAGTCTACCCAAATGATCCCTAGGGGACAAAAAACGGGCCGCCCCTGGAAAGGAACGACCCGTTGTAGACGGCATATCCGCAGCGCCTACACGCGCAGATAGCGGCGCATGGCGATGGCGGAACCAAAGAGACCGATAATGACGCCGACCAGAATCAACGCGGCGTAGGTCACCAGGTAGTACTGCATCGGCAGCGCAAACGACATCCAGCCGATGCTCTCCTGCAGACGCGGAACCATCAGGTTACGCAGCAGCTCCAGCACGCCGATGGAAAGCAACGAGCCCAAAATGGCCTGCAGCACGCCCTCGGTAATGAACGGCCCGCGAATGAAGCCGTTGCTTGCGCCCACCAGACGCATGATCGCAATCTCACGACGACGCGCCGTAATGGACAGGCGAATCGTGTTGTTAATGAAAATGAACGCGATAAAGGTCAGCAGGCCGACGAGCACCACAGCGGCGATACGGATGCAGTTCGTCACCTGGAACAGGCGGCTCACTTCCTCCTGGCCGTACAGAACGCTCGCGTTAACGTCGCCGTCGTCCGCAATCTTCTGAAAATCGGCGTTCTTCTTGAGCTTCTGGGCCGCGCTCTCGACCATGGACGGATCGTCCATCTCGATGGCATACGAAGCCGGCAGCGGGTTCTGACCGTCGAGCGCGCTCATGGTAGCGTCGGCGTTACCCGACATCTTGCTCGTGTACTCGGCCAGCGCGTCGTCCTTGTCCTTGTACGTCACGGACTTGACGTTGCTCCACGTCTTGAGCTCGGCCTCAAAGGCCTGAACATCTGCCTGATCGGCGTCATCGCTAATAAAGGCGTTGATGACGACCTGATCCTCGACGGTGCCGATCACGGAGTTCAGCATCGCGGAACCCATAATGAACAGGCCGATGATAAACAGCGAAAGGAAAATCGTGATGACGGCGCCGAGCGAGGTGGTCCAGTTACGGAAGAAGTGGCTGATTGCCTCTTTGAGCGAGTAGCCCACGTTAGTTGGTGCCATAGTTGCCGTAACCTCCCCTCTCCTGGTCGCGGATTACGTGGCCGCCCTCGAGGGCGATCACGCGACGGTGCATGCTATCGACCATCTCGCGGTCGTGCGTAGCGACGATCACGGTGGTACCGGTGCGGTTAATGCGCTCGAGCAGCTTCATGATACCCAGCGAAATCGCCGGGTCGAGGTTGCCCGTGGGCTCGTCGCAGATAAGCAGCGGCGGGCGGTTGACCATAGCGCGGGCAACGGCCACGCGCTGCTGCTCGCCACCGGAAAGCTGATCGGGCAGCGAGTCCATCTGGTCGGCCAGACCGACCAGACGCAGCACCTCGGGCACCTGGCTGCGAATGACGCCCTTGGGCTTGCCGATGCACTGCAGGGCAAACGCCACGTTTTCGTAGGCGGTCTTTTGCGGCAGGAGCTTAAAGTCCTGGAACACGGCGCCAATCTGACGACGCAGGAACGGAACTTTGCGGTTCTTGATCTTCATGAGATCCTGGCCGGCGACCAAAATGCGACCGCTTGTGGGCTTGACGTCGCGGTTGAGCGTCGACAGCAGCGTGGTCTTACCCGAGCCGGAGTGACCGACCAAAAAGACGAACTCGCCCGGATAGATCTCGATGTTGATGTCGTCGAGTGCGGGCTTGTTGGGCTGCGCCGGATAGATCTTGGTGACGTGCTCCATAAGGATGACGGGCTCGACACCGGCCTGCTTGGCCATCTTTTTGCGGCTGGCCTGCGGGTCGATGGGCGCAAACACCGACGTAAAATCGGGGTTGTTGAGCGCGTTATCGAGGCTTGCGACCTCGGCGGCCTGATCGCTCTCGACCACCGGGACAGCAGGCTGCGTGGGATCGGGAATAGCGGCAAAGAGACCGGACTGCGCAGGCTGAGGAACCGGCGTCGCAGGGGCCATGGGGTCGGGAATGCCGGCCATGGTAGGCTGCGGCGTGGCGGCGCCAGCCTGAGGCTGCTCCACGCGAGCGGTCACGGCCTGAACGGGCTCAAAACCCGCCGTGCCGGAAAGCGCGACATCGCTGGTGGGATTGTAGGCAAAGGGATCGGATGCCGGCTGTGCCTGATCTGCCGGCTGAGCGGGGGCCTGAGCAACAGGCCGGCCCTCTGAATCCGGAGTGGCGAAACGACTGCCCTGGACGCCCGTCTGCGTCTTGGGGGCATCATCGCCCGCACCGGAGGTACGGAAGTGGTTACCCACTGGTGCTCCTTATCGTCGTGCGTTTAAACTACATGAGCGCTTTACATTTTAGCAGCATTAGCTTTGCTGCACATAAGAAGCATGGCGGGCTTTGGGATCCCACCGGCCGGGCGCAGGGTTACCTCCCAAATCGTCCTCGCGCATGGCCGGCATTTGTCCTGCTCCTGCGGAGCTGCGGACAAACGCCGGCCTGCGCTGCGGAAAGATTTGGGAGGTAACCCTGCGCCCGGCCTGCGGCTACTATGGGACCGACGCACCAACTTGAAATGCTGCGCATACAAAGTTGGAAGGGTCTGAATTGCACTTTGTTGGGATGGGCCCGTTTCCCCATGGGACCTTTGCTTGGCAGGACTCTAATTTAAATTCAACAAAAACAGGGGCGCCCTCTTTGGGGATGCCCCTGTTCTGGCTTGGATGTGGTTGTTGAGACGATACTTTGCCTCGTCTTGCCTTATGCCAAGAACTCCTTGGTGGTCGCCACGATGTTGGCGGCGTCCAGGCCGTACTTGTGCAGGAGCTCGGCACCCGGGCCAGACTCACCGAAGGTGTCGTTGACGCCGATCTTCTTGAGCGGCGTCGGGCACTGCTCGCACAGGACGTCGGCAACGGCGCTGCCCAGGCCACCGATCACAGAGTGCTCCTCGACGGTCACGACGTGGCCGGTCTTGGTGGCGCTCTTGACGATCAGGTCGGCATCGATGGGCTTGATGGTGTGCATGTTGATGACCTCGGCATCGATGCCCTCGGCAGCAAGCTGCTCGGCGGCCTCGAGAGCCTCGCCGACCATCAGACCACAGGCAATGATGGTAACGTCGGCGCCCTCGCGCATAACGATGCCGCGACCCAGCTCAAACTTGTAGGTCTCGGGGTCGTTGATAACCGGCGAGGCCAGACGGGCAAAGCGCATGTACACGGGACCGTCGCACTCGTAGGCGGCGCGCGTCACGGCGCGGGCCTCGACGTCGTCGGCAGGAACGATCACAGTCATGCCGGGGATGACGCGCATCAGGGCGATATCCTCGCAGCACTGGTGTGTGGCACCGTCCTCGCCCACCGAGATACCGGCGTGCGTGGCACCGATCTTAACGTTGAGGTGCGGGTAGCCGATGGAGTTACGGACCTGCTCAAAGGCGCGGCCGGCGGCGAACATGGCAAAGGTGCTCGCGAAGGCAACGCGACCGGTGGTTGCGATACCGGCGGCAACACCCATCAGGTTGCTCTCGGCGATACCCACATCGAAGAAACGATCAGGGCAGGCGGCCTTAAACTTACCGGTCTGCGTGGCGGCGGCCAGGTCGGCGTCGAGGACCACAAAGTCATCGTGCTCGTTGGCGAGCTCGACGAGGGCCTCGCCGTAGCTTACGCGCGTGGCGATTTTCTTGACGTCTGCCATCCTAGAGCTCCTCTCCGGCGGCCGTGAGCTCTGCCATGGCCTGCTCAAACTGTTCATCATTGGGGGCCTTGCCGTGCCAACCAACCTGGTTCTCCATAAAGGACACGCCCTTGCCCTTCAGGGTCTCGGCGATAATGGCGGTCGGCTGGCCCTTGGTAGCGCGAGCCTCGGCAAAGGCGGCGCGGATCTGATCGAAATCGTTGCCGTCGGCAAGCTCCACCACGTGGAACTTAAAGGCGCGGAACTTGTCGGCGAGCGGCATGGGGTCGTTGACCTCCTCGACGGGACCGTCGATCTGCAGGCCGTTGTGGTCGACGATCACACAGAGGTTGTCGAGCTGCTGGTTGCCGGCAAACATGGCGGCCTCCCAGACCTGGCCCTCCTCGCTCTCGCCATCGCCCAGCAGGGCGTACGTGCGATAAGTATCGCCCCAGTGCTTGGCGGCAACGGCCATGCCCACGGCGGCGGAGATGCCCTGGCCGAGCGAACCGGTGGACATGTCAACGCCCGGAGTGTCGTTCATGTTGGGATGACCCTGCAGGTGGCTGCCGATGTGGCGCAGCGTCTCAAGATCCTCCTTGGGGAAGAACCCACGCTCGGCGAGCACAGCGTACAGACCAGGTGCACAGTGGCCCTTGGAAAGCACAAAGCGATCGCGGTCGGCCTTGCGGGGATGGGCCGGGTCGACGTTCATTTCCTCAAAGTACAGATAGGTCATGATGTCGGCAGCGCCGAGCGAACCGCCCGGATGGCCGGACTTGGCAGCGTGCACGCCGGTGACGATGCCCTTCCTTACCTCGTTGGCAACCTTTTTGAGCTCTTCGTCGCTCATTGTGCCTTCCTTTCATCCTCATTAGACAAAATGCGCACGGCACCGAAGGTAATCCCAACACAGCCGCAATGCACGTACGTCATTCATTATGCTGGAAACTGATGGCTTTACCAGAGTTTTTATCATTATTTGAACAATTTAGCAGGCAGAACCGCTGATGAAACGGTTTATCAATGTGAACGTCTTTTGGATGGGACGCGGTCGGCCCTACGCGCTAATGTCCTTGAATCCCTCGCCGAAAGCTTCCGTAACGTCGGCGACCGTCACAATGGCGTGAGGATCGCGCTCGCGCACGATCGTCTTGAGGGTATTGAGCTCTCGACGGTTCACGATGACCATGATCACCGGCTTCTCGGCACCCGAATACATGCCAGTCGCCTTAAACTTGGTACAACCACGACCCAGGCCATACATGATATCGGCAGCGATATCAGGGAACTTGTCCGAGATGATGAGTACCATACGGCGTTTGTTGCCACCATCGACCACGGCATCGATCACGTAGCCGCTAATGACCATCGAAAGGCCTGCATATAGTGCATTTTCGATTGAAAAGACCGGAGCCGACAGCGCGCATACGGCAACATCGATCGCCATGACGGTCGAGCCCACGGGCAGCGAGGTATTACGCGAGATGATTTGGCCAATCGTGTCCGAGCCGCCGGTGTTGGCGCCGGCGCGCAGCACCATGCCGTAACCGATGCCTGTAATAATGCCGCCCCACATGGCAGGGAGCATCAGGTCCGCATCCGCCAGAGGTGCTACAAACGGGGCGAACAGATCGGTAAAGAAGCCCAGCAGCACAAAGCCCGTCGCGGTCTGCACCACGTAGAACATGCCGCCCTCGCGCATAACGACCAGCAACAGCAAGGCGTTCATCACGATCGTCTGAATACCAACGGGAAGCGATATGCCGCGCGATGCGCCGACCGCCTGGATAATGGTGGCAAGGCCCGTAACACCACCGGCAGCAAGGCCGTTGGGAATCAAAAACAGGTCGGTCGCAATAGCGGCCAGAGCGCACCCCAACATAATCTGGGGCAGGTCGTGAAAGAAGTTCATCGATAGAATGCGCTTGATGTCCAGACGATATGCCATGCTACCTCCCTCAAAAAAGCGCACCCAAACGGATGCGCTTCGAACTTCTTGCTGTATTCGATTCTACCGATTCGCCGAACAAAAACCACCCCTGCGCAGGGTTTGCTTTGGATACAAAACCACCCTGCTCGGAGGGTTTTATCCATTTCCACATAAACCGGGCGGTTTATGCAGATGGGATCTCTGCGTCAGCGTTGCCAGTGGCCCAGCGATGGTAGCCAATAACAAACGGGTCCAGGTCGCCATCGTCAAGAACGGCCTCGACATTGCTGGTCTCAACGCCCGTGCGTAGGTCCTTAACCATCTGATACGGGTAGAGCACGTAGCTGCGGATCTGGTTGCCAAAACCAATCGTGGTTTTGGGTCCGCGAATCTCATCCAGGGCCTCGGCGCGCTTCTCGAGCTCAATCTCGTACAGGCGAGCCTTGAGGATCTGCATGCACGCGGCCTTGTTCTGGATCTGGCTGCGCTCGTTTTGGCAGGTGACCACAATGCCGCTGGGAAAATGCGTCACACGCACGGCGGAGTCGGTGGTGTTCACGCCCTGACCGCCCGGGCCGCTCGCGTGGTACACGTCCACGCGGATGTCATCGGGGCTGATCTCGATATCGATATCATCGGGTAGCACGGGGATGACCTCGACGCCGGCGAACGTGGTCTGGCGGCGTTTCTTGTCGTCGGTGGGGCTAATGCGCACCAAGCGGTGGACGCCGGCCTCGGCGCGCAGCATGCCAAATGCGTCCTTGCCCTCGACGGTAAAGGTCGCGCGGTCGATGCCGATGACCTCAGCAGCGGGGCAGTCGTTAATCGTGACCTTCCAGCCGCGACGCTGGCAGTACTTCATGTACATCTTAAAAAGCATGAAGGTCCAGTCCTGGGCCTCCAGACCACCCTGTCCGGGCTTGATGGTCACAATGGCATCGCCGTGATCGAACTCACCGGTAAACCAGCTCGAAAGCTCAAGCTCATCGATGGCACGGGCCAGGCGCTCAGCCGTGGCTGTAGCCTCCTCGCGAAGGGCGGCGGCATCGGGGTCATCCCCCATCTCCTCGGCAAGCTCCAGCGCGGCGCGGGCATCGGAAAGCTCGCCGCGCGCGTTGTCCACGGCAGCGATATCTTCCTTGGTGCGCGCGATTTCCTCCATGGTGGCACGGGCGGCGTCGGCGTCATCCCAAAAGCCGGGGGCCACGCTTTTGGCCTCGAGCTCGGTCACGCGCGTGCGCTTTTCGTCCAAGTGGAGATACGACTCGACCTCGCCGAGCCGGTCCGCAAACGCGTCCAGCTCGGCGGGCGTTACCTCTAAAGCCTCAGCCATTAACGATTCCTGCCGTGGCAGTACTTAAACTTCTTGCCGCTACCGCAGGGGCACGGGTCGTTGCGGCCCACGTTGACGTACGGATCGTCGCTCTCGGACTTGCGATAGGTGGTCACCTTGCCACCGTTGTTGACGGCAGCCGGACCACCCTGGACAGCCGTGCGGGCCTGCACCTGCGCCTGCTTGCGCAGCACCGAGTCGCCGTTGTCACCATCGACCTCGGCAGGACCGGAGAAGTGCGCACCCTCGAGCGCGGGGTCCTCCTTGTGCTCCACGGCGTGCGGGGCGGCCTTGATCTCGATGCGCAGGACGGTGCGCAGGTAATCCTCGTACATGGTGTCGACGAGCATCTGGAAGGCACCATAAGCCTCGGTCTTGTACTCGACCAGCGGGTCGCGCTGGCCAAAACCGCGCAGTCCGATACCGGTCTTGAGGTAGTCCATCTCCTGCAGGTAGTTCATCCAGCGGGTATCGATGACGCGCAGCATGACCTGGGTGTTGAGCTCGCGCATGAGGTCCTCACCCAGGCGCTCGGCCTTCATGTTGTAGCACTTCTCGACGTAGGCCAGAACATCGGCAGCCAGGGCCTCAAAGTCCTCGTCGGGGAACTTGGGCGTATCGATATGCCCGGTGAGCTCCACGACCCACTTGCGCAGGCCCTCGAGATCGCGCTCGCCATCGTGGCTGTCCTTGGTGCAGAACTCCTGCACGCAGCGGTACACGGTGTCGTGCATGACCTCGGTGATGTGGTCGGTCAGATCCTTGCCGTCCAGAATCTTGTTGCGCTCGGTGTAGATGACCTGGCGCTGCTTGTTCATGACGTCATCGTACTCGAGGACGCTCTTGCGCATGGAGAAGTTGATGCTCTCGACCTTGTGCTGGGCGCTCTCGACGGCCTTGGAGATGATCTTGTGCTGGATGGGCATGTCGTCGCCCATGTCGGCCGTGACCATCATCTTGGAGACGCGGTCCATCTTGTCGCCACCGAACAAGCGCATGAGGTCATCCTCGAGCGACAGGTAGAACTGGGTCTCGCCCGGATCGCCCTGACGGCCGGAGCGGCCGCGCAGCTGGTTGTCGATACGACGGGACTCGTGGCGCTCGGTGCCGATAACGGTCAGGCCACCGGCGGCAAGCACGCGCTCACGCTCGGCCTTGCAGGTCTCCTTGGCCTCGGCGTTAAACTGCTCGAGCTGCTCGGGCGTTACGTCCTCCATGGTCAGGCCTTCGTACTCCAGGCGCTCGCGCACCAGCTCGTCGGGGTTACCGCCCAGCAAGATGTCGGTACCGCGGCCGGCCATGTTGGTAGCGATGGTTACGGCGCCGTAGCGTCCGGCCTGCGCAACGATATGGGCCTCGCGCTCGTGGTGCTTAGCATTGAGGACCTCGTGTGCGATGCCGCGCTTGGTAAGGGCGGCCGACAGCTTCTCGGAGCTCTCGATGGAGACGGTACCCACCAGGACCGGCTGGCCCTTAGCGTGGCGCT
Organism: uncultured Collinsella sp.; assembly: GCA_938033205.1. Lineage (GTDB taxonomy): Bacteria > Actinomycetota > Coriobacteriia > Coriobacteriales > Coriobacteriaceae > Collinsella. The sequence goes on along the minus strand of CALHJP010000006.1, from coordinate 148,797 downwards.
GCTCAACGTCGTCGGCAACGGCGTTGTACTTGGCCTGAATGGTGCGGTAGACCAGGTCCTCGTGGTCCACGCGCTGCACGGGTCTGTTGGAAGGAATGACCTCAACGGGCAGCTTGTAGATCTCGCGGAACTCGGCGTCCTCGGTGAGTGCCGTACCGGTCATACCGGAGAGCTTGTCATACAGGCGGAAGTAGTTCTGCAGGGTGATGGTCGCCAGCGTCTGGTTCTCCTCGCGCACGAGCACGCCCTCTTTGGCCTCGATGGCCTGGTGCAGGCCCTCGGAGTAACGGCGGCCTTCCATAATGCGGCCGGTGAACTCGTCGACGATCTTGACCTCGCCGTTGGTGACCACGTACTGCTTATCGCGGTGGAACATGTACTGGGCCTTCAGCGCCTGCTGCAGGTGGTTGACCAGCTGGCCCGAGAGATCGGCATAGATGTCATCGATACCCAGGCGGCGCTCGATCTTCTTAAGACCGCGCTCGGTGGCGGCAATGGTGTGCTTGGCCTCGTCCATGACATAGTCGCCCGTGGGCTCGACGTCCTCGGTGGCGGTGAGCATGTCGTGCGACACGTCCTCGCCGCGCTCAAGGCCACGCACGGCACGCGCGAAGTCCTTGTAGGTACTGGCGGACTTGGTACCAGCGCCCGAGATGATCAGCGGGGTGCGGGCCTCATCGATCAGGATGGAGTCAACCTCGTCGACGATGGCGTAGTTGTGGCCGCGTTGCACGCGCTGCTCGGGACGGGTAACCATGTTGTCACGCAGGTAATCAAAGCCGAACTCGGAGTTGGTGCCGTAGGTGATGTCGGCCTGATAGGCCGGGCGCTTGAGCTCGAGCGGCATGTTGTTCTGGAGCAGACCGACGGTCATGCCCAGGTACTTATAGATGCGGCCCATCCACTCGGAGTCGCGCTTGGCAAGGTAATCATTGACAGTAACGACGTGCACGCCCTTGCCGGCAATAGCGTTGAGATAGCCAGCCAACGTGGAGACGAGGGTCTTACCTTCGCCGGTCTTCATCTCGGCGATGTGGCCCTCGTGCAGTGCCATGGCGCCAATAAGCTGCACGTCAAAGTGGCGCATACCCATGGTGCGCTTGGAAGCCTCACGCACGGTGGCAAAGGCCTCGGGGAGCATGTCGTCGAGCGACTCGCCGTTGGCGTAGCGCTCACGGAACTTATCGGTCTGGGCGCGGAGCTCCTCCTCGGTCATCTTCTCAAACTGTGGCTCAAGACCGTTGATCTTGTCGACGATCTTGTAGTAGCGCTTGAGGTCCTTATCGGATCCAAAGGACAGCAGCTTTGACATGAATCCCATGTGGTTTTCCTTTTTGGCCATCGCCCGTGGCATAAAACCTTGGACGAGTTAAACACAGATATTTGTACTTTAGCCAAACAAGGCGCCGCCTATGCGGTCGACACGCTCGACCACGTAATAACTACGACAGCCTGCCAAAAAGGAGCCTTCGTGAGTTCGTGTGGGTAGTCCCTACGCCTCGCGCCCCGGCAGGGCCGGCTTCAGGTCCGAGCACCTGAGCATCACGAGGGCGATCAGGTTGTCGATGTTGCGGAAGCCGTAGCCCTGCCTGATGGCCACTTTGATCTTGTTGTTCACCGCCTCGACCCTTGCGTTGGAGACGCCGAGCTCTATCGACCTGAGTATGCCCCGGCGCTTCCTGCGGACCTTGCGGGACAGCTCCACGAAGCGGGGTATCCGGCTGCGGCATGCCCACGCGAGCCAGCCGTCCAGCTCGTCGGCGGCCTCGCCCGGCCCCGCCCGGAAGACCGCCCGCAGGCCCTCCTTGAGCAGGTATGCCCGCCACAGCGCCGAGCCGGTGCGCCTGAGCCCCTCGAGCGCCGACGCCTGGCGGCCGGTGAGGTCCTCGGGGTTCTTGAGCAGCGGGAACCTCAGCCCCTTCACCGCCGCGGCGGGGTCGGGCGGCGCGGCCTCCCCGGCCCTCGGGCGCCCGCCCCGCCGCTTCGGCCGCGGCGCCGAGCGCAGGCCGTTCCACACCTCGCGCCTGAGGGCGTCGAGGGCCTCGGTCGCCCAGGAGACCGCGTGGAACGGGTCGACCGCGAGCTCGGCGCGCGGCAGCCGCTCGGCCACGGCGTCGGCTATCCAGCGCGCCCCGTCGGCCGTGACCACCTCGATCGCCTCCCTCTGCTCATCCGTCAGCAGGTCGAGGAACTCGTTGAGCCTGTCCTTCCCGTGGCCCCTGCAGGCCCACACGACCCTCCCGCGGTCGTGGTCCACCACGACGGTCATGTACCTCTGGCCCCTCTTGTAGCTCGTCTCGTCGACGCCGATCCGGCGAAGCCCGTCGAGCCTGCCGCGCCCGTCGGCCTCCTCCAGCGACGCCTCGACGCGCGCGCAGATGCCCCCGACGGTGTGCCAGTCGACGCGCGCCAGCTCGGCCAGGGCGCTGCGGCACATGTGCAGCGCGAGCCACGCGACCCAGTCCTCGAAGGCCGAGGCGAACCTGCTCGAGGCGCACCTCGCCCAGGGGACGGGCGCGGTGCGCACGCCGTGCTCCGGGCAGCTGGCCCTGACGGGGGCGTGCTCCAGATAGCAGCGGGCGGCGCCGAGGTCGGGCGCCCTCCAGCGCCTGGGCCCGAGCCTGTCGTAGGCGGCGCAGCGCCGCCCGCACACCGGGCACCTCGGCGCGGCCCTCCTGGGCCTCACGGAGACGATTATGGAATCGCCCTCGATTCTCGCTCCCTCGATTACGGTGCGCTCGAGCCCGAGCGCCCTTTTGAGTAGACTGTTCAGCATGGCGGCGTTCCTTCGCGCGTTCATTTTTTCTTTGGTCGGAAAACAACGATACGCGAGGCGCGCCGCCGCTGCTAGGCGGGCAATTTTACCGGGCGGCTAACCCACACAAACCCCCGAAGAGCCCCAAAAAGGGACTGGTTTATTTTGGCGGCTTTTATCTGGGAAACCGCTGCCTCTCTCTGCCATTTGGTGCAAGCTAGCCCGTCCCCTTCGCACCAACCTGGCGCAATGGGGACGGGCTAGCTTGCACCAATAAAAAGAAAAGGGCCGCGCACCCAAACGGATGCGCGGCCCTTATGCCATGAATGCGAGTGTTTCCGCGGCGAGCTACTTACTCAGCAGCCTCGGTGGTCTCGGCCTCGGCAGCGGCCTCCTCGACGGGAGCCTCTGCGGGAGCCTCGGCGGCCTGCTTGGCAGCCTCCTCGGCAAACTTAGCGGCACGCTTAGCCTTCTCGGCAGCCTTAGCCTCAGCGGCGGCCTTGCGAGCGGCCTCGGCCTCAGCAGCCTTGGCGGCCTTGGCAGCCTTGGCCTCCTCGGCCTTCTTGAGCTGAGCGGCAGCGGCGCCACCGAACTTGTCGGCGAAGCGCTGGACGCGTCCACCGGTGTCGACGAACTTCTGCTGGCCGGTGTAGAACGGGTGGCACTCGTTGCAAAGCTCGACCTTCATCTCGGACACGGTAGCGTGCGTCTTGAAGGTGTTGCCGCAGGAGCACGTCACCGTGCACTCGACATACTGGGGATGGATACCCTGCTTCATGGTAGGACTCCTTATTGGTCAGGCGCTGGTTACCGATCAGCGCATAAGGCGTCTTGGTTTCCGACCAAGACAACAAACTCGGCTATGGTACCACGGCGCCGCGTGTCCCACAAAAGGTTCACGGTCTTTTCGGCACAACGCGAGGAAAAATGACCCACGGATTACCGACAAATGGTCCCATGAATTACCTTCAAAACGACCCACGCACTGGTAGAACGTTGCAAATTTCAACGTTCTGGAATCGTGGGTGCTGACGGTTTGCCATTGCGAGAGGCATGGCGGCTCGACCATCAGGATAATCTCGGCGAGAAAATCGACGAGGACAGAGGGACGGCAGTATTGGAGCTATCGAAACGAATGGCAAGGACGAGATTATGGAGATGCCCGCCGAGGTCGACTTCTCCGACAGCGTTCCGAACCCCTACATCGGGAAGGTGCGCCGCCGCGTCACTATGAACATCGACGGCTAGAACATCGACTACTTCAAGGCGGAGTCCGCCCGTACAGTGGTGCCGTATCAAGTCATCATCAGCATGTACCTGGCCGAGTGCCGCGGGCGGAGGAAGCGTCTGACGTTCGCGAACTGCAGTGGTGAGCATTCCCGCTTGGGCAGTAAAAGGAAGAGGGGGCTGGCAAGGCCAGTCCCCTCTTCTCTCATGACACTCGATTTGCATTTACGGCACGACGAAAGCCGGGCCGCTGGTTACCTTGTCAAATTCGAGCACCGACGTTCCGGTGTTCAAATAAAGGCTTCCTTGGTTTCCGTCTGCGGAGGCGTAAGCCAGGTGGACAAATCCGTAATCATCTCCTGATTGGTCGGCCAACATGAAGATGTTCGGATCGCCGGTTGTCTCAAATGAACCGTCGGTCACATTTCCATTGCTGTCGACGATTTGCCACCTGTTTTCGTCTTCCCCAAGGAAGGAGAGCTGGGTTAAGCCGGTCTCGTGGTCTCGGTACACTCCGTCTAGGCGGAACCCTTCGGAAATGCCATGTTTCAAGGTGTTCGCATCTTTTATGGATACGGCAGAGACTGCGATTGCGGCTATCGCGACCAATAACGCCAGCGCAATGGGTATTTTGGCGGAGCCGGTCTTCATGTCAGCCTACTTTGCGCTTGCCGAGAGCCATGCTGTAGAACGTGTTGGTGGCCATCTTTGCGTAGACCCTGCGTACCCCGTTCGTCGTCTCATAGACGACGTAGGGTTGAATCTTGTGGGTCACGTTCGCCGTCGCCTTGTAGAAGCCCGATCCGGAAATGTTGACCGCGTACCCCGTCACGCTGAGGGAGCGATTTGCCTTCGGGATGGAAACGCTCACGCTGCCAACTCCTCCGGGAAGGGATACCGACACACCGACCGATCCGCCGCCGGAAGGTGATACGAAGATAGAGCCACCTCCCGATATCTGCACGCCGCCCGCCGGCTGTCCGGCGACGTCATGCCATCCAGTGCTCTTGTTTACCACGCTGCCGTATACCGTGTCGTAGGTCGGACGTCCCCCGGCTCGTGCGTCGCCATCGTACCCGGCGAGGGCTTGCTCGATGATTTGCGCAGCTTCTTCCTCCGCGCGTTCGCGGAGCATCGCGTCAAACTGGTTTTCAGTGAGGTCGGGGCGAACGAAGTAGTCGATTCGATTCTGATCAAGTGTTTGAAATTCCGCCGCTAACACCCCTTTTGGCATCAGTAGGGAGATTCCTCCAACCGCCGCTGCGGCGATAGCGGCTCGCCTGGTGATCCCGGTTTCGACGATTTTCTTCATTGTGTCCTCCTAACGGACGTCTTGGATAGAAAACATCTCCTTTCTCAAAATTGCCCCTGATAACGTGATGATTCCTCGCTCGTTCATATTGCCGTTGGCTTGGGTTGCGCGCGTATTGAATGCGTCGACAAAGCTCTGCATGCCCTGCTTCATAAAGAAGGGGCCGAAGATGGGTGAATTGAACGCGATGGGGACGGAGAAGGCTGCGGCAAGAACGAGCGTAGAGATCCATACGGCCCTGTCTCTTAGGATTAGTTTGAGAAGAAGTCGACAGTACATTTAGAAGCACCTACATTTCTCAAAGCATCGTTAGTTTAATTAATGACAGACCGAATGAAGATACGTGCGACGGGGGCGAGGCAAATGGCTGAGCGGTATTGATACGCGGGTTCAACGGTATCATATTGACCACATAGATTTTTAACTTGCATTTCTACCCGCCCTTTTCGTAGAGTCGCCGATACGTGCTTAGCGCACCCTCGGCGCGTCCGGCAGGCTTTGCGAAATGGGATCCACGAGACTTCGGCGCAGTATCATCTTGCGGGATGCTTCTAATGAGCCTCCCATCCTTCAAAAACAGAATCTCATCGCACTGCCTATCGACCGAATCCAAGATGTGGGATGACATGATGATGCACGTACCAGAATCGGCCAGCTTCCTGAGGATCTCTGAATGCAAGTCCACCCTGCTGGGGTCGAGCGCGTTCATGGGCTCATCTAATAGAAGGTACCGCGCACCCGTCGCATACGCAATCGCCAGGGTAAGCTGCTGCTTCATGCCCTGGCTCAGAGTACGGATCCTCATCTTCGCGAACTCGCCTATCTGCGTTTGTTCCACTATCACTTCGATATCGCGAGCATGTGGCCACATATCGCAAACCATCTTGAGGTGATCTTCCGCACGCAATCCGGGATACAGCAGCGTCCCCTCACCAGGTGCGTAGAAGATCATAGAACGGACCTCTCTTGTACCCGTGCCCTGCGCCTCATCCAGAACGATGCTCCCGTCCACGCGAGGACCCGGCAAACCTGCCATCGCCCGCAGCAACGTCGTCTTTCCATGCCCGTTCGGAGCGACGAGACCGTAGACCGTACCCGGGGCAAACTCAGCGTCCACCGAATCTACGAGTACCTTCTTTCCATAAGAGATCGTCAGCGTTTGAAGGCCAATCATCGAGATCATCCCCTTTCGATCTTTGGAACACTCAGGCGCACCATCAACGGAGATACGGCGCCCAAGACCACCAGCAGAGCGACCGATGCGCCGACGACCTCTCCAAAAGGCATCGCGTTCGTCCCTCGCCCAAGGAACCCAATCGTCCCCACCTGGGAAGCGGGATCAAACGAGGCGAATGGAGCCAGCAGCGCGACGCCCATGCCCGCGCTTTCAACATGAGCGCTCAACGAACCCAACACCAAGAGAACCGCGCAAACCACTCCGGTGACAACGGGGTTGCGGCTAATCGCTGCTGTCAACGCAGCGACGACGGAAATCACGCCGTATGCCATGACCAGCAACGGAATGCTGCACAACACCGCCTCCCCCACCATGGACGTTGTCGAAGCTCCCGCCCGAATGAGAGCGACGGGATACTCCGATCCACCCGCACCGTTCTTAATCAAGGACACAACCGCAGCGGGAACCATCGACACCAAAAGCAGCGCCAAGCCAAGCAGGAGAGACAGCGCAACAGCCGTCAGAAAACGCACATGCGCTGTTGCGGGGACTTGGAAAACCAGAAGGGAACGGCACCGCAGGTAGGTGCACGCAAGCGATGTGACAACCACGGGCAACAGCCAAAACAAGGAAGGAAGCGCTGCCTGGAGATAGGAAAGGAGGATTAATGGGGGCATCTTCGTACTTAACTCGTAAACCTTGGGGTCCGGCAAGCTCGCGATCGACTCGAGCAGAAGGGCGCGCGCCTCCGCACGAGAAGGAGTCTCCGGCTCGATTCCGATCGATTGCAGGAGGGTCGCATCTGCCGCGCCCAGCTCGCCTCGAGCGCGCTCGTACGTCGCAAGGCTTCGAAACCCCTCCGCAGGCGTGGGCGCGTACACGAAACCCGAAAGAGCATCTCGCATGCCTTCCAGGGCCGCTTTGCCCTCGACGTCCATATTCGCAACGTCCTGCTCTAGATACCGATCTATTGAACGGAGCTCCCCATCCCTATACCGAACAGCGGAAACGTCACCAGCGTCAGGAAACACCTCGACCAGAGCCGGGGCCAGCATCGCCGTCGACATTGCAATCGCGCATACGGCGAGGGCAGGAGAATGCAGGAGCAGCTTCCCCATCGTTCTTACGTATGCAACGGCGGAGGTACAAGCGCTCGAACGGGCTGTCGTTCTCGATGCGGTGAAGGAACCTCTCTCAAGACAAATCGGGGACATCGGGCGCGCGCAGCCGCTCTTTCCAGCAACGCAAAGCAGGCTAATTGCCAGCACCTCGATCCCGATTGCGCATACGAGGGTAATCGCGCCACGCTCGAAGCAAAGTCCAGGCAGATTCACTATCTGCGTTGTCGGGTACGGGCTATAGGCGCCGACGGTCAACTCAGTGTTCGCATACGTAAGGGGATTCAACAGGGCGAACTCACGTAAAGCGATGGATCTTCCGTAATACCCGGGAACCATCGTCGCCCCCATCAGGGCACATACGAACACGATTCCAAGCGTAGGGTTATTGGCAATCTTCACGGCAAGGTGAACGACGAGCGAGATGAACGCCGCCACCAAGAATTGCAAGATGGCCGTCTGTGCGAACACCAGCCAAGCCGGTTTGATAACCGGAGTCGCATATTGAACGTAGCCTATCGGATAGAACAGCGAGCCCGGGCCATTCTTCACAAGTGCGGCGATTATCCCTGGAAGATTGACGGCGAAGACGGCAAGCATCGCAAAAACACTCGCCCATACGCTCGATGCAACAAGCCTGCCCAGCTCACCCATCGGTGCCTGGATGATGAGTTTTTCACGTTTGTTAAGACGCGCGGCAAGGAACGAGACGGCAACGGCCGTTGCGGCCCATAGCAAGTACTCCTTCGATCCGTCATAAAAGGAGTACGCTCCATCCGATACCTGCAGAAACGGAAGCAGAGGAGAGAGCGGCGCCAAGACAAGACGCCCCGCGGCAAGAGGGTACAGAAGCGCGGGCATGCTTGATGAAGAGGTATAGACGCCCTCCTCCCCCGCATTCACAAGCGCATCCGCATAGGATGCTGACAATTCCTGCTCAACACGGGTTATTCCCGACTCGAGGTATTCAACCCGTCCGTCGATGCCAGCCGCGCTCCTGAAGACGGGCAGAGCACAAAGAACCATCAACGCAACAACGGCAACACAGAGCGACCTGGAGGAGAGGAGCGACCTAAAGATTGCCTTCGAGATTTTGAGCATATTCATCGCCAACCTTAACCTCATCCAGTCGGAACAGAGGGGCCGAACAAAATGCTCGGCCCCTCCTCGCATCTAGTAGGTGCTATAGACAAATTGCCATTTATCAGTTGTGCCAAGAACACCACAGGAACACATTGCAGCGAGGCGGGATTCCCTATGATGCGCGGATCGGCGATAGCCATTTCGGTAGGAGATCGTCTTGTAAGAGATGTTGAACATCGAGATGCTGTGCCCGCTCACGCCGCGAGGACAGCTGTAGCTCCAGTAGGTATCGACGACGTCGTCCGTATACCCGAGGGGCTCAACGAGGGCACACTGGCTGCTCTCCTGGGAAGGAGGCATCGGGGTATCCGCAAAAGCGGGGGCTCCCGGCAGCAACAGACAAAGAGCGAGGCCGAGGAAAACCAAGAGCTTACACGACTTAACAGTACTGAACATAATCCTCTCCAATCTAGAGGGGTTTCGGTTGCAGCATGCTGTGATTACTTGCCGGCAAAATCAATTTAACATAAACTGTTAAAAAGTAACCTGAGGTTTTTAAATTCTTCGGAGGTTATTATGAGTTACGACAATCGCACTCCCCGGCTTCATTCCTTCCGCATCGCATGTGCGATAGCCTCTGCGGCCCTTTGCGTCACCGCCATCGCACAAGTGGCGTTCTCCTTAAAGCCAGCAATCGAAGTGCTCGACAACCCTGTAATTGCAGACTCCCCCGCGTATCCAGCCCTTGCGATCTCGACATTGGCCCCTGCCGTCATCGGTATCGCCACGACCATCCTCAGCGCCGTTCTCGTGTGGACGATCAAGAGCGGAGACCCCTTCAAGAAAGGGTCTGCGACATGCTTGAAGGTGCTCGGCATTCTCTTCGTTGTTCAAGCTGCCACCAGCTTCTACGCCGGCTCACTCGAAACCTCCGTTTCGATGTTTGGCGGCGAGGGGGCCGTCGGCGCCCAAGAGATCGCTTCATCATTCGACTGGACCTCTCTGGTTCTCGGCATCGTCTTGCTCATGCTTTCCCAGCTCTTCTTGTACGCCCGAGAGCTGTACCTCGACTCCGACGAGATTGCGTAAGGAAACGCCATGCCCGTAATTGTTCGCCTCGACAAGATCATGGCCGAGCGAAAGATTTCCTCGAACGAACTTGCCGAAAGGATTGGAACCACGCCCGTGAACCTGTCCCGTATAAAAAAAGGGCATATTCGCGGCATTCGCTTCAACACACTCGAGCAGCTATGCCTCGCCCTTCGTTGCCAACCCGGAGACCTTCTCGAAGTCATGAGCGAAGAGGATGCCCGAAAGGAGTTCGGACTCGATTGGTCCGCCGAGGATTAGGGGGCGGTCGTACTCGCCCTGCACACGGGGATGCGAATCGGCGAGGTCTGCGGCCTTCGGTGGTGCGATGTGGATTTCGAGACGGGCCTGATCTCGATCAGACACTCGGTGGCGTACGCGAAGGGAATGGGTTCGTTCATCAAGGACACCAAGACCCATAACGCCAGGGGTATCCCCATCGACCCGGTCGGCCTACTCCCCTTCCTGAAGGAGACCCACGAGATCGACTGCGGAAAGCTGCGCTTGCGCGGCCTTACCGGGGCGGTCGAGATCGGGGACTGCTACATCCTGTCGGAGCCGGGCGCGACCTTCGCGACGACAAGCTATATCCGCAGGGCGTTCAAGACGTTCTCGGAGACCAACGGCCTCATGGGCACCAACGACGAGCTGATCACGTTCCACGGCCTTCGCCACACGTTCGCAACGCAGTGGATCCGCCAAGGCGGCGATATCAAGGCGCTCCAATCGATCCTCGGCCACAAGGACGCCATGGCGACGCTCAACGTCTACGCCGACATCGAGCCCATCTCCAAAATCCATAACATGCTGCGCGCCACGCCGTGCCTTTGGCGCGGGCACCTCGGGCCGAGGGTCGATCCGGGTCCCATGTTCCAACAGAGGATCCAGGAGTCCATCGAGACGCTCCAGGCGTTCGGCTACGGCATCACCGAGCCGGACGACCGAAATATCGCCATACGCGACGTGAAGACGAACAGTTGGCTCTAGCTCACCGAGTACGCGGCAGTGCTGGGCCCATCCCAACTGAGGTCACGGTGGTCCGATAGGGGCGCCGCCCGCGGCATGCGCCGCGGAGCGGTATCCCCTACCGAAGGGCGGGGATGCCCTCCGCTTCCAGTTCGGAATCAGCCGTCGGAGGCGTTCGGCTGACTGCGGGAACGGCCTGTCCGCTCAATGTGTTCGGCTGAGATCGGAAATCAACCCAACACGAGCCGGACACGCGCCAGACGGCTCTTCCCCGTGCGGCCTTCCCCCTTACGCTCATGTTGCAGGCATGTAACGCCGCAGCGAGCGCGCCTTTTTTGCGCCAGACAGGTACAATGATGAACACTGTACCGTAGCGGAGCGCCCCGCGCGCGCCGCAATCACGCGAAAGGGTTTCCCATGGCCGAGATCTCGTCCTCCCGTATCGTCATCACCGTCCTTGGCAAGAACCGCCCCGGCATCGTCGCCGGCGTCACCCGTGTCCTAGGCGAGGCCAACGTCGACATCCGCGACATCACGCAGTCCATTATCGAGGACATCTTCACCATGACCATGCTGGCCGACACCGCCGAGTCCAAGCTCGACTTCGCCGAGCTGCAGAAGGCGCTGGCCGAGGCCGGCGAGCTTTCGGGCGTCAACGTGTCCATCCAGCGCGAGGACGTCTTTAACTTTATGTACCGCCTGTAGCGAGCAGGCCGTACGGGAACAGGCCGGCGCATCTGCACCCAAGCACGCCGCCCCCCATACGGCCCGGAGAGGAGCGCACATGGCCTACGACGCCAAGAAAATCTATTACCGCTTCGATGACCACTTGAGCCGCCTGGTTCTGGATTACGAAGCAAGCCGCCAGATTTCGTCTGAGAGCGAAAGCCTCTACCACGGCCTGCCGACCGACCCTTATGACGAGGGCCTGTTTGTCGAGCACAATGTCAAGCGCGGCCTGCGCAATGCCGACGGCTCGGGCGTGGTCGCGGGCCTCACTCGTATCTCGGATGTGCACGGCTACAACAAGGTCGACGGAAAGGTCGTGCCCGATCAGGGCAAGCTCACGCTTCGCGGCTACAGCATCGAGGATCTGGTCAACAATGCCCAGGCCGAGAATCGCTACGGCTACGAGGAAGTCGCCTATCTGCTTATCACGGGTTCGCTGCCCAACAAGGAAGAGCTCGACGGCTTTTGCGAGCGCCTGGGCGCCTTTAGACATCTGAGCGACGAGTACGTTAAAGAGTTCCCTATGACCACGGTATCGTCGAGCATCATGAACGTGCTCCAGCGCGCCGTACTGCTGCTCTACGCCTTCGATGCCGAACCAGACGTGATCACGCCCGAGCACGAAATCGACGTCGCCATTTCCATGCTCGCACGTCTCCCGCGCATCGCCGCCTTCGCACACATGGCCTCGGTCGCCAAGCTTCGCGGCTCCGAGGTTCACGTGCCGCACCCCACGCCCGGTCTCTCCACCGCCGAGACCATCCTACAGGTCCTGCGCGGCGGCATGGCGTTCACCCGCGATGAGGCGATGCTGCTCGACGTTATGCTCATGCTGCATGCCGAGCACGGCGGCGGCAACAACTCCACCTTCGCTTGCCGCGTGCTGTCGTCTTCGGCCACCGACCCGTATTCCGCCTACGCCGCGGCTATCGGCTCGCTCAAGGGCCCGCGCCACGGTGGTGCCAATGCCAAGGTCGTGTCTATGCACGAGGACATCCGCGCGCATGTCTCCAACTGGGAGGACGAGGACGAGGTCGCGGCCTACCTGGGCAAGATCCTCGACAAGCAGGCCTTCGACGGCACGGGCCTCATCTACGGCATGGGCCACGCCGTCTATACGCTCAGCGACCCGCGCGCCGAGGTCTGCCGCCGTTACGCGCGCACGCTTGCCGCCAAGAAGGACCTAGGCGATGAATTCGCGCTCATCGAGCGCATCGAGCGCCTGGCACCCCAGGTCATGCGCGACCACGGCATGACCAAGCCCATCTGCGCCAACATCGACCTGTACACGGGCTTTATCTACAAGATGCTCGGCGTGCCCGAGACGCTCTTTACGCCGCTGTTCGCCGTCGCCCGCATGGCGGGCTGGTCGGCACACCGCATGGAAGAGCTCTTCTGCGCGCACCGTATCATCCGCCCCGCCTATCGTCCGGTGATCGAGCCGCTAGAGTACAAGCCGCTCGCTGACCGCTAGGACGCGGACCGTTATAGAACTCGAGCGTGGCCAGGGCATCGCCGCCCTCGGCCACGCTTTTTATGCCAGCAGAAAGGGCTGCATCAAATGATTGTGTTTTCCGATATGGATGGAACGCTGCTGACGAGTGATAAGCAGATGAGCGACGCCACCTGGGCGATGCTCGACGAGCTTGCGCGCCGCGGTATTGAGTTTGTGCCCTGCACAGGCCGTCCACTGTCAGGCGTCTTTGAGCCCATCCTCGCCCATCCCGCCGTGCACTACGCGGTCTGCGCCAATGGTGCCAGCGTCTGGCAGCTCGACGACGATACGCCCACCGATGCCTCACGTGCTACGCGCATTTTGAGCCGACCGCTCGACCGCGCCATCGCCCACCACGTCCATAGCATTGCCACCGGCCATGACGTCACCTTCGATATCTTCGCGGACGGGCAGTGTTTCCTCCCCCGCTCGCTCTACACGCGCCTGGACGAATTCTGCGGCGGCGATCCTCACATCGCGGCTTCGCTCAAGCGCACACGAACACCGATCGACATGGATATCGACAGCAAGATCGACGAGGTCGAGACGCTCGAACGCATCGCCATGTACTGGCACGACCCCACCGATCGCGACGCCATCGCGGCGGCGCTCGACACGCTCGGAGGCATTGAGGTCACGCGTTCGTACGCCATGAATATCGAGGTTATGGGCGAAGGCGCCACCAAGGGAACGGCCCTCACGTGGCTGTGTGAGCATCTGGGCGAGCGTCTCGCCGACGCCTGGGCGTTCGGCGACAACATCAACGACATCCCCATGCTGCAGGCAGCGGGCCATGGCATGGCCATGATCAACGCCGAGCCCGAAGATCGCGAGGCCGCCGACGCCATCACCGAATACGACAACGACCACGACGGCGTCGCCCGCACCATCATGGCCGCCCTCGCCTAGTCATTGGTCAGTCATTGGGGACGTTCTTAAACGACTAGTCACTGGGGACACTCTTCGCAAAAAGCTGCAAGGACTGTCCCCCACTGTCGGCAGAAAAGGAACGTCCCCATCTGCCGGATTAAGCGAGGCTCTCCAGCACACGACGGAGTTCTTGCTGGACAGCGTGATCGCGGTTGCAACCCACGACGCGATCGGCCACCGCCTTGAGCGCGGGGCGCGCGTTTTCCATCGCACAGCCCGTGCCGACAAAGCGAATGATCTCGTAGTCGTTCATCGAGTCGCCAAACGCCATGACCTCGTCGCGTCCAATGCCGTAATGCTCCGCGAGCTGCGCGATGCCCGAGGCCTTCGACACACCGGGCTGCATGGCATCGATCCAGGCATTACCCGAGGGAGCAAAAGTAAAGAGCTGACCAAGTTCGCGCTGTAGCACGTACGCACTGTCCATAACCGCACTGTCGTCGCAAAAGATACTCGCTTTGATGATATTTACGCTGGGATCGGGCAGCTCCCAAATACGCTCGGCATTGGGAAGGTCCTTATCGACCTCACGCACGAACTTGCACTCGTCATCGAGCAGGAAGGACTTGGTTCGGTCAAAGAGCGCAAGATGCAGATTGGGAAACGTCCTGACGGCTTGAGCGAGCCTTCGAATCGCCAGGTGGGAATACACCTCACGGTCTACCATCTTACCGTCGGCGTAGACTTGGGCGCCGTTAGCGGCGACAAAGTCCATCTTGTCGCGAACGGGCGCAAAGAACTCGCACAGGCGATCGTAGCGACGACCTGACGATGCGGCGAAATGCACGCCATGCTCGTGTAGCGCCAGAATCAGTTCGTAGGTCTCGGGAGGCACCTGGCCGTTTTCGTCAAGCAGCGTGCCGTCCATATCGGATGCAATCAGTTTAAACATAGAAAAGCTCCCTTCGGGCTTGTTGGAATCGAACGTCCATCCGATTCCAACGTACCCAAAGGGAGCTCAAATAAGACTCCGCGGGCGTAAACGTTACAAGGACCTGGCAAATAGCTCACACATGCCAGAGGTCTCACGGTCGCGGCGTCAGGCGACACGCCACCCCGATGACTAGTCGGCGTAGGTGAAGGTTGTAACGTCGAACATGCCCTCGGGGCGGATGCGGAGCGTCGGGATAACCGGCAGGGGCAGGAAGATGATGCCCATGATGGGGTCGAGCGGCGGCTCAATACCCATGGCGCGTGCCTTGACCATAAAGTCGTCGTGCTGCGCGGCAACGTCCTCGGCCGTGCCTTCGCTCATAAGGCCACCGAGCGCCAGCGGAATGCGCGCCACGACCTCGCCGTTACGCACCAGCACGTGGCCGCCCTGGCCCACGGCCTCAACGGCAGCCATCATATCGGCCGCGTTGTCGCCCACCACGCACACGTTGTGCGAGTCGTGGCCGATCGTCGAGGCGATGGCACCGCCCGTAATGGTAAAGCCACGCACCCAGCCGCGACCAATGTGCTTGCCAACAAGACCCAGGCCCGCAGGGCCATCACCGTCGGCCCCCTCGGCCTGCAGTGACAAACCGCGGCCGTGGCGCTCGATCAGCATAATGCGGCGCAGGCCCTCGGCATTCTCGGGACGAGCCATGCCCGTGATGGCCTTGCCCGGCACCACGTCGATCACGGCCTCGCCCGGCTTAAAGGCATAGTCGAACACGTCAAGCGATAGCTTCGGCAGCTTAACGGAAGCACGCAGCTCATCGGCAAGGGCCGCAACCTCGGCCATCTCGGGTGCGATCTCGCCCACAAAGGTGCCGTCCTGCGCCACCAGAGCACCGGCGGCATATACGCGATGCGGAGCCGTGGCAAACGTCAGGTCGTTGAGTACCAGCAGGTCGGCACGCTTGCCCGGGGCGATGGCGCCACGCAGCTCGTGCGGGTCGCGGCAACCGTGGTCCAGGCCAAACGCCTCGGCCGTGGAGAGGGACGCCATAGAGATGGCAACCACGGGGTCGATACCGGCCTCGATAGCCACGCGACAGGCATTGTCGATCATGCCGGTCGCAAGCGCATCGGAAGGGGCGCGGTCGTCAGTCGCAAAGCAACAGCGGCGGGCGCGCGCGGGATTCTCCAGCAGCATCGGCGACAGGTTGGCCAGGTCATGGCTGCAGGTGCCCTCGCGCAGCATCACGTACATGCCACGAGACAGTTTATCGAGCGCCTCCTCGGGAATCGTCGACTCGTGATCGGCGATAATGCCCGCCGCGGCATAGGCATTAAGGTCCTTGCCGGCAACGAGCGGTGCATGGCCGTCGACCTGCTTGGACGGCGTCTGGTTGGCAGCATCGATGCGAGCACAGGTCTCGGGGTCGGCCATAAAGACACCCGGCAGGTTCATCATCTCGCCCAGGCCAAAAACATCGCCCGGATGCTCGGCAAAAAACGCCTGCATATCGGCAGCCGAAATAACGGCACCGGCCTGCTCGTCGGGCAGCGCGGGCACGCACGAAGGCATCATGTACTTGATGGAGATGGGTGCGCGGCGGCCGTCCTCGATCATAAAGCGCAAGCCGTCGAGACCGGCAACATTGGCAATCTCGTGGCTGTCGGCAATGGCGGTGGTAGTACCGCGCGTCGCGGCCATGCGAGCATACTCGGCGGGACGGATGTTCGAGGACTCGATATGCAAATGCCCGTCAATAAAACCGGGAGCGAGATAGCGACCCTGGCAGTCGATGACCTCAGTTGCCTCGTAGGTGCCAGCAGCATCGTCGCGACCATCGTAGAGCACGCCGACGATCACACCGTCCTTGACGGCAACGCTACCGGGCGCCACACGCTGGCCATACACGTCGACGATCTGCGCATTGGTAAACAGCGTGTCGACGGGCACGCGCCCCTCGGCAGCATCGATCACAGACCTCATGACCTCAACGGACATACATACTCCTTTAACCGTAGAAAAAAGCTGCGGAGCGGACAGACCTTCACCGCAGCAAGCCAATAGCCATTGTATGCCCAAAAGAAAGTCCCGCTAACACCCCTTCCGCTTAACGGCACCGCCAAATGATCCCTCCGTCCCCAAGGGATCGTCGTAACCAAAAAGGCCGCAGTCGGGATTCCCGGCTGCGGCCTTATTGCACTTGTGAGGTCAACTCGCTCGTTAGACCAACTTAAATCCCTTGCGCTTGCCCACGGAGAGGGTGTCGCCCAGCTTGAGGGCGCTCGGATCGATGTTGTAGCTCTTGGGAGCCACAGCCTTGCCGTTGATCTTGACGCCGCCGCCGTCGATGTCGCGGCGGGCCTGACCGGCGCTGGCCGAAAGGCCCAGGTCCTTGAGCAGGCCAGCGAGGTAAATCTGGCCCTCGTCGTTGACGGTCAGCTCAACGTGCTTCTCGGGGAAGTCGGCAAGCTGGCCCTCCTTGAACACACGGTCGAACTCGGCCTGAGCCTCGTCGCCGGCGCCAGCACCGTGGTAGGTGTCGCACAGGTCGCGGCCTAGAGCGCGCTTGAGCTCGTAGGGGTCGGCGGAGCCATCGGCCAGGGCGGCATCGATCTTGTCGACCTCGGCCGGGGTGAGCGAACTGGCCAGACGATAGTACTTGCCAATCATCTCGTCGGGGATGGACATGGTCTTGCCGAACATATCCTTGGGAGCATCGGTCAGGCCGATGTAGTTACCGTAGGACTTGGACATCTTACGGACGCCGTCGGTGCCCTCGAGCAGCGGCATGGTGAGCGCGATCTGCGGTTCCATGCCCATCTTCTCCATGAGCTCGCGGCCGGCGAGCAGGTTAAAGAGCTGG
This sequence comes from uncultured Collinsella sp., assembly GCA_938033205.1. Taxonomy (GTDB): domain Bacteria; phylum Actinomycetota; class Coriobacteriia; order Coriobacteriales; family Coriobacteriaceae; genus Collinsella. The sequence continues at coordinate 131,167 of CALHJP010000006.1, read as the reverse complement.
TCGGTGCCGCCCATCTCGACGTCGGCCTTGATCTGCACGGAGTCGAAGGCCTGCATCACAGGGTACAGGAACTCGTGCAGGGCAATCGGCGTCTGGGACTGGTAGCGCTTGGTAAAGTCGTCGCGCTCGAGGATGCGGGCGACGGTGAACTTGGAGCACACCTGCAGCAGGCCGGCCAGGTCCATCGAAAGGATCCAGTCGCCGTTGTGCACGATGGTGGTCTTCTCGGGGTCCAGGATCTTCATGGCCTGGCTCACGTAGGTCTCGGCGTTGGCCTCGATCTGCTCCTGCGAAAGCTGCGGGCGGGTGGAGTTCTTGCCCGAGGGGTCGCCGATCAGCGCAGTGCCGTTGCCGATGATAAGGGTGACGTTGTGGCCCAGGTCCTGGAACTGACGCATCTTGCGCAGGGGCACGGCATGGCCCAGGTGCAGGTCGGGGCTGGTGGGATCGACGCCGAGCTTGATGTTGAGGGGCTCGCCCTTCTCAAGCTTCTTGCGAAGGTCGGCCTCGGGGACGATCTGCGCTGCACCCGAGGTGATGATACGCATTTGCTCGTCAACAGACAGCATTGGGTATCCTCCTTTTGCTATAGCACCCTCACCGGATACGGCGGTGCTGGAAGTCCATAAACTCTCATATGATAACAAACTGACGCGACGCGGCACCTACGACAGGAAAATCCTCGTCCTGCCGCACGCGTCAACGGCGACCGGCAGACGTGTACCGTCACGCTCGACCAGATAGCGTACCTGCCGACGACGCAAGCAGTCGCGGCAACGGACCTGTCCCGTCGCATCGGTAGCGCAGACGCCCTCGGCGGTCAGCAGGCAGTGCTCGCACACCATAAGCTCGGGACGGTCGGCGTCGACCGGACCCCAGACGCCGGGTTCAGCAACCAGTTCGGCAATACGCTCCGCATCATTGCCGAGCAACTCGGCCGGCAAGTACACCCGCCCCGCACCGAGTTCGCGCAGCCAGGCAAGCGTGGCCCGATTCGCGCAGAACACCGGCGCCGCCACGTCAAACGTCACGCCCAGCTCGCGAGCGATCACCACCTGTCCCAGGTTGCGGCAGACGACGCGCCCGGCACGCTGTGTCAGTGAGCGGGTCCGGTCAGCGTCACCCGTGCGGCACACCTCGTCAAGCACCACAACGGCGTCGGACAAATCGAGTTCTCCACGCGGGTCGGCATCCATCAGCTGCCAAGCAAAAACCATGCGAGTGGGAACCGCGCACTCCACCAACTCCGTCGACGTACCACCATCCACCGCAACGTCCTCAAACGGCAACACCTCAACGGCACGCGCAACGGGCGCAATCGCATCCGCCTCGGCCCGCATGCGCTCCAACACCGCCGCCGTCTGATCCAACACGCCGGCGCTGCGAATCAGGTATACCTCGCAGCCCGTGTCCACCTTACGCTTGCAATGCACGACGACGCGCTTCCCCGCTGCGGCATCCACCGGGCAGGGCACCTGCGGCCAGCGCTTAGGCACATCGGGACGCGCGTCGACACCCGGATAAAACCGAATCTCGAGCGTGTCACCCGCCGCCACGGCGGCGTCGAGCTCAACGGTCACCTCTTCGTGGCCCACAGCGACCAAGCGCCCCACGCGCACGCCCTGGTTAATCGCACGCTCAAAGCTCATCAGCTCGGCACCCGAACGCCCTCGCAGGTACGCATCGGTAAACCCACGGTTAAACGACCTTCCCAGCTCGCGCTCAAGCTCTTCCACGACACCGGGGTCCCACGCGCCGTCGCGCAGCATATCGAGCGCCCGGCGCCACACCCGCACCACGTTGAATACGTAATCGGGGTTCTTCATGCGCCCCTCGATCTTGAGCGACGCCACGCCGGCATCTACAAGCTCGGGCAGATGCGCAATACCCAGATAGTCACGCGGGCACAGCAGGCGATCTCCCTCGACGGCGACAACGCTCTGTCCCGCCTCGTCCACCAGGTCGTACGCCAAACGGCACGGCTGCGTGCAGTCGCCGCGCATCGCCGAGCGCCCACGCCGCAGGGCCGAGAACTCGCACGCCCCCGAATAGCCGATGCAAATCGCACCGTGGCAGAATACCTCGATGGGCACGCCCGTGGCACATAGCGCCGCAATCTCGTCGACCGCCAGCTCGCGTGCCGTCGTCACGCGCTCGACCCCCAGCTCATCGGCGGCAAGCCGCACGGCGCCTTCGCTATGAGCGCCCGCCTGCGTGGACAGGTGAATCTCGACCCCGGGAATCGCCGTGCGCAGTGCGCACACCAATCCGGCATCGGCAACAATCAGGGCATCGGCGCCCAGCTCCAGTGCTTGAGCTCCCAACGCCACCGCGTCGGACAACTCATCGTCAAACACGAACACGTTGAGCGTCACGTACACACGCACGTCATGGGCATGCGCCACGGCGCAGCCGCGCGCAAACTCGTCGTCGGTAAACCCGTGCGCACTCACACGGGCGTTAAAGCCGCCCAACCCCGCATAGATGGCATCGGCGCCCGCGGCGATGGCCGCAAGCATCTGGTCGAGCCCACCCGCCGGCGCCAGTAGCTCGGGCAGCGCCGCACCGACAGCATCCAATCCAGTCTCGTATTGTCCGCTCGGCCCCATCGTCCGAATCGCCATCGACAAACTCCTTACCAAGGTATGCATTCACTCTGAAAAATGCCGTCTTCCAGCATACACGAGGCCTCGCGCGCCCCGTTTGGTTTATCGTGTAATAACTTATGTCCATCCTGCCCCGACGGCACATCCACCGTCCGGCACGACATACCTGGAGGTCAATATATGGGTCCTCGCCAACGACAGGGACACAGCCGTTCAAAGACGCACGCCCTGCCCATAATCCTGCTCTCGTTTTTGGGCTTTCTGCTGATTGCGGGCGTGGCGTTTGGCATCGGCATGGTCGGCAACGTCAACCGCTGGCTGTCCGATCTGCCCGACTACACCGACGCCAACGCGTATCTGGTGAGCGAGCCCACCGAGATCGTCGACTGCAACGGCAACAAGATCGCGAGCTTCTACACGCAAAACCGCAAGTCCATCACCAAGGACGAAGTCTCCCCCTACGTGCTGCAGGGCACCGTTGACGTCGAGGACGAGCGCTTCTACGAGCACGGCGGTATCGACCTATGGGGTATCGCGCGTGCTGCGGTGGCAACCCTCGGCGGCGGGCACGAAGGCGCCTCGACTATCACCCAGCAGCTGGTGCGCAACACCATTCTGCAGGAGGAGCAGTTCGACTCGACCATCGAGCGTAAGGTGCGCGAGGCCTACATCGCCATCAAGATGGAGGACATGTACTCCAAAGACGAGATCCTCATGATGTACCTCAACACCATCTATTACGGTCACGGCGCCTACGGCATCGAGGCCGCAGCCGAGACCTATCTGTCCAAGAGCGCCGCCGACCTCACCCTGAGCGAGGCCGCGCTACTCATCGGCCTTCCCAACTCGCCTTCGCAGTACGACCCCACGGTCAATCCCGATCTGGCACTGTCTCGCCGCAACAAGGTTCTCGACAACATGCTGCGCCTGGGCCACATCACCCAGGAGGATCACGATGCCGCACAGGCCGAGCCCATCACCCTCAACGTGACCGAAATCTCGGGCAGCGGCGTCGACGTTTACTCGCAGCCCTACTTTGTCTCCTACGTCAAGCAGCTACTGGAGCAGGAGTTCTCGACCGACGTGCTCTTTAAGGGCGGCCTGACCGTCAAGACCACCATCGACCCCACGATGCAGCAGGTGGCAGAGAATGCCGTCCGCGAGCAGCTCGACACGCTCTCGCTTGACGGCCTGGACATGGGCATGGTCGTCGTCGACCCCAAGACCGGCTACATCAAGTGCATGGTGGGCGGCTACGACTACAACGCCGACGAGAACCACGTAAACCATGCCACGGCCAAGCGTCCCGTCGGCTCCACCTTTAAGGCCTTTACGCTGGCAACTGCCATCCAAAACGGCATGAACCCCAACGTCACCCTCAACTGCAACTCGCCGCTCAAGGCCAAGGGCACCACAACCGAGGTACAAAACTACGCCAACCAGAGCTATGGCAACATCACGCTTAAGCAGGCGACGGCATACTCCTCCAACACCGGCTACATCCAGGTGGCGGAAGCCGTCGGCAACAGCAAGATCATCTCGCTCGTCAAAAAGCTCGGCATCGACCCCGCCAAGGACAACATCGAGGACGTTCCCGTCATGACCCTCGGCACCGGCTCGATCTCGCCGCTCGAGATGGCCGCCGCCTACGCGACGTTTGCCAACGGCGGCTACTATCGCCAGCCGATCGCCATCACCGAGATTGATTCTCGTACCGGCTCGGTGCTGTACCAGCACACCGACAATCCCTCACAGGTGCTTACCGAGGGCGAGGCCGCCGCGGTCACCGATGTTCTGTCCGGCGTCATGAAGGGCAGCGGTACGGGTGCTGCCGGCGCCCTGAGTGTCAACCAGCCCTATGCCGGCAAGACGGGCACCACCGACAACACCACCAACCTGTGGTTCTGCGGCTATACCCCGCAGCTGGCATGCGCCCTGTGGACCGGCTATTCCGCGGGCGAGATCCCCATCCAAAAGTACGGCACGGACCTGCTGGGAGACAGCACCAACCTGCCTGTCTTTAAGCGGTTTATGAACACCGTTCTGACCGGTACCGAGCGCGAGGAGTTTGCGACCGGAACGGCGCCCACCTACAAGAACAACAGCGTCTGGAAGTTCTACGGCACCAACAACACCAAGAAGTCGGAGAACGACGACAAGGACAAGGACGAAGAGGAAGAGGAAGAGGAAACCACCACAACGACTACCACGACGACCACGACCACCGAGACCACGGGCGGTGACACCACCGGCGGCACCGGTACGACCGGTGGTTCGACGGGCAGCTCCACTGGTGGTTCGACCGGCGGCGATGGCGGCACGCCTACGCCTACGCCTACGCCCACTCCCGACCCCTCGCCCACGCCTGACGATACGGTCGGCTAGAAATCATCCGGCCATAAGCAACAAGGCCCCCGAGCAGCCTATTGAACTGCTCGGGGGCCTTTTAGTTTGAAGCGACCTGGTGGGCGGTCTTTATACCGGCAATCAAAAAGGGGTACCGACCAACGTCGATACCCCTTACAAGCCACTATGTCAGTGCACGAAGTGCCGAGCGCACGACCCGCACGCCTACTTGCGAGAATTGCTCAGCTTATTGATCAGTGCCTCGAGGCGCTCGCCGTCCTCGGCCGTCTGGGCAATAACCAAAATCGTATCGTTGCCGGCAAGCGAGCCAAGCACATCGGGCAACTCGGCCGCGTCAACGGCGGCGGCGATGCCGGAAGCCGTGCCAGGCTGAGCCTTGATCATAACCAGATTATCGGTACGCAGAACGCCCGTTACGAGCTCGGAAACCATACGCTGCAGGTGTAGGTCCTCTGCCAGAACATAGATGCCCTCAGGGAGCTTACGCAGCCCCATGTCGGCAATATCGCGAGAGACAGTCGCCTGCGTGCAATCAAAGCCCATAGCACGGAGCTCATCGACCAGCACGCGCTGCGTGCGGACATCCTTATTGCGCACAATATCTCTAATGGCATCCTGGCGCCCATTGCGTTTTTTAGCCATACAAACCCTCTCTCCAAAAGATGGCGGAGACAATCAATCAGTGTTTGAATAGTTTAGCGCTATTTGAAGGCTTTTGTGAATAAGAACGCATTTCGAAACAATTCTATGCAAGTTTGTTTCGTAATGAGCCGTTTAGGCGGTTTTTGCGCCCGTACGGTTAAGAAAAGCTGCCAGATGCGTACACATCACGCAGCGCGCGGGCTTAGCGCTGGCGATCGGCCCAAACAACAGACCGAGCCCCCGATGGTTATCCTTGAGCGCGGCGACCATCTGACGGGTTCGAGGCGCCTCGAGCATATCACGCATGCGGGCGGAACGCTCAATTGACGACACTCCATGCGGGCTCAGACACAAATTCTCGATGCAGGCGACCAGTCCGGCAAAGTAGAACTTTTGGCTTGCCAGCTTGAGCCGACCACCGCTATCTGCTTCCGAGAGTGAGTCCGCAAGCTCGTCGAGCGCCCGGGTGTCATCGGATACCTTGGCATACATGGTGGGATCAAAGGCATCTGTAAGCTTAGGCGCCACCGTGTGGAAACAAGCGTTGCCGCATCCGGAGACGCGCTGCGCCTGCGAGAGCGCGCATGCCATAAACCCAACTGTGCGAAACGCCTTGTCGCACAAAAGGCATGCCTCAAACAGCGGACGGCTATACATCACGCCAGAGACTTGAGCAACCAAGCCGCCTAAAATCAACTGGGGCAGCCCGGCCACCATCGAAGATTTGCTATCAATGGAAATATGAGTAGCATCCAAGACGCGCGAATGGCGCTCTCGATGTGCATCATAGCGGTCGAGCGACACCGTGGGGAACACTATGTCTGCCGCAGTATCGCACGCGATATCGACCATCTTGGAAAGGGATTGCGGAGCAAACCACTCATCGGCGTTCATGGCGATGATTTGAGAGCCGCGCGAGGCAGCAAAACCGGCACGAAGACACGCGCCGCGCGTCGCGTCCTCGACGTCAATCAAATCAATATGGATGTCCCTGTCAGCAGCAACTTGAAGCGAATGGCGCACACCGGGCGCAGCATCGCGACAGACAACGACAATCTGCAAATCGTAGAGGTCTTGGTTCTGGATACTCTCGAGCGCACGCATCGCATAGCTGGGCGAACCTTCTACCACAAGGATCACCGAAAGTCGCGGATGCGAGCCACGTCGAACCAAATTATCCGTCCTCTCGACAGCAATGAATAAAACCGTGGTTCATGGTACACCCCGGCAATAAAAGCAATGAGACACCGGTTGTATTGCACGCCAAGAACAGATGTTGCACACGCGCAGCCCACAGATGGCAGGTGTCGACGCACGACGCGTCGAGCCCTCCCCTAGTCGAGCACGACAAGCTCGGCGGGATCGTAATCCACGCCCATAAACGTAAGGCCGCAGGCAGGAGCCGTGGGGCCCGCAGCGGTACGGTCGCAAGCATCGATGACCTCGCGCATCCACTCGGGTTCACGGCGATGCATGCCAATCTCGACAAGCGTGCCCACGATCGTACGGACCATCGAATGCAGAAACGCATTGCCCTCGATGGTGAACGTCAGGATGTCCTCGCCAAACGCAACCTCATGGCCAAATTCGGCACGCATCACGCAGCGATGCGTGGGCTTGCCAACGGCCGAAGCAACCTTGCAAAAGCTTTTAAAGTCCTGCTCGCCCAGCAGAGCGGGGCAGGCAGCAGACATAGCCTCAACATCCAAGGGATAGCGATGCCACCACACGGCACCGCGGGACAGCACGGGGCGCGCATCTCGATCGGCAATACGGTACGTATACGTACGGGAACGCGCGTCAAAACGCGCAGAAAAGCCTTTACGGGCCTTGTAGACCTCGTTAATGGCGATATCTTTGGGCAGAAGGGCATCCATAGCCCGCAGCCACCTACGGCGCGTACAAGCGAGCTCAGCGTCCGTTACGGGCACGCTGATGTACTGAGCCACGGCATGCACGCCGGCATCGGTACGCCCCGCACACGTCAGATCGATCGGGCGGCGAAGCAGCGTCTCGATGGCTCGACGTAGCTCACCCGCAACCGTCGTCTGTCCCGGCTGCTCGGCAAATCCGCTATACGACGAGCCATCATAGGCCACGCGAAATACGAGCGTGGCGTCAAGCTCGGAAATCGAATTGAAATCAGACGGCGCAGTCATGGGCGCTCCCAACAAACAAGCAACGGTATCGCGACAAAAAAAGAGGGGTACGCGAACGTACCCCTCGAATATAGCCTATGCAGACGGAATGTCTACTCAGCGGTCTCCTCAGCAGGAGCCTCCTCGGCAGCGGTCTCCTCGACAGCCTCGACCTTCTTGGGAGCAGCGGCCTTCTTGGGGGCCGGAGCAGCCTTTTTGGCCTTAGGCGTGCAAGGCTCGGTGACGAGCTCCATGATAACGATGGGAGCGTTGTCGCCCTTACGGTTACCGAGCTTCATGATGCGGGTGTAACCGCCGTTGCGGTCCTGCCACATGCCCTGAGCAGCCTTGTCGAAGATCTCGGCAACGAGCTGCTTATCGCCGAGCTTGGCGATAGCCAGACGACGAGAGTGCAGGTCGCCCTTCTTGGCCCAAGTGATGATCGGATCGACGACCGAACGCAGCGCCTTAGCGCGGGTCTCGGTGGTCTTGATGCGGTCGTTCTCGAAGAGGGCCTTAGCAAGGCTCTTCTTCATGGCCTTGGTGTGGCTCGCATCGGTGCCGAGCTTAAGGCCCTTCTTAACGTTGTGACGCATGGTCTAGTTTCTCCTCAAATATGCGAAGCATTAAGCCTTCAGGCTCAGGCCCATGGACTCAAGCTTGTCCTTCACTTCCTCGATCGACTTAACACCGAAATTACGGATGTTGAGCAGATCGTTCTCCGAGAACTCAACGAGCTGACGGACCGAGTGAATGCTGGCGCGCTTAAGGCAGTTGTAGGAACGGACGGAAAGGTCCAGATCCTCGATCTGCTTGTCCAGCTCGGCGTTGTCGTTGGTGACCTCGGGAGCGAAGATCGAAGCCTCCTCCTCGACCTCGGGGGTCTCGGCAAGGTTCATAAAGGCGGCCATATGCTGGTTGATGATATTGGCAGCCTGGACCACGGCGTCGCGCGGGGCGATGGAGCCGTTGGTCTCGATCTCGAGGACAAGGCGGTCGTAGTCGGTATGCTGACCGACACGGCAAGCCTCAACGAGCTTGGCGCAACGGGAAACCGGCGAGTACAGCGAGTCGACATGGATCACACCGATGGGATCGTTGTCGCGCTTGTTGGCCTCGCCAGAAACATAGCCGCGGCCATAGCCGATGCGCATGCTCATGGTGAGATGGCCACCCTCGGTGAGCGTAGCGATGTGCTGCTCGGGGTTGACCAGCTCAAACTCGGACGGAATAAAGAAGTCCGCACCGGTGACCTCGCAGGGGCCGTCAACCGAGATGGTGGCGGTCGCCTCGTCGGTCGTGCCGAGAGCCCTGAAGACAAGACCCTTGACATTCAGGACGATGTCGGTGACATCCTCGACCATGTTAGGGATGGTCATGAACTCGTGCTGCGCACCATCGATCTGAATAGCCTCGACGGCGGCACCCTCGAGCGAGGACAGAAGAACGCGACGAAGGGAGTTACCCAGCGTATCGCCGTAGCCACGCTCGAGCGGCTCGACGGAGACACGAGCAGACGTCTCGTTGATCTCTTCGACCTGAACCTGAGGCCTAATGAATTCTGACATGTATTACCTCCAGCCTCAGCAGCCCGGATGGACTACTTAGAGTAGAGCTCGACGATGAGCTGCTCGTTGATATCACCGCTGATCTGCTCACGCGTCGGCAGAGCGAGCACGTTACCAGACAGCTTCTCGATATCGACCTCGAGCCAGCCAGGGACCTCAAAGCGCTCGGAGGAAATCAGGGCCTCCTTGATGGGGAGGAGGTCACGGAACTTCTCGCCGACAGCGACGACGTCGCCGGCCTTGACGCGGTAGGACGGGATGTCCACGCGCTTGCCGTTCACGGTGAAGTGACCGTGACGGACGGACTGACGAGCCTCTTTGCGGGTGCGGGCGAAGCCAAGACGGAAGACGACGTTGTCAAGGCGAGACTCAAGGATGATCATGAGGTTCTCACCGGTGACGCCGTTCATCTTACGGGCCTTGTTGAAGTAGCCGTGGAACTGCTTCTCCAGAACGCCATAGATGAACTTGACCTTCTGCTTCTCGCGCAGCTGCATGCCGTACTCAGATTCCTTGCGACGGCGCTTGGGCTGACGGATAGATTCCTTCTTGCTGCTGTAACCGAGCTCAGCGGGATCGATCCCGAGCTGACGGCAGCGCTTAAGAACAGGAGTCCTGTCGATTGCCATATTGATACGATCCTTTCAGTTACACGCGGCGACGCTTCTTGGGGCGGCAGCCGTTGTGCGGAATGGGGGTCTTGTCCTGGATGCTCGAGACCTCGAGGCCAGCAGCCTGGAGGGAGCGGATGGCGGTCTCACGACCGGAGCCGGGGCCCTTGACGAAGACGGAAACCTTCTTCATACCGTGCTCCATGGCCTGCTTGGCAGCAGCCTCGGCAGCCATCTGGGCAGCGAACGGCGTGGACTTACGGGAGCCCTTGAAGCCCACCTGGCCAGCCGACTTCCAGGAAATGACGTTGCCCTGGGGATCGGTGATCGAAACGATCGTGTTGTTGAACGTAGAACGGATGTGAGCCTGGCCCACGGAAATGTTCTTACGGTCCGCGCGCTTCAGACGGGCAGCGCGAACGTTCTTCTTAGCAGTAGCCATCTATCTAGCGCTCCTTATTTCTTCTTCTTAGCACCGATCTGACGCTTCGGGCCCTTGCGGGTACGAGCGTTAGTGTGGGTGCGCTGGCCGCGGACCGGGAGGCCCTTGCGGTGACGAAGGCCGCGGTTGCAGCCGATGTCCATAAGGCGCTTGACGTTCTGGTTGCGCTCACGGCGGAGGTCGCCCTCAACCATGATCTGGTTCTTATCGATATAATCACGGATGGCGTTAACCTCATCCTCGGTGAGGTCCTTAACACGCGTATCCACGTTAACGTTGCACTCGACGCAGATCTTCGTCGCAGTGGTGCGGCCGATGCCGTAAATGTAGGTCAGACCGATCTCAACGCGCTTCTCACGCGGGAGGTCGACACCATTAATACGGGCCAACGTAGTCTCCTCTCTTAACCCTGACGCTGCTTATGACGGGGGTTCTCGCAAATGACGAGGACCTTGCCATGGCGCCTAATGATTTTGCACTTATCGCACATCTTCTTGACCGAAGGACGTACCTTCATCGTTCTTCCTTTCGGTAGCGCTCAAACTACTTCCCTACTATCTACTCGCCCAGCCGCAGGCGTTTAAAACTATGGCTGGTCTTCACACACAATCCGACCGTAGGTTGAGCTAAGCCTGCAGCCGGAAATGGAGTGCGTGTATGCGTGCCGCTATTTGTAGCGATAGGTGATGCGGCCGCGGGTCAGGTCGTACGGGGAAAGCTCCACGACAACCCTGTCACCGGGGAGAATACGGATGTAATTCATTCGGATCTTGCCAGAAATGTTGCACAGAACCGAATGACCGTTCTCGAGCTCGACCTTAAACATGGCGTTGGGCAACGGTTCCTTTACCGTACCCTCGAGCTCAATTGCGTCTTCCTTCTTCACAAGCAATCATCTTTCTCTAGAAAACGACAGCGATTGAGTATTCTACAATACGCATGCACGTATCGTAATATCTTCGTAATGGCTCCACAACTAAGCGGAACTTGTTACTTTACAGAAATGTAGATGCCGACGTATTTGAACGGGAACCCTACATTTCACCGCCCTGCAAGGAACACCAAGCACCTTGGGCATCCGTGGTGAGAATCACCGGACCGTCATTGGTAATGGCGACGGTGTTCTCGTAGTGCGCGGCGGGCAGATGGTCGTTGGTCGTAACAATCCAACCGTCGGAGCCCGTGCTCACATGGTTGGAACCCATCGTAACCATCGGCTCGATGGCAATGACCATGCCGGCCTGAAGGCGAACGCCCCTCCCCTTCTTTCCATAGTTAGGAACGTTGGGGTCCTCGTGCATCACGCGGCCAATGCCATGACCCACATAGTCGCGAAGCACGCCGTAACCGTGAGACTCGGCGAGAGACTGAACGGCATAACCGACGTCCCCGATATGGTTACCGGGAACAGCCTGCTCGATGGCAGCCTTAAGACAATCGCGCGTAACCTCGCACAGGGCCTTAGCCTCGGGCGTGGGGTTACCGACGAAAAACGTCCAAGCGTTATCGCCGACCCAACCGTCGACAACAGCTCCCGTATCGATGGAAATGATATCGCCATCGCGCAGGATCATGTCGGGGTTGGGAATACCGTGGACCACAGCATCGTTGATCGATGCGCAAATGGTTCCCGGGAACCCGCCGTAACCCTTAAAGGCCGGGGTGCCGCCATGCATGCGGATAATCTGCTCCGCGAGCTGATCAAGCTCAAAAGTCGAAACGCCGGGGCGCACCATGGCTCCAACGTGGCGGAGCGCCATCTTAGATAGCGCTCCTGCCTTCTTCATCTGCTCGATTTGCGTTGCAGACTTAATCTTGATCATAGACCGAGAGCCTCTTTGACATCCCCGTACACGGTCTCGCGAGCCTGGTCACCGTTGACCGACTTGAGCAGACCCTGGCCACGATAGTAGTCGACGAGCGGGCTCGTGGACTTCTCGTAGACGTCGAGACGGTTCTTGATGGTCTCGGGCTTGTCGTCGTCGCGCTGATACATCTCGCCGCCGCACTTGGGGCAGGTGGCATCGGCAGCGGTGCCGGTGTAACCGCAGGCGCGGCAGGTGCGACGCGAAGACAGACGATCGATGATGACCTCGGGGGCCACGTCGACCAGAAGGGCGCAGTCGATCTCGCGACCCATAGCGGAGAGCTCGGAATCGAGCGTCACAGCCTGGGCGGTGTTGCGCGGGAAGCCGTCGAGGATGAAGCCCTGCTGGGCGTCATCGGCAGCAAGGCGCTCCTTGACAAGGTCGATCACGAGCTGGTCGGGAACGAGCTCGCCAGCGTCCATGTACTTCTTAGCCTGAATACCAAGCTCGGTGCCACCCTTGACGGCAGCACGCAGCAGGTCGCCCGTGGAAATGTGAGCGACGCCAAACTCGGCGACGAGCTCCTGTGCGACGGTGCCCTTACCGGCACCCGGAGCTCCGAGCAATACGAGGTTCATGAGCAATCCTCCTCTAGCCTATTTAAAGAATCCATCGTAATCATACATCTTGATCTGGCCTTCGAGCTTATCGACCGTGTCGAGCACGACGCCGACCATGATGAGGATGGACGTGCCACCAAATGCCTGAATCAGATGGTTACCCGTGAAGGAGAAGATGATCGAAGGCACGATGGCGATGAGCGCCAAAAAGACAGCGCTGGGAAGCGTAATCTTGTTGAGCGCGTTCTTGATGTAGGCCGCGGTAGCCCTACCCGGACGAACGCCCGGAATAAAGCCGCCCTGCTTCTTAAGGTTGTCGGCGGTGTCATCGGGGTTGAACACCATGGAGGTGTAGAAGTACGCGAAGAACACGATGAGGACAACATTAAGCACCCAGTTGAGCCAACCGGTCGAAAGCGCAGAGGCAACTGCCTGAATCCAGCCGATGCCGGGGAAGAACACGGCAATCTGAGCCGGGAAGTACAGCAGCGCCGAAGCGAAGATGATCGGCACGACACCCGCGGTGTTAACCTTGATGGGCAGGTAGGTGGTCTGGCCACCCATCATGCGACGGCCCACGACGCGCTTAGCGTAGGAGACCGGAATGCGGCGCTGGCCGCGCTCAAGGAAAACAATCAGCGGGATAACCAGCAGGATGATGGCGCAGATGATCACCATGGTGATGATGCCACCGGCATTGCCCTCGGTGCTGGAGAAGATCGCCTGCGGCAGACCGGCCATGATGTTCGCAAAGATGATCAGCGACATGCCATTGCCGATACCGCGCTGGGTGATGAGCTCACCAATCCACATGATCAGCATGGCGCCCGCGGTGAGCGTGCCGACGATCATGAAGTCGAAGATGATCTCGGGAGCGCCGGCGCCGTTAAAGCTGATGCCGAAGCTCTTAAAGAGGAAGAGGTAACCCACGGAGTTGAGGATTGCCAGAGCCAGGGTGAGGTAACGCGAATACTGCGTAATCTTGGTCTGACCGACCTCGCCCTCGCGGGCAAGCTCATGCAGGGAAGGCACGACGGCCTGGAGCATCTGGAGGATGATCGAGCTGGTGATGTAAGGCATGATGCCCAGCGAAAACACCGACACATAGCTCAACGCGCCGCCAGAGAAAAGATTCAGGAGGGCCATAGCACCTGCGGCGACCGAATTGTTATCGGTCGAGAAAAGGCCCAGCATCCCCTGGAAGGGAATGCCGGGCACAGGAACGTGCGCACCAATGCGGTACACGACGAGCATAGCTATGGTAAAAAGAATCTTTTCGCGCAATTCTTTGATGCGGAAAGCATTCTTAAGACCATTTAGCACGGCAGCTCGACCTTTCCGCCGGCGGCCTCGATCTTGGCCTGCGCAGAAGCGCTGACCTTGTCGACCTTGACCGTGAACTTCTTGGTGAGCTCACCATTGCCGAGCACCTTGACGGGCTCGAACTCGCTCTTGGTGATGCGAGCGGCCTTAAGAGCGGCACCGTCGATCACAGCGCCATCCTCGAACTTACGCTCGAGACGCTCAACGTTAACAGCGGTGTACTCGATACGACGGGGGTTGCGGAAGCCCGGAAGCTTGGGCAGGCGCATAGCCAGCGGAGTCTGGCCACCCTCGAAGCCGGCACCCTTGGTGCCGCCAGAGCGGGAACCCTGGCCCTTCTGGCCGCGGCCAGAAGTGGTGCCGTGACCCGAAGAATTGCCACGGCCGACGCGCTTACGGTTCTTGGTGGAACCGGGCGCGGGAGTAAGATCGTGAAGCTGCATTTGCTACTCCTCTACAATCTCGACAAGGTGCTTGACCTTGAAGATCATGCCGCGGACGGACTCGTTGTCAGCAATCTCGCGAACCTCGCGGATCCTGTGGAGACCGAGGGCACGGACAGTACGGACCTGGTCCTGCTTGCAACCGTTGGTGCTGCGGACCTGCTTGATCTTGATGGTGTCAGCCATGCTTAGTTCTCCTTACCGACGAACATCTCGGAGACCGTCAGGCCACGGCGAGCCGCGACGTCCTCAGGGCTGGAGAGCTCCTTGAGGCCCTCGACGGCAGCCTTGATGATGTTGAGGCCGTTGTCGGTACCGAGGGACTTGGACAGGACGTTCTTGATGCCAGCAAGCTCGAAGAGGGGACGCACAGCGCCGCCGGCGATAACGCCGGTACCCTCGACAGCGGGCTTGATGATGATGCGGCCGGCACCAAAGTGGCCGAGAACCTCGTGCGGGATGGTGCCCTGCTCGGTCACCGGCACGTGGAACATGTTCTTCTTGGCATCGAGAGACGCCTTGGAGATGGCCAGGGGCACCTCAGCGGACTTGCCCATGCCAACGCCGACGTTACCCTTGCCGTCGCCAACGACGACGAGAGCGACGAGGCTCATGCGACGACCACCCTTGACGGTCTTCGACACGCGGTTGATGTAAACGACGCGCTCCTCGAACTCGGAGGCCTCGCGCTGCTGCTTCTGATTACGAGCCATGTGCTACATACCTCCTAGAACTCGAGACCGGCGGCACGAGCACCGTCGGCGAGGGCCTTGACGCGGCCATGGTAGATACGGCCACCACGATCGAAGGCGACCTTGGTGATGCCGGCCTCGATGGCGCGCTTGCCAACGAGCTGACCGACCTTCTCCGCAGCCTCCTTGTTCGAGGTGTGGGTGCCCTTGAACTCGGCCTCGAGGGTCGAGGCAGAGACGAGCGTCAGGCTGGAGCCCTTGCTGTCGTCGATGATCTGGGCATAGATGTTGGCGTTAGTACGGGTCACGCGAAGACGCGGACGCTCGGCGGTACCCGAGACCTTGCCGCGAACACGACGCTGACGACGCTTGAGGCCTTCCAGCTTCGCCTTATGCTTGTTCATACGTAAACTCCTAAAAAGGTTGATCTTGCCAGCACCTGACGGGGTGCTGGTCTTATGCGAGTGAGTCGGTTACGACTACTTGGCGGCCTTACCCAGCTTGCGGCGGATGTGCTCGCCAACGTAGTGGATACCCTTGCCCTTGTAAGGCTCGGGAGGACGATGGCCGCGGATCTCAGCGGCGATCTGACCGACCTGCTGCTTGTTGATACCCTTGACGTTCACGTGGGTGTTGTCGGGAACCTCGAAGGTGATGCCCTCGGGAGCCTCGACGATCACGGGGTGCGAGAAGCCCAGGGAGAACTCGAGGTTCTTGCCCTTCTGCTGCACGCGGTAACCGACGCCGGCGAGCTCGAGCTTCTTCTCGAAGCCCTCGGAAACGCCAACAACCATGTTGTGGATGAGGGCGCGGGTGAGGCCGTGGCGGGCACGGGTCTCACGCTCGTCGTCGGGACGGGAAACGGTGAGGACGTTGTCCTCGACGTTGATAGCGAGCTTCTCAAAGACATCGAGCTCGAGCTGGCCCTTGGGGCCCTTGACGACAACGTTGTTGCCGTTGACTGCCACTTCGACTCCGGCGGGAATCTGGACAGGCTTATTACCGATACGAGACACGGTGATCTCCTTTCCTTCTACCTACCGAGCGAATTACCAGACGTAAGCGATGATCTCGCCGCCGACGTTGTGCTTGCGAGCATCGCGGTCGGTCATGACGCCATGGCTGGTGGAAATAATGGCGGTACCAAGGCCACCGCGGACGCGGGGCATGTCGGCAACGCCGGTGTACTTACGCAGGCCCGGCTTGGAAATGCGGCGGATGCCGTTGATGACCTTAGCCTTCTTGGGACCATACTTAAGCGTGATGTGCAGAGTCTTCTGGGGAACGGTGTCCTCGACATCGTAGCCCTCGATGTAGCCCTCCTCGTGCAGAACACGAGCGATCTCGACGAGCTTCTTGCTGCTCGGCATGGAGACCGTGGCCTTGTTCACAGAGTTAGCGTTACGGATGCGCGTAAGCATATCTGCGATCGGGTCTGTAAGGTTCATACAGATTCTCCTTCGTTCTTGATGAACACGTGCTCTTGGTTCTTCGCCGCCCTTAACGGCAAAGCCTTTTTAGCGCGTTTTCCCTGTTCCAAACTGATGCTTGAAACGCTGGTAGTGACTTACCAGCTGGCCTTCTTAACGCCGGGAAGCTCGCCCTTGAGTGCAAGCTCGCGGAAGCAGACACGGCACAGGCCGAACTTGCGGTACACAGAGTGCGGACGGCCGCAGCGCTGGCAGCGCGTGTACTCACGAGTAGAGAACTTCTGCTTGCGATTGCACTTGACGATCATCGATGTCTTAGCCACTTATATCCTCCTCACATAGAGTATTGTTCGCCCCAAGCGCCGCCCCCTTCTGGGAACGGCGCTCATAGGGCAGGTGAACCTATTTCTTGAACGGGAAACCGAAGGCGTCCAGAAGGGCCTTGGCCTCCTCATCGGTGTTGGCGGTGGTCACGAAAGTGATGTCCATACCACGCTGGTGATCGACGGAGTCGAAGTCGATTTCGGGGAAGATGAGCTGCTCGGTGACGCCCATGGAGAAGTTACCACGGCCGTCGAAGCTCTTGGCGGAGATGCCGCGGAAGTCGCGGATACGGGGGATTGCGACAGAGGTCAGACGATCGAAGAACTCCCACATACGGTCGCCACGCAGGGTAACCTTGCAGCCGATCGGCATACCAGCGCGCAGGCGGAAGGTAGCGATGGACTTGCGGGCACGGGTGATCATCGGCTGCTGGCCGGTGATGGCGCGCAGGTCGCGCACGGCACCGTCGATGGCCTTGGAATCGGTAGCGGCCTCGCCGACACCCATGTTCACGACGATCTTCTCAAACTTGGGAATCATCATGACGTTCTCGTACTGGAACTTGTCCTGAAGCTGCTGCTTGACCTCGTTGTTGTACTTGGTCTTCAGACGCGGCACATACTTCTCTTCTGCCATTGTTCACTCCTTCTTGGGGTTTTAAGCACGGGGCGTGGCCACGATGGGTTGTCCTCGTGCCTCCTGGCTGCATCCGCGCCGCTCATGGCATTACGCGGTTTGGACTCGACACAGCAGGAGCCGACAAAACAATCGGTACTATACGCGCATCGGGAGCGTTTTTCCAGAAAAACCTCGTCTGCCTGCACAACTCCACAACTCCCCCGCACAAACCGATCCGCATGCGACGGAGGAAAATGGCAGTTGCGGTGAAATAGGGACTGTTTGACGGCTTAACTGGCTTAAACAGCCCGCATTTCACCGCAACTTATTGATGGGGATGCGACTAGCGCTTGCGGGGGACGAGCTTGGTGCGGCGCAGGTGGATCATCTCGGCAGCGATGGAGATGGCAATCTCCTCGGGATCCTCGGCCTCGATGGCAACGCCGATCGGCAGGTGCAGCCCGTCGATCTGGTCCTGCGTAAAGCCCTCCTGCTCCAGGCGGGCGCGCACAAAGGCCGTCTTGCGGCGCGAGCCCAAGCAGCCCAGATAGGCGGGTTTGGCGCGCATGGCCTGAATCACCACGTCGATATCGGACTTGTGACCCGCCGTGGCGACGACCACTAGATCGCGCGGGCCGATGGGGCACTGCTTGCTCAGGTTCTTGTAGTCGACCAGACGACGGTCGTAGACACCGGGCACCCATTCGGGGGTCAGCGTGCCGGGGCGGTCGTCGCAAGCCACGACGGCAAAGCCCGCCGCCGTGAGCACCCGCGCCGTCGCAGCACCCACGTGGCCGCAGCCAAAGATATAGGTCAGGCCCTCGGGGCAGAGCGTCTCGATGTGCGCCGCGGGAATCTCGGAGGCCGCGTTGGTGTAGGTGACCTTACTCCCCTCCTCCACCAGCGAAAGCTCGGGGCAGCCCATTATGGTGCGGCGCGACTCCTCGCCATGGTATTCGGCAACGTCGCCTTCATGCGCACTTGCGATAAACGGTTCAAAGTCGATGGCGAAGTCGCCGATGCGCCGATAGGCCAAGACGTCGGCAACCGACTGGAACAACGGTGCCTGGGTCGCATCCAGATGCAGGTAGCACAGGCAGATGGCTCCGCCGCAAATCATGCCGGTATCGGAGTTCTCGCCGCCCATGGTGTAGCGGACCAGACGCGATTTACCCCCGGCCAGCAGCTCGCGCGCCTCGTCCAGCGCAAAGAGCTCAATCTTGCCGCCGCCGATAGTGCCCGCTTGGCTGCCATCGGCAAAGACAGTCATCCATGCGCCCACACCGCGCGGGGACGACCCCGCCGTACCGGCCACTACCACCAGCTCGCACGTCTCGCCAGTACGCAGGGCGGCAAGCGCCGCATTCACAACATCGAGCTTTTCCATTGCCGCCTTCTATCCTCTAAAGACATCGGTGAGCATAGCGAGTGCCTCGAGCACGCCGCCGCCGACCGACGTCGCTTTGTCCGAAATGTAGTTGATATAGCTGGCATCGCCGCGTGGATCGACATCGGCGCATTTAAAGCCCTCAGTCACCTGCACGCCGTTCGCCAAAAGCCCGCGCAGACAGCCATCGATCTGCGTGCACATGGGCGTATCGCCCGCGTAGCCAATCACGTCTCCGGCGCTCACGATGTCGCCGATTGCGCGGTCGGACCGAAACACGCCGGCGGCGGGGCTGTGGATAACACGTTCCTTGCCATAGCCGGCGATAATGCCCGGCACGCCCGTGTTGGGCTGGGGCGAACCTTGGGTAATGACACGGCCCAGGAAATGCCCACGCATGGTCTCGACCACGGCGTCGCAGTCAACCGGCGCGGTAAAGCCCGGCCCCACGGCGATGACGGCAGGCGCCATGTCGCGCGTGGTGCCCAAGTTGCGCTTAGCCAAAATCGCGTCGACCACAGCAGCGGGTTTAAGCTCATCGAGCATCTTGGCCTGAGGGTCCACCACAACGGCGACGTCTCCAGCCTCGGTAATCTCAAGCGCCTCAGCCGGCGTCTGTGCCAAGCGAGCGCGAATGCCTTCGACCTCGACCTCGCCCAGGTGAATGGCCTCGCAAAAACAGATTGTGCGGCGGATGCACGTGGGAACCGCGATATCGGCCATAACGACCGAAACGCCGGCGCGCACCAAGCGAGCGGCGACGCCCGTGGCGATATCGCCGGCGCCGCGAACATAAACGAGCATTCCCGGGGCACCTCCCTGTGCTACGGTTTGAGCAGAGCAAAAGCGGTTCGGCCGCTACTCTGATGATTATTTATTATCACAGTATTATACGGCGGTGAACCGATGGAAACGACGAGCGGAAACCTTGCCTCCGCGCTCAAGATCGAGCCGGGCATTACCGCAATTATCGGCAGCGGTGGCAAGTCGACCTTGCTAAAGACGCTGGGTCTCGAGCTCATGCGCGCTGGCGGTCGCGTGCTCCTCTGCACCACCACGCACATGTTTCCCGTCGCCGGCGTGCCGTGGGACGGGTCAAACCGTCGCCTGGATGCCGCGCCTTGGAAGCCGGGTGCCGCGCATGCCCCCGGCTGCACCTGCAAGGTATGCGCTGGCATGAGCCGCGGAAGCATCTGCCAGGCGGGTGTTTTGGACCCGGAGACAGGCAAGCTCTCCGCCCCCGCCGAGCCGCCCAACGAGCTGGCGCAGCGCTTTGACTATGTGTTGGCCGAGGCAGATGGCAGCAAGCGACTCCCGCTCAAGGCGCATGCCGCCTGGGAGCCGGTAATTCCCGCCGCCACGGCAAACGTTGTCTGGGTCGTCGGCGCCTCGGGGCTGGGCAAGCCCGTCGCCGAGGTTGTCCACCGCCCCGAGCTCTTCTGCGAGCGCTGCGGCTGCGAGCCTACCGACATCGCCACGCCCGAGCGCGTCGCCCAGGTGCTCAATGCCGAGATGCAGGCGCTGGGACTCAGCACCGCACGCGTCATGCTCAACCAAGCCGACACGCTTGCCGACCCAACAATGGCAGATCGCTTCGAGGCAGCCCTCAACCGCCCCCTCATCGCCACCAGCCTCCAGGGGTAGCAAATTTGGGACGGGGCTCTTTTTGCTACCCCGTCCCAAAAAATCATCTCCCAAATTAGCTACCCCGGCGGTCTTCCCGTTAGCGGGGCACGTAGCGGCCGGGTTGGGCTCCGGTGGGCTCGCCGTCGCGTGCCGCCAGCACGCCGTTCACAAACACGGCCTTGGCGCGGCCATGTGCCTCAAAGCCCTCGAGCGGCGTGTAGTCCACGGCCTGATGCTGCGCCGCGGCGCTGATCGTCCAACGCGCGCACGGATCCCACACGCACACGTCGGCATCGGCGCCCTCGGCAAGACAGCCCTTGCGCGGATACATGCCAAAAACGCGCGCCGGATTCTCGCTCATCAAGCGGCACAGATCCTCGGGACCCAGCTGTCCCTCAAAGCTCGTGGCAATCGCAACGGGACGATGCTCCACGCCGGGCCCGCCGTTGGGAATCGCGCGGAAATCGTCGCGTCCTCGGTCCTTTTGCCCGTGCAGGTTAAAGCTGCAATGATCGGTCGCAATAGTATCGATCTCGCCAGCCACAAGCGCCTCGCGCAGCGCGGCACGGTCACCGGCATGGCGCAGCGGCGGGCTCATCACGTACTTGGCGCCCGCAAAGCCGTCCTCGCCCTGCTCCAGATAGCAGGTGTCGTCGAGTATCAGATACTGAGGGCATGTCTCGACATAGATGTTCTTCTGCCCGCGCGCTTTGGCAGCGCGAATGGCCTCGAGCCCCAGCTTGGTCGAAAGGTGCACCACGTTGACCGGAGCGTCCCCGGCCAAGTGCGCCAGATACAGCAGGCGGCTCACGGCCTCGGCCTCACACACGTCCGGACGGCTGAGCGCATGGCCCTCGGGCCCGTGGATACCCTGCTCAAACACGCGCTTCTGCAGCGCGTTGACCAACGTGCCGTTCTCGCAATGCACGCACAGGATACCGCCCACGCGCTTGAGCTCCTCCAGCACCTCGAGCGTCTCGGCATCGTCCAGGCGCAGATGGTCGTAGGCAAAGTAGGTCTTAAACGACGACACGCCCGCCTCGCGCATGGCCGAAAGATCGGCGCGGTTGCGCTCATTCCACTCGGCAAGCGCCATATGGAAGGCATAGTTGGCGGTGCAGGTGCCGTCGGCGCGATGATGCCACTCGACCAAGGCATCGGGCATGGTCACGCCGCGATCGGCCGTCGCGTAGTCCACAATGGTCGTCGTGCCGCCGCAGGCAGCCGCGCGCGTGCCGGTCTCAAAGCTATCGGCTGTCCAATCCATGCCGGTCCAGCACTGCATGTGCGTGTGCCCATCGATAAAGCCCGGGAACACCCAGCAGCCCGCAGCATCCTCGACGGTATCGCCCTCGGCCGGCTCAA
Source organism: uncultured Collinsella sp. (assembly GCA_938033205.1). GTDB lineage: Bacteria > Actinomycetota > Coriobacteriia > Coriobacteriales > Coriobacteriaceae > Collinsella. Next base: position 109,157 of record CALHJP010000006.1, on the reverse strand, counting down.
TCGCCGCGGCAATCCGTACGATCTTATCGCCATCCATGGCAAGATCGGCGCGGCGAAGCCCCTGGGGCGTCACGAGTGCGCCGTTTTTGATGATGATCATAATTGCTCCTTATTGATTGATGCAGTTGGCCACGCGATCAAAATACGAGCAGGCGGCGATATGCTCCGTTATGCGTCGCTGTCCCTTGACGGTATCGACGTCCCACAGCTCGTAGGCACGCGCCTCGACCAGCACCACGTCGGTACGGTCCTTGAGAATCGAACCGCCGCCGTCCTTACCCTCAAGACACATAAGTGCATCGAACAGTTCCGCCGGAAAGAGCACCGGGCTCGAAGGCTCACCGTTGCACGCAAGACGCACCGGATACTTGCGGCCACGCTCATCAAACGCGCGAACCATGGCCTCAAAAGAATCCGAACTCACGAGCGGCTGGTCGCCCGGCAAAAAGAGGCAGCCTTTCCAGTTGCGATCGACCCCCCACGAAAGGCCCGCACGGACGCTTTCGCTCCTGAGCTTGCCATCGTGCAGCACATACGGGCAATGCTTGTCCTCGCAAATCTGGGCGACCTCGGGCCAACGCGTCGAAACCACAACGTCAAAGCCCCGGGGAACCGAATCGATGGTCCGGGCAATCAGCGGCTCGCCATAGATATCGGCAAGCATCTTGTTAGAGCCAAACCGCTTGCCCTCGCCCGAAGCCATAATCACGCAACCAAGTTTCATGGTGATACCTCCCCTGAAACCATCGTACCCATAACTCGTGTCGCGGGGCATCTACATCGAAAGCGCTTATCCCGCACGCCCACGATGCAAAAAGGGGCACCCCGCCGGTTGGCAGAGCGCCCCCTTTACATGGCTTACCTCAGCGCGGCTTTAGGCCTGGAACCAACGGGCGGTGTTGCGCTCGTCGAGGGCCTTGAGGGTAGCGGCGGGATCGGCAACCTTCTGCAGGAACATCATGGCTGCGATGGCGTACGGCTTGTAGCTGGCCTCCTTGTACATGCCCACACGATGCATGTCAAAGACGTCGGCGTTGACCTCGCCGTGCTCGCAGGAGACACCGGAGATGTCGGCGGGCAGCGGATGCATAAAGATGGTGTCCTGGCCGTTGGCGGTCTTCTCCATGAGCTCGGTCGTGGAGCACCAGTCCTGATGGGTGGCGTTCTGAGCGAGCAGCTCCTTCTCGAGCGCTGCGATGCCGGCGTCGTCGCCCTCGGCGTACAGGTTGGTACGCTTCTCCATGGCGGCAAACGGAGCCCAGCTCTTGGGGATCACGATGTCGGCGCCCTCGAAGGCCTCGGCCATGGTGTTGACCTGCTTAAAGGTGGTGCCGGACTCGGCGGCATAGCCCTTGGCGCGCTCGACGACCTCGGGCATGAGGTCGTAGCCCTCGGGGTGGGCCAGGGTGACGTCCATGCCAAAGCGGGGCAGCAGGCTGATCAGCGACTGCGGGCAGGACAGCGGCTTGCCGTAAGAGGGCGAATAGGCCCAGGTGACGGCAACCTTCTTGCCCTTGAGGTTCTCAAGACCGCCAAACTCGTTGATGAGGTAGAGCATGTCGGCAGAGGACTGCGTGGGGTGATCGGAGTCGGACTGCAGGGAGATGAGCGTGGGACGGTGATCCAGAACGCCGTCCTCGTAGGCCTGCTGGACAGACTCGGAGACCTCGGCCATGTAGGCGTCGCCCTTGCCGATGTACATGTCGTCGCGGATGCCGATGACGTCGGCCATGAAGGAGATCATGGTAGCGGTCTCGCGGACGGTCTCGCCGTGAGCGATCTGGGACTTCTTCTCGTCCAGGTCCTGCAGCTCGAGGCCGAGCAGGTTGGCGGCCTTAGAGAAGGAGAAGCGCGTACGGGTGGAGTTGTCGCGGAACAGGGAGACGGCCAGGCCCGAGTCGAAGATCTTGGACGAAACGTTGTTCTCGCGCAGCTCGCGCAGGGCGTCAGCGACGATGTAGAGCGCCTTGAGCTCATCGGTGGTCTTATCCCAGGTGTGCAGGAAGTCGCTGCCGTACATGCCCTTAAAATCGAGGCCGTTCAGCTGCTCGACGAGCTCGGTAAACTTGGCATCCATGTAAATATCCTTTCCAAAGATGAAACGATTGCAATGAGTAGATGTGCTCCGGCATGCGCGTGTGGCTAGAACATGCAGAGCGCTATGACGAGGACCCGCTACCGTTGAGGAAGCATGGGAGATAACGACCGCGGGCCCCAAGTCAACAGGGGGTGCCGGGGACACGAGCGGCCCCCGGCTCAACAAGATCAAGGAATGGGACTAGTCGATCTTGTTGTTGGTCAGACCGGCGCGGAACACGGTGGCGTCGCCATCGGCCTGGCTCGGATCGTAGAGGTTCAGGGCAGCCACATACATGGCGGCAGCGGTGACCAGGTCGTCCTTGTAGGTGACCTCGTTGGGAGCGTGAGCCTGAGACTCGGCACCCGGGCCAAAGCCGACGCAGGGGATGCCATAGCGACCCTGGATGGAAACGCAGTTCGTGGAGAAGGTCCACTTGTCGCACAGCGGACGACCGGTGCGCTTGTCCATGCTGGGCTCGCAGCCGATGCGCTCGTCACCGAACATGGCCTTGTGGGCGTCGACGAGGGCCTTGACGTGCGGAGCGGTCTCCTTGTTGATCCACGTGGGGAAGTAAGCCTCGGTCTCGTAGACCTCGCCGGTCCAGGACGGACGGTCGTACATGTACATGGAGACCTTCACGTCGTCGCCGTACTTCTTGGCGGCCGGCAGGTTGCGGATCTCGTCCAGGCAGGACTCCCAGGTCTCGCCGGCGGTCATGCGACGGTCGATGGAGATGGCGCAGGAGTCAGCGACAGCGCAGCGGCTGGGGCTGGTGTAGAAGATCTGGCTGACGGTGCAGGTGCCGCGGCCCAGGAAGCGGGCGTCCTCGAAGTGCTCGGGGTTGTACTTGGGGTCGAGCATCTTGACGAGACCCTTGATGTCGGTCGACTCGTCGCAGCCGTTGTTGTTGAGGGCGCGGACGTCGGCGATGATGTCGGCCATCTTGTAGATGGCGTTGTCGCCGCGGTCGGGAGCGGAGCCGTGGCAGGAGGTGCCGTGAACGTCGACGCGGATCTCCATACGGCCGCGGTGACCGCGATAGATGCCGCCGTCGGTGGGCTCGGTGGAAATGACGAACTCGGGCTTAATGCCGTCCTTGTTGTAGATGTACTGCCAGCACATGCCGTCGCAGTCCTCTTCCTGGACGGTGCCGACGACCATGATCTTGTAGCCCTCGGGGATGAGGCCCATGTCCTTCATCATCTTGGCAGCATAGGTAGCGGAAGCCATACCGCCCTCCTGGTCAGAGCCGCCGCGGCCGTAGATAATCTCGTCGGTCTCGTAGCCCTCATAGGGATCGGCATCCCAGTTCTCGATGTTGCCGATGCCGACGGTGTCGATGTGAGAGTCGATGGCGATGATCTTGTCGCCCTCGCCCATAAAGCCCATGACGTTGCCCAGGCCGTCGACCTTGACCTCGTCATAGCCAAGGCTCTCCATCTCGGCCTTGATGCAAGCGACAACCTCGCCCTCCTCGCAGGACTCAGAGGGGTGCGAGATCATGGCGCGCAGGAAGCGGGTCATGTCAGCGCGGTGAGACTCAGCAGCGTTTTTAATTGCCTCGAAATCGAGTTCCTTAGTCATAACAGTCAACCTTTCTACAAGGGTTTACCTACAGGTAGATATTTCAGATAGATCACTTGTGCCAAGCAGCGTGAGGTCGAGCACCCGGCAAGCAAGCAACCATAGGAGGCGGACGGAGGACTTTGCTCCGTCGCGAGTTCCGCACGAGCCGGAGAGCACTTAATGTGCTCTCCGTGCGAGCAGGACTGTCCGAGCAGGGAGTAAAGTCCTCCGGCTGCCTCCGGACAGGTCAGTCTGCTAGCAAGTCGGGTACTCGCCCTCCCAGACGATGCGACGGTACTGATCCGGATCGGTGTCGCCCTCGGTGGAGAAGCAGAGCACGGAGCTCGTCTTGTCCAGGCCGATGAGCTCCTTGAGCTCGGCGTACTCGGGATCGAGCATGAGGGTCTCGACCAGGCCGGTGGTCACGGCGCCGGACTCGCCGGAGATGACGCGCGGGTCGCCCTTCTCGGGAGCGCCCAGGGTGCGCATGCCGCGAGCGGTGACCCAGTCGGGGCAGGACACGAAGGCGGTGGTGTGGTTGCGCAGGATATCCCAGCCCAAGATGTTGGGCTCGCCGCAGCACAGGCCGGCCATGATGGAGGGCATGTCGCCGTCCACGATGCGCGGGTCGCCGTCGCCGGCGGCAGCGCCCTTGTACAGGCAGGCGGCAGGCGCGCACTCGACCACGACGAAGGTGGGCGGGTTATCGGGATACAGGTTGGTGAAGTAGCCCACCACGGCGCCGGCGAGCGAACCCACGCCAGCCTGGACAAACACGTGCGTCGGGCGGTTGATGGCCATCTCGCGCAGCTGCTCGGCAGCCTCGGAAGCCATGGTGCCGTAGCCCTCCATGATCCAGGACGGGATCTTCTCGTAGCCCTCCCAGGCGGTGTCCTGAACGATGACGCCGCGCTCGCAGGCATCGGCGTCGGCGGCGGCCATGCGCACGCACTCGTCGTAGTTGACCTCTTCGATGGTCACCGTGGCGCCCTCGGCGGCGATGTTATCGAAGCGTGGCTTGGTGGAACCCTTGGGCATGTGCACGACGGCCTTCTGGCCCAGCTTGTTGGCAGCCCATGCCACGCCGCGGCCATGGTTGCCGTCGGTGGCGGTAAAGAAGGTAGCCTGGCCAAAGTCCTTGGCAAGCTGATCGGAGGTCAGGTAATCGAAGGTGCACTCGGCAACGTCCTTGCCGGTCTCGTCGGCAATGTAGTTGGCCATGGCAAACGAACCGCCCAGGACCTTAAAGGCGTTGAGGCCAAAGCGATAGCTCTCGTCCTTAACGCACAGGTTGGACAGGCCCAGGCGCGCGGCCTGGCCATCCAGGCGGGCAAGCGGAGTGACGGTGTACTGGGGGAACGACTGGTGGAAGGCGCGGGCCTTCTTCACGTGGTCGAGGCTCATGATTCCCAAGTGCTTGTCATCGCTCTTGGGCATCGTGTTGCCCGCCCACTGGATCTTATCGGCCATACGGTGAACTCCTTAAGTTCTCTCTTGCCGGCCCCCGCATACGCGTTTCAGCCCGATCCCATTCACACGGCTGAACTTTTATGTGGATGCCAAACAAAAAGTTTGTTAGCATTGTTCTATCACACTTTTTGATTGGAAAACCTAACAAATTGTTTGTTGCCGTAATCGGTACCTTTTCGCCGCCGAACGGTCACATAACACAGCGACGCTTTCGTTATTTGCGAACAAGTGGGGTTTATGGCACAGTGAGCCCAAACTAATTTTTAGGAAGGCACCCATGACCCCCGCACAGATTGAGTTCTACAAGCGCCTTGCACACGGCCTGGCGCTCCAATTTGGCCCCAACTGCGAAGTCGTCGTCCACGACCTGGAGACCGAGGACGTGAACCGCTCCATCGTAGTGATCGAAAACGGCCACGTCAGCGGGCGCAAACTGGGTGACGGCCCCAGCCATATTGTGCTTGAATCCATGCACGAGGGCACCGCCGACGTGCACGACCGCGAGCCGTACCTCACCAAAACCGCCGATGGCAAGCTGCTCAAGTCCTCGACCATCTTTATCCGCAACGATGAGGGCAAGCCCGTCGGCATTTTGGGCATCAACTTTGACATTACGCTTATGAAGGCTTTTGAGCGTTCGCTCGACGCCTTTACCGGCACTGGCGGCACGGGCTACACCGAGCCCGAGCCCATTACCAAGAACATCGGCGACCTGCTCGAGGACCTGCTGCACGAGTGCGAACAGTTTGTGGGCAAGCCCGCGGCACTCATGACCAAAGACGAGCGCATTCGTGCCATTGGCTACCTCGACCGTCGCGGCGCCTTCCTCATTTCCAAGTCGAGCGAACGCGCCTGCGAGTTCTTTGGCATCTCCAAGTACAGCTTCTATAGCTACCTCAATGAGGCCAAGGCGGCGGCCGACGACAAGTAGGCACTCGCCTAGATTGCCCCTCCCCTTTTGGGCGCGAGTTCTGGAAAGCTCGAATCCAAGACCGAGCCGCTTGGGAAGTTCCATATAATCGATGTCATTAGTATTTCGAAAGGGTGGAACAGAATGGCGTTGAGCAAGGCATCATGCACCGGTCGCGGATTGATTCCGGCAATTGGTGGACATGTGCACCGCATGTTCGATGAGGGTGAAGACGACCTGTTTTCGCTGAGCCTTGACGACGTGATGGATGATCGCCCGTGGACCGCCGACGAACTCATGGGCGGCGGGGCTCGCCCGTCAAGCCCCAATCCCGCACTTGCGCCTAAGCCCGCATCTGCGCCGGCTCCTGCGCAGTCGCCTGTTTCGACGCCCGCGTCTGCGCCCACACCCACTTCGGCGCCCACGCCCACTCCCCGCCCCGCAAGCGACCCGTCCGAGACGGCGGCGTTTCTCGCTGCAGCGACGCAGGGCAAATCGGCCGACAGCACCGTTATGTACAGCGCCCGGCAGTTGCCTGTTCCTGCGGCACGCAAGCCTCCGGTCACAAGGCTCGATGAGCCCGTTGCCCGTCAGGTTGTCCACGATTCCTGGGCTGCAGCCGATCTGGATGAGACCTCTACCGGCATGCCGGCGCTCGATGTTCCAGTTAACCCGCTTTTTGCCGCCAACACGAGCGCCGCGGACTATGAGGGCAGTGCGGCATATTCCGATTATTCCGATGGCTATGCTGGCACCGGTCGCATCGAGACCGAGGATTATGGCACCGCATCGAGCGATTATCTCAACGATCCGTACGCTGCCACGCCTGCACCGGAATATGACCCGGAGGCCGCGTCCGCGCCGGCGTATACCAAAAGCACGGGCGAAGAGCGCTTCGCCGATTATTACGCCGAGGAAAAGGCGCTGCGTTTCTCGGAATTTCCGCAGGCAGTCAAGGTTGCCTTTATCGCCATTATCATTGCCCTGCTCGGTGTCATTGCGTTTGAGGGATTCCAACTGTTCCGCGGCCCCACCGCGTCCGAATCGGCAACGCAGGAAAAAGAGGACGACAACCAGTACCTGGACATCAACACCCTCAAGGGCGACCCCAACGACGGGGACGATGAGTAGCGAGAGCTGAAGGCGGCCGCAGGATCCCGCATCCAGCGCCGGCTTCTAAGTGCTGTCTTGTCATCCAGCTACACTTTTCCGAAGTTTTAAGGTGCCTATTTCGACACTTTTCCGTACTTTTACACGGCTGATTTCGACACTTTTCCGGATGAAAGCCGAATAATCACTTGGGAAATCAAGCGCCATCCGCGCGCGCTGATAGACTCCATCGTGCCCGCAAGGAGCGGGCGCGTTTTATCCAGAGTCGGGGTAGAGAGTTGGCTCCACGATCCCGACGCCAACCGGCCAAGAGGCACGGTGGCCCTGCCAACATCGATGAAAGGAGTCCGTATGGACAATTTCTCCGTGCGCAGCGAGCGCAACTTCCACAACCTGGCAGCCAAGCCAAAACTCCGCACAGGTCCTCGGTCAGCTTGAGCCTGTTGAAGAGATCCAGGTACGCAGCGATGGTCCTCTCGTCGGGGCCCGCCTCACCGTACGAGGCGTCCTTTATGAGCGTCTTGTACGTGACAGCCTGGCTCTCGTTCATGGCAAGAGCTCGCAAAAGGCCGTGTGCAAGCTCGGGCAATCATGCGATATACGAAATTACGCCATTTTCAATGCGGATTTTACGCTACTTCCAATGTAGTTTTTACGCCGTTGCGGATGTAGTTTTTACGCTATGTTCATTGAAAGTTTTACGCTTGGCATCCTTAGCGCGACGCTCGCTCAACCCCTGACCACCGGATTGCCCGAATTCCGGGATGCTGCCTCCGCTCCAAACAAAAGGCCCAGCTCGCGATGAGCTGCCTCCCATTTCTTGAACATTAGAAATGGGAGGCTTTCCACCCCATGCCTCTATCGGAAACGGCATCCCGTCCTGAGCATCGAATCCGGGACGCAGTTTCCGCGAGGGGCCGATCCGGAAAGGCCATCCCACTCTGGAGCTATAATCTGGGACGCGCTTTCCGCCAAAGGCCGCAAGGGGAAAGCGCGTCCCATTCCGAGCATCACATCAGAGCGCTTGGTTATCTCCGCTCGCACATCTCGGCAAACGAGATCAGCTTGACGTCTCCCCTACTCTCCGCGGCATCCCGACATCCCTGCGTAAAGCCGCTTTTTGAGAAAAGCGCATAGCTTTTTCGTTGCCGTCTAAAGAGCTCGCTTCGATGAACGAGCTTTTGCAGCACGTCTTCGCCCGCCGGTTCATTGCGCCATTTGCACTCCGCAAACAGCGCAGTGCCCTCGCCATCGTCAACAATCAAGTCGATTTCTTCCTGCGTATGCGTGCGATTATCCGTCCCCCACCAGCGCCCGACGCTCGCCGGAACCACATCGAGCTGGCCCGCACGCGCGAGTTCGTACACGTATTGTCTGCATATAAGCTCAAAGACCGTACCCATGTAATCCGATATGTGCGGCTCAATGCGCTTATACGCCATCTCGGCCATATCGTTTTGAATCAGCCCGATGTTCTGCGGCACAAACTTGTACCAGAACCTAAACATCTGGTCGCTCAGCAGATACACAGCCCGCTTATTGCTCGTCTCGTTTAGGGGCAGCTCGCGCTCGACAATCCCAAGCGACGCCAGCTTATCCACATAGCTCTTTACGTTGCTCGCAGGGATTCCCGTAGAGCTCGCAATCTCCGAGATCTTCGAGCGCCCCTGAGCAATTGCTTGCACGATCGCATCATATTGCTCGGGATTGCGGCACTCTTGCAATAGCAGGTTACTCGGCTCTTCAAAGAGATAACCCGTAGGGGTAAGAAAAAGACGCTTGATGTTGTCCTTGAGCGATACGGTAGGATCGACTTTCTCGATATATGCAGGAATGCCGCCCGTCATGCCATAGCAAACCGCAGCGTCTTCGCGACCCATGCTCTGCCACAGGCCGAGGGTCGTCGTAAAATCGAGCGGCATGATCTTAAACTGGGCCGTACGCCTACCGTATAGTGGGCTCTCGTAGCCCAATACCTGTTCCTCCATAAACGAAAGAGACGAGCCGCATAGAATCAGCATGAGCCTGGTCTCTTTGTACAGGTGATCAATCTTGTCTTGCAGCAACGAGCTGATCTCGGGATTCGATTGGGCGAGATAGGGATACTCGTCAATCACGACAATCAAACGTTCCGCTCGAGCCATGGTGGCCAATGCATCGAACGCTTCGTCAAAACTACGAAACGACACGCCTGCAGCACCAACCGAGCCTGCAAGTATCGCCTGGCTAAAGCCGTGCAGGTTTGCCTCCGCATTGGTACGACGAGCTTGAAAGTAAATAGCCTTCTTGCCTTGGATGAACTCTGTGATAAGGCGCGTTTTACCCACACGACGGCGGCCGTAAATCACAGGCATTTCAAAGGAGCCCGTGCCATACAGTCGATTGAGCTCGGACATTTCCACTGTTCTTCCGATAAACATAGGGCCATCCTTCCTTTACGTTATAGCTAGCTATATTATACCTTCCTATAATATGTCTAGCTATAACGTAATCCGACAAGCGGAGCACGAAAAGGGGCGGTACACCCCCGCACGTGGACCGTTCCGGAAAATGTACCCCGTTCTGGAGCCAAAAACTGGGCCGTAGTTTCCGCCAAGCATGCCATCCGGAAAGCGCGTCCCGTTCTGAGCCTAAATTCTGGGATACGGTTTCCGCCTGCGGCCCCGTTGGGAAAGTTCATCCCGCTCTGAGGGCTCGTTCCGGGACACAGTTTCCGGTTGAGGGCTGTTCCGGAAAATGTATCCCATTCCGAGCGGCAATTCCGGGACACAGTTTCCGCAGATACAAGACAACGACCCGCAGGTAAAAGGCGACAGTCCGCCGCCCTTATCACATGCCTTCAAATATGCGATCCAGAAACACAAAACAGCAGATAGAATGCTCTTTTTCAAAAAGTACACGTCCCGAAACTTACCCAGTCTTCATAACTCGCTACCGTTCACGGTCGCCGATTACCGCCCACCGATTCAGCTTCAAAAAATGACGCCAAAAGCAGGTCATCTACCTGCATGGTTAGATTTTGGTCAGTTTTTGGTCGGCTGAGCGGCAAGTTCCAGCTGATACGTTTTTGCTACCCAAAAGGAGGCGGTAGCTCATGACCCATTGCAATGACCAGCTCATCGACCAACTGCTCACTCAAGCCGAACAAGAGGGGCGCTGTCTGATTCCCCCGAGCACGGCGATCCGAAAAGCGCTCCTTCGGCGCACCGGCGGCACGGTTGTCTCGCCCATGCCGGGGTTGTTTGCGCGAAAAACGCGCTGGGATGAACTCAACCGAGCGCAACGCCATTGCGAAATCCTCCGCGCCCTTGCGATCATCCACCCCGATTGGACGTTCTGCTCGTTTTCTGCCGCCTGTCTGCTGGGGCTCGAGGTCTCGTGGCGACACCTGAATGTCGTGCATGTCTGCAGCTCGACAAAGCCGTCGGCTCGCCCGGGCGCACATATTCAGCGGCACCAAATTGAGCCGGCCGGAGCAATACGCAGAGCCGGCATATCGGTAACGCCGCCCATCCAAACGGTCACAGATTGCCTGTTGCAGACCGGTTTTGCCGACGGCATGCCCATTGCCGATTCGACGATCTTAAAGCTCGGCCTTGCGCGGGAACAGCTGATGGAGGCCGTCGAGCAACGAGCGACCGCCCGCAATGGTCGCACGATTCGCACCGCCCTCACGACACTTCGATATGCCGACGCCCGCGCCGAGAGCGGCGGGGAATCGGTCGCCCGAGCCATCATGATCGAGACGGGCTTTGCGCCCGATTGGCTTCAATACGAGCTGACGGACCCCTTCAATTCGACCAAGCCCATACGAACGGACTTTGCCTGGGAGCGCCAGGCGCGGGAACTCACACTGGGCGAGCTCGACGGGCTCATCAAATATACCGACCAGACCATGCTGGCCGGACGCACCACCGCCGAAGCGCTCGTTGCCGAACGACAGCGCGAGGCGCACCTATCGCTCTACGGTCACCCTCTGCTGCGCTTTACCATGAACGAGGTCCGCTCGGCAGGAATGCTCGCCAAAAAGCTGCAGACGGCAGGCATCCGGCAGACCGCGCTGCCGACATGGCTCAACGACGTGGAGCTGTAGGAGCTGCTAGGCCGCGCATCGCTGGATTACATCCCCCTATCTGGGCCGCATTTTCCCAACGGCCACGCCAGCGGAAAGCGCGCCCCAGTCTGGACGCTCAAAACGGGATGTACATTCCGGATGGCGGGCCTAGCGGAAAGCGTGTCCCGGAATCAAGGCCTAGAACGGGACAGACTTTCCGGTTGAAGCGCTCAGCGGAAACTGTATCCCGGAATAGACGCTCAAACTGGGATGCAGTTTCCAAGTGAATGACAACCGGAAAGTGCGTCCCGGAATAGGAGCTCGGAACGGGATGCGCTTTCCTGACGAAGCTCCTTGCGGAAAGCGTGTCCCAGAATGAAGACTCAGAATGGGATGCAATTTCCGCCTGAAGGCGATTCGGAAAGCATATCCCGTTCTGGCATCGAATTCCGGGTCGCAGTTTCCGGTTGAGAGCTGTTCCGGAAAGCGCATCCCATTCCAGGCGCGGATTCCGGGACGCAGTTTCCGCTTGAGGCTTCAACCGGAAAGCGCATCCCACTCTGGAGCCGAATTCCGGGACACGCTTTCCGCTAGGGACTCAAGGGGAAAATGCATCCCATTCTGAACATCGAATCCGGGACGCAGTTTCCGCATGCGGCCCCATTGGGAAAGTTCATCCCGTCCTGAGGCTTGAATCCGGGACACAGTTTCCGCTTCAAACAAAAGGCCCCGGCTCGCGATGGAGTCGGGGCCAAAGGTGCAGCATATGCAGTTGGTGTTGAGCGCGAACAGCCCGTCAGTAATGGCTGTCCGCGCCCTACCCTACCCGCGGTGACGGGCGCGGCTGTACGGCGTATCCACCATGGGCAGATCCGGACGCAGCTTGCCGTCAAACGCGCGGTAGGCGTTCTGCACGGCGGGCGCCGTGGGGATCGTTGCGATCTCGCCGATGCCCTTGCCGCCGTATGCCACGGGCAGCAGTTCGTCCTTCTCCACGTAGATGGCGTGGATATCCGGAATCTCGGGCGCACGGAACAGCCCGAGTGTGCCGTACCTTGCCTGGGGCACGCAGTCCTTGAGCGGCCAGTCCTCGGTAAGCGCATAGCCCATACCCATGAGCACGCCGCCTTCGATCTGACCCTGAATGGAGATGGGGTTGACCACCTTGCCGGAATCGTGCGCGGCATAGACCTCGCTCACGCGGCCGTCATCATCCAGAATGACCACGTGCGTGGCAAAGCCGTAGCAGATGTGGCTCTTGGGGTTGGGAACGTCGGCACCCAGCTTGTCGGTCGGCTCCAGATACACGTAGCCAAACTCGCATCCCTCGAGCGCCTTGATGGCGGTCGCGGGATCCTGAGGATGCATGCCCTGGCCGGCGACGAGCTCCTGCGTGCGCAATTGATAGGCGCGGCCGTCGTCGTACTCGATCTTGACGCCGTCGCCATGCGCGCTCACCGGGGCGGTAGGCGCAGGCTTGCCAGCCTCGATGCCAACCATGGCGTCGCGCAGCAGGAAGGCGGCGCCGCGCACGGCCTCGCCGGTCACGACCGTCTGACGCGAACCAGACGTGGTGCCGGAGTCGGGAGCGTTCTCGGTGGAGCACTCGCCGTTGGCGATGCAGCTCAGCGGCAGACCGCACGCCTCGGCAACGTCCTGCAAAAAGACCGTGTTGCAGCCCTGGCCGATGTCGGACGTGGCGGCGTAGACCACGGCGCGGCCATCCTCGACGCGAACCTTGCAGCGACCGGCATCGGGTAGGCCCACGCCCACGCCGGCGTTCTTCATGGCGCAGGCAATACCGGCGTGTCCGGGATGCGCATAGTAGGCATCCTTGACCTCGAGCAGTGTCTCCTTCAGCGCCGTGGAGCAATCGGCAATCTGGCCGTTGGGCAAAACCTCGCCCGGCTCGATGGCGTTTCGGTAGCGGATCTCCCACGGATCCAGGCCGACCTTTTCTGCCAGCAGGTCGATCAGGCTCTCGAGCGCAAACTCGGACTGGCACACGCCAAAGCCGCGGTACGCGCCGGCGGGCGGGTTGTTGGTGTAGTAGCCAAAGCCGCGGATGTCGGTGTTCTGGTACTTGTAGGGGCCGACGGCATGCGTGCAGGCGCGCTCGAGCACCGGGCCGCACAGCGATGCGTAGGCGCCGGTATCAAAGTTGATCTCGCAGTCCAGGCCGGTAAAGTTGCCCTCGGCGTCGCAACCCAGCGTAAAGGTGCCGTCCATGGCATGACGCTTGGGATGGAACGCAAGCGACTCGGCACGCGTGAGCTTGCACTTCACAGGACGCTGGAACTTATATGCGGCGAGCGCGGCCAAGTGCTGGATGGACACGTCCTCCTTGCCGCCAAAACCACCGCCCACGAGCATGGTCTCGACGACCACGCGCTCGGGTTCGCTATCCCAGCCAAACATGTGGGCACACTCTTTGCGCGTGTCGTAGGCACCCTGGTCGGTCGACTGCACCTTGACGCCGTTCTTGTACGGGAAGGCAACGGCGCACTCGGGCTCCAAGAAGGCATGCTCGGTAAAGGGCGTGGTAAAGCGCTGCGTCACGGTGAACGCGCTCTCTGCCAGCGCCTTGGCGGCGTCGCCGCGCGTCACGTGACGGCTCTGGCACACGTTGTCCTTGAGCTCCACCGTGTTGCCAAAGGCAAAGAAACTGTCGTGCAGGCGCGGGGCGTCGGCAGCCCTGGCCTCGACAATGTTGCGCACGGGCTCCAGCGGCTCGTAATCGATCTTTACGAGCTTCTTGGCCTTCTCGAGCGTCGCCTCGTCCTCGGCAACCACCAGCACAATGGCATCGCCCACGCAACGGGTGATATCGCCCGCCGCAATCATGACGTCCCAATCCTGGATAAGGTGGCCGACCTGGTTGACCGGCACGTCCTCGGCGCGCAGGATGCCCACCACACCGGGCAGGGCCTCAGCCTTGGAGGTATCGATGGAGAGCACACGGGCGCGCGGGTACTTGGAGCGCACGGCGCTGGCATAGGTCAGGCCCGGCTGATCGAGCTCGTCGATGTCGTCGGGATACTTGCCCTCGCCGAGCACCTTCTTGCGCACGTCGATACGGAAGGCGCGCTTGCCCACGCCGTAGTCGTCGCCGCGCTCCAGATCCTCGTCGATCTGCTTTTCGCCGCGGAGCACCGCAGCGGCCAGCGAAATGCCCTCGATAATCTTTTTGTAGCCGGTGCAGCGGCAGACGTTGCCGCGGATGGCGTACTTGATCTGCTCCTCGGTGGGCTCGGGGTCCTCGGCGATGAGCGCCGCGCCCGCCATGACCATGCCGGGGATGCAAAAACCGCACTGCACGGCGCCCACGGCGCCAAAGGCGTACACAAAGGCCTCGCGCACGTCCTCGGGCAGGCCCTCGACAGTCACGATGTTGCGACCGGCGGCAAGAGCAGTGGTCAGTACGCACGCCTTGACGGCGGCACCGTCCACATGGATGGTGCAGGTGCCGCAGGCGCCCTCGGAGCAGCCGTCCTTGGCGGAATGGATGTGCAGGTCGTCGCGCAGGTAGCGCAGCAGCGGCTTGTTCTGAGTCGTTGTGCGCTCCACGCCGTTAACGGTAAAAGTGAATTCCTGTGCCATGGTGATTCCCTTCTACACGCCGGCGGCGATGCCGGTGCGGTCGTGAATGGCGCCATGCGGGCAGACGACGGCGCACATGCCGCACGACAGGCAGTCCGCGCCGTCGATATGGGCGCAGTTGTCCTCGATACGGATAGCGCCGGCAGGGCACTTTTTGACGCACATACCGCAACCGATGCAGCTCGTGTCGCAAATCTTGCGCGCAATGGCACCCTTGTCGGTGTTATTGCAGCGCACCAGGATGTTCTGGTAGCCGGGAACGAAGGCAATCACGCGCTGCGGGCACGCCATGCCGCACAGGCCGCAGCCCGTGCACTTTGAGCGATCCACGCGGGCGATGCCATCGACCAGCGCAATGGCACCGTGGGGACAGGCCGTGACACAGGCGCCACAGCCAATGCAGCCTTCGCTGCAGCGGGCGTCGCCGCCTGCGGAGGCGCAACCGCTTCCGCAGGCAACGTAGGCCACGTTATGTTGAATGGATTTGGCCATAAGTGACTCGCCTATTTCTTAAGAAGGTACGAATAGTTGTCGCGCACAGCCCTGATGGTCAGGCGGACGGCCTCGGGAAGGCCGGTGTTGACGGCATCGACCGAGACGGTGCGGACCGTGCCGGCCACGCGGACCTTAAAGTGATCCTCGCCCACGGCCAGGAATCCCTCGTTCTCGGAGTTCTCCATGTCCTCCTCGCTCCAGAACAGGGTGAGCTTGTCCTTGTAGGGACGACCCTCCTGGTAGGGGCAGAACACGGCGCAGTTGCCGCACTCGTTGCACATGCCGTCGACATGGACGACCTGATGCTTGGCCAGGCCCGGCACCTTAATTGCCACGTTGGCGCGGTTGGGGCACACGTCGCAGCAGACCTCGCACACCGAGCCGCAGCCCAGGCAGCGGGTCTTGGTGCAGTTGCGCTTGTCACGGCACAGCGACCCCTTGCGCTCGTAGCAGGTGTCCTCGCGACCGGCCTGCTCGTTGCAGTCGGCGTACTTGTTAAAGTCCACGCCGGCGATGGCACGGGCGACCTCGGCGGCGTCGGCAATAGCCTCGACCACGGTGGCAGGACCGCGGCGGCAGTCGCCCGCAGCCCAGACGCCCTCGACGCCGGTGGAGGTGGCGGCAAGGCTGCCGCGGCGGTCGTGCTCGACGCCCGCGGCATCGTACAGGCTGGCATCGATGCCCTCGCCCACGGCGCAGATCACCGTGGTGGCGGGAAGCTCGACGGTCTCGCTCGTGGCGACGGGACTGCGACGGCCGCTTGCATCCGGCTCGCCAAGCTCCATAACATCGCAGGTCAGCACGGCGCCGTTGAGTGCCTTGGGCGCCAGCAGCTCGCAGAACTCAACGCCGTCGGCAAGAGCAAGATCGAGCTCTTCCTCGTCGGCGGGCATCTGCTTCTTGGTACGGCGATACACCAGGCGCACGTTCTTCACGCCTGCCAGGCGCTTGGCCACGCGGGCGGCGTCCATGGCGGTGTTGCCGGCACCAATGACCACGACGTCCTCGCCCAGCTCGAGCTTCTCGCCCTTCTTGGCGGCCTCGAGGAACTCCAGCACATCGAGTTCGGCACCCTCGCCCAAGCCTGCAGAGCCGGGCATCCAGGCACCGGTGGCCACGACCACGTCAGTAAAGCCCTGGGACTTGAGCTCGTCGATGGACTCCACGCGAGCATTGAGCTGCACCTTGGCGCCAAAGGCCAGGCAGAGCTCGGTATCGTGGGAGATATCGTCGTTCGCAATGCGGAACTCGGGGATGACGTGACGGACCACGCCGCCGAGCGAATCGCGGGCCTCGAAGATGGTGACGGGCACGCCGGCACGCGTCAGGAAGAATGCCGTCGCCAGACCAGCCGGGCCGCCGCCGATAACGGCAACGTTGCGCTCACCGTCGTTGGCGATGGCCTGGGTGCGCAGCTTGGGCAGCACGGCGGTCATGGCCTCGCGGGCGGCCTTGAGCTTGCTGGCGCGAATCTGGGCGCCCTCGGGCTCGTAGAATGCACGCTCGCAGGCACGGCCGCAGGGATGCGGGCAGATGGTACCGGTAATGAACGGCAGGGCGTTGCGCTCGATGATGATGTTGAGCGCGTCCTCGTAGCGGCCCTCGTCAACAGCCGCCAGATAGGCAGGGATATCCTGCTGGATGGGGCAGCTCGTACGGCAAGGCGTGGTAAAGCAGTCGGAAAGCGGGCTCTTACCGGCGACCTTGCGGTCGGGCAGCGGGCGCAGCGGCTTCTTGTAGAGCGGGTTGGTGAGCGAGTCGGTCTGGATCGCAGTCACGGCCTCGAGAGAGACGCCCGCGAACGGCTTGCCATCCAGGTCGGTAAACTCGCCGGCCATCTGGCTAAAGCGCTCGTAGCCACCGGGCTTGAGCACGTCGGTCGCCAGGGTAACGGGCCAAATACCGGCATCATACAGGGCGCGGATGTTGTAGACCGTGGCACCACCGGAGTAGCTGATGCGCAGCTTGCCGTCAAACTGCTCGGTAATGCGGCGGGCAGCCTCGATGGTCAGCGAGAACAACGAACGGCCGGACATATACATCTCGGTGGAAGGCAGCTCGTTCCTCGTCACGTCGACGGGGAAGGTGTTGGTGAGCTTGACGCCAAACTCCAGGCCGCGCTCGGCGCACAGGGCAATCAGGCGCTCGAACATGGGCACGGCGTCGACCCACTGCAGGTCCTCGCGGAAGTGTGTGTCATCGAAGACGATATAGTCAAAGCCCAGCTCGTTGAGGCGCTGACGTGCAAACTCATAGCCCAGCAGCGTGGGGTTGCACTTGATGTAGGTGTTGAGGCCCTTCTCGGTGATCAGATAGGTCGCGATGCGCTCGATTTCCGCCGGCGGGCAGCCATGCAGGGTAGACTCGGTGATGGAGTTGGAGACGCGCGCCGGGATGGACTCGACAAACGCGGCGTCGACATGCTCAAACTTGTCCAGGTTGGCGAGAGCCCACGTGCGGCACTCGTTCCAAACCTCGGAGCCGCTGGCGTCCTTCATGCCCTCGATGTAGGCGTCGACCTTGGGGCTCTTGATACCCTCCAGGTCATAGCCCACCGACATGTTGAAGACAAAGCCGTCCGGGCTGCCCAGACCGTACTCGCGAGCGATCAGGTGGCAGGCAAACCATGCCTTCACGTACTCGGCAAAGGCCTGCGGAACCTCGAGCTCGGTCGACCATTCGCAGTTGTAGCACTCGTCCTGAGCCACGATGCAGGGCTTGTTGACGCAACGGGAAAGCTCCTCGCCGTCCATAACCTGGACGGTCTTGAGCTCAAAGAAGCGGGAACCAGCCACATAGGATGCCACGATGTTCTGGGCAAGCTGTGTGTTGGGACCGGCGGCCGGGCCAAACGGAGTCTCGATGCGCTCGTCGAAAATGGGAAGCGCGCCCTCCTGGTTGGCCGTGACCATCTTGCGCACGCCAAAGACGGCGCCCTGAGTCTTGTGCTCTTCGATGATCCAGTTCATCAGCTGCGAAAACGGGATCGGCCTCATGATGTCGCTCATAATGAGCTCCTCTCTGTAACGCCCGGCGAGACCGCGCGGCGGGCGCAAATACGGTGTAGCGCTAGCACAGCGCCGGCGACCCCGCGGAGGCCGCCCATGCGCGCGCCGGATGCGGCGAAACATCCGACGCGCGCGAATCTACTTGTAATTAGTAGGTGCGATCGTTGAGCGTGCTCCAGAGCTTCTTGGACTCAGCCATGGTCCACGCGTTGATCTTTTCTTCATCGATACCGACAAACTCGCGATCCTTGTACAGGACGCGGCCGTTGATGATGGTGGTGCGGCAGTTTTTGCCCATCATGCCAAAAAGCATGTGGCCGTCGATGTTCTCCTCGCTCAGCGGCGTAAAGGGCTTGTAGTCCATAACGATGACGTCGGCGGCAGCCCCGGCCTCGAGCACACCGAGCCTGCGATCGAAGTACTTGCTCGCCATCTTGGCGTTGTTCTCGAACAGCATGGTCATGGCCTCGCACCAGCCCACGTTGGGCATAGCGGCGTTGTGGCGCTGAATGATCAGGAAGACCTTAAGGCTCTCGAGCATATCGTGGGTGTAGGCGTCGGTGCCCATGCACACGGGGATGCCGCGGCGGAAGAACTCGAGCACGGGGGCGCAGCCCACGGCGTTGCCCATATTGGATTCGGGGTTGTTGACGAGCCAGGTGCCGGACTCCTTGACGATGTCCATCTCGGCGGGCGTCACGTGGATGCAGTGGCCGAGCATGGTGTCGGGACCCAGCAGATTGTGTTGCAGCAGGCGCTCGACGGGGCTGATGCCGCCGCGGTTGAGGCGGGAATCCCACACGTCATTCATGCCCTCGCACACATGGATGTGGAAGCCGGTCAGACCGTTGTTGGCCTCGGCCATCTTGTCCATGGTCTCGTCCGACAGCGTAAAGGTGGCGTGACCGCCAAACATGGCGGCAATCATGTGGTTGTCGTTATCGCGACGCTCCTTGGCGGCCCACTGGGCAAACTCGGCGTTCTCGGCAATGGCCTGGTCGCATTTTTCCTGACCGCGGCGGTCGGAGACCTCGTAGCACAGGCACGAACGCATGCCCAGCTCCTGAGCTGCATCCTTAATGGTAAAGAGGCTGCCTGGGATCTCGCAGAAGCTCGCGTGGTGATCGAAGATCGTGGTGACGCCATCGCGGATGGAGTCAAGAATCGTGGCATAGGCGCTGGCCTTGGTGCCGTCGAGCGTCAGGTTGTCGTCGATCTTCCACCACTGCTGCTCAAGATTCTCCAGGAAGTTGGTGGGGTTGCAGCCCTTAATGGCAAGGCCGCGGGCCAGACCCGAGTAGATGTGGGTGTGGCAGTTGATGAGTCCGGGCATGATGAGGTTGCCCTGGGCGTCGACGTACTCGGCATCCGGGTACTTGGCCTTGAGCTCGCACTCGGGGCCCACTTCGACGATCGTATCTCCGTCAATGGCGACCGCACCGTTTGGAATAAACGGGGTCTGAGCGTTGCGGGTAAAAACGGAACCGTTAGCGACCAGAAGCATGGATGCTCCCTTCAACATCAGAGGCGGGGTTTGACACCTCTGACATGGCGGAGTGCGAAGCGCCGGCCTACACCGGAAACGGGCCCTCTCCCGTCAACGCTTCACCAAAGGGACAACCCTTTGAAGTGCGGCTTGGCGCCGCATGACGTCGGCGGACGAGGCGATGCGTCCGCCGACGAATAGCACCGAATTGGTTACTTCTTGCTCTCGGGCAAGACCAGATCCACGGCAGCGTCCTTGGCGGCATCGATGTGCTGAGCCACGACCGGCGTCTGCGGAAGGATCAGATTGAGCACGATGGCCATGATGGCGGTGGGGGTCACGGCGTTGGAGCCGATGACGGTGGACACCCAGGTGGGCATACCCTCGCCGGCAAGGCAGCCGCTGGCCATCCAGATACCCAGGCCAAAGACGACGGAGGTACCGACGATGGTGGTAGTGCGCTGCGTGAGGCCCTCGCGGGTGAACATGCGCACGCCGTTCATGGTGATGGTGCCAAAGACGCCGACGGTCGCGCCGCCGATGACGGGCTGCGGGATAGCGGAAAGGACGGCAGAGAGCTGCGGGAACAGGCCGGCGATGGCAAAGACGGCCGCGATGATCACAAAGACCCACTTGTTGACGACCTTGTTGGAGCAGATGATGCCCACGTTCTGGCCAAGGGCGCTGGTGGGAAGACCGCCCAGCAGGCCGCCGACCATAGAGGTGAGGCCCTGGGACACGATAGCGCCGGAAAGCTCGCGCTCGGTGGGCATACGGTCGATGGAGCCCAGGCAGGCGGCGGAGACGTCACCGATAACCTGGATGGCAACCATGGGGAACACGACGGCGAGGGTAATGCAGACCTCGGGATCAAACTCGAGCGCGTAGGGCATGAGCTTGGGAAGGGCGAAGACCTGAGCGGTGGCGACGCTGGAGAAGTCGATCATGCCAAAGGGGATGGAGACGATCATGCCAACGATCATGCCAAAGAACACGGATCCCAGCTTGAGCGTGCCCTTGCCAAAGTTGGCGAGCGCAAAGACCACGGCGAAGGTGATAAGAGCGACGCACCAGGCCTGCGGGGTGCCCCACAGCGGCGTACCCATACCGCCGGCCATATACTTGACGGCCGTGGGATACAGCGAAACGCCGATGGAGAAGATGACCGTACCGGTCACGACGGGCGGGAACAGCCACTTGATCTTGCTGTAGGCCAGACCAAAGAGGACCGCGACGGCGCCGCCGACGATCTCGCCGCCCAGCAGCGCACCAAAGCTAAAGCCCGAGGCGCCCATGGCCTGCAGGGCCGGCAGGAACGCGAACGAAACGCCCATGACGATGGGCAGGCCGCCGCCGATGCGACGGAAGGGAGCGAAGGCCTGAAGGGCCGTATCGATCGCCGAAAGAATGAGCGCGACCTGGATGATGTCGGTGCTCTGCTGGCTATTAAAGCCGTAGACGCCGGCCATGATGACCGCCGGGGTAATGATGCCGGCAAACGATGCCAGTACGTGCTGAAGGGCACACGGGATCATTTCCTTAACGGGAGGCATGCCTTCGCGAGTGAACAGGGCTTCAGTGCCGTTCGTAACCGTCTCCTGGGTCATTTGACCACCAATCCTCGAAGTAGTTGTTTTCGCATCTAACGCTCTATTGTGACGCAGTGCGGGGTTGAGGTTGTGCCTTCGTTGCATATCGTATTAAAGATGATTCTCATTCTCAATAATAATTTTTTGTTATCAGACTATTCTTCAGCTGAGATAACGCATTTCCGCAGGTCAGGAAAGTGTCTGGTCAAAATAACATCTAACTTTTCTTTTGGTCGACCGCTTACCGCCAAAATCCTACCGTTCGTCTGTATTACGCAATGTACCTGCGGATATACGAGATGACGGGCAGCGTGTTACCATGAGAAAAAATTGTTATGAACATTTCCGATTTCACCCAAAGGAGTTGCCCGTGAACGAGACCGTACGTCGCTTTTTGCCGATGGTCGATTTCCTGGAGCAGATACTCGGTAAAAACAGCGAAATCGTGCTGCACGATTTCTCGGATCCCGACCACGCCATCGTCGATATTCGCAACGGCATCGTGAGCGGCCGCAAGGTCGGCGGCCCCGCCACCGATCTGGCACTCAAGATCATGCACGACGCCAAGTATCGCGACCTGCCGTTTATTACGGGCTACGAGGGCCGCGGCGCCGGCGGCAAGACGTTGGAGTCAGCGACGTACTTTATCCGCGAGAATGACGAGATCGTCGGTATGCTCTGCGTCAACACCGACCTCTCGACCGTGCGTTCCATCAACGCCATGGCGCAGCAGCTCATGGCGTGCTTCGACGCGGCGCCGACGCGGACAGAGCCCGCGTCTATCGAGGTCGAAAGCCTTTCGGAGTCCACACAGGAGCTCATCGACCGCAGCATTGCCGAGCTGCTGAGCGCGCGCGGGCTGGATGTAGCGTCGCTTGGTCAGAGCGACCGCGTGGACGTCATTCGCCACCTCAACGGCAACGGGGTGTTCATGCTCAAGGGCGCCGTGGCCTGCGCCGCCACCGCGCTGGGCATCTCGGAGCCCAGCGTCTACCGCTACCTGCAAAAAGTTCGCAAGGAGGGCTAACGAGCAAAATGGAGCGCGGCTCCACAAGCGATCCGTCACTTGACAAAAGACCCTGCAGCTCGCACGCGCTGCAGGGTCTTTTTGCATGTCATGTTTAGTTGTTGCCAACGCCTTAGAGGGCGGCGACGACCTCGATCTCGACCAGACCGCCAGCCGGAAGAGCGGCAACCTGGAAAGCGCTGCGCGCGGGGAACGGGGCCTCGAACTTGGAGGCGTAGATCTCGTTTACGGCAGCGAAGTCGGCAATGTCAGCCAGGTAGACTGTGGTCTTGACGACATCGGCAAAGGTGGCGCCGGCAGCGGTCAGCAGGGCCTCGACATTAGCAAGGGACTGCTTAGCCTGGGCCTCGACACCCTCGGGCAGCTTGCCGGTCGCGGGATCGATGCCCAGCTGGCCGGACAGAAACACCATGTTGCCAGTCTGGATACCGGGGGAATACGGGCCGATGGCTGCGGGTGCGTTATCGGAAGACACGACGGTCTTGCTCATGTTTTTCTCCTTACAAGTAAAAGGGAACGGGAGCGCGGCGTTCACACCGGGAGGCACAGTTCGGTCTGAACACCGCGCTTGATTGGGATAGTACTCAAGGTTTCCGCGCGATGCAAGATTATTATCACGTTGCGAGAATATTTTATCGCCCAACGGTTTCCCCGGACCGCTGAACGGTTCTCATGTGAAGCAGCCAGTCCAAGCTGCTGAAGACTTTATCCCGCTTAGAGCACGGGCATCGCCTGCCGCGACGGCACCACTATACTTTTGAGTATCTGAGCATTTTGAAAGGCAGGATATGACCGCAACCGCCAGTCGAACCACCAACCGCAGACCCGAACTCTTGGCCCCCGCCGGAGGCCCGGAGCCCTTTGCCGCCGCGCTCGCCGCCGGGGCAGACGCCATCTACTGCGGCATGGGCAGCTTCAACGCACGCCGCAAGGCCACCAACTTTACCGACGAGGCCTTTGAGCAGGCCTGCCGCGCCGCGCATCTGGCCGGCTCGCGCGTCTACGTCACGGTCAACATCGTCATCAAGGAATCCGAGATGAGCGATGCGCTGCAGCTCATCCATCGCTGCTCCACGCTGGGCGCCGACGCCTTCATCATCCAGGACTGGGGCCTGTTCTTTGAGGTCAAGCGCACGATGCCCGGCATCGAGACGCATATCTCGACCCAGGCGAACATCCACGACGACCGCGGAACCCTTTGGTGCCGCGAGCAGGGCGCCGACCGCGTGACCCTCTCGCGCGAGCTTTCCATCGACGAGATTGCCGCCATTCACGATGCCGCGCCCGATGTGGACCTTGAGGTCTTTAGCCATGGCGCCATCTGCTTTTGCTACTCTGGCCTGTGTCTGCTTTCGAGCTTTGCCATGGCGGGACGATCGGCCAACCGTGGCATGTGCGCCCAGCCCTGCCGCTTGCCCTACGAGCTGATCGACGAGAACGGTCGCTCGCTCTCCCCTGCCGGTCGCGAGCGCGCGCTGTGCCCGCGTGACACCAACACTTCACAACTTGTTCGCCGCCTGTATGACGCCGGCGCCGCGTCGCTCAAGCTCGAGGGCCGCATGAAGGCGCCCGATTACGTGTATTCCATCGTCGACGTGTATCGTCATCAGATTGATGACATGCTGGCCGGAACCACCGTTGCCAAGGACGAGAAAGACGCCCGCCAGCGCCAGCTCAAGCGCTGCTTTAACCGCGACTTTACGCACGCCTATCAGGACGGCACCTCGGGCGACGAGATGATGAGCTATGAGCGTTCCAACAACCGCGGCCAGATCGTGGGCACGGTGCTGGGCAGCCGCCCGGCCAACCGCGATGTGCGCGGCCTCAAGCCCGACGACCGCCGTCGCCGCGCCGCCATCGCCCGTATTGAGCTGTTTGAGCCCGTGGGCAAGGGCGACCTGCTGGAGCTTCGCCACGATAACGAGTTTGACCAGTTCCTGACCACCATTGCCGCCGATGATGCCGCAGCCGGTGAAGTCATCGAATGTCGCGTACCCCGCAGCATGCCCGAGGGCTGCCGCGTCCGCGTGATTCGCAGTCAGCGTGCCATCGACGCCGCCGGCGCCGCGCTCAAGCGCGATGTGCTGCGCCGCCGAGCTGTTGATGTGTCCGTCGTGGCGCGTCTGGGCGAGCCGTTTACCGTTACGCTCACCTGCTGCGACGACCCTTCGCTTACGGCCACGGCCACGGGCTTTACCGTCGAAGCCGCCAAGACCCGTGCGGTCGAGGCGTCCGATCTGGTTGAGCACGTCGGCCGCATGGGTTCCTCTCCCTTTGAGGCTGCGAGCTTTGAGGTGGCGCTCGATGAGGGCTGTGGCATGGGTTTCTCCGCCGTACATAAGGTGCGCGCCGCCGCTTGCAAGGCGCTGGAAGAGGCCATTCTGGCGCCGTACGCGGAGCGCGCGAAAACGCTCGAGCTGCCGGCGATTGTCACCAGTGATTCCCGCCCCGCGCCCGAGCACTACCGCGACGAGCCGCAGATCTGCGCCACCGTCACCTCGCTCGAGGCCGCCGAGGCAGCGCGGGCGGAGGGTGCAACGCGCATCTACATGACCACCGACGCGCTCGATGCGGCCAAGCTCTCCCCCGCCGATACGTTTGAGCAGGGCATCGTACCCGTGCTCGATGAGGTCTGCCGCGCCGTTGACCACGTCCGCGTTGACCCATGGGTTGTTGCCGGCGCCACGGTCGCTATCGGCAATATATCCGAGCTTGCCCTGGCCGCCCAAGTTGGTGCCACGGCGGAGGTCCGCTCTTGCCTGCCCGTGCACAACACCCCTTGCATGGAGGCACTTGCCGAGCGCGGAGCCGGCGCGTTTTGGCTCTCGCCCGAGATCACGCTCGATGAGATTATCTCGCTTGGTACCTCCGCGCCCGCAGCCCTGGGCATCACCGTTTTCGGCCGCCCGCGCGTTATGACGAGCGAGCACTGCATCCTGCAGGTGGCCAATGGCTGCATCCACGATTGCGCCAACTGCCGCCTGCGCGCCCGCAAGCTGTCGCTCAAGAATATCGACGGCAAGGTCATGCCCGTGCGCACCGACATCCACGGCCGCTCGCGCCTGTACGACGCCTACCCCATCGACCTCACGCCGCAGGTACCGCAGCTGCTCGACGCCGGCGTCCGTCGTCTTATGGTGGACGGCACGCTGCTCGAGACGGATGAGGTGGGCCGCGCCGTCGCTCGCGTCCGCCGCGCCGTCGAGGCAGCGCAAGCCGGCCGCAAGCCGGCCGCCCGCCTGCGCGGCGCCACCTCGGGCTGCATGTTTGTGGGAATTAGCTAACCGAAAGGCTTACACGTGAACGAAGAACCTCAAGTCCTCTACTGCGACGCCTGGCTCATGGCCATCGACAAGCCCGCCGGCATGATCGTCCACGGTGACGGCACCGGCGAGCGCACACTTACCGACTACGCCAGCGACCTGCTGCTGGCGATGGGCGACGGCTTTGCCGCGACCGACATGCAGCCGCTCAATCGCCTGGACCGTGACACCACCGGCGTGGTGCTGTTCTCACTCGACAAGCAGACGCAGCCCGCCTTTGACCAGATGATCATCGACCACGCGTTCGAAAAGCACTACCTGGCGCTCGCCGAGGGCAAGATCGACTGGAACGAAAAGCTCATCGACAAGCCCATCGCCCGCGACCGTCACGACAGCCGAAAGATGCGCGTCGGCGCCAGCGGCAAGCCGTCTCAAACGCGCGTGAAGGTGCTCAAGCGTCTTAAGAGCCGCCGCGGCCTGCCCACGCGCTCGTATATCGATGTCGAGCTGCTCACCGGCCGCAAACACCAGATTCGCGTGCACCTGGCGAGCGAGCGCCATCCCCTGGTGGGCGACGACCTGTACGGGACGCCGCGTCCTTGTGGCCTCATGCTCCACGCCCACAGCGTGTCCTTTACGCATCCCGTAACCGGCGAGCACATCCACATCGAAGCCCCCTGCCCCTGGGAGCCCTAAACCACCACAATGGGGACAGGCACCTTTGTGGTGGTTTTGCCGCGATGGCTCTGCCGGATTCCCAAACATCTCGATCTGTAACAGCTAAAGCCCATTTTGCGGTCTATCTGTTACAGATCGAGACATTCGAATCCCCTCAAGGGAATAATCTCAATCTGTAACAGTAACTCGGCAAAATCAGTCCCAGATGTTACAGATTGAGACAAAGGGACGGCGCGGTTCGTAAGTATCTCGATCTGTAACACCTAGCCCACTTTTAACGGTCCAGTTGTTACAGACTTAGACAAACCGGCAGACAACGAAAGCGGCGACGCCCGTGATGGACGTTGCCGCTTTTCTATTGAGAAAACTACTCGGTTTTCGTTACTAACCACCACAATGGGGACAGGCACCTTTGTGGTGGTTTTGGTCTTAGCCCGTCCCTTGCTGTTAGACCGTGATGACGTTGTCCATTGCCCGGTACTTGGCAGGGACATCGCCTGCGGTAATAATCGTTGCGTCACGGAAGTCCGCGAACTTGACGGGCGCCACCATGCCAAATTTACTGGCGTCCGAGATTACGAAGCGCTTGGCCGTATGGCGCATCGAGATACGCTTTACTTGCGCCTCCTCGATATCGGGCGCCGTGAAGCCCTGCTCGGCGGCAATGCCGTTAGAGCCCCAAAAGCCACAGTTGAAGTTGTAGCGGTCTAAGGTTGCCAAGGCATCGGGGCCAACGAGCGCCTCGGTCTCGGGTTTGAGCTCGCCACCCAGCACCACGGTACGCATGCCGCGCAAAGCAAGGCGTTGAGCATGGAGCACGGAATCGGTCACATAGGTGACATCTTCAAGGTGTGGAAGATGCTCGATGAGCCTGAGCGTCGTCGAACCCGAGTCGATGTATACAAAGCTCTCGGGCTCCACAAGTGCCGCCGCACGGGCGCAGATACGTTCCTTGTCGTCGTTATGGAGATCGCTGCGCTCATTAAGCGTTAGGTCGCGCGTCACGTGCGCGCGCTCAAGGCTCGTCGCCCCACCGTGCACCTTGGCGATACGGTGTGCGCGATTGAGCGTCTGCAGGTCGCGCCGAATGGTAGACGCCGTCACGCCCAGGGCTTCGGCAAGCTCCGGCACGGTAACCGAGCCGGTCTGCTGAACCATCGACACGATCGCGTTGAGCCTATCTTCCGCTAGCATCGCTTACTCCTCCTCGGGGTACACGACTCCCCAGTCGGCGCGTAGCTTGGTCATCAGCTCCATAACATCAGAAGCATAATCCAGCAGCTCACGCTTAGAGTCGTCGCCGGCAACGGCCTTCTCAAGATCGGCCATCTCATAGCAAAGGGCGTAAGCCTCGGTGCCGGCGTGGACCTCCTCGCGGTGGCCGTTCGCAGTCCACACGATGGTCGCGTGATCGGCGCGCGGATACTCGTTGACCTCGATATAGCACTTATCGAAGCTAATAATCGAGCGCTTGGGTTGCTTGGAGTGGAGCGTGAGGCTCACAACACCCAGCTGCTGCTCGGCATTACGGCAGACGATGCCGCCCGCAACGTCAACACCGGTCTCACAGGTGTTGCCCAACGAAACGACCTCAATGGGCTGGCTTGCCATAAAGAGACGCATGACGGACAGGGCATACACGCCAATGTCGAGCATGGCACCGCCAGCAAGGTTGCGGTTGTAGAAGCGATTGGTCAGATCGCCGTACTCCTTGTAGCTACCAAAGTTGAGCTGGGCGAGGTTCATGCGGCCGAACTCACCGGCATCCATGCGACGGCGCAGCTCTTGATACAAGGGCATATGAAGCACCGTGGTGGCGTCCATGAGGACGACGTTGTGCTCGTCGGCGATGGCACGCGCCTCGTCGAGCTCAGCGGAATTGAGGGTAATGGCTTTCTCGCAGAGCACGTGCTTGCCGGCGGCCAGCGCGTCACGCAGATAGGTGATATGCGTGTTGTGCGGCGTGGTGATATAGACGGCGTCGATGCCCGGATCGGCGTAGAGGTCCTCAACCGATTCATAGACCTTCTCGATGCCATACTGCTCAGCAAAAGCCTGAGCCTTGGACAGCGTACGGTTGGCGACGCCCGCAAGCTTGCGGCCGGCAAGAGCGAGAGACTGGGCCATCTGGTTGGCGATAACGCCGCACCCGATCACAGCCCAACGAAGCTCGGGAGCCGTAAAGATATCATCGGGGAATGGCTTGTCCTGGACCGAAGCGAACGCTGCTTTTGCGGCTGCCGCGGAGTCGAGTGGAGCCTGCTTGGAATCTACCATATGTGCCTCCTGTGTCATAGAACGTCTTGCATTTCGGATAGCTCTATATTCGCACAAACACGCGCGTCTGTGCGCGTTTTTGCGTATCTCACCGCTAAACGGTCATTTTTGTCCCGTAAACGGCGCATCTATACGCATATTCACGCAATCCCACGCACGCAAATACGCACAAATGCGAACCGGTCATTGCTCAGAGACAGGGGCTTATGCTTAGAACTCAAAAGACAGGATGATCCGCTTCGCCTTCGCTCATGGCGCGCTGCAGCTCTAAGGACCGTCCCAAACTGCCGACAGAAAAGGAACGTTCCAAACTGCAGACAGAAAAAGAACGTCCCCAGGCGCCGGCATTTCAAGAGCACTCATTTAAGTCTGTCCCCAATGAGTGGGAGTAATCAGAGACCCTTTGCGAGGGAGGCCGGACGTGGCCTTCCTCGTTTTTATTCATGGACTTTAGTCCGTGCCGCGCGGCACGCGCGGCATAGAAAGCCACCCGCTCAGCGGGTGGAGGCCAATTTCCGTTACGCGACAAAAACCTTCCCCCTAGCATGAGGATTGTTCAGGTCATCATACTAGGGGGAAGGTGATTGCTGTGGCCCAGAAAGCCAACAGCCTCGCGCACACGAAATGGCTGTGCAAGCACCGCATCGCACCGAGGTCAAGCTCATCGCCGCCATCGTCGAGAAGCACCCCAAGGTGCGCTTTGCCGCGAGCCGCACCTCGGCCCACGCCGACCTCTACGACCGTATGGAGCAGGCCCTGTGCGAGCGCGTGGCCAACGCGGTGGAGGTCGTCCGCTCCGACATCAGCCCCGCGCTTCTTGTCCACACCGGTCCAAACCTCGTGGGTGTGGCGGTCCAGGGACTCTAGCGGAGGCGGGGCGTCCTGCCCAAAAACAAATGCAAAAGACGAGCACTTCTTGCCGCTCAATTGGCAAGAAGCGCTCGTCTTTTCTTAACGCGTTGTATGGCGGAGAGAGCGCAAGTTACGCGAGCGCCCTTCTTGCCAGCTCGGCCGCGCCGAGGATTCCTTGGTCGCCGCCGCAGCCCGGGGCGCAGATGTAGCTCTCCATGTCCTTAAGCTCGGCGGTCTGGATGTAGCCACCCAGATATTCGAGGGTCTTCTTGCGGACGATGCCGTAGAGCTGCTCCTGGTGCATCACGCCGCCGCCGAGGACGATGCGGCGAGGCGAGTACATGAGCACGAGGTTCGCGCACATCTGCCCCAGATAATCCCCCTCGAGCGCCCACACCTCATCGTTGTCCGCGAGCTCGGCCGCGGGCTTTCCCCAGCGCGCGGCGATGGCGGGGCCGGAGGCGAGCCCCTCGAGACAGCTCGCGTGGCTCGGGCAGACGCAGCGTCCCTCCTCGGTGGGACGGGTCCTTACCAGCATGTGACCGGCCTCGGGGTGCAGCATACCGTGAAGGAGTCTGCCCGCGCACATGACGCCCGCGCCCACGCCGGTGCCGATGGTCACGTAGACGGCGTCCTCGAGCCCCTTGCAGCAGCCGAAGACCACTTCGCCGAGGCAGGCAACGTTAACGTCCGTGTCGTAGGCCACCGGAATCCCGCGGTCGTCGGCGAACGCGGCGCGAAGACCATGGCCTCGCCACGCGAGCTTGGGCGTCTGGAGGATGGAGCCGTAGCGCTCGTCGTTGGGGTCGACGCAGGTCGGGCCGAAGGCGCCGATGCCCAACGCGTCCACATCGCGGGCGGTGAACCACTCGATCATCTGCGGGACGGTCTCGGCGGGCGTAAGCGTCGGGGTCTCCATACGGTCGAGGACCTCGCCGTCGCCGGACACCACGGCACAGACCATCTTGGTCCCGCCGGCTTCGAGGGCGCCGAGCCTCATTTGCTTTTCGCTCATGTGATCCTCCTTACAAAGGGACGCCCGCAGTCATGGTCAACCGCGGGCGCCCATAACGTTGGCTTGTTTCGAGGCGACCCTACCTGGGCACGCGGTCCTGCCTCGCGGCAAACGGGGCGAGCACGGCGTGCGGCTCGCTTTGGTACCAGTAGGCGACGGTGGAGATGTCGTCCTCGCGCTCGTAGAGCTTGATGTCGTCGTTGCCGAGGTCCTGGAACGTCACGCGCAGGTCCTCCTTGAACGAGATCGGGTCGGGAAGGTGCCACCTGTAGAGGCCGTGCCTGGGCAGCGCGTCGTCGTTAGTCGCGAGCATCGGATTCGGGTTCGGCTTGCCCGCGCTGAAGCGGTCGCGCGTGGCGTCGCGCGTCGAGCGGTACGGGTAGCCGGCGAACAGCGTGTTGAAGCACTGCGCCTCGGGCAGCGCGTGGGGCGGCCTGTCGAGGAAGGCCCAGGCACCGCCGAAGTAGTC
Source organism: uncultured Collinsella sp. (assembly GCA_938033205.1). Taxonomy (GTDB): domain Bacteria; phylum Actinomycetota; class Coriobacteriia; order Coriobacteriales; family Coriobacteriaceae; genus Collinsella. The sequence continues at coordinate 78,208 of CALHJP010000006.1, read as the reverse complement.
CTCGGCTCCCGTCGAGGTGACCGTGGGGAACTCCTCGTCGCCGTCGAGGAAGAACTTCATCTCGCCCTCGCCCCACCAATAGCGCTCCAGGGCGCACAGGGCCATGTAGGTGCCGACGTAGTAGCCCTTGCCGCGCACGCCGTCGAGCACGGTGTAGTCGACGCCCCTGCGGGTGCTGCGCTCGCGGTTAAAGCGGGCGTGGAAGTACATGGCGTCGTCCGGCACGTCGGTGAGCGCGTAGTTGAACGTGTAGAAGATGTACTTAATGAACCCGGGGTGCTCGCTCGTAAGCGTGACCTTGGCGTGCTTCCTGAAGGGCATCTCGAAGTAGCAGTTCATGCCGCCCGTCGGGTTCACGCAGATGGGCATCGAGTTGACGATGGCGCGCTCACCGAAGCCGTTGCAGAAGAAGTCGCCGACAGGGCACTCGACCGAGGGGGTCTCCTCGTCGTCCCAGTAGAAGCGCAGCACGAGGTCACGCATGACGAAGCTGCCAGCGGCGGTCTTGTCGGGGACGGTCATCCAGATGTGGCGGATGATGCCGGGGCCCTCGATGTCCGCGAGCGTGATGGTCTCGCCGGACTCAAGGGGCACGCAGCACGAGCCCTTGCGGCCGACGCCGAGGTGGCTGGCCGACATGGCGGCGCGGCCCTTCTCGCCCGTGATGTTCTCGGGGGTGATGGCGCGGCTTTCCTCACCGCCGTGCATCCACACGTCCTTAAGGAACTCTCTCATCGTCGACCTCCTCTATTCGTCGTCGTCGCACTCGGCGGAACTGGCACCGTTCACGTAGATGATCTGCTGGCGCGCCTCGTTGACGAGGGCGTCGAAGTCGAGTTTCTCGTCGGGGCGCGCGAGCGCGACCGTCATGGCGAGCGGGAGGTTGACACCCGCGATCACGTGGATCCGGTCGGAGGCGAAGCGGGAAAAGCGCTGGTTCACGCTGCCGCCGTACGCGTCGGTGAGGACGACGACCTCGTCAGTGCCCGAAAGAGCCGCCTCGACCGCCGCGTCGAGCCCCTCGCCGTTGTCGTTCACGTAGGCGCACACGGCGTTGACGGCGTCGCCCTTACCCGTAAGGAACTCGAGGGTGTCCTTGAAGCCCTGGGCGAGAAGGGAATGGCTCGCCACAACTATCTTTCTCATTGATTCACCAATCTCTTGGGTCGAAGCTAGGCGAGGATGCCGGCGGCGGAGGCGACCATCGCGAGGACGATCACCACGAGGATGAGGGCCGTCATGCTCGCGTTCTTCTTGGTAAGAAGGTAATACGCGCTTCCCGTGATGGCGGCGGGGATCATGGCAGGCAGGATCTTGTCGAGCAGCGGCTGAATCTCCATCGCGACGTCGCCGAAGCTGAAGCTAATCGGGCAGGTGACGCCGATGACCGAGGCGATGAGGCAGCCGACCACGGTGAGGCCGAGCACGGAGGCGGCGGCAGTGAGGTTGGGAAGCTTCTCGCTGAAGTCGGTGACGAGCTTCACGCCCTGCTTGTAGCCGAACTCGAGGGCGTGCATGCGGACCCAGAAGATGGCCAGGATGAGCGCGAACCAGATGCCGGCTCCCACGGGGTTGCCCTCGATGGCCATGTAGGCGGCGATGGAGCCCATGATGGTCGGGATCATGGTCATGAGCAGGGAGTCGCCGACGCCGGCGAGCGGTCCCATGGTGCCGATCTTCAGGTCTTGGACGGCGTCCGCCGCCGCTAGGCCGTCGCGCTCCTCCATGGCCACGCAGGCGCCAAGAATGATGGCGGCGAGCCAAGGCTGGGTGTTGTAGTAGCGGAAGTGGTTGTTGAGCGCTTGCTTATAGTCCTCGTCGTTCGTGTAGATCTTCCTCAGGACCGGCGAGAGGGCGTAGGCGACTGAGGCGCCCTGCTGGGTCTGGTAGTTGAAGGTGCACACGCTCATGAGCCAGCGCCAGTTCGCGTTGCGCAGGTCCTTCTTGGTGACCTTGTAGCCGGAGGGCTTGCCCTCGGCGACGGCGGTGATGTTCTCGTTTTCCATGGTTACTCATCCTCTCCGATGAAGGCGTCTGCGGAAGCGTGGGCGGCGAGCTCGGTGTCCCTCTCGGCACGCTGGTAGAACGCAATCGCGAGGGCAACGCCGACGATGGCGGCGCCGATGATGGGCACGTTCAGGAAGGCCGAGAGGAAGAAGCCGGCGAGCAGGTACTGGAAGTACTTGGCGGTTGGCATGTAGCGGAGCAGCATGGCGATACCGACGGCCGGGAGCATCTTGCCGGCGAGGGTGAGGCCGGAGAGGAACCACTGGGGCATGACCTCGAGGAGCCAGTTGACGGCGGGCTGGCCGAGCGTCACGGAGACAAAGACGGGCAGGGCGGCGCACAGGCCGAAGAGCGCGGGGCAGACCCACAGGATGGCGTTCATCTGATTGAACTTACCCTCGTTGCAGAACTTCTGGGACTTCTCGACGACAAAGCCGTTGAGGATCTTGGCGACGACGTCGAGCTGGATGCCGAGCATGCCGACCGGCAGGCCGATGGCGAGGCCCGTGTCGGAGCCCAGGGTCACGCCGTAGGCGGTGGCGATGATGGCCATCGTGCCGTAGTCGGGAATGGAGGAGCCGCCGAAGCCCGCGACGCCGAGCTGCATGAGCTGAATGGTGCCGCCGATGACAAGGCCGGTCTTCCAGTCGCCCATGACGACTCCGGTGATGAGGCCCCAGAAAACGGCGTAATTGACGAAGATCATCGGGATGCCGTAGTAGTCCACGTGCTTGATGAAGGCCAGCAGGGTCAAAAGGACGACCTGCAGGATAGTGAAGTTGACCATATTTCCCCCTTAGATGAGGTCTGCGACGGAGACGGGCTTGTCGGCGGGCACGAACTGGGCCGTCACCTTGACGCCACGGGCGATGAGCGCCTTGTAGCTCTGGACGTTCTCGGCGGAGGCGTAGGCGCGCTGGGTGAGCTGGATGCCGTCCTCCTTGACGAGCGAGCCGCCGACGACCAGCGACGGGAGCTCGACGCCCGACTCGACCAGGCGAAGTATCGTCTCGGGCTCCTTGGCGATGACGAAGACCTTCTCGCGGTCGTACTTGCCCGCGGCGAAGTTCTTGAGCGCGGTCTGCTCGGAGATGATCGAAACGGCCATGCCCGCGGGGCGCGCCATCCTCATGGTGGACTTCAGGACCTCGTCGCCGGCGACCTTGTCGTCGATGACCATGACTCGGGTCGCGCCCGACACCGGGGCCCACTGCGTCACGATGATGCCGTGAAGCAGGCGATTGTCGATTCGTGCCATAACAACACTCATGTTTGCTCCTATCAAATGAAGTTTTACGTTCGGTACTGCCTCGGCGCTATCCGGATTCGCGCCGGGCAAGGGGTTATCGGATTATTGAGGACGCGCGGTCAGCTTGCGGCGGCGCGGGGAAGGTCACTCGTCGAGCAGGAGGTCCGAGGAGCCGAGGCGCTCTTCTCGCGCCGGGGCGGCGCTCACGCTTATGTAGTCGAAGACATATGCGATCTCGCTTACGGGAACCTCTACGCGATAGCGCGTCGAGATGCTCGAGAAGCTCTGCCTGAAGGACTCGATGAAATCGGCGCGTTCCTCCTCGAAGCGGTCCTGGCCAACGTAGGTCTCAATGGGGTTTCTGGTAACAAGGCGCTCGACGAGACAGCAGAGGTGAACGTAGAGCCCAATGATGGCGTTGCTGCCGATCTTCTCGCCTGTCCTGCGCTGAAGCTCGTGCACGGCGCTCTCGATCTCATGGAATAGCCGCTCCGGGTCGAGGATGGTGATGGAGCGGATGACGTTCTGCAGCGTCATGTTCGAGAGCAGCTTCTCGTGGAAAGAAGAGAGCTCGGAAGCGTCAAGCCACCTGCCGAACACGGCATCAACCTTAGAGGCGGACGCCGTCGACATGATGTCCTCGAGGGCGACGAAGGGGACGGAGGCGACCCCGGGGTCTCCCGTGCCGATGACGGCGCAGACGCGGTGCTCGGAGAAAACGGCGTCGTTCGACCCGTTCGCGACGAGCTGCTTGAAGGGCCTCGTGAGCAGGCGCGCGCCTATGGTGCGCGGGAGGCTCTGCGAGACGAGCTGGCGTATCCTCTCCGCGGCGTCGACCCCGGACTCGGAGCAGAAGACGATGGCGTCCTCACGGTTGACGCGCTCGATCACCTTGCAGTGCGTCACGCACGCGGCGGTCGCATCGCCAAGAACCTCGGCGATGGACTTGCCGCCGAGCAGCCCGACCCCGATCTCGAGCGCAAGACCGGTAGAGACGTTGTTCACCACGCCGATAGTGGAGTCGGTAACGTTCTCGAGGGCCTTATAGGCCTCCTCCAAGGAGCCCATGTCGACGAGGAACACGACCCCGGTGCAGTAGGAATGGCGGTCGACGAGGCGCTGGAGCGGACCGACGATGTCCTTCAGCTGCTGGTCGTAGGGCATGTCGACAGCCTCGTACACATGCATGCCGAGCATACGGTTCGCCGCGTCGGCGATGCTCGTCGCCGTTGAGTAGCCGTGGGACAAGATGACGCAGAGCGTCCGAAGGGCCTTCGCATCGCGAGACTCCGATGCGACGCACAGCGTCAGAAGCGTCTTCGTGAAGTGATCGAGCGAGATTCCCAGCGCCCCTTCCACGTCTGCGGCGACCTGATCGGAGACACTCGAGGCAAACGGCAATTCGGAGGTCACGGCACCGAGGAGATGGGAGATTTGCTCCGCACAGGCAGACTTTCGCTTAGCCAGGCCGATACCCGGCCACAACTGCAGGCAAATCTCCTGGGCCAGTAGAAAAGCGACCTTCCTCGAAAGCTCGATGCCATAAGAAGAGCCTGCGTCGGCAAGGACCGCGCCCACGACGCGCTCGAAGGCGCGCGACCTCGAGGAGGCGACGCCGTGGTCGAAGATCAAGTGATCCTCAACGCCGCGCACAGCGGAGACAGCTTGCGAGACAAGCTCGGAGACAGAGAGCTCCCCGGCGCAGAATCGCTCATCGAGGGAGCACAGGGCATCGAGCGCCTGCTCGACCGGCCCTGTGCTCTCGGCGGCATCCAGAGACGCGTCGATCAGAACGCCATCGTCGGGCTGTTGATCGATCTGCGCGGAGGAGAGGAGCCCGCTGGGAAGAAGATACGGGCGAACGACGACGTAGTCGCCCTCGCGATTGAGGAACGCTTTGGCACAGCAGTTCGTCACGCAGGCGCGCAAGCCGGCGATGTTATCGGAAAAGTCCGCGTTCACGAGGCAACGGTATGCGCCGCGGCTGATCTTCACATCAGAACCGATTCGGCACCCCTCGCTGCGCAGGAAGCTCAAGATGAGATCCTCGCGCTCCTCGGGGGTCCGCTCCTTGAGTGAGGGGACGCGGGCACAGATGGGCATTTTGCTGTAGGCCGAGGAAACCTTCAGGTCATCGGCGGAAAGCGTCGTCGAAAGAACGAGGCGAGCGCGCGGCGCATCCTGGGAGGCATCGAGCCCGAGGGCCGTCGCAAGGCAGTGCTCCATCGCAGAGGGAGAGAGTGCCTCGATGCCGTTGACAAAGACCACACCCCCGCGCGCTTTCGCGATCGACTCGTCAAGAAGCCCGTTGAACGAGGCGGCGTCCGGGACCCCGGCGCAGTCGATGCGCACATAGGAGGAGTCGCGGGACAGCAAGCCCTGGTTCTTGCCGTACTCGTACACAAGGCGAGAAAGGAAAGACTTACCGACACCCACGCCGCCGCTCAAGAGGATGGGCAGGCCAAACGGAGGGTACTGAACCGCAGCCTTGCACTGCTCGACAACGGAGCTGAGGCTCATGTCGAAGCCCACGGCACGCGCGAAGTCGCGGTGATCGGCGATTCCCGTCGCCTGGATGAGGTCGGCGAGCGAGGCATACTCGCTTGCAGAGAGCTTTACCTGAAAACGCTTCTGGAACGCGCGGCGATGAAAATAACGGACAGGCCTGCCCGCCACCTTAACCACAAGACCGGCGCGAACAAGGTCGTTGAGGTACTGGCTCGCCAGGCTCCTGGAGATGATGAGCGTCTCGGCGATGTCGGAGGTGGACAGACGGGCAAGGTCGTCGAGCGAGACGGCAGAGGTGAGGGCCTCGAGATGCTCGAGAATCCTGTCCCTCATGTCGACGGGTTTCTTTGCCAAGCTGTCCTGTGTGGTCTTGTCCATGACTTCTTACCTCCTCGTACAAGGAGTATAAGGGGAGAACAGAGAACGGAAGGGGGCGCGTGGGGGAATCAACAGCTCCGAGGAAAAGTCCACCACTTGAGGGGCAGAAAACAACGGCCATTGAACATTCAGGGCCGACGCTCAACACTTCGGCTCGACACTTCGCTTTGGAAAGGGCCCCGGCGCGCCGGGCCTAAAGCTTAACCATGCGCGCGGCGATGCGGGCGCAGTCGCAGGCGGCCTTCTTCTCGAAGGTGTTGTAGTCGACGACCCGGCCCTCGGCGCAGGGCTTGTCGCTGATGGCGCGCACGACGACGAGGGGCACGCCGTTGAGATAGGAGGCCTGCGCGATGGTGCAGCCCTCCATCTCGCAGCACAGGTCGCCGAAGGCCGCGAGGATTCGCTCCTTCTGTTCCGCGGGCGAGACGAACTGGTCGCCGGAGACGACGCGGCCCTTGAGGACCTTAATGTCGGGGGCGACGGCGGCCGCGGCGGCGCACGCCGCCAGCAAGGGCCGGAACGGATCGCGCAAGATCAAGGCGTCGCCCGGGAGGTCGGGCGTTACCGTCAGCCGGCGCCGCGTCTGCCGCATCATGAGGGAGAACGGCCTGGCCGGCGCATACGGCAGGAAGAGGTTCAAGGTGCACCCCGGGGCGGTCAACGAGGCCGACGTGTCGAACGTCGTCGCGCGCGGCTTCGGCGGCAGGGCGCCGTGCACCCATATATGCAGCGACTTGGCCTGCGTGCGCGTCGGGGCGTCGTGGAACTACGTCTGCCTGCTCGTCGACCTCTGCAACGGGGAGATCGTCGGCCACTCCGAAGGACCGAGGAGGGACGCGCGAGCTCCGAGCCAAGCTCTTGGATTACGTGCACTGGTACAACAACTTCAGGATCCACTCAACGCTGGGCTACATGTCGCCGGTCGAGTTCAGGGAGGCGGGGCCGTCCCTCCCGGAATCGTCCAAATAAGTGTTGCCAATCCATAGCCAATCCAGCCATCATCTTCGCGAAGGCGGACGTCAGGAAAAGCTCGGCTTGAGCTCGGTCGGACGCGGTCTGTGGGGCATCATTCAGGCTCAGGGGGTCTCCTTGTCTTCTTCGGTCGCAACCTGAATGATAGGGACGGCCCCTTCTCTCTTTCCCCTTCGTTTTCGACGCGTCACCCTCTCGGCGGGCTTAAGGCCCGCGCTCGCGGGTGCAGGGGCTACGCCCAAACCCCAAAAACGTAACGCCGTGCTCGAAGCGTTTCCGGACGTCAGCGTAATCTCAAATCCCGTTCGTCAACTCATGGGCAAGCCACCTGAGACTACTCATTTCTCCTACTGGCAATGAAGACCTGCGACCTGCAGTTTTGCAAACTGCTTGAAAGCCACCTGCGTTGATTCACTTCCTATTGCAGTTGGCGGCTTGCACGCGAAAAGGCATTTAAGTTTCAAAACGGGCGTTTTCGGCGCTATCGAGCCTCCAAAGGCATCCCGCCGCGCCCTTTGGGACAAAAACAAAAACTCAAAGCCCTGAGTTCGAAAATAGTTTTTGGAGTTGTCCCGACTTTTGTCCCCGAAGCCGACGAAACGCGACAGGGTGTCACCTGGCGGCACTCGATTCGAGACGGCACCGAAAACTGGATGCAACCGGAATGACGGGACGGCAGAACCGAAGCCATCGAGTGGGGATAGAAAAAGGCCCGGGTGCCGTGGCATCCGGGCCTTTGCTAGCAACTTGATGTTGCGGGCAGCTTAGAACTTGTGGCCGCACTTCTTGCAGACGCGCAGCTTGTTCTTGCCGTCCTTCTCGTGACCGACGCGGGTAACCTTACCGCACTCGGGGCAGACGAGATTGACGTTGGAGGCGTCGATGGGAGCCTCCTGCGAAACGATGCCGCCCTGCTGGTTGGCAGCGTTGGGCTTGACGGCCTTCTTGACGACCGAAACGCCCTCGACAACGACCTTGTTCTCGGCGGGGAGAGCACGCAGGACAACGCCCTGCTTGCCGCGATCCTTACCAGAGAGAACCTGGACCTTATCGCCCTTCTTGATATACATATATCTCCCCTAACTACAGGGTCTCGGGAGCGAGCGAGACGATCTTCATGTACTTCTTGTCACGAAGCTCGCGAGCGACGGGCCCGAAGATACGGGTGCCGACGGGCGAACCATCGTTGTTGATGACAACGCAGGCGTTCTCATCAAAGCGAATGTAGGAGCCATCCTTGCGGCGGATCTCCTTAACGGTGCGAACGACGACGCAACGGACAACGTCCTTCTTCTTGACGTTGGCGCCAGGGGTAGCCTCCTGGACAGCACCGATGAACACATCGCCGATGCCTGCATAACGACGCTTGGAACCGCCAAGCACCTTGATGCAGCGAATCTTGCGAGCGCCGGAGTTGTCGGCGACGTTCAGCATGGTTTGCATCTGAATCATGGTAGATGTTCCTCCGAACTAAGAACCGAAGAGAGGTGCGCAGCCTTTATACGGCCCGTGGTATGCAAGCCAGGCATACGCACATCTTCGGAAACGTACAAGTCGTAAGAGCGACTGCTTATTTAGCGCGCTCGACGACCTCGATGAGGCGCCAACGCTTCATCTTGGACATAGGACGGGTCTCCATAACGCGGACGGTATCGCCCACGCCAGCCGTGCACTCCTCGTCGTGAGCGTGCAGCTTCTTGGAGCTGGTCATCATCTTGCCGTACTTGGGGTGACGCTTGCGCTCGGTGATGGTGACAACAATGGTCTTGGCACCGGAGACGGAGGTAACGACACCCGTACGGACCTTACGCGAGTTACGCGAATCAGTCATGTTCTCTCCTTAGGTCCTACTCGGCGACAGCGGACTTCTCCGCTGCGATCTCGCGGGCGCGCTGCTCCGTGAGGACGCGAGCGATGTCCTTCTTCACGGTGTTGACGCGAGCGGTGTTGTCCAGCTGGCTGGTGGCCATCTGGAAACGAAGGTTAAAGAGCTCGGCGCGCATTTCCTTCAGCTTCTCAACGAGCTGAGCGTCCGAGAGCTCACGAATCTCTGCGGGCTTCATTAGTTCTCCTCCTTGGCGGCGGCGGCGTCCTCAGCAGCCCACTTGGCCTCGAGAGCGGCCTCCTCAGCCATCTCCTTCTCGATGCGCTGCTCAGCGTTCTTGGCAGCAACAATCTTGGTCTTGATGGGAAGCTTGTGCTGTGCAAGACGCAGAGCCTCGCGAGCGACCTCCTCGGGCACGCCCTTGACCTCGAACATGATGCGGCCGGGCTTGACGACGGCCACCCACTCCTCGGGGTTACCCTTACCAGAACCCATGCGAGTCTCGGCAGGCTTCTTGGTGATGGGCTTATCGGGGAAGATCGTGATGTAGACACGACCGCCACGCTTCATGTAGCGGGTCATGGCAATACGAGCGGCCTCGATCTGACGGTTGGTGATCCAATGGGCCTCGAGAGCCTGGATACCAAACTCGCCGAAATGCAGCTCGGTATTACCCTTGGCCTGGCCCTTCATGGAGCCACGCTGCACCTTGCGGTGAAGAATACGCTTAGGGGCAAGCACTACTGACCCCTCCTCTCGGAGTTACGACGACGAGGACGGGAAGAGCCCTCGAGTGCAGGGTTGGGAACAGGCTGGCCCGGGAGCTTCTCGCCCAGGTAGATCCAGACCTTCACGCCGCAAGCGCCCATGGTGGTGCTGGCGACAGCCGTGCCGTAGTCGATCTTGGCACGGAGGGTGTGCAGAGGCACGCGACCCTCGCGGTACCACTCACGACGGCCCATCTCGGCACCGCCGAGACGACCGGAGCACTGGATACGGATGCCCTTAGCGCCGGCCTTGCGGGCGGACTGGACAGCCTTGCGCATAGCGCGACGGAAGGCAACGCGGCCCTCGAGCTGCTCGGCGATAGACTGAGCAACGAGGTTGGCGTCGAGCTCGGGGCGCTTGATCTCGACAACGTCGACGGAGAGCTGGCCCTTGGAGACGCCAGCGACCTTCTCGAGCTCGGTGCGGAGGGTATCGATTTCGGCACCCTTCTTACCGATGACAACGCCGGGGCGAGCGGTGAGGATGATGACCTTCACCTTGTCGCCAGCGCGCTCGATCTCGACGCGGGAGACAGCTGCGCGGGAAAGACGCTTCTCGAGGTACTTGCGGATCTCGAGATCGTTACCGAGGGTCTTAGCGTAATCCTTCTCTGCGAACCAGCGGGAGCGCCAGTTCTCGGTGATGCCAAGACGGAAGCCGGTGGGGTAGACTTTCTGACCCATACAGCTTTACGCCTCCTTTCGAGGAGCAACGACGACGGTGATGTGGGAAGTACGCTTCAGAATGCGAGAAGCGGAACCCTTGGCGCGGGGACGGATGCGCTTAAGCGTCGGACCCTCGTCAACATAGGCAGCGGCGACAACCAGGTTGTCGGCACGCAGACCGTTGTTGTTCTCGGCGTTCGCAACGGCGGAACGGAGAACCTTCTCGACATCCACGGCGACGGCGCGGTCGCAGAAGTGGAGGATGTCGAAGGCCTGAGCGACAGGCTTGCGGCGGATCAGATCGACCACCAGGCGGGCCTTGCTGGGGGAAACACGCACGTACTTAGCGACGGCGCGAACCTCGGTGGCCTCAGTTTCAATAGACTTAGTTGCCATTTACGGTTAACCCCCTATTTGGCCTTGTGGCCACGGAACGTACGAGTCGGCGCGAACTCGCCGAGCTTGTGACCAACCATGGACTCGGTAACATACACGGGCACATGCTTGCGGCCGTCGTGGACGGCGATGGTGTGACCAACCATCTCGGGGAAGATGGTGGACGCGCGGGACCAGGTCTTCACGACGTCCTTCTTGCCAGCCTCGTTCATCGCGGTGATACGCGAGAGAAGGCGAGTCTCCACGAACGGGCCCTTTTTGAGACTTCTGCTCATAAGTGCTTTCTCCTAAAACTCGGTATCCGAAATTACTTCTTACGGCGACGAATGATGTGCTGGTTCGAGACCTTCTTCTTCTTGCGCGTACGAAGGCCCTTCGTCGGCTTACCCCAGGGGGTAACAGAGGGACGACCAGAGGTGTGGTTCTTGCCCTCGCCACCGCCGTGCGGGTGGTCGACAGGGTTCATGACAGTACCGCGGACGGTCGGGCGCACGTTCATGTGACGCTTACGGCCGGCCTTGCCGATGACGATGTTGGCGTGATCGGCGTTGCCGACCTCACCGACGGTGGCGCGGCAGGTAACGAGGATGCGGCGCATCTCGGAGGAAGGCATACGGACGATAGCGTACTTGCCCTCCTTACCCATCAGCTGGCAGGAATTACCGGCGGAACGGGCGATAGCAGCGCCCTTGCCCGGCTGGAACTCGACGGCGTGGATGAGCGTACCGACGGGGATGTCGGCGAGGGGCAGAGCGTTGCCCGGCTTGATGTCGGCGTCAGAACCGGACATGATGGTCTGACCGACCTCGAGGCCCTTGGGGGCCAGGATGTAGCGCTTCTCACCGTCAGCGTAGTGCAGCAGAGCGATGCGAGCGGAACGGTTCGGATCGTACTCGATCGTGGCAACCTTGGCGGGCACGCCGTCCTTGTTGCGCTTGAAGTCGATCACGCGGTAACGACGCTTCACGCCGCCGCCCTGGTGGCGGGTGGTGATGCGGCCGTTGTTGTTACGACCGGCCTTCTTGGGCAGGGGCTCGAGAAGAGACTTCTCGGGCTTGGTGCAGGTGATCTCGGAGAAATCGGAGATCGTCTGCCAACGCCTACCAGCGGAGGTCGGCTTAAGGTGCTTTACAGCCATTACAATCCCTTTCAATAGGAATCCGTTAGCCATCGCAGACAGGGATTCGAGGTTCTGCCTCGGGTGCGATGACACCGGACGTATACACGGTTCCGGGCGTGTCCATTTTATACGCCCGAAACCTTGAGCTCTCGCCTCCCCTATTTGGGAGGCATGAGCTCACTCAACAGCAGCGAGTCTTAGGCCTGGTTGCCAAAGACCTCGATGGTGTCGCCCTCGGCCAGCGTGACGATGGCCTTCTTCCAAGAACGGGTCTTGCCGGCGACATAGCGCACGCGCTTGGTCTTGGGCTTGACCGTCAGGGTGTTCACGCGAACGACCTTGACGCCGAAGATCTCCTCGACAGCGTCCTTGATCTGATACTTGTTAGCATCCTTGGCGACCTCGAACGTGTACTTGTTCAGCTCCATGCCGGAGAAGGAACGCTCGGACACGATCGGACGGATGATGATCTCGTGGGCGGTCATTTATGCAAGCACCTCCCCGAAGTGAGCGGCGATGTCGGCGGGCATCAGCACAGCGTTGTTGTTGACGAGATCGTAGGTGTTGGCCTCGTCGGCAGTGATGATGAACGTCTTGGGAATGTTGCGGAACGACAGGTAGGCGTTGACGTCCTCATCGCGAACGATGATGGTCAGACGCTTGCCCTCAAGGCCGAGAGCCTTGAGCATGGCGACGGCAGCCTTGGTGGAAGGCTTCTCGAAGCCGTAGTCGTCGACGAGCACGAGCTCGCCATCGGCCAGCTTGGCGGACAGCGCGGAGCGCATAGCCAGCTTGACCTCCTTGTTGTTCATACGCTTAGCGTAGGAACGGGGCTTGGGGGCGAAGACAACGCCACCGTGACGCCACTGGGCAGCACGGATGGAACCCTGGCGGGCACGGCCGGTGCCCTTCTGACGCCAAGGCTTCTTGCCGCCACCGGAAACCTCAGAGCGACCCTTAGCAGACTGGGTGCCCTGACGCCAAGAGGCCATCTGGCACTTGACGATGTGGTGCATAACGTGGATGTTCGGCTCGATGCCGTACACCTCAGCGGCGAGCTCGGCCTCGGCGACCTTCTTGCCCTCGCTGTTCTTTACTTCAAACTTTGCCATTTAAGTGTTCTCCTTGGTATGACGCTGGGCTAAATGGGCTGGGCCCTTAGGCCATACGGATGGCGACGAGACCATTCTTGGCACCCGGGACAGCGCCCTTGACCAAGATGAGGTTCTGCTCGGCATCGATGCGGACAACGGAAAGGTTCTTGACGGTAACGCGCTCGTTACCCATGTGACCGGCCATCTTGACGCCCTTGAGGACGCGCGCAGGATAGGCGCACTGACCGATAGAGCCGGGGTGACGCTGGAAGTGAGAACCATGCGTCATAGGACCGCGGCGCTGACCCCAGCGCTTGATGCGACCCTGGAAGCCCTTACCCTTGGAGGTACCGATGACGTCGACCTTCTCGACATCAGCGAAATCAGCGACGGTGACGACCTCGCCGACCTTGTGCTCCTCGCCGTTCTCGACGCGGACCTCACGAAGGAAGCGGACAGGCTCGACGCCAGCCTTGGCGAAGTGACCAGCCATGGGCTTGTTCACGTTCTTGGCCTTGATGTCGCCGAAACCGATCTGGACGGCGTCATAGCCGTCGGTTGCCTGAGTTTTAACCTGCGAGACAGCGCAGGGGCCAGCCTGGATGACCGTGACGGGAACGACGTTATCGTCCTCGTCCCAAACCTGGGTCATGCCAATCTTGCGGCCGAGAATCATGCTGATCAAGATATGATCCCAACTCTCGCGTGGTCTTGGGACAATGCGTACACCACCGAGCGTACGCCCCTAGAGGACCACTACTTACACGACGTGCTCCCCAGCCTTGTATTTCGCCCGGACTACCTGACAACCCTATTAAGCAGGCATTTTGTCCAGCCAGAATACTCCCCTGGTTTCACACAGCTGTTTAGTATACACGGCTGCGGGCGTATCCATCGAGATTCATATTTCACTCACATTGTTTACGCAGGTAAAGTGCGTGGATGGCTCCCGAGCACGGCGGAGGGCCGGAGAAATATATTAAGGTCCCTGCTCTACAGTCCTGCGCAAGACGGAGAGCACATTAAGTGCTCTCCTTTGCGTGCGGAACTCGCGATGACCTTAATATATTTCTCCGGCCCTCCGCCGTGCTCGGGAGACGACACGTTGATGTCTGCTTAACTCTGCTCGCTCAGCTAATTACTTTGTTGAGGATCGATGATTTGCTGCAAGATAAACTTGGATTGGGGCGCGTTGCCTTCTTCTCCCGACTTTTCCTCTTCGAAATCGAAAATCATGATGGCGCAGTTGGGGAGTTTTGTTGGGAACTCGAAGCCCTCTGGGGCTGCAGCTTTGATGAATTGGCGGCTGGCGCTGCCGTGGCTTACTGCTAGAAGGGTTTCGATGCCCTCAGAGCCCATGAGATTGGTGAGGGTGCCCACCATGCGCTCCTGCAGGGCATGGCTTCCTTCTCCGCCAAATGGGATCAGGTCCTCGCCGGGGTCCCAGACGTCGGTGGGTAGGGCGTCGTGGGGGCCTTCTTCGAAGGTGCCGTAGCTGCGCTCGATGATGCCTTCGCAGGGCTCGACTGCTGCATCCCGGCCGAGGAGTTCGGTTGCGACGAGACTTGCCGTGTCCATGGCTCGGCCTAAGGGCGAAGAGACCACTTTGTCGGGGACGACGCCGTGGGCTTTGAGCCATGCGGCTGCCATTCCCGCTTGTTTGCGGCCGAGGTCGGTCAACGGAGAATCGCAGCGGCCCTGAACCAGCTTTTTAACGTTGAATTCTGTCTGACCGTGGCGGAGTAGATATAGACGCTTCATGCTCTCCCCTTCTGTATAACTTGCTCTACCGGCGCAGCCCTACTCGTGGGTATGGCCTACGTAGTCTTCGTCGATCGTGATCTTGGCAATCGACTTGGGATATTCGGATTCGACACGTTTCGCCAACGCGCGCTTTAGGTCCTCGGCGTTCATCGCCAAATCCGAGGGTCGCACGCAGTCAAAAATCACATTGGTGTGCGTGGGGCCCGGTACGCAACGCAAGTCGTGAATCGAAAGGCGGCTATCAATCTCCTGAGCCATGGCGTGAATGCGCAAGCGCATGCTCGCCACTTTGGGGTCGTCGGTCACGATGGGGTCGTAATGGAGCGTGACGATCATGCCGTCTTCGTTCCTAAACGACTGCTCGATGTTATCGAGCGTGTCGTGGCTTTCCAGCGGGCTTGCCTCGGCCGCCATCTCGGCGTGCGCGCTTGCAAACTTCCTGCCCGGACCGTAATCGTGAACCATTAGGTCATGAACACCCAAAACGCCGGGGTAGCTCATGATCTTGTCTCGGATGTGCTTGACCAACTTGGGATCGGGTGCCTGGCCCAAAAGCGGGCTTACCGTATCCTGGATGAGCTCAAAGCCGCTCCAGCCAATATAGGCGCCAACGGCAAGGCCGACCCATGCGTCAAGATTGATGTGCGTCACCTGCGAAACAATTGCGCACGCCAGCACAGCACCCGTAGCTAGGACATCGTTCTTTGAGTCCTGAGCGGTCGCATGCAGCGTCTCGGACTCAATACGATCGCCGAGCTTTTGGTTGAGGGCCGCCATCCAGAGCTTTACGACCATCGAAAGCACTAGAACCGCCACCAGGGCAAGCGAGAACTCGACAGGCTCGGGGTTGACAATTCGCTCCACCGACGACTTCACCGGCTCAACGCCAATCAGCAGCACGAGCGCCGCCACGACCAGACCCGAGAGATACTCGTAGCGGCCATGTCCGTAAGGATGCTCGGGGTCGGCCGGCTTGCCCGCCAGCTTAAAGCCAAGCACGCTCACGATGTTCGAGCTGGCATCAGACAGGTTGTTCATAGCGTCCGCCACAATCGAAACCGATCCCGACAGCACGCCAATTGCACCCTTCGCAGCGCAAAGCGCAACATTGGCGAGAATACACACTATGCCCGTCAACGTTCCCACGCGCGCACGGTCGCCCTGCGCACGACGAACAATCCACTCGACCATCCTCATCAGTCCCCACGGTACTACCTATATATCTATTGCTCAAACGGATTGTAGTGTAGCCACTTTGTCCTCCAGATACAAAAAGGCCGCAGCCCACACGGGCCGCAGCCTTGGAATATGACAAAGGAATCGTCCTTTTGTCGCACAGATTTATGCGCTTGCTTCAGCAGCGCTCGCCACTGTTTCGAGCGAATCAGCTTCGTCTTCTGCCGCCTGCACCTTTGTCGGCACCACGCCAAAGCAGTAGCTCAGCGCCGCAGACACCGCAAATGCTGCGCCGCCGGCAGCGCAGCACCACAGCAGATTCGAGATGCCGCCCGTGGCAAAGCCAATGACCATAAGAACATTCGTCATACCGATAGTATAAGCCGTAACGTGGCCTACGGCCGCAACAAGGCCTCCGACGGCGCCGCCAACGGCCATGCACGTCAGACACCTGCCATATTTAAAGCCGCATCCGTACAGCGCTGGCTCGCTTACGCCGCCAAGAATACCCGAGATTGAATAGCCCAGCATGAGCGCCTTCTCGTCCTTATCCGCAACGCGGAGCGACGCGCCAAAGGGCATACCCCAAACGGCGAACGTTGCCATCGTCGCGGCGATCAGGATGCACGAATCCGTTCCCACACTCATAAACTGCGCATAGGCGAGCGATAGGACAACGTTGCTGACACCCGCGATCTTAAGAAACTCCCAGCCCGCGGCAAGCCCCATGAGCGTGAGCAGCGACACGATGCCACCGGAATTGCCAAGCATAAACATAAGCTGTCCCAACAGCATGCCCAGATAGCTGCCTGCCGGCGCCGTAACACACAGCGACACCGGAACCATAACGAGCATGGTTGCAAACGGTACAAAAGAAAACGCCACAGCCTGAGGGATAGTGCGCTTAAAGAAACGCTCCACCTGCCATAGCACGGGCACCGAGATGAGAACCGGAATAACAGTCGTTGTGTAATCGTTGACCGGCGCGGGAAGCAGACCATACACGAAAGCCATCGCTGCCCCCGTCGTCGATGCGGCATCGACGAGCTTAAGCAGATCGGGCGCAATCAATACGCCGCCCAGCATCATGCCCAGCTGCTCCGAGCAACCGAGCTGGCGGGCGGCCGCCCAACCAAGATAAATGGGCAAAAAGTAGTAGCCGGCGTTATAGAGCCAACTGTAGAACAGGCGATAGATTTCGGAATCGGCAGACCACAGGCCCAGCATGCCTTCGCCCATAACGACGGCGGCGGTGCGGAACAACGCCGCGCAAACAATAAACGGCAGCGCCGACATCATGCTTTTGGACAGATAGTCCACCACGGCCATGGCGTTTGATGAAACCGTCGTTGTAAACGAGGTGTTAGAAACTTGTGACATGGAACGCCTTTCCCAATGTGACATGCGGGCTGTCCCTTTGTCACATCGTGCGGTACTGACCGATTGCGCGGTACTTTTCGTAGCGGAGGTTTGTGAGGGTCGCGTCGTCGAGCTGCCCAAGCGTATCGAAGGCATCAAATGCCGAGGACATGACGGCACCGGCGATCTCCTCATGCGACAGGCCCCTATCGTCGACAATGCCGTCGATGATGCCGAGCGCCAACAGATCGGGGGCCGTGAGCTTAAGCGCCTCAGCGGCCTCATTCGCGCGCTCGGTATCCTTCCACAGGATCGACGCACAGGCCTCGGGGCTCACGACCGAATAGGCCGAGCTTGAGAGCATCAGGATGCGGTCGGCCACGGACAGCGCCAGCGCGCCACCAGAGCCGCCCTCGCCTGTCACCACCGAGACAATCGGCGTCTTAAGGCCGCTCATCTCCATGAGATTCTGGGCAATCGCCTCGCCCTGGCCGCGCTCCTCGGCACCGATGCCGCAAAACGCGCCCGAAGTATCAACCAGGCACAGAACCGGCCGACCAAATTTCTCGGCTTGGTGCATCAGACGACGTGCCTTGCGGTAGCCCTCGGGATGTGCCATACCAAAGTTGCGACGCATGCGCTCTTTGGTCGTGGTACCGCGCTCGATGGCGATAACCGTCACGGGTCGCCCGTCTTTCCAGCCGATGCCGCCCACCACGGCAGCATCGTCGCCAAAGTAGCGGTCGCCGTGCAGCTCTACGAATCCGTCGAGACCCAACGAGATCATCTCGCCTGCCGTGGCGCGGTTCGCCGAGCGAGTCTGTTTGACGATTTCGAGCGCGCTTTTTGGTGCGACCGAGCGCTTAAACAAGTGTCCCAGCTTTTTGTCGCGACGACCCGTATGCACGATCTCATGCGGTGCCCCCAGGCCGGGCGCGTGCCCTTCGTGCAGCGCCAGCAGCTCGCCTACCGTGAGCGCAATCTCACCACGCGGAACAACGGCATCGCAAAAGCCGTGCTCCAGCAAAAACTCGGAACGCTGGAATCCCTTGGGCAGACGCTTGTGCATGTTCTGCTCGATCACGCGCGGGCCGGCAAATGCCGTCAGGGCATCGGGCTCGGCCAGGATAATGTCGCCCTCCATGGCAAAGCTCGCGGTTACACCTCCGGTCGTGGGATCGGTGAGCACCGTGATATACAGGCCGCCCGCCTCGCTGTGGCGCCTAACCGCCGCAGAAATCTTGGCCATCTGCATGAGCGAGGTCACGCCCTCCTGCATGCGGGCGCCGCCCGATACGGTAAAGCCAACGACCGGCAGCCCCAACTCGGCCGCGCGCTCAAAGACACGACAGATCTTCTCGCCCACCACGGAGCCCATTGAGCCCATCATAAAGTTGGCATCCATAAAGAAGAGCGCGGTATCGCAGCCGCAGATTTTGCCCCTGCCGCACACAACGGCATCGCGCTCGCCCGAACGCTCGCTCACGCTCTTAAGCTTGTCGGCATAACCGGGAAACGAGAGGAAGTCCTTCGACGCCAGATTGGCATCCCATTCCTCAAAGGTACCCGCGTCGACCGTCATGCGCATGCGCGCGCGACCGCTCACGCGAAAGTGTTTGCCGCAACGAGGGCAGACCTCGAGGTTGTCGTGCAGGCGCGCCTCATCGATCACACGGCGGCACTCCGGGCATTTGACAAACACGTGGCGCGCGGGGAACTCGGCGCACGACTCGGTTATCGGCCCCTCAAGGACATTGACCGTCTTCGCTTTTCTATTCATCAGCATAGAGATGCCCCATCAGATCGGTGTGATACATGCCCGACAAAAACTCGTCGTTTGCCAGCACGTCGAGCTGAAGCTCGCTATTTTCGCTCACGCCCTCAATCACGAGCTCGCCCAGGGCCGAGCGCATCTTGCGAATGGCACCGTCACGCGTGGGCGCGCACACGATGAGCTTGCCGAGCATGGAGTCGTAGTACGGCGGAACTTTCGCTCCGGTAAACATGGCGGAATCCCAGCGCACGCGCGGACCACCCGGCACACGCAACGCGGTGACCGTTCCACATGACGGTAGAAAGTCCGGCGTTTCGGCATTGATGCGGCACTCCATGGCGTGGTTGCGGACCGGTACGTCCTCCTGCTCAAAGGGCAGAGGCTGGCCGGCAGCCACGCGCAGCTGCCACTTAACCAGGTCGGTATCGGTCACAAACTCCGTAACCGGATGCTCCACCTGCAAGCGCGTGTTCATTTCCATAAAGTAGAAATTGCCGTCATCTGAGTACAAAAACTCGATGGTGCCAGCGCCCTCATAGCCAACGGCACGAGCCAGGTCGCGCGCGGCCTTGTGCATGCGCGCGCGAATATCATCGCGTCCGTCGAGGCACGGCGCGGGGCTCTCCTCGATCAGCTTTTGGTTGCGGCGCTGCACCGAGCACTCGCGCTCGCCGAGCGAAAACACATGGCCCTGCTTATCGGCCATAATCTGTACCTCAACGTGATGCGCCGGCGCGACGAACTTCTCCATGTAGCACTCGCCGTCGCCAAAAACGGCCTCGCCCTCGGCACGCGCCTCGATGAACGCCTTTGCCGCATCTTCCACGCGCTCGACCTTGCGAATGCCGCGGCCGCCACCGCCTGCGCGCGCCTTGATGAGCACGGGGCAGCCGATGCGCTCGGCCTCGGCCGTTGCTTCCTCGGGGCTTTTGAGCAAATCGCAGCCCGGCACGATGGGCACGCCCGCAGCAGCGGCCGTTCGGCGTGCGGCGTCCTTGTCGCCCATGCTGTCGATCACCTCGGCCGAAGGACCGACAAACGCCAGACCGAACTTGTCGCAGTCGCGCACGAAGCTCGCCTTCTCGGAAAAGAAGCCATAGCCGGGATGGATCGCCTTTGCCCCCGACTTTACGGCACAGGTGAGCACGGCATCGTCGTTGAGGTAGCTCTCGGCAAGACGCGGGCCGCCGATGCAATACGCCTCGTCGGCAAGCTGCACGTGTAGCGCGTCCGCATCGGCCGTGGAATAAACGGCGACGGTCTTGATGCCCATATCGCGGCACGCGCGGATAACACGGACCGCGACTTCGCCGCGGTTGGCGATGAGCACTTTGTCGAACATGGAGCCTTCCTTAACTTTCGTGCATGAGTGCAAAAGACATATCGGCGCGGCAGCAAACCTCACCGTTGACGCTCGCAGTACCCGTCGCAAAGCGGAACGGCCCGCGCGCACGCGTGATGGAGCACACTAGATCCACCGTGTCGCCCGGGCGCACCGGACGCTTAAAGCGCACCTTGTCCAGACTCGTGTAGAACGGCGTCGCGCCGCGCGCCTCCTCATCGCCCATCAGCAGCACGCAGCAGTTCTGGGCGAGCATCTCGCACTGAATCACGCCGGGAACGACCGGGTTTCCCGGAAAATGTCCCTGCAAAAAGTACTCGTCGCCTGTAATCGCGATCTTGCCGTGGGCCTCGTCGCCCACCAGCTCGGCTTCGTCGAGCAAAAGCATCGGCTCGCGATGCGGTAATAGCTTCTTGAGCTCTTCTTTGTTCATGGATATCACCTATCCGATCCTCATGAGGCAGCTGCCAAACTCCACGAGGTCGCCGTCGGCCACGCAGATCTCGAGCACCTCACCGTCTGCCTCGGCCGTCACCTCGTTGAGAACCTTCATGGCCTCGATGATGCAGAGGGTCTCGCCGGCCTTGACCTTGGAGCCCACGCGCACAAATGGCTCGTCGCCCGGCGCAGGGGCAGCATAGAAGACGCCCACCATGGGAGCAGTCACCTCGGTGCCCTTGGGCTCCGGCGCGGCGGCAGGTGTCTGCGTGGCGGGTTCCGGTGCGGCAGGCGCGACTGTGGGAGCTGCAACTTGAGCGGCCATGGCGCTCGGCATAGGCATGGGCACGGCAACCGGCTGCGCCACACTCGCGCGCTCGAGTTCGACCGCGGTGCCATCGGGCTCCTCAACGCGTACGCGCGTGAGGCCGCAGTCCTCCATCACATCGGCTATCTCGGCAAGTCTTTTGGAATCCATGCTCTAGCTCCTCGTATATCTACGCAGCGCGATGGCGGCGTTGTGCCCGCCAAAGCCCAGGTTGGTCGAAAGCGCCCAGGTAAGGTCGGCGCGAACCGCGCGATTGGGCGTGTAATCAAGATCGCAGGCGGAATCGGGCGTGTGGTAGTTAATGGTCGGCGGCACCACGCCCTGCTCGAGTGCCATGGCGCAGGCCATGACCTCGATGGCCCCCGTGGCACCGATCATGTGCCCGGTCATCGACTTGGTCGACGAGACGTGCGCGGCGCGTGCCGCGTCCTCGCCGAGCGCCCGCTTAATGCCTGTCGTCTCGGACGAATCGTTGAGCTTGGTCGAGGTGCCGTGGGCGTTGATGTAGAGACCCTCGGAAGGCTTGACGTCGCCCTCGGCTACCGCCAGCGATATCGCACGGGCAATGCCGGCGGCATCGGGGTCGGGGCTCGTAATGTGATAGGCATCATCGGTGTTGCCGTAGCCCACGACCTCGGCATAAATGTGCGCACCGCGCGCCTGCGCATGCTCCATGCTCTCGAGTACCAGCACGCAGGCGCCCTCACCCATCACAAAGCCATCGCGGTCTGCGTCGAACGGGCGGCAGGCCGTCGCGGGATCGGGGTTGGTGGTCAATGCGCGGCAGGACGTAAAGCCTGCAACAGCATCGGGGATAATGGCCGCCTCGGCACCGCCCGCGAGGATCGCGTCGGCATAGCCGTGCTTGATAGCACGGAACGCCTCGCCCACCGCATGGGCCGAGGTCGCGCACGCAGTCACGACTGGCAGGGTCGGTCCCTTTGCCTTGTGGCGGATCGCGATATTGCCCGAAGCCATGTTGGGGATCATCATCGCAATCATATAGGGCGATGCGCGGCGAGGTCCACGATCGGCGATCGTGTGGACGTTGTCGACGAGCGTCGTCATGCCGCCCACGCCCGAGCCCACGTAGACGCCCAGGCGCTCACGATCGATGGCGCCTTCGACATCAAAGCCCGCATCGTGCATTGCCTCGTCCGAAGCCGCCATCGCAAACTGAACGCAGGGGTCGAGATGCTTGGCGTCACGCTTGCCAAAGTACTCGTTGCCGTCAAAGCCCTTGACTTCGGCCGCCACCTTGACGGTAAACGCATCGGTATCGAAGTGCGTGATCGGGCCGATGCCACAGGTCCCGGCGCACATGGCCGCCCAGGTGGCAAGCGCGGTGTTGCCGAGCGGCGATACGGCACCGATGCCGGTGATTGCAACTCTCTGTTCCATCATGGTCTCCTCATCCAAGCCGTTCTTCGGCCCTGGTTTCTACATCGCCATTCCGCCGTCGACGCGCACGACCTCGCCCGTAATGTAAGCAGCCGCATCGCTCGCTAAAAAGCGCACCACGCCGGCCACTTCCTCGGGACGTGCCATGCGCTTAAGGGGAATCTGTTCCTCGGTTGCCGTACGCACCTTCTCCGAGAGCTTTGCCGTCATATCTGTCTCGACAAACCCGGGGGCGACCGCGTTCGCTCGTACGCCACGAGGCGCAAGCTCGCGCGCCACCGCCTTGGTAAGCCCTATCACGCCCGCCTTGGAAGCAGCGTAGTTGGCTTGCCCGGCATTGCCCATCAGGCCCACGACCGAGCTCATGTTGACGACGCAACCGCCGCGCTGGCGCATAAAGGTCTTGGTGAGCGCGCGCGTCATATTGAACGTGCCCTTGAGATTGACATCGAGCACGCGGTCGAAGGCGTCATCGCCCATGCGCATGAGCAGGCCATCGCGGGTGATGCCGGCGTTGTTGACGAGCGCCCAAATTGAACCAAAGTCGTTGAGGACCGCTTCCACGCACGCGTTGACGGCAGCGGGATCGGCCACGTCGCATTGATATGCGCGTGCCGTGGCGCCAACCGCCTCACAGGCTTCGCACGTCTTGCGCGCCGCATCGACGCTGCCGGCATAGACGACGGCGATATCAAAGCCGTCCTCCGCCAGACCGACAGCGCAGGCGCGGCCGATACCCCGCGAGCCGCCCGTGACCAGTGCCACGCGACGTGAGTCGTTGCGCTCGAGCGCGCCGTTGTTCAAGTTGCCCATGTCATTCCTTTCGGGTTACAGCCCTGTGGACTATGCGAGCTCGTCGGCAATAGCTGCGACCTGCTCGGCCGTTTCGCACGAATACACGCGAACGTCGCTCAGCGTACGCTTGACCAGGCCCGACAGCGTTTTGCCAGGGCCGACCTCAATAAACGTGTCGATGCCCTGATTCTGCAGAGTATGCAGCGTGTCGACCCAACGAACGGCATGACTCACCTGATTGGCCAGGACATCCGATGCCGCTCGCGGGTCCGCCGGATAGGGCGCCGCCGTCATGTTTGCCATGACCGGAATCAGCAGCGGTGACGGCGCGTGGCCGGCTTGGATATACGTCGCCAGCCCCTCAGTCGCCTCGGCCATATAGGGGCTATGAAATGCGCCCGACACCGCGACTTTCATAGCGCGGCCGCCAGCCTCTTTTACTAGGACGTCGAGCTCCTGCAGCGCCTCGGGCGCTCCGGCAACAACCGTCTGCTGCGGACTGTTGTAGTTGACCGGCCAGCAGTCCTCGCCGGCCTGTTTTGCCAGGTTCTCGACTTGCGCCGCATCGAGCTTGATGACGGCGCGCATGCCGCCCGGATGGCGCTCGGCAGCCGCGGCCATCAGCGCCGCGCGCTCGCACACGAGCTCAAAGCCCGCTCGCGTATCGAACGCCCCCGCAAAGGTGAGCGCGGCGACCTCGCCAAGCGAAAAACCCGCACAGGCGGCAGGTACCACGCCGCGCTCACGCAGGGCGGCAGCCGCTGCCAGATCGTGAACGAACACGCACGGCTGCGTGTTCTCGGTCTGCGAGAGTTCCTCCTTGGAGGCGCTTCGGCACTGCTCACTGGTCCCCGGGCGCACCTCGTCGACAATGGCGAACACCTCGGCAGCCGCCGGCGATGTCTCGATCAGGTCGACGCCCATCGCGGGATGCTGGGCACCCTGACCGGCAAATAGAAACGCTACGCTACCCATGCGGACGCACCCTTCAGGACATGCTCGGCGCCATCGACCAGATCGTCGACGATTTCGCGTGCGCTCTGGCGTTCGTTGACCATGCCGGCAATCTGTCCGCACAAAAACGAACCCTCTTCGTAATTTCCGTCCTTTGCGGCTTTACGAAGCGCGCCCGTGCCCATGGCCCCGAGCTCCTCGGGGCTTGCGCCCGCCGCCTCGTTCTTGGCATACGCGTTGGTGAAGGGGCTCTTGAGGGCGCGAACCGGATGTCCCGTCGAGCGACCGGTCGCACGCGTCGACGTATCGCCTGCCTTGAGCACCAGCTCTTTGTACTGTTCGGATACGGTGCACTCGTTTGCGACCAGAAAGCGTGTTCCCACCTGGACGCCAGCAGCGCCGAGCATAAAGGCGGCCGCCACACCACGGCCATCGGCCACGCCGCCCGCCGCCACCACAGGGATATCGACCGCATCGACAACCTGCGGCACCAATGCCATCGTCGAGGTCTCGCCAATATGGCCGCCTGATTCGGTACCCTCGGCAACCACGGCAGTGGCTCCGCGACGCGCCACGAGGCGCGCCAGCGCCACCGAGGCAACGACCGGGATGACCTTGATGCCCGCCTCGTTCCACGCCTTCATGTACTTGGTGGGATTGCCGGCACCCGTCACGACGACCGGCACCCGCTCGTCAATCACGACCCGCGCGACCTCGTCGGCAAACGGGCTCATGAGCATGACGTTGACGCCAAAGGGCTTATCCGTCCTGGCGCGCAGCTCATGAATCTGGTCGCGCAGCCAGTTGGCGTCGGCGTTCATGGCCGCGATAATCCCTAAGCCGCCCGCCTCGGACACTGCGGACGCCAGCGAGGCGTCGGCGATCCAGGCCATACCGCCCTGGAACACGGGCTTTTCGATGCCGAGCAGATCGCAGAGAGGAGTCTTGAGCATCTCTACTTCTCCAATGCCGCCTCGACCGTATCGGCGAACTCGCCGACCGTCTTGGGGTTCTCCTCGGTATCGAGCTGGATGCCAAACTCGTCCTCAACGGCGACGAGGATCTCGACGGTGCCCAGACTGTCGAGACCAATCTCCTCGAGCGTGGACTCGGGCTTCATCTCGACGTCGTCAAGACCGGCGGTCTCGCAGATAACATCGCAAACGCGCTCGAAGGTCTTCTGATCTGCCATGGTAGTTCTCCTTTGTTTGTGCCCTAGGGGCGTTTTTATTTCCTATGTGCGACTACTTCCAACGAAGTAGATAGCCACCTATATCCAGACCGGCGCCAAATCCAACGAGGGTGATGGTGTCGCCCGTGTGAAGTGCACCGGCGTTTGCCAGCCGGTCGAGGGCAAGCGGAATGCATGCGCTCGAAATGTTGCCGGTCTCGCGCAGCGTTCGAACCACGCGCTTGTCTGGCACACCGAGGCGCTTGACCGCCTGACTCAGGATTCGTTCGTTAGCCTGATGGAATACAAAATGGTCGATGTCCTCGACCGAAATGCCCGCATCGCTCGCAAGCTTATGGACCGTGTCGCAAATCGCGTTGACGCCGAACTTGAACACGCGGCGGCCATTCATGGACAGCACGCTCTCGCTATCTGCGGAGGCCTTAAACGGCGAGGTGCCGACCAGACCGGGAACGCACAACGTCTCGACGTCGGGCGCCGTCGAAAGCTCAACGGCAAGGGGGCTGTCTCCCCCAGCCTCAATCACCGCGGCGCCTGCCCCATCGCCAAAGAGCACGCAGGTGGCGCGGTCGGTCCAGTCGAGCGCGCGCGTCATCTGCTCGGCGGCAACGACAAGCACATGCTTGGCTCGTCCTCGGGCGATATAGCCCTCGGCAACATCGAGCGCAAATACGAAGCCGGCGCAGGCAGCCGAGACATCGAAGGCAGGGCACGTCGCGCCCAGTCGCTCAGCAACGGCACACGCCTCGGCGGGAACAAGGTGGTCACCCGTCGTCGTCGAGCAGACGATCAGATCCAACTGGCTCGCGTCGATTCCGGACACCTGAAGTGCCCGCTCGCTCGCCGCTACGGCAAGGTCGTCAAGTGACTCGGTGGTGCAGACGTGGCGACTCTTAATACCTGTGCGGGTAAAAATCCACTCATCCGAGGTATCGAGGAACTCGGACAGCTCGTCATTGGAAACACTGCGCTTAGGAAGCGCCGAGCCTGTTCCAAGAATCGTGAAACCCATCACTAACCTCCTTTGAGTTGTTGACGTGTTTACATCGACCAAGAGAGGATAGCGCATTTCAGTCGTTGTTAACGTGTTAACATTAAATTGTCCAAATGCGACAAAGGCTTCACATTGTGTCTCTCTCGACACCATTGCGTTATTCACTTATTCATTAAGGAGGTAGCAGCCGTTATGGATGCCAAATTAACGATAGTCGACGTAACCGGATCGACCAACGATGACCTGCTCGAAGCAGGAAAACAGGGAGCGCCGCACGGCACAGGACTTGCCGCCCGGGCTCAGACAGCAGGACGCGGCCGGCGCGGCCACAAGTGGGATTCAACCGCCGGCAACCTATTGCTTTCGATTGTCCTGCGTCCATGCGTTAATCCTGCGAAGTACTCTGGTCTTGCTGCCGTCAGCGGCCTAGCGGTGCTCGAGGCGCTCGAAAAACAGGGTCTTGCAAACGAGATTGGCCTCAAATGGCCCAACGACTTGGTCGCTCGAGGGCGCAAACTTGGCGGCATCTTAGTCGAGGCAGCACGCGATAACGAAGGCAAACCCTTCGCCGTCTGCGGCATTGGCGTCAATGTGAACTATGTGCCCTCGGAGGTTCCCGATGGCGGGCTGGCGGCAATCGGCCTCTCGGATCTCAACAAGAATGTTCCCAAGGTCGATACGCTGCTCGATGCGGTCTACCATGCGGTCGTTGAGGGTGTAGACACTTGGGAGAAGTGCCTTAATACAATGGAGAGTAGCGTCGGCCCGCTTGCGCCCATCCTCGATGATTATGTCGCCCGCCTCAATTGGATTGGGAACCACGTAATTGCCCGCTCCCCCGCTGGAGAAGAGCTGGCGCGAGGAATATTCAGAACGGTCGACGATTATGGTCGCGCGAACATCGAGACGGAGGGCGGGCTCCGCGCATTCCACTTCGAAGAAGCATCCTTGCGCCCTTTGAGCGCATAGGGTGCCAAAGCCATCCTCTCAGCAGCATTATTCGCCTCTTAAAACCTAAGCTCAAAACAAAAGGGCCCCGCTACCGTAACGGCAGCGGGGCCCTTTAAGCTATGAGCGATATCGCTTAGAGCTTGATGTCGATGTCGACGCCAGCGGGGAGGTCGAGACGCATGAGCGAATCAACGGTGCCCGAGGTGGGGTCGAGGATGTCGATGAGACGCTTGTGGGTGCGCATCTCGAACTGCTCACGGGAGTCCTTGTTCACGTGCGGCGAGCGGATAACCGTGTACAGGTTGCGCTCGGTGGGCAGGGGGACAGGACCGGAAACGCGAGCGCCGGTCTTCTGAGCGGTCTCGACGATGAGCTTCGCGGACTGATCGACGACCTCGTGATCATAGCCCTTGAGGCGAATGCGGATCTTCTGGGTAGCCAACTTAAACCTCCAAAGAGTGCGAGAGATGCTCTCGCGGATTACGTAACAGGGAGCTCGAACTTAGGCGTTCTTGCTCATGACCTCGTCCACGATGGACTTGGGCGCGGGCTCATAAGAGTCGAACTGCATCGTGTAGGATGCACGGCCCTGGGTCTGGGAGCGAAGGTCGGTAGCGTAACCGAACATCTCGCCCAGCGGCACCTTGGCACGGATGAGCTTGCTGTTCTTGCGATCCTCCATGCCCTCGATCTTGCCGCGGCGACCGGAGAGGTTGCCCATAACGTCGCCCATGTACTGCTCGGGGGTCTCGACCTCGACAGCCATGATCGGCTCGAGCAGCTGCGGGTCGGACTTCTTGAGGGCGTCCTTGATAGCCATGGAACCGGCGATCTTAAAGGCGGCCTCGGAGGAGTCGACCTCGTGGTAAGAACCGTCGAACAGGGTGACCTTGACGTCGAGGACCGGGAAGCCGGCGATAACACCGGTGTTCAGGGCCTCCTGGATGCCCTTGTCGATGGACGGGATGTACTCCTTGGGCACGACGCCGCCGACGATAGCGTTGACGAACTCGTAGCCGAAGCCCTCCTCCATCTTCTCGAGCTTGATGACGGCGTGGCCGTACTGACCGCGACCACCGGACTGACGGACGAACTTGCCCTCAGCCTTCTCGACGTCGTGACCAGCGGTCTCGCGGTAGGCGACCTGGGGCTTACCGACGTTAGCGTCAACCTTGAACTCGCGGAGCAGACGGTCGACGATGATCTCGAGGTGCAGCTCGCCCATGCCGGCGATGATGGTCTGGCCGGTCTCGTGGTTGGTGGACACCTGGAAGGTCGGGTCCTCCTCGGCGAGCTTGGTCAGAGCCAGGGACATCTTGTCCTGCTCGGCCTTGGTCTTGGGCTCGATGGCAACGTCGATAACGGGCTTAGCGAACTCGATCTTCTCGAGGACGATCTCCTTGCCCTCGGCGCACAGGGTGTCACCGGTGGTGGAGTTCTTGAAGCCGACGCAAGCGACGATGTCGCCGGCGGCAGCGTCGTCACGGTCGATACGCTCGGCGGCGTTCATCTCGAGGATGCGGCCGAGGCGCTCGCGCTGACCGTTGGAAGCGTTGACCACGTAGGAGCCGGACTCGGCGCGGCCGGAGTAAACGCGGACGTAGGTGAGCTTACCGACGAACGGGTCGGTCATGATCTTGAAGACCAGGCCGGAGAAGGGCTCGTCGAAGGAAGGATGACGCTGGATCTCCTCGCCGGTGTCCGGATCGGTACCGGTGACAGCCTCGACGTCGAGCGGGCTGGGCAGGTAGTCGACGACAGCGTCGAGCAGCTCCTGGACGCCCTTGTTCTTGTAGGCGGAGCCCACGAAGACGAGGTTGAGCTCGTTGGCCAGAACGCCCTTACGCAGAGCAGCCTTGAGCTCCTCGACGGTGAAGTCCTCCTCCATGAGGATCTTCTCCATGAGCTCGTCGTCAAAGCTGGCAGCAGCGTCGAGGAGCTCCTCGCGCTTGGTGGCAGCGATGTCGGCGAACTCAGCCGGGATCTCGTCCATCGGCTCGGGGTAGGTCATGCCCTTCTCGTCGGCCTTGAAGTCCCATGCAGTCATGGTGACCAGGTCGATGACGCCCCAGAAGTTGTCCTCGGCGCCCATCGGGACCTGAGCGGCCACGGCGTTAGCGTCGAGACGATCCTTCATGGTCTCGATAGCGTTGAAGAAGTCAGCGCCCACGCGGTCATACTTGTTGATGAAGGCGATGCGGGGAACGTTGAAGGTAGAAGCCTGACGCCAAACGGTCTCAGACTGGGGCTGAACGCCGGCAACGGCGTCGAAGACGGCGACAGCGCCATCGAGGACGCGCAGGCAGCGCTCGACCTCGGCGGTGAAGTCAACGTGGCCCGGGGTGTCGATGATCTGGATGCGGTAGTCCTTGCCGTCCTTGTTCCAGAAGCAGGTGGTAGCAGCGGAGGTAATGGTTACGCCGCGCTCCTGCTCCTGAACCATCCAGTCCATGGTGGCAGCGCCCTCATGGACCTCACCGATCTTGTGGGTCTTACCGGTGTAGTAAAGAATACGCTCGGTCGTGGTGGTCTTACCGGCATCGATGTGGGCCATGATGCCGATGTTACGGGTATCGGAAAGCTTGTACTTAGGCTTAGCCATGTTAGTTCCTTACCTTAACTTACCAACGATAGTGAGAGAACGCGCGGTTGGCCTCGGCCATCTTGAAGACGTCCTCACGCTTCTTGACGGAAGCGCCCAGGCCGTTGGAGGCGTCGAGGATCTCGTTGGCGAGACGCTCGGCCATGGTCTTCTCCTTGCGAGCGCGGGAGAAGTTGACGATCCAGCGGATACCCAGAGCGGTGGAACGACGGGAGTTGACCTCCATCGGGACCTGATAGGTAGCGCCGCCGACACGCTTGGGCTTAACCTCGAGCGTGGGCTTGACGTTGTCCATAGCCTTCTTGAAGGTAGCGAGAGCGTCGCCACCCTCAGACTTCTCGGCAACGATCTCGAAAGCGGTGTAAACGATGCGCTCAGCGGTGGCCTTCTTGCCGTCAAGAAGGACCTTGTTGATGAGCTGAGTCACCAGGCGGTTGTTGTAAACGGCGTCAGGCTGAACCTCACGACGATTAGCTGCTGCACGACGCGGCATGTGAAATCTCCTTAAGTGTCTACCGTGCGGCGCTTAGGCGGCACACGGCGAAAGTATCAAAACGTTATCTGGCTTATTTAGCCTTGGGGCGCTTAGCACCGTACTTGGAACGGGCCTGCATACGGTTCTGGACCGGAGCAGCGTCGTAGGCGCCACGGATGACGTGATAACGGACACCAGGGAGGTCACGGACACGACCGCCGCGGACGAGCACGATGGAGTGCTCCTGCAGGTTGTGGCCCTCACCCGGGATGTAAGCAGTAACTTCGATGCCGTTGACAAGGCGAACACGGGCAACCTTACGAAGAGCCGAGTTCGGCTTCTTGGGGCTCGTGGTGAAGACGCGGGTGCACACGCCGCGCTTCTGGGAGTTGTGCTGCAGAGCAGCGTTCTTGGACTTCTTGGGCACGGAACGACGGCCCTGGCGAACCAGCTGGTTAATAGTAGGCAAAGCGTACTCCTTCTCGAATGATTCCAGCTTTCTGTAAAGTGCAACGGCTTGAATCGAGGGGTCAGCATCCCCCTACGAAACACGCAGTTCGATAGGATACGTGCCGTTAGCTGTGTCGTCAACAGACCACGCCGCCGGGCGTATCCCAAAATAGCTATATTTCCGCAAAGCCTCCATAAAAGGAATCCCCTCCTGTGCGCGCTGGCGGATCCCCGGCCCGGGCGGCCCGCTGTTTAAGTTTGCTGCTCTACAGTCCTGCGCAAGACGGAAAGCACATTAAGTGCTTTCCTTTGCGTGCGGAACTCGCGACAAACTTAACCCCGCGCCGCCCGGACCGGGAATCCGACGCGCTCGTCGGGGCAACGTTACCTGCCAAAAAGGGACAGGTTTGTTTTGGTCGGTTTTATCTGCGGAAACGTCGCGCTCCAGCGGTGATCCGCCCTCATCTGTCATAGGGAAATCGGCGGCGCTTTCGGAAGTATGCGGCAAATTCTGGACCTGCCGAGCACGCCGGGGTTTTGCGATAATAAACCCGCAGGTAGAGCGCTTGAGCATATGCGGTGTGGTCGACCCATCGAGATTTTGCCGCATACTTCCGAAATTCAGGCGAATATCGCTCAAAATAACCGTCCATATAACGCAAAATAGGCCGCTTCCCCTCTTGGGAAGCGGCCTCAAGCCTTACGAATAGACGATGGTAAAGGGTACTTTCGTTTCGGTCTCCCCCGTTGATGTGTACCTCGCGCCCTCGAGGGTTACCGAGACCACTTGATCGACATCAATCAACTTCGTTGGCACCCAGATGTTCTCTCCGCTATTGCGCGTATAAGAAAAATATAAGTTGAACGCCCCTGCGTCGTCATCTTCGATAATCTGCTCCGATCCATCCTTGTAGGTAACCGTCAACTTCTTCGTGACTGCGTCAATGCCCAGATCATCGATGTGCGTCTGGATGGAAAACGGGCTGATCTCGAGAGGCGTGTCATCGGAGCGGAGTTCCTTAGTATCGACGTACGCTCCAACGCTAAACTCGGGTGTCGATGCCTCGAACGGCTTCGCATCCTCTCCTTCGCCCTCGGTCCACGAGATATTCCAGGTGACCGCATGTTGAAAACCTCGCTCGCGATCCATAGAAGCAAAGTACATCGTGCCATTAATGACAGTATCGCTTGATGTGTCCTTATCAATGGTGCAGCGTGTATCAGCCCATTCCTCGCCGAAGTTCATGCTGGGTGTACCGATGCCTTGTTCTTCTTCACCATAGAGAACAAGTTCGCCTGTCTCTGCTGCCGGCTTGTAGTAGTTAACACCATTTGGATTGGACAGCGTAAACGTCACAGCACCGCAGCCGTTTTGGTCGATAGCCATATCATGAATGTCGAGTGTATAGCCGTTGCCCTCGACGGACAGATTGACCTTCTGTACTGAACCCTCCAAGCTTTGGGGCGCGATACCATCACCAAACTCTCTGGTGTAGGTATATTTAGTCCCCGACGAGCCACCTTGAGTCCAGGTAACGGACTCTCCGTTGCCATGGTTTCCCCAGGCAGAGGCAAAATAACTGGAATTGACAACAGCGTAGGCGACCCCTCCGGTCGCCAGCACTCCGGCAAGACATCCGATTACGGCAACATACAGAGGCTTCGCGTGACCCTTTCGGCGAAGCGGCTCGCCAGCAGCGGCATAAAGAACACGGTCAGCAAGATCGCTATCGGCTTGGACGGACTCGAAGGCCTGCTTGATCTGGTTGGATTTCACGGTCGCCCTCCTCTAGGATGAACTTGAGCTTCGATCTGCCGCGAGCTAAACGCGTTCGAACGGTCGCGGCTGGCACATGCAGTAACTCGGCAATTTCTGAAGTCGAGAAGCCCAGATAGTAATAGAGCACGATAGGAATACGGAATCGCTCCGGAAGTCGCATAACGTCTGACAGGACCGCCTTGGTCTCCTCCTGCGCCGTCGAAAGCGAATCGGCCAGATTCTCAATATCCTCCACGCGCCTCCATGGCTTTCGAAAGAGAGATTTACATTCATTGATCGTGACCCGGATAAGCCATCGACGAAGATGCTCCCAGTTTTCAAATTGCGCGTCGCTTTTGAGCAACTTAAGAAAGACGTCTTGAGCGACATCGTCGGCGTCAGCGCGATCACGCAGATACGTCAATGCGATCCGAAACACGACATCCCGGTGGTCTTCGACCGCCTGTCTAAAAGCTTGTTCTTCCATAATCACCTCCCGGTGACGCTGATGGTTCTTGATGAGGTCCTCACCATAGATACGCTTTGGCCGAACGAAATGTTTCAAATCCAAGCAGGAAAAACCTACCAAAATAAACCTGTCCCTTTTTGGCAAGGGATCAACGGAACGCAACAGGTTGAGCATACGCAAGCGAGCGGCCCCCAGAGCGTACAAGATGGCATGAAAAAGGCAGGGCATTGACCTTTTGGTCATGCCCTGCCTTTTGAATGACAGATTGTAGCTCTGGGGGCCGCGCAGCGACGGAGGTCGCCGCCGTTCGTTAGAACGGCGGAACTAGTTACTCCTCGTCGTTGTCCTTGGCCTCTTCGGCGTCGTCGGTGTCCACGAGCTGGTTGAGAAGCTCGTCGAGGGAAGCCATGTCCTCGTTGATGGCACCGTTGGCGGGAGCCTTCTTGTCGTCGATCGGGGCGCCCAGGAGCTCCTCGTCGGCGTCGGCGTGATGCGTCGGCGTGGCGGAGGTGCCCAGCAGGATGTCGTCCGGACCGTCGGGGCTAAAGACCATCTGCAGCAGCTGCGAGAGGTCTTCCTCGTCGGCGACGTCGTCGTTGTTCTCGAGGATGTAGAGCAGGTCGTGGGCCTCCAGGCCGTCACGGAGCTCCTCGATCGCCTTGGCACCGATGCCATCGATGCGCAGCAGATCCTCCTCGGACTTGCCGACCAGGTCGCCGACCGTCTCGATGCCGACCTCGCTGAACTTGTTGGTCCAGCGCTGCGACACGCCCAGGTCGTCGAACAGGTACAGGCGAGCCTTCTCGGCGGAGATGGTGTGGCCGTTGCGGGTGAACGAACCGTCAGCACCACCGAACTCGTCGTAGCCGGCCCAGTCGAGCTGCTGCGGGAGCTGCTCGTCCAGGTCCTTGAGCTCAACCGGAGCCCACTCGGGCAGCGACTTGGCGTTGGGCGAAGCCGGGCCGTCGATGTCCACGTAGCCGTCGGCCGTACGATACGTCAGCTTGGCGTTGGCGTACGGCTTGAGGCCGGTACCAGCCGGGATCTTCTTACCGACGATGACGTTGGACTTAAGGTCGAGCAGGTGGTCGACCTTGCCCTCGATGGCAGCCTCGGTAAGGACGCCGGCGGTACGGATGAACGAAGCGCTCGACAGCCAGGAGTCGATGTTAGACGCGACCTTGAGCGTACCCAGGATGACGGGCTCGGCCACGGGAGCCTGACCGCCCAGACGGGCAACGCGCTCGACCTCGTCGGCGAACTCGTAGCGGTCGACGTACTGACCAAGCAGGTACTTGGAGTCGCCGGGGTTGGTGATCTGAACGCGACGCAGCATCTGACGTGCGAGCACCTCGATGTGCTTGTCGTTCAGGTCGACGCCCTGGCTGGTGTAGACGTCCTTAACGCTCTCGACGAAGGTGTGCATCGTCGACTCGATGTCGGTCAGCTTGCGCAGGTTGCGGAAGTTGACGAAGCCCTTGGTGATCTGGTCGCCGGCGCGAACCTCGCAGCCGTCCTCGATCTCGGGCATAAAGCGAACCGAAGCGGGGACGCGACGCTCGTCGAGGACACGGGTGTGATCCTCGGAGTCGGTGAGCGTCAGCACGTACTCGGACTTCTCGGGCTTAATCGAGAGGTGACCGGAGTACGGAGCCAGCTCGGCCTCGCGACCCAGGATCTTCTCGTTGACGTTGCCGACGATATCGAACATACGGCTGACCGTAGGCAGACCCTGCGTAATATCGTCGACGCCAGCGACGCCGCCGGAGTGAATGGTACGCATCGTAAGCTGCGTACCGGGCTCGCCGATGGACTGGGCGGCAATAATGCCGACCGCGGTACCGATGGCGACCGGACGACGGGTGGAAAGATCCCAGCCGTAGCACTTCTGGCACACGCCGTACTTGGAGCGGCAGGTGAGCAGCGCGCGGAGCTTGACCTTCTTGAGGCCCGCATCGACCATCTTCTGGATGTCGGCGACCTTCTCGATGTAACCGTCCTGC
This sequence comes from uncultured Collinsella sp., assembly GCA_938033205.1. GTDB lineage: Bacteria > Actinomycetota > Coriobacteriia > Coriobacteriales > Coriobacteriaceae > Collinsella. The sequence continues at coordinate 43,000 of CALHJP010000006.1, read as the reverse complement.
TCAAAGAGCACGGTGCCATCGGGAGCCACGACGTCCTCAATGAAGCAACGGCCGACGAGGTCGGTGTTGAGGTCGGTGGTGCCGGGGATGATGAGGTTGTAGGTGACGCCCTCGTGCGTACCGCAGTCCTCCTCGCGGACGATGACGTCCTGGGCCACGTCGACCAGACGACGGGTCAGGTAACCAGAGTCCGAGGTGTGGGATGCGGTATCGACCAGGCCCTTACGGGCGCCGTAGGTCGAAATGAAGTACTCGAGCGGCAACAGGCCCTCGCGGAAGTTCGCCTTAATGGGAAGGTCGATCGTCTCGCCGGACATGTCTGCCATCAGGCCACGCATGCCGCCGAGCTGACGCAGCTGGGTCTTAGAACCACGGGCGCCGGAGTCGGCCATCATGTACAGCGGGTTCTCCTCGTCGAACATGTCGAGCATGAGCGCTGCAACCTTATCGGTACAAGCGGTCCACTCGTTAACGACTTCGATGTGGCGCTCCGTCTCGTTGATGAAGCCCTCCTCGAAGTACTCGTTGATCTGGTCGACGTTGGCCTGGGCGCGATCGAGCAGCTCCTGCTTCTCGGCAGGGATGAGAGCGTCCCACACCGAGATGGTGAGGCCGGCGCGGGTAGCGTAGTGGAAGCCGGAGTACTTGATGGCGTCGAGGATCGGGCCGACCTTGGCCTCGGGGTAACGATCGCAGCAGTCCGCAACCAGCTTGGCCACGTCGCCCTTGACCATCTTGTAGTTCATGAACTCGTAGTCTTCGGGCAGGCACTGGCGGTTGAAGATGATGCGGCCGATAGAGGTCTCGAAGCGCGCGGTCTTGTTGCCGGTGACGTCGTAGTCGACGAACTCGTTCTTGCCGTTCTTGACGCGGAAGATACGGGTGCCGTCCTCGTTGATGACGTTGGCGTTCTCGGCGGACACGCGGACCTGGATCTTGGCCTGCATGTCGACCTCGGAGCGGCAGTCATAGGCGTGCAGCGCGTCGTCGAAGCTGGCGAACACGTGGTTCTCGCCCGGCAGACCGTCGCGGACCTGGGTCAGGTAGTACACACCGATGATCATGTCCTGCGAAGGGATGTTGACCGGCTTGCCGGATGCCGGCGAGCGCAGGTTGTTCGCAGAGAGCATGAGCACGCGGGCCTCGGCCTGAGCCTGGCTGGACAGCGGCACGTGGACAGACATCTGGTCGCCGTCGAAGTCGGCGTTGAAGGGCGAGCAGACCAGCGGGTGCAGGTGGATAGCCTTGCCCTCGACCAGCACCGGCTCAAAGGCCTGGATGGACAGACGGTGCAGGGTCGGTGCACGGTTGAGCAGCACGACGCGGCCGTCGATAACCTCTTCGAGGATGTCCCACACAAAAGTGGCACCACGGTCGATAGCGCGCTTGGCGCCCTTGATGTTCTCGACCTTGCCAAGCTCGACCAGGCGCTTCATGACGAAGGGCTTGAAGAGCTCCAGCGCCATGGTCTTGGGCAGACCGCACTGGTGCAGCAGCAGCTTGGGGTCGGTAACGATTACCGAACGGCCGGAGTAGTCGACACGCTTGCCCAGCAGGTTCTGACGGAAACGACCCTGCTTGCCCTTGAGGGCCTCGGCGAGCGACTTGAGCGGGCGACCGCCACGGCCAGAGACCGGGCGACCACGACGGCCGTTGTCGAACAGGGCGTCCACGGACTCCTGGAGCATGCGCTTCTCGTTGTTCACGATGATCGCAGGGGCGTCCAGGTCGAGCAGACGCTTGAGTCGGTTGTTACGGTTGATCACGCGACGATACAGGTCGTTGAGGTCGGACGCGGCGAAGCGGCCGCCGTCGAGCTGGACCATCGGGCGCAGATCGGGCGGAATGACCGGGATGACGTCCAGAATCATGTTCGCGGGGCTGTTGCCGCCCTTCAGGAAGGCGTCAACGACCTCGAGGCGCTTGACGGCCTTCTCGCGCTTCTGCTTCTGGGAGTCCTCGTCGGCGATGGTGGCCTTGAGCTTCTCGGCCTCGGAAGGAAGGTCGATGGCAGCGAGCAGGTCGCGGACGGCCTCGGCACCCATGCCACCCTTGAAGTACATGGAGTAGTAGCGGGTCATCTCGCGGAACAGCGGCTCATCGGAGATGAGGTCGCGCTCGGTGAGCTTCATGAAGGCGTTGAAGGCGTCCGTGCGGAGCTGCTTCTCGTCCTTGCACTCTTCCTCAATGTCGACGATGCCAGAGGCGATCTCCTCGGGGGTCAGCGGCTCCTCGTCGGAGAACTCGTCAAAGTTCTCGGGGTCGCCCTGCTCCTTGAGGGACTCGATCTGGCGGGCGCACTCGGCATCGATCTCTTCCAGATCGGCGGCGAGCTCCTCGCGCAGGTCGTCGGCGTCGGCCTCGCGGGCCTCATAGTCAACCTCAGTGATGATGTAGCTGGCAAAGTACAGAACCTTCTCGAGGTCCTTGGACTTGATGTCGAGCATACGGCTCATCGGGAAGCTCGTGGGGCTCTTGAAGTACCAGATGTGGGACACGGGAGCGGCGAGCTCGATGTGGCCCATGCGGTCGCGACGCACCTTGGCCGAGGTGACCTCGACGCCGCAGCGCTCGCAGACGATGCCCTTAAAGCGGATGCCCTTGTACTTGCCGCAGGAGCACTCCCAGTCCTTGGCGGGACCGAAGATCTTCTCGCAGAACAGGCCGTCCTTCTCGGGCTTGAGGGTACGGTAATTGATGGTCTCCGGCTTCTTGACCTCACCGTGCGACCAGGAACGGATCTGGTCGGCGGAGGCAAGGGAGATCTTTACCGAGTCAAAATCAGTAGCTTCGAAATCTGCCACAGTCAACTACTCCTTATCAGTGGTCGTGGCGGCGACAGCCTCGGGTGCCTCGGCGGTCTCGGCATCCTCGGCCTCGACGTCGGCGTCAACGCCGGCGAGCGCAGCCAGGTCGTCGAGAGCGGAGGTCTCCTCGGCGGTCACGGGGGCGGAGGCGTCCTCGTCGGCATCGTGCATGGGCTCGATGTCCAGTGCGAGGGAGCGAATCTCCTTGACGAGAACCTTGAAGGACTCGGGGATACCCGGGACAGGAACGTTCTCGCCCTTGACGATGGACTCGTAGGTCTTGACGCGGCCCACGGTATCGTCGGACTTGACGGTCAGGATCTCCTGCAGGACGTTGGAAGCACCGTAAGCGTACAGTGCCCAAACTTCCATCTCGCCGAAGCGCTGGCCGCCGAACTGGGCCTTGCCGCCCAGAGGCTGCTGGGTAACCAGGCTGTAAGGGCCGGTCGAACGGGCGTGGATCTTGTCGTCGACCATGTGGCCGAGCTTGAGGATGTAGGACGTACCCACGGTAATGGGCTCGCGGAACTCCTCACCGGTGCGGCCGTCGAACAGACGGGTCTTGCCGCGCTCGTCAAGCTGGGTGACGAACTCGGGGCGCATGTGATCGCCAAAGGCAGCGGTGGCCTTGTTGAGCATGTTCTTGTTGGCACGACGGATGACCTCGGCGATCTCGTCCTCCTTGGCGCCGTCGAAGACGGGCGTGGCGGTGAAGAACGGACCGGGGACGTACTTGTCGGAGTCGGCCTGTTCGGTATCCCAACCGCAGGCAGCAGCCCAGCCAAGGTGGCACTCGAGCAGCTGGCCGACGTTCATACGCGAAGGAACGCCCAGCGGGTTGAGGATAACGTCGATCGGGGTACCGTCAGCCATGTAGGGCATGTCCTCGACCGGCAGAACGTTACAGATAACACCCTTGTTGCCGTGGCGGCCGGCGATCTTATCGCCCTGCTGGATCTTACGACGCTGGGCGACGTAGACGCGCACCTGCTCGTTGACGCCGGGGGCCAGGTCGTCGCCGTTCTCGCGGCTAAAGCGGACGACGTCGATAACGCGGCCGTAAGCGCCGTGAGGCATCTTAAGGGAGGTGTCGCGGACATCGTGCGCCTTGGCACCGAAGATGGCGCGCAGCAGGCGCTCCTCGGCGGTCAGAGCGCTCTCGCCCTTAGGCGTGACCTTACCGACCAGGATGTCGCCAGGGCCGACCTCGGCGCCGATGCGGATGATGCCGTCCTCGTCGAGGTTGGCAAGCATGTCCTCGGAGAGGTTCGGGATCTCGCGGGTGATCTCCTCGGGGCCGAGCTTGGTGTCGCGGGCGTCGATCTCGTGGCGGGTGATGTTGATGGTCGTCAGCAGGTCCTCGGCCACCAGGCGCTCGGAAACGACGATACCGTCCTCGTAGTTAAAGCCTTCCCACGGCATGTAGGCCACGGTGAGGTTCTGACCCAGTGCGAGCTCACCATGATCGGTCGAAGGACCGTCAGCCAGGGGCTCGCCCTGCTCAACGGTGTCACCGACGCGCACGAGCGGACGGTGGTTGATGCAGGTGGACTGGTTGGAGCGCTGGTACTTGGCCAGGTGATACTCATCCATGCCGCCGGCATGCTTGACGATGATCTTGGCGGCGTCGGCAAAGATGACCTCGCCGGCGTTCTTGGCCAGGGTGACCTCGCCGGAGTCCAGAGCGGCGCGACGCTCCATGCCGGTACCGACATAGGGAGCGGCGGGGTGAACCAGCGGCACGGCCTGACGCTGCATGTTGGCGCCCATCAGCGTACGCTTGGCGTCGTCGTGCTCAAGGAACGGGATCAGCGTGGCTGCGACGGAGAGCATCTGACGCGGCGAGACGTCCATGTAGTCGACGTCCTCGACGGGCACGTCGGCGGGAGCGCCGAAGGAACCGTCGAAGTCGCGGGTACGGGCGATCACGGTGTGCGGGCGGACGATCTTGCCCTCGGCATCGGTCGTGATGAACTCGTTGGTCTTGGGATCGAGCGGCGTGTTGGCCGGCGCGATGACGTGCTTCTCTTCCTCGTCAGCGGTCATCCAGTCGATCTGATCGGTGGCAACGCCGTTCTCGACACGACGGAACGGGGCCTCGATGAAGCCATACTCGTTGACGCGGGCGTAGAGGGCGAGCGAGCCGATCAGGCCGATGTTGGGGCCTTCGGGGGTCTCGATCGGGCACATGCGGCTGTAGTGCGAATTGTGAACGTCGCGGACGGCCGTCGGCACGTTGGTGCGGCGGCTGGAGCCGGACTTGTGGCCGGCAAGACCACCAGGGCCGAGTGCGGACAGACGGCGCTTATGGGTCAGACCGGTCAGGGGGTTCGCCTGGTCCATGAACTGTGAGAGCTGCGAGGAACCGAAGAACTCCTTGATGGAGGCCACGATCGGGCGGATGTTGATGAGCGACTGCGGGGTGATCTCGTCGATGTCCTGGGAGCTCATGCGCTCACGGACGACGCGCTCCATACGGCTCATACCGATACGGAACTGGTTGGCGACGAGCTCGCCGACGGTACGGATGCGGCGGTTGCCGAAGTGGTCGATGTCGTCGACCTTGAAACCCTGCTCGCCGGCAGCGAGGGACAGGAGGTAGCGCAGCGTCGCGACGATATCCTCGTCGGTGAGCACCGTGACCTCTTCCTCGGTGGTGAGGTTGAGCTTCTTGTTGACCTTGTAACGACCGACGCGGGCCAGATCGTAGCGCTGCGGGTTGAAGAGCAGGCCCTCGAGCAGGCTGCGGGAAGCGTCCACGGTGGGAGGCTCGCCCGGGCGCAGGCGACGGTAGATCTCGATGAGGGCGTCCTCGCGGGTGAGGGCGGTGTCGCGCTCCAGGGTACGCTTGATCACATCGGAGTTGCCGAGCAGCTCGATGATGTCGTCGTTGGTGACGGCGATGCCAAGGGCGCGCAGGAACATCGTGGCGCTCTGCTTGCGCTTACGGTCGATGGAGACCATGAGCTGGTCGCGCTTGTCGACCTCAAACTCAAGCCAGGCACCGCGGGACGGGATGATCTGGGCCTTGTAGATCTGCTTGCCCGAATCCATCTCGGAGCTGTAGTACACGCCCGGGGAGCGGACGAGCTGCGAGACGACGATACGCTCGGTACCGTTGATGATGAAGGTGCCCTGATCGGTCATCATGGGGAAGTCGCCCATAAAGACGAGCTGCTCCTTGATCTCGCCGGTCTCCTTGTTGGTGAGACGGACGTCGGTCAGAAGCGGAGCCTGATAGGTCATATCCTTCTCGCGGCACTCCTCGACGGTGTGCGCGGGGTCGCCGAACTGATGCTCGCCGAAGGTAACCTCGAGAACATGGTTCTGGCTCTGGATGGGGCTGGATTCCTTGAACGCCTCACGAAGGCCCTCGTCCTTAAAACGCTCAAAGGATTCCCTTTGAACAGAGATAAGGTTGGGGAGCTCCATGGCCTCCGGGATTTTCCCGAAGCTGACGCGCTTGCGCTCAGTGGCAGTGTATGCGTAGGTCACCAGGTTTTTCCTCCTTCACGGAAATGCTCGGTGGGTTGGCGAGGCATAGCTTCGCCAGTTATCGCAACCTAATAGTTTATCAGGTACCGACCGTTGGGCAAGAAAAGCCTTGACGTGATTGAGTTTTTGGAGTAGCAAAGTTTTTCGACAGAAAAGATGCAGGTAGATAGGTATGTATCGAACACCTGTTCATATATTTTATGTGAACGAGCCTGCTGGTGCTGGCCGCTGAATGGCGGAATGGCGGCGAGGGTTGATCGAGCGGAAACTGCGTCCCGTTTTGAGGCCTCAAACTGGGACGCAGCTTCCGATTGAGCCCTGTTTGGGAAAGTACATCCCATTCTGAGCCGAAATTCCGGGTCGCAGTTTCCGCTAGGGGCCTCAGCCGGAAAGCGCGTCCCAGAATTCGACCAAATTGTGGGTCGAAGTTTCCGGCAGGACGTGACAAGGGGACCGCCGCTCTATCGCATTCGTTTGGCAATGTTGCGCAACAGATTCTTCGAATCCGGCATGAAGATACTGGATAGTTACTTATAACCCAACGAAAGGATCGCCATGTTTAAGAGCATCCGAAAAAGCGGGAGGATCGCCGCAGTCGCAATCGGCATCGTAGCGGCGCTGACCCCGCTGGCTGCCCCCCCGCAGCATTAGCTGACGGCCTGCCGACACCGGAGCTTGAGAAGTCGTTAACTGTTGACGTCGAAGGCGAGGATCCGTCTGCATGGTTCACAGACGACGGCAATTACGCCGTCATCGCAGACTATGACTTTGACGATAACTATAACGATGACGCTAATGATGTATGTTACGGTTATTCGCGGCTTGATCTTAAGAGCGGTGAAGTCACTCCAATCGACATACCGAAATCCTGTCTATCCGATGTTTACAGTACTTCGAACGGCAAGTATCTTTATTGGCTGGAAGACGACAAGGTCATCGTCTATTCCGTCGAAGATCAACAGCGGGTCGCCCACTCTATACAAGTAAAGAAATCAGAGGTCAACCGCATCGAGCTTAATGAAGACGGAAACAGCTTGACCGCCTATTGTTCGAATGGCAAATACGGGGATTTTTGCGTTTTCAATCTGCAATCAAATGAGAAATCATTTACCTACAAGTTCGAAAAAGACGATTTGGATGCCGTCCTCTCAAGGAATGGAAAGCGTTTGTATGTCTGCTCGAATCGAAAGCTCAAGATAATCGACATTCCCGATGGCTCCACGTCAATTAAAGAGATGCCAGGCAACGCCCAATGTGATGGGGTAACTACGGCAGACGGGTCCGATAAACTACTACTCATAGAGACTACCAGCGACGATGACGATTCGCTATATACGACCTATTTCATGGCGGATTACGATGGCAACAACATCGATAAAGTAGCCGACGGTCATAAAATTCATATCTATGGCTGGGGAAATAATATCCTAGCCCTTACTGGCGAAAACTTCGACACTATTGTCATCGATTCGCATTCTGGGAAGCAAATCCGCTATGTAATTAGGAATGACGACGAGGACTCGTATGATAGTATCAGCGACATCTCGAGGAATGGCGATATCGCACTGGCCAGAGTCTCGCACGATAATTCAAGCGCAATCCGCCTCATCGACACCAAGACGGGCCAGAGAGTCGACTGTAAAATTAAATCGGATAGCACTGGCATCCCCGAGTTCGTCGATAACGACCAAAAAATCGTTGTGGACCATTCCGATGCCGAAGACCCCACGAAGATGCACATCGACGTCTACAAGTCGAATATCCACTATAGCCCGATGGAGAAACTCATCTTCTTTGCCCAGGACAACATGCCAATCGTTGTTGGCGGCGGGATTGCGGCTGTCCTGATGATCATCGGCGGCATCGCAGTCGTTTGCGTCCGTCGCAAAAAGCGCGCCGCAGCTCAAACAAGCATCGCTGGCACCGCACCCAAAGCAAAGAAACACAAGCGCAGCCGCCACAAGAAGTATGCCCAGCAGGGACAGGTCGCTCAACAGCCTTCTGCTGGTTCGACATTTGATACACAATGGCAATCGTCAGGGGAGCCCCTCACAGTCATGCCCCAGCAGCCGGTCGCATCTTCTGCCTCGAAATACTGCCGCCACTGCGGCACTCCACTCGTACCAGAAGCCAAGTTCTGCCCCAAGTGCGGCCATCCGGTCGAATAGCATCTGACAAGCAAACCCACAGCCAAATCGGGCCGCCCCTCACGGGACGGCCCTTTTGCTTGGAAGGAAATCAGGTGAAGCGGCAGGATGTGACAAAGGGACTGTCCCTTTGTCACATTGACTGAAAAAAAACGGGTGCATACCGAAGTCCGCACCCGTAAATGTCGATGACCGAAGGCTTACTTGCGCATCAAGCCGCCGCGCTCGTCGATGGCGTCCCAGAAGGCGCCGGCAAAGCGAGGATCGCTTGCAGCCATGAGGGCGTTGGTGGCCATCCAGCCAGAGGGAGTGCCGGTGTCGTAGCCCGACAGCGGGTCGATGACGACTGCATACATGGCCTCGCGGTCGAGCGAACGTGCCATGGCGTCGGTCAGCTGGATCTCGCCGCCCTTGCCGGCCTGCTGATCGGCGAGCAGGTCCATGACCAGCGGGCTCAGCAGGTAACGACCGACGATGTACAGGTTGGACGGAGCCGCCTCGGGAGCAGGCTTCTCGACCAGACCGCCGATGCGCCAGACAGCGCCCGGCTCGGCATCGGCAACGCCCTCGGCGCCCTCGAGCGAACCGACGCGCTCGCCGGCGATAACGCCATAGCGGCTGACTTCCTCGGGCGAGCAAGCAGCGACGGCGATAACCGAAGCGCCACCGTGCTCCTTGGAAACGGCGAGCATCTTATCGCAGATGTCGCGGTTAGGCACAACGTAGTCGCCCAGAAGAACCAGAAAGTTCTCCCCTGCCACGGCGTCGGCAGCAGAGCGGATAGCATGGCCGAGGCCCTTGGGCTCGTACTGATAGCGGAAGTCGACCGGCATGCCGCCAGCGTGGGCGACGGCATCGGCATAGGCGTTCTTGCCGCGCTCGCGCAGCAGGTTCTCGAGCGAGCGATCGGGCTGGAAGTAGCTCAGCAACTCGGGCTTACCAGGAGAGGTAACGATGATGGCATCGTCGACCTCCTCGGGGTCGAGTGCCTCCTCGACGACATACTGAATGACCGGCTTGTCGAGCACCGGCAGCATCTCTTTGGGCGTGCACTTAGTGCCAGGCAGAAAACGCGTGCCAAGACCGGCGGCGGGGATGATTGCCTTCATGTTATTCAAGGATCCTTTCGCAGGCGCAGAATGCGCCCTATGCGTGCGGCACAGCGGCCGCAGACCAAATTGCGATACCGAAGTATCTTACCGCCGGAGACATACGTCGCCGTAAGGCAAACGCAATTCTTCAGCAGGTCAACGCAAATTATTGCTCGAATGGTGCAATTTTACGCCCCAGCGGTAACGGGATTGGCACGACGAAGACAGCGGTGTTCTGCGTGCCGAGCAATGGAAATGAGGGGCCAAAACAAAAAAGACGGGGCTCGCATAGCGAGTCCCGTCTGCAAAGAAATCTGGCGAGAAAGCCTGATTACTTGAGGGTGACAGCAGCGCCAGCAGCCTCGAGCTTCTCCTTGGCAGCCTCGGCGTCCTCCTTCTTGGCACCCTCGAGAACAGCCTTGGGAGCGCCCTCGACGACCTCCTTGGCCTCCTTCAGGCCAAGATTGGTGAGCTCACGGACGGCCTTGATGACCTGGATCTTGTTGTCGCCGAAGCCCTCGAGCACGACGTCAAACTCGGTCTTCTCCTCGGCCTCAGCAGCGCCAGCAGCAGGAGCGGCAACAACAGCGGCAGGAGCAGCGGCGGAAACGCCGAAGGTGTCCTCGATAGCCTTGACGAGCTCGGAAGCCTCGAGAAGGGTCATTTCCTTAAGAGCATCGATGATCTCATCGGTGGTAAGCTTAGCCATTTCTAAGTCCTTTCGGTTTCCGTGCGGATGCACGGAGATCAGTTAAAACACGGCGCGAATGCGCCAAGGGTGCGGCGTTGCCGCCGCGGGAGAAAACAGCAACTAGGCTGCCTTCTGCTCGGAGACCTGCTGGATCGAACGAGCGAGACCAGAGGAAACGCCGTTGACGCAGACAGCGATGTCGCGAGCGAAACCGGAGATGAGACCGGCGATCTGGCCGAGAAGCTGATCCTTGGTGGGCAGCTCGGCGATAGCCTTAACATCATCAGCGGAAACGGCCTTGCCGTCGGAGATACCGCCCTTGATCTCAAGGACGCCCTTGGACTTAGCGGAGAAGTCCTTAAGGGTCTTAGCGGCCTCGACCGGCTCGGTCTCGTAGAACACATAAGCGACGGGGCCGGCGAGGATCTCGTCGAGCTCGGGCTGCTCCTGGTTCTTGAGAGCGATCTTGACCAGGTTGTTCTTGTAGACCTTCATCTCGGCGCCGCACTCGCGAAGCTGATGACGCAGCTCCTGAGCCTGCTTAACCGTCAGACCGTTGTAGTTGACGACGAACAGACCGGCGTTCTCGGCGATACGGGACTCGATCTCTGCAACCTTGTCGATTTTGTACTGCTGGGGCATGAATTACACCTCCTCGAATTCTTTCCGGGCACGGTCCGCCACAAGGACGTGACGGGGGCATGTCCAAAAAGAAAGCCCCCGCGCTGCATGAGCGACGGGGGCGAGAAGACATATCTACTCGACCACCTCGGCTGGCGGGATATCCCATTAAGCTCGCGGGCGATGCCCGTTTGCACCGGCTGTCTCTGGCAGCGGATTCGTGCGTGAACCGTAAGTATTATGGCGGGGACCCCGGCGTCGGTCAACGGAAAACCGGGCTGCACACAATTCCACCATCCGGCACGCGTCGCCGAAGGCCAGGCGCAAGGTTTTCGCTCGGTCAAGTCCTGGCTCGCACGAAGAGCACATTAAGTGCTCTTCGGCTCGTGCGGAATCTACGAAAACCTTGCGCCTGGCCTTCGGCGGCGCGTGCCTGCCTTGACTTTGGGCAGCCCGGGTTTTCGTTGGCTGACGCCCCCACTCATAATGCTTGGGTCGGCGGGCTGATGTGTTGCGTCCCGTTGGGCTATAAGGTTGAAAGGAAGTTGGACAGGCGGCGGAGGCCTTCGTTTAGGTTTTCGTCGCTTACGCAGTAGCTTAGGCGCACGTGACCTTCGCAGCCGAAGCAGTTTCCGGGAACTAGGGCTACGTTGGCCTCTTTGATGGCTTTGATGCAGAAGGCTTCGCTTGTTAGGCCGAATTGCTTAATGCTGGGGAAGGCGTAGAAGGCGCCTGCTGGTTCTACTACGTCGAGGCCCATGGCGTCTAAGGCTGCGAGCACGCGTTCGCGGCGGGCTCGGTAGACTTTGAGCATGGGGGCAGGGTCGACGGTGAGGGCTCGGGCCGCGGCGTCCATTTCGAAGGAGACGGCGCTCGATACTAAGTATTGGTGAGCCTTGGCAATCTCGGCGGTAACAGGGGCTGCGGCTGCGAGCCAACCCAGGCGCCAGCCGGTCATGGCCCAGGGCTTGGAGAAGCTCTCGATGACAATCGTTTGATCGCGAAGTTCCTGGCGGCGCTGGGCAAAGCGCTCGTAGCCATCCACGTAGACGAGGCGGTTGTATACGTCGTCGCAGACCACGTAGATGCCCGCCTGCTCCGCTACGCGCGCCACGGCGTCGAGCGATGCCGCGTTGAGAATGCAACCCGTGGGATTGTTGGGCGTGCAGATGACGATGGCCTTGGTCGCCGGGGTCACACAGGCGCGAAGCGCATCCTCGTCAATCTGAAATTGCGCAGGCTCCGTATCCAAAAAGACCGCTTTGGCGTGATTGGCTACGACGATGCTCTCGTACAGGCCAAAGGCCGGCGTGGGGATAATGACCTCGTCGCCGGGGTTGAGCATGGCCATGAATGTTGCCGACAGGGCCTCGGTCGCGCCGTCGGTCAGGATGACCTCGTCGGCCGAAAACGTAAGGCCCGCGTCCCCCATGTAGGCAGACAGTGCCTCGCGCAGGACAGGGCGACCGTTGTTGGGCGGATAGTGTGTGTCGCCGCGGCCCAGTGCGGCGGTCACCTCGGCGCTAATCACATCGGGCGTGGGAAAATCAGGCTCGCCGAGCGCAAGCGCGATGCATCCCGGATGCTGAGCGGCGAGCGCGTTGATTCGGCGGATACCGGAGGGCTTGAGCGTGGCAAGCGAGGTATTCATGGGCAGGCGCATGGCGTTCCTTTCGTAAGGGTTGCACTAGGATAGCGCGGCGAGGCGCTGCCAGACGGTGTAACCTAAACGGAAACCAACCGGAAAGGAGGCGGCATGGAGACGACCGCACGCGGCGATGTACCAAAAACGTTGCAAACCATTGCGTATATCAGTATTCCCGAGAGCACCGATCTTGAGTTTTTGCTTTGGGACCTGCAGGATGCCATCGCGGCCTATGCCCGGCTTTCCGGCACCGCACTCCCCCACCCGGTTGACTTGAAGACAAATGACGTCGGTGCAGTCGATGGCATAGTGCTCGCCGTTGATGATGCATTTGACGATGAGGCAATGACCGCCGTCGAGCAGATACTCGATCGCCTTGGCGGTACGGGAACGCGTGTCTATGCCATGATTCAAGCCGCACAAGAGGGCGCTGAGCAGGCGCGCGGGGCCGCCGTTCGCCTGCACAAGGCATGCGAGCGCCAGGGCCAATTGTGGTGTGGCGGCGTTGTCATCTGCACCGGCAGCGGCATTGCGGCGCTTCGTCGCTCCCCGCGCATGGGCCTCTTGCGCCGGCCTTTTTCGGAAGCGATGGATAAGCTTGTGGGCGCTGTGCGCATGGGCTGCTCCATTGAACATGCGCAGTTGCTTGGCGGTGGCAATGCCGGTGGCGTCGATGCCGACGGCATGGTGCGCGTCAAGCCTGCACTGCCCGCACCGATCTGGCATGCCATCATGAAACGCCTCGGCGCCCGCGCCCAATCAGATATCTAAATTACAGCGCCGCCCAGCCAACGGCTTCGCGCCAACGCTCAACAAGACGCTCTAGGCGCCAGGCGGCATTGGCGGGGCTTGTCGAGGGCAGTACGATGGCGGGCAGCCCGGTGCGTTCTTGTAGATAGCGCTTGTAGAGCCGGCCAGCTGTACCACCGTTGCATATCACCTGCTCAATGGGAGCTGCGCCGGTAATGCGCTCGATATCTGCCGGTACAACGTTACGAATGCTCGCGTCACTCGAGCCCTTAATGTCGCAGCTCTCGATCACGTCCCACAGGGCTACGCCGCCGTTCAGCAGCATGGATCGCTTGGCGGCAATCGAGGCGTCGAGCGTCGCTGGCTCGTTACCTGCCAAAGCGTCGCCCTCGTTGGGCGGCACGGGCGCACCAAGGCACGCGGCCATCACGCGCCAAAAGCGGTTCTGGGAATTACCGTAATAGAAGGCGTTGGCGCGCGAGAGCACCGAGGGAAACGACCCCAGCACCAAAACGCGCGAGCGCCGGTCGAACACGGGCTCAAACCCATGCTCAATATGTTGATAGCCCTCGTCAGACACAGTCATGGGCTAGGCCCTCAGCAGATAGCGCACCTCATAGGGTGCAAGCTCGAGGGTACCCGTCAGCTCGACCGTGGGCGCACCGTCGGCAAGCAGGTCGACGAAGGACCCGTTGAGCTCGCCGGCTCCAAAGGTATAGGGCTCGTTCACGGCATTGACTGCCACGAGCACCGTCGCATCGTCGCAAGCGCGCTCGAACAGCAGCTGCTTGTTCTGGATCACCACGTTGCGATAGGCACCGTAGTTGAGGGCGCGGGCCGCCGCATCGTTTGCCGAGCGCAGGTGCGCGAGCTGCTTGACAAATGCCGTCAGCTCGTTGGGCGCAGGCTCATCGAGCGCAGGGCGCAGCGCCCAGTCGCCATCGGGGCCGCCCTTTTCGCCGGCAATCCCCCACTCGCTGCCATAGTAGACGCATGGGATGCCCGGCATGCCAAACAGCATGCTGTAGGCGGGGCGCAGGCAGGACTTGTCCGTCAGGATGCTCGCCAGGCGCGGCACGTCGTGGTTGTCGACAAACGACAGCAGATGCTTGCCGCGGTAGATGCACCACGGGTCGCCGCCAAACTGACGGTGCAACGAATGGGCGATCTCGAACATGTTGACCGAGTTAAAGCTAGAGTACAGGCCCTTGTAGCACTCGTAGTTGGTGCAGGAGTCGAGCATCTCGTCGTTGACGATCTGGTTGTAGTCGCCGTGGAGCGTCTCGCCGATCAGTACAAAGTCGGGCCTGAGCTCACGGGTAAAGGAGTGCAGGCGGCGCATGAAGTCGCGATCGAGCATATAGGCGACGTCCAGGCGCAGGCCGTCAACGCCAAAGACTTCGGCCCAGCGGCGCACGGACTCGAGCAGGTAATCGACCACAGCGGGATTTTGCAGGTTGAGCTTCACAAGCTCAAAATGGCCTTCCCAGCCCTCGTACCAAAAGCCGTCGCCGTAGCACGAGTCGCCGTCAAAGCTGATGTGGAACCAATCCTTGTAGGGCGAGTCCCACTTGCGCTCCTGCACATCGCGGAAGGCCCAAAAACCACGGCCCACATGGTTAAAGACAGCATCGAGCACCACGCGAATGCCATGAGCATGCAGTGTCTCGCACACAGCGGCAAAATCGGCATCCCCGCCAAGGCGACGGTCGATATGGCGCAGGCTGCGTGTATCGTAGCCGTGGCTATCGGATTCGAGCGGCGGGTTAATGAGCACGGCGCCAACGCCAAGCTCCTGCAGGTAGTCGGCCCATTGGGCGATCTTCATGATGGGCGCATCGGGGTTGGGCGCGGCGTTGGCAGCCTGGACGAGCTCATCCTCGGCAACGGGCGCGGCGTTTTCGCGCGGAGCTCCGCAAAAGCCCAGCGGATAGATCTGATAGAACGTCGTCTCGTATGCCCACATAGCAACCTCCCGGTAAGCTCAACACAACGACATCCATTGTATGCCCGGTGTGTATCCCCTCCCCCTAAATAAGTTGCGGTGGAATAGTTCCGTTTTGAGCCCCTAGAGGCCTTAAACAGGAACTATTCCACCGCAACTGATGAGGGGACGTGGTTAGGCGACAGGCTTTGCGCGACGGATGGCGGGGAACAGTACGGTGATGGCGAGGATGACGCCCACGACGGTAATCGCCCCGCCCGCGAAGCCGATCCAGGCGATACCGGGGCCCGACACCACGGCGCCGCCGATTGCGGTGCCCGTGCCGATACCCAGATTGAACAGGCCCGAGAAGATCGACATGGCGACGGCCGACGAGTCCGCCGGCGTATACTTGATGAGCTCGGCCTGAAACGCCACGTTAAAGGCCGTGGAGCAGCAGCCCCATAGCGCGCAGACGGCAAGCACTGCTACGAGCGACAATGCGACCGGACCCATGAGCAGCAGAGCCACCGGCACGCCGGAGAGCGTGATAGCCAAGAACGGGAAGCGATGCCCATCGAACAGGCGGCCAAACAGCCAGCTTCCGAGCAGACCGGAGCAGCCAAACGCCGTCAGCGTCATGGTAATAGCGCTTGCGTCGACGTGCGCGACCTGTGCCAGGAACGGCTCGATATAGCTGTAACCCGCATAATAGCCGGTCGCCATAAAGACCGTGACCGCATAAAGCGCGATGAGGAACGGGTTCTTGAGCAGCTCAGGCAGCTGCTTGAGCGTAAAACGCTCGCCCGCCGGCATAGCCGGGAACACCGCGGCTTGGTACACCACCGCGGCGGCAGAGAAGGCACCGACCACGGCGAATGTCATGCGCCAGCCCACGGCCAGTCCGATGGCGCGACCGATCGGCAGGCCAAAGATCTGCGCGATGGACGAGCCCGTAGCGATCATGCTGATGGCGAGCGCCCCGTGGCGGGCGTCGACCAGGCGCGAGGCCATGATCGAGGCGACTGACCAGAACACGGCATGCGCGCAGGCGACCACCAGACGCGCGCAAACCAAAATGGGATATGTCGGTGCCACAGCGGACAGGAACTGCCCGAGCGAGAACACGGCCAAAACGCCCAGCAGCATCCGCTTGAACTCAAAGCGCGAGGCGAACACCATAAGCGGCAACGACAGCAGCATGACGCCCCAGGCGTAGACCGAGATCATGATGCCGGCCTGGGCCTCGGTGAGCGAAAACGACGCGGCAATATCAGTCAGAAGGCCAATGGGCATGAACTCCGACGTGTTGAATACGAACGCGCAACAGGCGAGCCCGATAAGCGAGAGCCACTGCTTGAGTGAGATGCCATCTTGTCTTGCCTGAGTCATGTAGGAACCTCTCCGATTGTCCTGAGCGGTGGGCGATTATATAGCAACGGCCCCGCATCCGTCAGCAACAGATGCGGGGCCGAAATCAACTCGATATGCAAAGGTTGCGTCGTCAATAATAGTTAAGCCAGCCCCAGCAATATGCCCGCCGAATGCACGACAAACGCCACGATCCAGGCGACCGTCACCTGAAACGCGAACACGGCAACGGCGTAGCGCGCGCCCAACTCGCTCTTGACGGCGCCGATGGACGCCACGCAGGGCGGGTACAGCAGCGTAAAGACCAAGAACACGTAGGCGGTAAACGGCGAAAACATGGCTGACAGTGCCGCGGGAGAGGTTGCGCCCAAAAGCACCGTGAGCGTCGAGATGACGCTCTCTTTGGCAATAAGTCCGGTGACGAGCGCCGTGGATGCACGCCAGTCGCCAAAACCGAGCGGGGCCAACACCGGCGCGATGATGCTACCCAGACCGGCAAGCAAGCTTTGCGACTGATCGGCGACCACATTAAAGCGAATGTCGAACGTCTGAAGGAACCAGATGACCACGGTAGCGGCAAAGATGATGGTGAAGGCCTTGGTGATAAATTCCTTTGCCTTATCCCATGCCAGCATCACCGTCGTCTTGACGCTCGGCAGGCGGTAGTTGGGAAGCTCCATGATAAACGGTACCGGGTCGCCCTTAAATGCCGTGCGATTGAGCACCAAAGCCGCGATGCAACCGACCGCAATGCCAATCAGATAGAGCGAGACCATGGCGGGTACCGTCGCCTGCGGGAAAAACGCCCCGCACAGCAGACCGTAGACCGGCAACTTGGCCGAGCAGCTCATGAACGGCGTGAGCATGACCGTCATCTTGCGGTCGTGCTCGGACGGCAGCGTGCGGGTCGACATGATAGCCGGCACGGTGCAGCCAAAACCGACGAGCATAGGCACGAAGCTACGGCCCGACAGGCCAAAGCGACGCAGCACTTTATCCATGACAAAGGCCACGCGCGCCATGTACCCGGAGTCTTCCAGAATGGAGAGGAACAAAAAGAGCACGACGATAATCGGCAGGAAGGTCAGTACGCTGCCCACGCCCGTAAGCACGCCGTCGACAGCCAGTGAGCGCACCACGTCGTTGGTGCCGAACGCCTTGAGGCCCGTATCGGCCGAGGCGATGATGGCAGCGATGCCGTCCTCCATGAGTCCCTGCAACGCCGCGCCGATCACGCCGAACGTCAGCCAAAAGACGAGGCCCATGATCACCAGAAACGCCGGAATGGCCGTGTAGCGACCCGTCAGGATGCGGTCGATCTTGACGGAGCGCACGTGCTCGCGGCTCTCGTGCGGCTTGACGACGCAGCGCCCGCACACGTCGCCGATAAAGCTAAAGCGCATATCGGCCAGCGCGGACAGGCGGTCGGTACCCGCCTCGCCCTCCATCTGGGAAATAATGTGCTCGATGGCGTCGAGCTCGTTGCGGTCCAGGTGAAGCGCATCGGTCACCAGCTCGTCGCCCTCGACCAGCTTGGTCGCCGCAAAACGCACCGGGATATGCGCCGTCACGGCATGGTCCTCGATAAGGTTGGCGATACCGTGGATGCAGCGGTGCAGGGCTCCGCCGTCCGGGCCATCGGGCGCGCAAAAGTCCAGGCGGCCGGGACGCTCGCGGAACCGTGCCACGTGCAGAGCGTGTTCCACCAGCTCACCGATGCCCTCGTTGCGGGCGGCGCTAATGGGGACAACAGGCACGCCCAACAGGCTCTCGAGCAGGTTGACGTCGATGGCGCCGCCGTTAGCCGTCACCTCGTCCATCATGTTGAGCGCGATGACCATGGGGCGATCGAGCTCCATAAGCTGCAGCGTCAGGTACAGATTGCGCTCGATGTTGGTAGCGTCGATGATGTCGATGATGGCGTCGGGATGCTCATCCAGGATAAACTGGCGGCTCACGATCTCCTCGCCCGTGTACGGCGACAGGGAGTAAATGCCGGGCAGGTCGGTAACGCTTGCCTCGGGGTGGTTACGAATAGTGCCATCCTTACGGTCGACCGTCACGCCGGGAAAGTTACCGACATGTTGATTGGAGCCTGTCAGCTGGTTGAACAACGTGGTCTTGCCGCAGTTCTGGTTGCCGGCGAGGGCAAAATGCAGCGGTGCGCCCTCGGGCACGGCCGTCTTCGCGGCGCGGGGCGAATACGTCCCCTCGCCGAGTGCCGGATGCTCCGTCGTGCCGATTGCGGCGTTGGCGCGCGGACCCATATCGGTGTCGTGAACGCCCACGAGCTCGATGCGAGCGGCATCGTCCTTGCGCAGCGTCAACTCGTAGCCACGCAGGCGAATCTCGAGCGGGTCGCCCATAGGGGCGTACTTCATCATGGTGACTTCGGTGCCCGGCGTTAGGCCCATGTCCAAAATATGCTGTCGGAGCGCCTGATCGTCGGATGTCACCGATGCGACAACGGCGTCCTTTCCAATCTCGAGTGTATCGAGTCTCACGCGCTCATCCTTTCGTTAGACGCGGTTAACCGTTTACCGGGGCTAACCAACTCGTAACGACAAATGATAGCGCTCTGAACTATTTTATAAAGTCAAATACCGATGTTTACCTGCGCAAACTTTATGCGGTGCGCCCCGAAAGCTCTTTGCGCATACCGCTCAGCGAGATCGAAACGGAACCCGACCGCGCGGTAGCGGTGAGTCGATCACCCTCGACCGACCCCGTGCATGTAAAGGGCGCCTTGCCCATCAAGACGTGGGAGATAGTACCCGAGAGCTCAAAGAAATCGCCCTCAGCGCGGGCACTCGAGAGAGCGATATTGAGACCCCTGACGTTTAGTACTGCCCTGAGCGCGCCGTTCACCCCATGTGCAAACGTCACCTCGCCGCGTTTACTCCCCACCGGCGTCTGGGCCGAAACCACATACGTACCCTCAAGCATGGCTCCTCCTCTGAGTAGGCTTTTTGAAATGGCAATCTAGTCTACTTTGCTGCGAGACGGCTTGCCCAGAAACCGCGAGCACACAATGACGTTCAATCAACAGATTGCTGCAAGGGGAACAAGCGTGCAAGGGGGACAGATTACATTTGGCACCATTTGCGCCAACGGACGGGATGCGGAGCGACGACCGTGCAGGTGGATTCCGGATCGTCGCTTCCTCCGTCCCCCAGCGAATCAAAACAAGTTGCGGTGGAATAGTTCCTGTTTGATGCTTTAACCAGCAAAAACAGGAACTATTTCACCGCAACTGCAAAAGCCCGCGCTGGCAACAAATGTCACCTGCGCGGGCTTGGCGGGCGTTCAAAAAGGCACGTTACAGAGACCCACATCAGTTATGGAATGCCGAGCAGCACCGATGCGCGATGCCCGCCGGCTTACCAAGCAACGAAGCTCGCCGTAGCCTTAGACAATCGGCGCAATGCCGGCAAAGTGCAGATACAGCGAGATAACTGCCACGACAATGACCACTGCTGCGATCAGCTTGTCGTGCAGATGCGGAAGCACCTGCTTGCTGCGGCCGCGCTCGCCCAGAATATAGACGGGGATGGCTGGGGCAAAAAGGATCGTCGTGATCATGACGCCCTGAAGACCCGTCGACCACACAAGGAACAACGTGTAGATAAAACCGAGCGTACCGAAGAAGCGTGCCTTGCCAACGCTTGGCGCATGCGGCCCGTCCAGATGCTCGTTCTTCCAGCCGATCACCATGTAATAGGCAGCCGAACAGACATACGGAACTAAAATCGTGTTGACCGCGCAGCTATAGAAGAACTGGTAGGTGCTCGCCGCCACATACGAAACAATCAAGAAGAGCTGCGTGATGCCGGAGCTTACGAGAACCGTTACCACCGGGGCATCGTGCTTGTTCGTCTTAGCAAACGCCAGCGGGAAGGAGCCCTGACGCGCCGCCTCAAACGGCGTCTCGGATGCAATGATGACGTAGCCCAGCATCGCGCCGACCAGCGAGAGAATAACGCCAAGGTTTACGATGGCAGCACCAACCGGACCGATTGCGCACTCGAGAATTCCCGCCATAGAGGGCGTTGCGAGCTGTGCCATTTCCTCACGCGGCATAATGCCGAGCGACAACATCGAGATGATCAGATACAGCGTGAACACAGCTGCAAATCCAAGCGCCGTCGAGCGACCGACGTCGCGTACATACTTTGCACGACCTGAGATGACGACAGCGCCCTCGATGCCCGTGAAGACCCAGACAAGGGCGATCATGGTCGAGACAACTTGCTCGCCAAACCCAGGACCAGCCGGCTCGCCCCAGAAGTTGTCCATAAAGATATCGACGTTGAACTTACCCAGGAGCACGATGCTCAGCACGAAAAGTCCCAGTGGCACCAACTTCGCCAACGTAACAATCGTGTTAATGCCCGCCGCCTCCTTGACGCCGCGAAGCACAAGGGCGGTGAGGAACCACAAAAACACGCTGGCACAGATGATGGAAAGTAGATTATTGCCCGTGCCAAACGCAGGGAAGAAATAGCCCAGCGCGCTAAACAGCAAGAGCGCAAAGCTCACGTTGGAAAGGCACGCGCTGATCCAGTAGCCCCAAGCGGAGTTGAATCCAATGTAATCGCCAAAGCCAGCCGCAGCATATGCATAGATGCCGCCGGTCAGGTCGGGGCGAGCCTGAGACAGACCGTTGAACACCATCATCAGCGCAAAGACGCCGATAAAGCAAATTCCCCACGAGACAATAACCGCGCCGGTATTGGCTCCGCCTGCTGCCATATCACCGGCAAGCGAAAAGATACCGCCGCAAATGCTCGCGGTGATGACCATCATAGTCAGACGGAAGAGATCCAGACCATTGGGGTCGATCATCTCGTCGTTACAAGTTTTAGAGGCCATTCTATGTGCACCCCCTCCATCAAGCGACCGCACAAAGATGGCCCAGACGCCCGAATCGGGTGCCGGGCCATCGGTCAAGCGATCATTAAGCTAGTACAGCGACCGTATTAGAAGCGCAGCGACAGGCAGGAGAGGCCGCCGTCGACCTTGCGGTACTCGGAGGTATCGACAACGAGCGTCTTGTAGCCCAGATCCTGCACGGCCTTGAGCACGGTCGGATAGCCCTCGGCAACGATGACTGTACCGTTGACCCAGATGCAATTGGCGCCGTAAGCCTCGTCCTCGGGCACGACGATCTTGTTGTACTGGGCAAAGTCGGGCTTATCGATGAACTCACCGGAGACGAGCATGTTGTTGTCCTCGATGTAGTTGACGCCCGTCTTGAGGTGCAGGACCTCCTCCAGCGGCACCTCGGAGCCCTCGAGGCCCCAGCCCTCGAGAATCTCGCAGAACTGGCGGATGCCCTCTTCGTTGGTGCGAGCGGAACGACCGACGTAAAAATGGTCGCCGACCATCATGACGTCGCCGCCGTCGAGCGTGCCGGGAGAAACAATGTGCTTCACATGCTCGTCGTCAAAGAAGCGACGGACGACCGGCTCGATCTCGTCCTTCTCGCCGTTACGGCTGTCGGCACCGGGGTTGGTAATGATGGCGCCGCAGCGAGTGATAACGGCCGGATCCTCAACGAAGCAGCTGTCGGGATACTGCTCGAGTGCCGGCAGCACCGACACGTCAACGCCGCACTGCTCGAGTGCGTGCTCGTAATCGTAGTGCTCCTCGATAGCGCGCTCGTAGATGGGCTGGCCAAGCTCGGGGGCACTCGTGATGCCATTGCTCAGGGACTTGCCGGGACGACGGATGATGACGTGGCTGAACTTGGTCATGATGATCCTCCTTGGATCTCTTAGTAGTGAGCGGACTTCCTTGCGTCCGCCTTCCTTCCGATGGCTTTATCTTAGGGTGTCTTTGCTGTTTTGTATATTGTATACAATCCTGAACGGTAGGTTTTTCTCGGTGAGCGTATTTTTGCTTCTTCTGGTTTGGTAGCGCGATTTAACTGGTCGTTCTATAATTCAATTAGCCTATTCAGGCGAAACGTATTTAATTTTGAAAATATACAGTTGAGGAATATAAGCTCATGGAAACGCTCCGAAGACCCTTGAAGGATCATGTATACGACTATATTTCGAGTCGCATAGACGCCGGCGAGCTTTCGGCCGGCGACCGCGTGAGCGAGCAGGCGATCTGCGATGCCATGGGCGTGTCGCGCACGCCGGTTCGCGAGGCGCTCATCCAGCTGGCAAGCGACGGCTATCTGGACAATCTCCCCCGCCGCGGATTCCGCGTCCGAGGGTTCGATCAGCAAAACGCCGTTGAAGTCTTTGAGATTATGGGGCCTCTCGACGGGCAGGCGGCATACCTTGCCTGCCCCCTCCTGACCGAAGAGGACATCATGCAGCTAAAGTTCTTGGTTGGATCCATGGACCTCGCGATCCAAGGCGGTCTTATCCGAAAGTACGACGACATTCAGCGGGACTTTCACCTCACGTACTTCAACCGCTGCGGCAACGACCGTCTGCGCGACATGATTTCGCAACTCGAGCGCTGCTTTATAAAGCGCGATTACGAGACCGTCGACCAGGAGACGGCGTGCGAACTGCTCAATAAAGCCAACAACGAACATGCTCATATTCTTGAGTTGTTCGAAGCACGAGATGCGACGGGCGTGCGCGACTACGTTCGCGATGTCCATTGGAACACAGAAAACGCCCAGTTCACCGTCTGGTAGGAAAGCAACAAGGGACGACGTCGGTCTTAAACCTTGGCGACAGCACCGCCCAAACTAATCCGCTTTCCTCCGTCCCCGAGGGATCATTCTTCTGGCAGCCAAGACAACGCCGATGCTTTGGCGCGGACAGCGAAAGCCCGCCAGAGCGAGCAAGGTGCCTTGAAACGAGGCGGCATTGACCTTCTGGTCATGCCGCCGAAGTTGAAAGGCAGATTGCCGCTCTGGCGGGCTTGCAGCGTCGAGCTGTTACGCGGTTTGGTAAAACCGCGTAACTAGAAACCGTGGCGCTCCAGGAAGCGGAAGGCTAGGCGGATCCAGGGACGGACCGCCACCTGCTTGTCCTCGTTGTCGACCGCGGTGTTGGCGTTGCCGAGCGAAAGGCCGTGACCGCCCTGGTCAAAGACGTGCATCTCGCATGCAACACCCTCCTCGGCCATGCGCTGCGCAAACGGGTAAACCTGCGCGATCGGCGCCGTCTTGTCGTCGGACACGCCCCACACAAAGGTCGGGGGCATCTGACGCGAAACATGCGTGGTAGGGCAAATGTCGGCCAGGTGCTCGTCGGTCGCCTCGCCGCCCGTCACCATCGACAGATAGTCGTTAAGCAAATCGCGCCCCGTCTTGCCACCCGTCTTGGGCACGCGCAGGTCGATGCGCGGGTCGCGTGTCTGCATATCACGCACATAGGCAAGGTCGAGCAACGGATAGCCCAGCACCACGGCATCGGGGCGAATATCTTCCGCGCGCGCCCCTGCCAGGCCCGCGAAGGGACCAGTCTTCCATTGCGTTGCCAGCGAAGCGCAAATCATGCCGCCCGCCGAGAAGCCCACGATGCACACGCGCTTGGGATCGACATGCCACTCGTCGGCGTTGGCGCGCACGGTAGCGACCATCTTGGCGAGGTCCGCCTGCGGGTGCGGAAAACTCACGTCACCTGTGCCACTCGTCACATAGTTGAGCACAAAGGCCTGGTAACCGTGATCCAAAAACGCAAACGCCACGGGATCCTGCTCGTGCGGAGCGATATGCGTAAACCCGCCTCCGCCGCAGATGATCACCGCGGGGCGGCGGCCATTGGGCTTGTCGGGCAGCGGCTCGGCACCCAAATACGTAAACGTCGCCGGATAATCCTCGGTCGGCTCCTCGCCCCACAGCGCGTGATTCTCGACAATCATATGTGCTCCCTTCGCGCAGATTATGCGCACTCATTTTTCGCTCTCAAGCGTACCCCAGTTGGGCCCAGGGCGCAGAAACACTCCCGCAATAAGTTCACCTTCAACTGATATATCACATAATCCCAGCTCAGCGCTATCGTTTCACAGCGTAAAATAGGAGCGCTGACCGTGCCGGGAAACACATACGAAACGTTTCCGGCTTCATTACACGCGTGCCATATGCGCGCTTGATACGTTGGAGGCAACTATGGGTCTGCTCGATTCGCTTAAGTCCACCTTCACCTCGACGGGCGAGGCGTCCGTTCCGCCCGCAGCAAGCTTCGCCACCCGCGAAGGCGTCATCTATGCCCCCGTCAACGGCGTGCTCGTCAACCTGGACGAGGTCCCCGACGAGACCATCGCCTCGGGCATGCTCGGTCAGGGCTACGGCATCGAGCCCATCACTGGCACCATCTATGCGCCCGCCAACGGTCGCATCGGCGCCACCACCGTCACCAACCACTCCATCGGCATGATCACCGAGGACGGTCTTCGCGTGTTCATCCATGTTGGCCTGGGCACCGTGGAAATGAACGGCAAGGGTTTTGCCCGCTTTGTCGAGATGGGTGACACGGTCAAGGCGGGCCAGCCGCTCATCAGCTTCGACCGCGACGCCATTAAGGCCGCTGGCCACGAGGACATCGTGACCGTCATCGTCTCCGAGCTCGATCGTCTTAAGAGCATCGACCACGTCGGCGAGTCTGGCACGCTTATCGGCGGCAACCCGCTCGTCAAGCTGGGCGACCCGCTGCTGGTAGCCAAGACCAAGTAGCAGACCGCTATCACATAACGGGCCAACCGCCTGTGCATCTTTGCCGCATCTGTGTTGTTGTTTTTTGCCTATGTAGAGGTTCTGAAACGTTTCTACATAGGCAGCTGAGCATCAACGCAGGTGCGGCTTTTGCGTAGCGAAACATCGCCCACGCGGCATGTTGTTCAACCGCACGAACCCCCTTCCCTTGTCCGCGCAGAGCGCTAGACTGCTAGGTCGACATTGGAGGAAAGATCGATGCAAAACACACCCACGGGCGCCGCACATGCCGCGCCTCAACGCAACCAACGCATCGTCGCGCTCGACGGGCTCCGCGCCCTCGCCATCGCCGGCGTCATCCTATATCACCTTCGCCCCAGCCGCCTGACCGGCGGTTTTTTGGGCGTTACACTCTTCTTTACGCTGAGTGGCTATCTCGCCACCAAAAGCATTATGCGAGCAACGGCACGCGACGGGTTCTCATACCCGCGCTATATCGCCCGCCGTACCACGCGCCTTATGCCACCGATTCTTGTAACCATCGCGCTTACCGCCGTGGCCACCTATATCGCGGCTCCGAGCCTGCTGCCTAAGGTGCAGCAGGACGCTCTGCCGTCGGCATTGTTCTTGAGCAACTGGTTCTATATCTTTCGCAACGTCTCGTATTTTGCCGCCGCAGGACTCCCCTCGCCGCTCACGCACCTGTGGTTCTGCGGCGTCCAGATGCAGTTCTATCTGGTATGGCCACTCATCCTTATGGTGCTCTGTAGCAAAACTAGGTCGCGCAACACCGCTATCGGCGTCACGATCACGTTCATACTGATATCAACAGCAGCGATGGCCCTCATGTTCGACCCCATGGCCGACACGTCGCGCGTCTACTACGGAACCGACGCCCGTGCCGCCGAGCTTCTATGCGGAGCCTTAGCCGCCATCGCCGCGCCGCGTCTGCGCGAGATGCTGAGCGGCGACGCCCGTACCCCCGGCGCCAGCAAGGGCATCTCGAAAGTTAACGTGGTCTCCGTCGCGTGGCTCGCTGCCGTCGTAGTCGGCGCGTTCACGCTGACCGGAGAGAACCCCCTGCTCTACCGCGGTGGCTTTTTGCTGCTCGCCCTGCTCACCGGGCTCATTATCATCTGCGTGCAAAACACGGAATGTATCGTGCGTCGTCTGTTGTCGGTCAAGCCGCTCGTCTGGCTGGGCCAACGCTCGTTCTCGGTCTATCTGGTGCACTATCCCCTATTGCTTCTTATGAACCCCGCAACCCGCACTACCCGCATCGCCTGGTGGGAGCAGGTATTACAGCTTGTGCTGATCCTTGCGGTAGCCGAGGTTTTCTATCGCCTCGTCGAACGCCCTTGGTCCCACAAGCCGGCCCAACAGGACAGCACGGCAAGAAAGCACGTCCTCGCGCCCGCCATGATGCTCCCTGCGTTTGCCGCCGCATGCGTCGCCGCACTTGCCTTCGCGCCGCTTAACTGGGCAGGCATCGCCACCGCCCGCGCCGAGCGGCTCCGCCCCGAGCTTGCCCAAAACGCGGCCTCGTCCAAGAACAACGGCGCCGGCGGCAAGAGCGCCGAGTCCGCATCCGGTAAAGATTCCCAGCCCAGCGACACCGCATCCGATGACGCCGCCAAGCAAAAGCCCAAAGAAGGTCCTATCGCCGAAAAGGTCCCCAAGAACCTTGACTGGAAGAGCTTTGCCTACGACGAGGCGACCGGAACCTGCGATGCCCATGTGCTCATGATCGGCGACTCGGTCACTGCGGGTGCACAGTCCGGTATTCAGGCGGCGCTTCCCAACGCCCACATCGACGGCGTGGTGAGCCGTCAGTTCTACACCTTCCAAGATGTCTACGCGCAGGACAGCGCCAACTACGATCCAAGCGTGGTCATCTGCGCGCTTGGCACCAACGGCCTCATCCGCGACCCCCAGCAGGTGCAGGACGTGATTAATGCCGTGGGCGGCAAGCCCATCTACTTTGTAACCGTGCGCGTGCCGCTCGAGCTACAGGACTGCAACAACCAGACGATCCGCGATGTATGCGCCCAAAACGACAACGCCGGCGTCATCGACTGGAACGGCGCCTCAGAGGGCCACAGCGAATACCTCGTCGGCGACGGTACACACCTCACCCAGGCGGGAATCGACACCTACGCCGTCCTCATACGCCAAGCCATCTGCGGGCACTAGGCACCGCAAAATCGGCGCTTGCGCGGTGCCCACGTTGCGCCCATACATCACACCTGACGTTTTGCTACGCCCCCGCTCGCGGGTTAGAATGGTTAACTGTTTGGAAATAATCCGTACAACCGTTATGGGAGGATACGTGAACCGCACCAAAATCGCGCAGCTCTATGCCGATGCCGAGTCGCTCGGTGGCCAGACCGTCACCGTTGCCGGCTGGGTCAAGTCCGTCCGCGACATGAAGAACTTTGGCTTCGTTACACTCAACGACGGCAGCTGCTTCCGCGACCTGCAGGTCGTCATGAACCGCGAGGCGCTCGACAACTACGACGAGATCGCCCATCAAAACGTCTCGGCCGCCCTCATCTGCACCGGCACCGTCAAGCTGACCCCCGATGCGCCCCAGCCCTTCGAGCTTTCTGCCGCCTCCATCGAGGTCGAGGGCACGAGTGCCCCGGATTACCCGCTGCAGAAGAAGCGCGCAACCGTCGAGTTCCTGCGCACCCAGCAGCACCTGCGCCCGCGCACCAACCTGTTCCGCGCCGTGTTCCGCATCCGCTCTGTCGCGGCTGCCGCCATCCACCGCTTCTTCCAGGAGCAGGGCTTTGTCTACGTCAACACCCCCATCATCACCACGAGTGACTGCGAGGGCGCCGGCGAGATGTTCCGCGTGACCACGCTCGACCCCCAAAACCCGCCCCTCACCGAGTCCGGCGAGGTTGACTGGAGCCAGGACTTCTTTGGCAAGCATGCGAGCCTCACCGTTTCCGGCCAGCTCAATGCCGAGAACTTTGCCATGGCCTTTGGCGACGTGTACACCTTTGGCCCCACCTTCCGCGCCGAAAACTCCAACACCACGCGCCATGCCGCCGAGTTTTGGATGATCGAGCCTGAAATGGCCTTCGCCGACCTCAACGACTACATGGACAACGCCGAGGCCATGCTCAAGTATGTCCTCAAGGACGTCATGGCAACCTGCCCCGACGAGCTCAATATGCTCAACAAGTTTGTGGACAAGGGTCTGCTTGAGCGCCTGAACCATGTCGCCAACTCCGACTTTGCCCGCGTCACCTATACCGAGGCCGTCGAAATCCTGGAGCAGGCCGTCGCCGCCGGTCACAAGTTTGACTATCCCGTGAGCTGGGGCATCGACCTGCAAACCGAGCACGAGCGTTTCCTGACCGAGGAGCACTTTAAGCGCCCGACCTTCGTAACCGACTACCCGGCCGAGATCAAGGCGTTCTACATGCGCATGAACGAGGACGGCAAGACCGTCGCCGCCGCCGACTGCCTGGTTCCCGGCATCGGCGAGATTATCGGCGGCTCCCAGCGCGAGGAGCGCCTGGATCTGCTCGAGGCCCGCATCAAGGACCTGGGTATGAATCCCGAGCAGTACAAGTACTACCTTGACCTGCGCCGCTACGGTTCCTGCAAGCACGCCGGTTACGGTCTGGGCTTCGAGCGCTTGGTGATGTACCTCACCGGCGTGGGCAACATCCGCGACGTCCTGCCGCACCCGCGCACCGTGGGCAACGCTGACTTCTAATCATCGGGCACTAGCTCGCGTCGCCACGTGTAACACTCATCGCACAGGCGCCTCTCGGCAAGCCGAGGGGCGCTTTTTTCAACAGCATCCGTCAAGCTTTTGGCAAGGTTTTGGTCAGTTAGGCAGGGTTGTTGAAAATTCGACCCGCCGTTTGCCGGCAACCATCGACCGCCCAAGGCGCCACGTGTCCTTGGCCAGGCTCCGCGCCCTAGGCTCTGATCTGCCATCGCCAAAAAAGGAAAGGACGTGGGCACTATGACCGAAGCCGTTGTTGAAAACTACGAGACCACGACCAGGGGCTACGCCTCGATGGCAGCCTATCGCGCCGTACGCATCCTGCAGCTTTTGAGCGAGAACACCGGCGAGGACAAGGCGCTGCTTTCCGACGAGCTGGTCGAGCTCCTCGCCCATCCCGACGACCCCGCCCGCATGCCCATCTCGGCGGCACGCCGCAGCATCTATACCTCGATATCCGCACTTCGTCACGCCGGATACGAAATCGACTATAAACGCGGCGTGGGCTATCGGCTCCTCACCCGCCCGCTTGCTGACGAGGAGATCATACGGCTCCATGGCATGGTCATGCGCAACCGATCGACGCCCATAGCCATTCGAAAGAG
This sequence comes from uncultured Collinsella sp., assembly GCA_938033205.1. Lineage (GTDB taxonomy): Bacteria > Actinomycetota > Coriobacteriia > Coriobacteriales > Coriobacteriaceae > Collinsella. The sequence continues at coordinate 13,479 of CALHJP010000006.1, read as the reverse complement.
CATGGCACAGCACCTGGTCGCCATGGCGAGCGCCGATGTTCGCGGCTATCTCGATATGCCCGAACCGGCACCGGCCGCCAACGACGCGCCCGTCAAGACAACGCGTCCGCGCGCCAATCGTATCGACACGTGCGAGCTCGTCGAACAGGCTATCGACCATGGAACAACTGTCAGCTTTGATATCTCAAACGTCCTGACCCGAGGCGAAACCGAGGTGGTGCGGATGACGGTCCGGCCCTTTGCCATCAGGCAACGCGATGGCGTCTCGTATCTGCTGGGAACGGTCTACGACACCCGAGGCGCCGATGACACCCTGCGCACCGTTGAGGTCAGCCGCATGAGAAACGTCAGCACGCGTTTGCTCGACGGCAAGAAACTCTTTGCCGCGCTAGATGAAGAAGACAGTCCCGCGCCCGCAGCGTAAGCCCCGTTGCCGTCCGTCGTTCCTCAGCACCGCCCATCCGGTTCAGTATTAAAAAACCCGCCAGGTTATTGTAAAAATGGACATCGGCGTTACTATAGTCCCACTTGCACTTTTTCCTAGTGCAGTGTTTCCAGCCATTTTTATACTGGGGGTAATGATATGAAGGACATCACCATCAGCCGCAGGAGCCTTCTTGTCTCCGCTGGCCTGCTCGCGCTCGCTCCGCTCGCCGGATGCGGCGGCAACTCTGGTTCTGGCTCCGCTGCCGCCGGTTCCGACTACACCATCGGCGTTCTGCAGCTCACCGAGCACTCCGCGCTCGATGCCGCCAACGACGGCTTCGTCAAGGCCATCAAGAAGAGCGGTCTCAAGGTCAAGATCGACCAGAAGAACGCCCAGAACGACCAGTCCACGTGTAAGTCCATTGCCGACAAGTTCGTAGGCGACGGCGTCAACCTGATCTATGCCATCGCTACGCCCGCCGCGCAGTCTGCCGCCGGCGCCACCGCTGATATCCCCATCGTTGGCTGCGCCATCACCGACTACGCCGCTTCCGGCCTGGTCCAGGACAACGACAAGCCCGGCACCAACGTCACGGGCGCTTCCGACCTCACCCCGGTCGCCGAGCAGCTCGAGATGATGCAGAAGGTCCTGCCCGACGTTAAGAAAGTCGGCCTGCTCTACTGCACCGCCGAGTCCAACTCCGACGTCCAGATCAAGGCCGCCAAGAAGGAACTCGACAAGCTGGGCCTCGAGTACACTGACTTCACCGTCTCGAGCTCCAACGAGATTCAGTCCGTCGTCGAGTCTGCCGTGGGCAAGGTCGACGCGCTGTACTCCCCCACCGACAACACCGTCGCCGCGGGTGCCTCGCAGGTCGGCCAGATCTGCAAGGAGAACAAGCTCCCCTTCGTGACTGGCGAGGAGGGCATGTGCAAGGCCGGCGGTCTGTTCACCCTCTCCATCAACTATGAGGACCTGGGCTACGCTGCAGGCGAGATGGCCGTCAAGATCTTGAAGGGCGAGGCCAAGCCCGAGGATATGCCGATCAAGCACCTCTCGAGCAAGGACCTGGTCGTCGTCAAAAACGACGAGATGGCCGAGGCTCTGGGTATCGACCTTTCCGCTCTGGACGCGTAGCGCCATGCACGATAACGCGTCTAGGGCCCGCACGCGCGCTACTGCTGCGTTATTCAATATCTGAGCCATTGGGGCGAACGTCATAGACCGGCGTTCGCCCTGCTTGTTTCAGATATAACAAAACGTTTGCCTGCCGTTCTTATATTCATTGTTACCGCTATTATGGAACATCGCGTGTCCACCCTATCCTAGGAGGTATGAAGCATGCTCATTGCATTGCAGGGCGCCGTTTCGCAGGGCGTCCTCTGGGGCATTATGGTGCTTGGCGTGTTTATCACGTTCCGCCTGCTCGACATCCCCGATATGACCTGCGACGGCAGCTTTGCCCTCGGCGGCTGTGTCTGCGCCGTGCTCATCGTCAACAATAACGTCGACCCGTTGCTCGCCGTGCTTGCCGGCATGTGCGCCGGTGCCATCGCCGGCGCCGTCACGGGCATTCTGACCACCGTCTTTGAGATTCCCGCGATTCTCGCCGGAATCCTCACCCAGATTAGCCTGTGGTCCATCAACCTGCGCATCATGGGCAAGTCCAACACGCCCATCCTTGCCAAGGGCACCATCTTCTCGTCTGTCAGCAACATGACGGGACTGCCGCAGTCCACCGTTGCCATTATCCTGGGCATTGTGCTCGCCGTGGCTATCGTTGCCATCCTGTATTGGTTCTTTGGCACCGAGATCGGCTCGGCACTGCGCGCTACCGGCAACAACGAGTACATGATCCGCGCCCTGGGCGTCAACACCAACTCCACCAAGATGATCGCCCTCGTGCTCTCCAACGCCCTCATCGGCCTCTCTGGCGCGCTTATCTGCCAGAGCCAAAAGTATGCCGACATTGGCATGGGTACCGGTGCCATCGTTATCGGTCTTGCCGCTATTGTTATCGGCGAGGTGCTCGGCCGCCTGCTGCCCGGCGGTCTCACGCAGTTCTCCGTCCGTCTGGCCTCCGCCGTCTTTGGCTCCGTGGTGTACTTCCTCATCCGCGCCATCGTGCTGCAGCTGGGCATGGACGCCAACGACATGAAACTGCTCTCTGCTGTGATTGTCGCCGTGGCCCTGTGCGTGCCCGTGGTTTGGGAGCGCTATAAGCTCCGCAGCTCCTACACGAAGGGAGATGAGGCAGATGCTTAAGCTCTCGCACGTCAAGAAGACCTTTAACAAGGGCACCGTCACCGAGAAGCGCGCGCTCACCGGCGTCGACCTTACCCTCAACGACGGCGACTTTGTAACTGTGATCGGCGGCAACGGCGCCGGCAAATCCACGCTGCTCAACATGATTGCCGGCGTATATCCGCTCGATTCGGGCGTTATCGAGCTCGACGGCACCGACATCTCGCGCCTGAGCGAGTCGCAGCGCGCCAAGTACCTGGGCCGCGTGTTCCAGGATCCCATGCGCGGCACCGCAGCCGACATGCAGATTGCCGAGAACTTGGCCCTCGCCAAGCGTCGCGGCCAGCGTCGCGGCCTTTCGTGGGGCGTCACCAAGGCCGAGAAGGACGAGTACGTTGAGTTGCTCAAGCGCCTGGACCTTGGCCTGGACACGCGCCTCAACGCCAAGGTCGGCCTGCTTTCGGGTGGCCAGCGCCAGGCACTCACGCTGCTCATGGCCACGCTCACCAAGCCGCGCTTGCTGCTGCTCGACGAGCACACCGCGGCACTCGACCCCAAGACCGCCTCTAAGGTGCTCAATCTGACCGAGGAGATTGTCGACGAGAACCACCTGACCACGCTCATGGTCACGCACAACATGAATGACGCCATCCGTCTGGGCAATCGCCTGATCATGATGCACGAGGGCCACGTTATCTACGACGTGGCGGGCGACGAGAAGAAGTCGCTCACCGTCGCCGACCTGCTGCAGAAGTTCGAGGAGGTCTCGGGCGGCGAGCTCGCCAACGACCGCATGCTGCTGAGCTAAACCTACCAAAAAGGGACAGGTTTATTTTGGCAGGTTTTATCTGCATAAACGTCAAAACCGCCGCAAAGGGGTCAGGCACCTTTGTGGTGGTTTTCGCATATCATATCGATATTCCGATATTCAACCAGGCTCAACCGCGAGGCGCCCCATTCGCGCCCAGCCACCATCGTTATATAATCAGCAAAAACATGCGGGAGAGGAGCGGCACATGTCATTGCGAGACTGGCTATTCGGCACCGGCGAGGACCCACAGGGCAGACCGACAGAAGAGTCCCTTGCACCCCTCGGCGCCACCGAGCTCGCACGAATCGAGGAGGCGTCCACCCGCTCCCTCGCGCTGCGCAGCGGCGAACGCTTGGCCGCCGCCGTGGATCAGCTCGTCCCGCTCGGCGCCACCTGGGGCCAGGCGGCGGCCACGCGCGGGCTCGCCGTCGTGAAGTTCCCCGAAGGCGTCACATGGGCCGACCTCTGCGTGAGACAGTCCGACGGCTGGAACCTGCTCTCAAGCTTCAACAAGGAGACGGGCAAGTTCAACAAGATGGCCGGCATCAAGCAGGCGGGACTACAGCCCCAAGCCGTCGCCAACATCGCGCTCCAGAGCGCGGCGGTGGCCGTCGGCATGGCCTACATGAACGAGATAAACGACAAGCTCGAAGGCCTGCAAGAGGGAATCGAGGAGATTCAGCGCGTCATGGAGCGCCAGCGTGATGCGAGGCTCAAGGCTGGCTACGACGCGCTCTACCGGCTCTCCCTGAACCTCGGGGAATCCGCCACCACGGAGGGCAAGTTCACCGTCGGGCTCCAGGTCATCGAGGACGCCACCCGCGCCGCCGAGGAAGCGTGGAACTACCAGCTCTCCGAGATCCAGGACCTCACGGAGACACTCGCGAGAAAGAAAAAGCTGGACGAGAAGGAGATCGCCTCCGAGATAACCCTTCTCCAGGAGAAGGAGCGTCGCGCGGTCCTCGCGTTCCAGCTCATGCTCATCGCCCAGCAGGTCGGTATGCGCTTCGAGAGCGACTACACCGCAGCCCGCATCAAGAAGAACAAGAAGATCGTCGAGAAGTGCCTGGGCGAGCACGCCCAGCGCCGCGAGGAGTACCGCCGTATGCTCGGCAAGAAGGTCTCCAAGCTCGGCGGCCCCGTGCTGAAGCTTGCGGACGCCGCGAAGGACGAGGGCTACGAGGCCGCGAATGTCATCATAGGAGTGCTCCACGAGGTGAGCAGGCAGACAGCCCGCCTCAACCCCGTCGAGATGCGTAAGAAGGCCAAGGAGGCCAACCGTACGCACAAGGCCCTCATCATGGACTCGCTGGACACGGGCAACGCCGTCCGCCAGCTTGCCGAAAACTACGAGGATGAGCTAGACGAGCTCGACTTTGCCTTCAACCAGGCCGACACAGTGGTCATCGAGGACGGCCAAGTCCGTCTCTTCGTCACGGGAGACGTCGATAAGGGTGAGGATAAGGCCGAGTAGCCCTCCCACCAACCTGCGCCGCCGCGAGCGGGCCAAGCTACCAACCTCGGGTCCTCCGCGCCATGCCCGCGTCCGCGCGGGTGCGTTCCGCCTGTGGGCATCTGTGCCGTACGCCGCCGGTCGCGCCCGCGCGTGCCCAAGCCGGACACGTCGACCACCACGACCACGCAGGTCACCACCAAAAAGACGGCCGGCAAGCTCGCCGCAACGGGGGATCGCACGCTTGTCATGGTCGGCGCGTGCCTCATCGGCGGCATCGTCATCATCGTTCTGGGCATCATCTGGAAGCGCCGTCGCTAGATTACGCCACGTGGCCTACATCCCGTACTATTCAAACCTTATACCGAGCGCAGAAGCCCGTCCGAACATGATCGGACGGGCCTTTTGGTGGGTATCATGGATGGACGTATCTTTAGGAGGTTCCCCCTACATGGAATTGTTTGAGCCGATTCTTCATTTCTTTTCGCAACGGTGGGTCCACAACATCATTTGGGCCGCCGTCCTGGCCCTTGGCACCGCCGTCGCCGCCAAGGTGGCATCCAAGACCCTGCACCACCTACTCAACCGTGACGACAACCCGCTTCCCGCATCGAGCATCTTCATCAACATCGCGCGTGCTGTCATTTGGATGATCGGCGGCAGCTTTATCCTCGACAACTGCTTTGGCATTAACGCAAATGCCCTCGTTGCGGCTCTTGGCGTCGGCGGCATCGCCATCTCGCTGGGTTTTCAGGACACGCTGTCAAACCTCATCGGCGGCATGCAGGTGACGTTTATGGGCATCATCAAACCCGGCGACAATATCGAAGTCGGCGGCGTTTCGGGCGTGGTACAGGACATCACCTGGCGCCACACGACCATCGAGGACGCCTGCGGTCAGACCATCATCGTCCCCAACTCCAATATCTCCAAGAACACGCTCGTGCACCTCATGCCCTTTGGACGCGTTGCCGTTCCCGTCGCGGTGAAGGACACGTCAAAGTGGGACTCGCTCGATGCGCTGGCAGACGAGCTCACCTGTGCCACCAAGGCCGCCGTTTCACCCATCTCGGGCTTTAACAAGGAGCCCTACGTGCTCTTTAGCGAGATCGGCGACTTTGGCATTAAGGGTAAGATCATCTTTATCGTCAGCGACGACAGCACCACCTTTACGGCAGCCGACGCCTGCATCCGCGCCATCGCCCCCATCATCGCCTAACCTGCCAAATAGGGACAGGTTCATTTTGGCAGGTTTTATCTGGGTAAATGAGTGGTTTATTTCTTAATGGCCCGGCCGCCCTTTATGAACTGTCCCTTTTCGGGCGACCAATACGATGGTACCATGGTTCATATAGTTGTTTAAACGACTAAAGGAGCGAAATCATGGAGGAGGCCTATCGTCAGGCACGCAAGCGCGGCGAACAGGGACGCCGTCGCGCCATCAGCCAAAGCGAGCATCCATATCTTACGGACCTCGACAGCTTGGTCGCTCAGCTTCCCTGCGGGCAGCGCGAGAACATTGGCCTGCGGGACATTCCGCTCGAAATGGTCGTCGGCACGGTTACCAAAGGCCGCCAGTCCGCCTTTTCGTGTAACTTTATGCCGTTGCTCCCCTGGAATACCGAATTCGCCCGCAAATGGTCCAACCTCTACGATATACAAATCTCCGAGGGCTACCGCGACCCCATCATCGTCACCGAGTTCATGCACCGCTTTTACGTCCAAGAGGGCAACAAGCGTGTCAGTGTCCTCAAATTCCTCGACGCTCCGACGGTTTCGGCCAAGGTAACGCGCCTGTACCCCGGCAAGTGGTATTCCGTCGAGAGCCGCCTATACGGTGAGTTTTGCGCCTTTTGGTACGTATGCCCCCTGTACGAGATCGAGTTCTCGCGCGAGGGCAGCTACGAGATGCTTGCCAAGATGCTCGGCCAAGATCTTGTCGAAAAATGGCCTCAAAAGAAGGTCGACTATCTACGTCACACCTTCCTGCTCTTTAAGCGCGCCTATCTTCGCGCAGGCGGCGACCACTTGGACATTACACCTGCCGATGCCATGCTCGTCTACCTCAACGTCTACAACCAGGACCGCCTGCTGGATACGCCGACGGATATCGTCGTCAACCGCCTGTGCAAGATTTGGCGCGAGCTTGTCATTGCCGGCAAAAGCGACGAGGACAAGGTCGATCTTGTCGAAGCGCCGCAGCCCAACGAGGAAGAGGACGCACCGACAAAATCTACCTCGGGCGTGCTCAACTTCTTTATGAGCAAGACCGTCTACTCCACCGCCAATCCCATGCGAATCGCCTTTATCCACGAGTTTCCCTGTGCCACGTCGAGCTGGGACAGCCTGCACGACCAGGGCCGCCAGTATCTTGATGAGCACTTTGGTGGCATCGTGCGCACCGAAGCGTTCGAGGACTGCCACGATCCGGACGTGTTCTACGCCGCCGTCGAGACAGCCGTAAAGCACGGGGCGAACGTCATCTTCTCGACCTCACACCGGCTCATGGAATACACACTCAGGGCGGCGGTCGAGTATCCCCGGGTGCGGTTCCTTAACTGCTCAATCGGCCTTCCCCACCAAAGCGTCCGCTCGTACTTTGGAAAGATGTACGAGGCCAAGTTCCTGCTGGGCGCCCTTGCCGCCAGTATGGCCGACAACCACCGTATTGGCTACCATGCGTCGGTCTTCGCCTCGGGCGCACTTAGCGAAATCAACGCCTTCGCCATTGGCGCCTCGCTGCTCGACCCTCGTGCGCAGATTATCCTCACTTGGGGCGATGTTCCCGCCGGCGGTCTTGCCGAAGCCATGTGTCGCGAGGGCGTGAGCGTCATGACCGGCGCCGATATGTCCAAGTCTCTCGAGGATCCCACCGCCTACGGGCTTCACCGCCTGGCAGGTGGCAAGGAAGTTACCGGTATCGCTATGCCGGTATGGAACTGGGGGCGTTACTACGAACTCATCGTACGCAGCCTACTGCATGGCACGTGGGACGAGACTGCCGATGACCAGCAGGTGCGCGCCGTCAACTACTGGTACGGCATGAGCTCCGGCGTCATCGATATTCGCTACGCTCCGGGCCTGCCCTATCAGACGCGTAAGCTTGTGCAGCTGCTGCGCAACGGCATTGTCGAGGGCTCCATCAACCCATTTGGCGGCGAGCTCCACAGCCAGGACGGCGTGGTTCAGATTGAGGGCTTCCCTCCCCTGCCGAGCACGCAGATTGTCGAGATGGACTGGCTGGCTGACAACGTCATAGGCTCGATTCCGCAGCTCGATAACGAGCCGGAGGTCCGTGCCCTATGAATATCCTAGCCATTGCCGATGTAGAGGAGCGCTGCCTGTGGGAATGTTTTCGCAAGGAGCGCTTTGAGGACGTTGACCTGATTCTATCCGCAGGCGACCTGGATCCGGACTATCTTGAGTTTTTGGTCACTGTCATCAACAAACCGCTTGTGTACGTTCGTGGCAACCACGACGACCGCTACGCGCGCCATGCACCGGGCGGGTGCATTTGTGTTGAGGACAGCGTATATGTGTACCGAGGTATTCGCATTGCGGGTCTGGGCGGTTCCATGCGCTACCGCGACGGCGCGAACATGTATACCGAGCGCGAGATGGCAAAACGCATACGCAAGCTATCGCGAAAAATCGCACTGGTAGACGGATGCGATATTCTACTTACCCATGCACCCGTCGCAGGCATGGGCGACCTGGACGACCTGCCGCATCGAGGATTCGAGTGCTTTAATGCGGCTCTTGAGTCTTGGGGTCCCGACTATATGATTCACGGGCATGTGCACCAAAGCTACGGCCCCAACTTTCAACGCGAGCGCCAACACCCATGCGGAACGAAGATTGTCAACGCCTGCGGCTATACCAAGATCGAAATTGACGAGGCGCGCTACCCCACGCGCGGTTGGAAGGCCGCTTGGCTCAACTCGCAAACCATGCGCCGCGAGCTCAAACGCCACGAAGCAATCGAGTCTTCAACCGCCAGAACCCCCTGGTAACTGCCAACAACCACCACGAAGGGGATAGGCACCTTTATGGTGGTTTTGCTGACTCGTCCGACCTGTCCATCACGGTGCTTGTGTAATTAACGAGAACACTCATTGTTTTGTAAGGACGGCGCTCACGTGCCGTCTTTTTTTGTCAACTTATGCAGTCTCGACCGTGTTGTATGTAGAGGGACCTCGCGAGACGCCTTCCCTATATCCACCACGACCAATTGGAGGTGACACTATGCCTGCACGCCGTAACCGCAATAGCACGCTCCGATGCGATGCCGATCAGATCGAGCGGGAAGCAAAGCGCTTGGTCGACACGTATTCCGACCTCATCCTTCGATTGTGCTATTCGGCCCTTGGATCCGCTGACGACGCTCAAGACATCTGCCAGGACACGCTGATCAAGATTCTCCAACGCACTCAACCGTTCGACTCGCTCGAACACGAACGTGCTTGGGTGATCCGAGTCGCACTGAACGCATGTCGCGATATCGGCCGTACGCACGCGAATCACCCGGTTGTCGACCTCGATTCGCTCCCCGATTTCTGCGCACCCGTAACACATACCGAGCAAGAATTCGCGCAACGCGACTGCGCCATTCTTTCCGCTGTCACGGCCCTGCCTCAAGCACAGCGCATCGCCATCTTTTTGCACTACTACGCAGGCATGAGCATCAGGGAAATCGCAGACGCCGTTCACGCGACGCCAGCTGCAACCGCCCAGCACCTTAGCCGCGGACGTGCGTCACTTCGGCTTTCCTTGAAAGGAGACCACAATGACTACGAATTCGAATGACTATCGCCACGCCCTGGAGCACATTTCGTTTACCGATAATGCGAAGCAGCACATGGCAAACTCGATTGCTCAGTCCGTCGCCTCGAGCGATGCGGCGACCGCTCAAAGCAACTTTAATGGCACGCGACGCAAGCCGCGCATCGCCCGCCATCCCGTAAGAACAGTCGCTCGCATTGCCGCTGTAACGGCAGTCCTCGCTATCGTCATTGGAGGCGCTGGCACGGCTATGGCAACAGGCGTCCTGCCGCTTCCTTCTGACATGCTTTCCGACATCTTTGACGGACCTGCTTCTCAAACCGAGATCATCGACCGTATTGGCCGGCCCGTCGGTGCTAGCTGCTCCAACAACGGAGTCACCGTGACCGCCGACGCCATCATGGGCGACAAGGATATGGTTACCATCGCCTATACGCTTACGTTCGACGATCCCGCTGCCCTGAAAAAGCTTTCCGAGCCGGGCGAGAACGGAACTATCGCCGGAAGTGTCGATGGAAACGTATACGTTGATGGCGAGCATGGCGGCCAAGGCCAATCATGGCTCATTGACAAGAACCCCAATGACTCCAGCATTCAATACTTTGCACAGTTCAGCGTTGAATCACCCGGCCTTATGGGCAGGACCGTCCGCACGCATATCAACTCTCTCGTTGTGCCACGTGCTGGCAAAGAGCTTCCCGAGTATAAGAAAATACTTACGGGCCCATGGGATCTTAAGTTCCAGCTGAATTACGAAGATACATCCGTTACGATTCCCGCGCCCAAATCGGTCAACTTTAACGGCACCAAGGCGACGATTCAAGAGGCCACCGTATCCTGCGTTGGCGTTTCAGTCCGCTACAACATAGATCGTTCCATCGAACACGACAACAACAGCGGCAAGATGTCTCAAAACATGGAGGAGTCTATGGATGCCGTTGGCAACATACCCCTCATCGTGACGTTCAAAGACGGTCATGTTGAGGACGCAACCAGCCACAGCGGCTATTTCGCAAATAAACTGGATAACGGCACCACTGATGTCCACAAGACCTGGCCGTTCTCGCAAGTTTGTGACACAGACAAGATTGCAAGCGTACAAATTGGCGATACGGTCATTCCCATGAATTCGTAACGCTACGCGGCTCGTATATGCACCCGGTTCCGCACTTCGCGTCTAAAGATGCGCTGTCATCGAGCAGCGTGAGCGCAAGGCCGCCCGTATGGTCGGCTGGGAACACCTCGTTGCGCTAAAAACCACCACGAAGGGGACCGGCACCTTTGTGGTGGTTTTGCTGACTCGTCCGACCTGTCCCAACGGTTTGTCTCAATCTGTAACAGGTAGGGCCCAAATAATCGGTTAGCTGTTACAGATCGAGACAGACCACGGATGCTCGGCCGAAAATCTTAATCTGTAACAGGTAGGAACGATTTTGCCCCTTAGATGTTACAGATTGAGATATTTGACAGCTTGAATCGGCATCGCCTACAGCGCGGCGACGACCTTGTCGCCCATCGTCGTGGTGCCGAGGATCTTATCTGCCGGGGTGTTGACATCGGCGATGTCACGGGTGCGCCAGCCCTCGTCGAGCACGCGCGCCACGGCGCTCTCGATCCACGCGGCTTGCTCGCCCATGTCGAGCGCGTAGGTCAGCAGCATCGCCACCGACAAGATTTGAGCCAGCGGATTGGCCACGCCGAGCCCCGCGATGTCAGGAGCGCTGCCAGCGCTCGGCCCAAACAGCGATACGCCATCATCCAGCGAGGCAGAGGCAAGCATACCGAGCGATCCGGTAATCTGAGCCGCCTCATCGGACAGGATGTCGCCGAACATGTTCTCCGTCACCACGACGTCAAAGTCTGCCGGTCGACTGATGAGCTGCATGGCGGCGTTGTCGACGAGCAGGTCCTCAAGCTCCACGTCGGAGTACTCCTCGTCTTGCACGCGATGCACGATCTCGCGCCACATGCGGCTCGTCTCCAGCACGTTGCGCCTATCAACGCTCGTCACCTTGCCGCGACGTTTGCGCGCCGCCTCAAATGCCTGGCGCGCAATGCGCTCAATCTCGTACTCGCGATACTCCATCACGTCGACCGCACGCTGACCGGCCGCACCCGCAGCGCCCGCGCAGGTCACGGATGCGGGCGCCAAAGTCCCACGGCATGTTGTAGCCCATCGTATCGGGGATGTTCACGACCGTGGCACCGGCCTTTACGGCCGCCTCGATAATGCGCACCAGAAACTCCTGATCGGAGCGGCCGGCATCCTCGGCATAAAACTCAACATCGTCAACGAACTTGCGAGCATGTTTGACGGCATGGATCGCTCACTCAATTGCCCTTTCCTCAGTCATATGGAGCTTGTCGCGCAGGTGACTGGTGCTCACACCCAGCCCTGTATGGATACGGGGCCTCTGGGCCGTTTTGAGCGCCTCTGCAGCCACTTCGATATCCCTGTCGACAGCGCGCGTCAGGCCGCATACCGTGCATCGGTCGCCCGCAATCTTGCCAATCTCCTGTACGGAGCGAAAGTCACCAGGACTCGAGATGGGAAAGCCCGCCTCGATAACGTCCACGTTCATGCGCACCAGCTGGCGGGCGATGAAGAGCTTTTCCTCGGTATTCATGCTGGCGCCCGGCGACTGCTCACCGTCGCACAGGGTGGCGTCAAAGATTGTGATTTTGCGGCTTATATGTTCCTCCTGATTGACCGTTTTATGACAGATGGCTTTCAGGAGAGAGAGAAGGCCTAGAGATAGAAAAATACCCGTGTCGCTCATCACGCCTGAAAGCGGCAGACGATAGCGCACCCGGGTACAACAAATCGTTATAGCGAGATTACAACCCTAGCGCGCTATCCAATCTAGTAGCGCTAGGCCTAGGAGCTGTTGCGTGTTCTTAAACATGTTGGGCTCCCTTCGGCCTCGGGTAGTACTACATCGCGCTAAAGTACAACACAAGTAAAACCACCACAAAGGGGACAGTGAACTGCCTCCCATTTCTTGGACATCGGGAAATGGGAGGTTTTCCATGAGTATAGACCTCAGGGTGAAGCACGACCTGGAGTCCAGGAGGCGGGCCGTCGAGCTCTTCGACGCCGGCGTCGGCTGCAAGCCGGCGGCCGAGGCCCTGTCCGTCCCCCGCGAGACCGTGAGAGAATGGCAGTGGGTATACCGGGCGTTCGGAAGCGAGGCGCTGCTGTCCATGGACGGGAAACAATCCAGTTACACATTCGAGCAGAGGGTCGCCGCGGCGTCGGCCGTGGTCGACGGCGGGATGGCGAAGGCCGACGCCATGGCCGAGTTCGGGATCAGGTCGAAATCCCCGCTGGAGCGCTGGTGCAGGCTCTACCGCGAGGGCGGCGCCGAGGCGCTGCGGCCCCGCCCGAAGGGCAGGCCGAGGGGGTCGAGGTCGAAACCCCGGGCCCGCACCCGCGAGCAGGAGCTCGAGGAGCGCTGCCGCAGGCTCGAGGCCGAGGTCGCCTACCTAAAAAAATTGCGCGCCCTGGTCGAGCGGGACGGGCTCTGACCAGGGCGGCGGCCGAGGCGGTGGGGCGCTGAGGGCGGAGGGGCACTCCCTGCGCCACCTGCTGGAGTGCTCGGGGCTCAGGAGGTCGACCTACTACTACGCGCTGGCGCACCCGCGGAGGCCGACCAGGCCCGAGCTGCGCGACGCCGCGGCCGAGATATTCTCGCGCACCGCCAACGGTGTTAGCGCTACTGTAAAAACAACCATTTTGACCAACGCTCAACAACCAATCAT
>CALHJP010000005.1:0-200904 GCA_938033205.1 uncultured Collinsella sp. | reverse complement strand
AGGTGCGGGAACGGCCTATTTGCTCAATGTGTTCGGCTGAGATCGGAAATCAACCACAGATAGACGCCCAAAACCGGGTTTAGTGTTACAGATCGAGACGGCTCGGCATAGCATCCGTTATACATGAAGCTCGGTATTATTGTATGTTTAGACCAATGCAATAGTCGGTATTTTTGTAGATATAAGCTCATTTAAAGGTCGGTATTTTTGTATTATTAGATATATCTAAAGGTCGGTATTTTTGTAAACTAGCACGTAAATTATGCTGAGGTGAGATTATGTTTAAACGGAAGGCATATGATCGTCTGCGGGAGTGGAAAGAACGCTCGCAAGGGCGCACTGCGGTGCTTATTGAGGGTGCAAGACGCGTTGGCAAAACGACACTCGTCAAGTGCTTCGCGCAAAACGAATACAAGGACTATCTGTACATTGACTTTTCAGCTGCCAGCAAAGCCACACTCGATATATTTCTGGACCATCGTGAAGATGTCGATCTTTTTTTACGCATGCTTCAGCTGCAGTATGGTAAGGCCCTCGAACCGAGAGAGTCGCTGGTCATTTTTGATGAAGTGCAGCGGTTTCCCGTCGCGCGCGAATACATAAAGCATCTTGTAGAAGACGGCAGATTTGATTACATCGAGACAGGCTCTCTTGTCTCCATCAAAAAGAATGTCGATAGCATTGTCATACCGTCAGAGGAAGAAAGAATCCCTCTCGAACCCCTCGATTTTGAGGAGTATCTTTGGGCGACCGGAAAAAATCTTTATGCGGAAGAGATCCGTAAAGCGAGCGAATCTCGGAACGCGCTTCCGGACGGTGTTCATGCGACGTGTATGAGATTGTTTGATGAGTATATGCTTGTCGGCGGTATGCCTCAGTCGGTCGATTCCTTTGTGGCAGAGAATGATTTTAGAGGATGCGACAGGGTTAAACGGCAGATTATCGCACTGTACAGGGAGGACATTGCCAAGTTTGGAGGTTCGGACGCTAGACGTGCGCGGGCGGTTTATGACGATATTCCGGGTCAATTATCTGCGGCAAATAAACGGTTCAAATTTGACAGCTTGGAGAAGGGATCCCGTTTTGAGACATATGAGTCGGCGTTAATTTGGCTTGGGGATGCGCGACTGATTAACCGTTGCTATTTATGCAGCGATCCGAGCGTGGGTTACCGCTTGCACGAGGACGCGTCTTCGCTTAAATGCTATATGGCGGACACGGGATTGCTCGTGAGCTTGGCGTTTGATGATGGTCCGGACCTTATGGACGTCCATAGAGACATTCAATTTGGAAGAATTTCAATTAATAAAGGAATGCTGATCGAGAACATCGTGGCGCAGCAGCTTAAGAGTCTGGGGCATTCGCTTTTTTATTACAGCTGGCAGGAGCCTTCCAAAACGGAGGGGAGTCGGCCCAGAACGCGTGAAATTGATTTTCTTGTTTCGCGCGGCTTTGAAGACGCGGCTGGAAAACCGCGGGTCACTCCTGTTGAAGTTAAATCTTCCAAATCGTATTCAACAATCTCGCTTGACGATTTCGGCAGACGATTCGAACGACGAGTCGGAGAAGAGATAGTTCTTCACCCAAAACAGCTTAGGGCCGAAGGACATAGGATATATCTACCTCTGTATATGACGATCTTTATCTGATCGACGATACACGGTCCTGTAGCTCATTGAACCGCAGGACCGTGTATCGTTGGGGGTTTATTGTGATAATGCGCGCAAGCTAAGCCGGGGATCGAGTTTTCGGGATATGTCGGTGAAGTTTCGTCACCGCGGACTGGGTGTCCGTGCGCCCGACGAGGTCGTTGCGTGCCTAGAAGCCCCGAGCTCCAGAAGCCGTACGCTTGTTTCGGGCGTGCTGGTCGAATGCTCCAGCGTGAAAGACCTACGGGTGTAGCTTGCTCGGCCTGTTTGTCTCGATCTGTAACAGCTAGGACTGAAAAACTCGGCTACGTGTTACAGGTTGAGATTTTTCGGCTAGGTCTAATCTATTCATCTCGATCTGTAACAGGTGGGGGCGAAATAACCGGCTAACTGTTATAGATTGAGATTGAGAGGATTGGCCGGTACGTTTGCCTCAATCCGTAACAGGTAGACGCCCAAAACCGGGTTTAGTGTTACAGATCGAGACAATTCGGCCCGGCCCACCCCGTTCATCTCGATCTGTAACAGTTGGGGCCGAAACCGCGGGTCAGATGTTACAGATCGAGACAAACGGCTCCCGGTCCGCCCAAACACAAAGGCCGGGGGCGGCGCGCCGTGTGACGTGCCGCCCCCGGCTGAGAAATGGGGACAGGTTATGTGGGCAGGCAACCCCGCTAGTCTTTAGTCCAGACGACGGGTCTGCGCCACGTGCTTGTACCAGTAGGCGCTTGCCTTGGGCGTGCGCTTTTGCGTCTCAAAGTCAACGTAGAAGAAGCCGTAACGCTTGTTGTAGCCATTGGTCCAGGAGAACTGGTCCTGCAGGCTCCACAGGAAGTAGCCGCCCACGTTGACGCCCACCTCCATGGCCTTGAGCAGCCAACGCAGGTGCTGCTCGATGTAGTCGATGCGCGGCTGGTCATCCACAAAACCGTCCTTGTAGGGGTCCTTGTAGCCCATGCCGTTCTCGGTGATGAAGATCTGCTTGTAGTTGGGGTAGCGCTGCTTAATGTAGACGAGCAGATCGAACAGACCCTCGGGATAGATGATCCAGTCCCAGTCGGTGGTGGGGATGCCGGGCTTGTTCACATGCTCGCCAATACCCTTAACGCGCCAGCGGCCGGTGCCCTTCTCGCCCGTACCGTTGTGGTGCAGGTCGTTCTCGCCATCGTAAGCTTTGAGGAAGCGGCACTGGTAGTTGTTAACGCCCAAGTAGTCGTTGTAGAGCGCTGCTTCGCGCATAATCTCGAGGTCCTCGTCCAGGATCTCGATGGTGCCGCCCGAGATGGCGGCCAAGCGGTTGGCGCACTCGAGGGTGTCGGGCGCGTAGTCGCCGCGGAAGGTAGCGTCGAGCAAAAACTGGTTCTGCAGCACGTGCTCGTTGTTGGCGGCCTTGATGTCGGCGGGGTCGTTCTCGTTGAGCGGATACTTAAACTCCAGCGACTGAATGACGCCGATCTTGCCCTTAAAACCACCGTTGTGGAAGGCCAGTACTGCCTTGGCGTGGGCGAGCATCATGTTGTGCTCGCACTGGAAAGCCTCGGCCAGATGCGCCTTGACGCCGCCGGGGAAGGTGCCCTCGATGTAGGTGTTGGAGGCGTCGGCCCAGATCTCGTTAAAGGTGAACCAGTAGGTCACCTGGTCGGCGTACTCCTTAAAGCAAAAGGTGGCAAAGTCCACAAAGGCGTCGATGGTCTCGCGGTTGAGGAAGTCGCCCTTCTCAAAGAGGGGAAGCGGCGTGTCAAAGTGATGCAGCGTGACAAACGGCTCAACGTGGTGCTTGTGGCACTCGGCAAAGAGGTCGTGGTAGAACTGGACGCCCTCGGGGTTGATTTCGCCGGTGCCGTTGGGGAAGATGCGGCTCCAGGCGATGGAGAGGCGGATGCCGTTGATGCCAAACTCCTCGCACAGCTCCAGGTCGACGGGGTACTGGTTGTAGAAGTCCGAAGCGGGATCGGGAGAGAAACGCCCCTGGGCCTCCAGGAAGTCGTCCCAGGCAACCTTGCCCTTACCGTGAGTGCGGGTCTCGCCCTCTACCTGGTAGGCAGCGGTGGCGCCGCCAAAGACAAAGTCCTCGGGAAACTGCGCGGGCGGGTTGGTGACGCTAGCAGGGTTAACGGACATGATGATCCAATCGTCTAAATCGAAGGGCCAGCCGGTCTTGGATAGTCGGCTGGCCCTAAGCGTTACTTACTTCGACAGTTGCTCGCTCACGAAGGTGAGAGACTTGTCGCCGTTCTGGGAGAGCTCGATGTATTGCTTACCGCGGCAGGCGACGCACTTGTTGCCCACGCGCTCGCAGTCCTTCTGCAGGTCGGCCAGGTAGCTGGCTGCCTGCGGGGCCAGGACGACCAGGTCAAAGTCGGGGAGCATGTCGACGTGGTTGCCATAGGCCTCGGCAGCGGTCTCCAGATTGATGCCGCGCTCCTTGGCAGCCTTGGCCAGCGCGTTGGCGAGCAGGCCCGAGGTGCCGCCGCCCTGGCAGAGCACGAGCACGCGCTTGCCGTTGAGGTCGCTGGCGGTCGTAGCCTCGGCAGCGGGTGCTGCGGAAGCGGCGGGGGCGTCAGCCTTCACGGCCTCGGCAGCAGCGCCGGCGGCAACGCTCTTGGCATCGGCCTTGCCCTGGAAGGCATCGTTGAGCTTGGCGGCCTTCTCGGCGTTCTTGGCGGCGAGCTCCTCCTGGGAGATCTCGGCCTCCTCGGCGCACTTCTGGGCGTCATAGGCACGGAAGAACGGATAGTACAGGACAAAGTCGACGACCAGGATGAGGGCGAGCATCACAAAGGCGAGCGGCTGGAAGCCCAAGCCCATGATGGTGCCGATGGGGCCGGGAACGGTCCAAGGCAGGGTGTACATAAAGCCGTTCATGCCCAAGAAGTCGATAAAGATCTTGAGGATCCAGATGTTGGCGATCGGAGCAAAGACAAACGGGACAAAGAAGACGGGGTTGAGCACGATGGGTGCGGCGAACAGCAGCGGCTCGTTGACGGCAAAGCATACGGGGACGATGGCTGCCTTACCGACGGCACGCATCTCCTGGGATTTGGCCAGGAAGCAGAACATAAAGACCAGGACGAGCGTGGCGCCGGTGCCGCCCATGCAGACGACGAAGTACTGGGCACCCTGGGTCAGGACAGCGGAAGCGTGCTGACCAGCCTGGAACGCAGCCAGGTTGTCGGTCATGTTGGCAACGAGGGCGGCGGCGATGGCGGGCTCGACGATCGAGGGGCCGTGGACGCCCACGAACCAGAAGAGGCTCATAGCGCCGTAGATCACAGCGAGGCCGATGTAGCCGTCGGCGGCGGTGAACAGGGGCTGGAACACCTGGATGACGCCCTGGGCAAAGCAGAAGCCAAAAGCAGCGCGGAAGACGATATCAAAGACCCAAAAGACGGTGATGCAGACGGAGAAGGGGATGATGTCCTTAAAGGTCTGCGAGATGTTGGGCGGAACCTGCTCGGGCATCTTGACGGTGATGTTGCGCTTGATGAAGAACTTGTAGATGATGCCGGTCACAAACGCAGCGATAAAGGCGGTCAGCAGGCCCTTGGAACCAAGGTAGGTGGTGTTGAAGCCGCTGGCGGCGTCCGTGGCGATCGTGTCGCTCGAAAGGAGCAGGAAGCCGATGATGGCCGCGCACATGCACGAGATAAAGTTGATCTGGTTATTCGTGGGCAGGTCGCGGTTCTGCGCGTCGGCGAAGTGCTTGGCCGTGGTGGCGGCACAGGCGATGGCCAGGATGCCCATGGAGTAGTTGTAGCACTTCCACAGGGCGTTGTTGATGTCATCGGGCCAGTAGAAACCCCAGATGTTGGGGACCGAGGCTACCAGGCAGAAGATGGACGAGAAGATGATGATGGGGATGACGGAGATAAAGCCGTCGCGGATCGCCTTGAGGTACTTGTTGCGGGCGATCGCGTTGAAAAAGGGCTGGCCCTTTTCGATGATGGCGATGAGTTGCTCCATACAATGCTCCTAAGAGTCGGTGGGTTAGCAACGATGGTAGCTTTTGGCGTTCGGTTGCCAAAATGTTGACGTTGCCATTTTGCGACACAAAAAAAGACGCGAACCGGTGGTTCCTATGCCTGCGAACCATCGATTCCTTACGCGTGAACGTTTGAGCCGCCCGGTGGCTCTGTGTTTGCGCAATGGCAACGTTAACATTTGGACGACAAAAGCCGTCCGGGGAAGCGGAATTGTCGGTGAACGGTAGGTTTTGGGTGGTGAGCGTATGGTGGGGGAGGCGTTAGATATACTTGGAGGCGTTCATTTTGTCTGTTGGGATGCCCGCGATGGCATCGTTGACATAGAAAGATCGACCTATGGCCGCTGTTAAAAAATCGGTTTCCGTTAAGGACGTGGCGCGTCTCGCGGGCGTCTCGGAGCAGACGGTCTCGCGCACCGTGCACGATTCGCCCAGCGTGCGCCCCGAGACCAAGGAGCGCGTGCGTGCCGCCATGCGCGAGCTGGGGTATCGTCCAAACTTTGCCGGCCGTTCGCTGCGTCGCGGCAAGTTTAAGACCGTCGGCGTCGCCATGTTCAACATTACCGGTACCGGCAACCTCGACCGTATGGAGGGCTTTGCCGCCGCGGCCGACAAACATGGCTATGCCATCACCCTTACTAAAGTAGATGGACATCCGTATACCCTCGAGAGCGCATCGTCGCGCATGAGCGCGCTGCCGGTGGACGGCATGGTTGTGATCATGAACCGCATGCCGGCGGATTTTGGCACCTTTGAGCCGCTGCCCGGTATGCAGACGGTGCTCGTTACCATGCTGGAGCACCCGCTGTGCTCGACGGTCGATAACGACCAGTTCGATTGCTCGCGCCAGGTGGTCGAGTACTTGCTGGGGCAGGGGCACAGGACCGTGCACTTTATCTCGTGCCCCGAGCGCTCGCTTTCGGGCATGCAACGCGAGGAGGGCTGGCGTGAGACATTGCGCGCGCATGGTATTGAGCCGCCGCGACTCGTCCGTGGCGATTGGACGGCACGGAGCGGGTATGCTGCCGGTCAGGCTCTGGCGGACGATCCGACCTGTACGGCCATTTATGCTTCCAACGATGCCATGGCCTACGGCTGCATTCGCGGGCTCGAGTCGTGCGGAAGGCGCGTGCCCGAGGACGTAAGCGTGGTGGGTGTTGACGATAGTTTGGGCGATATCGTGCCCGATCGTCGCCTGACTACGGTGCGCTTTGACAACAAGCGCGTCGGCATGTGGGCGGTCGACAAGATTGCCGGCGCCGAGGGCGCTGCACCCGGTGTGGAGCACATGCTGTTTCCGGGTGTGCTCGTCGAGGGCGATACGGTGCGCTATGTACGCTAGGGTGCGGACCTGTTTGGGTTGCCGCTAATTGTGTTCGAGAATGTTCAGATTGGTTTAAAAACCGTTTACGGGCGAAAAGCAACCGTTCATAGCTCGAAATTACGTTTTGCGCTGTTCTTTTTTGTTTGAATGTTAATGTTCCTGCCATACACAGCGCAGCGCGTATGCCCGGACGCGATGCTCTCCGTTGGTTCATATGTGAAAGGAACGCAATATGGCAACCAAAGAAGAAATCTCGATGGTTGGATTCGAGATTGTCGCATACGCGGGCGACGCCCAGACCGATCTGCTTGCAGCGCTCGATGCTGCTCGCGAGGGTGATTTTGAGAAGGCCGAGCAGCTGCACAAGGATGCCAGCGATGCACTTATCGGCGCCCACGACACGCAGACCAAGCTGCTTTCGCAGGAGGCCGGCGGCGGCGAGATGGAGATGACCTTCATCATGGCTCACGCTCAGGATACTCTCATGACCACCATGATCCTGGAGAAGCAGACCCGCTTTACCATCGATGCCTATAAGCGCATCGCCGCACTCGAGGCTAAGCTCGCCTAACGAGCTCTCACAACCAAGTCCCCTTCCAAAAGCTCTGCCGCTACCCGCGGCAGGGCTTTTTCTGCACTCCTCCAAGTTGCGGTGAAATAGGGACTGAATAGGGACCGGCGGGCGCAAAACAATCCCTATTCCACCGCAACTCATCCCGAAATAGTCATTGGGGACAGTCTTGGTGCCCGTTCGTCTTGCCGTTCGGTTTTTCGCTGGGTGGGTATACTTCCTTTCACATTAAACGCCGGACTGAGGAGGTATCCAAATGCCGGATAACGGGTCAATACAAAAAAGAGACGCGCACGAGATGGCTCATGGGCGTCCTGTCCAGATAACCGAGCACACGACGGTAACCGAGCTGCAGCCCAGCCTGTCCGATGTCGTGTGCGCAAACAAAAAGCTGCAGATCGGTATCATCGTTGCGCTCGTGGTACTGGCCTTGCTGTCGGGCTTTGTGGCTCGTCCGCATTTTGCCGATACCAAGACTTGGGACTCCACCATCGAGGTTATCGACCAAAAGAAAGGTAACGTACTGGCGCTCACGGCCTCGTGCGTGGCGCTGTCTGCGGGCATTACCGCGCTGCCGGGTGATACGGGAACGCCGGTTGCCGAGCAGCTCGCGCAGCTTTCGGGTAACTTGGGCATCGTGCTTGCCGTGCTCTACCTCGAGAAATACCTGCTGACCATTTTGTGGTCGGTTGGCCTGGGCATCCTGATCCCGTTTGCGCTGGTACTCTTTGCGGTGTCGCTCGGCATTCACGGGCGCTGGAGCACGAGCGCCGTCCTGCGCCGCGTGGCGACTCGCGTGCTGGTGGTTGCCGTGATCGGCATGGCGCTTGTGCCCGCGAGCGTATGGGTGTCGCAAAAGGTCGATGAGACGTATCAGGTGAGTATCGAGCAGACAGAGCAAAAGGCGACTGAAGCGAGCAAGGCGAGCTCCACAAAGAGCGAGAAGAAATCCGAGACCACGGAAAACAAGAATGTGCTTGAGCAGCTGACCGATGGGGCATCGAGTTTACTCACATCGGTGACCGACAGTGCCAAGTCGATGACCGATAAGGTGGTGCAACAGGTGACCGATCTGATCGAAGGCGTCATCGTGATGATCGTGACCTCGTGCGTTATCCCGTTGCTGGTGCTCGCGGCGTTTCTGTGGCTGGGGCACACGCTGCTGGGGATCGATATTTCTGGCCCGGCGAACTATTTGACGGGCCGTTTTCTGAGGGCTCCGTCCAAACATGCCAAGAAGAGCGGACAGTCTGAGTAGGCGGCAAAGCGATCCTTGGAAGACCAACCGTAAGAAGGACGGCCGAGACACGTTCTCGGCCGCCCTTTTGTTTGCTGAACACATGGTCGCTACGTCTGCGCCGGGCTCAAACGGTCGCCAATCATCCGTGAACGGTATTTGTTCAAAATAGAACAAAGACAAACAAATAATTGTTGCACTCGATGTTCGAATGTGTTCAAATAAACATGAACAGTGAAGAACCGCACATTCAGATGCCCGGACCTGAACGCGATTCAACACTTCCAAACAGAAACTACGCACCTGCGTATCTCTCAAGGAGGATGTCATGAGGGTTGTAATCGCTTCCGATGCCGACGGTATGTCGATGAAGGAGTCCATCAAGGAGATGCTCATCGCCGACGGTCACGAGGTCGTCGACTATTCCGAGACCCCTGCCGCGGACTTTGTCGATTCCGCGACCGCCGTTGCCAAGGACCTGCTGGAGCACAAGGATTCCCAGGGCTTCGCATTCGATAAGTACGGCGTCGGCTCCTATATGGCCGCCGTCAAGATCAAGGGCATGGTCGTCGCCAACATTTCCGACGAGCGTTCCGCCTACATGACCCGCGAGCACAACGGCTCGCGCATGGTCACCATGGGCCCGGGCGTTGTGGGCACCGAGGTCGCCAAGAAGATCGCCCGCGAGTTCCTGCGCGCTCAGTACGCCGGCGGCCGTCACCAGATCCGTGTCGACATGCTCAACAAGATGGCCTAACGAGAGCCACCGAGAACTCGAACTTCTACCTCAACTTGTGAATTCAGACGAAAGGACGTTCTGATGAAGAAGACCATCGCAATCGGTTGCGACCATATCGTTACGGACGAGAAGATCTATCTGGCCGACCGCCTGGAGCAGGCTGGCTACAAGGTGCTCGACTGCGGCACCTACAGCCACACCCGTACGCACTATCCCATCTACGGTAAGGCCGTGGGCGAGGCTGTTGCCAGCGGCAAGGCCGACTTTGGCGTGGCCCTGTGCGGCACCGGCATCGGCATCACCAACGCCGTCAACAAGGTTCCCGGCGCTCGCTGCGCCCTGGTTCGCGACATGACCTCTGCCCTGTATGCCCGTCGCGAGCTCAACGCCAACATCGTGGGCTTTGGCGGTAAGATCACCGGTGAGTTCCTGATGGCCGACATTATGCTTGCCTTCCTGGAGGAGCCCTACGAGAAGACTCCCGAGCACGACGCCCTGATCGCCAAGATTGACGCTTGCAATAAGGCCGACGCCGAGGCTCAGGCTGACCCGCACTTCTTTGACGAGTTCCTCGAGAAGTGGGACCGCGGCGAGTATCACGACTAAGGAGGTTACGCGGTTTTGCCAAACCGCGTAACGGGTCGACGCTGCGAAGCCAGCTGGCGGGCAATCTGCCGTTCAGTTTCGGCGGCATGACCAGAAGGTCAATGCCGCCTCGCTTCACGGCACCTTGCCTCGCCAGCTGGCTTCTCGCTGATGTCTGAGTGACCTGTGGGGTTACCGCTGTTGTTGCGAAGATTTCTGATACGGCAAGCTGCTCCGATAACACGTTTGCTTGCTGAGCTTGTGTGCTTCGTTTTGGCGGTACCCGGCATTCTGCAGCTTTTCAATTGACGGCTCGCGTTTCTGTGAGGGGGCGCGGGCCGGTTTTCTATCAGCCCTATTGACTTGGCGGGCTGTCGTAAGAAAGGGAAGGCTCCTATGGAGTTTATTCTTGATAACGGTTCTATTCGTGTGGCGCTGAGCACGGCTGGCGGATCGTTCACTTCGATTAAAGCTAACGGCCGCGAGTACCTGTGGCAGGGCGATCCTTCGGTCTGGTCGGGCCAGGCGCCCATTTGCTTCCCGATCTGCGGTGGCCTTCGTAACGGCCGCGCGATGACCATGGGCGGCCGCGAGGTCAAGCTTGCCCGCCACGGCTTTGCCCGCAAGCAGGAGTGGAAGCTCGAGGAGCAGGGCGACAACTTGGTTGCGCTGAGCCTAAGCTCTGCCGACCACGCCGAGCTGCTCGAGCAGTATCCGTATCCGTTTAAGATTGTTGCTCGTTACACGATCGATTCGGAAAAGGTGGCCGTGTCGTACGAGGTGACCAATGAGGGTACCGAGGACATGCCGTTTTTTGTGGGTGGCCACCCCGGCTTTAAGTGCCCGCTCGACGAGGGCGAGTCCTATGACGACTATGAGCTTCGTTTTGATCAGCGTGAGGTCGCCGAGCTCTGTACTGCCGTTCCCTCGACGGGCTTGATTGATGTCGAGCATCGCAGCAAAAACCCGATGGTCGGCCACGACCTGCCGCTGACCCACGAACTCTTCGACTTCGCGGAGACCATCTTTGACGTGCTCGACAGCCGCGTGGTTACGCTGACCAAGAAAACCGGGGACAAGGGAGTGCGTTTGACGTTCCCCGATATGCCATACCTGATTGTGTGGAGCAAGCCCGAGGGCGACTTTGTGGCCGTGGAACCGTGGGGCGGCCTGTCCACTTGCTCCGACGAGGACGATATTCTGGAGCACAAGCGTGGCTGCCTGGTTGCCAAGCCGGGGGAGACCGTCACCCGCGGTTTTGAGATCGAGATCCTTTAACGAGCTATCGTATGTTTGGGGCCGCGCGTGTCGTGCCCCGGAAACAGGAGTTCAACATGATTCTGACCGTTACCATGAACCCGTCGATCGATACGCGCTATCAACTCGACAAGCTGATCATCGACGACGTGAACCGCGTGACGCCTGAAAAGACCGCTGGCGGCAAGGGCCTCAACGTGAGCCGTGTGCTGCTGCAGTTGGGCGACGATGTGCTCGCGACCGGCCTGCTCGGCGGCCACATGGGTGCCTATATGGCCGAGCTTATGGATGCCGACGGCGTCAAGAACGACTTTGTGCCCATCGCCGGTGAGACGCGCATTTGCCTGAATATCCTGCACGAGGGCAATCAGACCGAGCTGCTGGAGAGCGGCCCGCAGATCGCCCCGGCCGAGCTCGAGGCCTTTACGGCCAAGTTCGCCGAGCTTGCAGCGAAGGCGGACGTTGTGACGCTTTCGGGCTCGCTGCCTCGTGGCGTCGATGCCGGCTACTATGCTGAGCTCGTCAAGATCGCCGAGGAGGCGGGCGCCAAGGTGCTGCTCGACACCTCGGGTGCATCGCTGGAGGCCGCGCTGGAGTCCGACGCTAAGCCTGAGCTCGTAAAGCCCAACCTAACCGAGATTAACGGCCTGCTGGGTACGTCCTTTACGACCGATGATGTCGATGCCCTGCGCGAGGCGCTTGCCGCCGATGACCGTTTTGCCGGTATCCCCTGGGTTGTCGTTTCGATGGGCGCTGCCGGTTCGGTGGGCTTCCATGAGGGCCGCGCGTTCCGCGCCAAGACGCCCGCGATTGCGGCTGTGAACGCGACGGGTTCCGGTGACTCGACCATCGCCGGCTTTGCGCATGCCATTGCTGCTGGTGCCGACGACGTCACGGTGCTCAAGACCGCCAATACCTGCGGCAAGCTCAACGCCATGGATCCCAAGACCGGCCACCTGGTCATGGACCGCTGGGACGAGATCTACAGCAACGTTGAGGTCGTAGAGTTGTAGCGGTTGCGACTCTTAATAGAATGAGCGTGGATAATCTCCTGCTTTTGGTGCCCATGCGAGCTCAAAGTGGGAGATTTTCCACGCTCGATTCATTAGTCGTTGGGGACGTTCTTGTTTGACTAGTCGTTTAAGAGCGTCCCCAATGACTACACGCAAAAACGGCGCCCGCTGGCAATGTTGCCGGCGGGCGCCGTTGTCTTGAAGACGAAATGATCCGTTTTCCTCCGTCTCCAAGGGATCATTACAGTGAGTCGATAAAGCGCTGCTGGGCGGCGCGTCCGTCCTCGTCCCACTTAAAGACTCCGGCGTTGTCGAGCACGTGGCTAAACACCACGCCGACCTCCTCATGCAGGATGTCGATGGCGTTATCCGCCGTAAGCTCGTTCGCGCGGCGAGCAAAGACGTCCTCCGCCCATGCGGCGTGGCTGCGGCAAAGGTCGTCGCTCTCGAGAGCGCAGGCAAGATCGTAGCTGGCATCGGCCTTGGCCGCCAGCAGGTGCTCGCGGACAGCACCGAGCTCGGGAACCAAGCGCGGCGGCAGAATGGCCAGGCCCATGACCTCGATCAGGCCGATGTTCTCCTTTTTAATATGGTGGTACTCGGCATGCGGGTGGAACACGCCCAGCGGATGCTCGTCGGTCGTGATGTTGCAGCGAAGCGCCAAGTAGGCCTCGTAGATCTCGCCTCCGGCATTGCCGCGGGAGTCGACGCGGCGGATGACGGGCGTCACGGTGTTGTGCGCCACGCCATCGGCTGTGCGTGCGATGACGCCCGCAGACTCGTCGGTCCACTCGCGCCAGGCGAGGATAATCTTCTCGGCGGCATCGAGCAGCTGGGCGCGGTCGTGCGAGCGCAGGCGCAGCACCGAGAGCGGCCACTGCAGCACGGTGCCGCTGACCTGGTTAAAACCGGGCACGCTAAACTGCGAGACCTCGGCGGCGTGCATCATGGGGAACTCGTGCGCGCCACCCTGGAAGTGGTCGTGCGACAAGATTGAGCCGCCTACGATGGGCAGGTCGGCGTTGGAGCCGATAAAGTAATGCGGGAACAGGTCCACAAAGTCGAGCAGGCAGGTCAGGCCCTTGCGGTCGACGTGCATCGGACGATGCTCGGAGCTCATGGCAATGCAGTGCTCGTTAAAGTACGCGTACGGGCTGTACTGGAAGCCCCAGCGCTCGCCGTTGAGCGAGATGGGGATAACGCGCAGATTCTGGCGGGCGGGGTGAGCGCCGCCGTCGGCTGCGGCGGAGCGTCCGGGATAGCCCTCGTTTTCGATGCAGAGCTGGCAGGCGGGATACTTTTCGCCCGTGTTCTTGGCTGCACCTGCCGCGGCGATATCGCGCGGGTCCTTCTCAGGCTTGGACAGGTTGATGGTGATTTCCAGGTCACCCAAGTTGGTGGGGGTGCTCCATTTGATGTTGCGTGCGATGGCGGCGCGTCGCACATAGCCGGCGTCGCAGCACAGGCCGTAGAACCAGTCGGTCGCGGCGCGGGGCTCGTTGACGCCCATACGGCCGTTGAACTCCTCGTTTACAACCGAAGGCCTCGGCATGAGCATACCCATGATGCGCATGGCGATGCGGTCGCGCCCCGATGCCGTGTCCTCGGCAGCACCGTTGGCAACGGCGGCCTCGGCAAGCGCGGCGAGCGTGCCCTCTAGATTAAAGTCGGGCAGGGTATCGGGGTGCAAGAGCGAAATCTTCTCGGTCTTGAGTGCCCAAGCCATGTCGAGTGCGGGGCCCGTGGCGCCGATGCACTCCAAAATGGTGTTGTATGCCCAGATGCGATCGTCCTGGCCGATCATCGATCGGTGGATGGCGTACTCGATCAGGCTCTGCGCGGCCTCGCGCACGTCAGTCATTACAGCCATGCCGCGTAAGCCCCCTTGTCAGAGATAGCGTAGTGGCGGGCAGAGCCCTCGCCCAGCCAGCCGTTCATCTTGGCAATGAAGTTGTCGACCAGGTCGAGCGGCACGAAGGCCTGGATGGTGCCACCAAAGCCGCCACCGTGAATGCGAACGGCGCCGCGGCCGTCGAGTACGTGCTCGGCTAGCGCCAGGGCATACATGGAAGGCTGCTCAGATCCCAGCTTGGCAACAACATTCTGCAGGTACATGGCAGAGCTGGCGCCCGACTCGCGCGTCAGGACCAGGAACTGGTCAATGTCGCCGGCGTTGAGCGCTGCCCAGCGCTTATCGACCAGGCCGTTCTCGTACCAGTAGTGAACGGCGCGCAGGCAGGCGCGGTCGCCCAGCTTGGCGCGCAGCTCGGGGAGCTTGGCGTCAAAGTCGGCAACGTCGACCTCACACAGGCGTGCCTTGCCAAACTCGGCGGCGACGTCCTGCATCTCGCGCGGAACGGCGGCGTAGTCGTCGGTAGCTGCCACGTGGTCGGCGCCGACCTTAACGAGCACGAGCGCATAGCCGTGATCCTCAAAGTTGAGCTCGAGCTTCTGGGTTTTAGGCTGAGCCTGGTCCTCAAAGTCCATGTAGGCGAGGCCGCCCAGGCACACGGCGGCCTGGTCCATCAGACCGCAGGGCTTGCCGTAGTAGTTGTTCTCGGTGCGCTGGCTCATCTGAGCGAGTGCGACGGGCTCAATCGCGGGCGCGCCCCAGAGCGTCTCCATGGCACGGCCGTACGCGGCCTCGACGGCGGCAGAGCTGGAAAGGCCACCGCCCGAGGGGACGGAGCAGGTGAAGGCGAAGTCGAAGCCCTGGGGCTCAACGCCAAGGGCTGCAATCTCGTGCGCTATGCCGCGGACGAGGCTTGCGGACGTGCCCTTCTCGGACTCCTGAACGTCTAGCGTGTCGAGCGCGATCTCAAACGTGGGGTAGCCCTCGTCGGCGACGCGAATCTTGTTGGTGTCGGTCGCCACGGCAATGCCGTCAACGGCGACATCGAGCGAGCCGGCGATAACGTGGCCACCCTCGTGGTCGGTGTGGTTGCCGCTGATCTCGGAGCGGCCGGGCGCGTGCACATAGAGCACCTGGCGATCGCCGATGGGGCCAAACTCCTCCTCGAACAGCTTGGTGAGCGTGGCGAATGTCTTTTCGTCGGGGGTGGTCATGGGAGTCCTTTCCTTGGCGCATACTGACGAGTTTTCCGTCGTAGTGAGTACGTTAACAATCTGAAGGAACGTGAACTCATCATCTACGATGCCGCACGTTACGGGCTATGTTAACGTACTCATAACACAACACTTATCACTTTTTGAGAATCTGGTAATCGGTAGAAATCCAGCCGTGAACGGTATTGCCGTATGGACTTATAGAGCAGAAGAGTTGCGGATTGAAAAAGTAGAGTACGTTAACATGCGTCCGACGATAGCGGGCCTCGGCGCGGGGTGTATTTCTGCCCGGGCCGGCATGCACGCTATTCAGATCTCGCAAGAGTGAAGGTGATCCTGTGGCAAGGCGCCCGTCCAACGATACAGGTACGCGTCCGGTCTCCATGGCCGACGTCGCCCGCGCTGCTGGCGTTTCGCAGCAGACGGTTTCGCGCGTCGCCAACGGCTTGCCCAACGTTAACGAGCAGACGCGCCAGCGCGTGCAAGCCGCGATGCAAGAGCTCGGCTTTCGTCCGAGTTATGCCGGTCGCTCGCTGCGCGATGGCCGTTACCATTCGGTTGGCCTGTGCATCAACGATGTCACCAAGTTTGGCAACCTCTCAATGATCGACGGCATCGCCAGCGCTGCTCGCGAGCATAATTGCGCCATCACGCTGGTCGAGATGTCCAAGACCGAGGAATTCTCGCTTGCCGAGGCAACGCGTCGTATGGCCGCGCTGCCCGTGGACGGCATCATTATCGGCATGCGTCGTATGGCTCCCGATTTTGAGACGTTTGATCCACTGCCGGGCATTGGCACGGTCATCGTTACCATGTATGCGCATCCGCGCGTGACCACAGTCGATTCCGACCATTACGGCTGCTCGCTGTTGCTTATGGACCATCTGTTTGAGCTGGGGCACGAGCAGATTCGCTATATTGGCGGCCCGTCCTTCTCGGTCGACGAGCAATTTCGTCGCGCCGGTTGGCAGGATGCGCTCGAGCGTAAACACATCGCGCCGGCAGAACCGCTCGAGGGCGACTGGTCTGCTAACAGCGGTTACGAGGCCGGCAGGTACCTGGCCGAGCATGACCGCGCCATGACGGCGATTTACGCGGCAAACGACCAGATGGCAAACGGCGCCATTGCAGCGCTGCGCGATAGCGGCCTGCGCGTGCCCGAGGACGTGAGCGTGGTGGGGGTCGACGATTCGCTCGATGATTTTGTGGCACACAACGAGCTCACGACCGTGCGATTCGATCTACATCAGCGCGGACGCGAGGTATTCGAGCATGCGGTTCCCGAGGCGGGTGCGGCGGACAAAACCGTTGCCATTCGTATTCCCGGACAACTCATCATTCGACATAGCACGGCGGCACCGCGCGCATAGTTTGTGCTGATAAACGGCGATTTATCGCATTTCAATAACAATCGGTAAGGATACCGGCAGATAGCTGTTGGGATGCAGCCGAGTGCTATGATAGACGGGCTCTTTTGTCTATCTAGGAGGCTTTGCCTGATGGAGATCACCAAGGATATCCGCTACGTTGGCGTCGACGATCACGACATTGACCTGTTCGAGGGCCAGTACGACGTGTCCGAGAACGGCATGGCATACAACAGCTACGTTATCTTGGGCGATAAAATCGCCGTCGCCGATTCGGTTGACGGTGGTTTTGTCGACGAGTGGCTCGGCAACCTCGAGGCCGCGCTCGATGGACGTACGCCCGACTACCTGGTCGTCCATCACATGGAGCCCGATCACTCCGCCGGCATCGCCGCCTTTATGGAGCGCTATCCCCAGGCACAGATTGTGGCCAGCATGGGCGCCTTCCGCATGATGGTCAACTACTTTGGCACCGACTACCCCGAGCGCAAGATGGTCGTCAAAGAGGGCGACGTGCTTGATCTGGGCGGTCACAGCCTAACGTTTGTCGGCGCTCCCAACGTTCACTGGCCCGAGGTGATCTTCTCCTACGAGTCTACCGACAAGGTGCTCTTTAGTGCCGACGGCTTTGGCAAGTTTGGCGCTAACGACATCGAGGATCCCGAGGGTTGGGCTTGCGAGGCTCGCCGCTACTACTTTGGCATCGTTGGTAAGTTCGGCAAGTTCGTGCAGGCCGTGCTCAAGAAGGCCGCTGATCTGGACATCCAGATCATCTGCCCGCTCCACGGCCCCGTGCTGACCGAGAACCTGGGCTACTACCTCGACACCTACAACACCTGGTCGAGCTATCAGCCCGAGGACGAGGGCATCACCATTGCCTACGCGAGCGTCTACGGCCATCTGAAGGCTGCCGTTGAGGAGCTTGCATCTGCGCTTGAGGCTCGCGGCCAGAAGGTTTCCGTCTTTGACCTGGCTCGCGACGACATGGCCGAGGCCGTTGAGGACGCGTTCCGCTATGACCGTCTGGTGCTCGCCTCCATCACCTATCAGGGCGAGATCTTCCCGTTTATGAGCACCTTCATCCACACGCTCGCCGAGCATGCCTACCAGAACCGCACCGTGGCGCTCGTCGAGGCCGGTTCCTGGGCACCTGCCGCCGCTAAGGTTATGACCAAGGAGCTCGAGGGTATGAAAGACATCACGCTGACGCAGAATAAGGTGACCGTCCTGGGTTCGCTCAACGACGCCTCGCGCGCTCAGATCGAGGTTCTCGCCGACGAGCTGTCCAAGTAGCGACACATTCACTTCTGATGCTCAACCACCACAAAGGAGACCTTTGTGGTGGTTTTTGTTTAAGCGCCGGCGATGACGAGATTTGGGCGGGTGTCGTCGGCGATCTCGGCGATTGAGATGGCGACGGCGTGATCGGGGTCACGGTCCATTACGATGGCGTTGACGTCGGTCAGCTCGGCAAAGCGGTACATGCCACGTCCGTTGACCTTACTGGCGTCCATGAGGGCGACACTTTGACGAGCGGCACCGACCATAGCCGCTTTGGTCTCGGCCATCTGCGGAAAGTCGGTCGTAAAGCCGCAGCCGGGAACAAAAGCGCCAGGGCACATGACGGCAAGATCGGCGTGGACCATTTGGAGCGCCTGCATGGTAAGTGGGCCGTACAGATAGCGATGGCCTTTGCGCAGTGCCCCGCCCAGCATGACGACATCGACTAAGGGCATGCTCTCGTCGATGTAATCGGCAATGGTAATGTCGGCCGTGATGACGGTGATGCCATCGCGCTGGTCGAGGAGCCGGACGAACTCGAGCGCTGTGGTGCCCGAGTCGACGAGCAGAGTGTCACCATTGCCGACGAGTTCAATGGCGCTTTGCGCGATGGCCTGCTTGGCGGCGACGTTGACATTGATGCGGCGATCCTGCGTGGAAACGGTCAGGCGTTTGTGGAGCGATACGGCACCGCCATGCGTGCGGCGCAGCTTGCCGGACTCCGCGAGGGCGTCCAGGTCGGCTCGGGCGGTGACGGAGGACACGCCAAAGGTCTGGGCGATTTCTGCTACCTGCACCGAGGCATTATGATCGAGCATCTCCATGATGGCGGAACGACGCTCGTCGGCGAAAGCTCGGGTTGTTGCGTGGGCCATATCTGCTCCATCATCGTCTGAAATTTGCAGGAATTGTGTTGACTCTATTTTCGTTCATTTTCTTTTTGAGTAAGAAAATACCTTTCGATTACTTATCTTTTCTATAAAAGAAAGACGATCAAGGCTCAAAACTCAATATCGAACACGCGCGCTCGGGTTCGATCCCTTCCGTTTGCTTTTCAAAAATGAAGGTTGAACCTCGCGCGATGACAATATCTCGCACGTGCAAAGCCGCTGAATTTCATACAATGAGCGCAGAAAACGCAAGGTAAAACGCCTTGTGAACAGCTACGCCCGATGTCCAGATGCGGGCGAGGGAGAGGAGCAAACGCTCATGGCACTTGTTACCACCGAAAAGATGCTCAAGGACGCTCAGGCCGGCCACTACGCCGTCGGCGCGTTCAACGTCGAGAACCTCGAGTTTGTTATGGCCGTTCTGGCCGCTGCCGAGGAGACCAAGTCCCCCGTCATCATGCAGACCACCCCGGGCACCATTAAGACCGCTGGCCTGGATTACTTCTACGGCATGGTCAAGGCCGCTGCCGAGCGCGCTTCCGTGCCCGTCGCCCTGCACCTCGACCACGGTGATGGCTATGACCGCTGCATGCAGGCTTTCCGCACGGGCTACACCTCCGTCATGATCGACGGCTCGCACGAGTCCTTCGAGGACAACATCGCCCTGACCAAGTCCGTCGCCGACGCTGGCCGCGCCATGGGCGTGCCTGTCGAGGCCGAGCTCGGTAAGGTTGGCGGCAAGGAGGACGACGGTCCCGCGGTTGAGGGCGAGAGCCCCTACACCGATCCTGCCGAGGCCAAGGAGTTCGTCGAGCGCACCGGCTGCACCTCCCTCGCAATTGGCGTTGGCACCAGCCACGGTGTGTACACGAGCGATCCTCACATCGAGCAGTCCGTGGTCAAGGCCATTCGCGACGCCGTCGACGTGCCGTTGGTTCTGCACGGCACCTCCGGTGTGCCCGATGAGCAGGTTGCCGAGGCTGTGAAGAACGGCATCTGCAAGGTTAACTACGCCACCGAGCTGCGTCAGGCCTACACCAAGGGCTTCATGGCCTACATGGCCGAGAATCCTGCCTGCTTCGACCCCAAGAAGCCGGCCAAGGAGGGTATGCGTGAGATCACCGAGCTGGTTAAGATCCGCATGACCAACCTCAACTCTGTGGGCAAAGCAGAGTAACAGCAAGGGCACTCCGACTCGCTACATATCCCGGGGAGGGATGAGGGCTTAGTTCCCCAATCGTCCTCGGGCATGCAAAAAGCCTCGCTGCGCACTTCGTGCGGCGAGGCTTTTTGCCCCCTGCGGAAAGATTGGGGAACTAAGCCCTCATCCCTCCCAGGTTGACCTACTCGAGGTCGTCGCCCTTGTGGTGTTGGGACTGAAAGGGTGGGACGCGTGGGTTATTTGGTTGTTAGGGTTAGTAGGTCGTTGGGGGTTTTGAGGTTGTAGGTGGCGTTTGGGATATCTTGGTGTGATCCCCATGCTGCTCGGGCAAAACTGACCCCTGCTGAAGTTGCGCATTGTTCGTCGTAGACGGTGTCGCCAACGTAGACGACGTTGCCAGGATTCGCGCCCGCACGTCGGAGATATTCGAGCATGGGTGCGGGTGCGGGTTTATGTTCGGTTGTGTCTTCGACAAGGATGATGTGCTCAAAATACTTATCGAAACCAAGGGGTGCAATTTCTTTTGCGTATTCGTCGCGCGCACGTGAGGAGACGATACCAAGTTTGCAGCCGCTATCGGCGAGTGTTGCGATGACTTCAAGCAAACCTGGAAACACGCTGATGGTGCTTTTAAAGCTGGCGGCAACTTGGCACCAGCGATCCAACGTTGCCTGCGAGTAGATCCCAAGTTTCTCAAGGGCATCCTTGCCGGGTATGCCGAGGGTAAAGTCAAGCTCGTGTCGGGGAAGCGTTTTGCTGGTCTCTTCTTGGACAATCTGGACAAGCGATGACAGAACGCTTTCTTCTGTATCTGCCAATGTCCCATCAACGTCAAATACGATATGGTCAAAGTGCTTCATATGATTGCTCCTCTCTGTTGTTTGCCTGCAAGTTTGATGCAGTGACAGAAGAAGGGTTAGCGGGATTTCTGCCTGGTGCTATCGAGATTCTGCCTCGCTGCTCGATAGCTCGAAGGAGTGCACCCCATTTGTTCTTTAAATACCTGGCCAAGATGGCTTGCTGTTATAAATCCGCATTGGCGCGCGACTGTCTGTACCGTTCGCGTGGTGTGTGCCAAAAGTTCGCAAGCACGGTTTACGCGGTATGCGCGTAGATATGCCGCCGGGGTCGTTCCTGCACAAGTTTCGATAATGCGGTAACACTCTCTTTCGCTTACGCCGGCTGCAGATGCCATCTGGGGCACATCTATAGCGGCTGCATAGTTTGCGCGGATAAAGTCCAGGATTGCCTTGAACTGTACGTCGCGGCTGGTCATCCAAGAGGCGCCGTCGGAAGAAAAGAGCGGTTCGGCCTTGGCGTTAATCTGAATCCAGAGATCTGACAAACTATTTCGAAGCGCCATCTCGTTCTGCGGCCGTTGAAGGTCGTGGCTAAAGGAGCTCTTCAGCAAATCGATAAAGGGCATATCGTCGGGATTGGTGGGCGACCATTTGAGCACATCGACGCCTCGACATTGAAGCAATGGGTTGATGTAGCGCTTTTGGAGACGTCCCGCGGGATCGCCGAGCATCGACGGCTGAAAGATATGCAGCATTTGAATGGCTGGCGCCGAATTGGGTGATTGCAGCGTGCTGTGCAAAACGCCGCCGTTGATAAAGCCGGCGGACCCTTCCTCAAAGCGTACGTGCTCATGAGCCGCGTGCGTTCGGTAGTCAATCGCTCCCTGCTCCATGTAGAAAAGCTCAACTTCGGAATGCCAGTGCCAGGGGACGGAATTGCCCGGATAGCGAGCGAATTCTGCGCGTTCGGCAATATAGGGCCAGTCTTCGGCGGTCTCGGGAAACGCTTCCTCGCGTCCTCCGCGGTGCAATTCTATGTGATCCATGTTTCGCATGGCATTAGTATAAAGCGCGATGGGCTTAGATTGCTCTTGCCTGTTCGGGGAACGCCTTGTCTAGGGATGCTTGGAGCTTTTCGAAGGATGCTCGTAAGTTGAGGCTCTGATCGGCTGAGCGCTTGGTTTTTGTGGTGGGGGAGTCGAGGAGACCGTTTCTCTGTGTCGGGGGGAAGGAGAAAAGGTTTGCATGTTTTAGGGATGGCTGCTGTGCTGCGTCATTGGAAGAATGCATGCTTATGCGGCCTCCTCGATGTCCACCAAAAGATTGCGCTCGGGGCATGCTGCTGGGTCCCGTGCGTTGGCAGTATTATGCCGCGGCTGCTGCAAAGAAGCGCTAAAGAAAGGCTTAACCTGGTTTGATGTTACGATGAAACTGCAGGTCAGAGGTATCGAGTAACACTCTTGAAAGGTTTTGGGCTTAAGGGCTTTCTAAGGTTTGTGACGTGGATGTGGCTCGCCTGTGTGGGGCGTGTGAATGCTCGCTGTTAGCGCTGCGGCTCTGCAGCCCGTACCTGCTCGATGACCTTTTCCATCGTGGCGTCGATGCGGTCTTTTTTGAGCTCGCATTCCCAGATGGTTATGGGTGTCCAGCCCATTTGAGTGAGTGCTGCCACGGCGGCTCGGTCGCGCTCGACGTTGCGACGGAACTTTGCCTCCCAAAACTCAACGTTGCGCTTGGGCTGGCTGGGATTGCACTTGGGGCAGCGGTGCCAAAAGCAGCCGTTGACGAAGATGGCGATCTTGCGGCCGGGGAAGGCGATATCGGGTTTGCCGGGAACCTTCCATTCCAAGCGATAACCCGTAAGGCCCACGGCGCGCAGGCGCTGGCGAACGAGCAGCTCGGGCTTGGTATTGGCGCGCTTGTTGCCCTTCATGGACTTTTTGATGGCGGCTCGACGGCGGACCAGTTCGCGCTCGTCAGCGGAGAGGTCCGAGGTATCGATGCCGTCGAGCAGACCGGGCTTGGGACGCTTTTTGCTGCGGCGTTTAGGTGCGCGCTTGGGTTTGGTGGCGGGTTTGTCGGTTGTGTTGGGCGCGGCGTCATCGGCGGAGCTTGCCTCAAGCCGATCTTCCTTTAACTCAATCAGAGCATCAATGAGCCCCTTGTCGGCGGGCATCCATTCCACCGTGGCAAGCGAGGTGCGTGGAATCCAGCGGATATCAAGCTGGCGGTCGTGTTTCTGGGGCTCATCGGATTCATCGGCGAGCGAGCAGTAGTAACACTCCATGGAGAGATGAAAATCGGGGTAGTCATACTCAACGGTGTAGAAATCACGCAGGTTGGTGACTTTTACCTGCAGCTCTTCCATAAGCTCGCGGCGCACGGCGTCCTCGGGCATCTCGCCGCGCATGAGCTTGCCACCGGGGAACTCCCAAAGTCCCCGCATGTCGCCATAGCCGCGCTGCACGGCAAGCAGCTCGTCAGATCCTTCCTTGCGAATGATCCCAGCGGCAACATGAACGGTCTTCAACAGGAGTCCTCTCTCAACATCAACACGTGGCAGGGTAGCTACCCGTACCTTACACAACGGTAAGGCAAGCGTAAGCCATATCGATGGTAGCCGACTCGGCTTCTTGCGACTATAGATGCCGTAGACTAATCGCAAGAAAGGACTCGGTATGCAAACCACGCACATGGCGACCCCGGTACTGGAGGTCGCGCATCTCGAAAAGGTATATGGAGCGCTGGGCAACGTGACCCGCGCGCTCAACGACGTCAGCTTTACCGTCAACCGCGGCGAATTCGTTGGCATCATGGGCGCCTCGGGCTCGGGCAAGTCGACGTTGCTCAACTGCGTCTCGACCATCGATAGCGCCACGAGCGGCACCATCCGCATCAACGGCCAGGACGTAACACGCATGAAGCAGGCCAAGCTTTCGCAGTTCCGCCGCGAGGAGCTCGGCTTTATCTTCCAGGACTCCAACCTGCTCGATACGCTCACGGCACGCGAGAACATCGCCCTGCCGCTCACCATCGCCCGCACAAGCTCGGCCGAAATTTCGACCCGCGTGCAGGATGTGGCCGCGCGTCTGTCTATTAGCCAGGTACTCGACAAGTACCCCTACCAGATGTCCGGTGGTCAGCAGCAGCGCGTTGCCGCGGCTCGCGCGCTCGTCACCGACCCCACTATGATTATGGCCGACGAGCCCACCGGCGCCCTCGACTCCAAAAGCGCCCGCCTGCTGCTCGAGAGCCTGGAGGCCCTGAATCGCCGCCTGCGCGCCACCGTTCTCATGGTCACGCACGATAGCTTTGCTGCAAGTTACACGAGCCGCGTGCTGTTTATCCGCGACGGCAAGATCTTCACCGAGCTGCGCCGCGGCGACACCGACCGCCGGGAGTTCTTCGACCGCATTATGGAGGTCGTTGCCATGATGGGCGGTGAGGGCTCCGATGCTCTGTAAACTCGCTTGGGGCAACGTCCGCCGCGCCGGCCGCGACTACCTCGTCTACCTTTTGACGCTCACCCTGGGCGTCACCGTCTTCTATGCCTTTAACACCGTCTCGATGCAGGTCGACATTGCCGGCATCGATGAAGAGGGCTTGGCGCAGGTTATGGGCAGCATGCTCGGCTACCTGACGTACTTTTTGGCCGGTGTCATGGCCTTTTTGATGGTGTATGCCAATAACTTCATCATGAAACGCCGCAAGAAGGAGTTTGGCCTGTACCAGGTGCTCGGCATGGGGCGCGGGCGCGTCGCCACGATCATGGCGCTCGAGACGGTGATCGTTTCGGTCGGCGCCTTTGTCGCCGGCATTGTGCTGGGCGTGGGGCTTTCCCAGCTCATGACGTTCTTTACGGCTTCACTCTTCAAGACGCAGATCGCCAATTTCCACTTCTTCTTCTCGGTGCATGCGTTCAACCTGACCCTTGCCTGCATGCTCGTAATGTTTGTGCTCACGCTGCTGCTGAACCTTCGCGCCGTGCGTCGTACCAAACTCATCGAGCTTATGGGTGCCGAGCGTCGCAACGAGAGTATCAAGACACGCAACCCCTGGATCGCGATTGCCATCTTTGCTGTGGGCGCGGTGCTTGTGGGCGTGGCCTATTACCGTCTGCTGCGCGACGGGTTCCCGCTCACCGCGACCGATACCAAGCTGCAGGAGGCCATGAACCAGTTTGGTATCACCACGGCCATGGTTACGGTGGGTACCTTTGCCCTGTTCTGGGGCCTTTCGGGCATGCTTATCAAGCTGCTGCAGGGCCTGCGCAGCGTCTATTGGCGCGGCCTCAATATGTTTACCGTACGCCAGCTTGCGGCCAAGGTCAATACGGTGTGCTTTTCGATGGGCGTCATCGCGATGATCCTGTTTTTGGCCATCACCTCGGTGACGTGCGGTATGTCGATCGCCAACGTGATGAACGAAAACCTGGAGCGCTATAACCCTGTTGACGTGTCTCAGACGTATGTCTATTACACGCCCGAAACGCTCGACTACTACAAGGAGTATGTCAATCCGTCTGAGGCCGATCGCATGGTGCTGGCCGATGCAACGGTCGATTTGTACGCTGCATGGCATGGCGAGCGCAAGTCGGCGGACAACAACGACGAGACCGGCAAAAAGGTCAATATCGCCGATGTTGCCGGTGAGCATGTGCAGATCGATTCGTATCTGAGTTACCCGCTTGGCGGCTCGGGTCCCTCGGTAGCTGCAGGCGAGATGTGCAAGGCCATGGGCGAAAAGCTCCCCAAGGTGCTCGAGGGTAGCAATGCCGATGATATGGGCCTGTTTGTGACGCCGGCGAGCCAGTACAACAAGCTGCGCCAGATGATGGGCGAGGAGCCGGTGAGCATTGGCCGCGACCAGTACGTGCTTACGTGTGATATGGGCGGTGAGCTGGGCGACCTGTACACCAAATATATGGCCGGCGGCCATACCCTCACCTTGGGTGGGCATGAGCTCAAGCCCGCAACCGATAAGTCGGACAAGGACACGGCGGCCATCGCCAACTCGGGGCTCGGTAGCAATCCCGGTACCGTGGTCGTTGCCGATGAGCTGCTGTCCCAGCTTAATCTGCAGCCGTATGCCAGCAACCTGCTCGTTAACTACAAGCGAGGGATGGATGTTGCCGAGGCCGATGAGCTCATTAAATACACTATGCTCGACAACCTGCTCGTTGACGGCAAGGAGCCGGGTTCGTGGGGAGTCTTCATGACACGCTCCGAGCTATATACGCAGGCAGCGCAGATGAACGGCATGATTAGCTATCTGGCTATCTACATCGGCTTTGTACTGGTCGTTGCATGCGCGGCAATTCTGTCGATCCAGCAGCTCTCCAACGTGGCAGATGGCAGCCGCAGCCATCGCGTGCTGGCGCAGATCGGCTGTGACGACCGCCAGATTCGCCATTCGGTGATGGCACAGCAAGCGGTGTTCTTCCTGTTCCCGCTGGCAGTGGGTCTGGCGCACTCCTTTGTGGCGCTCAAGGTGATCATCGAGCTGGTGAGCACGTTTGGCAACATGAGCATCGGCGGCACGGTGGGCCTCACCTGTGCGATTTTCCTGGCAGCCTACGGCGGCTACTTCCTGGTAACGTACCTCATGAGCACCGGCATGGTGCGAGCTGCCATCGCCACCCGCTACAGCGAGTAGCAAGCGGGCAAAACCGTCGCATAACCACAGCGAACAAACGCCGCGAAGGGAGCCGGGCCCCCTTCGCGGCGGTTTTTTGCCCGCCTGATGCATCTCAAAACTAAGTGAGTAGACTTTTTTGGATCTGCCGAGCACATTGCGACAAACGCTCAACAAAACCGCAGGTCAGGGCGGTGGTGTTTTGGGGCGTGCTCGGCATCCCGCCAAAAGCCTACTCACTTGGTTTTACTGCTAGAAAACCGCCGCGAGGGAAAGTAGCTCCCTCGCGGCGGTTTTTTGCGTTTACCCAGATAAAACCTGCCAAAATAAACCTGTCCCTTTTTGGCAGGTTATCGCTTCCAAAAGTGGAGGATGAGCGTCGTGCGGTTTTGCTGTTCGGTTTTGACCAGGATGTTGTGGATGTGGGTCTTGACGGTGCCCACGGCAAGGAATAGCTCGTCAGCGATCTCTTGGTTCGATTTGCCCAGTACGACCAGACGCATAACTTCGGTCTCACGGTTGGAGAGCTTGTAGGCGTTGCGATAGAAGGGCATCTGCTCTTCGATGTGTCGATCAAGATCGCTGACGTTCTTTTCCTCGGGCGCCTCCTGCATGCGGATTGAAAGCACGTGGTAGGAGTAGATGATCAGCAGAATCGCAAAGTAGCAGGCAAAGACGTTTTCGCTAAAGTTGCGCTCGGACAGATATAGTTGCAGCCAAGAGGGCGCCAGACTCATGGGGACAATCAGAATGTTGTAGAAATCCTCGGCGACGATGCATCCGACCAGAATGGCGCCGATAATCAGGTGCTTTTGTTGGTTGTTAACGCGTGCCTTCAGCTCGACTTGTGTGCTCTTGCGTGCCGTCCAAAAGATATATAGCCCCACGAAAACAAGGAATACCTGACGCATCGTGTAGTAGAGCCATTGATGAATGGGGCCGTAGGGGACAGCGACGATAATCAGCAGCTCGCTCAGCAAGAACGTTGCGACGGGAATGACAAACTGCTTTTTTGAATGCTTGTCGAGCAAATCCATGGCAATGAGCCAAATAAAAGCCTGCGAAGCGGTCGCCACAAAGGTCCGCAACACAGGCATGGTAATTGAGTAATAGTCGCTGGCCGGAAAACTCTGGTTTTGCAGCGTGTATTCAAAAAAGAAAATCTCGGTCATCTCGATGGCATAGCAGATAAATACGCCGCTGCCATAGATAAAGAAGCGTCGACGGGACGAGGCATAGGCGGCAAGCGAAAGCACCGCCGTCACAATACAGATCACGAGTATCGCTAGGGTATAGAAGAACATCAGGGTGTTCATCTGTCACCGTCCCATCTCATTTATTCTATGGCCGAGCTCTGTATACCTTGTGGGATATAGACGTCTCAACCCTTCGTTTCATTGCGGATTAGGCGCCGAGATACAGCATAGCCGTATACCGTTCGCGGTTCTAGATGGTAAACCCCCTGCAAGCCAGCTACCTGCGGGTTTATATTGGTTTAGAGGGGGTGTAACTCCGTGAACGGTCTTTAATCCCGAATAAACTAGGTAAAAATTGCATACGGGTGAATGATGGTCTTGTCAACACGAGGCGTGATGTATGAGCGCCTCATAGTAATAGTCGGCAAGACCGGCGGAAAGGAAATCGACATGGCACTGCCTAAGGATTTCATCGACACCAACGACTTCACCAAAGAGCAGATCCTGGCTATCGAGGATCTTGGCCTGGCAATGAAGAAGGCCATCAAGGTTGACGGTTATTATCCGCACCTGCTCCGCAACAAGAGCCTTGGCATGATCTTCCAGCAGGTCTCCACCCGCACTCGTCTTTCCTTCGAGACCGCTATGACCGACCTCGGCGGCCATGCTCAGTTCTATGGCCCTGGCACCATCCAGCTCGGTGGTCACGAGTCCCTGGGCGACACCGCTCGCGTTATGGGCTCGCTGCTCGACATCATGATGGCTCGCGTTGACCGTCACAAGGACGTCGTCGGCCTCGCCGAGGGCTCCGCTGTGCCCGTCATCAACGGCATGTCCGAGTTCAACCATCCCACGCAGGAGATGGGCGACCTCATGACCATGCTCGAGAACCTCCCCGAGGGCAAGAAGATCGAGGACTGCACCCTGGCCTTCATCGGCGACGCCACCCAGGTCTGCGTCTCCCTCATGTTCATCGCTTCCAAGGTCGGCATGAAGTTTGTCCAGTTTGGACCTAAGGGCCACCAGATCCCTGACGGCGGCCTGCACGTTGGCACCGTCGAGGAGCGCGCCGAGTTCGGCAAGCAGATGATGGCCATCGCCGAGGAGAACTACAAGGTCTCCGGCGGCTCGGTCGTCATCTCCGACGACATCGAGTGCATCAAGGGCGCCGACTTCATCTACACCGACGTGTGGTATGGCCTGTACGACGAGGAGGTCTCGGGCGAGAACTACATGGACGTGTTCTATCCCAAGTATCAGGTCACCATGGACATGATGAACTTCGCCGGCCCCAACTCCAAGTTCATGCACTGCCTGCCGGCCACCCGCAACGAGGAGGTCGTCGACGAGGTCATGGACGATCCCGAGCGCTCCCTGTGCTGGGTCGAGGCCGAGAACCGCAAGCACTCCATCCGTGCTCTCCTTGCCGCCCTGGGCAAGCGCACCCCGCTCAACGACGAGGGTGTCGAGTACTCCGCCAAGGCTGAGCTCCACGCCGCTCTCGAGGCTCTCGAGCAGCTCTAAGCCTCAAGGCTTCTAAAAGCACGTTTGCGGGCGGCGGATGCTCGTCTCCTGTCGCCCGCTCACCGAGGCCCAAGCAATTGCCTTAATACCTTAGGGCCTCGGATCTGTCCAAGACTGAGCGAAGGAGCTCATCATGAGCGACGGAAAGAAAAAGCTTTCCTTCTTGACGGTCATTTCGACCATCATCTGCGTCGTCTTCGTTTGCGAGGCCGCCGCTCCTGCTGCTGCCATTGGCAACCAGCAGTTCTTCTGGTGGATCTTCCTGATCCTGACCTTCCTGCTTCCCTACGGCATGGTTGTCGCCGAGCTCGGTACCACCTATGACGGCGAGGGCGGCATTTACGACTGGGTACGCGATGGCCTGGGCGACAAATGGGGCGCCCGCATCTCGTACTACTACTGGGTCAACTACCCGCTGTGGATCGCCTCGCTGGCTACGATGTTCCCCGACATTTTGGGCATGGTCTTTGGCGTCGAGTTCAACTTGATCGCCAAGATGGGTATCGATCTTGCCTTTGTGTGGATCGTCTACCTCATGGGCCGCTCCAAGGCGGCCGACTCCGAGTGGGTCCTTAACGGTGGCGCCATCATCAAGGTCGCCGTCGCCGTTATCGTTGGCGCTTTGGGCATTTGGTATGCCATGGAGAACGGTTTCGCGAACGACATGTCCGCTGCCACCTTCCTGCCCGAGCTCACCAACACCAACGCTCTCGGCTACCTGTCGATCATCATCTTTAACTTCATGGGCTTCGAGGTCATCTGCACCATGACCGACGACATGGCCGATCCCGCTCGCGATATCCCCAAGGCTATCATCGTCGGTGGCCTGTCCATCGCCGTGATCTACCTGTTCGCTGGCTTTGGCATCGGCGCTGCTGTGCCGGCCGATTCCATCGA
Source organism: uncultured Collinsella sp. (assembly GCA_938033205.1). Classification (GTDB taxonomy): domain Bacteria; phylum Actinomycetota; class Coriobacteriia; order Coriobacteriales; family Coriobacteriaceae; genus Collinsella. The sequence goes on along the minus strand of CALHJP010000005.1, from coordinate 170,730 downwards.
CCCCGACTATGGCATGATTGTCGCAGTCCAGACCATGGTGGGCGACTCCATGATCTTCAAGGTCATCTGCATCGCCTTCCTGATCACCCTGTTCGCCAACATGGCCGCCTGGTCCTTCGGCGTCAACTCCGTCGCCCGCTACGCTGCCGAGCACGGCAACATGCCCAAGGTCTTCGCCTCGATGATTTCGGATGACGACATGCCCAACGGCGCCAACCTGGTCAACGCCGTCGTTGCCTCCCTGGTGCTGTGCCTGCAGCTCGTTCCCATCGACGCCATCTCCAACGGCGTCTTCTGGATGCTCTTCGGCACCTCCGTCGTCTTCCTGCTGCTGACCTACATCCCGATGTTCCCGGCGTTCCTCAACCTTCGCAAGAACGACCCCGACCGCGAGCGCATCTTCACGTTCCCGTTTAAGGGTGCCATGATGAAGGTCATGCTGGCCATCCCTTGCATCGAGCTGATCCTGGCCATCGTTGCAACGCTGGTGCCGCTCTCTGCCGCTGAAATTGGCGACAAGCTCCCGATGATCGTTATCTTCATCGTGCTTCTGCTCATCGGCGAGGTTGTCCGCGTCGTCAGCGCCAAGGGCCGCGAGACCGAGTACAAGGGCCTCACTCCCGAGCTGGCAGCTCAGCGTCTCGCTGAGGAGGCCGCTGAGGCCGAGGAGAACTAGAGCACCCGGTTCTGGGGCTCCAACCCTCCTCGCGTACCAACGTGCGCTTCGTCGGGCTTGTCGCTCCCGACTCTGGGCACTCTAGCCTCTTCGGAGACGTGCCCAAGCGACAGGTTTGCTAACCATTCCCCGGGGTGGGTGTGAGCGATAGCTCCGGTAACCACCGCCCACCCCAATCTCTCTTCCGTACCCTTCGTGCGTTTTGTCTCCGCGCACTTGGTTACGTCGTCGCTTGCCGGTGCGACTCCGTGAAAACCGGCGCCGGGCGCCCCGACCTTTGCCGGGGAACGGGCGCCTACCATCTCTTGGTTTTAGGCTGCGGGTAACCCGCCCGCAGCAAGCGATCGTTCGATTTGGAGGAAATCTTATGCGTACGATCACCGAGTCCGAGTCCACCCCCAAGGCCGACGGCTTCTTTATGCCCGCCGAGTTCGCCCCGCAGGATCGCGTGTGGATGGGCTGGCCCCACCGCACCGACACCTGGGCCCACGGCGCCAAGCCGGCCCAGAAGCAGTATGCCGCCATCGCCCGCGCCATCGCCGAGTTCACCCCGGTCTATATGTGCGCCAACCAGGTCGACTATGCCAACTGCAAGGCCGTCTTTGAGAACGATGAGAACGTCACCGTTATCGAGATGACCACCGACGACGCTTGGTTCCGCGACACCGCCGCCACCTACGTCATCAACGGCAAGGGTGAGAAGCGCGCCAACCACTGGCACTTCAACGCCTACGGCGGTCTCGTCGACGGTCTTTATTTCCCGTGGGACAAGGACGAGCAGATCGCCCTTAAGATGGCTGAGCTCTCCGGCTGCCGTCGCTATCGTCCCGATGACATGATCCTCGAGGGCGGCTCCATCACCGTCGACGGCGAGGGCACCCTTGTCGTGACCGACCAGTGCCTGCTTTCCCCGGGTCGCACCTGCTCTGCGGTTTTGGAGGAGGAAGATGATCCCGAGTCCATCTGGCCCAAGTTCCACAAGAAGTTTGAGCCCTGGAGCGAGGAGCTTCGCGCCTATATGGACGAGCACCTCAAGGATTACCTGGGTGTCGAGAAGGTCATCTGGGTCAAGGAGGGCATCGACCCCGAGGAGACCAACGGCCACATCGATGACGTCGCCACGTTCATCGCCCCGGGCGTCATGGCCTGCATCTGGACCGACGATCCCGAGTATCCGTTCTACGAGCAGTGCCACGCTGCCTACGAGACCCTCTCCAACGCCGTTGACGCCAAGGGCCGCAAGATGAAGGTCTACAAGCTCTGCATGCCCGTGAACCCGCTGTTCATGGACCAGGCTTCCTGCGACACCATCGACGCCGACGAGAACGCCGAGCCGCGCGTTCCCGACGAGCCGCTGATCGCCTCCTACATGAACTACCTGGTCACCAACCACGGCGTTATCGTCCCGCAGTACGGCGACGAGAACGACCAGCTGGCCGTTGACACGCTCCAGAAGATCTATGACGAGGTCTGGGGCGAGGGCGTCTACAAGTGCGTCGGCGTTCAGTCCGAGCAGGTCGTCTTCGGCGGCGGCAATATCCACTGCATTACCCAGCAGGAGCCCTCGGCGTAACTCAGGCACGCCACCTTGGCGTTCACTCGTCGCTTACGTAGCGTCAGTACGCTACGCTCCTCGTTCGCGCCAATCTGGCGCACCTGAGCACGCCGAGTAAACGTCTGGCTTTCCGAGGCACCCCATCTCGCCGCTCAAACCGTCGCTCGCGTACCAAAGTACGCTTCGCTCCTCTTTCGCGGCGACCTGGGGCACCTCGAAAACCCAGCCGATCAATCGGACGGTCGGTGAATCGGACCATCTTGGGGCATTGATGGTTGATTTGCTTGATGTCTTGGTCGGTTGGGTTTTCTTTGGGCACTCCGTTGCCTCCACATCGGAGTGCCCTTTTCTTTGATTGAGTACGCGTCTGGCCTGGGATTTTTGCGGGTTAGGCCAATTGTTCGCTTGAATTTCCCAGGTCAGACGCGTCTTCAATTGCCGAAAGTTTCCGGTCGCGAACGCGGCCGTTTTGATCGGAGTATCTATGTACCAGCGTATCGTTATCTACACGCGCCTGTTCCGCGAGCGTTGGTCCAACAACTGCATCCTCTCCTCTCTTTGGGATGGCACCTGTACCGGTGACGCGGCCTGCAACCCTACCTTGGGCTGCGCCTTCGGTACAGATGCCATCCTTTTTGCCGTGGGGGGAGCATGCCATGGCAGGTAAAAAGTTCTCCCTGATCGAGGTTATCCTTTCGGTTATCTGCGTCGTGTTTACCATCGAGGCGGCGGCTCCGGCATCTGCCATGGGCAACGTGCAGTTCTTCTGGTGGATCTTCCTTATCATTACGTTTTTGCTTCCCTATGGTCTGGTGGTGGCCGAGCTGGGTACGGCGTTTGATTCCGAGGGCGGCCTGTACGATTGGGTTCGCTTGGGCCTGGGCGACCGTTGGGGCGCCCGTTGCTCTTGGTGCTACTGGGTTAACTTTCCGCTGTGGGTGGCAAGTATCGCCTGCATGTTCCCCAGTGTCATTAATGCGGTGTGGGGTATCGAGTTTTCACTCGGGATCCGAATCGCCATCGAGATTGCCTTTGTGTGGGGCGTCACGGTCATGGCAATGCAGCCGGTGGCCGAGGCAGATTGGGTCATGGACGGCGGCGCCGTCATCAAGGTGCTCATTACCGCTGTGGTGGGAATCGTCGGCATTTGGTTTGCCTGCAATAACGGCTTTGCCAACGACATGTCGTTTAAGACCTTCATTCCAGATCTGGGCGACACCAATTCGTTGACGTACCTATCGATTATCCTGTTCAACTTTATGGGCTTCGAAGTGGTCGCGACCTTTGCCAGCACGATGAAGAACCCGTCGCGTGATATCCCCAAGGCGGTTATTGCCGGCGGCGTGGCCATTGCGGCAATTTACATCATTTGCGGCATCGGCATTGGAGCCGCGGTTCCCACCGAGCAGCTTTCACTCGATTCGGGCATTGTGGACGCAGTCGCCGCTATGGTGGGGCGCACCCACCCGCTGACGATGGTCGTGGGCGTGGCCTTTTTGGTGACGCTGTTCGCCAATATGATCTGCTGGAGCTTTGGCGTCAACAACGTAGCGAGCTATGCCGCGCGCCATGGCAACATGCCGCGTCCCTTTGCGTTGGTGTCCAAAAAGACCGGCATGCCCAACGGCTCGGCGCTCATTAACGGTTGTTTTGCAAGTATGGTGCTACTGCTCCAGATTCCGCTGGGCGAGGGCTCCGATGTCTTTTGGGTTTTCTTCTCGATGAACGTCGTCTTCTTGCTTATGAGCTATATCCCGATGTTCCCGGCGTTTTGGCGTCTGCGCAAATGCGACGGTCGCCCGCGTGTGTTCCGCGCACCCTTCGAGGGTAAGGTGCTCGTGGTAGCGCTCGCGATTCCCGTGATAGAGCTCGTGCTTTCGATTGTCGCTACGATTGTGCCGCTCAACAGCTCGCCCGCCGAAATGGCAAAGTTGCCCATTCTCATGGGTGTGGTGATCGGCGTGTTGCTGGGCGAGGTTTCGCGCCTCATATCGCGCCGCGGCCGAAGCGTCGACAATCCCGGCGTTGGTGCACGGGGGTCAGGTTACTTTGCACCAAAACAGTAAGCGCCGCGAGTTACGCGGCGCTTGGTGCATCTTGGATTACTGTTCGCGGTGCTCGGGATCGGAAACGAGCTTAGGCGCAAAGTAGGGGACGTGGCCCAGGTAGGGGCAGCTGTCCGAACGCGCCTCAACGGCGCAGGGGACATCGTCGTAGGTCATGGAAGAACCGAGTCGGGTGATGGCCTTGGCGGCGGGCGCGACGAGCATCTTGAGCGGAGCGATCGGTGTCATGGCATCTCCTTTCATCGGTGAGACACAGCTTGTTTATCTAAACGATACAGTACGTTTAATCGGTGAGTCTAATCTTGCGGCAAAGAATCTGTCAACATCCTCACAGCATCTGAACAGGGGGGGGACATGAGCTTCGCATTCTATATCTACACCACAATTATCATGGGTGTGGCTCTGGTGACCAGTGCCGTGGCATTGGTGGTTTGGCTCATGACGCGCCGTCGCGACAGCCTGGTGGCCGCGGCGGGCTTTTTGCTCTACATGCTCGATATGTCGGTCATTTTTTTTGACGAGTACAATCGGCTCAAATACGACTACGCTGTTACCTTTAGCGAGCCGTTGCAGCACCCCTTGCTGCGCTGCGTGCTCGGTATTGCCATCTATGCCTGCGTGGTACTGTGGATGTTTGCGCGCTTGCGCAAAAGGCCGACGTCGCGCATGCTCGGACTTGCTATCGTGCCGTTTTCAATCTTGCAATTGGTGCTGGTGCCTCGCAGCGGTGCTGCCGGAGAGATGCAGCAGTATCTCTTTTGGCTCACGCGTGACCTGGGCAATGTAGGATGTCTTGCCTATGCCGCCTGGCATTACCGGCACAGGGCCACGCGTGTTGAGAAACTCGACCTCGACCGCTCAAAGCTCTTTTGGAAGGTGGCACTCGTTCTTGCGTTTTGCGTAATCGCCGAGGACACCTACATGATTTTGCTCTGCCGCCCCGACTCTCAAAACCCCGTCATCAGCCTCTTTTTGTGGTATCTGTCCGAGCGCAATATCTCCGAAAACGTGCTGCTCGTGGCATGCGCGGTCCAACTCCTTTGCCAGTTTAGCCATATCCTGCGCGTGTATGCCCGCCATCCGCGTGCCGATGAGGACGTGGCGGCCGAGAGCGCACGCTCTGGGGACGATCTAGCATCACGCGTTGTGATCTATGCCGATGCCCATAAGCTGTCGCGGCGCGAGCAGGAGGTGCTCAAGCTGGTGCTGAAGGGCAACGACGCCCAAAACATCGCCAGCGAGTTGGTCATCAGCCCTGGCACGGTCAAGGCGCACTTGCATCGCATCTACGTTAAAAGCGGTGTCTCCAACCGAGATGACCTCATAGATGCCTTTTGGCGTTCCTAGTCCTATTCTTCCTTGCATGCGGGTCTTGCCGTGTGGGCGGGCACGCCGTTGGGCGTAATGACGCGGTAATAATCTCAGACAATAAACCTGCAGGTAAAGCGTGTAAACCTGCTTAAACTGACCGTTTGCGATCCCTGGCCTTGGCACGGATTTGCCCCTGTGTATCAATGGGTGTAGCGCGAAGCCGCGGACGTGGGACAGACGTCCGAGCACGGCTTGTAGGCACGCGCCGATGCGGGAGCGCTACGCTCCCAACCGAGTGCCCACGCGGGCGGTGCGTCCGCGTTGCAACCAAAGATGCCTGAGGAGGCTCACATGGACAAGGCTGATGTAGTTATCAAGAGCAACACCGTTTTTACCGGCGATGGGCTCGAACCGTTTAAGGGCGGCGTTGCCGTGCGTGGCGATAAGATCGTTGCCTGCGGTGACGATGCCCACTTGGCGCCGTTTATCGGCCCCGATACTGAGGTGCGCGACTTTGGCGATCAGCTCGTTATGCCTGGCCTGATTGACTCGCACACGCATTTTGCTCAGGGTGCGTTTATGACCGACCCCGATTTTGCCGTCAACCTTATCGATTGCACCAGTTTTGAGATGGCGATGGAGCGTGTCGTGGCGTTTGCGAACGCCCATCCCGATAATGAGTGGATTCTGGGCTGCCAAATCATTCAGTTCCAGTGGGATATCCCCGAGATGCCCACGGCTGCGATGATTGACAAATACATCTCGGACCGTCCGGTATTTTTGCAGCAGGTCGACATGCATACGTTTAGTGCCAATACCTGCGCTATCGAGAAAGTCGGCATTACTACCGAGACGGCCGATCCTACAGGCGGCAAGATCCTTAAGGATGCCGACGGCAACCTGACGGGCGTGTTTTCCAACAATGCCGGCTCCTTCTTTATGGATGAGGTCTACGACCCAGCGCCCGAGGTTGTTGACGCGTCGTTTGCAAAAACCGCCCGGCGCGCCAATGCCCTGGGAATCACTACGGTCGGCATGGTCAATCCTACGTTTGTGAGCATGGAAAACCCGTATGCGGTGTTGGCAGGTCTTAATGCCAAGGGCGACTTGCCACTGCGCGTGTTCCTGTACACCGATCTGTTCGAAAACGAGTCCTTAACGCTCGAGCAGATCAAGGAGAAATACGCCTTCTCGGGTACGCAGGTCGAGTGGCACGGCTTTAAGCAGTTTCTTGATGGCGTGTGCTCCGACCACACCGCTTGGATGCTTGAACCCTATTCCAACGCGCCCGATACCTGCGGTGAGCCCGCGGAGGATCCAGAGCGCATCCGTGCCGCCATTGTCAGGGCGCAGGAATGGGGCGTTGACACGCGCGTCCATACGATCGGCGATCGCTCGGTGCGTTTTGTGCTTGATTGCTTTGAGGAGGGCGAGCGCTTGCATGGTAAGCGGGGTTGCCGCCACTCCATGGAGCACAACGAGACGGTTCAGCCCGAGGATCTGCCGCGCTACGCGGAGCTTGGTATATGCCCCGGCATGCAACCGTGGCACATGCTGCTCGATATGGCTGACCTTGCCAAGGACGATGCCGTGGGCCCCGAGCGTGCAGCGCTTTCGTGGCCCCTGCACAGCCTGCTTGCAAGCGGTGCCGTGGTGCACTTGGGCAGCGACTTCCCCGTTGTGGGCTTGGAGCCCATGGAGGAGGTGTACGGCGCAGTCTTCCGCATGCTCGAGGACGGTTCCAACCCAGAAGGGTGGTTCCCGCAGGAGCGCATCACCATGGCCGAGGCCCTGCGCGCCTACACCTACGGCAGCGCCTACGCCATGCATGCCGAGGATCGCATCGGTACGCTCGCATGCGGCAAACAGGCTGATATCTGTGTGCTCGACCGCAACCTCTTTGACTGCGAACCGGCTGAGGTCCTCGAGGCCACGGCGTCTCTCACGATGATTGCCGGCAAGGTGGTCTACGAGGCCTAGCGGGGCTGCTGCATCGCTGGGCGGTGCCACAGCCTGTGCGTGCCGCCCATCCATCCATCCATCCATTCATCAATCTCTCATGGAAAGGGGAGAACAATGGCAGAAGAAACAACCGCCGCTGTTGAGGAGGAGCGTGAGCTTGCCTCGCAGCCGATTCCCGGCCTGGTGCGCAAGTACACCATCATCACCGGCCAGGGTATGCTTGCCCAAATCATCATGGTGGTCCTGGAGGGCCTTGTCATGGGCTGGGGCTTGGGTGCCCACGGCCTGGCATGTGTCTCGATCATCATGTCGGTCGAGTACATTAACCTGGCCTTTGGTAACCTGTTTGGCACCGGCGTGCCCGCCGTGGTGGGCAACCTTTTGGGTGCCGGCGACATTAAGGGCGCCAGCAAGGCGTTTAGCCAGGGCTTTTGGCTTACCACGATTGTGAGTGTGCTGCTTGCTGTGGTGATGGCTGTGTTTACCGAGCCCATCTGCGCATTCTTCGGCGCCACGCCCGACATCATGGCCGATACCGTTGCCGGCGTGCGCACCTTCTCCGTGCTGCTGCCGCTCACGGTCATTGGTCAGATGGTCACCGCCGTCATGCGTGTGGACGAGAAGGTTCAGATCCAGGCCAACCTCATGACCATGTCTGCCATCGTCGCTATCTGCTGGCTTGCGCTTTCCACGTTTGTACTCAAGCTTGGCGTTATGGGAGCTGGCGTGTACTACGGTCTTTCCATCGGTATCTGGGCCATCGGTATCTTCTGGTTCATCGGGGGCAAAAAGTCCCAGCTCCAGATTAGCCTGGCCGACCTTAAGCTCGACCTCGCCATCTGCGGCCAGATCTTCAAGATCGGCTTCCCGTTCTTCCTGGTTCAGGGTGCGACCTTTATCTTTAATACCGTTGCCAACTCGCTTTTGGGTTCGCTCGGCGGCGATATGGGCTCGCTCTACATCGCAGCCTTTGGCGTGATCAACGGCTACATCCTCTACATTACCATGATGGTTGCCCAGTGCTTCTCCTACGGTCTACAGCCCATCGCTGCCTTCAACGCCGGCGCAAAGGCTTGGGCACGCCTTAAGGAGACGCTCTCCTGCACGCTTAAGTACCAGGTTGTGACGCTGGCGCTGGTCACCGTCGCGCTCTGGCTTGCCGCCACCCCGGTGTGCGCCTTCTTTGCCGGCAGCGATCCTGCGCTCGTTGAAGTTGCCGCCAACGCCACGCGTACTGTCATCCTGGCTGTTGCCCTGGGCTATCTTGCCATGACCATGTCGATGTATTTCCAGGCGGTCGAGAAGGTGGGTGTCGCCACGTTTACGGGCCTGCTTCGCTATGTGATCTGCTCGGTGCCGCTTATGTACCTCCTCGGCAACATGATGGGTGTCGAGGGCGTGTGGATCGCCCTGGTGGTGGCCGATGCCATTACTGGCATCATCTCCATTGCGCTCGCCGCGCACGAGTCCAAGCGCCTTGCCACGCTCTAGGCTCGGACATGGCTCGCGTACGATAGTCGAACAAGTTAACTCGCCTGCAAGCCACCACAATGGGGACAGTCCCCATTGTGGTGGCTTTTGTTATTTAGGGTCTGAGATTTCTGCTCTATAAATAATGCTTTTGAACTGGGTTACTATAAGATTATGGTAAACGCTACTATAAGATTATGGAGAATGAAACTATTCGATTATGGTAACAGCGTAATAAGGGGCGTTGATATGGCTGAGTTCATTAACAGGGATTTGCATGAGTTGCTCATTCGCATGGCAGGCTGGTTTCCTGTTGTGTCGTTGACAGGGCCTAGGCAGAGCGGTAAGTCTACGCTGGTTCGGCATGCCTTTCCCGACTATTCCTACGTCACGCTTGAGGACCCTCAAACGAGGCGCGCGGCCTTGGAGGATCCGGTGAGTTTTATCCGCAACCGAAAGGGCGGACTCATCATCGATGAGGCGCAATACGCGCCGGATTTGTTTTCAATGATCCAGGTTGTTTCGGATGAGCGGGGAGACGCCGGTCAATACATCCTTACAGGCTCGCAAAACTTTTTGATGATGAAAAGCATCGGGCAGTCTCTTGCCGGGCGAGTCGGGATCTTAAAATTGCTGCCATTATCGTTTCGAGAAGCGGAGAGGGGCCAGCAGGGGCAGCTGGAAGTGGATTTGTTCGCGCTCGAAGGGGGATACCCTCGCCTGCGTTCCGCCGGAATGCCGTCCTCGGTTTATTTCCCCAGCTATATCGATACCTATGTTGAGCGCGATGTTGTGGGCTTGCTTGATGTGCGCAATAAGGCGGAGTTTCATAAGTTTCTGTCCATAATTGCTCAGAGCGTCGGTGCCCTCATCAATATATCCTCGCTTTCTCGAGATACGGGCGTGAGCGTATCGACCATTAAAAGCTGGTTGTCCATCCTGGAGCAGAGCTACCTGACGTTTTCGCTGCAGCCCTATTATGCAAATGCCAAGAAGCGTCTAACTAAAACGCCCAAGCTCTATTTTTACGACACGGGGCTGCTCTGCTACTTGCTCAAAATTGGATCACTGGAGCAACTATTGGAGAGCCCTTATCTGGGGGCCGTTTTCGAAAACCTCATCGTTTCCGAAACGGCGAAGAGCCATCTCAACGTGGGCGAGAATCCCGAGCTGTATTTCTATAGGGACGACAGCAAGCGTGAAATCGATTTGCTCGACTGTACAAACTCAGGGAGTCCCAAGGCTATCGAAATAAAATCATCCAGAACGTATCACGATAAGTACGCCCGCCATCTACAGACTGTATGCGATGAGATCGACATTGCAAAAGATGCGCGCTATGTTGTGGCCCGCGTGGACTCAACGTATGAGTCGAAAGACTGTAGTGTGGTTTCGGCGCGTGATTGGCTTTTACGATAACAAGCTCGGCGCATTAACAACAGCCGCGAAGGGAACCGGCCCCTTTTGCGGCGGTTTTTTGCCTATCTGGTGCGTCTTAGATGCAAGTGAGTAGACTTATTTGGATATGCCGAGCACATCGCGACAAATGCTCAATAAAACCGCAGGTCAGAGCTGTGGCGTTTTGGGGCGTGCTTGACCTCCTGCAAAAAGCCTACTCACTTGGTTTTTTCTGTTAGAAGACCGCCGCGAGGGAAGGCAGCTCCCTCGCGGCGGCTGACATTTGCCCAGATAAAACCTGCCAAAATAAACCTGTCTACTCTTTGAGCCAGAGCCGACACTAATTCAAATGGCGAAATCAAAGGGCGTTCTCCGCATGGAGGGCGCCCTTTTTTCATCGCAGGATGTTTTGCACGGCAGTCATAAGGCCCAGGCGGTTGCCGACGCCGAGCTTGCGATAGATGGCGTTGATGTGCTTCTTGACGGTTGACTCGCTTATGAATAGCTCGTTTGCCATCTGTTTGTTCGTTTTGCCGTCGAGCATGAGCCGCATGACTTCGGCTTCGCGCGGTTGGATATTGTGTTCTGTAATGAAGGCGTTCAGATGGTTTGTGTCTTCGGTCTGGGTGAGTTTAATGCCCCGAGGATAGAGGTTGGCGAGCGCGAGGCTCGCGTGCCGAGCGATTTCGAGCAGGATTGCGAGCTCGGTGTCAGTGAAGTCCCCGGCCGTGCGTTCGCGAAACAGGGTGATGCTTCCAAGTGGTAGGTTGTTGTGAGCAAGCGTGGCCGTACAGCCAAAGTAGACGCCCTGCGGTTCCATCCATTTGCGATAGATGGGCGTGGCATCGCGTCGCTTGACGTCGACGAGGTCGAGGTCGCGGTAGACGCCGACCTTATGTAAGTCAAAGCTCCATGTTGTATAGTCCATCGCGGCGTAGCGGTTGTAGTAGTCGCTCAGTGCGCGGTCGTCCATTCCGCTGCTTGCGGGGTGGACGTAGCGTGGGGCATCACTGCCCGCCGCCTCGATCAGGTCGAACATGGCGATCCGATGGGGCACGAGCCCTATCGTTCCCTCGAGGGTCTCCTTTTGCAGCTTATCGACACCGTGTGATGCGTGGATTGCAAGCGCGAGCTCGTTGAGAGCAGTCCAGGTCGTACTGTCCAACTCAATAGTCTGCTGTTTATTGCATGGGGGCATAGGGCGTCCTTTCCATTGCGGAACCCAGTATGTCATGTTCTCGGCCTGAATAGAACTTTAGGTCAGCGAATGGTATACCGTCGATCGCTGAAAGGGGCTCGAGGGACCATTGAGAACATCTCGGTGCGGCCGCATCATGGTCTCGTCAAGCAAAAGCACCGAGATTTAGGAGCTTGAAATGAAGACCATCTACGAGAGTGAGTCCACACCTAAGAAGGACGGGTTCTATATGCCCGGCGAGTATGAGGAGCAGGAGCGCACCTGGATTTTGTGGCCGCATCGTTCGGATGTGTGGCGCTGCGGTGCCAAGCCGGCGCAAAAGGTCTTTACCGAGATTATTAAGACCGTTGCACGCTTCCAACCCATCACCGTTGGTGTCAATGTCGAGGATTTCCCTGCGGTGTGCGAGATTTTCGATGGCGTTGAGAACGTGCGCGTGATTCATATGGAGTACAACGACTCCTGGATCCGCGACCCCGGCCCGGCGTTTCTTGTCAACGACAAGGGCGACGTGGCACTCTCGCACTTCCACTTTAATGCTTACGGCGGTTTCATTGACGGCCTGTATTTCCCGTGGGACAAGGACGCTTCCATTGGCCTGCAGGTGGCACAGCTCGAGCAGGTTAACCGCTATCGTCCCGAGGATTATATCCTCGAGGGTGGCTCGTTTAACTGCGACGGCCAGGGCACCGTGGTGACCACCGAGATGTGCCTGCTCAATGAGGACCGCAACCCCCAGTACACCAAGGGGCAGATCGAGGAGAAGCTTGCCGAGTACCTGGGCATCGAGAAGGTCATTTGGATCAAGGATGGCATCGACCCGTTTGAGACCAACGGGCACGTGGATGACGTCGCATGCTTTAGTGCGCCCGGAGAGGTCTGCTGCATGTGGACCGATGATCCCAACCATAAGTTCTACAAGGAGTGCCAAGAGGCGTATAAGACGCTTTCCGAGACGACGGATGCCCGTGGCCGCAAGCTCAAGATCCACAAGGTGATTATGCCTGCGACCTCGGTATATATGACCGAGGAGGAGGCATCGACCATCGATCCGGTCGAGGGTGTGCTGCCGCGTACCCCCGAGGATGCTTTCGAGCCGAGCTACCTCAACTTCCTGCCCATCAACGGGGCGGTGCTGGTGCCACAGTTTGGCGACCCCAACGATGCCCAGGCACTCAAGGATATCCAAGCCGCCTATCCGGATCGCGAGGTCATCGGCATCATGACGCGCGAGGTCATCTATGGTGGCGGCAACATCCACTGCATCACCCAGCAGCAGCCCAAGGCGCGCTGTAAATAGCAGTTCCATGGTGAACAGTGCTTGATTGTCCGCACGCGAAAGTTCGCCGACTTCAATGGTCGGCGGACTTTTTGTGTGGTGGTTTCAGCTGAACGGCGGGCCGTGCGGCTTGGGTGTGCGGGCACACAATCTGGGGAAACCAAACAGATTGGGGGCTTGTATAATCGATTCGAAGGGAAACGTGCGACCCGAGGGCATGTTTAACAGGGCGTACCTGGCCCCCGAAGCCCAGCGCGCATACGATACGCTGCTCGAGTGCGTGCTCAACGGGCAGAAGGGTTGCGAGGCTTCGGCGCATGCGGGCATGGATACCATCAAGGCGCTCGTATAGCTTTACGCTTTCGGATGTGACACATAGGACTGCGTGCGCCGCTCCCGGCTATATTGCCCCCGAGGTGCTTCAACTCATGGAGATAGCCGGCATCAGCGATTTCGAGAGCTTGGCAGCGTCCACGAATGCCCCCGTGTTTACGCCACAGACGGATGACTTTGGACTCGCGGTCCATATCTTTAAGATGCTTAACCGCGGAATACACCCATACGCTTCTGGTGAGCTGGACTTGGACATATTTGACCTGGACGACGATGACATTCCGCCTGCACCATTGATAAACAGCTGCGTGTGTAATGGGCACAGCCCGTTTGTGGGGACGTTGGTCGGATACGTTGTCCCAAAGTACGCTCTTGAGCTCGATGATTTTAGCGGCATTATGGGCGAGGCACTCCGTCGATCGCTGTATGGCAGGGCGGAGGAGCGTCTTGACGCACGCACATGGGCGCGCCTGCTCGACCGCTATCTATCCGAGACAGTTGTGTGCAAACGTGGCCATCTCCACCACTCGTTACAGCACGAATGCCCTTGCTGCCGAGGAGAGCGCGCCTTGTTGACTCGTCTTGGTTGATGGTTTGGGCCGTCTTGTAGAAAGCCCGTGAGGCGACATGCAAGTTAATCCTGCGTGTCGCCTCCGTACATATAGACGATAAATCCGTCGCCGGTGTCCTGGCTGTGATCCTCCAAGATGCGCTTCATGTTGAGGTGCTCGTAGAACTGCCAGTCGGAGTTGCAGTCGCTCATCAGGAAGAATTTGGTGCACCCGGCTTTGGCGAGTTCGGCGCGCGCAAGGTCGATGAGCGCACGGCCGAGCCCCTTGCCCTGCCATTCGGGCACGATGATGATCAGGTTGAGCTGGCCCTGGGCATATTCGTTGCCCGTGGCGGCAAAGCGGTCGGCTGTTGCCTTCTCGCGGCTATCGCCAAAGAGCGAGCCTTCGAGCTTGGCATCGGCGGTCTTTGCCATCTCGGTTGCCTGGACGAACATTTCGTTGTAGCAGGGCTCCCACGTGGGATTGGTGCGTGGTTTGCCGTCTTCGAAGATACCGATGCAGCAAGCGGCGATGATGCGGCCTTCAGCTTCGGCAACGAGCGCGATGGGGGAGCGCTGCAGCTGCATGGCGATGTTAAAGCGCGCACAGAAATCGGCGGCTTCGACGTCGCCTCGGTTGCGCAGCGTGTTGCACCACAGCTGGTTGTAGATGGCGGCGATGCCGGCCAGGTCATCAAGCGTGGCGGCACGCAGAGTTACGTTGTCAAGGCTCATGGGGGCTCCTTCCAAGTTGGGTCAGGCCACCCCTGAGTGTGACATGGACGCAGGACGGCCGCATCGACCATTCGGCAGGCGAGCCTCGAATCCTCGGGGACGGAGGGTCCTAAGAAGGAATGAGGGCGGATTTTCGGACACTTGCTCGATGAGAGTGGATAATCTCCCACTTTTAGCGCTGGTATAGGCCAAAAACGGGAGATTATCCACTCTCATTCTGGGTAGTCGTTGGGGACGTTCTTAAACGACCAGTCATTAAAGAACGTCCCCAATGACTACCCCAAGGAACATCCCAGACTGCCGGCAGAAAAGGAACGTCCCTAACTGCCGCATCCGGAGTAAGACAACGCCGCAGGTAGAGGACGGCCCGCGTAACTAAACCCGCTCCGCGATCTCGTGGATGAGGTAGTCGGTCTTTTCCCAGCCCAGGCACGGGTCGGTGATCGACTTACCAAAGACACCGCCATCGACCGGCTGGTTGCCGTCCTCAAGGTAAGACTCGATCATAAAGCCCTTGACCAGCTTGGAGATGGACTCGTTGCGGCGGCAGCTGTCGAGCACCTCCTTGCAGATGCGGTACTGCTCCAGCGGGCGCTTGCCCGAGTTGTCGTGGTTGCAGTCGATGACCGCCGCCGGGTTGGCGTAGCCGGCATGCTCGGTATAGCGCTCGGCCAGGCGCTCCAGGTGCTCGTAGTGGTAGTTGGGGTAGGTGCGACCGTCGAGACCGATGTAGCCACGCATGACGGCGTGTGCGAGCGGGTTGCCGTCGCACTCAACCTCCCAGTTGCGGAAGATGAAGCTTTGATGTGCCTGGGCGGCGTAGATGGAGTTAAGCATGACGGTGGTGGAACCGGCGGTGGGGTTTTTCATGCCGACGGGCACCGAAATGCCGCTCGACACCAGGCGATGCTCCTGGTTTTCGACCGAGCGCGCGCCCACGGCAACGTAGCTCAGCAGGTCGACGAGGTACTGGTAGTTGGACGGGTAGAGCATCTCGTCGGCGGTAAAGAAACTGGTCTCCTCGATGACGCGCAGGTGCATGTGGCGAATGGCTTTAACGCCTTCGAGCAGGTCATCGGGCGCCTCGGGGTCGGGGTTGTGCAGCAGACCCTTGTAGCCGGTGCCCTTGGTGCGCGGCTTGTTGGTGTAGACACGCGGAATGATGATGAGCTTGTCCTTGACCTCTTCGGCGACCTTGGCCAGTCGGTTCATGTATTCAAGCACCGAGTCCTCGCGGTCGGCAGAGCACGGGCCGATGATGAGCACTTTGCGTGCGTCCTCGCCGGTAAAGACCTTGGCGACCTCGGCGTCGAATGCCTGCTTTTTGGCGGTAAGCTCGGCGGAAAGCGGCATTTCCTCGCGGATCTCCATGGGGATCGGCAACCTGCGCTTGAATTCCATGGCCATATGGGGCCTCCTTTATCAATTAACGGCAACAATTGGCGAATTCTCGAATGCTCGGCATTATCCGCTGCCGCACGCTAAAGTGCAAGTGAAACCTGCCGAAAAGGGACAGGTTTATTTTGGTCGGTTTTATCTGGGGAAATGTCGGCGCTCGCCGGAAGGGGAGGGCCAACGTACGGCACGCTGGAGCAAGTTGGATCTTCTGCGGCATACCCTGTGGACAAAAAATGGCAAATATGAGTACTGTTGCTAGCGTAGTATCATATCGATCTTACAAGATAATAGACACAACAGTAAATATGTTCATTAACGTTGGCACACAGAAGCATGCTACCGGGCATTTTGATCAATTTGAAGGCATATCTAGGCCGCAATGAGGTCGTTTGGGGCAGTTTTGGCTGTTACTAAAAAGGTGACAGTACTCATATTTGCCATTTTTTGTCCACGGGGCCTTGAGGGAGGGCGTCAATCAGGTCCCAGGGGAGGCGGTTCGAGGGCCGCAGAACAAAAAACGGGGGCGCAGGCTGTCCTGCGCCCCCGTTCTCGGGCGTTATTCGTTCCCTGCGGCAGAATTTACGCCGCTTCGTCGAACTGCGAATTGTACAGGTCGGCGTAGAAGCCGCCTTGGGCGAGCAGCTCGTCGTGCGTGCCCTTCTCGACGATGTCGCCGTCGCGAATCACCAAGATCACGTCGGCGTTGCGGATCGTGGACAGGCGATGCGCGATGACAAAGCTCGTGCGGCCCTGCATCAGCGCATCCATGGCGCGCTGAATAAGCTCCTCGGTACGGGTATCGACGTTGGAAGTCGCCTCGTCCAAAATCAGCGCCGGACGGTCGGCCAAAATGGCGCGGGCGATGGTCACGAGTTGGCGCTGGCCCTGTGAGAGGTTGGTGCCCTCCTCATTGATCATAAAGTCGTAGCCGCCGGCGAGCGTATGGATAAAGTGGTCGCAGCGTGCGGCGCGTGCGGCGGCCTCGACCTCGGCGTCGGTCGCATCGGGGCGTCCGTAGCGGATGTTCTCGCGGATGGTGCCGTTAAACAGCCAGGTGTCCTGCAGCACCATGGCAAACTCGCCGCGCAGCGCCGCGCGGTCCCAGTCGCGCACGTCGACGCCTTCGACGCGCAGCGAACCGCCGTCCACATCGTAAAAGCGCTGCAGCAGCTTAATGAGCGTGGTCTTGCCGGCGCCGGTGGGGCCGACGATGGCAATGGTTTGGCCGGGCTGCGCCTCGCAGCTAAAGTCGTGGATGATGGTCTTGTCGGGCGTGTAGCCAAACTTGACATGGTCGAACTCCACGTGGCCGGGGCGCTTCTCGGGAATCTGCGCGTCGGCCTTCTGCTCCTCCTCGGGCGCGGCCAGGAACTCAAACACGCGCTCGGTAGCGGCGGCCATCGACTGCATCGTGTTGCTCACGTTGCCCAGCTGCTGCACCGGCTGCGTAAAGTTGCGAACGTACTGGATAAAGCTCTGGATGTCGCCGGGCGTGGCATTGCCGGTCAGCGCGAGCTGCGCGCCTACCACGACGACGCCCACGTAGCCCATGTTGCCCACCAGACTCATAAGCGGCATCATCAGGCCCGACAGGAACTGCGAGCGCCAGCCGCTAATAAAGAGGCGGTCGTTTTGACGGTCGAACTCCTCGATTGAGGCCTCGGCGCGGTCGAACACCTGAATAACGTTCTGGCCGGCAAAGTCCTCCTCGATAATGCCGTTGACGGTGCCCAGGACTTGCTGCTGCTCGCGGAAGTACGGCTGCGAGAAGTGAATCATCACGGTCAGGATAATCGCGGCGGCCGGCAGTGTGAGCACGGTGACGCCGGTGAGCGGCAGGCTGATCGACAGCATCATGACGAGCACGCCGATAATCTGCGTCACCGATGTGATGAGTTGTGTCACGCTCTGGTTGAGTGACTGACCCAGCGTGTCGACATCGTTGGTGATGCGGCTGAGCACGTCGCCCTTGCTGTGTCCGTTAAAGTAGCTCATCGGCACGACGGCAATCTTGGCGGCAATCTCCTTGCGCATGCGATAGCAGATCTTTTGTGTGACGCCGGTCATGAGCCAGCCTTGGATCAGGCTGCAGGCAGAGCTCGCCAGATACAGGCAGAGCAAAAAGCCGAGCGTCTTGGCGATCCAGGCAAAGTCAACGTCGCCGGTACCGTTGACCTTGGCAACCAGGCCCTCGAACAGCTTGGTCGTAACCTGGCCGAGCACCTTGGGCCCCACAATGTTAAAGATGACCGAGCATACGGCAAAGGCGACGGCGGCAAACACGGCAATCTTGTGCTGGCCGATATAGCCGAGCAACTGCCTCATGGTGCCCTTAAAGTCCTTGGCCTTTTCGCCGCGGCCCATACCACCCATGCGGCCCATGGGACCGCGCCGGCGGGTGGGCTTGGGAATCTGAGTCTTGGTCTCGTCTGCCATTAGCGCTCGCCTCCTTCCATGACGGCTTCAATCTCTTCTTGGGTAAGCCCCAACTCCTCGGCGGAAAGCTGCGACTGTGCGATCTCCAGGTATGCCGGGCAGTTGTGCAGCAGTTCCTCGTGCGTGCCGGTGCCCACTACGTGGCCGTCGTCGAGCACGATGATCTGATCGGCGTGCATGATGGTCGCGATGCGCTGGGCCACGACCACGAGCGCGGCGTCGGTAACGTTTTTGGCAAGCTCCTCGCGCAGGCGCGCGTCGGTCTTGTAGTCGAGGGCGCTAAACGAGTCATCGAACACCACGACCTCGGGCTTTTTGGCCAACGCGCGGGCGATGGCCAGGCGCTGGCGCTGACCGCCCGAGACATTGGAGCCGCTCTGGCTGATGGGGGAGTCGTAGCCGCCCTCGCGCTCGGCGATAAAGTCCTCGGCCTGTGCGATGCGTGCCGCCTGGCGCATGTCATCATCGCTCACCATGTCGCCGGCAAATTTGAGGTTGCTCTCGACAGTGCCCGAGAACAGACGCCCCTGCTGCGGGATGTAACCAATGCGGCGGCGAAGCTCGGAAAGGGTCATATCGCGCACGTCGATGCCGTCGAGCGAAATGCTGCCGCCGGTGACGTCGTACAGGCGCGGGATGAGCTGCACAAGCGTGGACTTGCCCGAACCCGTGGAGCCGATGATGCCGAGCATCTGGCCGGCGTGCGTGCTGAAGTTCACACCGCTGATGACATCGGCGCGGGCATCGGGATACTGGAAGCTCACGTCGTGGAAGGCGAGCTCACCGCGCGGCGCGTTGGCCGCGGGCAGTTTGGGCGAGACGGGGTCGTTGATGCTCGTGGGACAGGTGATGACCTCTTCCACGCGCTCGGCTGCGACCTCGGCGCGGGGCAGGATGACCGAAACCATGGTGAGGATCATAAACGCCATGACGATCTGCATGGTGTAGGAGATAAACGCCATCATGTTGCCGACCTGCATCACGCCGTCGGACACGCCCTGCGCACCAAACCAGACGATAAGCACGGTGATGCAGTTCATGACGAGCATCATGAGCGGCATCATAAAGCTCATGGCTCGGTTGGTGTAGAGCTGCGTGGTCATCAGGTCGAGGGACGCCTGGTCAAAGCGCTCGAGCTCATGCTCCTCGCGGTTAAACGAGCGGATGGGCATAAGGCCGTCGAGCAGCTCGCGGGCGGTAAGGTTCACACGGTCCACAAAGCTCTGCATCTTTTTGAACTTGGGCATGGTGAGGCCCATAAGCACGCCGACGACGGCCGAGACCGCGATGATGGCCACGGCGATGGTCCACTCCAGGCCGGTGTGGTTGGCCAGGACGCGCATGACGGCGACGATGCCCATGACGGGCGCCATGAGGCACATGCGGATAAACAGGGTTGCGGCCATCTGAATCTGCTGAATGTCGTTGGTGCAGCGAGTGATGAGCGAGGCCTGGCTAAACTTGCCCACCTCGGCCGGCGAGAAGTGCATGACCTTGTTGAAGGTCTCGCGGCGCAGGTCGCGTGCGATGGAACAGGCGGTGCGCGAGGCCACGGCGCCGGTTAGGATGGTGGCGACCAGTGAGATCAGGCACAGACCAAACATCGTGGTCGCCATGCGGCCCAGGTAGGCGTTCTGCACGTCGGCGGGGTCGATACCCTGCGCCTTGTACTCGTCTTGCACATAGCTCACGGCGCGTTGGGTCACGATGGAGCCCGACATGGAGCCCATTTTGTCCGCCATTTCATTGGCGCCCTCGACGAGCTTGCTTTGGTCTACCAGACCGCCCTCGACACCTAGGCGCAGACTCTTCATGGTGATCTTGCCGCCGTCGGCATCAATCTGCTTTTGCATGTTTTGCGCCGCTGTGGCCTTCTGCTGCATCTCGGCGAGCTGCTCGGGCGTCATTGCCGCCATCTGCTCGGGGGTGGGCATGGCCTGGGCGCCGCCGCCATTGCTTGCCTCGGTGGATGCGCCGGTCATGTCGCCCATGGAGCTGGCGTCGATGCCCTGGTTGAGAGAAAGGACGACGGTCTCGGGCAGGCTCATAATGTCGGCAATCTTGCCGCCATCGGCACGCTCTTCCTCGGTGCCCTTGTACGTTCGAATGCCTTTTTTGTCAGCCTTGCTAAACACGGCCTCCACAGCTTTGGCGTCCTTGGTGCTCATAAAGAGCTCAAGGTCATCGAGTGATTCGGCACGAATGGTGTCGGGCACGGGCGAGGCGATGCCGCCTTGCTGTACGCCCACGTCGACGATGTCGCTCATGTAGGTAGGCAGTGCCAGATCGGCGTTGCAGCTGATTACGATAAGTACGATAGCTGTGAACAGTGCCAGGACATGCTTTTTAAAGAGCTTGAGAATTCTCACTCGGCATCTCTCCTTTCTTGATTGCGGTCGATAATTTCGTTGAAACGCCTTAGAAGGCGCACCATCTCTTGGGTATCTGTTTCGCCGAGCTGCTCGAGGAAGGCCGCGGTGCGCTCCTCGAATTCCCGACGTTTGATTTCGAGATTCTGGAATCCCTTATCGGTCATCGTGACGTGTACACGACGACGGTCGGTCTTTGAGTGCTCGCGCTCGACCCAGCCCTTGGCTTCGAGAGTGCGTAAGATATTGGCGATGCGGGCACTCGAGACCCAGGCGCAATTTGCGAGTTCGCTCGGCGTGAGCGAACCGCCAGCGAGCATGAGGGCGCGCATGACAGCCATCTCGCCGCCGAGAGCTTTGTCCGCAGAGCGTGAAATGCGATGATGCATGCTGCCAAACTCAGTTAAGAGCTGACGCCCAAGCTCATGGAAATCGGTATCTTCCACCGAAAACCCCTAACACTAGAAACTATTTTCGGTGAAAGATGATACCCGCATATTCGGGCCTCATTCAGTGGGCAATATAAAGAGCGCATAAAGAGTTAAAAAATTCAATTGCTGAAGCGTTTCAAAGAACTATTATGCCCGCGGTTAGGCGAGGGGTTGTCACCACCATGACGACTGGGACTCATTTATCGCCACGTGCGATGCTCCAACTTCCCGCAAGGAGACACCTTATATAAAGGGGGATGGAGTCATGGCATTTGACTTCACGGGCAAGACCGCGATTGTCACGGGTGGCACTCAGGGCATTGGCCTCGAGATCGCCAAGGGCATCGTCGCGGGCGGCGGACACGTCGCGCTCATCGCAAGGAACGCTGCCAAGGGCGAGGCCGCTGTGGCCGAGCTTGGCGAGGGCAACAAGTTCTATCAGCTCGATGTTGCCGATGCGCCTAAGGCGCGTGAGACCGTCGAGCAGATTTTTACGGACCTGCCGCAAACCAACATCCTGATCAACTGCGCTGGCGTCATCAGCACCAAGAAGTTCGACGAGATCGATGACACCGAGTGGCGTCGCACCATCGACATCAACCTCAACGGCACCTTTACCATGATGAACGCCGTGTACCCGCACTTTAAGGCGGCCCATGCCGGCACTATCGTCAACGTGAGCTCTGTTGCTGGCAAGATCGGCGGCGGCCTGCTCGGCACCGCTGCCTACGCCAGCTCCAAAGCCGGTGTTAACGGTCTAACCAAGGCAGTCGCCAAGGAAGGCGGCAAGTTTGGCGTCCGCTGCAACGCCGTGTGCCCGTCGCTCACCCTTACCGATATGACCTCGATTCTCTCTGACGAGAACTCTCAGCGCATCATCAACGGTATTCCTCTGGGCCGCGCCGCCCAGGCCAGCGAGCCTGCGCAGATGGTGCTCTTCTTCGCTTCCGACCTCGCTAGCTTCGTGAACGGCGAGATCGGTGACTGCGACGGTGGCATCGTTCTGGACGGGTAATACCCCGCGACGTTAATTCGGCGACGGCTCCTGCGACTCGGGACCGTCGCCTTCTTTCTGACAAAGGCGCGTGCGGCTACGATTCGCATGCATCCAAAGGAGATATATATGAGTGAATCGACTGCGGTGGAGGCGCCGGCGGCAAAGGAGCCGTTCTTTAAGATGTCCTCCATCCCGGGTGCCAATATTTTGGTGCCGCTTTTGTTGGGCTGCCTGCTCAACACGCTGTTCCCCGATCTGTTCAAAACGCTCGGCAGCTTTACGCTCGGCATGACCCAGCAGGGCGCAGGCCCGCTTGTTGGCGCTTTTTTGCTCATCGTCGGTACGACGATTTCGTTTAAGAGCGCTCCTGCCGCCGCTGCCCGCGGCGCCATCATCATCGCCGTCAAGCAGATCGTGGTCGTTGCCGTGTCGCTGCTCATCCTTTATGTATTCAACGACAACCTGTTTGGCATCTCTGCCATGGTGATGCTGGCCGCTTGCACCGGCGCCAACAACGCTATGTACGCTGGTCTGATGGGCACCATGGGCAATGAGGCCGAGCGTGGCGCCGTCGCCATCACCACGCTGGTTGTCGGCCCTCCGGTCACGATGATCGTGCTCGGCGCTGCCGGTCAGGCTCCGATCGGCTGGTCGCTCGTGGGCGCCATCCTGCCGATCGTCGTCGGCATTATTCTGGGTAACCTCTTCCCCAGCTTTAAGAAGATGATGGCACCGGCACTTTCCGCCATCATCGTGCTCGTCTTCTTTGCCATGGGCTCGACCATGACCTTTGGCCAGCTCATTAATGGTGGTCTTCCCGGTATTCTGCTCGGCGTGATCTGCTCGGTGGTCTTTGCAATTCCCGTTATCGCGGTCGATAAGCTCACAGGCGGTACGGGTGTCGCAGGTGCGGCCATTTCGAGCTGCGCCGGAGCCAATGTGGCCACGCCTGCTGCCATGGCAAGCGTCAACGAGGCCTTGTACGGCGGTGTGGTGCTCGCGACGGCCACGGCACAGGTTGCTGCCTGTGCAATCGTGACTGCTATTTTGACCCCGCTGGTCACCAGCTGGTGCTACAAGCATTTTGAGGGCCAGCAGAGCAACAGCAAGGCAACGACCGACAAGGCCGCCTCAGCCGCCTAATGCCAAGCGGCAATCAAAGCTAAAAACTAGTCACGCCACAGGGCGGCCACGGGGGATCCCGTGGCCGCCCTGCAGTTTCTGTAGGGTCTCTGGAACACTTTACCCTGCTAAAGCTGGCATAACAGCTAGAGTGAACGTCGTACAAAGGCAAGGAAAAATACCAAACAAATCGGTGAACGGTAGTTGTTCGCGCTCGCATTTCCTGCGGGTTTGTAAAAAACGCCTTTATGATATAAAAAAAGAAACATATAACAGCCCAGATGGAGAGGGTCGCTATGTTATCCTTCTCAAACGGGTGAAATCTTGGGTTTTGGGTTGTAGTTCCAAGGTGGACAAACGTTTTCCCTGCACCAACGTGTGGTGAAGAACGGAAGAAGCCGGTAGTGCAAGCCGAACATTCAAGAATTCAATAAGCAGCGGTGTGAGAGAGCGCCGCATTACACGTAACTAGGAGCGTGGTTACACAATGCAGGAGGCATGGGAAGGCTTCAAGGAAGGCATCTGGACGGGAGAAGTTGACGTCCGAGACTTCATCCAGAAGAACTACACCCCCTACGAGGGCGACGAGTCGTTCCTCGCCGGCCCAACCGAGCGTACCAAGGAGCTGTGGGGCGAGGTTCTCGACCTGCTGCTTAAGGAGCGCGAGCAGGGCGGTGTCCTCGATATGGACACCAAGACCGTTACGGGTATCGTGAGCCACCCCGCTGGCTACATCGATAACGCCCACCGCGAGAAGGAGACCATCGTCGGTCTCCAGACTGACAAGCCGCTCAAGCGCGCGCTGCACGTCAACGGCGGTATCCGCATCGCTTGCCAAGCTGCCAGCCAGCACGGCTACAAGATCGACGAGAACGTTGTCGAGCGCTACACCTTCGAGCGCAAGACTCACAACGCCGGCGTCTTCGATGTCTACACCCCCGAGATGCGCGCCTGCCGCTCGGCCCACATCATCACCGGTCTGCCCGATGGCTATGGCCGCGGCCGCATCATCGGCGACTACCGTCGTGTCGCCCTGTACGGTGTCGACTACCTGATCAAGGACAAGGAGGCCCAGAAGGCTTCCACCCCGACGGTCATGACCGCCGACAACATCCGCGATCGTGAGGAGCTGCAGGAGCAGATCCGCGCCCTCGGCGAGCTCAAGATGATGGCCGAGACCTATGGTTTCGACATTTCCAACCCTGCTACCAACACGCAGGAGGCCATCCAGTGGATGTACTTCGCCTACCTCGCTTCCGTCAAGGAGCAGAACGGCGCCGCTATGTCCATCGGCCGTACCTCCACGTTCATCGACATCTACGCTGAGCGCGACCTTGCCAACGGTACCTTCACCGAGGAGCAGATCCAGGAGTTCGTGGATCACTTCATCATGAAGCTCCGCATGGTCAAGTTTGCCCGTACCCCCGAGTACCAGGCCCTGTTTACCGGCGATCCGCAGTGGGTCACCGAGTCCATCGGCGGCATGGGTGTTGACGGCCGTACGCTCGTTACCAAGATGAGCTACCGCTACCTGCACACGCTCGAGAACATGGGCACCAGCCCCGAGCCCAACATGACCGTTCTGTGGTCGACCCGTCTGCCCGAGAACTTCAAGAAGTTCTGCGCCAAGACTTCTGTCGCCAGCTCCTCGATTCAGTACGAGAACGACGACCTCATGCGCGTCTACCACGGCGACGACTACGGCATTGCCTGCTGCGTGTCCTCCATGCGCATCGGCAAGGAGATGCAGTTCTTCGGCGCCCGCGCCAACCTGGCCAAGTGCCTGCTGTACGCACTCAACGGCGGTGTTGACGAGGTCTCCAAGAAGCAGGTCGGCCCCAAGTATCGCGCCGTCGAGGGCGATACGCTCGATTACGACGACGTTGTGGCCAAGTACAACGACATGATGAAGTGGCTCGCTGGCGTGTACGTCAACTCGCTGAACATCATCCACTACATGCACGACAAGTATTGCTACGAGCGCATCCAGATGGCTCTGCACGACAAGCACGTGCACCGCTGGTTCGCTACGGGCATTGCTGGCCTTTCCGTCGTGGCTGACTCCCTGTCCGCCATCAAGTACGCCAAGGTCCACCCCGTCCGCGACGAGAACGGCATCATTGTCGACTTCGAGACCGAGGGCGAGTTCCCCAAGTACGGTAACGACGACGACCGCGTCGACCAGATCGCTCACGACGTTGTGCACCAGTTCATGGAGTACATCCGCATGAACGACACCTACCGCAACTCCGTGCCCACGACCTCGGTTCTGACCATCACCTCCAACGTCGTGTACGGCAAGAAGACCGGTTCTACGCCTGATGGCCGCAAGGCTGGCCAGCCCTTCGCCCCGGGTGCTAACCCCATGCACAAGCGCGATAGCCACGGCGCCATCGCTTCGCTGTCTTCGGTTTCCAAGCTCCCGTTCCGCGATGCTCAGGACGGCATCTCCAACACCTTCTCCATCATCCCGGGTGCGCTCGGCAAGGAGGACCAGGTGTTCTTTGGCGATATCGACCTTGATCAGCTGGGCGAGTAACTATTGTTAGTGCTATACTAACAATAACGATTACTGATTAGTGCGCCGGTTTCGGCCGGCGCCTATCGATCGAAGGAGACACATTATGAAGGTTTCTGAAGTTTCCGAGACTCAGGCCGATAACCTGGTCCACATGCTCGACGCTTACGCCGAGAAGGGTGGCCACCACCTGAACATCAACGTCTTCAACCGTGAGACGCTGCTCGACGCTCAGGCTCACCCCGAGAAGTACCCGCAGCTGACCATTCGCGTTTCCGGCTACGCCGTGAACTTCCACACGCTCACCAAGGAGCAGCAGGACGAGGTCATTTCGCGTACCTTCCACAACAAGTTCTAAAGGGGTTTAACTCCCGCAGGATCGCCGGGGCTGTTTGGCTACCTCCCAAAACGTCCTCGGACATGCAAGAAGCCCTCGCTGCGCACTTCGTGCGGCGAGGGCTTCTTGCGTCCTGCGGAATATTTTGGGAGGTAGCCCAAACAGCCCCGGCGGGGTCCTGTGTAGTCACCCTTTAGGCGGAACTCTCCTAATGGGTTGAGCGTTCTGGATTCTTGCTTGCTACCGTTTATCGCGTATAGCTACCGTTTGCGGAATAAGTAACACTCCTTAATAAACCGTGTAGAATCTCAGATAAGCACGGAGTTTTCCAGGGAGACGCTGTCCTTTGTTGTGTGCAAGGGGCGGCGTCTCTTTGGCGCTTGGAGGCCGTTCTGCAGCAGGACGGCGGACGTGCGTCACATATTCAAAAGCCAACGTCGAGATGGGTTGTGATGATAATGGGCAAGTACGTAATCGTGGTTGAGTCTGGTTCGGATGTGACGCCGGAGCTCTGCGAGCGCTATGGCATCGTGCGCGTGCCCATGCATGTCACGATTGGTGACGAGACCGTCGAAGACGGATCGATCGACCCGCTTGAGATTTACTCGCGCTGCAACGAGTTTGGCGTGATGCCCAAGACCAGCGGTTGCTCGCCGGCGGATTTTGCGCATGTGTACGACCGCATTCACGCCGAGCAGCCCGACGCGACCATTTTGCATCTTGCGTATTCCGAGGTTACGACCTGCTCGCATCAGTCCTCTAAGATTGCGGCCCAGGGGCGCGACTACGTGTTCTCCATGGACACGCGCTTTGTCTCGGTGGGCCAGTCGCTCGTTGTCGTCGAGACTGCCAAATACATCGAGGCTCACCCCGATGCCACCGTCGACGAGATCTTTGCATTTACGAACTCCGTCATGGACCGCGTGCTGCTGGGCTTTGTTCCTACGGACCTTGCCTTCCTTAAGGCGGGCGGTCGCTTGTCCAACGTCGCGTTCCTGGGTGCCCATCTGCTCAAGATTAAGCCCTGCATTGAGGTAACGGGCGGCAAGTTCGTGGCAACCAAGAAGTTCCGCGGCTCTATGCTCAAATGCGCCCGTGCCTTTATTGACCACATGGTTGCGAAGGGCGATATTGATTACTCGCACATTGGTTTGGCGTATTCAGTGGGCCTTTCCGAGGAGCTGCGCGACGATATGGAAGTCTATGCGCATGATCTGGGCTTTAAGGACGTTACCTGGACTCAGGTCGGTGGCGTCATCTCGAGCCATTGCGGTCCGACAGCCTTTGGTGCGGTGCTTACGCTTAAGGCGTAAGGGCTGGCGTAATCGATATCAATTGCCACGGCGGCGGGCGGGTTGCGATAACCTTCCCGCCGCTTTTGCGTGCGGTCAAATAGGGCAATCCAATTGAATGCTAAACCGTTTCAGCATCATGCGTATGGGCTAGAATGGCTCTGGCATGTATGTAGCTAAAACCAAAGAGAGGCAAGGTAGCGGGAATGGCTGAGATGACGCTTGAGGGTGTGGACGCTCGCCCCGAGGACTCTGCGTTTACCCTGGGCCGCGTACATTCGGTTGAAACGATGGGAACGGTCGACGGACCCGGCATCCGCTTTGTGGTGTTTGTTCAGGGCTGCCCCATGCGTTGTGCGTATTGCCACAACCCCGATACCTGGTCGGTTAACGGCGGCACCATGGTGACCGTCGAGCATCTGATGGACGAGTTCCAGAGCAACCATGAGTTCTACCGTAGCGGCGGCATTACCGTTTCGGGCGGCGAACCGCTCCTGCAGCCCGAGTTTTTGGCCGACCTGTTCCGTGCAATGCACAACAACCCCGATGGCCGCGTACACACCTGCCTAGACAGCTGTGGCTATGCATTTGATCCCAAGCATCCGGAGAAGTTCGATGCTGTTCTCAACGAGACCGATATGGTGCTGCTCGACATCAAGCATGCCGATCCGGTTGAGCATAAAAAGCTGACCGGTTGCGATCCTGCGCGCATCCTGGCGTTTGGCGATGAGCTTGCCCATCGCAAGATTAAGGTTGTTATTCGCCATGTGGTGGTGCCGGGTATCACCGACACGGCGGAGGAATGCGAGAAGCTCGGTCGCCTGATCGCTCCATGGCACAACGTGGTGGGCCTGGAAATGCTGCCGTATCACACGATGGGTGTCGTCAAGTACGAGCAACTGGGTATTCCCTATAAGCTCGAGGGCGTGCCCCAGATGGATACCGCGCGCATGCCCGAGCTGCGCAACGCCGTCATGGCCGGCATGAAAAAGCGCCGTGCGGAGCTCAGGTCGGCCATTGGCTAACAAGCCCGTCCAAATTGACTACCCTTTAAGATGTGCAACAAGGTGGGTTGGATCAGCGAGGACGGTTACTATTCGACATGCGATGCGGGCCTTATCGACATCGAAGGCCGTACCTATGTCATGAGCGTCATGACATCGATGCCGTGGAGCGACCGCTCGAGCGAGGTTACGGCCGCGATTGCAAAGGCGCTGTTTGATACGCGAGCTGCACTGGCTTAGCGTGTTCGTTTGGCGAGGTCAAACAAAATGCTGGTACCATACCGTGGTTGAGAATTTCGTATAGGTTTGGGGAATGGTATGGCTACCATCGCGATTATCGGTGCGCTCGAAAAAGAGATCATGCAGATTAAGGAAGAGCTGAGCGACGTTTGCGAGGCACGGGAGGCAGGCTTGACCGTTGTGAGCGGTGAGCTCGACGGCCTGACAGTTGTCGCCACAACGGCGGGCATGGGCACGGTGAACGCCGCCGCTGCAACACAGCACCTCATTAGCAAGTATGCTCCGCAGGCTGTTGTGTTTTCGGGCATTGCGGGCGGTTTGAACCCCAAGCTCCATATCGACGACGTGGTCATTGGCAAACGCCTGCGCTATCTGGATACCGATACCGCGCTTATCGCCGAGTCCGCACCGGGGCTTGAGGAGTTTGGCTCGACGCCCGCGCTGGTCGATATTGCCGCCGACGTGCTTGCTGAGCGTGGGTTTGTCGACGCTTCGACAAATGCAGTCGCTTCGAACGAGGGCACCAAGCAGTTCCTGGTCGGCACGATTGCCACGGGTAACCGCTTTGTGACGGGCGCCGCCATGCGTAACGACGCTATCGAAGCGACGCATGCCGATTGTGTCGGCATGGAGGGCGCGGCGATTGCTCATGTCGCAACCAAAAATGGTGTCGATTGCCTGGTGTTGCGCGCTATCAGCGATAATTGTGACGAGGCGTACGATGCAATTTGCGACCGAGAGTTCGATCTGTTCGAGTACGCGCGTGTCGCAAGTAACATCACGCTCGATATCGTCCGCCGCATTGCCGCTGCGCAATAGCGCGCTCTTTTGTAAGAACCTACGACCAAGGAGTGTCCATGGCCGATTCCATTAACTACCAGCTTGCCAAGTTCGTCGCCAGCTACGGCAAGGTTTCGCAGATTCCCGAGTCCACCTGCCCCGAGGTGAGCTTTGTCGGCCGCTCCAACGTGGGCAAGTCGTCGATTATGAACAAGCTCTTTGGCCGCAAGAACCTGGTCAAGGTTTCCAGTACGCCGGGCAAGACGAGCAACATCAACTTCTTTGAGGCCGACGACGTGCATTTCGTGGACCTGCCGGGTTACGGTTTCGCCCGTCGCTCCAAGGCCGAGCGCGACCGCTGGGCCGAGCTTATTGGCGACTTCTTTGACTCCGAGCGCAGCTTTAACTTGGTCGTCTCGCTGGTGGACATTCGTCACGACCCCAGCAAGCTCGATCATGACATGATCGACTACCTGCAGGGCAACGAGTTCAACTTTATCGTCTGCCTCACCAAAGCCGACAAGCTCAGCCGCACCCAGCAGGCCCGCCAGGCAGCAGCCATCAAAAAGCAGCTCAACGTCCCGGCCGAAAACGTAATCATCACAAGCTCCCAAACCGGTGTGGGCATCGACGAGCTCAAGCGCCGCATTGCCGAGGCGTGCCTCTAATAAGTGCTTCAGTCTAGCAAGAGCCCCTACCAATAAAAAGCCAAACTATCAGCCCGGCGCCCCTTCAAAGCGTGGGTCCCTGTAGACATCCTCAGCAAGGTAGGCGCAGGGACGGTCGGGATGTTCCCTCAAAATCATTCCGCAGCGCGAAGGCCCCTTGTCCGTCGCTCCGTAGGAGCAGGACAAGGGGCCTTCATGCGCGAGGACGATTTTGAGGGAACATCCCGACCGTCCCGGACAGGTATATGAGGAGGATGTCTACAGGTACTCGATTTGAGCGCCTTCCGTGTCGCACGTCAGAATATGCGTATCACACTTGGGGAACTGCTCGCGCAGCTTAACCTGCAAGAACTTTGCCACGATGGTGTCGTCAGTCACGGCCATGAGGGTCGAGCCGGAGCCACTGATCCAGATGGTCTTGGCGCCGCCGTTAAGGCAGGTGTCGCGCACGGCGTTGTAGTCGGGAATCAGGCGACGGCGATACGGCTCTTGGATGCGGTCGTCATTGGCGGCGGCAATCAGATCCAGGTCGCCGGTCTCCAGGCCGCGCGTCATGCCGGCGATGCGGCCCATTTGCCATACGGCGGTGGAGAGTGGAATCTCCTGCGGCACGACCTTGCGCGCCTCACTCGTGTGTACCTCGTAGGGCGGAATCACGGTAATAAAACGCAGGCGATCGCTCACCTCGTAGCGCAGGCACTGGGGGAGCGAATCGGTCGGCGTAAAGGAACAGACGGCGCCGCCCAGGATAGCGGGGGCGACGTTGTCGGGATGGCCCTCGACCTCGGTAGCGATGCGGACGAGCTCGGCGCGGTCGACGGTGTGGCCCGTCAGCGCGGCGGCTGCCATGATGCCCGCGACGACGCAGGTGGAGCTGGAACCCAGGCCGCGGGCGACGGGTACATCGGTCTGAATGTCGATGGCAACGGGAAAAGCCGGCTCGCCCCATGCGGCCAGCGCATCCACAAAGCTCACGTAGACTAGGTTGTTCTCGTTTTGGAACTCCTCGGGGCAACCCGTGATGGTGAGCTTGTCGGCGCGCTCAAAGGTGAAGTGCGAGTAGAGGCTGACGGCCATGCCGAGGGTGTCGTAGCCGATGCCTAGGTTTGCGCTGGTGGCGGGGACGGTGATCTTGATCATGGGAATCTCCTGGGCGGTCTGCCTGTTTAGTTCGCTGCTCGGGCAGTCCTGGCTCGCTCGGAAAGCACATTAAGTGCTTTCCGGCTCGTGCGGAACTCGCGACGAACTAAACAGGCAGACCCGCATGTCAGTTCGTCATCATCCCAAGGGTTATCTGATGAAAGAAGGTGCGCCGGCTTTCGCCGGCGCTTAATAAGGGATCTAGTTGGTGCTCATTCGTTTTGCTGCAGACTCGACGTAACTGTCCATCTCATCGACGTCGCAGACGTCTTCGAAGCGGACGGGCTTGGACTCGAGCTCGGCAAGTTGTGCCGGGGCGACCGTGTTGGTGGCCTGCTCGAGCACACGCATAGCCTCAAAATCATCATCGGGAACGTTGAGGCCCAGGGCGTCGCAGCAGGCGCGCGGGAACTTGTAGGGGCTGGCGGTCGAAAGCAACACGCGGGCCTTGGCGCCCTCGGCGGGAGCGACCTGCTCAAAGACGTGATAGCCGCAAGCGGTGTGCGGGTCAATCACGTAGCCGTTCGTGTCCCAGCAGCTCTTGATGGCAGCGCGGACCTCGTCCTCGCTGGCCCAACCGCAGCCAAAGACGCTCTGGATCTTGGCCAGCAGCTCGGCGGGAACTTCGTAGCGACCAGTCTGTGCCAGCTGCTCCATAAGGCCGGCAACAAGCTCGCAGTCGCCGTCGGACAGGAAGTACAGCATGCGCTCCAGGTTGGAGCTGATGAGGATGTCCATCGACGGCGAGATGGTCGTGAAGAACGGACGGTTGCGGTCGTAGACGCCGGTGGTCAGGAAGTCGGCAAGCACGTTGTTCTTGTCGCTCGCGACGATGAGCTTGGCGACGGGCAGACCCATGCGCTTGGCATAGTAGCCGGCCAGGATATCGCCAAAGTTGCCGGTCGGTACGCAGAACTCAACGGCGTCGCCTGCCTCGATGGCGCCGGCGCGCAGCAGCTGTGCATAGGCGGCAAAGTAGTAGACGACCTGCGGCACCAGGCGGCCGACGTTGATGGAGTTGGCGCTCGAAAGCACCGTGC
The DNA here is from genome assembly GCA_938033205.1 of uncultured Collinsella sp. Classification (GTDB taxonomy): domain Bacteria; phylum Actinomycetota; class Coriobacteriia; order Coriobacteriales; family Coriobacteriaceae; genus Collinsella. The sequence goes on along the minus strand of CALHJP010000005.1, from coordinate 138,425 downwards.
CGGCGGCCTCCAGGCGCTTGGCAAGCTCTTTATCGGCAAAGATGCGCTTGACGGCACTCTGGGCGTCGTCAAAGTTGCCGCGGATGCCGCAGACGGCGACGTTATCGCCCTCCTGTGTGGACATCTGCAGATTCTGCACACGGCTGACCTTGCCCTCGGGATAAAAGACGGTAATACCCGTGCCCGGGGCGTCGGCAAAGCCGGCGAGTGCGGCCTTGCCCGTGTCGCCCGACGTGGCGGTGACGATCATGATGCGCTCGGCGCCGCCGTCCTTGGCAGAGGTACGGGCCATCAGACGGGGGAGCATCTGCAGGGCGACGTCCTTAAAGGCGCTCGTGGGGCCGCCAAAGAGCTCCATCACATAGGTCTGAGGGGCGTCGGCGCCCGGTGCGGCATCGAGTTTGACGAGCGGCGTGACCTCTTCGCTCGCGAACGTGCCGCGGTATGCTTCGTCGACACACGCCGAAATTTCTTCGGTCGTGTAATCATTCAGTAACATTCCCAACACATCTTGAGCGATTTCAAAGTACGATTTATCTGCAAGCGAGCTGATATCGACCTGCTGGGTGCCGAGCTCGTCCGAGACAAACAAACCCCCGTCGGGAGCGATGCCAGTACGGATTGCCACCTTACTTGAGCACGATAAAGTGCGTCCTCGTGTACTATGATAAGTTCCCATATAACACTGCTCCTCGGATGCCTTGGTCCCAATCGGTGAAACCATGGTATCAGAGCGCGCAAAATAGGTTCGCAGAGGCTTTTTAGAAAGGTAACCTCCAGCCCATGATTAAGATTGCCAAGTTTGGCGGCTCGTCGGTCGCCGACGCCGAACACTTCAAGAAGATCAAGGCCATCGTCGATGCCGACCCGGCTCGCCGTTTTGTGGTGGTTTCCGCCTGCGGTCGCCGTTTTAAGGGCGACACCAAGGTGACCGACCTGCTCTATCTGGTCAATGCGCACGTTAAGTACCACGTGTCGTGTGAGGAGCTGCTCGAGGACATTGGCCAGCGCTATTTTGATATCGCTGACGAGCTGGAGCTCACCTATCCCATCCGTGAGGAGTTCGCGGCCTTTGCCGAGCGCGCCCGCTCCGGTGGCTACTCTACTGAGGAGCTCGTAAGCCGCGGCGAGTACTTTACCGCGCGCCTGATGGCTGAGTACCTGGGCCTACCGTTCCTGGACGCCGCGACGGTTGTGGCGTTCCATCACGACGGTACGCTCAGCATGAATCGCACCTCCGAGCTGGTGCAGGAGTACGGTCAGCAGGGCGGCTTTGTTATGCCCGGTTTCTACGGCGCGACGCGTGAGGGCCAGATCAAGCTGCTCGATCGTGGCGGCGGCGATATCTCGGGCTCGATTCTGGCCAAGTGCCTGGGCGCCGACCTGTACGAGAACTGGACCGACGTCTCGGGCTTCTATTCTGCCGACCCGCGTATTGTTCCCGAGGCTCAGCCCATTGCGCGCGTTACTTACGAGGAGCTGCGCGAGCTTTCGTACATGGGCGCAAGCGTCCTGCACGAGGAGGCCGTGTTCCCCGTGCGCGAGGCGGGCATTCCGCTGGTCATCAAGAACACCAATGCGCCGCAGGACCCCGGCACCATCATTAGCGAGACGGCTGATGAAGGCGAGGCAGAGCCCATCATTACCGGCGTGACCGGCAAGCGCGGTTTTGTCGCCATCAACGTGGCCCGCGACCGCACCAAGCCCCGCGTTGGCTTTATGCGCCGTGCGCTTTCGGTCTTCGAGCGCTATGACGTTTCCGTCGAGCATATGCCCACCGGCGTCGACCGCTTTGGCGCCGTGGTGCAGGAGCAGGATGTGCACGATTCGCTGTACTCACTCGTGGGCGACATCCAGCAGGAGGTCGAGCCGCTCGAGATCGAGGTCGTTGAGGGTCTGGCGCTTATCGCGACCGTCGGTCGTAACCTGCGCGGCCGTGCAGGTATCTCGGGCCATCTGTTTGGCATGCTCGGCCAGGCTGGCGTGAGCGTGCGTATGATTTCGCAGAGCTGCGACGAGATCAACATCATTATCGGTGTCGAGGAGAAGGACTTTGACCTGGCGATTCGGACCATTTACCGTGCCTTCTCCGACGAAAATGGCATTGTGAAGGTCTCCGACCTGGAGGCTTCCGCGCCGGTTGATCCCGCTCTGGCCGCGCTCAAAAAGTAGCGACTGCTCGGTAGATTTTTGGGTCATGTCAAAAAATCTACGGCGGGGCGTTTCGTTTCGGTTTCGTTTCGACGGGGCGGGTTTCGTGCCTGCCCCGTTCTTGTATACACTGGCAACAATAATCGGCCTGCTTGGCGTGCGGGCGATAGCCACAACCTTTAAAGGGGGAAGCATGAAACAGTACACGGTTGCTATTTTGGGCGCGACGGGAGCCGTGGGCACCCAGATGCTCGAGTGCCTGAACGAGCAGGAGTTCCCGGTCGGCAAGCTCAAGCTGCTGGCGAGCGCACGCTCTGCGGGCAAGACCGTCGAGTTCCGCGGCGAGCAGGCTGTGATTGAGGAGGCTTGCCCCGAGGCTTTTGAGGGCTGCGACATCGTGCTCGGCGCTGCCGGCGACGATATCGCCAAGGAGCTGCTGCCCGAGGCCGTCAAGCGCGGCGCCGTCGTGGTCGACAACAGCCATGCCTTCCGTATGGATCCCGAGGTACCGCTGGTCGTGCCCGAGATTAATGCCGACGACATCAAGTGGCATCACGGTCTTATCGCCAATCCCAACTGCGCGACCATTATCGGCCTGGTTCCCACGTGGCCGCTGCATCAGCTCGCTGGCGTGAAGCGCATGATCGTCTCGACGTACCAGGCGGCTTCGGGCGCTGGTGCCCCCGGCATGGCCGAGCTTGAGGCCCAGCTGGCCGCCCTGGGCCGTGGCGAAGAGATTCCCGAGCCGCGCGCGTTTGCCGCCCAGCTGGCGAGCAACCTGATTCCGCAGATTGGCGGCGTCAAGGAAGAGGGCTTTACCTCCGAGGAGATGAAGCTGCAAAACGAGGGCCGCAAGATCATGCACCTGCCCGAGCTGCGCGTGAACTGCACCTGCGTGCGCGTGCCCGTGCTGCGCTCGCACTCCGAGAGCATTACGCTCGAGTTTGAGCGCGACATCACGGTGGAAGAGGCCCGTGCTGCGCTGGCTGCCGCTCCGGGCGTCAAGCTGGTTGACGACATGAGTGCCGAGGATGCGCACGATCGCTTCCCCATGCCGATGGACACCTCCGACCAGGACCTGATTTGGGTCGGTCGCGTACGCCGCGACATCTCGAACCCCGAGGCCGCACGTGGCATTACCTTCTGGTGCTGCGGCGACCAAATCCGTAAGGGCGCGGCAACCAACGCCGTCCAGATCGCTAAGCTGCTCTGCGAGTAGCGGTGGACCTGTCCGGCGGGGGCCGGGCTTGGTTTTCAGAACGTCCTCGACCATGTGTGGCGCCTTGTCCTGCTCCTTCGGAGCTGCGGACAAGGCGCCACACTGGTCTGCGGAATGTTCTGAAAACCAAGCCCGGCCCCCGCCTGCGGTGACTCGGCTGCGAGCGGCCTGCGATGGGGCCGTTGCTGGTTGGGGCCGCTGGGCTGATGTGGGGGCACGTGGTTGTTGCGGGCCCTAGTCCCGGCGGCGGCCTCGGCGCTTCGCGCCTGCTGCCTGGGGTGACTTTGGGCTTGGTGCGAATTGAGGTCTAATACTTTTCCCGTGAAGTGAACGACCTTATTTGGACCCCCGAAGCATTGGCATTTTTTGATTGCTATGTCCTGCGGTTTTGCAGCGCGAATCCTGCGGTTTTGCGGTCTAAAGGTGTGGATGCTCCGGGACTTCGTTTTTACTCGTTCACTTCTCGGGAAAGTATTAGAGCTCGGCTGACAGGGGTACCGCTCTGGTGTCGATGCCCTGCGTCTTTTTCGCTTGATTAGGGAAAACAGTCTCGCTTAAGTAATTGCGAGCCCGCCCAGACGTATCTGCGGGGTTGTCTGTACAATTCGCGGTATTATGTTGCGGAGTTTTGAAGGGAGCCGCTGGTGGTCACGACGACGTTTGCTTCGCCTTTGGGCGAAATCTTGCTTGCCGCTGATGGCCGCGGTCTGACGGGGCTTTGGTTTGAGGGGCAGGAGCACTTTGGTTCCACGCTTCTTAAAGAAAGCGCCGAATACGTTGAGGGCACCGATGCAGTTTCGGGTGCCGGGGGCATGCAGACGGTAAATCCGGCCAATGGCGCGGCTTCTTCGGTGCTAGAGCGTTCTTGGGCTTGGCTCAACGCCTATTTTGCGGGGCAGGAGCCTCGGTTTACGCCGCCGTTGCATTTGATTGGCACGGCGTTTCAGCGTGAGGTTTGGTTTGAGCTACTTTCAATTCCGCGTGGCGAGGTCGCTACGTATGGCGAGATCGCCCAGCGTGTTGCGGCTCGACATCGTGTGCCGGGAAATGAAGCGCCCGTTGTATCTCCTCGCGCGGTGGGGGCTGCGGTCGCTCGCAACCCTATTTCGATTATCGTGCCGTGCCATCGCGTGGTCGCGGCCGACGGATCGCTCAACGGATACGCCGGTGGACTGGATCGCAAGGAGTGGCTGCTGCGCCTCGAGGGTGCCTATCTATAAGCTGCAGGCGGCCGCAACGCCCATGCGGCAAGCGCGCTCGCTGTACGGGCGTTGTTTGCAGGGCGAGATGTGAAGCCGCCCGTTCCTTAAGTCCGACTAAGCTATAACCTTGCTTTTTTAAATATGCTCATCGACCTGCTAAGGCAGCACTAAGGCGAGTGCGGGTGCGCTATTATCGGCGCTCACGGAGCGCTTGGTGTTCTTGGCATGCATGGACGAGGGCTCGGCGGGCTTTACCATGGCGTCGATCGATCTTTCGGAGGCGGTGAACAAGGCGGCGGCGCCGTTTAAGTCGGTGGTGGTCTCAGGCGGTAAGCGCCTGTCGACGTCGATTGCGACCGGCGTGCGGACCCATGCCGATGCCGCGGCGGTGGCGCAGGTGGTTGAGTTGCTACTGGACAACGCCACGCGCTATGCGAGCGAGGGCAGCGTGATTGAGCTGAGCCTGTGCGCCGTTTCGCACGGCAAAGGCAAGGGCGCCGCCGAGCTTGTCGTATCGAACGCCGTGGACGAGCTGCCCGAGGGCGACCTGGACCGATTGTTCGATCGCTTCTATCGTGCGGATGCGTCGCGCAGCTCCAAGACGGGTGGCTCGGGCGTGGGCCTGTCCGTGGTGCGTGCCATCGCCGAGGCCCATGGAGGCGCCGCCACCGTATCCGGTCACGGCAACCAGATCACCTTCACCGTTTGCCTTTAAAACCTGCCAAAAAGGAACAGGTTTATTTTGGCAGGTTTTATCTGGGGAAACGTCCGCAGGAGAGGGCATGGGCGGTGTGAACATATGCATCTCTACCTGCTAAAATATAGGCATCGTTATTCGGCTCCTGAGTGGAAAGGAGACGGTCATGCAGTACGAGATCGGCGGAGGGGCTTTCCCGGTTGTTACGTGCAACCTTAGCGATGGCGAATCCATGATCACCGAAAGCGGCGCCATGGCTTGGATGACCCCCAACATGGAAATGTCTACCTCGGGCGGTGGCATCGGCAAGATGTTCTCCAAGGCTTTTTCGGGTGAGGCATTGTTCCAAAACATTTGGACCGCGCGTGGCGATGGCATGATCGCGTTTGGCTCCTGCTTCCCCGGCCGCATCGTGCCAATCGAGATCGGTCCGGGCAAGAGCTGGATTTTGCAGAAGCGTTCGTTCCTTGCCGCGGAAAGTGGCGTCGAGTTGAGCATTCACTTTAACAAGAAGGCAAAGGCCGGCGTCTTTGGCGGCGAGGGCTTTATCATGCAGAAGCTCACGGGCTCGGGTGTTGCTTTTGCCGAGATCGACGGCGACCTGGTTGAGTACGAGCTCGCTGCTGGCCAGCAGATGATTGTGGATACCGGCAACGTGGCCGGCTTTGAGGAGACCGTGAGCATCGACGCTCAAATGGTCAAGGGCGTCAAAAACATCATGTTTGGTGGCGAGGGCGTGTTCAACACCGTGCTCACCGGTCCCGGTCGCATCTGGTTGCAGACGATGCCCATTTCCAATCTTGCGGCAGCAGTGGCCTCGATGACCAACAACAATAACTAGTCCGCATAGGATAGCGCGCGGCGGGCTTACCCTGTCGCGCGCTTTTTTGCTGGCAAACGCCTCGCTTATAGAGTGTGGCTGCGCTGCTACAGCGAGCGTCGTCATCTCGTCACCCTGATAGCTTGCGGCAAGCGTGGCAATGAGGAGTGAGAATTTGAGTGCTCAGTCCCAAGGCATAATGGCGGCCATGCCAACAAGCAAAAACGAGTTGCCGGTGTCACGGAAAGGCAGGCGTCGGTCGATTCCACGTGAGACGGCTGTGCCGATCTGCACGGCCGCCCCTGCGCGTCCCGCGCTGCCCCCAAAGAGGTACGTTTCCCCATATAAAACCTGCCAAAATAAACCTGTCTCTTTTTGATAGGTGCGAAATGGGTAATACTAAAGAGTTATCCGACCAGATGGGAACCGATCGATGGCCTATATCGAATTTAAAGACGTCATCAAAGCATACGGCGAGGGCGATGCCCGCATTCACGCGCTCGACGGCGCGAGCTTTACCGTTGAGCGTGGCGAGCTTGCCATTATCTTGGGCGCTTCGGGCGCCGGTAAAACCACGGCGCTCAACATTCTGGGTGGCATGGATACGGCGACTTCCGGCACCGTGACGGTGGACGGGCGCGATGTGAGCTCCGCTAACGAGGCGCAGCTCGTGGAATACCGCCGCGCCGACGTCGGCTTTGTCTTCCAGTTCTACAATCTGGTCCCCAACCTGACGGCGCTCGAAAATGTTGAGCTTGCGGCGCAAATCTGCCCCGATTCGCTCGATGCCGAGCAAACGCTTTGCCAGGTTGGCCTGGGCGACCGCCTTGCTAACTTCCCCGCGCAGCTATCGGGCGGCGAGCAGCAGCGTGTGTCCATTGCCCGCGCGCTGGCCAAAAACCCCAAGCTGCTTCTATGCGACGAGCCCACGGGCGCCCTCGACTACAAAACCGGCAAGCAGATCTTGCAGCTGCTGCAGGACACCTGTCGCAAGCAGGGCATTACGGTCATTATCATCACCCACAACTCTGCGCTGGCGCCCATGGCCGATCGCCTGATCCGCTTTAAGAGCGGCCGCGTGGAGAGCGAGACGGTCCAGCAAAATCCCGTGTCTATCGAGACAATCGAGTGGTAGCGCCCATGGACCAGGACCGCCAAAACAGCCAAAACCACGATACGGAGCACGCGGGCCGCGACCGGGAGTTCGCGACCTACCGTACCGCCCAAAGCTCAAACGATATGGTGCCGACGGTATTTCGCCGTGGCATCTACCGCACAATCCGCGGCAGTCTTAAGCGCTTCCTATCTATCGTGGTCATCACCGCGCTCGGCGTGAGCGTGATGTGCGGCCTCAAGGCGGGTTGCGAGGATCTGTGCGATTCGGTCGACGCCTACTTCGACCAGCAAAATGTCTATGACATTAACGTGCAGTCGACCTATGGCCTGACTGACGATGATCTCGACGCCATCCAAGAGGTCGATGGCGTCGAAACGGCCGAGGGCATCTACGCCGAGACCGCCTACACCGCCGTGGGCACAACGCGCGAGCGCGTGGTCGTGCAAAGTCTCTCCAAGGAGAACATCGATCAGCCGGTGCTCGTGAACGGCGATTTGCCCGAGAGCGCCGATGAAGTCGCGGTGACTTCGAAGTTCCTGAAGGCTTCGGGCAAAAAGCTCGGCGATACGGTGAGTTTTGCCGCCAATGACGCGAGCTCGTCGAACCAAAGCGCCAAGGATCAGTTTGCCGCGGGCGATTACACCATTACGGCCGAGGTCCTCGATCCCACTGATGTGAGCTCCGACTCGACAGTCAACGCCTTTCGCGCTGCTTCGGCGGCGGACTATAAGTTCTATGTGAGCGAGGACGCCGCGACGTCGTCGTCCTATTCCGCAGTCCACGTAGTCGTCGAAGGAGCCAAGAGCCTCAACTCCTATTCGGATGCCTACGCGGCAAAGATCAACAAGGTCAAGGGCAATATAGAGAAGATCCGCGAGGAGCGTGAGAAGGCGCGCGCTCAGGAGCTGACAGTCGACACGCCGGCAAGCTTGGATGCGGCCGAGCGCCAGGCGAATATGCTCTTTGGGATTGAGCAGGACAACATCAATCGCATGGCCCAGGGCAGCGAGGAACGCGTCCAGGCTCAGGCCGACCTGGATCAGCGCCGCGCCGCCGCCGACCAGCAGTTTGCCGATGCCCGCGCCGAGCTTTCCGATTTGGGTGAATGCACGTGGTACATCCAGGACCGCGACAATATCGCAAGCTACTCAAGCGTGGAGAGCGATAGCTCGTCAATTGAGGCTATTGCGACGGTGTTCCCGTTCATCTTCTTTATCGTCGCCGTGCTCATCAGCCTCACCACCGCCACGCGTATGGTCGAGGAGGAGCGCACGCTCATTGGCCTGTACAAGGCGCTCGGCTACTCGCGCGAGCGCATCCTGTCCAAATACGTGGACTATGCGCTGTGGGCGTGCCTGATTGGCGGCGTGCTCGGCAATATCATCGGCTTTGTGGGCCTGCCGCTGTTCCTGTTTACGGTGTTCGACGACATGTACTCGCTGCCCCAGATGCTGCTTTCGTACGACATCGTGTCCTCGATCGTCTCGGTGGCGCTGTTTGCCGTGGGCGTGGTGGGCGCCACAATTATCGCCTGCCGCCACGAGATGGCCGAGACCCCGGCCTCGCTCATGCGCCCCAAGGCCCCGCGCGCCGGCTCGCGCATCCTACTTGAGCGCATCGGCTTTATCTGGCGCCGCATGGGCTTTTTGAACAAGGTGGCTGCGCGCAACCTGTTCCGTTACAAAAAGCGTGCCTTTATGACCATCTTTGGCATCGCGGGTTGCACCGCGCTTGTGATCTGCGGTATGGGTATTCGCGATACGTCGGTGGCGCTTTCGCCCAAACAGTACGGGCATATCACGCGTTATGACTTGCTGGCGGTCGCCAACCCCGATGACTTTACGCAGACGTGCGCGGCGTTGGATGAGCGCAGCGCGGCCAATGATTCCAACGTGACCGTGACTTCGACGCTGCCGATTATGACCGACAACGTCACCTTTACGTTTGGCGGCAAGAGCGAGACCGTGCAGCTGATCGTGGTGCCCGATGACCGCACGAACGACCTGGACGACTATGTGCGCCTCGAGGACGAGTCCAAAGAGCCGCTGTCTTTGCGTGACGGAGACGTGTATCTGAGTAAGAGTTCACAGCTGGTGCTGGGGATTCAGCCGGGCGATACGGCATACGTCCAGGATTCGTCGCTCAATGTTGCCAAGGTCAAAGTCAGTGACATTTCGCTTAACTATCTTGGCAACACGCTTTACATGACGCAGGGCACCTATGAGCGCGCGTTCGGTCGAAGCGCACGCCTCAACGGCGTCTTTGTGCTGCTTAAGGGCTCGTCGGCCGACCAGATTGCGTTTAGCAAGAAGCTTAAGAGCGACGGTTGGCTCACCATCTCGAGCACGGCCGAACATTGGCAGAACTACGAGGCGAACTTTGCGATCATCAATTCGGTCGTGGTGCTCGTGACTTTTATGGCGGCATGCCTGTCGTTTGTGGTGGTGTTTACGCTGTCCAACACGAATATCTCCGAGCGCGAACGCGAGCTGGCGACCATCAAGGTGCTGGGCTTCCGCCGTGGCGAGGTGCACCATTACGTCAACAAGGAGACGTTGATCCTCACGGCGATCGGAGCCGCGCTGGGCGTACCGCTGGGCGGCTTGCTGGCCGAGAGTTTTACGTACATTTTGCAGATGCCGTCGCTGTACTTTGACGTCGAGGTCGAGCCGCTAAGCTACGTGCTCGCCGTGGTGCTTTCCTTTGGCTTTACGTTTATCGTCAACCTCGCCACCAACCGTACCCTCAACAAGATTGACATGGTCGGTGCCCTCAAGAGTGCCGAGTAACCTGCCAAAAAGGGACAGGTTTATTTTGGCAGGTTTTATCTGGGCAAACGCCGGGCACCTACGAGCGACCCGGCGTTTGTTGCTTTGCTATCTTTTGCCCGCAGGCGTGGATGAGAGGCTCTCTTTAGCCTTCGAGATTGGGCTTGAATGGGTCGTATGCCACAAAACGGGCCTATCTACTACGTTTAATTGGATACCCTCAACCATGCCGGGAAAACGAAAAATAAAACCGCAGGTAGAAGGCCTGTCGATTTTCGAAAAAGGCGGTCATGGTTGGCCCCATCGAGTTAAACGTAGTAGATGGCCCCTTTTCGTGGCGCGCGGTCAGCTCAATGCTAATCTCCGTGCCGGAACTGACCCAGTTGTTTGTAAGTTGCGGTGATATACGGACTGTTTGGCGCTTTGGAGCTTCAAAACAGTCCCTATCTCACCGCAACTTAGGAGAAGGGCGGAGGTGGTTGGGTGCTGGTGGGTCGGAGCGTGTTAGGCCTGTTTGCGGTGCTTCCATTGTTTGCGGCACCAGCGCATGAGCGCCTTTATGACGGGAATCGTGATGAGGATGATCCATGCAGGATGGGGCTGTCCCAAACAGAGCCACATGTAGAGGAACCAAGCGATGGCGGCTGCCGGGTAGATGGCCTCGATCAGCTTAGACAGGTGGCGCCGATCGATGAAGTCACCAATCGCGTAGTAGACGGGAACCAGAAAGACGAGGAAAAGCCCCATGCCCCATGTGCCGTAGACAATGCCGAGCACCAGATAGGCGAGAGTGACAAGTGCGGGGAAGGGGAATTTGTTCCATGCACGTCCGACCTTGGTGTGGAAATGCTTGCCATGATGGTCGAGCTTGTCGTGTGCTTCCTTCCAGCTGGAAAACGTCTCGCCGTCGATGGTGACGGTGCCGTCGTCATTGGTGCGCACGCTATGTCCATCGTCCTCAAGCGTATCGATATGCACGCCGCCCGGCCCCACATGCACCTCTTCGCCCTTGCGCTCGTTGGTCACATGGATGCCGCTCCAACCAACATGGACTTCCTCGCCCTTATTGGGATCAATGACGTGGATACCGCGCGCGAGGGAAATGTCGACAAGTGGTTTGTCGCCGCAATCGGCGTGCTCGGCAGAATCCTCAGCCTCGTCAGCCACATCCGCCGTCTCGGTGTCGGCGCTACCGTCCTCCAGGTCGTCGGCATCGTTGGCCGCCTCCCCATACAGCAGCTCATCCAGCGACACGCCATACAGCGCGGCGAGCGCAATAAGGTTATCGGTATCGGGCGAGGATTCGCTGCGCTCCCATTTACTGACAGCCTGACGACTCACACCCAGCTGGGCGGCAAGCGCCTCCTGAGAAAGCCCGGCAGCCTTGCGGCGATCGACGAGGCGCTGTGCCATCGCAAGATCCATGGTGGTTCCTTTCGTTTGATGGTCGAATCGAATGAGCCGAGTATGCCGAGAACAACCGGTAGCGACCACCATTTCTAGTTAGAATCTGCCCCAACCCTACCGCAACTACCGGTAGCAACCCCTAGCGACCAGCCATTTTAGGACAAATGTCAGTGCTACTCTCAGCTAAGAGCCTGCAACATCCCAAAATCTCAGCCCACGCACTTGCAGCAAGAAGACGAATAGCCTCGGCCTCCCTAGTTACCGCAGGAGGCCCCAGGGCTTTCCTCCCAAATCTTTCCGCAGGACGGAAGGACCCCGCCGCGCGAAGCGCGCAGCGGGGTCCTGACATATCCGAGGACGATTTGGGAGGAAAGCCCTGGGGCCTCCGATGAGAGCAGTTCCAGCCGAGGCTATTCGTCGCCGAAGCTGATGCCCAACGCCTTGGCCTCGCGCACCAGGTCGCTCTGGGGGTCGACATACTTGAGCTTGCCGGCGACCTCCTCGAGCGGCATGTGGCACATCTTGCCGTCACGCAGGGCGATCATGTAGCCAAACTCGCCGCGCAGGCAGCCAAGCGCGGCCTCGACGCCGCACTGGGTCGCAAAGATGCGATCCTGGGCATCGGGCTGGCCGCCGCGCTGCGTGTGGCCGGGGATGGCGACGCGGGTCTCGCGACCGGTCTTGGCCTCAATCTCCTTGGCGATGTCGTAGACGATCGACGGGCTCGTGCGCTCGGCAAGCTTCTTCTTGTATTCCTTCTTGGACAGCGCCGCGTCCTCCTTGGAGATAGCGCCCTCGGCGACGGCCACGATGGTAAAGCGGCTGCCGGTCTCCATGCGATGCTCGATGGTCTTGATGACGTTGTCCATGTCGTAGGGGATCTCGGGAATCAGGATGACGTCCGCGCCGCCCGCGACGCCGGCGTACAGCGGGATCCAGCCAACCTTGTGGCCCATGATCTCGATAACGAACACGCGGCCGTGACTCGAGGCGGTGGTGTGGATGTCGTCGATGCACTTGGTAGCGACGTCGATGGCGCTCGTAAAGCCAAACGTCAGCTCGGTGCCCCAGGTGTCGTTATCGATGGTCTTGGGCAGGGCGATAACGTTGAGGCCCTCTTCGCGCAGGCGGTTAGCGGTCTTGGTGGAGCCGTTGCCGCCCAGCATAAACAGGCAGTCGAGCTGCAGCTTATGATAGGTGTGGACCATCGCCGGCACCTTCTCGACACCATCGGTCTCGGGGGTATCCAGACGCTTGAACGGTGTGCGACTCGTGCCCAGGATGGTGCCGCCGCGGGTGAGGATACCGCTAAAATCGGCGGGCGTCATGACGCGGAACCTGCTGTAGATAAGGCCTTGATAGCCGTCCTCAAAGCCATTAATCTCGATAGGCTCTTCGCTATTGGTCATAAGCGTTTTGACAATGCCGCGCATGGTGGCGTTGAGCGCCTGGCAGTCGCCGCCACTAGTAAGAAGACCGATCCTAAGCATGGTGAATCCTTCCGGGCAAGTTATAACATGCGCATAAGTTTACCCCCGCACACTGTTGATACGGGGGTAAAACGTGTTAGCTCAAGCGTATGGAAATGTAAGCAACGTCAGGGAACGTAAGGTCGACGGGCCTGGCTCCTTACAGTGCGAAGGCATCGACGTTGCCCCAGTGGCGGCGCAGCGTGATGGCGGCAGCGGGCTCGGTATTGTCAAAGACGACCGACCATTGCGTATTGCTGGTGATGTCTTCCGGATTGGGCTCTTGCGCTGCGGCTCGCAGGGCTTCCCAGGCAATCGTTTCGTCCTGGGCACCGACATGGGCGTCAAGGACATCGGCGATGGCGATGGCGCGCTCTTTGCCATGGCCCATCTCGCCATTCTTTTGGTTGGGCAGCACTTCGTCGCCATAGCAGGCGTAGAAGTTCGTGACCTGGCGTACGGGCGTCGCCTTGCATGCACGGTCGGGATCGCGCGGATCCCACTCCACCACCCGCGCGTCACCGGCGGCGTCGTTGATAAAGAAGTGATAGTCGCGTCCGGCCATGGCGTGCATGTCGTAGGCAGAAAGCAGGTCGACGGCCTCCTGCGTGGTGGCCGCGCGGTCGAGCACCAGACGGATGGCGAGCGAAGTGTTGATGACGGGGCGCTGCGTGTCCTGGTCACAAGGTTTGGAATCCAGGGTGAGCACGGCAATGGACACGCCACATTCGTTGACGCCGTCGAGCTGGGCAAACGGGCCCATCAACGCCGCAGCGCGTCCGCCGACGGAGTCAAGCGGAGTGTTATCGCCCAGGTTGTTAAGGGCGGCAAACCCGATGGAGGCATAGCCGCCGCGTGGGTGATTGCGCACCAGCAGCGCCGAGGTGTCGTCCTTAAAGTCGTAATTGCGACCGGTGCGCACGCGGCCTTCGGCATCTACGGCGACAAAAGCGCTGCAGGCAAACTGGGGCGCCTGGACATGTGCCGGCACACCGGGCAGCACCTGTGCCACCACGGCATCGATGTATGCCTGGTCATCGCGCACACCAGCGGCGATGATGCGATCAAGATCGTAGTCGTAGGCGATTTCGATTGCGTACAGGTCATAGCCATCCGCGTTGCCGGTCAAGCGTTTGAGTGACGCGGCGGACTTGATTTGCTTGCGGTAAACGATGCCGGCGGCAGCGGCAAGGCCGACGGCGACTCCCGCGACACCGCAGGCGATGGCAATGTTACGTGGCTTCATGACGGCTCCTCTCGTCCTGTTAGCGTAATTGTCGCAAAAGGAGTGCGGGCATGATGGCTCAACTTGGCGAGCGGCGCGGGATTAAACATGGAATGAAAGGCACGGCACTGGCGCGGCGGGGTATGCTGGAGGGGACCATCAACCCAGCGAAAGGGGAGAGCATGACGGATCAGGAAACGCCCGAGCGCGCGCATGTGACGGCCGACGATATCGAGGCCGCTAACGACCTTATCGACTTTATCGAGGCATGCCCCAGCATGTTTCATACGGCGGCGACCATTATGGCCGAGCTCGACGAGGCGGGCTTTACCTACCTGCCCGAGAACGCGGCGTGGGACATCGAGCCGGGCGGGCGTTATTACACGCAACGCAACACCTCGAGCGTTGTTGCCTTTAAAGTGGGCGAGGACCTGGCCGCGACGTGGGGCGAGGACGGCGTTGCCGGCGACTATCATTTTCAGCTTGCGGCGTCGCACAGCGATTCGCCGACGTTTAAGGTCAAAGCCGTGCCCGAGCTCGACGGTGCGGGCGAGACGCTGCGCCTGAACACCGAGGCCTACGGCGGCATGATCGACTATACGTGGTTTGATCGTCCGCTGGCGCTCGCGGGCCGCGTGCTGGTGCGCGAGGGCGACCGCATCGAGAGCCGCCTGCTTGCCACCGAGCGCGAGGTCGCTATTATTCCGAGCCTCGCCATTCATATGAACCGCGGCGTCAACGAGGGTTTTGCGCCCAATCGCGCTGTCGATCTGTGCCCGCTTATCAGCGCCGGCGAGCTCAAGCAGGGGGATTTTGATGCCCTGATCGCCGACGAGCTGGATGTTGAGCCCGAGCAGATTCTGGGCCGCGATTTGTTCCTGGTCAATCGTCAGGATGCGCGCATTTGGGGCTGGGCCGACGAGTTTATCTCGACGCCCAAGCTCGACGACCTGGCCTGCGCCTACACCTCGCTGCAGGCATTTTTGGGTGCCGAGAATGCGCACGACGTTTCGGTCTTTTGCTGCTTTGATAACGAGGAGGTTGGCTCCGAGACCAAGCAGGGCGCCATGTCGACGTTCTTGGCCGACGCGCTGCGCCGCATCAACGGGTCGCTGGGCTTCGATGACGAGTCGTACCACCGCGCACTTGCCGCTTCGATGCTCGTGAGCTGCGACAACGCGCATGCCGTGCACCCCAACCACGCCGAGAAGTGCGACGCCCGCAACCAGGTTGTGCTTAACGGCGGCATCGTCATCAAGGAGGCCGCCAACCAGCACTACTGCACCGACGCCTTTAGCCGCGCGGTGTTCCAGGCCATTTGCGATGACGCCGACGTGCCCACGCAGGCCTTTGCCAACAAGAGCGATATGGCCGGCGGTTCTACCCTGGGCAATCTGTCCAATATGCAGGCGAGCATGCATGCCGTGGACGTGGGCCTGCCGCAGTTGGCTATGCACTCGAGCTACGAGACCGGCGGCGTACGCGACGTGGTGTATGCCATCCGCGCCCTCACGGCCTTCTACGAGCGCAACCTAAACATCAACGGTGCTGAAAGCGTGGAGCTCTAAAACCTGCCAAAAAGGGACAGGTTTATTTTGGCAGGTTTTATCTGGGCGAATGCAAAGGGTGAAACCGAACTAGATCTGCGATACGTGGCCGCCGAGGTGCAGTGCGCCTCGGCGGCTTTTTGTGTACAGAGTACGGCTAATGCTTATAAATGCTATACATGCTTTACGTATCTACCATAGAGTTTTATGATAGTTTTGAAGTATTAAGGAGGGGTCATGACCACAACAGCCGCTCAGATCAACGTACGTCTCGATGCCGATCTTAAAAGGAGTGGGGACGCCGCTCTCTCCAAGGCCGGTATGACGCCGAGCCAAGCGGTGCGAGCGCTCTGGCAGCTTGCAGCGTCGCTGGCCGATCGCCCCGGTGCGCTCGAGGATATCCTGCTGCCCAGTCGTGCCCGGGCGGAACAGCGCGAGCGCGAAAAGGCTGTCAAACGTAAGCTCGAGCTTATGGATCAGGGGTCGAAGCTGTTCGCTGCCGCTTGCTGTGAATCGGGAATCGATATGGTCAAGGCTCAGCCATCGGACGACGAAGAGCTCAAACGGAATGCCTATGCGGGTCGCTATGGCGAGGAGATGAGCTGGCTCTATGAGTGAGACTCCAAAGCGCATCTTGGTTGACACCAACGTGTGGCTCGATTACTTCATTCCCTCACGACGTGGTCGTTCGGTGGCGATTGAGTTTTTACGCGATGCATGCACGGCGCAGGTTGATTTGCTGTATGCGGCGACATCGTCCAAAGACCTGTTTTATTTGATTTCAAGCGAACATAAGGCATGGTATCGGCGCGAGCATGGTTCGCTTTCCCAAGATGCCGCTGCGGCAGCGACATCGCTTGCATGGGATTGTCTTAGCGTGCTGTCGCAGCTTGCCACGCCAGTGCCCTGTGACCTGAGCGACATCTGGATGTCGAGCAGGCAGCGTGAGCTCCATAGCGATTACGAAGACGATTTAATCATTGCGGCAGCGATACGCGCTCAAGCAGATCTACTGGTCACCAACGATGTCAAACTCTGTTCACACGCACCCGTCGCAGCAATGAACGTCGAAAACGCAAGAAAGTACTTGGCAACGCTCAAATAGCTCTAGACCTCACTGGCCGAACAAAAGTCAGCGAGGGCCCACAGATAGAGCCAACGCCAGCCAGACCCCGCAGGTTGAACAAAAGTCAGCGAGAGCCCGTCTGGTCGAGCAAGGTGCCTTGAAAGAGGAGGGCATTGGCCTTCTGGCCATGCCCGACGATTGAAAGGCAGATTGCCGTCCAGACGGGCTCGCAGCGTCGAGTGGTCCGCCGTTCGTTAGAACGGCGGAACCCTAATGTTCGATCCAGCAGCGCAGGGTCTCGCCGGCCTGCAGGTGACGCAGATTCTCCGCGGCGATGTCGACCACGTTGTTGAGCGTGGCGGCCAAGTGGAACCAGCCGGAGATGTGCGGCGTGATGAGCATGTTGGGCGCATCCCACAACGGGCTTGTCTCGGGCAGCGGCTCGGGGTCGGTGACGTCGACCGCGGCGCCGGCGAGATGTCCTGATTCCAGGGCGGCAACTAGGTCGTCGGCAACCACAAGATCGCCGCGGCCGCCGTTGGCAAAGAAGGCGCCCGGCTTCATCGCGGCGAAGAACTCGGCGTTCGCCAGGCCGCGGGTCTCGGGTGTGCTGGGCATAAAGGATGCGACGACGTCTGCCTCGGCCAGGCGCTCGGGCAGGGCATCCATGCCGTCCATGTCCTCAAACACAATGGGGTAGACGAGCGGATGACGCTTGATGCCGCGGACGTGTGCGCCCATGCTGCGGCAGAGCGTGGCAAAGTGGCCGCCGATATCGCCCGCGCCCAGCACCAGCACGTTGGCATTTTTGAGCGAGGTAACCGGCCCCAAATCCTCCCAGCGATGCTCGCGCTGCAAGTCGTGATAGCCGGGCAGGCGCTTCATCATGGAAAGGGTCATGGCAAACATGTGCTCGCTTACGGCCTGGCCATAGGCACCCACCGAGCAAGACAGTTTGGCGTCGGCCGGCACGGTGCCGGCGGCAAGGTAGTCGTCATAGCCGGCGGTCTGCAATTGCAACAGCTGGAGATGCTCGCATGCCGTGAGCATGTCAGGGTCGATGTTGCCCAAGATCACGTCCGCACCGGCGACCTGCTCGCGCGTGGCGGCGTCGGAGCTCGTGTAGATAAAGTCCTCGCCCGGAGCGCTCGACTCAAGAATTGCGCGATGGCGGTCGTTGACGGGCAGCAAAACCAGGATGTTCACAAGCAGTCCTCTCCGCTCGACCTGCCAAAAGGGGGCAGGTTAATTTTGGCGGGTTTTATCAGGCAAAATGTTCAAATAAAACGCCGGATGCAAGACGGGCGTGCCTGTCAGCATCCGGCGCATCCACGGCTACCAGCTCAGCAGCTCGTAGCCGTCCTCGGTCACCACGAGCTGCACCTCGCACTGGGCCGAATCGCTGCCGTCCTTGGTGCGCACGCACCAGCCGTCGCCCTTGCTAATCTTGATATCGGGCGCTCCGGCGTTGACCATGGGCTCGATGGTAAAGACCATGCCTGGCACCATGATGGTGTCTACGTCGGGCGCCTCGGTGGTAAAGCCCACAAACGGGTCCTCGTGGAACTCCTTACCGATGCCGTGTCCGCCGTACTCACGCACCACGCTAAAGCCGGCGTCCTCGACGGTCTTTTGCACAGCCTCGGCCATAACGGAGAGCGGTAGCCATGGCTTGACGGCTGCCAGACCCGCCTCCACGCTGGCACGGGTGACGTCGACCAGGCGCTGGCGCTCGGCCGAGACCTCGCCGATGCAGAACATGCGGCTCGAATCACTAAAGTAACCGTCCAAGATCGTGGAGCAGTCTACGTTGATGATGTCGCCCTCGTGTAGCACATCCGCATCGCAGGGGATACCGTGGCAGACGACGTCGTTGATCGAGGTGCACACGCTCTTGGGATAGCCCTCGTAGTTAAGGTCGGCCGGCGTGCCACCGTGCTCGACGGTGTAGTCGTAGATCATCTGGTCGATCTGGTTGGTGGTCATGCCTGCGGCGATGCGCTCGCCTATGTAGTCGAGCACGCCCACGTTGATGGCGGCGGAGCGCTTGATGCCCTCGATGTCGGCGGGCGTTTTGTAGAGCGCGCGGGGCAGAACCTCCCAGCCCTCCTCCCACAGGCGCTCGAGGCGCTCGTCAAAGGCGCTATGACATTTCTTATATTTTTTGCCGCTGCCGCACCAGCAAGCGTCGTTGCGGCCGGGCACGGGTCCGTTGTCATACATGGCTAACTTCCTTTCATTCGCAGCTAGTATAGCCCACCCACGCGTCCATAAAAGTTGCGGTGATATAGTTCCGATTTAAGCGGTTTAACAGCACAAATAGGAACTATATCACCGCAACTGATGGAGCGGGATGGCTGACACTAGCTGCTGCGTGGTTTTGCTAGTAGCTCACCTGGCAGGGGATGCCGAGGGCTTGGACGCGCGCGGCGATGGCGTCGAGCACCTCGGGCGCTGCTTTGGCAAGGCCGGCGACCGGCGTCTCGCGTGCCACCGTGTAGATGGTCGTTTCCTGCGGACGAATGCGCTCGAGCGCCGCGAGCCAGGGGGCAACGTACTCCTCGCCGGTGTTATCGAGAGACTTGCTCCGGTACTCACCGCTCAAAAACATCGTCTGGATAATGACGTGACCGTCAAAGCTTGCGAACGTCTCGATCTGGCGCTCGACGTCATAGGGGCCAACGGGCTGGTCGAGCAGCTGGATAAACGCCGGGTCGACGGTATCGAGCTTAAGAATGTTGTCGTCGACCATCATGAGCGCGTCGTGCACCTCGGGGCGGTCGGCGCGCGTGCCGTTGGAGAGCACGGCGATCTTGGAGTTTGGGGCAAGCTCGTCGCGCAGCGCGACGGCGCCGGCAATGGCCTGCGGAAACTCCGGTGCGGCGGTGGGCTCGCCGTTGCCTGCGAAGGTGATCACATCGGGGAGCTCGCCCTCGGCTGCCATCTCGCGCAGCTTTGCCTCGAGTGCATCGAGCACCACGGCAGCCGTGTTATACGGCTCGTGGCAGGGGCGCTCGGCGTTGAGGCCGTTTTCGCAGTAAATGCAGTCGAACGTGCAGATTTTGCCGCTGGCCGGCATCATGTTGACGCCGAGCGAGAGACCAAGGCGACGGCTGCGAACGGGTCCAAAGATGGGGCTGGCATTCAAAAATGTAGACATAGGCATATGCTCCTCAAGACTATTGCGCCTAAGCATAGCATCGGCTCCAAAGCGAGGTGCGGGCTCTTGCTTTACAAGTTTCGTTTTTTCACGTCGCTCATGATGCCGTGCCATGAAAAGCCTCGGGTCGGGTACAGTTAATCTGTTAACAAGTCGTAAGGCAATGCGGGACCATTCAGCCGTACTGACGTGCAATTGGATGGGCATTGATGATGGGGGCACAACATGGATTTTACGGTCGAGAATGCGGGCACCACGATTGCCTGTCGCGAATATGCCGGCCCGGATGTGTCGCCTGATACTCCTGCCTTGGTGTGCGTGCACGGCGCTTGTGTTGACGGCACATTTTTCGACGGCATCGCTTGTGAGCTCAGCCGCAACTACCGCGTAATTGCCTACGACCGCCGCGGCTGTGGTGGCAGCAGCGAAGCGGCAGACGGCAGCTATGATCTTGCCGCTCAGGCCGCCGACCTGCAGGCCGTGATCGAACACGTTGGCGCTCCGACAAATGTGCTTGCGCACAGCGCCGGTACATTGGTGGCGCTGGAGCTTCTTCGCACTGAACCCCATCTCGTCGCCCGTGCGATTCTGCATGAGCCGGCTGTGTCGGCCGAAGGCGTCGGCATGGGCGCAGCTCCGGTTTTGCTCGATATGATTGCGGCTGGAAAGGTTTCAAGGGCGCTCCGGCTTTTCTTGGGAGCCCTCGGCGACTTGGACCCCGAGGCTCCTGGAACGACCGAGGCAGAAGCCAAGCATGCCCTGCGCAACGGCCGCAGTTTCATGGCAAACGAATACGGGATTACTATGACCTGCGTTCCCGATTGGGATAGCGTTCGCGCGTCGAAAACGGTGGCCGCCGTGCTCCTAGGCGAGCTCTCGATTGGCACGCCCCGCGAGGCTGGCACGCGAGCGGCTGCCGAATATCTCGATTGCCCTCTCGTGACGATCCCGGGCGCGCATAACGGTCTGCGCGATCGCCCGGCAGCGGCTGCCCGGGCTGTCCGTGGCATCCTGGGGCTCTAGCATCCGCAATAGCCAAAGCAGGCTTCATCCGCAAACGTTTCGGCCGTATTAACAAACGTGCTCAAAACCTCGCGTCTGCGGCTTCAATCGCGCCGTCTGCCAACTCATAAGAATGTGGCAGCATTCACGTACTTACCTGCATCGACAAGGTGTTACCCTTGTAACATTTGGAACCCACCGCTCCATGCGAAACTATCGAAAGGGCCCCATATGCTCAATACTCACGAGGTCAATCTAACCGACGAGGAGGCTGCCGTCGAGGTCGCCCGCGTCGCGAAGACCTACCCCGTGGTGCGTTTACTGTCGGCCGATCAGATTAAGAGTGAGCCTAACTGCTTGCTCGCCGGCGATCGCTGCCCTTGTCTGCGTCAGTCGAGTCTTGAGGCTTTGGCAGACTCCGATGAGGTGTCGGAGCAACTGCTCAATGATGGCACTGAGTACCGCGCCCGTCTACGCCCTCTGAAGGTCGAGGGCGAGCCTCACGTCTTGCTGATGGTGCGTCCGATTGATGAGCAAGAGGCCGCGGAAGAGGACCTTGTCTACACCGACGTGCTGACGAGCGTGCGCAATCGCCGATATTACGAGGAAAAGCTTCGCAGCGCCCGCATGAATGCCGGCGTTGCGATGATCGACGTTGATGATTTTAGGGCCTTCAACGATACGTGTGGCCGTCATGCCGGCGACCTTGCGCTCGGTGCTGTGGCGACAGCCATACGCAGCGGAATCCGTTCGACTGACGAGCTTGTGCGCTATGGCTGCGACAAGTTTGTGGTTGTCATGCCCAATATTCCCTCCGATGACTTCACCCGTCGCCTGCATCAGGTGTCCGATGCCGTTCATTCCACGATTATTCCGGGCCATGAGTACGTGAGCTTGACGGCATGTGTTGGTGGCGTTCGCATTCATGGCGAGACGGTCGATGAGGGCGTTGGCCGCGCTGCTCAGTTACTGAGCCGCGCTAAGGCAAAAGCCGGTACGGTCGTGACCGATGCCGATTCCATCGAGGCCTTCCAAAGCGAAAAGCCTTTGGTGCTTATCGCCGATGACTCCGAGATGAACCGAGCCATTCTCAGCGAGATGCTCAAGGACGAGCATTGCATCCTCGAGGCCGATAACGGTCGTGCGGCGCTCGACATGGTCGACCGCTATGGCGATGAGTTGTCGCTCGTGCTGCTGGACATTGTGATGCCGGGCATAAGCGGCTTTGAGGTGCTGGCCGATCTGTCGCGCCGATCGGGTATCGATAATCTGCCTGTCATCATGATTTCGAGCGAAGATTCCGATGATGCGGTTCTGCGCGCGTACGAGCTGGGCGCCTCGGACTATATCAACCGCCCGTTTGACTCCCGTGTCGTGCGCCGCCGCGTAAGTAACACCATCCGCCTGTACGCCAAACAGCGCCGCCTGACGAACCTGCTGTCCCAACAGTACAACGAGCGCGTCAAGAACAGTCGCATGCTCATCGACATCATGGCCGGCGTCATGGAGCTTCGCAACGGCGAGAGCGGTAGGCACGTTGCGAACATCGAAAAGCTGACCGAGCTGCTGCTTGGCTATCTGGTCCAGCGTAGCGGCACGATCTCCCTCGACAATGAGGAACGCTCCACGATCGCCCTGGCTTCGGCGCTGCACGATATCGGCAAGATGTCGATTGACGATGCGATCCTCAACAAGCCCGGGCGCCTCACGCCCGAGGAATTCGAGATTATGAAGACGCATACCACGATTGGCGCCAACATGCTGCTCGAGCTGGGCAGCCATCACGCCGGCAATGCGCTTATGGAATATGCGTACCAGATTGCGCGTTGGCATCACGAGCGCTGGGACGGCAAGGGTTATCCCGATGGCCTTAAGGGCGACGAAATTCCCATCGCCGCGCAGGTGGTTTCGGTGGCTGACGTGTACGATGCACTGACGAGCGTGCGCGTGTACAAGGACGCTATCCCGCACGAGGAGGCGATCCAGATGATCCTGGACGGTAAGTGCGGCACCTTTAACCCGCTGCTGCTCGATTGCCTGCTCGAGGTGCAAGACCGTATTGCCGAGACGTTGGCACGCCCCGCCGACGTTGTCGCGTTTCCCACGATTTAGTTTGACCAAAGGAGTTTTAATCCATGATTTCCATGCGTGAGGCGTATGAGAAGATCGGCGCTAATTTTGATGACGCGTGCGCTCGGCTGATGGGCGAGGAAATGCTTGCCCGCTTTGCCCTCAAGTTTTTGGATGACGAGAGCATGGACAAGCTGGAGGCCGCCATGGCGGCAGGAGACGCCGAAGGTGCGTTTATGGCAGCGCACACGCTCAAGGGCGTGAGCCAGAACCTGGGATTCGATAATCTGTACGAGCCGGCGGTCGTGGTGACCGAAGCGCTGCGCGGCGCCGATGCCGTTGACGGCGCTCGCGAGGGAATGCATGCGTTGCAGCAGCAATATGCGGCTACGATGTCGGCCCTGCGCGAGGCGGCCGAGTAAGAGGCTGTGAGCCTTGATGACTATGAGCGTGGATAATCTCCCGTTTTAGGCCCGGTGGCGGCCTCAAAGTGGGAGATTATCCACGCTCGTTCGATACGTGTCCAAAAATCCACGCTCATCTCTTCTGATTAGTGAATGGCCTATGCGCACTGGCGGGGCTTTCCGCATGCAATCCATATCGTTGTTCGATAAACTGTTCGAATAACGATAGAACCGATGAGGGTGAGTGTATGTCCAACAGCGTTCAGCGTATGGCCAAGGCGGGCGAAAATATCAGGAAGCTTGGTTTTTGCATGGCAGCCGTTTTTGCAGGGATGCTCGTTGCTTTTGCCGCGTTGGTTGTTTACGTGATCTGGTATGCGGTTGCAAACGTTGCTTCTGTCGATTCTTTCGGTGTCGTGACGCTTCTCAATGGCGGGTGCATCGTTATCCCAAGCGGACTGTGCCTGGCACTCGTCGTGGGTATTTCGCTTGTCGTTTTGTGCGGGATCAGCCGTAACATCTCGCGAGGCGTCTCGCCCTTTACCAAGACGCATGTGTGGCTTATCCGTGTTCTCGCGCTTGCCTTTGCTGTTAACGCCGCGGTTTCGCTTGTTGGTGCCTATGGATCGGTCAATCTCACCATTGGCGGACTGGAGCTTTACATCGTGCCTCATTCCTTCGTTATTGAGATTTGCCAAGGCGCTACCTTTGATGCGGGGTCGTTTATCGGCGCAGTTGTCTGTCTGTTTATCTCGGCGATCTGGAGTTATGCCTCGCTGCTCCAAGAGCAGTCTGACGAGCTTGTGTAGGAGGAAACATGAGCTATCTCATCATCGAGCTTGAGACGCAGCTGCTTAAGACCGGAAAGACCAGTGCTGATCTGATTCGAGCGACGGGGCATACTCCGGCTAATATTTCAAAGCTTAGAAACGGAAAGATAAAAGCTATTCGCCTAAAGACGCTTCTCGATATCTGTGATGAGCTTGATTGTCAACCGGGAGATATTATTCAGCGCGTGAGCGAGAAAGAGCTTGAGGAGCTTATTGTCGAGCGCGCGAAAAATGTCGTGAGACAGATGCGGGATGTCGGAGGCAACGAGGCGTCGCTTCCGACATCAGTCTTTGCTGTCGATTTGAGCGACGAGTAGCTTAAGGCGAACAACTAAAACGAAATATCAGCGTGAAGGGACCCGTGTCTAACACGGGTTCTTTCTTTTAGATTATCTTGACAAATATGAGTTATCGAAAAACAATAATAACTATTGAAAACGATAAAGTAAAGAAGGAACGATATGAGCGGTTTTGCTATCAAGCGGAACGGGAGGCCAATGAACGCATCAACGATAAGGCTATCAAGGGTGTCAAAGCGCTATGGGAGGCGCCGCGTTTTGCATGACGTTTCCTTCGAGGTACATCAGTCTGAGCTCTGCGCCCTTGTTGGTGCAAACGGGGCGGGCAAAAGCACGCTTATTAAAATCGTATTGGGCCTCTGTGAGCCATCGTCGGGGAGCGTGGAGCTCTTTGGAGGCAAGTCGAAAAAAGAGCTGAGCCTGATGCGGACGCGTGTCGGCTATGTGCCAGATTCCTGCGGAGCATACCAATCCCTCAGTGCGGCTGAGAATCTTCGGATCCGATGTGCGGAATGGGGGCTCGATGAGAAACGTGAGGTTCCTCGTGTCTTGGGCCTAGTCGGGCTGGACGTCGATGAGAAAAAGAGCGTGAGCAGTTTTTCTCTGGGAATGAAACGGCGACTGGATATAGCTACGGCTTTATTGGGCGACACAGACGTACTAATTTTCGATGAGCCGGCAAATGGATTGGATCCGTTGGGCATCGAGAGTATATGGGCCCTTATCGGCCGATTGAATCGAGAACAGGGTAAGACCATGCTCATCTCTAGCCATGATTTGGATGAGTTGGCATCGGTTGCAACAAGTTGCGTGTTTATTCATGACGGCGAACTGCTAAAAAAGGAATCGATGGACGTCATAAGGGATGAGGCGTCGTCCCTAAAAGAGTATTACAGGCGCTTGATGAAGGCGGTCTCGCTATGAAGCGGGCGATCCATTCCATAAAGGCAGATATGATGCGTTTGCACGGGATGTTTCCAGCGAAGTTTGGTCTTGCGCTTATGCTGGCGTTCGGCCTTCTCTTCGGTGTCTTTCTAAATAACGGAGCAACGTTGCTAGTCTTTGGCTATGGCGTTTGTGGGGAGGATATTGGTTTCCTCTGGAATGCAATCGATCCTTCTGCGCCTGATGAGTCCCTTGCGCGCAGCGCTTTTGCCGGTACATCCCTGTTCGTTCCACTCATCGTTTGTTTGGTGCTTTTACAGGAGCATGGCTATAAAGAGGGGCACCGAATTTCTTCGGCAAGAGGTCTCAACCGCTTTTATGGGGCTCTAGCCCATGCATTTTCGTCTGCTTTAATAATTGGCGCAGCGTATAGCGCGCTTTGCCTTCTTCTTTTTGCAATAGCCATAATACGTGGAGGGCATAACTACTCGCACAACATACTAACTGTATTTTTGCCTGCAATGATAGTCAACGCCGTATTGGTGATATCGGTTGCGCTGGAGACGGTGACCATCTATCGGATAACGGGCAGCGCCGTATTGAGCGGGGCTGTGGTAATAATCGGATTTGTCATGAGCTTGACGCTCTACGGAGCCTTCCTTCAGGCACCTATACCATCCTTGCGATGGATCTTCTTCCTTCCTGGGCCGTATCTTGGAGTCGGATGCGCCCTTGGGTATAGCGATATGGGCCAGCTGACGCTTCTGGGATATGGCGTGGCGGTCAGCTGTCTATCGGTTTTGGTTTACGTTCTCGTGAGCTTTCATGCTGGGGGTGTGCCCAATGGCTCATCAGATTAAAAGATTCCTCCATTCAGAATGGAAGCGTGTGATCAAATGGACGTACGCCTTAATCCTGGTAATTTATGCGTGCATGGTGGTATTGCAGCTTAATTCTTTCCCGATGTGGTTCTGTAGCCTCCGTGAGAACAGTTTCTTGGGCTTTTTCCCAGACCCGACGCTTCCGCTATCGGCGGAGGATGTCGTTCTATTTGGTAATGCAGAGGTTTTTCGCGGTCTGCTGTTCAACGTAGCCCCGTTGGCTCATGCATTGTTCTTTCCATTCATCGCGGCTTGCATTGCGCCGCGCTTTGTCAGTTCGGGCTTTGTCGAGGAACCGTGGGGGTTGTCGGAGGCTCGGGGATGGAAGCGTGTGTGCGCTATCGTTGCGCGAGCGATGCTGTCTTCTTTCGCCCTTTTGGGCGCGTTTATCCTGACGAGTGTCGTTTTGTACTGTCTTAACTGCGCGATCGTTTTGGATGCTCAGCAGTATTTCAACCTGCATGTATTTTGCTATCGACTTGTTCTTGCTGCCGCCGCCTGCCTTGCATACGTGGTTTCTTGCGTAATCGTTGTTTCCTATTTTGGGTCCGGCTTCGGTCCGATTGGCATGCTGTTGCTTGTCAACGTTGTAGCGATCTACATACAGATCGGGGCCAATTCCATGCTTCCGCTTCCAGCCTCGATGCTCATGTGGATTTGCGGCGTGACCCCGTTGGGGAATGGTCAATGCATCTCG
Organism: uncultured Collinsella sp.; assembly: GCA_938033205.1. Lineage (GTDB taxonomy): Bacteria > Actinomycetota > Coriobacteriia > Coriobacteriales > Coriobacteriaceae > Collinsella. Next base: position 111,509 of record CALHJP010000005.1, on the reverse strand, counting down.
ATTTTAATTGACTGCCTCATAAACGTAGCAAGCGTTTTTATCATTTGCTTTACTGTCGACCGATTGCGGTCGAGATTTCTCTGATTGTTTGTGAGGGATAATCATACCGAGCATATCAAATACAGGGGGGCGGGCACCGTAGCTGGTGTCCGCCCCCCCCCGGCTTAGGAGGCTTTAACCTGAGTGGTTCGCGAGCTAGCGGGCCTGCTTTACCTTTGCCGCCGCCTCGACAAACGACTTCCACAGGTTAAAGTCGGTTTCGAGCGTCTTCCACGTGTACTCGGGATGCCATTGCACGCCTAGACAGAATGGTTGGCCTTCGACCTCGATGCACTCGGGAATACCGTCGGTTGCCTTGGCGACCAAGCGCGTGCTTTTACCCAGACGATCGACGCAGCAGTGATGTGCTGAGTTGGTCTGGATCAGTCTGTGGCCGCCAAGCGCGCGGTCGAGCAGCGAGCCCGGCACGACCTCGACGGGATGCACGGGGTCGTTGAGCACGTGGGTATGGCGCCACTGCGTGCGGCCCTCGCGAGCGCCCAGGCTCGGCACGTCCATGCACAGGGTGCCGCCAGTGGCGACGTTGAGCAACTGCGTGCCACGGCAGGTGGTAAAGAGCGGCTTTTTGGCGCGGAGCACCTCGCCGACCAGCTTAAACTCAAAGCAATCGCGGATCTCGCAGCAGAGGGTGGGGTCGTAGGGTCGATCATCGCCCCAGCGTTTGGGGTTGACATCCGGGCCGCCGGGAATAGCGATACCGTCGGCGATATCGACGTAATGGCGGATGACCTCAATGTCCTCGGTGATGGACATCTGCAGCGGCAGGCCGCCGGCGGCAAGGATGGCATCGACAAAGACGCTGGCAATCTCCTCGTTGGGGGAGAGCGTCTCGCTTAAAAACGGCTTTGCCTCTTCCCAACGCGGCGCGACGAGGATGAGTGGGCGGTCGGCGGGGGCGACGTCGACATGCGGGGTAAAGGACGATGAAGTGCGGGTTCCAATCATGGGCGTGGCTTTCGAATCCGGGTGGACATGGCGCAGGGGCGGCGCGGGGCAAACGCTGTTGATGAATTTGCCCCGCGTGGCAATTGGGTTAGTGGCCCTTGATGGAGTTGAGGAAGTCCTGGGCGCGCTTGGTCTGGGGATGGTCGAAGAACTCGTCGGGTGTGCCGGTTTCCACGATCTGGCCGTCGGCCATAAACACGACGCGGTCGGCCACGCGGCGGGCAAAGTTCATCTCGTGCGTAATGACGATCATCGTCATACCCTGCTGGGCCAGACGGACCATGACCTCGAGCACCTCGTTGATCATCTCGGGGTCAAGGGCGCTCGTGGGCTCGTCGAAGAGCATGGCCTTGGGCTGCATGGCGAGCGAACGGGCGATGGCGACGCGCTGCTGCTGGCCGCCCGAGAGCTGTGCAGGCACTTTATCGGCCTGCTCGGCAACACCCACGCGGTCCAGCAGGTCCATGGCGCGCTCACGAGCCTCCTCCTTGGACACGCCCAGCACGTCGACCGGTCCCAGCATGACGTTTTGCAGCACCGTCATATGTGCGAACAGGTTGAACTGTTGGAACACCATGCCCAACTCGGCGCGCATGCGGGCAAGGTCTTTGCCTTCCTGCGGCAGGGGCTGACCTTCGATGAGGATCTCGCCCGAGTCGATGGTCTCCAGGCGGTTGATGGTGCGGCACATGGTCGACTTGCCCGAGCCCGAGGGTCCGATCACCACGACGACCTCGCCGCGGTCGACCGACAAATTGATGTCGTTGAGAACGTGCAGGTCGCCATAGTGCTTATCGACGTGCTTGAGCTCGATCAGCGGCTGATTGCCGGTGGAAGAGGTGCTCTGTGCCATGGTGCTCGGCTCCTTATGACTCGAAATGGTAAAGCGTTAGCGGATGATGGTCGCGCCGGTCTTGTGCGAAACGTAGACAGCGGCCTTGTTGATCGCGACGTTGATGAGGATATAGATGACCGCGATTACCAGGTAGACCGACACGAGTGCGTCGTAGTTGGTAATGAGCACGCGGGCATTTTGCATAAGGTCGGGGTAGCTCACCACGTAGGCGACGGTGGTGTCTTTGACGACGACCACAAGCTGCGAAATCAACGACGGAATGATAAAACGAACAGCCTGCGGCAGGACGATTTTAAAGGTGATTTTTGCTTTGGAGAGGCCGAGTGCCTGGGCAGCCTCGACCTGACCGCGCGGCACGGCGTTGACGCCGGCACGGAAGATCTCGGCCAGCACGCCGGCTGCGGCGAGCGCGACGGGAAGCGTGAGCATCCAAAACGATGGCAGCGCGATCTTGTACTGGGGCAGCACCAAAAAGAAGAAATAGATGAACAGCAGGCTCGGCACGCCGCGGAAGAAGTCGGTGAGCACGCGGCAGACCAGCTGCAGCGGCTTAATGTCGCTGGTGCGACCGAGCATGAGGGCTAAGCCCAGTACCAGCGCGATGGCGCCGGCGGTGAGCGCGACCTTTACTGTGCCCTCAAAACCGGCAAGCAGGAACTTCCAGGTGGTGAGGTGCGTAAAGAAGTACCAGTAATGGACCGAAAGCTGGCCGGTCACATAAAAGCGCTGCAGTACCAGAGCGATGAGCGCGGCCACGGCAACAAGTGAGATGGCGGTGCCGACGCGAATCTTGGCGCGCATCTTGGGGCCGGGAGCCTCGTAGAGCGCATCGCGCATGGTGAGCGCGGAGGCGGAGTGCTTGCTCATCGGAGGATCCTCACCTTCTTATCGATATAGTTGCCAATGTGACTCACCACAAAGGCCGTGCCCAGGTAGCCGAGCGCCGAGATAAAGAACGCGGCGACGCCGCCGAGCGAGCGCGTGTTGATGTAGCTCACCACGCCGGTGAGCTCCTGCGGTTTAAGCGGCACCTGACTGCCGAGCGCGGTGGTGAGCATGACGGCGATAAAGAGGTTGGTCATGGGCAGCACGCTCGAGCGCAGCGCCTGCGGAATCACGATCTTGGCGAGGATACGGCTGAAGTTCATGCCCAGCGAGCGGGCGGCTTCCACCTGGCCGACACCGACGGTGTTGATGCCGCTCATAAAGTTCTCGGAGCCAAAGGCAGAACCCAAGAGCACTGTGGCGACGATGACGCAGGTGCGGTAGGGCAGGACGACCTTGAGCGGCGGCAGCGCGTAGACGACGATAATGAGCAGCGCGATGCCGGGGATGTTACGGAAGACCTGGACATACAGGTCGCCAAAGACGCGCAGCGGCTTGAGCGGCGACACGCGCATCACGGTGACGGCGACGGCCAGCACCATGGCGATGGCAAACGACTCAAGCGTCATGCCCCAGGTTGCGAGCAGCGCGTCAATGTAGTTCTGGCCATAGAGCGACCAGAGCTCGGAGAGACTCATGCGGACCTCCCGCCGATAAGGAAAGGGGCTCCCGTGTGTACGGAAGCCCCGACAACTCAGTAAGGAAACAGTTTAGCGCAATAAAGCGCACCGTGCGTTTCCGTATGGTTTCGTTGCGGCCGTTACTAGGCGCGTTGCCTAGGCGCCGATCTCGGGCAGCTCGGGAACATTGGTGTCACCCGTGCGGTCACCGATGCAGATCTGCCACAGCTCGGTCCAGGTGCCGTCATCCTCAATCTTCTTAAGGAAGTCGTTGACAAAGGCGACGCCGTCGGAATCGAGCGGCAGGCCGATGCCATAGGGCTCCTTGCTGCCGAAGGGCTTGCCGGCGATCTTATACTTACCGGGCTCGCGGACCAGGGCGCTCTGCTGCATGTTGTTGTCGATGACGTAGGCGTCAACGCGACCCTGCTGGAGTGCCTGGCGGGCCTCCTCGTCGGTCTTGAACTCCTGCTGGCTGGCCTTGGGAGCGAACTCCTCCAGGATGGCGGGGCCGTTGGAGCCGGACTGGACGGCGACGTTCTTGTCGGCCAGGTCGTCGACGCTCTTGATGTCGTCGTTGTCGGCGAGCACCAGGATGGCCTGCTGAGTGTAGTAGTAGGGACCGGCAAAGGAGACGAGCTTCTTGCGCTCGTCAGTGATGGTGTAGGTGGCAAAGACGGCGTCGACCTGGCCGTTCTGCAGGACGGACTCGCGCGTGTCCGAGGTCACCTGGGTGATCTCGACCTTGTTCTCGCCCAGAATGTAGTTGGACAGAAGTTGCGCGATGCCGGCGTCGAAGCCGCGGGTCTGACCGTCCTTCTCGTTGAGGAGGGAGAAGAGCGTGGAGGTCTGAACGCCACCGATCTTAAAGACGCCGGCGTCCTTGACGGCCGTGGCCCAGGTGCTGGCGGCGATGGCGTCGTCATCGGCCTTGGGGCCGTCGTTGACGAGCTTGTCGAATGCCTTGGCGTCGAGCGTGGTGGAAACCTCGGTATCCTCGGAGTTCTTGGAGGAGGCGGCGGAGCCCTTGTCGGCCTCGGCGCTGGTGTCGGAGCAGCCGGCAAGACCAAGGCCGGCGACGGTTGCGAAGGTGGCGGCGACAAAGCCGCGGCGGTCGAGAACGACCTGCTGGGAGAGGTTCTTGCTCATGGTAGAACACCTTTCTCAATAAAATCCCTAGCGGTTGAGTAGAGTTATACCCTATCGCGCTCAAATGGGTCAACACGAAATAACTCAGAAACATACTTACCTTATGGGTTATTCTACCTACCAAAAAGGGACAGGTTTATTTTGGTAGGTTTTATCTGGGCAAACGTCGGTTATTGCTGCTGAGATAGCGTTTTGCGGTCGGCGTGGTCGCTCATGGTGGTCGTTATATAAGTAAGGAGATCGCGTATGAACGGTTATTCGTTTTTCGTACCGACCGTGACCTAAAACCACCACAAAGGGGACAGGCACCTTTGTGGTGGTTTGGGCTGGTACGGCGGCCGGTCTCGTTGTTTTGTCTAGATCTGTAACGGGTAGACGAGGATTTGTACGCTAGGTGTTACAGATCGAGATAATCGCGCCGCGAAAATAAAAACCTCCGCAGGGATGCTTTCCTTGCGGAGGTTTTCTTACTCGTTCAGTAGCCTTACGGCTTCGGCGGCCATGTTCTCGACCGTCATGCCGTTCTGAGCGAGCAACTCTTTGGGGTCGTAGCGGTCGGGGAAGCCCTTGGCGATGCCGAAGGTGCGCGTGCGCACGGGCGTGCAGGCCAAGTAGCACGCGACACGCTCGCCCCAGCCACCGTCCAAGATGCCGTCCTCGAGAGTGACGACAATGCGATGCTCGGCGGCAAGGCTGTCGAGGAACTCACGGTCGAGCTCGGTTGCAAAGCGCGGGTTGACGAGCGTGGCCTCGATGCCGTACTCGGCAGTCAGACGGTTTGCCACGCGCTCGCCCAGCTCAAAGAAATCGCCAAGCGCGAGCACGGCAACGTCGCGGCCCTGGCGCACCACGTTGTAGCGAACGACGCTATAGTCGGTGTCTTCGGCGGGCGCAAGATCGGGGCGGCTTACCAAGCCAATGCCCGGCACGCGAATCGCCACGGGATGCTCGCGGTGGTCGAGCGACCAGCTCAGCATGGACAGGTATTCCTCCATGCAGGCCGGCGCCAGGTAGCGCATGTTGGGAAGACCGCCCAGCATGGAAATATCAAAGAACGAGAGGTGCGTCTCGGATGTGGTGCCAAAGATCGATGCGCCAAACACCAGGATCGTCGCCGGGGCATCGTTGAGGCACAGGTCGTGCCACAGCTCGTCATAGGCACGCTGCAAAAACGTACCGTACACGCCAAAGACCGGCTTGGCGCCCGAGCGTGCAAGCGCGGTGGCAAAGGTCACGGCGTGCTCCTCGGCAATGCCCACGTCGACGAACTGTTTGCCGGCGGCAGCGCGAAGCTCGGGTGTAAAGCCCATGATGTAGGGCGTGGCGGCCGTGATGCCCACGACTTGCGGATCGCGCTCGATGGCGGCGCTGAGCGCCTCGCCCGTAATGTCGGCATAGGTGCGCGGCGCAGGCTCGCTCGGATGGCCCGGGCAGAGCTTGCGCCCAGTCGCCATGTCAAACGGACCCACGTGATGCCAGCGCTCGGGGTCACTCTGGGCTGGCTCAAAGCCCTTGCCCTTGGCGGTGGAGACGTGCAGCACAATGGGATGATCGATATCGCGCAGCTCCTGCAGCGTGTCGACCAGGGCCAACACATCGTTGCCGGCGTCCAGATAGCGGTAGTCGAGCCCCATCGCGCGGAAAACGTTGCGCTCACAGGTGCCGTTGCTGGCGCGCAGCTCGGCCAGATTGCGATACAAGCCACCGTGGTTCTCGGCAATGGACTGGTCGTTATCGTTGACGATGATGATCAGGTTGCTATCGAGTTCGGCGGCATTGTTAAAGCCTTCAAACGCCAGGCCGCCCGAAAGCGAGCCGTCGCCAATGATGGTGATGACGTTGTACGTATCGCCCGCCAGGTCACGAGCGTGCGCCAGGCCGCAGCCCAGGCTCACCGACGTGGAGGTATGGCCCATGGCGAACAGGTCGTGCTCGGACTCGTCGGGATTGGCAAAGCCAGAAGCCTCACCATAACGCTCCGGATCGATATAAGTGTACGCGCGCCCGGTCAGCGCCTTGTGGGCGTAGGTCTGGTGCGAAACGTCAAAGACAATCTTGTCGATGGGGGAGTTAAATACGCGATGAAGCGCAACCGTAAGCTCAACGACGCCCAAGTTGGGGGCAACGTGCCCGCCGACGGCGGCGGAGCTTTCGAGGATGGCGTGGCGAATCTCGCCGCAGAGCTGCGGAAGCTCGGCGCGATTAAGAGCCTTGACGTCCTCGGGCGTTGTCGTTTGCGTAAGCAGCATCGTTGTGGGTTACTCCATGCGAATCGAGCGCCGGCGCTCCCTCGGCCGGCACAATTGCACAAGACAGTCTCGCACATTTTGGCGTTTGATATGTGACGGCGGCGCGGTAATTCGCCAACTGGCGGGGCAAAACGTTTTGTCCGATGCCATACTGATATGTCCCATGATGTTTTTATCGATTGTGCACAGGCCGTGGCTTGTCGCCGTGAGTCGCTGGAAGGAGACAGCATGTTCGATGTCGCTCGTGCCGAGAAAATCGCGTGCGAAGTAGACCATGCTGCCCGTCAACTGGCACAGGCGGGCCGTCTGGACCTGACGCGCGAGTTTATCCAGCATGGCGACGTGACGGTCTATGCACATGTGACCTCGGTGGCACGGGCAAGTCTGTCCTTTGCCGAGCACTTGGGCCGTGCTGGCATTTCGGTCGACCGCGCCTCGCTGCTGCGCGGGGCCCTGTTACACGATTACTTTCTCTACGATTGGCATGATCCCGACCCAAGCCATCGGCTGCATGGCTTTCGCCACCCGTTTTTTGCCCTGGCACGTGCGGAGGAGGATTTTGAGCTGACGTCGCGCGAGCGGAATATTATCGTGCGCCATATGTTTCCGCTGGTGCCGGTACCGCCGACGTGTCGTGAGGCATGGATTGTGTGTTTGGCAGACAAATGGTGCGCGCTGCGCGAGACGGTCGCCGGTCGTCTGCGGCGCAAGGACGAGCCGGACGATGGCGTGAGCAGCGAATCGAGCGAAAAGAGGAGAGGGTAGACGGTGGGGACCGCGATCGACATGGCTTTTGGCGGCGCGACGCTTGCCGCCTGTCCGCTTTCGGCACTGGTGCTCTCGTTTGCCTTCTACGGGTTTTGCGGCTGGGCGTGGGAGTCGACGGTTTGCGCCATGCTCAATCACGGACGATTCGCCAACAGTGGCTTTTTGCTGGGGCCGTGTTGCCCTATCTATGGTGTGGGCGGCATAGCCTGCTGGCTTTTGCTGCGCGGGATTCCGGATGCCTCGAGCCAGTTTGTTGCCGCGGCGCTCGTATGCAGCGTGATTGAGTACAGCGTCGGCGCGCTGTTGGAAAAAACAACGGGCGCTCGCTTTTGGGACTATTCGCGCCTGCCGTTTAACCTGCACGGACGCATCTGTCTGTACTGGGCATGCGCGTTTGGCTTGGGTGCGTTGTGCATTTGTCGTTTAGTGGAGCCGACATTGCTGGGGCTGCTTGGCCATCTGCCGGTGCTGATTGTGCGGCTGTCCGCCTCTATCGTCGCGGTCGCGATGATGGTCGACGCGGCGTGCTCGTTGGCGAGCTGGCGCCGCCTGTCCGATCAGCTGGAGCGCGTGCGCGCCGACCTTGCCGACCGCATCAATGAGTCGCTTGCCGATGCCTCCGACTCCATGCTCGAACGCATTCCCGAATCGACGATTGACTCGGTGGCGCAGACGCACATCCGTAGCCGTGCCGTTAACGCGTGGCTGGCCGAGCTGGGTGACGCCGCGCTCGATGCCCTGCGCGAGAAGGCTTCGATGCCGACGTTTATCTCGGATGGTGCTCGCGGCCTGGCGCTTGCTGCCCGCCGCGTTGCCGATGCCGCGCCGAGCATGCCGCGTCCGTCGCTCAGTCGTCGCCTTGCCGGCAAGCGCATGAGCCGTCCGGTGCCGAGTGTGTCACTCAGCCGCCGCGACCTACGCTTCTTCAATGCCTTTCCGCGTCTGCGCATCAATCGCTACGAAGGTGTCATTCGAGCTACCGACCTCCGCGATCGAGCCCGCGAGCTGTTCCGGCGCTAGCCAGAGCGGGGCCAAGCGCGCCCTTCCCGTTCGCACATTTCCCGTTCGTTTCGCGCCCGTTGCCGCGCCGTTTCCAAGATTGCGGCACCGTTTCCATTCGACAACGCAGCGTTTAACAACGCCGTATCTGGTCTACACCAGTTGCCCCTCGGCCGCATGATGGGCGCCGACAACGTTCATGCAACCAAGGGGGAGCGAATGTACGATACGGGATCGACAACGTTTATGCTCATCTGCACCATGCTCGTGTTTTTAATGACACCGGGTCTGGCGTTTTTCTATGGCGGCCTGTCCAGGCGCAAAAATGTCATCAACACCATGCTTATGTGCTTTGGCGCCATTGGCCTGGTTGGTGTGCTGTGGATTGTTGCCGGCTGGTCGCTGGCCTACGGCGGCGACGGTTCCAGCCCGTTTATTGGAGGCCTTGACCAGTTGCTGTGCCTACCGGTGCTCAACCAGGTGCTGCAGGCGGCCGAGGGCAATGCTACGGATGGTGCCGTCTACCCTCAGATCATCAACATCGCCTTCCAGATGGCGTTTGCCATGATCACGGCCGCTATCGTCACAGGCAGCCTGGCAGGTCGCGTTAAGTTTGGTGCCATGACGGCTTTCCTGGGCATTTGGCTGCTCGTGGTTTACGCGCCGCTCGCCCACATGGTTTGGGGCGGCGATGGCTCCTTTATCGGCGACATCATCGGAGCGCTCGACTTTGCCGGCGGCGACGTGGTGCACATTTCGTCCGGTCTTACGGGCCTGATTCTCTGCTTAATGCTCGGCCGTCGTCGCGGCTTTGGCATGATGAGCTACCGTCCGCATAACGTGCCGTTTGTGGCGCTGGGCGCCGGCCTGCTTTGGTTTGGCTGGTTTGGCTTTAACGGTGGCAGCGAGTTTAAGGCCGACGCCGTGGCGGCGCTCGCCATCCTCAACACCGTGACGGCCAGCGCGGCGGGCATGGTCTCGTGGCTTGTCGTCGAGCGCGTGCACACCGGTCGTCCCACGCTGGTGGGTGCTAGCACCGGTTTGGTTGCGGGCCTTGTGGTGGTTACGCCGGGTGCGGGCTTTGTCGAGCCGTGGGCGGCGCTGGTCATGGGCCTGATCGTATCGCCCGTCTGCTACCTGGCTATCAGCCATCTCAAGACCAAGTTTGGCTACGACGACGCGCTTGACGCGTTTGGCTGCCACGGCATTGGCGGCATCTTGGGCGGCGTGCTCACGGGCCTGTTCTGTGTGCCGGAGCTTTCGTGGACCGGTAAGGGTGGCCTGTTCTACACGGGCGACGTGTCGCTGCTCATCTCGCAGGTCCTGGGCATTGTGGTGACGGTCGCTATTGTGCTGGTGCTCGACTTGGCAATCGCCGCGGTGGTCAAAGCGCTGTTCCACGGTAGCCTGCGTGTGGGCGAGGCCGACGAGGCGCTGGGCTTGGATGCCAGCCAGCACGGCGAGAGCGCATATCCCTCCTTCTCGGGACTCGATTAGCGGCACGGCTTTCCCAGGCACCCGACCTTGCCCCTCAAACCGTCGCTTGCGTACCGAAGTACGCGGCGCTCCTCTTTCGGGGCAATCTCGGGCACCTGGAAAACCCGTGCCATGTGAAGGTAAATCAATTTCTTTTATTGAAGAGAGGAATTCATTATGAAAAAGATCACGGCTATCGTGCGTCAGGAAAAGCTTGAGGTTCTCAAGGACGCGCTGTTTGCTGCTGATGTTCGCGGCATGACTATCAACCAGGTGCAGGGCTGCGGCGCGCAGCATGGCTGGAAGGAATACGTGCGCGGCAACGAGCTGCTCGTCAATACCATCCCCAAGGTGCAGTTCACCCTCATCTGCGCCGATGAGCACGTTGACGGAATTGTCGACATCATCTGCAATGCCGCCCGCACCGGTGCCGTTGGAGACGGCAAGATTTGGGTCGAGCCGGTCGAAGAAGTCATCCGCATTCGCACCGGCGAACACGGCCCGGCCGCGGTGTAGAATCGACCGTCTGCCATCCGCAACGTTAAAATGCTGCAATGAGGCACAAGACTTGCGTTGCGGATGGGCGGATTATGGGTCGCAATAAATATCCCGAGGAGACGGTCGCGAAGATTCTCGACGCGGCACTGGAGCTATTCTGCGCACAGGGTTATGAGGGGACGAGTATTCAAGATATCGTTTACCGTCTCGACGGCATGACCAAGGGCGCTGTCTATCACCACTTCAAGAGCAAAGAAGAGATTTTCAACGCCGCGTTTGATCGGGCGATGACTCCGATTGTTGAGCACCGCCGCTCGATGCTTGGCGTCGGTAATATGACCGGAGCCCAAAAGCTCAAGCGACTGTACGCTCCCGAGTCCGTTGTTCCACAAATTGAGCTATGGGCACGTATGCGTCCTGCAGCAGATCCGGTAAAAAGCTCGCGCCTACTGGCGATGCAGTACCAGGGCTCATTTGACGAGTCGGCCGATGGCTGTCTCTTGCCAGTGATCGAGGAGGGCATCGCCGACGGCTCCATTGCGTGCGAATGCCCGCGCGAAGCGGCGGAGGCCGTATCGTTGTTGGCGAATCTTTGGCTGCTGCCATTGTTCCGTCCGCTCGAGCCCAAGGAGCGAATGCTCGCTCGCGCACAATGTTTGGCGCAGATGGCTGCCGCGGTGGGGCTCGATTTGGGTAATGAAGTGCTTCAGACAACGGCGCAGATTTGGGACGTATGGGACCGCGCCGGGTGGTAATATAGATACTGACGGTATGTAATTGATTTGTAAGGGTAGCCACGGCTGCCCTTTTCAAGTCATTAAATACATACTAGCGGTATGTATAGGGGGTGGGCTTATGGCTTGAATGCGGAGGAATAGCGTCTCATTGACACAAAAAACAGTGCGGTCAATCAGGTTCGCGGAACTTCTGGTTGCGCAGCTGTGCACGTATTCGATGCTGTCGGCGCTGTGCTTTGCGTATCCACTTTACTTGTTCGATAGCAGCGGATCGTCAACGTTATATGGCACCGTCGTGGCGACGGCGTTCATACCAGGTGTGCTCGCGACTCCGGCTGGCGGAATCTTGGCGGATAGGGGAAGACATCGCGAGGTCCTCGTGGCCCTCGGCATTGCTCTGATGACTGCATCACTGCTGTCTATCCCCATGAAGCACTCATTGCCTCTTGCGGTCGTCGTAGTAGCGATACTTTGTGTTCAATATGGTTCTCAATCGCTGCTAAAGCCAATACTCCAAATTGAGACGGTGCGCATGGCGGGTGAAAAGAAGGTTGAGCGGGCCACTGCATTGGTTTCGCAGGTGACCATGGTGAGCAATATCTTGGGTCCTGTGGTCGGGACGGCAGTCTATGGGTGCTTTGGCATCGATGCTCTTTGCACAATTGCGTCGGTAACGTTTGCGATTTCAGCTCTGTTGTTTGGTGGCGTACTCAAGCAAAATGCCTCATCTGAAACGATGGGAGACGGCGCGACTCGTACGACATGCCGAAACGATTTTCGGGAGTCAATTCGGTATCTGTTGCAAAATGCATCATTGGTCGCTGTGATTTTGCTTGCGGCCGTTTTGAACCTTGCGTTGGTTGGGCTAACGATTGGCGCTCCCATTATTGTTACAAAGCATCTCGGCATGCAATCGTCCTGCGTTGGGATAGTTGAGGTGGCTATGGGCTTGGGTGGTCTTGCCGGCAGTGGCTTGGTCGGCATTTGGCCGCATCGTTTTTCTCTCAATGGCATATGTCGATATGTTGCGACGATCTGTTTTGGAGTCGTACCGATTATTGTTACGCTACTGTTCGGCGCAGATGTATGCGTGTTCACCGTGTTTGCGGTTGGTTCGGCATGGATCATGGTGTGGGCAAGCATTGCGTCGGTTGAAATCATCGCGTTTGTTCAGCGGGTAGCGCCGGCTGAGCTCTGCGGAAAAGTGCTTTCGGTCGTTTACATGGTTCTTTCCTGCGCAACACCTATCGGCCAATTGACGTACGGGGTTGCATATGATACATGGACACCGGCGATTGTATTCGCAGCCATGTTGGCGGTGCTGACGTTGACGACGGCGCTGTTTTATCGGCTGAAAAATCGATTGCGGCGATTGTCTTAACGCGCTGGGGCACCGTGAATTTGTGAAGGCGGTGGTACGCCGCGCCGGGACGGCATTGTTTGGGCGTGCCTCTCCTTCGACTACAATATCGTGCAGACGAAGGAGAGGCATGCACATGATCAAGATGTTCGCGAGTGACTTAGACGGAACGCTGCTGAACGCCCTGCACGAGGCGGATGGGGCCATCCGCCGTACCATCCGCGAGCTGACCGAGGCTGGCCTGCATGTGGTTCCCGCGACCGGGCGCTCGACGTTGCCAATCGGCGAGCATGGCTTTACGGGGCTGGCGCTCGATGCCTGCTGCTCTAACGGCTCCATCGTGCGCGACAGTCATGGCGAGGTGCTCAAAACCTGGACCATCGACCCGCAGGTTACCGAGGAGCTGCTCAAGGCGTTCCCGGACATTTGCTTTGATTGCTCCACGCCCGATGGCATGTTTTCGAGCGGATCGTTCGAGATGCATCAGGCGGGCTTTAAAAAGGACAGCCCCATCAAGCGTATTGTGATGCGCGGCATGCGTGCGCGCGGCGGGTATCACGAGGAACAGTATTTCGACCAGTCGATCGGCGACATCCTGCGCCACGATGTATGCAAGATCAATTGTCGCGTGACCTCGCCCGAGTTGGAGCGTGACCTTAAGGCCTATCTTGCCGAGCGCTCGGACCGTGTGGTCAACGCGCCGTTCGATCCGGTGATGTTCGAGATCACGGACGTGGCGTGCAACAAGGGCGAGAGTGTGGCCTGGCTGGCGGGCTACTACGGTATTGCCGAGGACGAGGTCGCGGTCTACGGCGACGGCGGCAACGACATCGCCATGCTCAAGCGTTTCCGCCACAGCTACGCGACCAAAAACGCTAGCGATGCAGCTAAGGCCGCCGCGAGCGCAACTATCGGCAGCTGCATGGTTCACGCCGTCCCCAAACACATGCTCGCCACCATGCATAAGCAGAACTCCCGCACCATCATCGAATAATGTGACAAAGGGACAGCCCCTTTGTCACACTCTGGAGTTCTCAATTAGCCAGTGCTCGTAGGCGCGCTGCATCACCTCGGTTTTATCGGCTTTTTTGCGGCAGCCCTTCTGCTCCTCGATGGCAAGCTCATAGGCATCGCTCTGCTCAAAAGCGCTGGTGTCCCAAGCGCCGCGTTCAATGCGAGCCCATGTGGCATCGATGAGCTGCTCGAGTTCGGCAATGTCATCGGCGTTGGCGGTTGTCGCGAATGGCGGGCGGAGCTCGCCCGTCGTCTTGTCGGGTTCTACATAGTAGTCGCCCATGGAAGTGACGGTGTAGCCATAAAACTCGGATGACGCTTCGACCAGCAGTTTGTAAAACTTGAGCTGACGATGGTAACCTGCAGGGACTTCTTTGCCAAAGCCAGTCTTGTAGTCGACGATCTGCACCGTTTTAGCTGTATCGTCAACGAGGAGCAGGTCAAGAAAACCAAAGAGTGGAGTTCCACCGGCAGTTAGACACTGCATGTTCGCTTCCGTGATACAACGGTAGCCGCGTACGTGCTCGACAAGCCAAGGGACAAACGCGCGACAAATGCGTTCGAAGCGCTCAGAATAGCGATGGATGTCCTCGGGGGCAAAATCGAGCCACGAAATCTGCTGGCGATACTTGGCCTCAATTGTCTCAATTGCCGCCTCGCCATCAGTTGCCATCCGATTAACGATGTCTTCGAACATCGCGTGAACGATAGTGCCGAATTCGGTTTGAATCGTGGGCGCAGTGGGCAGGCGCACAATCTGCTTCTCGGGGAAGTGCTGGCTATTTGCGCACTCAGGCTCGTAGGTCACAAAGTTGTTGAGTGCCGTGGCAGAGAGGTGTTTTACGTCGGTGTGAGGTTCCAAAAGCGCACGGAGCTCGGGCGTATCAAACACGTAGTTGTCGCGCCATTCGGTTTCGATGGCGGCACTGAGCTGGTCCGCTTCAGCAGAAACCTCGCAAGAGTTGATAAGCCCCGTGAGCTCCTGCAGCGCCGATCCGCCGGCGCGGTACAGCTCGAGGTGTCGCTTAGCGCGCGTGATGGCTACAAACAGCAGACGGCGCGCATCGTCGTCATCCTTTTCGTCGCGAATAAGCAGGTTGGACGGGTACAAGCTCATGCCGCCAGCACCTTTGTGCCAGGTGGAGTCGTCGGCGTCGAGCAGGTAGACGCATTCGAACTGCAGACCTTTCGAACTGTGAGCGCTAGTAAGGCGAACGGCTCCCGGTGTGCCAAGATCGATCGATGCATCGATGCTCACGCCAAACTTTTGCGCTGCGTCGAGTTTGTCGACAATATCGGGCAGGCGAAGCGTGCGTCCCATGCGGCGCGCGTCGCCCATTTCACCCTCGGCAAAGGCGAGTAGGGCGCGGATGCCGGCATTGAATTCGGCGGCGCCCAGCGGATCTTGATCTTTGCGATGCCGGTAATAGCCAAGGCTGCGTTCGGCAATCTTAAAGAGCAACGCTCTGACCGGGGAGGCGCCGGCCTCGGCCGCCCACTGCATAAGATCGTCGTGCAGCTTTTTGACGCGGGCGTTATTATTCTCGTGCATCGCGGCCATCCAGTCGCCGCGATGCACGCGCTTGGCGCTGAGCGCAAACGTCACGGACGATGGATGGTCGCCGCCCAGCTCGGCGGCACAGACAATCTGCGGAAGATAGCTACAGGCGAGCTCCTTCTGCCCGCGAGCAAGCGCGGTAACGCAGCGCAACAATGCCAGCATCGTCTGCATGCGCTCGGAAGCAAAGAGATTCTGCCGCTCGCGATACGAAAAGGGCACCTTCTCCTTAACGAGGAAGGGAATCAGCGAGCGCAAGGCGGCGTGCTTAGCAGAGATGACTGCAATTCCTTCATTGGGATCTTCGCATTCATCGAGATAGTGATTAACAAGCCGCTGCTTAATGCTCGCAGCGACGGCGGCGTATTCCTCGGCTTTGCCGCCGAAGACGTTCTCACTAAAGTCGACCTGATCACCCTGAGGCTTGGAGGCTTCGATTGACTTATTCGAGCTGGCGTCGAGGCGATATTCAATTTGCCGTGCGATGGCTTGACCGAACTCAACGATGGCGGGCGTGGAGCGATAGTTGGTCTTGAGCACGATGCTCCGGGGCGAAAACTCGGCCGCAAACTGGTTGGCACATTCGATCGTGGCGCCCTGAAAACGCATGATGGCCTGATCGTCATCGCCAACGGCCATGATATTTGGCGCATCAACGCCGTCGCAGAGCAGCTCGATGATGCGCATCTGGGCACCATTGGTGTCCTGGAACTCGTCAACTTGGATATAGGTATAGGTGTCCTGGAGCACTTGGCGCAACGCGTCATTGTGTTCGACGGCGTCGACAAAATCGCCGATCATATCGTCGTAATCGTAGAGATGGTGCTGGTCGAGCTTGCTCTGGTAGCGACGCGCGACGTCGCAAGCGGTCTTAAGTCGCTCGCTCTGCTCGGCAATCTTAAACGTGCGCCCCTGAGAGTTGCTGCCTCCAAAGAAGGCATCGCGCACCTTGGTGTATCCCGAGGATTTACCCTTCTCGTCGATGAGCTCGGTGCGGCGAACGGTATCGCGCAGCGCAAGGATACAGGGCACATACGTGCCGGCAGGACAGTCGATCGGGCGGGTGAGCGCTGTGGGCGCCATGGCGCAGACACGCTCGACCTCTTCCTCAAAGCGTTCTGCCAACGCGGCGCTTGCCCTTTCGCATGCGAGCGAAAGCAGCTCGGAATGCTCGGTGAGCCAGGCAGCGGCGTCGATATTCTGCTGCGCTATGGCGCCCAGCGTATCGTAGTCCAGGCCACTGTGTTTGATTTTGGAGACAAAGCCAATCATCTTGCCGATGTTTTGCGCGGGCATATCGGGCGACCCTCCGCCCAGGGGCGACCCAAAGGGCAGCGATTTGAGCAGCCGATCAAAAATCTCTTGCTGGTGCAGACTGGTAACAAGCGTGTCGGTCGAAGGGCGCATGAAGTACTCGGGATAGCGCGACCTGATGCTGCTTGCAAATCCGTGGAACGTACTGACTTCGATGCCGTAGGCGTCGCGCCCAATGAGCTCAATCAGGCGTTTGCGCATGGCCTCCGCGCCCGCCTCGGTATAGGTGAGGCAGAGGATGTTGCGCGGGGCGGCATCGCGTTCGGCGAGGATGTTCGCCGCGCGCAGGCTCAGCAGCTGCGTCTTGCCAGTACCGGGGCCAGCGATGACGAGCAGCGGGCCGTCCAGACAATCGACTGCCTCGCGCTGTTCAGGGTTTAGTCGGTTGAGCGATTCGATGAGTTCGTGGGTCATATTCACGTCAACATCACCTGTTTTCTTGGTAGAGTGCTCGCGTTTCATCAAGGTACTTGAGATACGTATCAATGGCACTTTGAGGTTGAACGATCTTAATGAACGTGCTGAGTTGCAGCAGCCAGCCAAAGAACTGCGGCGACAGCGGGGCTTTGACAGTTGCCAGCAGACGCCCGTCTTGGTTTTCAAACACAACAGCATCCAGTCCGAACTTGTCGATGAGCGGGTTCATCGCACGGTCATCGAGTTCCAGCACCACAGTGGTCTTGTCCGCCGCATACACGCCAAATGATGGCGAGACGTGATCTTCGAGCACATAGCCTGCGATACGCGGATCTTTGGTCGCGGACTCTTCGGACACCGCAACGTCGAGCATGCGATCGACGCGATAGGGCGTGAACGGCTGATGGCCCGAGCCGGCGTTGGCCCATTTATCTCTAAACCCAATCATGTAATAGAGTTCGTCGGAGTAGATAAGGCGCACGGGTGTGAGCTCGTAGGTCTTTCCGTCATGGTTGAAGGCCTTTTGCTTGGCGGCGTTGTAGTGGAAGTAGCGGAAGCGGATCTTGCGCTTTTCGCGCATGGCTTGCTGGATAAGGTCGATATTGTGCAGAGCATCGGAGTTTTGCATCTTCACGCGCGAAGGCACGTCGACACGCTTGTGCATTAGCTCGCGTTCGCCCAGGCTGGCGAGGATCTGCAGCTTGCCGAGGAGGTGGTCGGTCAACTCATCGGTCAAAAACGGCGAACTCTGCACGGCGTCAACAAGCATGATGAGTTCTTGCAGGTCGAGCGGGCGTGAGACCAGCGCCCATTCCTTGCCGCCACGCTGGTCAACATCGAGCCCAAAGTCGCGAAGCGTTTGCAGATCGCGATAGATGGCCTTTCGTTCGGCTTCGAGGTCGTGATAGGCGAGCTCCTCGATGATCTGCTGCGTCGTGAGTCCGTGCGTGCTGTCGGTCTTTTCCATCAAGGTTTTAAGCAGGAACAGAAGCCTGAGCTTTTGGTTTGGTCTGTTCGCCACGATGTCTCCTTTCGCCGGCAGCGTACCAACCGGTGATTCAAAACAAGACCCGTTATTGGGACCCATTCTAGCCCGCGCGACCGTAGTATTCGCAGCAATAAGGGCCCGAATAGGGCGAAAGGTGGTTAAACGGAAATCGGCGGTTTGGCTAGTCGGTGCGACGTGCGCCCTGTTAGCTTGGGCCCGGTTCCAGTTTACAAGGATCAGAACAGGAGAAATGCGATGACAGACATCAAAGTCTTTGCCGAGAATCTTGAGGATTCAACCAAGGAGCAGATCGAGGAGATTTCCAGCTGCCCGGCATTTGAAGGCGCCAAGATTCGCATCATGCCCGATGCCCATAAGGGCAAGGGCTGCGTGATTGGCTTTACGGCAAACCTGGGCGACAAGGTGATTCCCAACCTGGTGGGGGTCGACATCGGATGCGGGATGTATTGTGTGCCTCTTGCGGAGATCATTGCGCGCGACGACCTCATTCAGTTCAATCGCGATGTGAAGAGTGCGGTGCCCACGGGCTTTAGCCTTCATCGCGATCCTGCCTGCGTACTCGCGGACTTTGACATGGAGTCGCGTGATTGGTTGCAGGATAAACGCAAGGTTGAGCGCTCCATGGGCACGCTGGGCGGCGGCAATCACTTCATTGAACTCGACGAGGACGAGGATGGGTGCCAATATCTGGTCGTGCACACCGGCTCGCGCAACATGGGCAAGCAGACGGCGGAGCACCATCAGGCGCTGGCGCAGAAGACGTGCACGGCAGATATCCCCGACGAGCTTAAGTATCTCGTGGGAGATCTTTCTGCCGAGTATCTCGTCGATATGCATAACTGCCAACGCTTTTCGAATCAGAACCGCAAGGCGATTGTCGCACAGATTGTTGAGCGTACGGGAATTCGACTCGACGGAGACGGCTTTACCACCATGCACAACTACATTTCTGAAGGTGGCATGATTCGCAAGGGCGCCATTAGCGCTCGTGCGGGAGAGATGGTACTGATTCCGTTTAATATGCGCGATGGTGCCGTTATTGCACGCGGCAAGGGAAACGAGGACTGGAACTGCTCGGCGCCGCACGGGACGGGTCGCGCGATGAGCCGCACCAAAGCGTTCCAAACGCTCGATACCAGGTCGTTCGTCAACGAGATGCGCGATGCCGGCATCTACTGTCCAAGCGCATGCGAGTCGACGCTCGATGAGTCGCCCGAAGCGTATAAACCTGCGGATGATGTACTGAGACTCATGGACCCGACGGTTGATGTTATTCACCGACTCAAGCCGATTTGGAATTTTAAGGCTACTGGTAAGCGCGGTAGGCGTTAGGAGGGTTGCGATGACGCTAAAGATGGACTCCAGGGACGACCGAATTGGCCGTTCTGTGAGTTTGGGCGAGATAATGAGCTTCCCGGGCGTGATGCCGCCGTCCGCGAATCGGTGCGGCGGGAATCGTGGAGAACGTGATGATGAGGGTTTTGACCTCAGCGGTTTTCACAATCGGCTGGTTTCTGGGCTCGATCGCGGTATGGAGACGTCGGTGCGTGAAGCCCCGCGAGTGTTGAAGACCGGTATGCCGGTCGTTGATGCCCTAGGTGGCGGCGTTGGGCTGGGCAAGCTCAGCGTGATTGGCGGTGCGCATGAAGATGTCTCCAACGTGCTAGTGCATGCGGCCTTGCGCCTGAGTGAACAACGCGCCGTGCTCTACATGCCGATTCGGGAGCGTGAAGAGGACGCGATCGCCCGGCTTATTCGCGCTGAGATGGATGACAAGGTGTCAGAGGATCCTGAGGAACAACAGGTTGAGACTATCCGCGCAACGATGCGGCTTAAGCAGCGCAACCTGGGCATCTTTGTCGAAGACAACATGACCATGGACCTTGTAACGAGCTGGTTGCTTGGCGACCAAACGTGGAACAGAGCAGTACTAAAGGACGTCGTGGTCGTAATTGACGGAATCGAAATGCTCGACGACAACCGCCCGGTAAATGCGATCCAGCGCGACTTACGCAACATGCTCAGCCCGACATCCGCCATCCTAGCGGGCTGCTTTGCGGCCGGGGATCGAAACAACGATGCGGCATTCGCGGAGACCCACTGCAATGCGGACGCCTTGGTCCGCATGAGCCCCGATGGCGCGGAACCATTCTGCATGCGAGTTTTCGGCTAAAGCCGCAACCAATAACGACAGCCCAGCCCGTGGTGCGCCCACGCCGTGGGCCAGTTATTTTTAGTGAGTGAGAATAAGGTTTAAGAAACCAATTTCTGTAAAATCGAAAAAATAGGCGCCTTAACTTACGATTATCATCCTCTCTGATAAGCTAAGCGGAGGAGGCGATTTCCATGAAACTGTATCATCGCGAGCAATACTTGAAGAAGATTCGACCGTTCTACGACGACGACTTGATCAAGGTGATCACGGGTATCCGCCGCTGCGGCAAATCGTGCCTCATGTCGACGATTGCCGAGGAACTGAGAAACCGTGGTGTCGAAGACAAGGACATCATCTACCTCGACCTCGACAGGCGCGGCAACCGCTCAATTAAGACGCCTGATCAGCTGGAGGAAAAAATCGAGTCGCTTCTGGCTGACAACGACTTCAAATACCTTTTCATCGATGAGGTGCAGAACGTCCGAGACTACGAGGAGGTCGTGAACGCCTATAACTCGGATGGCGGCTTCTCGATTTTCATCACTGGCTCCAACTCGTATCTGCTGTCTGGCGAGCTGATGACCAAGCTCACGGGTCGATACGTGGAGTTCGAGATGTTCACCCTATCCTTTTCCGAGTTCCTCGACATGAAGAGGTTCATGGGCAAGGAGGTCGGTGACGCGCGAATCGAGTTTGACGAATATCTACGGTATGGCGGGTTTCCCCGGTCTCTGGAATACGACGATCCCGAGGCGAAGGCTCGCTACATCGAGGATGTCGTTGGGCAGATCGTCGACAAGGACATCAGGACTCGCAACAAGATTCGGAACATTGATACGTTCAACCGTGTCATGACCTATGTCATCAACAACTACGGTGCGCCGACGAGCCTCACCAGCCTCCACGACTATTTCACCAAGACGGAGCGTATCGCCGTCGAGCGGCGGACGATTGCCGCCTATATCCAGATGCTCGTCGATGCCAAGGTGCTCTACAGATGCGAGAGATTCGACCTTAAGTCCCGCAAATCGTTACGCGGCGAGGAGAAGTACTACCTTGCGGATCCGGGCATCTATTTTGCGCGCAACGTCGATGTTCGGTTGAATTACGGACCCTCGCTAGAAAATGCCTTGTACATCTATCTCCGCTCGAGGGGATATAAGCTATCCGTAGGCCGCATCGGGAAGCTGGAGTGCGACTTCATCGCGCGTAGACGCAACGCCTACGCCTACATCCAGGTTTCAATGACAATCGCCGATAGGGACGTGGAAGAGCGTGAGTACAGGCCGTTCGGCTACATTAGGGACGGATATCCGCGCTACCTTTTCACGCTTGACCCCCTGTTGCAGGAGAGGGATGGCGTCAGGCATCTGAACATGGTGTCGTTTATGAAAGATGACGGCGACCTAATTTGAGTGGCGGCCGGATTCCTTGGCTTCCCGGTGCGTGGGTAGCGTGAGTACCAAATGAGAACTCTTGTCTCACGAAGAATCGGCAGCCTGAGAACTCGTATTGAAATTAACGAGCTTTTGACCAGTGGCTCCTGTTACCGAGTGGGGATTGAGTCGATCGAGATGACGGTTGTGGTCTTCCCGGCTGAGTCGGTCTTCGCTCAGCTCTGTTTTGCTCTATCTATCATGTACGAGAACCTTTCGAGCATCGCTTGCTCATTACGCTCCGCAGGAGCCAGAGTATGCCGTTTCAGTCCAATGAGGAATTCATCGTAATGTTCATCTACACCGTAGTGTTCATCTCCGGTAAATAGGCTTTTATTAGTTTTAAAAAATGCATATAGCTCACTATAGTGTTTAACACTGAATCTTGCTGCTTTTGCCTTGGCCTCGTCGACATTATTGAAATCCGGCGCAAATAAATAGCACTTAACTGTTCTGTCTTTGCATTCCTCTTTGCATTCCTTTTCCGCCACTTCTCGATATCGTGAAAGCTGCGTTTCTGAGCAATCGGGTTTAATGCCATTAATCGCCGAATGGATTTTGTTTTCGATTACAACGATGTGACGCTCATTTTCAATCCATAAATCCACGTGGTGTTTTGATTCACGAATGATCGTGGGGTGCGGACCGAAGTCACTGATGCCGAGAACTTCTTTGGCAAACGCTTCAAATCCTTTTTTGCTGCAACTTAGGTAATGTGCCAGCAAATTGGAGAACACAAGCTCATCGTCCTCTTTCCCGATTATTTCAAGGAACGAAGGTTGCGTTTTATTGCAACTCATCGTCTTAACGGGTTTTGTCCCGATTTGCTCCTCCCATTTTTCTTCATCCGCTATCAGCTCTTTTAGCCGCGCATAAGCCTCTGGATCATCGACACTGGAGATATATGTTCGTTGATGTCCCCATTGCTTCTTGTCGCTGCAAATAAGCTCAATTGGATGTCGACGCTTGTCTTCGTCTTTTGCTTTGCCCATAGAAATAAAGATCTGATGCTTGGGGCTGGGGATTTTAAACGATCCCGTATGGTAACTGAGAGTACTGAACGCCTCTTCTTTTTCTCCTTTGTAAACGTTTTCGGCAAATATCTTGTCCACGGAAACGCCGTTATAGGAAACGCTGTCATGCGTTATTGGAAGAGTTTCCCCTTTGTTTCTCGGGGAACAAATGTTTTCAAGGTCGCATGCTAGACCAGCGGCTTCACCCAGAGTGCTTCCATATGATCGAATTAGAAGCACTGCTTCTACATTTGGGTGGTCATTAACGTTTCCATCAGGAGCTATATATAGATACCTTCCACCATTATCTGTGTCAAAAAAATCAATGACTTCATGGCCTATGTTCTCACCATCGAAAAGATATCTACCACAAAAAACCTTGGCGATTAAAATTTCTTTCTTATCGCTCATGAGTGCTCCCTTGAAAACGGTGCTAAACATGCATTGATTCTCTCATAGGGTGGTCTGGTTTGAAAGGCGCGGCACAGGGGCTCGGATTGAGGGTGATTGCGTTGAGCCGAGTGCAACTATTGTTTTAATTGTCAGCATCCGTTATTAAGCGCGGTGCCGATATATATCCAGCCAAATAGGCTCTTTCTCCTTGTTGCCGGCACACTCTTCTAGCAAGTCCTCTATTCGGTCCAGCTCGATCGCTTGCAAGGCAGCACATTCTTCCGGCAAAGGGTGCGTTACTTTCTTCGCTCTGAACACGGGCGACAGCATTACGTTCGTATGTGCCCATCCGGCAAAGCAGCTGCCGTAGGGGATAGAGCCACATCTGATCTGCCCATCGTCATCGGGATACAGACAGTCCAATTTCGAGTTTGCTACCAGGCAATAACAAGGTCCTGGCGCCCATGGCCTGCAGTCAATCTCGAGAATGTCGCCCTTTTTATACGGTGTGGGCAGGCCAATGTACGCCCCTTTAAACCATGGCCCAAAGATTTCACCCACAATGCAATCGCGCGCCTCGCCACACTCGCCTTCTTCCTCTCTGCAGATGTACTGGATTTCGCCGGAGGCGTTTGCGTAGTAAGCGTAGTCTGGCTGTAGAAAGCCGTCGTATGGATATGAACAGCTCGGGTCGTTGGCAAGGTTGAACAGCTCAATCATCCAGTATGAGGACGATAAATCTGTCATGCCGCCCCACTTGTCTGCGTATGTCTTCATTGCCGCAAGGGCGGCCTGCCACGATGCCACGGGGAAGGGGCCATGCGTGATAGCGGATCCCACTTCGCTATCGATGAAGCTAATTTCGCTGATGAGCAGCATTTTCTTGTTTCCGTCGACGTCCTTTAGCGCGTTCAGGCAGTCGTCGATGTAATCGATACAATCCTCTGGATCGTACCAATGAAAGGTGTTGTCTGACGAGTTGCGCTCAGCAGCAAGCAGTCTGCTGAGCATCTCCCGTTTGCGGTTGATTTCTATCGGCGCGCTACCGATGATGTGCGCGTGCTGATCACTGCTCAGTAGCTGTGGATTATGCAGCAAATGCTCTCGCAGCTCCGGAGAGTCGATCAAGTTGATTATTTCTTCGTGCATGATGGCCTCCGGGTTGCCGGTGTGGCTTCTCGTAGATTCGGACATGGTGGCCTTTATTCAAATAGCTGCGGGTACTTTTCCTTGAGCGGTGCCTGATCCAGACGTAGCTCTTCCAGGTTGCGCTTTGCCTTGGACTCCATCCTTATGGTGTCGATAAACGCGATGAGTGAGTCGACATACAGGTCGCCGCGCAGGTAGGCCTGGGCGGCGATTAAAATTCGCTGCTCGTCTTCTTGTGGTTTGCGATAGTACTCAAGATTCAGGTAAAGCGGGTCTGGCTCGCCGATGTAGAGGGGAAACGCCTCGTTGTAGGTAATCGAGCAGCCAGTGGCACGCATGTTGCTGATATCCCCTGCATGGCGATAGTGCTCGAGGCGCTGCTGCGCATGATCAAGCCATTCGTCAGAACGGTCTGCCTGCCGAAGCTCTGCCTCAAGCTTTGTCCGGTCCCACGTGGGCAGATCGAACAACGTGAATGGCTCGCGGTCGCTGCCCTGCGGCGTCCAGACGATGTCGCCGGTGTGGAACGGCGTGGGGATATCGACCCAGATGAACTCGAATGCGATGTCCCAGTCGTCCTCAACGGGGCCGGCCGAAGGACAATAAACGGAAAGGGCTTCGCCTTTGCCGTTCACCATGAGCCAATCTTCCCGGCGGTGTTCTTCGTCAGCGTCGAGTGGACACCGAGTGATGCGCACGCGCACCTCCGGACGACTCGCCAGCTCGTCGTCACGGCGTAGCGCTTCGACACATTTTTCATAGCAGCTGAATGGCGCGCCGAAGGCTCCGCAAAGTTGCCCGTCGGGCACAATCTCCTCTTCATACTGATAAACGTAGCCGGTCCCACTCGTAAACGCATCGACGCACCGCTTGTTGAAATCGATTGTCCAGCGCAAGAAGGCATGGAAATCGGGGATGGACGGCCTTCCGAGACCGGCATAAGTAGCTTCCAGCGAACAATTGGGCATGGTTCGGGCGATCTCCCGCCAGGCTTCGCATTTCTGCTCGAGCGTGGCGGTTTTCGAAAACCAAACAAGATATGCTGCTTCGATGGCGCTGGGCTGAAAGTCGATGCTGCGCAGGTGCCCCCGAATGTCCCGGGAGTCAACAAAATCCAAGATGTTCATGGCAACCTCCAATTCGATCGTTGCCATTAGCATCCGCCAGAGGTCGTGCTTTGCAGTCCCATTAACAGGTCTGATATGAATCTCTCGTCAAACATACTTTTGGAAACGCCACTGGTGCATGGGTGGCTACGTGCTGAAAGGATTGCCATGCAAAAGATGATGCTGGATCTTGTGACGAATAGCGCCGGTATGGCGGAGGCCTGGGAGGACGCCTTTAGGGGTTGCAAAGGCATTGCGATGCATTGCTGTGATTTTAAGGCGTTTATCAGGCGGTATCCTGAAATCGATGCCGTCGTGTCGCCGGCGAACTCATATGGTTTGATGGATGGCAATTACGACAGGGCGATAACTGACGAGTTTGGACCGGCGCTTGCCGAACGAGTGAGAGCGGTTATTCAGGATCAGTTTTACGGAGAGCAGCCGGTTGGTACGAGCTTTTCAGTTCCAATTCCCGGGCACGAGGACATTCTGCTCATACACACTCCGACCATGCGGGTCCCCACCCCCATCGTTGACCCTTTGGTCGTCTATCAATGCATGAGGACAACGCTTATAGAGGCGATGCAAACCTCACGTCAGCGAATCGTGGTTCCCGCGTTCGGCGGAGCGTGCGGATTTCTTCCGTTCAAGAAAATAGCCATGCTCATGTGGGAGGCCTATCTTCAAATCGTCGAACCTCCCGCAGAAATCACCTGGGAGTATGCGTGGTCGCGCAATTTGGAGGAATGGTACCGCTGATGTGCCGATGAACAGCGCATCGAAGCATAACAGAAGGGGTCGCCGCCGCTAGGGCGTCGACCCTTTAATCCTAGCAACTGGTACTATCTCCCTTTAGCAAAGGGTCTATCGTCGCATCGAACAGCTCCGGGTAGCGGTCCTTGAGCCAGCTGTCTGCGTCCTCGAAGCCGCATGCCTTTTTCTCCGCCAGTGCCTGCAGCTCGCATGCGCTGGCCATCGCGGTGAGCGAGTCAACCGCCAGGTCGCCTTTGACATACGCCCTGACGCCGTAGAGGATTCGCTCTGCCGGCTTGAGCGGCTCGCGATAATAGTCAATGTCCAAAAGAAAGCCTTCAGGCTCCCCAATGTAGAAGGGGAAATGCAAGGCGGATGAGACTTGGCACCCGTAGGCGTACATGTCGCTGGTGTCTCCGTCATATCGGTGCCAGCGCAATAGCTTGTCTGCCTTTTCAACGAGGCGGTCTTTGTAGACGGAAGAGACAAGTTCTTTGTCGACTCGTGTGGACCCCCAGGTTTGCAGGTCAAACAGCACCATCGGCTCGTCGGGGCGTTGGAGGTTACAGACGATGTCTCCGGCATGAAAAGGCGTCGGGATATCAAACCACATATCCTCAAAATCGCTTGCGGTGCCCTCCTCGTCCCACTCGCTTTTGTTGCGGTAATCGCAAGACATTACTTCGCCGCTCGCATTGAGTAAGACCATGTCGTCGGCATAGTGGTCTTCGTCTGGGTCGATGGGACGACGAGTGATTCTGATGGCTTTGGGATTATCACCTTCTAGCTCTATCCAGATTGCATCGAAGCACTTTTGATAACTGCTGTACGGGCCGTAAAGAAGGTCGCATCGGTCACGCCGGTCCCACGAGTAGTCCTCAAAGAAATACAGGCTTTGACCGTCCGTCCTTTTAAAGTGTGCGAGCTTTCTTTGCTCCTGCCTGATGACATTGCGCAGAAAGGCATGGAAGTCCGGGATGTTGACCGTGTCGTTCTTGCGGCTCATGGTGCAATTGGGCATATTATCGATGACCTTTTGCCAGCCTTCGAGCTTTTGCTGTAGCGTTGCTTTGCGCGAGCGGTCGACGATGAAAGCCGCTACGGGTGTGGTGAGCTCGTAGTCGATTCGTTGAAGATGCTCCTTAATGCTGCGCGAGTCCAAAAACTCAAAGATGTCCGGACGAATATCTAGCTCACTTTGACTGGTGGACTTGCGGTGCGGCTGCAGGCAATCGTGCCCGACCGAGTCTTCGGACCATTGCTTGCCGTAGTTGGGGTCGTCGTGCAGCTTCTGCGAAAGTTCGAGCATAAATGCGCAGTCGTCCGGCAGCTCGCCGGTGTAGCGCTCGGCGGTGTAGAGGGCGGAGGGGATGAAGGGGTCCAAGAGACTGTCGCTGAAGGTGCCGGATGAAAGCGAACCCTCCTTAACGCCGTGATCTTTGCTAGGCCCTGCGCACCAGATCTGTCCCCGGAGCGTGTGCTCGTAGTCATTTTCGAGCACAACGGCAAAGCGAGGCCCGTGGTCGAAGGGGCGACCGTCGATCTTGAGGATGTCGCCCGGTACCCACGGTGTGTAGATGGGCTCGTCGTTCGCGCAGAACCGCCTGCTATCGTTTCGCCAGGCGCTTTCGACATGCGATTTGCGAGTGCGGTGATTACGCAG
This sequence comes from uncultured Collinsella sp., assembly GCA_938033205.1. Classification (GTDB taxonomy): domain Bacteria; phylum Actinomycetota; class Coriobacteriia; order Coriobacteriales; family Coriobacteriaceae; genus Collinsella. Next base: position 83,927 of record CALHJP010000005.1, on the reverse strand, counting down.
ATCGCGGAGGAATATAAGCTCGCCATCCTTGGTTGCCGCAAACGCCAGGGAGGGCTGCGCCGTTTGGTGCTCGTGCAGGTCTTCCGAGGTGTAGAGATTGATCTTCCAGTACGATTCGGACCAATCGTCGTCAGGATACTCTTCGATGTAGCGCTTCATGAGCGTTTGCGCGGCTTCCCAGGATGCGGTGGGGAAGGGGCCGTCAAGGGCGTCGGCGTCGCGCTCCTCCTCGTTGTAGAACATGACGTGCAGTAGGAGGATTCCGCGGTCGCGCTCGACGTTGTTGAGCATGTCGAGCGCGCTGTTGAGCTGGGTGAGATGCGAATCGATATCTCCGACCAGCTCCGGCGATACCTCCTTGTGAAGCTGCTCGAGCATGATGCGTTTTTCGCCAAGCGTCTTCAGCGAGCCGGCGATGATCGGCGCTGGCCAGTATAGGTATTCACGCATGTGGTCTCGTAACTCCTGGCTTTTGATGCAGCTGAGGATAAGGTCCTTGCCGGTATCGCTGATGCTATCGTTTGCCTGGCTGTTCATGTCGGCCTCCTTATCGATCGTTACCGGCATGATGCAACAGGTGTGGAGGCCGTCGGTCCCATTAACGGGACCAGGAGAGAATGGATGTGACAAGGGAACTGCCCCTTCGCCACAACCCAAATATTGCCTTTACGTGTTGATGCACACGGTGTGCAATAATACTCGCACTGTGCAATAGCGCACAGGCTGAGTAACAAGGAGGACGCTTGTCCCAGCTCGAGAAATGCGATCGCCGGTCCCTTCGCTCGCAGCGTGCCCTTCGCCAGGCACTTGCCAGCGAGCTTGCCGAAAGCGGCGACCTTTCGCGCATTAATGTCGCGTCGCTCACCGAGCGCGCCGGCCTTACGCGCCGCACGTTCTATTCGCACTACCGCGATATTCCCGACTTTATCAATCAAATCGAGGACGGCTTGCTGGTCGAGATCCGTGAGCGCATTGAGCTCATCACCGCAGCTCAGCTGCCCGATCTCTATCACAACATCGATGAGCTCGAGCCGGCGCCCGGTTCGGTTGAGTTGCTGCGTTATCTTGCGGCCAACCGCGACTTAATCGGTGCGCTGCTGGGTCCGGGCGGCGACCAGGCCTTCATTAATAGGATTATCGACACCGCGCGTGAGGCTGTGGTGCCGCGTGCGCAGACGGGCATTTTGGGCCTGGCGCTGGGCACGTTCTTTGACTACTACGTCACCTACGTCGTGAGTGCCGAGGTCGGCCTGATTCAGCGCTGGTTTGAGCGTGGGCTCACCGAATCGCCCGAGGCCATGGCACGCATTATGACGGTGCTCGCTTTTGTGCGCCCTGGTGACCTGTATGGCCAACCCATCGATATCAACGTGCCGGAATACGGCATGAAGCTATTGAACTTGCAGCTCGAGGACGCGGCCGACACCGCCGCAACCGTCGAGTCCAACAACTAAGAGGAGAGACAATGAGCAAGCTCGTCGAGGGCATTAAGGACCGCATGGTCGCTGCCGCACGCGAGGCCGCGCCCACCGTGATGGACGCCGCGCAGAAGGCCGCGACCGCGGCTGTCGAGAAAGTTGCCGAGGCAGTTGCCGATGCCAAGAACGTGGCAGGGGAGGCGTCCGTCACTAGCGAGCCCGCTACCGCCACTGAGCCCGTAGCCGCCGCCCACGCCCCCGAAGGCGCGATTTTCAACCCCGAGGCCGCCCACGGTAACCTGCACCTGGGCATCGACGTGGGCTCCACCACCGTCAAGCTCGCCGTGCTCAACGACGACAACCAGATCGTGTACGCCAAGTACCAGCGCCATCACACCGATGTCCGCGCTTGCGCCCGTGACCTGTTCGAGGGTGCTGCGACCGTGCTGCCGACGGCCCAAATGACCTGCGCCATTACCGGCTCGGGCGGTTTGCTGCTGTCCCAGTGGCTCGAGCTGGAGTTTGTCCAGGAGGTCATCGCCAGCAAACGCGCCGTCGAGACCCTCATCCCGGCCACCGACGTCGCCATCGAGCTGGGCGGCGAGGACGCCAAGATCATCTACTTCGACAACGGCATTGAGCAGCGCATGAACGGCACCTGCGCCGGCGGTACGGGCGCGTTCATCGACCAGATGGCAACCCTGCTGCACACCGACGCGAGCGGCCTCAACGAGCTCGCGGCCAACGCGACCACCATCTATCCCATCGCCAGTCGCTGCGGCGTATTTGCCAAGACCGACGTCCAGCCGCTGCTCAACGAGGGCGCCCGTCCCGAGGACGTGGCCGCCTCCATCTTCCAGGCCGTCGTGACCCAGACCATCTCGGGTCTGGCGTGCGGCCGTCCCATTCGCGGCAACGTCGCCTTCCTGGGCGGCCCGCTGCAGTATCTCTCCGAGCTGCGCCACCGCTTCTATCTCACGCTCAACCTGGACGAGGAGCACCGCATTGTGCCCCAAAACGCCCACCTGTTTGTGGCGAGCGGCGCCGCCATGGCGCACGAGTCCAACAAGCTCAGCACGTTCCCGCAGCTCATCGAGGCTATCGACAGCTTGGGCGACACGCAGGGTGCTGAGGTCGAGCGCCTGGACCCGCTCTTTGCCACCGACGAGGACTTTGCCGAGTTCAAGGGTCGCCACGACACCGAGGTCGTCCCCAAGGGCAAGCTCGACGGCTACACCGGCCGCGTGTTCATCGGTATCGACGCCGGCTCCACCACCATGAAAGCCGCGCTCGTGGGCGAGGACGGCCAGCTGCTGCACACCTGGTACGGCAACAACAACGGCGATATCCTGGGCACGGCCAAGGTCATCATGGCCGATTTCTACAACCATATTCCCGCCGGCTGCACCATCGGCCACGTGACCACCACGGGCTACGGCGAGGCGCTGCTCATCGAGGCGCTCAAGGCCGATTCCGGCGAGATCGAGACCGTTGCGCACCTACGCGGCGCCAAGGCATTCCTGCCCGGCGTCGAGTTCATTCTGGACATCGGCGGCCAGGACATGAAATGCCTGCGCGTGAAGGACGGCGTCATCGAGCACATCATGCTCAACGAGGCCTGCTCGTCGGGCTGCGGCAGCTTTATCGAGAGCTTCGCCGTGTCCATGAACATGGACGTGCGCGCGTTTGCCGATGCCGCCATCCATGCCAAGGCCCCCGTCGACCTGGGCAGCCGCTGCACGGTCTTTATGAACTCGCGCGTCAAGCAGGCGCAAAAAGAAGGCGCCACGGTGGGCGACATCGCGGCCGGCCTGTCTTATTCCGTCATCAAGAATGCCCTGTTCAAGGTCATTAAGCTGCGCGACCCCAAGGAGATCGGCAGCCAGGTGATCGTTCAGGGCGGCACCTTTATGTCCGACGCCACGCTGCGCGCATTTGAGCAGCTCACGGGCGTTCACGCCGTGCGTCCCGACATCGCCGGCTGCATGGGCGCCTACGGTGCGGCCTTGCTCGCCCGCGATCGCGCCGGCGCCGATGGCACCTCGACCATCCTTTCGGCCGAGGACATCGCGCACCTCACCGTGACGCAAAAGCATGTCCGCTGCGGTCGCTGCTCCAACAACTGCCAGCTCACCGTCAACGACTTTGGCGGCGGCAGGCGCTTCATTACCGGCAACCGCTGCGAGAAGGGCGCCGGCCACAAAAAGCAAAAGACCGAGGCCCCCAACCTCTTCAAAAAGAAAAACGAGCTGCTGTTTAACCGCGAGGTCTTGAGCCCCGACGAGGCCCCGCGCGGCACCGTCGGCATCCCCCGCGCCCTCAACATGTACGAGAACTACCCCTTCTGGCACGCGTTCTTTACGCGTCTGGGCTTTAGCGTGCAACTGTCCGACCAGTCGAGCAAAAAGACCTACCAGGCGGGTATCGAGTCCATGCCGTCCGAGAGCGTGTGCTATCCGGCAAAGATGAGCCACGGCCACGTGATGAACCTTATCGACCGTGACGTCGACTTCATCTGGATGCCGTGCGTGCGCTGGGAGCGCAAAGAGGATCCGACGGCCGGTAACTGCTACAACTGCCCCATCGTCATGAGCTACCCCACGGCGCTGGCGCTCAACATTGATGAGATCCGCGAGCAGAACATCGAGTTCCTGTACCCGTTTGTGCCCTATCACGACAAGACCGAGCTCAAGCGCCGTCTGTATCAGGTGCTCGCCGTCGACCGCGTGGCCGATTCGCAAGCTGGTCGTGGTCGCGTGCGTGGACCCAAGATCACGCGCTCCGAGGTCGATGCCGCCGTCAACGCTGCCTTTGAGGCCGATGCGCGTTTCCACGAGGACATCCAGACCATGGGCGAGGAGGCTCTTAAGTGGGTCGAGGACCACGGTGGCCATGGCATTGTGCTCGCCGGTCGTCCCTACCATAACGACCCCGAGATCAACCACGCCCTGCCCGAGCTTATCTCAAGCTTTGGTTTTGCGGTCTTTACCGAGGATTCGCTCGCGCATCTGGTAAAGCCTGAGCGTCCGATTCGCGTCGTCGACCAGTGGATGTACCACAGCCGCCTGTACGCGGTCGCCCGTTTTGTGACGATGCGCAACGACCTGGACCTGATCCAGCTCAACTCCTTCGGCTGCGGCTTGGACGCCCTGACCACCGACCAGGTGCAGGAGATTCTGGAAGCCAGCGGCAAGATCTACACCGTGCTCAAGATCGACGAGGTGTCCAACCTAGGCGCCGCGCGCATCCGAATCCGCTCGCTCATGGCGGCGCTCAAGGATCAGGAGGCCGAGCGCTTGGCCGAGGCCACGGCCGCGGGCGAGGCTTACGAGCAGGGCGATGCCGCGCCGGTGGCGCCCTCCACGGATGCCCCCGCGTTCGCGAGCCGCAAGTACACGTTTGAGGCTCAGCGCGAGAGTGCTTCGACCGCGTGGCCCAAGGTGCCCTTTACCGAGCAGATGCGCGACGAGGGCTACACCATCCTGTGCCCGCAGATGGCGCCGATTCACTTTGACCTCGTCAAAGAGGTGTTCCGCGGTGCCGGCTACAACTTGGAGCTGCTGCCCTCGACCGATCACGATGCCGTCGAGGCCGGCCTGCGCTACGTGAACAACGACATCTGCTACCCGTCGATTCTGGTGACGGGCCAGATCATGGAGGCCATCGAGAGCGGTCGGTACGACCTGTCCAAGACGGCCGTGGTCATCAGCCAGACCGGCGGCGGCTGCCGTGCCACCAACTACATCGCGCTCATCCGTAAGGCCCTGCGCGAGAGCGGCCACCCCGAGATTCCGGTGATCTCGCTTTCGGCAGTGGCGCTCGGCGAGGATAATCCCGGCTTTAAGATTACGCCGGCGCTGCTTAAGCAGGCAGTCTACGCGGTGCTCTTTGGTGACGTAATGATGCAGATGCTCTACCGTTGCCGCCCGTACGAGGCCACGCCCGGTGCCGCCAATGCACTCTACGAGGAGTACATGGCGCGTGCCCGCAAGCTGGCGCCCAAGTTTAACCGCCATAACTACACCAAGCTGTGCCGCGAGGCCATCCGCGCGTTCGACACCATGCCGCTCGTGGGCGAGGGCACCAAGCCGCGCGTGGGCGTAGTTGGCGAGATCTTGGTCAAGTTCCATCCCACAGCCAACAACCACGTGGTCGACGTTATCGAGCGCGAGGGCTGCGAGGCCGTGGTGCCGGGCCTGCTCGACTTCTTCCTGTACTCCATGAGCAACGCCGAGCTGCAAAAGGACGAGTTGGGTAGCTCTGCCACGACGCGCGCGGGCATGCAGGCGCTCATCAAGCTTGTGGACTGGATGCGCACGCCGGTGGAGGAGATGCTCGAAAAGTCTCGCCGCTTTGAGGCGCCCGAGCGCATCGGCACCATGGCCGACAAGGCCCGCACGGTGCTTTCGGTGTGCAACAACATGGGCGAGGGCTGGTTGCTCACGGCCGAGATGCTCGACCTGATTGATCACGGTGCGCCCAACATTATCTGTACGCAGCCCTTCGCGTGCCTGCCCAATCACGTGGTGGGCAAGGCCGTGATCAAGGAGCTGCGCCGTCAGCATCCCGAGAGCAACATTGTCGCGGTGGACTACGACCCCGGTGCATCCGAGGTCAACCAGCTCAACCGTATTAAGCTCATGATCAGTGTGGCCAAGGAGAACATGCGCGCCGGTAAGGGCTTTAAGCTCGAGAAGGTGGCGCCGCTCGCGATGGATGAGGTCACCGGCCAGATGCGTGCCCACGATGGCTGCGTGAGCTGCGGACCGGCCAGCGAGGAGGCCGTTGCATCGGTCGCCAAGCGTCTGGGACGCGGCATTAAGAAGTAGTTGGCCTGCTATGTGCTAGATATGAGATAAACGGGTGGTAGCCGTACCGGCCACCACCCGTTTTTTACTGGATATATGTTGCGTAAATGGCCTTGCCGACGCCTTTCGTGGACTCGGATTTCGGAAGTGGGGCACAGTTTTGTGGGTGGTGAGTGGGCCACTGATTTGCCAAGAGTCTGCCGGCCCTTGTTGTTTTCTCTCGGAATACTACAAAAAACTCGGGGCTGGCCCACGCTTCCGTTCTGGCGGAATGCGATGCTGTTTTGCATAGAATTAGTACGCCCGCCATGTTCAGCCGGAAAGGTCTCCTTCTTCAGCGCTTTTTAAACAGCGGGATAGCTGGCGTGCCTCAAGTTGAATGCAGCTTATCGCGTGATGAGTTTGCGCTTGGACATCGTTTGAATTTGAAGCGCAGTAAAAAGGGATTGATAATCTATCTTGTTTGCTTAGGCAAACGATTTTTGCTGGATAGCCTATCCTGATTTGAGACGTTTGCGAGGCTATGGTCAAAATAACCCCATGCTTACGAATGAGAAAATCGGACAAATTGTGCTGGTCTGCTAAGTTAATACTCTCGTAGCGGGGGAAAAGGCCCAGATGGTTAAATGCTGAGTCTATTCTTTTTCGACAATATCGAATGTCACAGGTGTTTGCAATTGGATATTGAGCCACCGCGTTTAGATTCGCTGCTGCGTGACTAGCTAATGGGTGATTGCTTTCAACGAGGAGGTTGACTTCGGCGTTCAATAAAAAATGCGATTCAAAAAGATTGGTGTCTACTTGCCCAGCGACAATCGCAATGTCGATTTGTCCGTCAAGTAGAAGGGATAAGCGCGTTCCGCCGTCGTCGTATCTGGAAACAGCAAATTTACCACCGTTGTACTTTTTCGAGAGCCGGTTTAGTGTGGGCTGGTTGAACCAGCTTGTGAGTATTGGTGGTAGTCCGACTGCAACGTGTGTCAAATGTGTCTGGGTTATTTTTATCTTTTCACGCGTGATTTGCGCATACGCTTGAATTCCCTCAATTGAAGCTAGTGCATCTAATGCTATAGGAAGGATTTCCTCTCCATAGTTTGTTAGATGTAGAATACTGCCTCTTTTTTCGAACAGCTTCAGACCAAGTTCAGATTCCAATGCTCGAATGCCTTTTGAAACAGCTTGCGGCGAAACGCTTAATATAGTTGCTGCATCCGAGTAATTCTGACAATCAAATACCTTTATGAAATACTGCAGCTGAACAACATTCACCAGAATTTCCTTAGGTTGAATTTTTAATCAGGCTAAGTGTAAATTAAAAAATGTTAAACAAGGCAAACAAATTGTTTCATCTAGTACAAAAAGTTATCAAACAGCTTTTGACTTTTTGACCAAAGTATAACTAGGCCTAAAACGAGAAAGGAGCCATTGTGGATTGGATACAGCCAACTCAAACACCTAACGATATTGCTTTGCTATCAAGTTGGTGTCCTTGTCAGGGCGCAAAATGTCAGGGGCGCTGTAATCCCTGGGGGATGTGTGCCGTGTACACGGGCGGGAATTGCCGCGCATTTCAACATTGCGGTATACACGTTAGCTAGGAGCTTCGATGGAATATATTCAAAAGCCAGTGAATACTCAGATGCCTGCTTCGTCTCGAGATATTTCTACGTGTGTGTCCTGTGCAGCGCATATTTGTTGGAGTTATTCAGGGGGAGGACCGTGTGGCCTGAGGATCTGCATTACCAAATTTTGTGGCTGGAATTACTCCTAATGGCAGGTTGAAATATTGAAATATGCAACGGAGTAGAAATGAAACAGTCTCGCTTTAATGTAATCGATAAAGGCAATCAGCCTACGCTGGTATATAACTCTTACTCCGGCGCAATTGTTGCGTTGGATGCGGAATACGAGAAGGCACTATTTGCGAATGGGGCTAATGGCCCTTCGGAAATTGTCGACAATTTGATGGACGCGGGGTTGTTGGTTTCCGACGGACTTGATGAAATCGAACATTTAAAAGAGATATCATCGGCCTGTCGCATGCAATCAAAATCACTTTCATTTACGATAGCTCCGACATTGAATTGTAATTTCAGGTGTCCGTATTGTTATGAGGACGGCAAGCGTTATGGTTCAATGAGCGACCAGTGCGTCGATCAGGTAATAAAGCATATCAATGGCATGGCTTTAGACAATCAGGCAGAAAGTTTGCAGATTGCCTGGTATGGCGGCGAGCCTTTATTGGCGATTGAGACGGTGGAGAAGATTACGCGCGGAATCCGAAGTGATGAAATCTTATTTAACGCCAGCATGGTGACCAACGGTTATTTCTTAGATGGGAAAACGGCGGAGTTGCTTGCAAAAAATGGGGTCACGCACGTTCAGGTGACTGTCGATGGTCCGCCTGAAATACACAATCAACGAAGATGTCTTCCTTCTGGCGGTGATACGTTCAACCGTATTATCGATAACGTAAAAAGAGCTAGTGCGTACTTCAATGTCATCTTAAGAGTTAATGTTGATCCGACGAACGGTGATAAGATTGATCGCTTGATTGATTCGCTTGATCAAAAAGGTCTTCGTAATAGAGTAAAACTGTATTTAGCGGCAGTAGATGATATAAATGGGGCATGCGCTAACTCTCCGTGCTATTCAGAGGACGAATTTGCCTCGATTGAAGCATCCTGTTTGTCTCGCTACAAAATGACGGGGTACATGGATCCGTTTCTTCCAGGCTTTAATCCGACCATATGCGGAGCCGTCAATAAATATTCAGAAGTTATTGGACCAGATGGTTCCTTATATAAATGCTGGAATGAAATAGGATATTCCGACAGAAGTTATGGCAGCATCTTTGAAAGCGTAGCGAGTAACGCATTCGAAGTTTCCAAATGGAATGCTTACGACTTTTGTTCAGATTCAGAATGTCTTAACTGCTCGCTTCTTCCTATGTGCATGGGTGGCTGTCCCTTCACCAGGCTGTATGAAAATAAGACAAGCTGCGTATCTGCAAGAAAGAACTGTATAAAAGTAATGAGGGCGGCCTATGATTTCAAGCATAAGAAGTGATGCGGACTCAACGGCGCTCTTCGATTGTCTGCCATATTTCAGACTTGGGTTTTCTTCCCAATTGCTTCTGGTTATAGTCTTCGCGTTGTGCTTAATAATATCTGGAATGATGGCTTCTGTATCCCCGCTGCTTACGAGCGCTCTGGTTGACAATATATCTAAAAAAACATCTTACGATACTATCATGATTAGCAGCGCTCTAATTGGTTTTGCGGCACTAATCGATATTGTTGTCAGTTATTTAAGCACCCTTCTTTCAATGCGGATAACGACCGTGGCTGCATACTCGATTGTTCGAAGTAAAATCGATGAGCTCGTTCGGATGCCTTTTGAGTTATATTTTGAGCAGGAGTCAGCTGAAAAAACTCAACAAATTTGTTCAGATGCCAATACTGTGGCTTCCTTCGGATTGTCGGTGCTCCAGACGGTACTTCTTGCGGTTGTCCAGCTAGGTATCAGTTTTATTTTTCTCTATGGATGCTCCGTAGCGCTCTTTTGGGTTTCCGTGACATTTTGCATCTTGTATGCAATTGCATATGCTTTATTCAGAAAACCGCTTTTTGTTTCAGGTCTGACCTTTAAGGAGGAGCAGTCCCTGTATTTCGGAAAAGTGGAGTCCGTACTTGCGCATCAGAGATTTTTGTATGTTAATGTGCTATTCGAAAGAGCATTGAAATCCATAGATAGCTTTTTTCGTCTTTGCTGCACGCCGGAGTCGCCTATCAAAGTGTCGTTTCGAGATTTCAGGCAACGGATTCCTTTGCTGCGGCTGCGTCCCAGGTGACTATTCTTTTGATTTCGGCTTTCTATGTAATGCATGGAAGCATGAGTGTAGGCCAACTTGTTGCCGTTTCGAGCTACATGGCTTTAATGCTATCTGCCGTGAGGTCAATCTACGGTATAGGTAGTAGCGTACAAGACTGCTTCTCATCGATATCTCGTCTAAATGCCTCTAAATTGCCTTTGGCTGTTGCTGGAGAGGAGCTCTTGGAGATCGATTACATCGAACTGCATAATTTTGGTTTTACATTAAATGAAAAGTGTCTCTACAATAACTTGAATCTCAGGTTTGACAAAGGAAAGCTCTATGCTCTTGTGGGGATTAATGGCTCGGGCAAAACGAGCCTTGCGTACTTATTAATGGGTTGTTTCAATTCGGGTTACGGTGGGGCTATTTCCTACAACGGTAAGGCCCAAGAAGAAATCAACTGCGAGCACCTTAGGCGGAATCTAGTTTCGTTTGCCGAACAAACCCCGATATCAGTAAAGGATTTTCTTAGCGATAGAAATTTTCCTTCTATCGAAAAGAAGAGGTGCGGGGGAATGTCTCCTGGGGAACTGAAACAATTGGAAATTAGGCGGGTCTTGGAAAAGAAGGCAGACGTCTATTTATTCGATGAGCCAACAGCATCACTTGATATTGCTCATAAAGAAGCTCTGATAAATGCTGTGAAGGAACTGCGCAAGCACAAGATTGTCATTGTTATTACACACGATATGGACCTAATAGCAGCTAGTGATGAGGTGGTAGAGCTTGGGAAAAGCGACTGAAATAATGCGCCTGGGGGCACGTTATCTACTGGGTACGATGGTTGCTAGCGTGCCGTGGGCCATTTGGGTTATTGCAAAAGGATCTCCCGCTTGGCTGTGCTCTACAGGGGCGCTCTTTTGTGCGTTGGTAGTCTATCTTTTTGCAACTCGGGGCGCTGTTTCCCGTGATAAGACCAAGCAGCGTGGGATTCTTTTGGGATGGCAGTTCATTTTCATCGTATTTATTATTATGGCCGCCATGCTCGATATAGGTGGAAAATCAATATCCAGATGGGTATTGGTCTGTTCGGTTTCAGTTTTGCATGAGCTGTTATTTAGGTACGTATTTTTATTTGAATACACAATCGTCGGAATAGTTCGGCCGTTTTGCATAAGGGCATTTGTACAGTCGATTCTATGGGCATTGCTTCTCGTGACTCAACAGTGTTTAATCGGGGCACCCACAAATTACATCATTGCAATGATGGGGGGCTATCTTTGTCTGGGCCTTATTTTTGCGCTGCTCGTGCGAAAAACAGGGACAGTGTGCCCGTCTCTTTTAGCCATGATGTTTCTGGATTTTATCAACCTCCTAGCTCTTTGAGTTGCGGACAAAATCTTCAGGTGTTGGCGCCATGGCCGACAAGGCCCGCACGGTGCTTTCGGTATGTAATAACATGGGCGAGGTCTGGCTGCTCACGGCCGAGATACTCGACCTGATCGATCGCGGTGCGTCCAACATCATCTGCACGCAGCCCTTCGCCTGCCTGCGATTCGGTTAGCGAGGAGGCCGTGGCATCGGTCGCAAAGCGTCTGTGACGCGGTATTAAGAAGTAGCCGACCTGCTTCGGGCTAGATATGAGACGGAAGGGTGGTAGCCGTACCGGCTGCGGCCCTTTTTTACTGGATACATGTTGCGTAAATGGCCTTGCCGACGCCTTTCGTGGACTCGGATTTCGGAAGTGCGGGGAAAACTCCGAACCTTCGAGCACACTGCTCTTTTGAACTCTTGTGACCTGCGGTTTTGTTGCTAAAAAAGTCGGTCTGGTCGGCAGAACTCGATTTTTCACCGCACTTCCGAAAACTGCGATCTTGCAGTACGAAAAACGGCCTCCATAACTCTGGGTTTATTGATAAGTGTAGCCGTTCGCCGTATATCATTGTCCGTTTATGGAATCTATCTCCAACGAGTTGTAGTCATATGGTTTGATGTTGGAAACATATGATTACCGGCAGGCCGTAGGTGACGTTCCCCCTGATATCGGAGGTTCCGGGTATGTTTCGTGCTCCGTTAAACAACTATCGGTTGGGCTAACATGGATCGCCGTGTTATTTCGATAACCCTTGCAGTGGTTTGCCTAGCTGTGCTCCTGGGCGCTATAGGGCAGTTCGCTATAAGTCGAGAAACATCCTATATGCAGGAATGTGCTTCCGAAGGCTTTGCCATTGACGGTTACTATCGGGATGACGAAACAAGTCGGGAAACCCTGGCTTTTCTTGAGGAGGACAACTGTCGATGGCAGCTGGTCGACCAAGACGGAATCTGCACAGACGGGCAGTTTAAGCGTACGGATGACCCCAACATCCTGATATTAAAGAAGGAAAACGGCGAAGAATTCGGTACGGTCCACGTGGCGTATATTTCGCGCCGACGCGATCAGGGCTTGCTCTACCTATTTAGAGATACCAGGGTGACCCGTTTTTATCTGGTGAGTACCGGTCCGGCGTTTACAGTGAAGTCTGGCGATGTCGATGCGGACAGCTGATTCACGGCAATAAATCAGCGAGCGGAGCGCGGCCATGGGCCGCGTCCCGCTATTTGCTCGTGGCCCGCGTCACGTCTGCGCCATGTCGTGACTCGCGGCTGCGCGCATCCATCCCACGTCGCGTATTACTGCACATCAAACTCCACGCGATCGAGCTCGGGCACATTGAGGTCGATGAGCTTGCGGGCTACACGGCGGTCGTGTGCCCCAAGCGCCTCGCTTGTCGTCACATGGGCGACAACCTCGCGCTCGACGATACCCTCCTCCTCGCCTTCGGTGGCCGAGGTCTCGACGGCAACGGTGTAATCCTTAAAGCCCGGCAGCACCGCGGCAAGCTCGCGCGTGGTTTCGGTGACGCCATAGCCGTCCTGCACGCCGGCCTGCGCCGAGCCAATGGATCCCGCGGTCATAACGATGCAGGGGATGGCAAAGATCACCGTGCCCACGATGATGCGGCGGCGCACCTTGTGTGACAGCTCATCGACCTCGGCGTTTTCCTCGGCGGTCACAATGCCGTCGCCGTTGAGGTCGCGCTTGAGCGGCACGCGCAAAAGAAGCAGCACGGCTTCGGCAGCCAGTGCGATAAAGACCACGTTGATGCCAAACTCGTAGAGGGCCGAGAGAAACAGCGACCCGCTTGCGATGGCGATGCCATAGCCCGCCGCGCACAGGGGCGGCATGAGCGCGGTCGCCACGGCCACGCCGGCGATGAGCGTGGCGGGTTCCTGGTCGCGCGAGTTGCCCAGGCCACCCGCAAAGCCGCCCGCGAGCGCGACGGCAAGGTCCCATACGGTGGGTGTCGAGTTATCGATGATGGCGGCCGTGGTGGTGCCAAGGGGCGAGAGCTTAAAGTACAGCGTGGACGTGATTAGACAAAAGACCATCTGCAGCGCGAGGCCGGCAATTGCCTCGACGGCAATCTCGCGGTCGAGAGTGGCAATGCCGTATGCCATGGCAAGGACCGAGCCCATGAGCGGGCAGATGAGCATGGCACCTACAATGGCGATATCCGAGTCGATATCGAGGCCGATGCTCGCGATCAACATGGCAATGATCAGGATGCATAAGTGCGAGCCAGTCAGGCGCGCCCCGTTTACAAAGCGCTTGCGAATCACGTGATAGGGCGCGCGTCCCTCGCGTATGTTGAACGCCTGCTTAAGGAAACGGGTGGCATTCTCCATGGCCTCGCTGTGTGCAGGGCGTATACCGTGACGACGATGATGACGCTCGCGCAGCCGCTTGATCTGTTGTTTGTCGAGTTCCATGCTTACCTCGTTTAGCTTCTGAGCCGCTTCTTGCGTCTGTCGTCTTTACTCTACACCGCGTTAGGCGAGGTGTCAGACAAGGTTTGTTGACCTGGAAGTCAGGACAATCGACATGGCTAAAACGCCGTGAGGATCATAAGAGTCAAATAGACAAAAAAGCGCGGGGCCGGTTTGATTCCGACCCCGCGCTCTGCGCTGGTGCGTTGTTGTTCGGCCTACCCTAGCAGGCTCAAGCCCACGGAGACAAACGCCAGGATAACGCCGACGATGGACTCGCCGCCGAGCAGGCCGCTGGCAACGACCAAGCCCTGCTCCTGGAAGGCGGCATCCTTGGCAGCCCTCTCCTCGTCAGAAAGACCGGCGGTGGCGTCGCGGTGGGCGGACCACTTGTCGTAGGCGAGCTTGACGCAGGAGCCCAAGAAGGCCGTGAGCGACATGTAGAACGGCAGGTACACGCCTAGGCCGATCATCATGGCCGGAATGCCGAGCCAGTACATGACGATGCCGGCGATAAAGCCGCCAACGAACCACGGCACGCTCGGGATGCCCGAGACCATGGTGGCGACCACACTTGCCTGCGCGGCAACAAAGCTCTTGTCGGGGCCAAAGGCGTCCGGGCCATAGGCGGTGACGAGCGCGACCATGACGGCTGCGGCGACAAGGGCGCCCACGATGCCGCCGATGGCCTGGCCGATCCACTGTGCACGCGGGTTGGTGCCCAGCACGGCGCCGGCCTTAAAGTCGTTCATGACGTCGCCCGCAAGGCCGCACGCCACGGCCACGATGCCGGCGATAAAGAACAGTTTGACCTGAGCGATCTGTGCGAAGGCTGCCACGATGAGCATGACGATGAGGCCGAAGATCTCCATGGGGTCGATGCCCGTCTGGCCGCAGCTCTGCGCGCTCATGATGGTGGTGACAAAGGTGAACAGCGTGACGATGACGGCCGGGACGGGGCCAAGGTCGAGCGCGATGGCGACGATCACGGCGATGGCGGCAGTACCCAGGCCGATGATGCCGGCGTCGAGCTTAAGCGAGCCCGAGATGAGCGACTGCTCGTCGGTGTCGCTGGAGCTGTCGGCGGCGAGGCCGCGGGCGATGCCGGCGACCTGCGGCAGGATGTCCTTGAGGACGACGGCGACGCCAAAGCCCATCATGAGGCCCATGCCGAGCGATTTGACGATGCCCTGCGCAGTCACAACGTCGAACAGGCCGGCAGCGGTGCCGCCGACGATGATGCCAAAGTTGCCCAGCAGCGCGCCGGCAAACCAGAAGGCGACGGGGGCAAAGCCCACCAAAAAGCCGATGGAGAGCAGCATGGGCGAGTTGTAGATGGCAAAGCTCACGCCGGGGATGTTGAGCGTGCAGAGCATGCTGGGGATCACGCCCAAGGCATCGCGTAACACGCTGAAGATGCCTGCGATGGCCATGGAGCCAAAGAGCTGCTTGCCGGTCTTGCCGCCGGCCTCGGTGGCGCGCAGTGTCTGAGCTGCGGCATTGCCGGTGGGAAACTCCAGCGCGGCGTCCACGATAAAGTGGCGGTGGATGAGCGCCGTTGCCAGCAAGCCCAAGATGGTGCCGGCGAGTGCCACGATAAACATGTCGAGCCAGCTGATCTGGTCGGCATAGCCCAGCATCCAGGCGCCCGGGATGGTAAACGCCAGGCCGCCGGCGACCATGGCGCCCGCGGACATGATGGTGTGGGTGACGTTGGCCTCGTTGAGGCTGGCGTTGCCCATGAGCTTCAGGAAGAACAGCGAGATGACGGCAGCGAAAATAATCGGCCAGGGGAGTGCACCCATCTTGAGGGCCGTGTAGGCCGAGCTTGCCGTGATGATCACGCAGCCAAGGACGCCGATGACGACGCCGCGCAGCGTGAGTTGCCCGCGCATCGAAGCGCGGTTCGAGGGATTGCTCATATAAAACTCCTTTGCGTATATCCGCTTCCCCCGCAAGCGCCGCTACGGATACGGCGCGGGAAGTCGGGTTACCAAGGGCCGCCGCGTGAGCTCGCAAACGACCGCGCACCAGTATAGCCGCAAGCTAGTCATTTTGGGATGACTGGTTTAGGTAGGCGATATACTGCTGGGCAGACGAAAGGAGCGCCGACGATGCTTAATGGGTGCGCATATATATTGACGGTCGACGTGGGCAACACGTTCATTCGCTTTGGCCTGTTTGCAGAGGATTCGGCCGCGGCGCAGGAATGTCCGCTTGCGACATGCGAGATCACGACGCCGTCGAGCATTACGGCCGACGAAGCGCGCATGCGACTTATGCAGGTCATGGGCGCGCTCGCCGCCGATGCAGGTGTGCCCGGGGTGCTTGCACCCGCCGCGGCCGTGCTGAGCTGTGTAGTCCCGGCGCTCGAGCGCCCGTGGAAGGCGGCACTTTCCCGCACCTGCACGGGGCGCGTGCTCACCGTGGGGCCGGGACTTAAGACCGGCATACCCGTGCACTACGACGATCCGGCCGAGATCGGCCCCGACCGCATCGCCGATGCCGTGGCGGCCCGCGCCGTCTACGGCTCGCCGTGCATCGTGATTGACCTGGGCACGACGACCAATATCGAGGTCATCGACGCGCACGGTACCTTTGTGGGCGGCGTTATCGCGCCAGGCCTGGCCCTCGGCGCCCGTTCGCTTTCGGCGGCAGCAGCGCGCCTACCCCAGGTTGAGCCCTCGGCGCCAACGCACGTCATCGGACGCAACACGCGCGAGGCCATGCGCTCGGGTGTGGTTTTGGGCGAGGTAGCCCGCATCGACGGAATGCTCGACATGGTGCTTGCCGAGATGCGCGCGACCAAGGCCGCGGGGGAGGGCGATGTGCCCATCGTCATTACCGGCGACGATGCCGAGGCACTTGCGGCGCTGGTCGGCCATAGCCTGACGGTAGACGACGCGCTGACGTTGCGGGGTCTCGCCGAGCTCTACCGCATCAACCAAAAGCCCCGCCGCGCGTAGGGCGAGGGGCTGGTGGGATAAGCGCCCCTACCTTTCACCTGCTACAATGGGCCAAACTATTGCGATTGCGGAGGTGTCTGCCATGTCGGACGATCTTCATCAAACCGCGTCGGGCAAGCGCCGCGACGTTATTAGCTGGGACGAGTTCTTTATGAGCGTGGCCATCGCCGCGCAGCGCCGCAGCAAGGACCCCAACACGCAGGTGGGAGCGTGCATCGCCAGCACCAACCACCGCATCCTTTCGGTGGGTTACAACGGCACGCCCTCGGCGCTCAACGACGACTTTTTCCCGTGGGGTACGAGCGATGACCCGCTGCAGGACAAGCACAACTACGTGGTCCATGCCGAGGCCAACGCCGTGCTCAACTACCGTGGCTCGCTCAAGGACCTCGAGGGTTCCACGGTCTACGTCACGCTGTTCCCGTGCCACGACTGCGCCAAGATTTTGGCGCAGGTGGGTGTGGGCGAGGTTGTCTACCTGGACAACAAGTACGCCGACACCGACGACGGCCGCATCAGCCGCCGCATTCTCGACTCCTGCGGTATTAGCTACCGCCAGGTTATCGTCGATGTTCACATCGGTACCGAGGGGCAGGCTCAGCAGTAGCGCGTGACAATGCCAGCTGGTAACAACAGGCAGCTAAAAGATCCCCGTCCCAAATTGACTGCTCGTGAAAGTCGTGTCCGCGCGCATGGATGGCTCGTGAGCGGGTACATGGCTGTAGTAACATAGCCCCTGTCCGCGGGCGTGCCCGCGTTATTGTGAGAAAGGAGCCCCTGTGGCTGTTAACGAAGAGCTGCTTAAGAAGGTTCTTGAGGAGATCCGCCCCAACCTGCAGGCTGACGGCGGCGATATGGAGTATGTGGGTGTTGACGACGAGGGCGTCGTCAAACTGGAGCTGCAGGGTGCCTGCGCCGGCTGCCCTATGAGCGCGCTGACCCTGTCCATGGGTATCGAGCGTATCCTCAAGGAGCATGTGCCCGGCGTTACCCGTGTCGAGCAGGTTAATGCCTCCGGCGAGACCGACGACCTGTACGACGAGTACGCGCCGTTCTAAGATGCGAAAGCTGCGGACGGCATACTCCGCATAGACGTTACGCCCAAATATGCGGCTGCGAGCGCAAGGCCCGCGGCCGCATTTGTATGTAGGGAGTAGGAGGGTCGACATGCTCAACGACTTCTACCATATGCTTGATCCCGTCGCGATTTCGGCGGGGCCCATCACGATTTACTGGTATGGTCTGGCCTATGTGGTCGGCGCCCTGCTCACGGCGGTCGTCATGTACCGCACGCAGCGTCGCTGGGGCTTTAACATCACGATTGACGACCTGACGAGTGTCGTGGTCGGCGTGGTCTTTGGCCTCATCATCGGCGCGCGCCTGTTTTACGTCGTCTTTTACGGCGATGGCTACTATTGGACCCACCCGCTCGAGATCTTTGCCACCAACGAGGGCGGCATGAGCTTCCACGGCGGCCTGGTGGGCGGCATCTTGGGCGGCATCATCGTGTGCCGCATGTATAAGCTCGACGCCTGGACCGTCGCCGACCTTGCCGTGATCGGCGCCCCGCTGGCCCTGTGCCTGGGCCGTTGTGCCAATTTCGTCAACGGCGAGCTGTGGGGTAAGCCGACCGATCTGCCTTGGGGTGTGGTCTTTGGCGGCACGGCGGGCGATATGCCGCGCCATCCTTCCCAGCTCTATGAGGCATTCCTAGAGGGCGTCATGCTCTTCTGTATTTTGCAGGTGCTCAGCCGCAAAAAGCCGCTGCTGCCCCAGGGCACGTTTATGGGCGTGTTCGTGATGGGGTACGGCATCGTCCGCTTTCTCGTTGAGTTCGTGCGCGTGCCCGATGCCCAGCTGGGTTATTTGCTGGGAGGCGTTATCACCATGGGCCAGCTGCTGAGTTTGCCGCTCGTAATCGCTGGCCTGGCGCTCATCATCTTCGCCCGACACCGCAACCGTCCCCAGCGCATCTACCTGGATGCCTAATCACCAAAACCACCACAAAGGGGACAGGCACCTTTGTGGTGGTCTTGCCGAGTTTGGCAGGTTTCTAGAAAGGCTTTTGGACTGTGAAGGATTCCGACCTCTCCACAACGGCTGCGCGCGACGCTGCCCGCATCGTCTGGTTTAAGCGCTACCCCGCCAAGCAGACGCTCATCGCATTTCTGCTCGCGCTGTTGGCGACCACGGCGTTTTCCATCGATCCCGCGCCGGTCTCGAGCAACGCAGTCTTGGCGATTGACCCCAAAGCCTCGGGCATGCTGTACGTGTGCTACGAGGTGCTCCTCTCGTTTGCCGGCCATACCGACGCGGTCATGCTGCTTGCGCTTGCCTGCCTGCTCACTCTGCCGTTTCGCTACGTATTCTTTGGCCGCGGCGATGCTTGGCGTCCTTCGGTGATCCTTCCGTCGCTGTTCTTTGCCGTCTGCATGGTGTTTGGCCGCAGCTACGACCTCACCGATTCTGCCGAGATCGTACTCGGCGACAAGGCCCGCATCATCTGCGCCTGGATAGGCGGTGCGGGCTGGATGCTCTTGGCGGTCGTTGCCTTCTACCTGGCTTTTGAGTGTCTAGATTGGCTGAGCTCTCGGCGCATTCCGTTTTCCGAAGCGCACTTTGGCCGCGTATGGCGTGTGGCTCACGCCGTGCTCTCGGTCCATCCCTTTGCCGGGCCCTTCCTGGTGCTTGTGATCGCCTGGGCGCCCACGCTTATCGCTTCGCTGCCCGGCCTTTTTATGGGAGATACGGGTGCGCAGATTCGCCAGTGGTTCAACTACCCCAACGGCACGAGTGACTACCTGCGTCTGCTCAATCCCAATGTGTTGCTCAACGGACATCACCCCGTGGTGCACACGGCTATCATCGGTTCGTGCGTCCAGCTGGGGCTTTCACTGTTCAACAGTGCCAACGCAGGTCTTGCCATCTACACCTGCGCTCAGTTCGTCATTACGGCCGCCTGCATGGCCTATTCCATCTCGTCGCTGCGCAAGCTGGGCGTGAGCTTGCCGATCCGCGGCGTGATCTTGCTGTTCTTTGTGTTTATGCCCATGTTCTCCAACTACGCGGCCCTGCTTACCAAAGATGTGCTGTTTGCCGACGCGTTTTTGGTGCTGTTGGTGCAGACCGTGAAGCTCGTGGCCTGCGGCCTGCCCCGTCGCGATGCCAATGCCGAGCGTGCGGGCGAACAGAGGCCCGTGCTCTTTGCGCGCCATGACTGGCTGCTGCTCGCTCTGGGTGCCATGGGTTCCACGTTTCTGCGCAACGGCGGCCTGGTGTTTCCCCTGGCGGCATGCGTAATCGCGGCGGCGTTTTGCGCATGGGACGCGCATGTGGCTCGTCGTGCAGTCAAGCAGGCCGGTGCTGCGCCTTCGGGCGCCATCTCGCGTTTCCGCTGGGTGGGAGTTCTTGCGGTGCTTGGACTCTGCCTTGCCTCTAATATGTACTTCACCAAGGTCTTTATGCCGGCGCACGACATTACGCCTGGTTCCAAGCGCGAAATCCTCTCGATTCCGTTCCAGCAGACGGCTCGTTTCGTCCAAAAGCACGACGGCCTCAACTCGGGTGTCAACCCTACGGTTAAGGAGGACGGTACTATCGTGGAGGCTCCTTGCGACGGCTTGGTGACCGACGATGAGCGTGCCGTGATCGACCGTGTGCTCAAGTACGACAATCTGGGCCGCCGTTACAACCCCGACAAGTCCGACGCCGTCAAGAACTGCTTTAACGAGTACGCTTCGCAGGAGGACATCAAGGCCTATTTTGAGGTCTGGGCGCAGATGTTCAAAAAGGATCCCGAGTGCTACATCTCGGCGCTCATCAATAACTACTACGGCTACTTTTATCCGAGTGCCCGCGATGCGTGGGTCTACAGCACGGCGCGCAGTGCCGAGATTATGGCGAAGCCCGATAACCTCAAGTACTTTGACTTCCATCCGGTCGATAGCAAGGTTGTGCGCTGGTGCGACCACCTGATCAACCTGTATCGCGTGGCGGTGCAGCGCATTCCGTTTATCTCGCTCACCATGAGCTCGGCCACCTATGTGTGGATTATGATCGCCGTGGTGGTCTACCTGTTGCGCCGCCATTCGTGGCGCGGGCTGGCCATTTGGGTGCCGCTGCTGGGCGTGCTCGCCGTGTGTCTGATCGGTCCCTGCAACGGTTCGACCTATATGCGCTACCTGTATCCGGTTATCGCCTGCATGCCCTTTGCCATCGGCGCCACCATCACTCGCAGCGACCTTCTCTGGTCCTAATTTGGTGCAAAGGGGACAGGTTGCTTTGCACCAAAGGATGGCATCATCACGACGCCTTCATTTTGGGGTTTATCTCGCAGGCCAGTAGGTATATCATAACGACGTTTGTTTATATTGCCCGAGCATCTGCGCTGGGCTTTAGGTCAAAACCGATAGGAGACACGTATGTCCGGACACTCTAAGTGGGCCACAACCAAGCATCGTAAGGGCGCGCAGGACGCCAAGCGTTCCGCCCTCTTCTCCAAGCTGAGCCGCAACATCACCGTTGCTGCCCGTCTCGGCGGTGACCCGCTGCCCGAGAACAACGCCAGCCTCGCCGCTGCCGTTGCTAAGGCCAAGGCTCAGTCCATGCCCAAGGACAAGATCAAGTCCGCTATCGACAAGGCCTTTGGTTCGGGTGCCGATGCCGCCGTCTACGAGAACATCGTGTACGAGGGCTATGGTCCCGCCGGTGTTGCCGTCTATGTTGACTGCCTGACCGACAACCGCAACCGTACTGCCGCCGATGTCCGTTCCGCCTTCTCCCACGCTGGTGGCAACCTGGGCACCTCCGGCTCCGTCGCCTTCCAGTTTGAGCGCAAGGGCCAGATCGTCGTCGCCAAGGAGATCCTGGACGAGAACGCCAAGAAGGAGACCATGATCGCCAACGGTGCTGCCGGTGACGAGGATGAGTTCATGATGGCCATCGCCGAGGCCGGTGGCGAGGACTACGAGGACGCCGGCGAGGAGTGGATCGTCTGGACCGCTGCTAACGACGTCATGGCTGTCTCCAAGGCACTCGAGGAGCAGGGCGTCCAGGTCAAGGGTTCCGAGACCACCATGGTTCCGACCACCCCGACCGAGGTCTCCGGTACCGACGCCAAGAAGGTTCAGCGCCTCATCGACCGTCTCGAGGAGCTCGACGACGTCCAGGACGTCTACAGCACCATGGACATGACCGACGAGGTCATCGCTGCCCTCGAGGAGGAGTAGCGCCTGCACGGGTTAAGCCGTGCATATCTGGGCATAATGAAGCGAGCATGCAAGCCTCGTGGAATAGATGAGCCGGATCCGCGTGCGTATGGCACCGGACCCGGCTCTTTTATAATGATGCGAATCGTTTTGCATTCTGTGGACCGAAACCTGAAGGGAGCGCGCGTGCGCGTACTCAAACGAGCCCTAGCGATCGTGTATCTTGCCGCCGCCATCGTGGCGCTGGGTGCGCTTGTCTGCCAGTTCTGGGGACCGTATACGTATCGCTTTATGCTGCTATTGCGTGACACCATGCCTCGCGTCGTCGTTACGGTGTGCGCCGCCATCGTGGCGCTTGGCGTGCTCATCGGTTTTTTCCGCTTGATGTTCGCGCGTCGCGAGCCGTCCTGCGTGCATCCGGCGGGGGAGCGCAATATCGAGGTCACGCTCGCAGCGCTTTCCTCGTGCGCCCGTGCCGCGGCGGAGTGCGATGAACGCGTGATGGTTGAGCATATCGAGGCGCGCGTTCAAGGCTCCGACGAGTCGCACGTTCGTTTTAAGGTCGAGGCCATCGCGCTCGATGATAGGGACGTTGCCGCTCTTGCCACCTCGATGCAGCAGCGCATCGAGAAGGCCTGTGACACCATGCTCGGCACGCCGGGCACGACCGCGCGCGTCCGTTTTTTGCCGTCCAAGACTACCGTCCAGACCGTGGAGGTTTCCGGTGAGTGATACCAACCAAGACAAAACCGCCCGCACGCCGCGCTTAACGATCGATCAGAACGCTACGCCGGCAAGCGACGTCGTCGACACGAAACCCGAGGCCGGCGAGCAGCACGACAGTGCCGCCAACGACTTTGACGAAGCCATGGGTCTCATCAAGGGCACGGGTGCTGCCATCTGGAGCTACGCCGTGCGCCATCCCAACACCACGCTCGGCGCCGTCGCTGGCTTTATCCTCGCCGTGCTGGTGCTTACGCTGGGCCTGTGGGATACGCTCGTCATTGCGTTCTTTGTACTGATCGGTGCCGTGATCGGCCAGATTCGCGACGGCGAGAACGGTATCGTCAACTTCTTCGGGCGCCTGTTTAGCGGCCGCTAATATGTATTCGACTGTCGCATCCGCGGCAGGCATAAGGAGGAACCATGGCTTTTAACACGAAGGTCGATGTAGCCGATACCGAGCTCGAGGCGAACGAGGCCGTCGCCGCCGAGGCGGAGGACGTAACGCTCGAGGACGAGGCGCTCGTCGAGGCCGAGTCCGATGCGGACGAGGACAACGAGGAGATGGACGAGGAAGCGGACGAGTCCGAGGACTCGCTGACCTATTCCAACGGCGTGATCGAGAAAATCGTCGCCATGGCCACCCGCGAGGTGCCGCACGTTCTGGGCATGAAGGGCAACCTCATGCACTTTGTGCAGGAGCAGTTTGGTGCCGAGAACCTGACCAAGGGCGTGACGGTCGAGGTCACCGACGACAACCGCGTGGTCGTCAACATCTCGGTCATCATCGAGTACGGCGCCTATGCGCCTGCGATCTTTGACGACGTTAAGGCGCGCGTCACCGAGCGTCTTGCCGCGATGACCGGCCTTGAGGTGGCAGGCGTCAACCTGCGCATCGAGGATGTCATCACCCCCGAGGAGTACGAGCACCGTACCAGCCAGCACGAGTAACCTACCAAAAAGGGACAGGTTTGTTTTGGCAGGTTTTATCTGCGTAAACGTCAAACGGCCGGTCGCGCATGCAAAAGCGCGGCCGGCCGTTTTCTATATGCCCTCGATGCGGTCATACCGCTCGTCTAACTAAGGGTTGCAATCTTCGCGTTCCGCGTTACCCTAATGGGCGCATTGTTTCCAGATTGTTAACGAGGGGTTGCCGTAATGGCCGACGAACACGAGACCGAAAGCAAGGCATGGGCGATTGAAGCCGCTGCGGCAGAGGCGGCGTCGCGTGCCGCCGAGGAGGTACATCGTCCTCCGGTGGTGCCGATGGAGCGCGTTGTCGGTCGCGAGGATATCGAACGCGGCGAGCGCGCCGGCCGCAAGCGCAGCCAGGAGCCAGGCTTTCCGCGCTTTTTTGCCGAGCTCAATCTGGGCCTGATCCTCACGGCGTTCGCCATCGTGGCCTTTAAAACCCCCAATCACTTTGCCTTCGGCGGCACCTCGGGCGTGTCGGTCATTCTTTCCACGCTGTTCCCGACTCTGCCCGTCGGCGTCTTTATGTGGATTATCAACGCGGTCCTGGTCGTTCTGGGCTTTATCTTTTTGGAGCGCAAGGCAATCCTTTGGAGCGTCTTTGCCTCGTTTGCGCTTTCGGCCTACGTCTCGCTGTTTGAGCTCTTCATTCCGACCGATGTCTCTCTGACGGGTGATATGTGGCTCGACCTGTGTTTTGCCGTCATCTTGCCGGCGCTCGGCAGCGCTATTGTCTTTGACATCGGCGCCTCGACGGGTGGCACGGACATTCTTGCCATGATCCTCAAACGCCGCACCACGCTCGAGATTGGCCGCGCGCTGCTGCTGGTCGATATCGGCATCGTGACCATCGCGGCTTTCCTGTATGGCCCGCGCGTCGGCCTGTACTGCGTGCTTGGTCTGTTTGCCAAGACGCTCGTGGTCGATAAGGCTATCGAGAGCATTCACCTTCGTAAGGTCTGTACGATTATTTGCGCCGAACCGCGCAAAGTCGAGGAGTTTATCGTCAAGCATCTCAACCGCACAGCAACGATCAGCCGTGGCTACGGCGCCTTCTCGGGCAAGTGCGTCACGGTGATCATGAGCGTGCTGAGCCGTCGCGAGGCAGTGCAACTGCGCCGCTATACCCGCGAGATTGACCCTGGCGCCTTCATCACCATCGTCGATAGCTCCGAGATCGTGGGCAAAGGCTTCCGCGGCACGAACTAGCGCGGACGCACCCTTCGAATCATTGAATAAGGCCGCCTACGTTGCAAATCGGCCATCTTGGAGTATTTGTCCCCACATTGGGCGATAATGTTGCCAAAGACATCGTTTGCGATCCAGGTGATTCGCTCTAGATACGAAGGGATGATTTCGATGTTCTGTTCGCAGTGTGGCGCCCCCATGGGCGATAACGACAAGTTCTGTGGCGTGTGCGGTGCCCCTAATACCGAGGTCAAGGCCGCCGGCCCCGCTTCGCAAGCTCAACCCCAACCCCAACCGCAGGGTCAGCCGTTTGTCCAACCGCAGCCCCAGCCGTTCGTTGCGCCCCAGCCGGCTATGAACGCGCCCAAGGGCTGCATGGCGCAGGCCTTCAACGATATGCTTAAGGTTCCCGGCGCCCTGGTTCGCGTATGTCAGATTGCCTTTTTGCCGGCGCTGATCTGCGTCGTGTCGGTGCTGGTGCTGTTTATCCCCGTTATCGGTGGCATCGCGGCGGCCATTGGCTTTTTGCTCGCTTACGTGGCAAGCGTGTGCGGCGCTGGCTTTGCTATCGAGTGGGGTCGCGACCTGTCGCTCAAGGACGATAACGGCATGGAGCGTCCGCTGCTGCGCTCGACCTCCTTTGGACTGGGCATCTTCTCGTCTGTCATTACGAACGTGCTCGGGTTCGTGGCCATTATTCCAGTGATTGGCGTGGTGTTCTCGGTGCTTGAGAGCGCTGTGATCGGTGCCGTTGGTTCGTACTATTACTTCGGTTCGAGCGGCCTCGAGGGCGCACTCATCGGGTCGATGGGTCTGCTTGTCTTTGCCATGATCGTATCGGCGGTGTTAGGCATTTTCTTTAAGATGTTTGGTGATGCCGCTGTGATGCACTTTGCAGTCGCCGGCCGCGTGGAAAGCGCGTTTTCGCTCGAGAAGGTCTGGAAGTCTTATAAGGCCAACCTGGGCAAGTTGTTCTGCGCATCGATTCTCCCCGAGTTTTTGACGGGCATTGTTTCCAATATCATCACCTGGATTTTCACCGCCATCTTTGGTTTTGTTGCCGCGCTGGGCATTAGCAGCTATGGCTACTACGGCTACTATTCTCGTCCTTCGGGTCTTGAGGCAATCATTGAGGGTGGCGGCATTACGCTCATCCTGTTCTTGATGATCGTCGCCTTTGTTACCGTGTTCCTGAATGTGTTTGGCACGATGCTCAAGTATCGCGCCATTGGTTACTGGGCAGCGCGCCATGCCAGCGAGTGGGCCGATGAGGATACCGACGATGTCCTGACGTTTGTGCTCCCGGGTGAGAAGAAGCCTGCTCCTGCGGGGTTCAATCCCACGGCCGCCACTGGAGCTGCACCTGCCCCGGCACCCGCACCTGCCCCGGCACCCGCACCTGCCCCGGCACCCGCACCTGCACCCGCGCCTGCCCCGGCACCCGCGCCTGCACCTGTCCCTGCACCCGCACCGGCGCCCGAGGCGACGCCTGCGGAACCCGATTGGAATGCCGTTGCCACGCCGGCGGATGAGCCGGGCGATAGTCCTGCTGCCGAAAACAATCAAACCGAATAGTCGGTCGAGGCGCCCTGGGCAACTGAGCCCGGGGTGCCTTTTTCTACCGCGGAAGCAAGAAAATACCTGGGAAAATGGTTGCAGCAAAAAATCTCGGAAATTGGTCAATGTTGCGCAACAACGTCGCGGCTATTGTTGAGAACATAGACGTGTAAGGTTTGAAGGCGTGCAACGCCTTAGGAAAAGGAGAAGCTTATGTTCTGTCCCACTTGTGGTTCTCCCATTTCGGATGATGCCAAATTCTGCCCTGTCTGCGGTTCTGCCATCGGTGCCGCTTCCGCTGCTCCTGCTCCGCAGCCCGCACCTCAGCCCCAGCCTGCTCCGCAGCCCACGCAGATTCAGCCCACTCCGGTTCAGGCAGTTCAGCCCCAGCCTCAGCAGCAGTACACCGGGCAGCAGCAGTACGCCGGCCAGCAGCAGTATGCTCAGCAGCCTGCGCCTGCCCCGATGGGCTATGCTCCGATTAAGACCGACCGTGGCGTGATCGGTTGGCTCCTGCTTTCCATCGTGACCTGCGGCATCTATTCGTATTACTTCCTCTATTGCCTTGCCCGCGACATCAATGTCATGTGCCAGGATGACGGCGATTCCACGCCGGGTCTGGCAGCATTCATCTTGCTGTCGTTCGTGACCTGCGGCTTCTACGGACTCTACTGGTACTACAAGATTGGTAACCGCCTGCAGGCTAACGCCCCTCGCTATGGCCTGATGTTCCAGGAGAACGGCACCACCGTTCTTATGTGGCAGATTGTCGGCGCGCTGCTGTGCGGCCTTGGCCCCATCTTTGCCATGAACATCATCATCAAGAACACCAATGCCATGGCAACGGCTTACAACGCCCGTCTTGGCGCTCGTGCCTAACGACAAGAGCGGCGTGAACAGCTCTCAGGGACATAAGGGCGCGGCGGAGCTCATTCGCCGCGCCCTTTCTTGCATCGGCGCGCTCTTTGTCGCCTGGCTCGCACTTTACCTGCTCGATATCGGCTGCGTGTTTCGCCTGATGACGGGCATTCCCTGTCCGGGATGTGGCATGACGAGGGCCTGGCTGGCGGCGCTGCGCCTCGATTTTTCGGCGGCCTTTGCCTACCATCCGCTGTTTTGGGTGGTGCCGATTGCGTTTGCGCTCGCGTTCGTGCGCGAGGAAGTGGCATCGAGCAGGCTTAAGCGTGGCATCGACATTGCGGTTATTGTTCTGTGCGTGCTGGTCGTTGCCGTATGGATAGTGCGCCTTATCAACCCGGTAGACGCGGGCCTGCTTTTTGGTGGGCACGCTCCCGCCGGAGTTCCCGCCGATATCATCCACCTCGAAACCCCACGATGGCTCACCATCCTTCGCTCTTGCCTGTCGTGACGGAGGACACGCTAGAAAAGCGGTCGACACATAGGCGGGGGCGAACGTTCAAGATAACGTTCGCCCCCGCTTTGCTCTAGCCAGGTTGTTACGGGTGGGCGTGACGGCTACTCGTCGCGCTTCTCCTCGTGGCGAGCGGCAGCCCGCGCATCGTGGATGCCCTTGATGGCAGCATGGCGGGCGGTGCGGGCGTCGTGCACGGCGTCGCGGGCCTCGGCGGCCGTTGCCTTGGCAGAGCGCAGCTTGGCTGCCAGGTCGGGATTGGTCTCGGCAACCGCGGCGATTGTGGGGCCGTCGAGCTCCTCTTGCGTGGGCTCGGCCAAAAAGTCGATGGCATACTGAGCGGCTACCATGGAACCCTTGGCGAGCACGCTCTCGTCGATCTTGTAGAAGCAGGAGTGCTGGGCATAGGTGGCGCCAATCTGGGGGTTGCGCGTGCCAACAAAGGCGAGCACGCCCGGCACGCGGCGCAGGTACTCCGAGAAGTCCTCGCCCGAAAGCGTGCCGCGGTAATGGCCCTCGCCTGCGGGGCCCAGGCACTTGAGCACAGCTTGGCGGCAGCGCTCGCTCGAGGCGGCATCGTTTTCGACCTTGTAGTTGGCGATGGTGTAGTCGGTGAGTTCGGCCTCGGCGCCTAGTGCTGCTGCGGTGTGCTCCACGATGCGGCGCATAAGCTCGGGCATCTCCTCATGCGTCTTGTCGCCATAGGTGCGCACCGTGCCGGCGAGGTACGCCGTGCCGGCGATAACGTTGCGCGCGGTGCCGCCGTGCAGTTCGCCGACGGTGATGACGGCGGGTTCGTAGGGGCTAATCTCGCGCGAGACGATGGTCTGCAGGGCGTTGACAATCTCTGCCGCCACCATAACGGCGTCGTGGCCGCGCTGGGGCATGGCACCGTGGCACGAGGTGCCGCGAACGTCGATGCGGAACCAGTCGGTATTGGCCATGCGCGGGCCGGGCTCGCAGCTCACGGTGCCGGCATCGACCTCGCTCCAGATGTGCGCGGCATAGGCACCGTCGACGCCATCGAGTACGCCCGTGCCGATCATGAGCTTGGCGCCCTGGCCGTTTTCCTCGCTGGGCTGGAATACGATACGAATCTCGCCGTGGATGTCATCGGTCATGTGGCGCAGAATCTGCAACGTGCCGAGCATCATGGCGATATGGCAGTCGTGGCCGCAGGCATGCATGCAGCCCTCGTTGACGCTGGCGAACTCCTCGCCGGTCTGCTCGGTGACAGGCAGGGCATCGATGTCGGCGCGCAGCAGGATGCGGCGGCGCGGCGTGCCGTCCTCGCGGTAGGCGTCCGGCGCGGTACCGCGAAGCGTCGCCACCAGGCCCGTCTTGAGTGGACGCTCGTAGGGGATATTCATGGCGTCGAGCTGGTTGGCGATGTCGGAGGTCGTGCGCTCCTCGGCAAGGCTCAGCTCCGGGTGCTTATGGAAGTGCCGGCGCTGCTTGATGATATAGGGCTCAAACTCGGCGGCGATATCCTGGATGGCCGCGGTGACGTCGTCTGCCGCGCGAACCTCGGTTGCTGCCATAATCTGCTGTGCCTTGGTCTTCGTCATGGTCGATTTGCTCCTTGCTGGGTTGATCGCAAAATCGTACAGGCTCTCTCCAGTATGCCACCTGCCGCTAGGGCTGGTAAAGTTGCCGTTTGCCGCTTGGAGTTTTGTTGCAAGGGCGGGGGAGTACACTCGGGGGTGTTGAATTTCCTGCCAGAGATGGGGATGCCCATGCAACATATCGATCGGATTATCCGCTCCAAGAACGTTTTTACCGCGCAAGACGGTATCGATACCGCCCGCGAGCTGGCGATTGCCATTGCGGGCGATCGCATCGTCGCAGTCGGTGCGCCCGATGACGTGATTGACGCCGCACCTGCCGCCACGCCGGTGGTCGATTACGGCGAGCAGTTTGTCTGCCCCGGTTTCCACGATGCGCACCTGCATTTCTTCCATACTTCGGTTGGCTCCTCGCCGTACATGCTCATGGATATGGGCACGTCCGAGGCAGCATTGGTGCAGCATGCGCTCGAGTTTTCCCAAGGCTTGCCAGATGACGCCTGGGTCGTGACCCAGGGTTGGCGCGATTACCGCTGGGATCCGCCCGAGCACCCTACCAAGGCCTCCCTCGATGCGGCATTTCCCGATCGTCCCTGCGTTATGTACTCGGGCGACGGGCACACGCTGTGGCTCAACAGCCGCGCACTCGAGGCGCTCGGCGTTACGCGCGACAGCGAGCCTCCGGCGGGTGGCAGTTACGACAAAGACTCAAACGGTGAGCTTACGGGTATCGCTCACGAGGCTGCGGCCATGCAGCTGCTGCCGCGCTGCCTGGAGTGGCTGGGCGAGGACCGCATCGCGAGCGCATACGCCGACCAGATGAAGCGTATGGCCGAGCAAGGCATTACCTCAATCTGCGATATGTCGCTCATGCCCATGCCGGGCTGCGACTTTATTCGCGATGATGTTTACGACAAGCTGCAGGCCGCCGGCAAGCTGGGCATCCGCGCCCATCTGTTTCCCACGCTGCTGGATGACCAGTCGCGCTTGGAAGAACTCCAGACCCGCTACGCGAACAACGCGCTGCTCTCGGCGCCAGGCTTTAAACAGTTCTTCGACGGCGTGTCGAGCGAGCATACCGCATACCTCACTGAGCCCTATACCAACCCGCGTTTCCCGGGCGACCAGGGCCGCCTGACGGTCCCTGTCGAGCGTATGCGCAAGTTGGTTTTGGCGGCAGCCGAGCGTGACCATACCGTGCGCATCCACGTTATCGGCGACGGTGCCATCCATGCTGCGCTCGATATCTTTGAGGAGGCGGCAGAGCTCTACGGCTTGCCCCAGCACGGCCACAATACGCTTGAGCACCTGGAGAATCTGCTGCCTCAGGACATCGATCGTCTGCGCAAGCTCAACGTCATTGCCTCGAGCCAGCCTTGCCACATCACGCTCGACCCGGGTGGCCCGGAGCGCGACCTGGGCCTGGAACGCAGCCGCATCATGTGGCCGTTCGCAACTTATCAGCAGCGCGGTATCCGTCAAGCTTTCGGTACCGACAGCCCCATCACGGCCGTTACCAGCATGAACGTGCTCTACACGGCTATCACGCGCCAAGATCCCCGCAGCCACTGGCCCGAGGGCGGCTGGCTGCCGAGCGAGCGTATCGACGCGGCAACGGCCCTGCGCAGCTACACGCTTGGCAGCGCGTACGCAGCGGGCGACGAGCAAAACCTCGGCAGCCTAGAGCCCGGCAAATACGCCGACCTGGTAGTCCTGGACCAAAACCCGCTCACCATCGACCCCCAAGAGCTGCAAGCCACCAAGGTTCAGGCCACCTACCTGGCAGGCAACTTGATTTACGAGCGCTAATATTCATGTCGTACCGTTAAACGCGGCTCGGGCAGCCTATTTTGGGATGGCGCTCGAGCCGCGTTTGTTTGCCGATGGGGGTTCGTTAGGAGCGTCCCCTCTCTGCTGGATTTGGGCGCAGGGTGGAAGCGCTGCTGCTCCGCGCGCTCAATTGGGACATCAGCGATGCTTTCTCTTAGCGTTTTGCATACTTCCAGTTGCAGATTGCAAAAAAAGTTGAGATGTTCTTTCCGGTCCTGATGTACCCCCGCCTGGGCCGTGCAAAAAATGGAGTATTCAGCACCGTGAGCTCTGCCGGTGCCGCTGCAGTCGGGTGGCATTACGGAGATCGACGTCATTTTGGGGTCCGGTGCGGCGCGAGGCACGCTTTTTTGTCCTGACGGGATTTGCCCGTCGACCCAAATCGCCGGTCAAAGGCGTTCTTGGGACCAATATGGTGTGTCCGGCGCGTATGCAGCCGTCCTGGCCTGCTGAAAACTCCCAAAAATGCACGCTGCTCCCCAGGGGACCCGTGCGAGCGGCGAAAACCATGCCCAAGTCGCTGCCCGCATCGCCATTTTGCTGCACTGACTTTTCTGAATACCGGGCCCGAGATTGGTCAACCCTAGGCTCCCGGAGCTGCGTTGGGGTCGGTTTCGTTGGCGGCCGCCTGCTTATGGGTGGCAAAGACCGAGCCTTCGTGGTCGAAGAGCTTACGATATTGCATGCGGTCCAGGCGATCGCGCGCATTAGCGGTCTTGGCGGGAACGTTTTTGGCCTCGGCTGTATACCAAACGCCGTGCGCATCCTGCGCCCCCACCACGTTTATCGCCGGCATGTGCGCTCGGTTTTGCAAGCGTGCGCGTTGGTAGGCGGTGAGCGGGGCACCGATGGCATTGAGTGCGAGTGCACCGACGTTATTGATGCTTGTGTTGAGTTCCCCACTCGTTTGTGCGTTGCCGGCGACATCGTAGTTCGCCCAGACCACATAGCGTGTCTGCCAGATGCGCTCGGTATGGGTGGCATCGTCCTCATCGGTAAAGTAGAGGTCGTTGTAGCGGTCGGTGAAGAACGGCTGGTGGTCGCCGTACATCACCACGACGACGGGGCGGTCGAGATCACGCAGCTTTTCCAGGAAGGCGGCGAAGGCGGCATCGGACGCTTCCATGAGCGAGCAGTATTCATTGGTCCAGGTGATAACTTTGTCGGACACACCTTCGACGGCAAGGTGCAGTTGCTGGTCGGTGGGCACCAAGCCCGTGTCATAGGCGGAGTGGTTTTGCATCGTCACGTCGTGGATGAAGATCGGCTGGTCGCTCTGCTTTAGTACCTCGAGGCACTTGTCGTAGGTGGCGGCGTCGGTGACCTTGCGGCAGAGCTCGGGTGCGCCGGCGAAGTCCTCGATCGAGAGGAACTCGTCGAATCCCATGTCCGCGAAGACGTTCTCGCGATTCCAGTTGGTGGCGTGGTTGGGGTGCATGGCCACGGCGCGATAGCCGAGTCTCTTGAACTGACGGGCGAGGTTCTCGCTCGGGGCCAGGTTGTAGCTCATGAACGGGTAGACGCCAGCGCCCAGGAATGCCATGGAGTGTCCGGTTAAGAACTCGAACTCGCTGTTACAGGTGCCGGCACCGAAGGCGCTCATGTAGCTCACTCCCTGCAGAAGCGCGTTATCGATGGCTTTGAAGCGCTCGGGCCCCTTATAGCCACAGCCCAGTTCGTTAAAGATTGAAAGGTCGGCGAAGGACTCGTTCATGATACAGATGACTGAGGGCTTGAGCTGGTCAAACTGTTCGACGGCAGCGGCACGGGAGGGGTCGGCGATGCCGTTCGTGCCCGCGTTCCAGCGCGCGGCAAGGCGCTTGATGATCGCCGAGGCCTCACCGCTCTTGTAGTGCTTGGGTTTAGGCGGCACCATTTTTTGCGCGCTCGAAATAAAGGTGGGGAGAAACCCCTGACTGTAATAGCTTTCGAGGGGCTTCCAGGTATGAAGCTTGATGCCCAAGGTGTCGTAATAGCTGATGAAGGCCTGCGCCCCCAGTGCGGCTCCGGCAACAAGTGCGGTACGACGGTCGACGGAGAGGGGGAGTTTGGATTTGGTTGCGACTGGATGCTCCCTCGGCGCTGTCGATGTCCCCTCGGTTGCCGGAGACGCCTTTGAGTCCTTCGATTTCAAGGACGCAGACATCGCATGGTCGATGGACTCGGGGGACGTTTCCGATGCGCGGCGCGGCGGTCGCCCACATGCATCACGCGGAATGAGGACGATAAGCGCGATTCCCAAGGCCGCGGCGGCAAGCCCCATGAAGCAGAAAGTGCTGAGCTCATAGGTGTAGCTGCCGGCGACCGTCGCAGCGGTCGAGAGGGCGAACAGGTCTCCGGGTTGGATGGGCATCGATTTGAACGTGATTACGAAGTACTCGGCGATACCGATGCTGGCGAGCGCAACGATGCCAACGATTGCGGGGGTCTTACGGCGGTGCGGCAGATAGAACAACAGGCACAAGAAGCAGAAGATGAGCAAAAGCTCTAAAAGTGCCGGTCCGGCCTGCATCTTCCATAGTTCATGGTTGGAGGGCAGCTCGAGGGCGAGCATCGAGCATATCGATGCGCCGCCGATCGTTGCCAGCGTACGGGGGTAGGGATGGTCGGTCATCCAGCTTTTCAGATCCTTCATGCTCATCTTCATCGTCTCTGTTCCTTACTCCTAGTTCAGCGTCTTCACGAGCTTCTCCAGGTTGTCGTTCATGATGGGTGGGTAATCCTCGCCGGCTTTAAGCTGTTTGTCAGTGAGCCCCTCGACGGGGTCGAGCTGGACGCATTGTCGTCAGAAGCGGCGAGAGCAAAGACCGCACTTAAAAGGGGCATATATGCCGCCGCCATGGGGCCACGGTGACGAATAGGACGCCGCTTGGGATGGCGACGGTAGATTCGGTTGTCCATAGATTGCTCCTGAATTGAAAACGGCTGCGTCGGGGTGCCGACGGCCGAAGGCGATGCCGCTGTGGCACGCGGTAGCTATTTGATTCAATTGGGAGCCGCTAATCGTCCAGACGGACCCTGAGGGATAATAGGGTGACCGGGGCATATGAAGATCGCTCGGTGCCGATGACGGCTAGGGCGGAGATCAGCAAGAGGATGATGAACGATGTCGCGCCCACGGGGACGGTGTCACCGCCACGGGCGATCGACAGATTGCCGGCGAGCTCGGCGCAGATGGTGCAGCCCGCGCCGGTGCAGTCATGATGCAACTCATGGGCGGCTGCGATGGGGGAGAGGATGGTTACCGCGAGAAGGGCGAAGACGAGAGCCAGGGCGAGCAGGCGAGTGCGAACGGGCGGCATGGAGTCGTGTGCATCGCGATTCGGTGCTATATCTCGCCACGCCGAGGTGCTCAGTTCATCAGTCATCTGCCCTCCCTTCCTCTCATCTGGGCATATTTCATCTGGAGGATTGTAGTCTTGAGAAGCTGATTCACAAAGTTGCCGCGCTAAAACTTCATGCTTTCCGGTCCGCCTTGGGGCCGAGCATAAGTTATCCCCCGGCATTCAGAAAATCTAAGTGCCAAAAAATAAGATTTTTTGACTCCGTGTTGTATAACCCGCCATTCGTGGGTACCATTCAACGCGTACGCAAACAAAAAGGGTTAATTCGCGCGGCATAACCGCGCGGCCCAAAAAGGAGGAAACAAGCATGTCGTCTTTGAAGCCGCTTGCAGATCGTGTTCTGGTCAAGCCCGACGAGGCCGAGCAGAAGACCGCTTCTGGTCTGTATATCGCCAGCAACGCCCAGGAGAAGCCGCAGCGCGGCACCATCGTTGCCGTTGGCGCCGGCAAGGTCAACGACAAGGGTGAGCGCATCCCCATGGACGTCAAGGTCGGTGACGTTGTCATCTACGGTAAGTTCGGTGGCAACGAGGTCAAGGTCGACGGCGAGAAGTATCTGCTGATGCGCGCCGACGACATCTACGCCGTCGTCGAGGCCTAGTCTCGTCAGAATCTCTGATTCGTCTTTGAACGCGCCCGCCGCATAGGACTCGGAAGCGGCGACGCGAGTCACGTTTCTTTTGGAGGATTACCTACCATGGCAAAGAACATTACGTTCAACACCGATGCCCGCGCTAAGCTCGCCAAGGGTGTCAACACTCTGGCCGACGCCGTTACCGTCACCATGGGCCCCAAGGGCCGTTACGTCGCTCTGCAGCGCACGTTCGGTGCCCCGACCATCACCAACGACGGCGTTTCCGTCGCTAAGGAGATTGAGCTCGAGGACAACATCGAGAACATGGGCGCCCAGCTGGTGAAGGAGGTCGCCACCAAGACCAACGACACCGTGGGTGACGGCACCACCACCGCAACCCTGCTCGCTCAGGCTATCGTCAACGACGGTCTGCGCAACGTCGCCGCCGGCGCCAACCCGCTGGCCATCCGTCGCGGCATCGACAAGGCTGTAAACGCCGCCGTCGCCGAGATGAAGAAGCAGGCCAAGCCGGTCGAGACCAAGGAGCAGATCGCTTCTGTCGGCACCATCTCCGCTGGTGACCCCGAGGTTGGCGAGAAGATCGCCGAGGCCATGGAGGTCGTGGG
Organism: uncultured Collinsella sp.; assembly: GCA_938033205.1. Taxonomy (GTDB): domain Bacteria; phylum Actinomycetota; class Coriobacteriia; order Coriobacteriales; family Coriobacteriaceae; genus Collinsella. The sequence goes on along the minus strand of CALHJP010000005.1, from coordinate 48,150 downwards.
CAAGGACGGCGTCATCACCGTCGAGGATTCCCAGACGTTCGACATCACCATCGACACCGTCGAGGGCATGCAGTTCGACAAGGGCTACGTCTCCGCTTACTTCGTCACGGACAACGACCGCATGGAGGCCGTGATGAAGGATCCGTACATCCTCATCACCGACCAGAAGATCTCCAGCGTCCAGGACATCATGCCTGTTCTCGAGGCTGTCCAGCGCGCCGGCCGTGGCCTGCTCATCATCGCTGAGGACATCGACGGCGAGGCTCTGCCGACCCTCGTCCTCAACAAGATCCGTGGCGCTCTCAACGTCTGCGCCGTCAAGGCCCCGGGCTACGGCGATCGCCGCAAGCGCATCCTCGAGGACATCGCCGTCCTCACCGGTGGTCAGGCTGCTCTGGACGAGCTGGGCGTGAAGGTCGCTGACATCACCGCCGATATGCTCGGCACCGCTAAGTCCGTCACCATTTCCAAGGACAACACCGTTGTCGTCGGCGGCGCTGGCTCCAAGGAGGCCATTGACGCCCGTATCGCTCAGATTAAGGGCGAGATGGAGAACACCACCTCTGACTTCGACCGTGAGAAGCTCCAGGAGCGCCTGGCCAAGCTCTCCGGTGGCGTTGCCGTCATCAAGGTCGGCGCTGCTACCGAGTCCGAGCTCAAGGAGATCAAGCACCGCGTTGAGGATGCCCTGCAGGCTACCCGCGCTGCTGTCGAGGAGGGCATCGTCGCCGGCGGTGGCGTCGCCTTCATGGACGCTGCTCCTGCGCTCGATGCTGTCGAGATCGACGACCCCGAGGAGAAGATCGGCGTCGACATCGTCAAGAAGGCTTTGACCGCTCCGGTCGCCACCATCGCCAAGAACGCTGGCTTTGAGGGCGCTGTCGTGGTCGACAAGGTTGCCGAGCTGCCTGCTGGCCAGGGTCTCAACTCTGCCAACGGCGAGTGGGGCGACATGATCGAGATGGGCGTCCTCGACCCCGTCAAGGTCAGCCGCGTCACCCTGCAGAACGCTGCTTCTGTCGCCAGCCTGATCCTCATCACCGAGGCTACCGTCTCCGATGTCCCCAAAAACACTCAGCTTGAGGACGCTATCGCTGCTGCCACCGCTGGTCAGCAGGGCGGCGGTATGTACTAAGGCCGACAAGGTCTAGAACTCCCACCGGGGATCCGGGGGCGTGACGGGGGTTTCTCTCCGGAACGTCCTCGGACATGCAAAGAGGCTCCGCATCGCGCTTCGCGCTGCGGAGCCTCTTTGCGTCCTGCGGAATGTTCCGGAGAGAAACCCCCGTCACGCCCCCGGATCCCCTGCGTTTACGGCCTTGAGGTCGGCGTGGGCGGAGGACGTGGTTGATAGGGGTACGTGTCCCGGTCGCTGTTTCGCGCTTTGCGCGAAAAGCGCGTTACTTTGGCGTGGACGGAGAACGTGGTTGTCGCGTTAACTTGTCCCGGGCGTATTTCTGGAGCGTTTCCCCTGCCATAAATTACCCTCGGCATACTTGCGCGAACGATTGCTCGTGCTACACTTGCAATTGCTGTTTCAGGGCGGGGTGAAATTCCCCACTGGCGGTAAATCGGGCGGTGTCAAAGGGGCGCCGTGGCGCAGGTAAAGTGCCTGCGACCGAGCCGATGAGTCCGCGACCCGTGTGTGCGTTGGTTCGCATGCCGGCTGAACTGGTGAGATCCCAGTACCAACGGTTAGAGTCCGGATGAAAGGGGCAGGTGATCTTATGTCTGAACAGTCGCAGCATATCCATTTTGAGAACACGAATAGGTGGAGCACCAAACAGCTCGTTACCATGGCGTTGATGTGCGCCTTGGGCGCCCTGTTTATGTATGTGCAGCTGCCTATCCTTCCCTCGGCGCCGTTTTTGACGTATGACCCGTCGCTGGTGCCGGCGATGGTGTGCGGGTTTGCGTATGGTCCTGGTGCCGGCACCGCTGTTGCCGCTATGGCGATCGTTATCCATGCGCTTACCACGGGCGATTGGGTCGGTGCGCTTATGAACTTGGTTGCCACGCTGGGCTACATTCTGCCTGCGGCTATCGTCTACCAAAAGATGCATACCTATAAGGGTGCCGTTATTGGCCTGGCGCTGGGCGTTGTTGCCGCTACGGCGCTTTCTATGGTCGCAAACCTTACCATTGGTGTTTGGTTCTGGTATGGCTCGGTCGATGTGATCGCCCCGCTCATGATTCCTGCCGTGCTGCCGTTTAACCTCATCAAGACCGTGCTCAACTCGGTGTTGACATTGGCGGTGTACAAGGCGGTCTCCAACCTCATCACACCCAAGAAGGACCAGGTCAAAGGCCGCGCATGATTGAGTGTCGGGGCGTTTCCTTTAGCTATGACGGTGCCACACCGGCACTCGACGGCATCGATCTGAACATCGAGGATGGCGAGTTTTTCTGCATCCTCGGCGGAAACGGGTCGGGCAAGTCGACGTTCGCCAAGCATTTGAACGCGCTGCTGCAGCCCGATACGGGAACGGTGCGCGTCAACGGCATGGACGCGTCCGATCCCGAGCTGGTCTACGACATTCGTTCGACCGCAGGCATGGTGTTCCAGAATCCCGACGACCAGCTGGTGGCAACGCTTGTCGAAGATGACGTTGCGTTCGGTCCCGAAAACCTTGGCGTGCCATCGGCGCAAATTGCGCAGCGCGTACGCGAGGCGCTGAAGGGCGTGGGCCTGGTGGGCTTTGAGCGCCACGAGACCCACGCGCTCTCGGGTGGCCAAAAGCAACGCGTGGCGCTTGCCGGCGTGCTCGCCATGGAACCGCGCGTGCTCATCTTGGACGAGGCTTCCTCGATGCTCGATCCGCGTGGACGCAAGGGCCTCATGAAGGTTTGCCGCGTGTTGCACGCTCGCGGCATGACCATCGTGATGATTACGCACTTTATGGAAGAGGCCGCCGAGGCCGATCGTGTCGCGGTGTTTCGGGCGGGGCGCGTTGCCATGCTCGGTACGCCCGAGGAAATCTTGACGCGGGCGGACGAACTTGCGCAGCTCAACTTGGATATGCCGGCGTCGTGCTGTCTAGGTAGGGCACTTCGTGCGAAGGGCGTACCCGTTTGCGCGCAGGTGCGTGAGGCGGATATGGTCGCCGAGATTGCGCAGGCTTATGCCGAGCGGAGTGGGGAAGACGCCGCAGAGCGGCCTTCTGCACCCGATTCTCGTGTGCTCGACAACGCCTCCTCTGCAACCGACGGGACAGCCGTGTCGGAGCCCGTCATCGAGATTTCGCACCTCTCGCATAGTTACTCGCTGAGTGCCCGCGAGCGCCGTCGATGGCGCAAGCGCTCGGCCACTGCGGGCAAATCGAATAAACAGGCTCTCTGGGGAAACGACCCCAGCAGCCCGTGGGCGCTGCGCGATGTATCGCTGACGGTGCGTCGCGGCGAGTTCCTGGGGCTAGCAGGTCATACCGGCTCGGGTAAGTCGACGCTGGTCCAGCATCTCAACGGTCTGATTCGCCCCCAGGAGGGATCCGTTCGCGCGCTGGGGCTCGATCTGTCAAACAAGAAAGACGCCGCCGCGGTTAAGGCCAAGGTCGGCGTGGTGTTTCAATATCCTGAGCGTCAGCTGTTTGCCGAAACCGTGGCGCAGGACGTGGCGTTTGGTCCGCACAACCTTGGCTTGCCGCAAGATGAAGTCGACCGTCGTGTCGAGTCATCACTCTTGCGCGTGGGCCTCGATCTTTCCACGGTCGGCGACAAGAGTCCCTTTGAGCTTTCGGGCGGTCAGCAACGGCGTGTGGCATTCGCCGGCGTGCTCGCCATGGAGCCCGAAGTCCTGGTGCTCGATGAGCCCATGGCGGGGCTCGATCCGGCGGTGCGCAGGGATTTCCTAGGGCTCATCGGTCGACTCCATCGCGAGGGCCTGACCGTTGTCATGGTTTCGCACAGCATGGATGACCTGGCCAATTGCTGCGACCGTATCGTCGTGATGAACGAGGGCGCGGTGTTTGCCGAGGGAACCCCCGCGCAGGTGTTTGCGCATGCGGATGAGCTTAAATCAATCGGCTTGGGTGTTCCCGCTGCTCAACGCATGGCGTTGGCGCTCGCGGAAGCGGGCGTGCCGCTGCGTCGCGGCGGGCTCTATACGGTTGAGCCGTTGGCCGACGAGTTGGCAGATTTGCTGATCGGTCGCTCAGACGGTTCTTCTAACGTCTCGGACAAGGCCAAATCCGAAGCGATCGCGCGAGAGGAGGGCTGCTAATGGAGGCGTTTTCGTTTGGCAGCTACTATCCCGGCGATAGTGCAATTCACCGCCTGGACCCGCGAACTAAGTTGCTCTTGGGCTTTGTGTTCCTGATCACGACGCTCACGGTCGGCAGCTTCCGCGGACTGATCCCGGTCGCAATCTTCGTTGTCCTGATCTATACCGTGTCCCGGGTGCCGGTTCGTCGCGTCCTGTCATCGATGGCGCCGCTGCTGGCAATCGTCGCGGTGGTCGCAGTGCTCAACCTGTTTTCCGACCAGAGCGGGCGCATTCTGTGGCAGCTCGGCTTTTTGCAGATAAGCGAGGGCTCGCTGCATTCCGCCGCCTTTATGGCGTGCCGCCTGACCTTGATGATGGCCGGCATGAGCGCCATTACGCTCACCACACCGACGCTCGACCTCACCGCGGGCTTTGAGCGCCTGCTCGCGCCGTTTGCGCGTGTGGGACTTCCTGCGCACGAGCTCGGTATGATTATGGGTATCGCGCTGCGCTTTATGCCGCAGTTTGCCACCGAGATGAAGCAGACGGCCGATGCGCAGGCGAGCCGCGGTGCGCGCGTGACGGGAGGCCCGCTCGGCGGCGTTCGTATGCTTGGCAGTGTGGCGATTCCGCTGTTCACGGGTGTGTTCCGTCATGCCGAGACGTTGTCTGCCGCCATGGATGCCCGTTGCTATCATGGCGAGCAGGGCCGCACGCGTCTGCATGCGCTTGCATTTGGCCGTGGCGATGCGTTGGCGGCGGTGGTGACGGCGTTGCTGCTCATCTGCGTCATCGTCATCAATCTTCAACTTGTTTAGGCGCGATTCGAGCGCAGGAAAGGGGTCCCTATGACCGACAACGACCGCACGGCGCAGCTCGAGCGCGCCTGTTCGTATCTTAGGCGTATTCCGGCGTGGTATCTCGCCACAATCGACGTGACGGACGGACATCAGCCGCGCGTGAGGCCGTTCTCGTTTGCCATGGTCGATGATGGCAAGCTGTGGTTTTGCACCTCGCGCGATAAGGACGTGTGGGCCGAGCTCAGCGCGAACCCCAAGTTTGAGGTTTCGGGTTGGAAACCGGGGGAGTGTTGGATTGTGCTGACCGGCGAGGCCGCGCTCGAGGACGATGCGGTCGTGAGCGACAAGGTACGCCAGGCGGGTTTTAAACACATGGTGGGCATCGGCGAGGAACACGAGAGTGCCAACGACGGCCGCCTTGCTTTCTTTTCGGTCCGCAACATTGCCGCGCGCTTCTGTGATATCGACGGCAGCGAGGAGCGCCTGGAGCTCTAGCGCGTCTCAAATTAACTACCCGTTCCGAATTAGCTAGTGCCAGGAGGACACATGGACGGATTGAATACGGTGCTGGAGTACCTGACGTCGGTGCCGGCGTGGTATCTGGCGACGAGCGTGGACGGGCAGCCACATGTGCGTCCGTTCTCGTTTGCACAGATTCAGGACGGCAAACTGTGGTTTGTAACGGCGCGCACCAAAGATGTGTGGCAGGAGCTGCTGCAAAACCAGCGCTTTGAGGCCACGAGTTGGTGGCCGGGCCATGGCTGGCTCATCTTGCGCGGGCGTGCCGGCTTGGATGACCGGGCTTTAGACGAAATGCGCGAAGCCGGGTGGAAGCATCTAGAGCGCCTGGGCGAGCACTATGAGGGGCCTAACGACCCCACGCTCGTCTTCTTTAGCGTCGAAGATCCCGAGGCTTTTATCTGCAATCACGACGAATGGGTGCCGGTCGAGCTCTAGCCGGCTGGCTCATCCTAACAACTTGGTTTTCGCATGGGCGGGCCCCGTATTGCCCGGCGCCGTTAGGAGCGCCGGTCAATACGGGGCCCGCTCCAATTTGTCAATTCCTTCAAGCAAATGTGTCGGGCATGTTTCAATGCATGAAGATGCAAGCCATTTACGTAATCATGCATCTTTTGGTGCTAAAGTCTCAACCTACTTCATAACTGCCGCTGTGAAATGCGCATCTGTGCATAAATCTCAGACAAGGAGTCTGATATGTCTTTAAAGGTTGGAATCGTCGGTGCAGCAGGATACGCCGGCGCCGAGCTCATTCGCCTCGTGCTCGGTCACCCCGAGTTTGAGCTTGTCGCCATTACGTCCAACGCCGATGCCGGCCAGCCGCTGTCCGCGGTGTATCCGACCTTTGCCGGCGTGAGCGATCTGGTTTTCACCACGCATGACGCGCCTGAGCTTAAATCCTGCGACGCTGTCTTCTTGGCCGTGCCGCACACGGCTGCCATGGCACAGGTACCCGCGCTGCTTGCATCGGGCGTCTCCTGCTTTGATCTTTCGGCCGATTACCGTCTGAGCGACGCGTCTGTCTTTGAGACATGGTATGCCGCCGAGCATACGAGCCCCGAGCTGCTCAAGACCCGTGCCTTTGGCCTGCCCGAGCTGTTCTGCCGGGACTTGGAGACCGCCGCATCCGACCATGCCGACGGCAAACCCGTGCTGGTCGCCTGCGCCGGTTGCTATCCCACCGCAACGAGCCTTGCCGCCGCGCCCGCTGTGCGCGCTGGCTGGGTTGCCCAGAGCGGCCCCGTGATCGTTGATGCCATCAGCGGTGTGACGGGTGCCGGCAAGTCCTGCAACGCTCGTACGCATTTTTGCAGCGCCGACGAGAACTTGGAGGCCTACGGCGTGGGCAAGCATCGCCACACGCCCGAGATTGAGCAAATCCTTGGCCTGACCGATCGCGTCGTCTTCACCCCGCATCTGGCACCGCTCAAGCGCGGCCTGCTCTCCACGGTGACGCTGCCGCTCACGCCGCAGGCCATCGACTCCCTGACCCTTGAGGACGTTGTCGACTATTACAAGCAGTTCTACGCTGGTCGCACTTTCGTGCGCGTACTCGACGCCGGCCAGCAGCCCAAGACGGCTTCGGTCGTCGGCACCAACGCCGCCCAGATCGGCCTCGCGCTCAACAAGCGCGCGGGCGTTCTGGTGGCTACGGGCGCCATCGACAATCTGTGCAAGGGCGCTGCGGGCCAAGCGGTCCAGTGCGCCAATATCGTCTTTGGCTTTGACGAGCGACGAGGCTTGCCCACAGTGGCGTGCCCGGTGTAGCACATTCGATTGTTAACGATTTGGTAGTCGGGCATCGAGTGGGGCGCCACTCTTGAGCTGGTCTCATGATCACGACTGGCATGGCGCACCAACCGATGTCCGTTTTTTGTTTGACATAAGGAGTCATAAAGACGATGAATACCGAGCTGTTTGATATCAAGATTCGCGCCGTCGAGGGCGGCGTTACGGCTGCGGCTGGTTTTAAGGCTGCGGGCATCCATGCTGGGTTCCGCAAGAACCCCGAGCGTCTGGATTACGCGCTCGTCGTGCCCGATAAACCCTGTCCCGGTGCCGGCGTGTTTACCACCAATCGCTTTTGCGCGGCGCCCGTGCAGGTGAGCCGTGCCAACCTGGGCGGTGCCGACAAGGGCTACGGTATCATCGCCGGCGTTTCGGTCAACTCCGGTAACGCCAACGCCGCCACGGGTGAAACCGGCCTTGCATGCGCGCACGAGACGTGCAGCATCGCATCGCAAGTCATCGGCTGCGAGCCCCAGCAGATTCTGGTTGCCTCCACGGGTGTGATTGGCCAGATTCTGCCGATCGACACGTTTGAGACCGCCATTCCTGCTGCCTACGAGGCGCTCTCCGCCCACGGTGGCGCCGATGCCGCTCGCGCCATCATGACGACCGACACGCACCCTAAGGAGTACGCCGTGTCCTACGTCAGTGAGGCTGCGGGTCATGAGGACAATGTCTATACGGTAGGCGGAATGTGCAAGGGCTCGGGCATGATCATGCCCAACATGGCCACTATGATCGCAGTTATCACCACCGATGCCCCCGTCGAGCCGGCGGCACTTCATGCCCTGCTGCTCTCGACCGTCAAGCAGACCTTTAACAAGGTAACGGTCGATTCCGACACCTCGACTAACGATACCTGCATCATGCTTGCCTCCGGCGCTGCTGCCGCAGATGCCGAGGCCATCGTCGAGGGCACTGACGCCTTTGACGAGTTGGCATTTGCCGTGCACGAGGTGTGCGAGAGCCTGGCGCACAATATCGCCGCCGATGGTGAGGGCGCATCCAAGCTTGTTACGGTCAACGTTACCGGCGCCGCCAACGACGAGGAAGCTGATCTCGCCGCCCGTGCCGTTGCCAACTCGCCGCTCGTTAAGACTTGCATCGCCGGCCACGACTGCAACTGGGGCCGCGTTGCCATGGCGCTCGGCAAGTGCGGTGTGAAGTTTAATCAGGAAGACGTTTCCATCGACATGATGGGCATGCCTGTCTGTCGCGACGGTCTGACTGTTCCCTTTGACGAGGACGAGGCTCTACGACGTTTCGAGGCGCCCGAGATTGTGATCTCGGCCGACCTGGGCGCAGGCGACGCGGCAACGACCGTGTGGACCTGCGACCTCACGCATGAGTACATCTCCATCAACGGCGATTACCGTTCCTAGATTCCAGGCACGCTGCGCATCTTGCCGCGATTGCGGACAGCGAAGCACGGCGTGATAACGATACGAAAGACGAGGCAGATTATGAAATTCGCACGCGATTGTCGTTCGAGCGAATCCAACGAAGCAACCGCGCAGCTGCTGTTCGAAGCGCTGCCGTGGATTAAAAACCTGACCGGAAAGACGGTCGTTATCAAGTATGGCGGAGCGGCCATGGTTGACGAGCAACTGCGCCGCGACGTGATGAGCGACATCGTCCTACTCAAGATCATCGGCATGCGCCCCGTCATCGTGCATGGCGGCGGCAAGGCCATCAACGAGGCACTGAGCCATTACGATATTCCCGTCGAATTTAAGAACGGCCAGCGCGTGACCACGCCGGCGACCATGGATATCGTGCGCGAGGTGCTGGGCGGCAAGGTTAACCAGGAGCTGGTCGCTGCCATCAACCACCACGGCAATTTGGCCGTAGGCGTGTCGGGCAGCGATGCCGGCACGCTCATCGCCGAGCCGCTCGACCCCGAACTCGGTCGCGTGGGCAAAGTGACGCACATTAACACCGACTATATCGAGCGCTTGCTCGATAGCGAGTACATCCCCGTCATCGCTACCGTCGCGGCGGGGGAGGACGGCGGCTTCTTCAACATCAACGCCGACATCGCCGCCGGTGCCGTTGCCGCGGCGCTCCACGCGCATAAGGCGATCTTTTTGACCGATGTCGATGGCCTGTTCAAGGACTTTAGCGACAAGGACTCGCTTATCTCCAACCTAACGCTCGACGAGGTTAACGAAATGCTCTACGGCGGCGAGGTCGATAAGGGCATGATTCCCAAGCTGCGCGCGGCCGTCGATGCGCTTGCCGGCGGCGTATTTCGCGCTCACATCATCAACGGCACCACGCCGCATTCGCTGCTGCTGGAGCTGCTGACCGATGCCGGCGTCGGCACCGTGATCCATTCCACCGAGACGGCTTACGAGTTCGATACGCATCCGCATCCGCTTTCGACCTTTGCGGCGCGTCTGACCGAGAACCTCGACGAGGTCGAGAAGCTTCAGACGGTCTAACTGACTCGCAGCCGCCCCATTCCTGCACCCATAGGCCTGCGCCGTCTGGCGCCCAACGAAAGGCATCCCATGTCACTTGCAGCTCAGCAATCGCTTGAATCCCATTACGTTATGCATACCTTTGGCCGCTCTCCGGTCGAGTTTGTCGAGGGTCACGGCATGAAGCTCACCGGCGACGATGGCCGTGAGTACCTCGACTTTCTTGCCGGCATCGGCGTGTGCAGCCTAGGTCATGGCAACCTGGCTGTGCTCTCGGCACTTGAGGCACAGACCAAAAAGCTCATGCATGTCTCCAATTACTTCTACATTGAGCAGCGCGGACAGGTCGCGGCGCTGCTGTCCAAGCTTGCTAACGACGACGCAGATGGTGCGCGCGTGCTTGCCGATGCCATTGCCGCCGGCGATGAGACCACGGCAGCTGCTCTTGGTGCCCCGGCTGCGGACGAGCAGGTGTGGGAGACCTTCTTTGCCAACTCCGGCGCCGAGGCCAACGAGGGCTCGATGAAGCTCGCGCGCCTGTACGCCAAGCGTGCCGGTAACGGCGGCAACACCATCGTGTGCATGCGCGGCGGCTTCCACGGCCGTACGCTCGAGACCATTGCCGCCACCATGCAGGATTGGCTGCAGGATAGTTTCCGCCCACTGCCGGGTGGCTTTGTGGCCTGCACGCCCAACGATATCGATGAACTGCGTGCGATCTTTAAGCAGCTGGGGAGCGAAATTTGTGCCGTGATGCTCGAGCCGATCCAGGGTGAGAGCGGCGTGCACCCCATGACCGAGGAGTTTATGGCGGCAGCGCACGACCTGGCACACGAAGTGGGCGCCGTGCTTATCGCCGACGAGGTCCAGTGCGGCATCTTCCGCTCCGGCAAGCCGTTTGCATTCCAAACCTATGGCGTGGAACCCGACATCATGAGCCTTGCCAAGGGCATTGCTGATGGCGTGCCCATGGGTGCCGTCGTGGCAAAGAAGGAGATTGCCGACGTGTTTAAGCCGGGCGACCACGGCTCGACCTTTGGCGGTAGCTGCTTGGCCATCGCGGCGTGTGCCGCGACGCTCTCCGCGCTCGTGCACGGCGATTATGCCGACCATGTTGCCAAGGTAGGCGCCTATATGGAGGCAAAGCTCGCCAAGCTGCCGAACGTGACCGAGGTGCGTGGCCGCGGCTTGATGCTCGGCTGCGATCTGGACGATACTGTGGGTGATGCACACGACGTTGTGGCCCGTGCATTGGGGGCTGGTGCCGTGATTAACGCTACGGGTGCCCATACGCTGCGTTTCTTGCCGCCGCTCGTCTGCGAGGAAGCCGACGTGGACAGTCTGATCGAGATCCTGTCGGACGTTTTGGCCTAACACAGCGAAATAACTTAACTTTGACCGGGTTCCGGACTGCGGACGTGCCCTATGTGGCATGATTCAGCGGTCTGGAGCCCGTTTTGCCTTAGATTTGCTAAGGCGGGGAGACCTGCTGGTCAAATAACATTAAATATGAGTACTGTTACCGATTTGGTCGCAGCAATTTTGGACTAATAAGACCAGATGGCAAGTCGAAATGGCGATGAATGCACGATTTTGATCCAATTGCTAGTCCTTATAATGGACATATGTTTCGTAACTTAAGCAAATACTATCTTTTGATATGTTGTAAGCAAGGTGGCAGTACTCATTTTTGCCATTTTCTGGCCACGGCCTTTGTGACAGTCGTGCTGGCGGGTTCGAATCCCATGAAATGGGCCCAAAAAAGAAAGGCTCCCATTGCTGGGAGCCTATCAAATCAGTGGTGGGCGATGAGGGATGTCGCGTGCGGCTGACGCCGCCCGCTCTCGCTTCGTCGCTCCGCTTCTCGCGTGCTGCGCTGGAAAACGCTTCGCGTTTCCTCAGCTCCGCACCCTTGCGGGTTCGAATCCCCCCGCGATGGGCCCAAAAAAGAAAGGCCCCCATAGCTGGGAGCCTATCAAATCAGTGGTGGGCGATGAGGGATGTCGCGTGCGGCTGACGCCGCCCGCTTTCGCTTCGGGCCTGCGGCCCTCGCGTGCTGCGCTGGAAAACGCTTCGCGTTTCCTCAGCTTCGCACCCTGTCGGGTTCGAATCCCATGCGCTGGGCCCAAACAAAAACGGTCCCCTTGCGAGGACCGTTTCCAATTCAATGGTGGGCGATGAGGGATTCGAACCCCCAGCCTTGTGCGTGTAAAGCACCTGCGCTAACCGTTGCGCCAATCGCCCGTGCGGAGAGAGTATAGCAAAACAATCGCCTCATTCATCTCATATCCATTAAAGGTAACCGGCGCGTGTCGGCGCGGAGCTGATTCAGTTGAGATTGCCTGAACATTCCGCCCCTCTTTACGCCCTCGGGTATACTCAAAAGCTACTGATTCGATTTGATACCCAGCAACAGCAGAGGGGATAGTATATGTGCGGTTTTGTCGGTTTTGTCGGTGGGACGGATAACCAATCCGAGGTGCTCACCAAGATGATGGACCGCATCGTCCATCGTGGTCCCGACATGGGCGGCCAGTTTATCGACGGCCGCGTTGCCCTCGGCTTCCGCCGCTTGTCGATCCTCGACCTGACCGAGGCCGGCGCTCAGCCCATGGCCAATGAGGACGGTAGCGTCGTCATTGTCTTCAACGGCGAGATCTACAACTTCCAAGAACTCCGTTCCGAGCTCGAGGCCAAGGGCTATAAGTTCCACTGTGGAGCCGACACCGAGAGCCTCCTGCACGGCTACGAGGAGTGGGGCGAGGCCGTACTCGATCGCCTGCGCGGCATGTACGCCTTCGTCATCTGGGACAAGAAGAAGAACAAGCTTTTTGGCGCCCGCGACATCTTTGGCATCAAGCCGCTCTACTACTATCCCATGGCCGATGCGGGCGACGGCGCGCCGGGCGTGCTCTTTGGCTCCGAAATCAAGAGCTTCCTGGACTACCCGCACTTCCACAAGGCGGTCAACAAAAAGGCCCTGCGTCCGTACATGACGCTGCAGTATTCGGCAACCGAGGAGACCTTCTTCGAGGGTGTCTACAAGCTGCCGCCGGCGCATTACTTTACCGTAGACATCCCGACCGGCAAGATGAACATCGAGCGCTACTGGGATTGCGATTACTCTGCCGTCGAGAAGCCGTTCGAGGAGTACGTCGACGAGCTGGATGAGGTCGTGCACGAGAGCGTCGAGGCCCATCGCATCGCCGACGTTAAGGTCGCGTCGTTCCTCTCCGGCGGCGTCGACTCCAGCTACATCGCCGCTTGCCTCATGCCCGACAAGACCTTCTCGGTGGGCTTTGACTACAAGAACTTCAACGAGACCAACTACGCCAAGGAACTTTCTGACAAGCTCGGCGTCGAGAATGTCCGCAAGATGATAACCGCCGACGAGTTCTTCGGTGCGCTCGAGGACATCCAGTATCACATGGACGAGCCGCAGTCCAACCTGTCTTCCGTGCCGCTGTGGTTCTTGGCCGAGATGGCCCGCAAGGACGTCACCGTCGTGCTTTCGGGCGAAGGCGCCGACGAGCTCTTTGGCGGCTACGCCTACTACGAGGACACGGTCCCGGTCCGCAAATACAAAAAGATGGTGCCGCTGCCCATTCGTCGCGCGCTCGGTAACCTGGCGCTGCATATGCCGTACTTCAAGGGACATAACTTCCTGGTCAAGGGTGCCGAGATCCCCGAGAAGTCGTTCCTGGGACAGGCTCTGGTATGGCCGGAGCGCGAGGTCGACGGCGTGCTCAAGCCCGAGTACAACACCGGCGATGGCGCCTTCGAGCTTGCCGCTCCCATCTATGCGCGCGTGAAAGGTCAGCCCGAGCTGGTCAAGAAGCAGTACCTGGACATGAACATGTGGCTCCCGGGCGACATTCTGCTCAAGGCCGACAAGATGTGCATGGCGCACTCGCTGGAGCTGCGCGTGCCCTTCCTGGACCGCAAAGTCATGGAGTTCGCCGAGCACATTCCCGACCGCTACCGCATCAACGAGAACGGCAACAAACAGGTACTCCGCCACGCTGCCAACAAGTCGCTGCCCGATGAGTGGGCCACCCGTCCCAAGGTGGGCTTCCCGGTGCCGATTGTCTACTGGCTGCGCGAGCAAAAGTGGTACGACTATGTCAAGGAGTACTTCACCGCGCCGTGGGCAAGCGAGTTCTTCGATACCGACGAGCTCATGCACCTGCTCGATCTGCACTTTGCGGGCAAGGGCGATTTCCAGCGCAAGATCTATACGCCGCTCGTGTTCCTGGTGTGGTACAAGCGCTTCTTTATCGACGAGGACCAGCCCGCTGTTCAGGCTGCCTAGCCTCGGCTTACGAACGCCTGCGCGTAACGGCTCCTCCGGGAGCCGTTTTTGCGTGGGTGCGTTTCAGTTACTATAAAAACCGTCCCTGCCAAATGGCTGAGAAAGGCGAAAGATGCACCATTCGGATTCCGCGACCGTGACCACGGTCGATACGCTTGCCAAGCTTCTCGATGTGTGCGGCGAGCTGCGCGCATCAGAGCAGGTTGACGAGCGTGCCGTGACCGGCTGCTCGTTTGATTCGCGTGCGGTCTCGGCAGGTGACGTGTTCTTTTGCAAAGGCGCTGCCTTTAAGCCCGCGTTTTTGAGCATGGCGCTCGATGCGGGCGCCGTCGCATTTGTGTGCGAAGAGTCGCTGGTCGAGTCTCTGGAGCCGCTGGCGCAGGAGAGCGGTGCTGCGATGCTGGTTGTTGATAGCGTTCGCACGGCCATGGCCCTGTTGCCGCCGGAGGTCTACGACCGTCCCGACCACGACGTCAAGATCGTGGGCATCACCGGTACCAAGGGAAAGACCACGGCCGCTTTTATGCTCCAGTCCATCATCAAGGCAGCGGGCGAATCCTGCGGCATGATCGGCTCGGTGAGTACCGACGATGGCATCGAGTGCTACGAGAGCACCAATACTACGCCCGAGGCCCCCGAGGTCTGGCGCCATATCGCCAACTGCCGTGAGTCCGGTCGCCAGTCCATGGTCATGGAGGTCTCGAGCCAGGCACTCAAGTACCAACGCGTCGAGAATCTGCCGTTTGACGTGGCGTGCTTCCTCAACATCGGCCGTGACCACATCTCACCGATCGAACACCCCACGTTTGAGGATTATTTTGAGAGCAAACTCAGGATCTTTGACCAGGCAAAGACCGCCGTGGTGAATCTGGGCACCGAAGAGGTTGACCGTGTGCTGGAGGCAGCGTCGACGGCCGAGCGCTTGGTGACCGTTGGCGTCGAGCATCCTGAGGCAAGCCTGTGGGCAAGCGATGTCCGCGTGGTCGGCTTTAACATCGAGTTTAACCTGCATGGCCTGTGTGCCGACGAGTCCGAGGCGGGGGAGAAGGTCCTGCTGGGCATCGCGGGCGACTTTAACGTGGAAAACGCGCTGGTCGCTATCGCCGCTGCGCACGAGATCGGCATCGGTATCGAGGCTATCAAGAAGGGCCTCTCCAAACTGCGTGTGCCGGGCCGTATGGAGGTCGTGGAGTCGAAGGATGGCCGCGTGATCTGCGTCGTTGACTATGCGCACAACCAGCTTTCGTTCCGTTCGCTTTTCTCGTCGGTCAAGCGCGCGTTTCCCACTAGTCCAGTCATTGCAGTGTTTGGCGCTGCCGGCGGCAAGGCGCAGGAGCGCCGCGAGCAGCTTCCGCGCGAGGCCGCACCATATTCCGACCTGATGATCTTTGCCAACGAGGACCCGGCTCACGAGGACCCGATGAAGGTCTGTCGCGAGCTTGCCGAGCATGTTCCCGACGATACGCCGAACGAGATCATCCTCGACCGTGAAGCCGCTGTGCATGCGGCGTTCAAGGCGGCGCGCGAGGAGTACGTCAACCCCAATGCTCCCACCATTGTCTTGCTGCTGGCAAAGGGTGACGAGGAGCTCATGCACGTGGGCGACGAGTTCGTGCCCATCGAGAGCGACCTTTCGTTGGCCAATCGCCTGATCGATGTTACCCAGTTTGACTAATGAACCATGATGGCGAAGGCGCCCTGAGTGCGCTGTCGCCATAAACGTGTTCCCTCAATCAAAACATGCCGTCCAAGCCCAAACCCTTCTACGTAAACGGAGTAACCATGTCCCACAACACCCTGCCGACCGTCGCCGAGCTTTCGGGCGAGATGCGCGAGCGCTTGGCCAAGGTTAAGTACGTCTTTACCGACCTGGATGCTACGATGCTCGCACCCGGCTCGTGCGTGCTGCGCGACAACGACGGCAACCCCTCGACCAAGCTCGTCGAGGCTGTCGTGGCACTTGCCCGCGCCGGCATCCAAGTGGTTCCCACCTCGGGCCGCAACCGCACCATGATCCACGAGGATGCGCGCGTGCTCGGCCTCAACTCCTACATTGGTGAGATGGGTGGCCTGGTCATGTACGATCTCAAGGCCAACGATTGGGAGTATCTGACCGGCGATATGCCCTACGACCCATCTTGCGGTCTCACGCCGCACCAGGTGATCGAGCAGACTGGCGTGTGCGAGAAGATCCTCGCCCGCTGGCCGCACAAGATCGAGTATCACAACGACATGTCGACCGGCTACAAGTACCGCGAGGTTACCGTCGGCATGCGCGGCGACATCCCCGATGACGAGGCGCAGGCCATCCTCGACGAGGCCGGCTGTGGCCTGGTGTGGGCCTGTAACGGTCACCTGACGCATCTGTCCAAGCCGACGACGCTCGAGCTCGATCGCGTCGAGGACGGTCGTGCATTCAACATCAACCCCGCGGGCCTCAACAAAGGCGTCGCCATTGCGCGCTTCTGCGAGCACCTGGGGATCGAGCGCGAGGAGACGCTCGCGCTCGGCGATTCCGAGTCCGACTTCTACATGGCCGATCACGTGGGCACGTTCTGCCTGGTCGAGAATGGCCTGACGAGCGCCGGCGCGCCCGAGTTCCTGGCTGCTTGCGAGAACGCTTTCGTTACGCGCGGCAAAATTGTCGACGGTTGGGCGGCGACGGCAGAGCTGCTGGTCACGGCGCGTTCGTAGCGCGGCGTCGCCGCACTTGGATATGTCTTTTCGAGAGAGAATCTGGTGAGGTAATGTCCGATATCAAGAATCTGGCCGGGGACACGCGCCCTATTGGCGTATTCGACTCGGGTCTTGGTGGTCTGACGGTTGCGCGCGCCATCGCGACGGCGCTGCCGCACGAGTCCGTCTACTACTTCGGCGACACAAAACGCTGCCCCTACGGCACGCGCACCGAGGATGAGGTGCGCTCGTTTGCGTTGCAGGCGGGCCGTTGGCTGTCGAAGCACGACGTCAAGATTATGGTCATCGCCTGCAACACGGCGACCGCTGCGGCCTTGCGTCTGGCCCAGCAGGTGCTCGACGTTCCCGTCATCGGTGTGATCGCACCGGGCGCACGCGCGGCAATCAACAGCACTCGCACGCGCCGGGTGGGCGTGCTCGCCACCAACCTCACCATTCGCTCGGGCGCCTACACGCGCGCCATCCAGGACCTGGATGCCGGCGTCGATGTATACGGTTGTCCTGCCTCGAGCTTTGTCGAGGTTGTCGAACACGAGCTCGCCTCGGGTGCACATCTGCAGGAACAGTGGCTTGAGAACGAGGACATCTTCGATACGCCTGCCGTGCGTGCGCTGGTGGGTGCCACGGTTGAGCCGCTGCGCGACCACGGTATCGATACCGTGGTGCTCGGCTGTACGCATTTTCCGCTGTTGGTGGAACCTATCCGTCATGCGCTGGGGCCTGGGGTGCGCGTCGTGAGTTCCGCCGAGGAGACCACACGAGAGCTGACCGATATCCTCACGCGCCGCGAGCAGCTGGCGGGTGACGCCGCCGAGCCGCAGCATCGTTTTGCCACGACGGCCGATAACATTGCCGAGTTTGCGGTGGCGGGCAGCTTTATCTTTGGTCAGCCGCTCAAGAGCATCGAACATATCGATATCGATGAGCTGGAATAGATGTAAGGCAGCCGCCAAAGCCTTCGCCACATCTTTTGCCGAAAGGATATTTCTATGGAGTACATGCAGGTCAACCGCGCCAACGGCCGCGCCGCCAACGAGTTGCGTCCCGTTAAGCTCACCCGTGGCGTCATGAAGCACGCCCACGGTTCGTGCTTGGCCGAGTTCGGCGACACGCGCGTGCTGTGCGCCGCCACCATCGAGGAGGGCGTGCCGGGCTGGCGAAAGGGAGCTAAGGCCGGCTGGGTGACCGCGGAATACGCCATGCTGCCGACGTCGACCGGCAAGCGCTGCAAGCGCGAACACGCCAACCGCAAGGGCCGCTCCATGGAGATCGAGCGCCTCATTGGCCGCAGCCTGCGTACCGTCGTCAACATGAAAGCGCTCGGCGAGTACACCGTCACCGTCGACTGCGATGTGATTCAGGCCGATGGCGGTACGCGTACGGCGAGCATTACCGGCGCCTGGGTGGCGCTGCACGACGCCCTCGCCATGTGGGTCGAGGCGGGCAAGATCGAGCGCATCCCGCTTACCGGCCAGGTGGCCGCCATCTCCATGGGCGTTGTCGACGGCAATACGCTGCTTGACCTCGATTATTCCGAGGACAGCCATGCCGAAGTCGACATGAACCTCGTCGCCACCGACACCGGTGAGATGATCGAGCTCCAGGGCACTGGCGAGCAGGCGCCCTTTGACCGTAAGCGCCTCAACGCCCTGCTCGACTTGGGCGACAAAGGCATCGCCGAGCTCATCGAGCTTCAGCGCCAAGCCATCGCCTAACCTGCCAAAAAGGGACAGGTTTATTTTGGCAGGTTTTATCTGGGAAAACGTCGAAGTATAAGACTGCCGTTGATTGAGAGGGGAGAGGCGGAGGCCCTCGTCGCCCTCGGCGCGGCATTGCTATAGAGACAAGGAGACCACTCATGGCACTTGAGAAGATCGACATCGACACCCTCGACCCGGCGGCGACCATTGTCGTGGCAACGGGCAACGCCCATAAGCTCACCGAGATCGAGGCCATTTTGGGCAAGGTCATGCCCGAGGTGCGCTTTGTGGCGCTCGGCCAGCTGGGCGAATTTGAGGACCCCGAGGAAAACGGCACGACGTTTTTGGAGAACGCCATCATCAAGGCGCAGGCTGCCGTCGAAGAGACGGGGCTCATGGCCATTGCCGACGATTCGGGCCTGGTCGTCGACGCGCTGGACGGTGAGCCCGGTGTGTATAGCGCGCGCTACGCGGGCGTTCACGGCGACGATGCCGCCAACAATGCCAAGCTGCTCGTGAATCTGGAAGGCGTGGCAGACGAGGACCGCACCGCGCGCTTTATGAGCGTCGTTGCGCTCATCGATACGGACGGCCTGGTCACCTATGGCGAGGGCGCCTGTGAGGGCGTTATCGCGCACGAGGGCCGCGGCGATCACGGCTTTGGCTACGACCCGCTGTTCCTGCCGGTCGATACGCCGGGCAAGACTATGGCCGAGCTCACGGCGGACGAGAAGAACGCCATCAGCCATCGATTCCATGCGCTCGAGCACCTATCCGCCAAACTGACGGGCGAGGAGTAGGCCGTGCGTGCGGTGGTTCAGCGCGTGCTCAACGCCGGCGTGACGGTCGACGGCGAGTACGTGGGCAAAATTGGGCGCGGCTATCTGGTGCTGTTGGGCGTGGGCCACGGCGACACGCGCGCCGAGGCTGATAAGCTGTGGGGCAAGCTCCGCGGCTTGCGCATTAACGAGGACGAGAACGGCAAGACCAACCTGGCACTTGCCGATGTCGACGGCGAGGTTCTCGTAGTGTCGCAGTTCACGCTGTTCGCCGATTGCCGTCACGGCCGCCGCCCATCGTTTACCGATGCCGGCGCCCCCGATGTTGCCAACGAGCTCTACGAGTACTTCTTGACGCTCGTTCGCAAAGATGTCGAACACGTGGCGCACGGCATCTTTGGCGCCGATATGAAAGTCGACTTGGTCAACGACGGTCCGTTCACCATCGTCCTCGATACCGACAATCTGTAAGTAGCCAAATTAGCTACTTGCGTATGGCGGCAGCAGGGTGCTATAGTATTAGAGTTTTGTCTATGTTAGGGGTATTATCCCCTTTTTGAATTGCACCTTCTGGAGGCCCTGTTCATGGAAGAGATGGAAGTCAATCACGTCGACGACATCCACGAGAAGCTGACCGATATGGTGGGCGATCGCGTCAAGGTGAAGGCCAACATGGGCCGCACCCGCGTCGTCGAGCGCATGGGCACCATCAAGAGCGTCCACCCCGCCGTCTTTATCGTCGAGGTCGACGAGCGCCGCGGGCGCAAGTCGCGTCAGTCCTACCAGTATATCGATGTCCTCACCGGTCAGGTCGAGCTGTTCGACCCCGAGAGCGGCGAGCATATCTTTACCCCGCTCGGCAATCAGCTCGAGGAGCACTAACGGTGACCGATCGGTCCCTGACTCTTTCCGCGCCGGCAAAGATTAACCTCTACCTGGGGGTTCATACCGAGCGCGATGACCGCGGCTACCACAGGGTCGATTCCCTGATGGCAGCCGTCGGTCTTTCCGATTCCGTGACGGTCGCGCCGGCGCAGGCGCTGACCGTCCAGACGGTTCCGGCATCAGATTTTCCCATGCAAAAGAATACGGCGTATCGGGCTGCGGTTGCTATGGCCGAGCATTATGGTCGCGAGGCAAACATCTGCGTGACGATTGAGAAGCGCATTCCATTGTGCGCCGGCTTGGGCGGCCCCTCGACGGATGCGGCCGCGGTCATTGTCGCCTTGGCGGAGCTCTGGGGAATTGATCACACCGACCCCGCGCTCGACGACATTGCGCGGGGTATTGGTGCTGACGTCCCGTTCTTTTTGCACGCGAGCCCTGCGTTCTACGTAGGTGGGGGAGACGTGCTGGCAACTGAGTATCCCGCGCTGCCCGCAACGCCCGTCGTGTTGGTCAAGCCGCGCGAGGCAAGCGTTTCGACAATTGAAGCCTATCGACGTTTTGACGAGGCTCCGGTGCCTGCAGACAAGCCCGGCGCGATAGCTTCTGCCTTGCATGCTGGTGATGCCGAGACGGCATATGCGCTCATCCATAACAACCTGGGTGTCATTTCCGCACAGATGGAGCCGCAGATACAAACGGTTCTCGATTGGCTGCGTAAACAAGACGGCACCGTTGCTGTAGATGTGTGCGGATCGGGCGCCTGCTCGTTTGCCATTTGCGACACCGCCGCCACGGCCGAAAGGCTTGCCGACGCTGCCCAGCAAAACGGCTGGTGGTCCTGCGCGACGGAGCTCATTCCCAACACGGTTCGCATCGAAGTGCCAAAGAAGTAAAAATTTCTCTAGCACACGACGGAAATCTTTGTTACTATAGTCGAGCTAACGGGTTGTGGCTCAGTTTGGTAGAGCACTGCGTTCGGGACGCAGGGGTCGCTGGTTCAAATCCAGTCAACCCGACCAGAGCATGAGGAGGGACCGCTTCTTGCGGTCCCTTTTTTTAGCTATTGTTGTGATACCGCGATACCCGCGGTATACTCATTCGAGCTTGTCTCGCTGTATTGTGGAGGTCTACATGTTTGGACTGAGGGCTCCTGAGCTCATCATTATTCTCGTCGTTGTCCTGATTATCTTCGGGCCCAAGAACCTGCCGAAGCTCGGCAAGTCTCTCGGCTCTACCGTCAAGAATATCCGCGAGGGTATGGAGGGCGACGATAAGGCCGAGACCAAGCAGGCCGAGGAGGTCGTGGTCGAGCAGTCCGAGGAGGACAAGGAGATCGCTGAGCTCGAGGCCAAGCTCGCTGCTGCCAAGAAGAAGCAGGCAGAGGACAGCGACGCGGACGCAGAGTAGTCCCATCCCTTTGGGGTGAGCACCTGACCGGCTTGCCCGCAGGCTAGCCGGTCTTTTTCGTTTTGTTGACAGTTGATTGTTTGATCAGAGTTGGGGAGATATCCGTATGGACGCAAGCCAGATCGTACTGACCGCTGAGGGCCGCCAGAAGCTCGTCGAGGAGCTCGCTTGGCGTGAGGGCGATTACGCCAAGGAGATCGTCGAGGACATCAAGGAAGCCCGCGCGTTCGGCGACCTTTCGGAGAACTCCGAGTACGACGCCGCTAAGGACAAGCAGGCCCAGAACGCCGCTCGTATTGCCGAGATCCAGGCCATCCTCGCCAACGCTCAGGTTGCTGCCACCACGGGCGATCTGACCGTCTCCATCGGTTCCACCGTTTCTCTGATTGATCCCAACGGTGAGGTCATGGAAGTCACGCTCGTCGGTACCACCGAGACCAACTCGCTCGAGCACAAGATTTCCAACGAGTCTCCGGTCGGTCACGCCATCATCGGTCACGGCGAGGGCGACTCCGTCGAGGTCGTTACGCCTTCCGGCAAGACTCGCGTCTACACCATCGCCAAGATTGCACGCTAGACCACGGTCCCGCGTAAAGGTATGTTTTCGCTCCCTGGGACCGAATCCTGGGGAGCGTTTTAGTTTGAGGAGCTAACTTATGGCAGAGAACCAGAACGCCGCAGATCAGGCATCGACGCTCAACGACGAGCGCGCCACCCGCCTGGCCAAGCGCGCCGCCCTGTTCGAGGCGGGCCAGAACCCCTATCCCGAGCACTCTGAGCTTGAGGACTACGTTGCCGATATCGAGGCTAAGTACGCCGAGCTTGCCGATGGCGAGGACACCGAGGACGTCGTGAAGATCGCCGGCCGCGTGGTCGCCAAGCGCGGTCAGGGCAAGATCATGTTCATCGTCGTGCGCGATGCGACTGCCGAGATTCAGCTGTTCTGCCGCATCAACGACATGGACGAGGCTGCCTGGAATACGCTCAAGTCCCTCGACCTGGGCGACATCTTGGGCGTGACAGGCGTGGTTGTGCGCACCCAGCGCGGCCAGCTTTCCGTTGCCCCTAAGAGCGCGACCCTGCTTTCCAAGGCCGTTCGTCCGCTGCCCGAGAAGTTCCACGGTCTTTCCGACAAGGAGACCCGCTATCGCCAGCGCTATGTCGACCTGATCGCCAACGACGACGTTCGCGAGACCTTCCGTAAGCGTTCGCAGATTCTCTCCACCTTCCGTCGCTTTATGGAGTCCGACGGCTACATGGAGGTCGAGACCCCCATCCTGCAGACCATCCAGGGTGGTGCCACGGCCAAGCCGTTCATTACCCACTTCAACGCGCTCGATCAGGAGTGCTACCTGCGTATTGCCACCGAGCTGCACCTCAAGCGCTGCATCGTCGGTGGTTTTGAGCGCGTGTTCGAGATCGGCCGCATCTTCCGTAACGAGGGCATGGACCTTACCCACAACCCCGAGTTCACCACGATGGAGGCCTACCGTGCCTTCTCCGACCTCGAGGGCATGAAGGCGCTCGCCCAGGGTGTCATTAAGGCGGCTAACAAGGCCATCGGCAACCCCGAGGTCATCGAGTACCAGGGCCAGACCATCGACCTTTCTGGTGAGTGGGCCAGCCGTCCCATGACCGACATCGTCTCCGACGTGCTCGGCAAGCAGGTCACCATCGACACGCCGGTCGAGGAGCTCGCTGCCGCAGCACGCGAGAAGGGCCTGGAGATCAAGCCCGAGTGGACTGCTGGCAAGATCATCGCCGAGATTTACGATGAGCTGGGCGAGGACACCATCGTCAACCCCACGTTCGTGTGCGATTACCCCATCGAGGTCAGCCCGCTTGCCAAGCGCTTTGAGGACGATCCGCGCCTGACGCACCGCTTTGAGCTGGTTATCGCCGGTCACGAGTACGCCAACGCGTTCTCCGAGCTCAACGACCCGGTCGACCAGGCCGAGCGCTTTGCCGCCCAGATGGCCGAGAAGGCTGGCGGCGACGACGAGGCCATGGAGTACGACGAGGACTACGTGCGCGCCCTCGAGTACGGTATGCCTCCCGCGGGCGGCATCGGCATCGGTATCGACCGCGTGGTCATGCTGCTCACCAACCAGGCTTCCATCCGCGACGTGCTACTGTTCCCGCACATGAAGCCCGAGAAGGGTTTCCAGTCCGGTGCCGCTGCCGCCAAGGCTGCCGAGGCCGGCAACGCCGCGAGCCCGTTCGTCAAGCCGCTCAAGCCCACGGTTGATTACTCCAAGATCGCCGTCGAGCCGCTGTTTGAGGAGTTCGTCGACTTCGATACCTTCTCCAAGAGCGATTTCCGCGCTGTGAAGGTCAAGGCGTGCGAGGCCGTCAAGAAGTCCAAGAAGCTGCTGAACTTTACGCTCGACGACGGCACTGGCACCGACCGCACCATCCTCTCCGGCATTCACGGTTATTATGAGCCCGAGGACCTGGTCGGCAAGACTCTGCTCGCCATCACCAACCTGCCTCCGCGCAAGATGATGGGTATTCCCAGCTGCGGCATGCTCATCAGCGCTATCCACGAGGAGGAGGGCGAGGAGCGTCTCAATCTGATCCAGCTCGACGCTTCCATCCCCGCCGGCGCAAAGATGTACTAACTAGTTACGCGGTTCTACGAACCGCGTAACGGCTCGACGCTGCGCGGGCCGCATTTGGACAATCTGACGCTCAACTTCAAGGGCGCGACCAGAAGGTCAGCGCCCTTTCGTTTCACGTCACCTTGTCTCAAATGCGACCCGCTCGCTGACGTCGCCAATACATCGGCGTTGCCTTGGCCGTCAATAGTCATTGGGGACGTTCTTAAACGACTACCCAACGGCTATTGAGCACATGGCTCGCATGGCAGCCGTCTCTTTTATGTTTCCTTTAGCCGTTGCTGCCTAGGATGGGGGTTAGTCGGTAGGAAGGGAGCGTCTATATGGACGACGCGAGCGAGCGTGCAATCGAAGAGGACATGCTCGATCAGTTCAATTACTTTGACGATGAGGATGAGGAGCTAATCGATCGTCGCGAGCCGGCATCGCTTGACTCATTTGATCTGGTCGATGAAGAGACTGATGAGGTTGAGGACGAATCAACGGAGTCCCCACAGTCTTCGCGCCTTGACTCGCTGCTTTCGAGAGCCCCCATGCACCACGGTGTTCGTACCGGCGCACTCCATATGAAAACTGACTGGCACCAGATCGTGACGGCAGGCGATGAGCTTGCCGTCGATGCGCCGCTCACCGATAAGTCATCCATCATCTGCCGCACCGGTATGCTTATGCTCGCGAGCGGAACGGGTGCCTGGCGTGTACGCGATACCATGAATCGCGTCGCCGCCGTACTCGGTGTCACCGTCCACGTTGACTTAAGTCTTCTGTCGTTTGAGTGCACCTGCATCGAAGATGGCCACTGCTTTAACGAGGTTGTCAGCCTGCCCACAACGGGAGTCAATACCCATCGCATTTGGATGATGGAGAGCTTCCTAAAGGAAATCGAGACGTATGGGCGCCGGTTTACCGTGCACGAATACCACGAGATGCTCAAGACCGTTGAGAGTTCAAAACCCGATTACTCTCCCTGGCAACAGGGCCTTGCGGCAGCTTGTGCTTGCGGCGCCTTCGTCTTTTTGCTCGGCGGCGGCCCTATCGAGATGGCCTGCGCATTCGTAGGCGCTGGTGTTGGCAACTTTGCTCGCTCTCATATTCTCAAGCAGGGTCTTGGCCAGTTTAGCGCGCTGACGATTGGCGTTGCGCTCGCTTGCGTTTCGTATCTGCTGGCATTGCTCGGCCTTGGCCAGGTCGTACCGGGGGCAATGTCGCACCAAGAAGGCTATATCGGCGCCATGCTCTTTGTGATTCCCGGCTTTCCCCTCATTACGGCAGGCCTCGACATCGCTAAGCTCGATATGCGAAGCGGCATTGAGCGTCTTTCGTATGCCGTGTCGATTATTGTGATGGCGACCCTTGTGGGCTGGATGGTTGCCGAGTGTGTGGGGCTGGCACCGGATGATTTTGCCCCGCTCGGCCTTTCGCCGCTTGCCCTTACGCTCCTGCGCGTGGTGATGAGCTTCGTTGGCGTATTCGGCTTCTCGGTGATGTTCAACAGCCCGGTAAAGATGGCCGCGGCAGCTGGGCTGATCGGCGCCGTGTCCAATACCTTGCGCCTTACGCTCGTCGATGCGCCGACGCTGTTTCCCTTTCTGGGCCTGAGCGTAGGTATGCCTCCCGAGGCGGCAGCGTTTATCGGCGCGCTGGTATCGGGGCTGCTCGCGAGCTTAGCCGAAATCAAGCTCACCTACCCACGTATCGCCCTCACGGTGCCATCGATTGTCATTATGGTGCCGGGCTTGTATCTGTATCGCTCGATGTATTACATGTGCACATTCGACACGGTCAATATGCTCGGCTGGTTTGTGCGTGCAGTGCTCATCGTGGCGTTTTTGCCCGTTGGCCTGGGTGTGGCGCGTACACTCACCGACCCTCGCTGGCGCCACACCAGCTAATTGGTGCAAATGAAACTGATCCGCAAAACATGAACGTGGATAATCTCCCGTTTTTGGCTTGTTTACGGGCTCAAAACGGGAGATTATCCACGCTCGTGGAATGGGTGTCCGAAAATCCACGCTCGTTGGGCC
Source organism: uncultured Collinsella sp. (assembly GCA_938033205.1). Taxonomy (GTDB): domain Bacteria; phylum Actinomycetota; class Coriobacteriia; order Coriobacteriales; family Coriobacteriaceae; genus Collinsella. Next base: position 21,994 of record CALHJP010000005.1, on the reverse strand, counting down.
GATGCAGACGCACCTGGCAATTCCTTTTTTGTAGACGTTGTCGTATGGCTGCATGCGGAAAAGGCCCCAGCGATTAACATATACTCCATATGGGTAAAGAGACCAAAGCGCTGCCGCGGGGCGGCGCTTTGCGTTTGAAAAAACTAGCTCGTCTAAGAGGAACTAGCATGTTAGACCGTTTTACCGATCGTGCGCGCAAGGTCATGTCCATGGCCAAGCAAGAGGCGCTCGATCTGCACTCAAATAAGGTGGGCACCGAGCACCTGCTGCTCGCGCTTGCCAAGGAGGACGAGGGTATTGCCGCCGAGGCGCTGCGCTCGCTCGATATCTCCTACGATGACATCATGGATACCCTCAAAGAGGTCCAGACCACGGTTCCCGAGCCCTGTGAGGAGACCGAGGCGGCCAAGCTTGCCTTTACGCCGCTCGTTATTAGCGTGATGGAGCGTTCATTCCGCGTGGCGCGTGAGAACAACCAGACCTACGTGTCGACCGAGCACTTGCTGATCGGCATCGTCGAAGAGGGCAACGGCATGGCCATGGACATCCTCATGCGTCTGGGTGTGTCGTCTGCCTCCATCAAAAAGGCTATCGAGAAACTCACTGCCAAGGACCAGGATAAGAAGCGTCCGCTCGCCGGTGCCGGTGCTGGTCGTCCCGGTGCGGGCCTGCCGTTCTTTAGCGGCTCGGATGCCTCTCAGCAAAAGGGGAGCGGCACCGATACGCTTAAACAGTTCGCGACCAACCTCACGCAAAAGGCGCGCGACGGCGAGCTCGATCCCGTGATTGGCCGCGAAAAGGAAGTCCAGCGCATGATGGAGATCCTTTCGCGCCGCACCAAGAACAACCCGCTTATCCTGGGCGATCCCGGCGTGGGCAAGACGGCTATCGTCGAGGGCCTGGCTCAGCAGATAGCAGCCGGCAACGTGCCTGAGAACCTCATGAACCAGAATATCTGGACGCTCGACCTGCCGGGTCTCGTGGCGGGTGCCAAGTATCGCGGCGAGTTTGAGGAGCGCCTCAAGAACGTGATCCAGGAGGCGACCGAAGCCGACGACGTCATCTTGTTTATCGACGAGATGCACACCATCATCGGTGCCGGCTCTGCCGAGGGCTCCATCGACGCGAGCTCCATGCTCAAGCCCGTTCTCGCGCGCGGTGCTTTCCAGATCATCGGTGCCACCACGGCCGAGGAGTTCCGCAAGTACCTCACCAAGGACCCGGCCTTCGAGCGTCGCTTCCAGACCATTGATGTCGAGGAGCCGAGCGTCGAGGACACGGTCAAGATCCTGACCGCGCTCAAGCCGCGCTACGAGGAGCACCACCATGTGCGCTATACGCAGGGTGCTATCGAGGCCGCCGCGAACCTTTCCAACCGCTACATCCAGGATCGCTTCCTGCCCGATAAGGCCATCGACCTCATCGACGAGGCCGGTGCCCGCGCTCGCATCGCCGCGAATCGCGCGCCCGAGCCGGTGCGCGAGGCCGAGCATCGTATAGAGGAGCTCAAGGCCGCCGCGCAGGAGGCCACCGAGAGCGATGACATGAACAAGGCCGCCGAGATCACCGAGCAGCAGAAGGCCGCCGAGATTGAACTCGCCGAAGCCAAGGCCGCCTGGACCGCCGAGCTCGACGCCAGCCCGCTCACCATCGATGTGAGTCAGATTGCCGACATCGTGTCCGTGACCTCTGGCGTGCCGGTTTCCTCGCTCACCGAGAGCGAGAGCCGTCGCCTGCTGCAGACCGAAAGCGTGCTCAAGACCCGCATTATCGGCCAGGACGAGGCCGTCGAGGCCGTCGCCAAGGCCGTGCGCCGCAGCCGTTCGCCGCTCAAGGACCCGCGTCGCCCCGGCGGCAGCTTTATCTTCCTGGGTCCCACCGGCACAGGCAAGACCGAGCTCGCCAAGACGCTCGCCGAGTACCTCTTTGGCAGCAAGGACGCGCTCATCAGCTTCGACATGTCGGAGTTCGGCAGCGAGTTCGAGGTCTCCAAGCTTATCGGTAGCCCTCCGGGTTACGTGGGTCACGACGAGGGCGGTCAGCTCACCAAGGCCGTGCGCCGTCATCCGTACTCGGTTGTGCTGTTCGACGAAATCGAGAAGGCGCACCCCGACATCTTCAACATCCTGCTGCAGGTGCTGGAGGAGGGCCGCCTGACTGATAGTCAGGGCAAGACGGTCGACTTCCGCAATACCGTGATCATCATGACGTCCAACGTGGGCGCCCGCGAGATTGCGCAGGATGCGAGCGTGGGCTTTGGCACCACCGGCGAGCAGGGTCTCACGTCGAGTGAGATCCGCGGCCGTGCGATGGGCGAGCTCAAGCGCCTGTTCCGTCCCGAGCTGCTCAACCGTATCGATGACATCGTGGTGTTCCAGAAGCTTTCGGGCGAGAATCTCACCAAGATCGCGCACCTGCTGGTGGACGACCTGCGTCAGCGCCTGATTGTCAACGGCATGAACATCAAGCTCACCGATGCGGCCTATGACAAGATCGTGGCCGAGGGTACCGATCTTACCAATGGCGCGCGTCCGCTGCGCCGTGCTATTCAAAAGCTCATCGAGGACCCGCTATCCGAGGAGCTGCTGGCCGGCGAGTGGGGCGAGGGCGATACCGTCCTGTGCGACGTGGCCGACGGCAAGTTTGTCTTTAGCCACGGCGCGGGCGAGATCCCGGCACCGCGTCCGGCGGGCACGCTCGGTGGCGATACCGCCCCGGCAGCACCGCACACCGGCAACGCTGCTCCTGTGGGAGGCGGCGTGACCTCGGGCCCCGGCGGCATGATGCAAGCCGGTTCCGGCGCGCTGTAAGGCGTGGCGACAATTTGATACGCGCAATCGAGGCGCTCCGGAAAGGGCGCCTCGATTTGTAGAGCTGCGGAAGTTGTGACCGTTACGCTATACGGTCCACCGTTAGCCGATGATGCGAGGGCGCTCGGCGTTTTCGACTGGTTTATGCACGCAAAGTCTGGGAATATACAAGGCGCATGTCTTACTGTCTAACCAGTTGCGCCAAGGAGGCACCATGGATTACAAGATCACCGGCTACGAGCCCGCCCAGCTGTTCCATTTCTTTGAGGAGGTCAGCGCGATCCCCCGTGGGTCTGGCAACGAGAAGGGCATCAGCGATTTCCTGGTTGCGTTTGCCAAGGAGCGCGGCCTCGATGTGTATCAGGACGAGGTCTACAACGTCATCATTCGCAAGCCCGCTTCTGCCGGCGCCGAGAATGCTCCGACCGTGATGCTGCAGGGCCACATCGATATGGTGTGCGACAAGTTGGGCTCTGTTGAGCACGACTTTACGACCGACGGTATCGACCTGGTCGTCAAGGACGGCGTCCTCACCGCTAACGGCACCACTCTGGGCGCCGACAACGGTATCGCCGTCGCTCTGATGCTCACTGTTCTCGATGACGATTCGATCGTTCACCCCGCCCTCGAGTGCGTATTCACCACCGACGAGGAGACTGGCTTGGTCGGCGCCGAGACGCTCGACAAGTCCCAGATTAGCGCCCGCACCATGATTAACCTTGACTCCGAGGAAGAGGGCGTTGCCACCGTCAGCTGCGCCGGCGGCGTCGTCGTTACCTACACCTGCCCCATCGTGCGCGAGCACAAGACCGGTAGCACCCTCACGCTCGACATCTCCGGCCTGCTGGGCGGCCACTCCGGCAGCGATATCCACCTGGAGCGCGGCAACGGCAACCTCATCATGGCCCGCATCATCGACCGCCTGATGGTTGCCGGCGAGCCCGCCATCGTGAGCTTTAACGGCGGCACCAAGGACAACGCCATCAACCGTGAGTGCAAGGCTGTTCTGGTCTATGCCGACCACGCTGCCGCCGAGGCCGCGGCCCAGATCGCAAAGGGCATCATCGCCGACGTCACTGCCGAGCTCGAGGTCTTCGACCCCGGCTTTACCTGCACCGTCGAGATTGCTGACGACGCCGAGGTCGAGGCCATGGACGAGAAGTCCGCGCTTGCCCTCATCCGCGCCCTGCGTCTTGCCCCCAACGGCGTGATTCGCCGCAACGTCGCCACCGACGGCTCCGTCGAGGTTTCCTCCAACATCGGTGTGGTTGCCACCTCTGACGACGAGGTCAAGATCATGCTGTCCCCGCGCTCCTCGATCACCTCGCTGCAGAACGAGTTTAAGGATCGTCTGCAGACGCTCGCCGATATCCTGGGCTTCGACGCCAAGTTTGAGTTCGAGTATCCCGGCTGGAGCTATGCCGAGCATTCGCCGGTCCGCGACGTCTTTGTCGAGAGCTATCGCGAGCTCTTTGGCTCCGAGCTGCGCATCGAGTCCATTCATGCCGGCCTTGAGTGCGGCCTGTTTGCCGAGGCCCTGCACGGCCTGGACGCCATCGCCGTGGGCCCGACGCTCTCCGATGTCCACACCCCGGACGAGAGCATGGAGCTCGCTTCTGCCGAGCGTTTCTACGAGCTGCTCATCGACGTGCTCAAGCGCCTCGCTGCATAAAGGTTGCGCTGGCAGCAGTCCGAGCCACGTGCTAGCGGATTGCAAATGACATTACGAGAGGGGGTACCCGGTCTTTTGCGACAGGTGTCCCCTCTCTTCTTTTAAGAAATGGGAAATTGATTGGCGTCTAGCCCATATCCACCCTGATGAGGTCGAGGGTTCGCTGGCAGTTTTCGCGGACGGGGCCGAGCATATGATCGCGCAGGTCCGCCATGCCGGGCAGGTCGGCGTATTCGTCCATGACCTCTTCCATGCAAATGGGTACCTCGTAGGCGAGGTCCATCATGGTCGCAAAGCAAAACTTCTCGGATAGCCCGGCATCGGTGAGCGCCGTCTCCAGCGCGGGGTCGCCCATACCGTGGTATCGGCGGATAGCACCTGGACCGATGCGCCCCACACGATTTTCGCCGCCAACGCTCATAGCAAGGCGCGCCCGGCGGCGCATACGCTCGTACGCCAAGCCCGATGCGACATCGTACATGGGTGCGAGCGCTGCGTTTGTGCCTTTACCTAGGATGAGCGAGTAGTTTTTAGCGTGTGCGTCAGGCGCTCCGATAATGGCGTTATAGAACAACATATAGGTAAAAAGCACAAGATTCATGTGGTGGGGGACTGTGTTAATCAGTCGTTCTTGGATGTCTCGTGTAGTCGGTCCTCCGTCGGCGGTGTATTTCTGGCCTGGCAATACACCGAGCGCCTGGCAAAAGTCCTCCTGATGCAGCCTTTCGATACTTCCGCTGCTAGTGACCATTCTGTCGTACCGTTCAACGACGAGCGCGGCTTCATCTTCAAATGTGCAATAGGAGACGTTGGCAGTTGGAACGCCAACACGCCGAGCCGTTTTCATGCAGACGAATTCGTTTAAGGCCTGATGTTTGAACCCAACGACACCATTTTTGAAGATATGGGTAGTGGGGGATGACCCTAGACATTCGCACCATTGGCCATCATGCCAAGCTAGTGCAAATTTGCCTTGGTTGCCGCCCAGGGACCAGCTTTCGTTGGAGCCCATCCATGTCTCTCTTTCGTCATCGCGAATTGCTTTGAGCTTGTGAGCGATTTGAGAATCGGTAAGCGGGCGGTATGCCGAGACCCTGCCGCGGGTGGCGCCTAATTGATCGGTTCGACAAAACTGAACGGCCCCCGCGCAGTCAAGACCGATATGGCACAAGAGGGCGACGGGGTTGTTGGATGCAACGTCATGCTCGGCGGCAATAGCGCGACGCTGCTCTTGACTGTCGGGCAAAAGGCCAAATAGGAACGGGCGGACGATGTTATGGCCATACGTGCGATTGGAAAGCGGCATTGTTAGCGATAGCGGTGCCCCGCGATAGGTTGGGACGTATACAAAGCTGCAGAGTCCATGCTCGTCTTGCCGGAGAGTGCCTGCGATTTCGCCACAAATGAGGGTCGCAAGCTCTATCTCTGCCATTTATTTCACAACCTTACAGCCAAAGGAGAGGTCTGAAGTGCCGGAAAGGCCTTGCTCGGCTGCGATTTGGGCCAGCAAGGCACCATAGGAAGATGGCGTTCCTTGTCGGGCGGGTCGTCTGCCTACACTTGGCTTGGGCAGGGCATTCGAGTTCGCGATAGGGAGGTCCGCTATCGTCGTCGGATGTTTAAAGGGTGATGCGATTGGGTCGTTATCGCTTTGCACAAAGAGACTTATGCCGAGTGCGTTAAAGACGGTCAGTAACTTGTCGAGCCGAATGCCCGTGGCGTCGCCCAGCTCGAGCGATGCGAGCAGGCGCTCCGAAACACCGGCTTTTTTAGCGAGGGTCGCACGAGTGATCCCCTGTGCCTTGCGCGCTTGGCGCACGTAGATGCCAGCTTGACGCGGCGTGGTGATGGGAAGGGTATCCATGGCGATCTCCTAACGTGCAGACTTTTGCATATCAGTATGACATGCAAAAGTCTGCACGAAAAGGCAATATGCAAAACTCTGCATGAGGCCTTGTACTGGCGTTGAGTTTTGAGCGATTGTGTTTGGCGTCACAGCGCCAAAATCCCCAGATGCTCAAGCAGAATCTTGAGGCCGATGAGAATGAGCACGACGCCGCCCACGATGGTGGCAGGCTTTTCGTAGCGCGCGCCAAAGGTGTGGCCGATCGCTACGCCGGCGACGGAGAAGATAAACGTTGTGACGCCGATAAGCGATACAGCGGGAACGATGTCAACCGAGAGCGCCGCAAATGAGATGCCTACGGCTAGGGCGTCGATTGAGGTGGCGATGGCGAGGATCAGGTACTCGCCCAGGTCAATCTTTTCGGCATCCTTGTCGTCGCCTTCATCCTCGTCCTCGGTAAAGGCTTCCCACAGCATCTTGCCGCCGATAAAGGCCAAAAGGACAAAGGCGATCCAGTGGTCGATGGGCCCGATGATGCCCATGAATTGACTGCCGAGCGCCCATCCGATTACGGGCATGCCGGCCTGAAAGCCGCCAAAGAACAGGCCGAGCACCACGGCGACTTTAAGGTTGATCTTCTTCATGCCAAGGCCCTTGCAGATGGAAACGGCAAAGGCGTCCATCGAAAGGCCAATGGCAAGCAGCGCGAGCTCTGCGAGTCCCATAGTCTGGCTCCCTCTCTGCGGGCGGGCCCGCGTGTACCTCTTGGGGGAGCAACAAAAAAGACCCGTGGCGTATGCGTTGCGCGCACAGCCACGAGTCTCGTTCATTAAGGCAAGCCAGGCCGCATCGGCCAGTGTGTTGACTTACCGCGCCACCGGAGGCGAACCCGGTCACGCGACTACTCCCTCATATATGTGAATCCCGATGCTACCACATAAGCAGCTCATTTGGGTTGGGGCTCTTTTGACTACCCCAGCGGTGTTCGCTCATTCTGTAAGCATCGGATTTCGCAAGCGCCGCAGGGACAAACCGTGAGAAACTATTTAGCGTTTATGGAGCGTATACGATGGGAGCGATGCCTTGGATAAGAACGAGCTGCAAAAGCGTATGGAGCAGGCCATTCGCCTGACGGCACCTGGCCAGCCGATCCGCACCGCCCTCGACATGATCATTGCCGGTCACCTGGGTGCCCTTATCTGCGTCGGCGACACCGAAAACGTGCTCGCTGCCGGTAACGACGGCTTCCCGCTCAACATTTCGTTTACCTCGAACCGCCTGTTCGAGCTTTCCAAGATGGACGGCGCCATCGTCATCGATGGCGACCTCACCCAGATCCTGCGCGCCAACTTTCACCTCAATCCCGATCCCTCGCTCGCCACGAGTGAGACGGGCATGCGTCACCGTACTGCCGCTCGCATGTCGGTGCTCACCGATGCCATCGTGATCTCGGTTTCGGCTCGTCGTGCCGTCGTCAACGTGTACGTTCACGGCAAGAGCTACGAGATCCAGCCCGTCACCACCATCATGAGCTCGGTCAACCAGCTCGTCGCCACGCTCCAGACTACCCGTCAGTCGCTCGACCGCTCCTTGCTGCGCCTGACGGCCCTTGAGCTCGACGACTACGTCACGCTCGCCGACATCACCGGCATCTTCTCGAGTTTCGAGATCATGCAACAGGCAAAGACCGAGCTTAAGGATTGCATCGTCAAGCTGGGCAACCAGGGCAAGCTCGTGCAGATGCAGCTCGAGCAGCTCGCGGGCTCCAGCATGGATACCGAATACGACTTGATGATCCGCGACTACGCGAGCGATTCTTCCGAGGCAAACGCCGAGAAGATCCGCGCCAACCTGAGTCGTATGACGCCCAAGGACCTATCCGACCCGCAGCATGTGGCGGCGGTTCTGGGTTACGACGACCTGGACGAGGACTCCGTTATGACACCTCTGGGCCTGCGTACGCTTTCGCGCGTGTCTGTCGTGCGCGACGGCGTGGCCGAGAAGATCGTCGACGAGTATGGCTCGCTGCAGGAGCTCATGGACGACATCAGCGAGGATCCGGAGCGCCTGGGCGACTTTGGCGTCAACAACCCTGCCATTCTTGCGGACTCCTTGTACCGCATGAAGGGCACCAAACAGGGGAACGCATAATGGCGCCCGTATGCGCCGTGGTCGTTGCCGGTGGCAGCGGCCAGCGCTTTGGTAACCCCGGTGGCAAGCAGCTCGTCAATGTAGCGGGCCGTCCGCTTATGAGCTGGTCCATCCGCGCATTTGATCGTAGCGATAAGGTCGGCCACATCGTCGTGGTTTGCCCTGTCGAGCGTCGTGCCGAGATGCGCCGCCTGGCTATCGACCCGTTTGACTATGACACGCCCATCAGCTTTGCCGATGCCGGCGATACCCGCCAGGATTCCACTCGCGCCGGCGTGCACGCGGTGCCGGCGGGCTTTGAATACGTCGCCATTCACGATGGCGCTCGTCCGCTCATTACGACCGAGGCCATCGACCACGCTATCGACGTGCTCGTGAGCGACCGTGCCCTCGATGGTGTCGTGTGCGGCCAGCCCGCGATCGACACGCTCAAGATTGTCGATGGCGACAACATCGTCGAGACGCCGCCGCGCGAGCTGTATTGGGCCGCGCAGACGCCGCAGATCTTTAGCGTCGATGCTATGAAGCGCGCTCATTCCGAGGCAATTGCCGAGGGCTTTATCGGCACCGATGATTCGTCGCTGGTCGAGCGCATTGGTGGGCGCGTCCGCTGCGTCCAGAGCCCGCGCGACAACCTTAAGGTGACGGTGCCCGAGGACCTGCGTCCCGTAACCGCGATTCTGCTCGGTCGCATGGCCGAGGGAGAGGACCTTCCCCATGTTCAGTAACCTGCGCATCGGCCATGGCTACGACGTTCACCGTCTGGTGGAGGGGCGTCGATGTATCATCGGCGGTGTCGACATTCCCTACGAGCGCGGCCTGCTGGGCCACTCGGATGCCGATGTGCTCGCGCACGCCTTGGCCGACGCCATTCTGGGAGCCTGCCGCGGGGGAGACATCGGCAAGCTATTCCCCGACACCGATCCCGCCTACGAGGGTGCCGATTCGATGGTGCTGCTCGCTCGCGTGATGGACTATGCGCGCGAGCTGGGCTTCGAGTTTGTCGATGCCGATTGCACCATTGCCTGTCAGCAGCCCAAGATCACTCCGCACCGCGATGCCATGCGCGCCAACCTTGCCCATGCCCTGGGCGTTGACGTCGAAAACGTGGGCGTCGCCGCCACTACGACCGAAAAGCTCGGTTGGGAAGGCCAGGGCGAGGGAATCGGTGCCTGGGCCGTCTGCCTGCTACAGAAAACCGTTAAGGAGTAACGAATGCGTATCTACAACAGCGCTACCCATAAAAAGGAAGAGTTCCAGCCCATCGAGTCCGGCAAGGTCCGCATGTACGTGTGCGGCCCCACGGTCTACGACAACATCCACATCGGCAATGCCCGCACGTTCATCAGCTTTGACGTGATTCGCCGCTGGCTCATCGCGAGCGGCTACGAGGTCACGTTCGCCCAGAACCTCACCGATGTCGATGACAAGATCATCAAGCGCGCCAACGAGCAGGGCCGAACGGCCGCCGAGGTCGCGACGGAGTTCTCCGACAAGTTCATCGGCGTCATGCGCGCCGCCAACGTGCTCGATCCCGATGTGCGCCCCCGCGCCACCAAGGAGATCGGCCCCATGATCGCCATGATCAAGACGCTTATCGAGCAGGGCCACGCTTACGCCGCCGATAACGGTGACGTGTACTTTGCCGTGCGAAGCGATCCCAACTATGGTCAGGTCTCGGGCCGCAACATCGACGACCTTATGGTTGGCGCGCGCATCGAGGAGAACGAGGACAAGAACGACCCGCTCGACTTTGCCCTGTGGAAGGCCGCTAAGCCCGGCGAGCCCAGCTGGCCGAGCCCCTGGGGCAAGGGCCGTCCCGGTTGGCACACCGAGTGCGCCGCCATGGTGCATCGCTACCTGGGCACCCCGATCGACATCCACGGCGGCGGCTCCGACCTTGCCTTCCCGCATCACGAGAACGAGTGCGCCCAGGCCACCTGCGCCTGGCACCAGGGCTTCTCCAACACCTGGATGCACACGGGCATGCTGCTGGTAGACGGCGAGAAGATGTCCAAGTCGCTCGGCAACTTCTTTACGCTGGCCGAGGTCCTCGAGCAGCACTCCGCTGCTGCCCTGCGCCTGCTGATGCTGCAGACGAGCTATCGCTCGCCGCTCGACTTTTCTTGGGAGCGCCTGGAGGGTGCCGAGAACTCGCTCACGCGTATCGCCGGTACGGTCGAGAACCTGCGCTGGGCCGCGAACCATGCGACGGCCGATGCCGATGAGGCAGCATCCGAGGCGTTTGCCGCCAAGGCCGCCGAGACCCGTGCCACCTTTAAGGAGTGCATGGACGACGACTTTAACACCGCCGGTGCCATGGGTGCCGTCTTTGGCTTTGTGACCGAGTGCAACCAGTACCTGGAGCAGGCGGGCGACGCTGCCGACAAGGCCGCCGCGCTTGCCGCCGCCGATACGCTGGTCGAGCTGCTCGATACGTTTGGTGTTGAGCTTCCCGAGCCCAAGGTCGAGCTGCCGCTGGGTCTGCTGGGCGTTGCCGCCGGTCTGGTTGCCTATACGGGCGACGACGTGGACGAGGCTGCTGCCAAGATTCTCGAGGCCCGCGCCGAGGCCCGTGCCGCCAAGAACTGGGATCTGGCAGATGCCATCCGCGACCAGCTCAAGGACCTGGGCCTGACGATTGAAGATACCGCCGCCGGCACTCGTATCAAGTCTCTCTAATCCCTGCGGGTTTTCCAAGCACCCGACCTTGCCGTTCAAACCGTCGCTCGCGTACTCAAGTACGTGTCGCTCCTCTTTCATGGCAATCTCGGGCACTTGGAAAACCCGTACCGACCGCCCGAATTAATATTCATGGGCGGTCGTTTATTTTGTTTCGTTTGATAGTTGTATTTAGGAGGTCGCTTTATGGCCGACAATCGCAAGCGTGCGCCTCGTGGCGGCAAGCAGGCCGCTTCTGGCTCGCGTCCGATTCGCCGCAACGATCGCGCTGCCGCTCCCAAGGGCCAGCGCGAGCGCTCACAGGCTGCTCGCTCGCAGCGCGAGCGTAGCCGCGATAACGTCGAGGTTCCCAAGGGCGAGTTTATCGAAGGTCGTCGTGCTGCCGCCGAGGCGCTGCGCACTGGTTTTCCCATCAAGTGCGCGCTCATCGCCGAGGGCGGGGAGCGCGATGCTGCTTTGTCTCGTCTGGTCGATGACCTCAACGCCGCGGGTGTCCGCATTAAGTATGTGCCGCGCGCGCAGCTCGATGTGCTGTCGAGCCATGGCGCTCACCAGGGTATTGCGCTCGAGGTGGGAAATTTCCCCTATGCTGATGTCGCCGATATCCTCGATCGCGCGGGTGACGGACCGGCGCTCGTCGTCGTGCTCGACCATGTGACCGACGATGGCAACTTTGGTGCGATCGTGCGCTCCGCCGAGGTCGTGGGCGCGGCGGGCGTCATCATTGCAAACAAGCGCGCCGCCGGTGTGACCGTGGGCAGCTACAAGACCTCTGCTGGTGCCGTCATGCACCTGCCCATCGCGCAGGTTCCCAATATCGCTCGTGCGCTCGATGATCTCAAGGCCGCCGGCTTTTGGGTGGGCGGTGCTTCCGAGCACGCCGAGGGCAGCTGCTGGGATGCCCCCTTCAAGGGCCGCGTTGCGCTCGTCATGGGCTCCGAGGGCGACGGCATCTCACGCCTGGTGCTCGAGAAATGCGACTTTTTGACCAAGCTTCCCCAGCGCGGCATGACCGAGAGTCTCAATGTGGCCCAGGCGACCACCGCGCTGTGCTTTGAGTGGCTGCGCCGCAATGCCGGCGAGCTTATGGGGGAGGAGTAGCGCATGTCCAAGAAGAACCGCGCCAAGTCCAAGGCCAAGCGCTTTGGCGAAGGCTCGGCCAAGCCGATTGTTTCGGCCGCGACCTATGGCGTGGGCGGCAATGCGTTTGCGCAGGCCATCGCCGATCCAGTCTCGACGGTGCACTCCAACAAGCCCGAGCTGCTGGTGGTTGACGGTTACAACGTGATCCACTGCACGCCGCGCTACGAAAAGCTCGTGTACGACCATTCCGACGATCCGTATTCCAGCGACGTTCACGATATGGCGCGCACCGCGCTCATCAACGACGTGGCGGCGTTTGCTCAAGGCCGCTACGAAGCCGTAATCGTGTTTGACGGCGCAGGCAATATCTCCAACGAGCGCCCCAATCTGCCGGCCCGCGGCGTGCGCATCGAGTTTTCGCCGACGGGCGTCTCTGCCGATACCGTGGTGCAGAAGCTCTGCATCGAGGCGCGCGAGGAAGGTCGCGCGTGCTCCGTGGTGTCGAGCGACGGCACGATCCAGGCCGTCGTCATGGGCAAGGGCGTTACGCGCATCTCGAGCCGCATGCTGGTGGACGAGATCAAGCAGATCGATAACGACGTTCACGAGGCAGAGGAAGCCCCGCAGATCAAGATGACTCTGGGCAGTCGCCTGAGCCCCGATGCCCTGGCCAAGCTCAAGGCCCTGCGCGGCCGGTAGGGGAGTATCTGTAGAGACAAGCTACTCGGCTGGTCAATTCACTGGCTTGTAGTTATTGGATTGTGGACTTGCCATCGCCAAAACGAATAGTTTTTTGTTTTGGCGAACAGACGAAACTATTCGTTCTGGCGAATAGTTTTGAGATGTGGTCGGTCGAAGGGCCTGTTGCGCCCCATCCTCAATTCCTTTATCCTTAACAGGCTTCGCGCGAAAGCGCCAAGTGTGCCAGTGTGGCGCAACGGTAGCGCAACTGATTTGTAATCAGTGGGTTGCAGGTTCGATTCCTGTCACTGGCTCCATGAGAGTTTCGGGCTCTGTCCCCCTGTGGGACAGAGCCTGTTTCTTTTAAAAGAAGCGCCCGCGCTGGTTGTGAACTGCATCCCAAATCTTGGACGCCCTTAATAGCGACTAGGCCGCGAGGGCCTGATTCCGGAACTCCTTCGGGGTCAGGCCCTTCAATCTTACCTGCCTCCGGCTCGTGTTCCAGTGGGCTATGTATTCCTCCAGGTCGCGTTTGAAATCCTCGAACGTCTTCCACTCGCGGCCTCGGTAGAACTCGTCCTTGACGTGGCCGAAGAGCTGCTCGGTGCGGCATTGTCGATGCAGTTCGCCTTCCTGGACATGCTCTGGACGATGCCGGCGGCCTCGAGCCTGGATGTGTACGAGGCGTGCTGGTACTGCCGGCCCCGGTCCGAGTGCATGGTCGGGGCGGCGCCGGGGTACTTGATGACAGAATAGGCATGAAAAGGCCCCGTCCTTGCGGGCGGGGCCGGAGGCATTATTCGTCGACTTCGATGATCTCGAATTCACAGTCATCCTCTGTGCCGTCTAACGGATAATCGCCCGGGTTAGACATATTTAAGATCTCTGCGCCGGAGCTATAGCAGGAAACGCCGTAGCTTCCCACTTCAAAGGCTTCGTCCTCGGAATTGAAGAGATCGTCTTCTTCGCCGTCGGTTCCGTCCGGGTAATGGTAGATAACCTTGTATTTAGTCATGTTGCTCCTCCTGGGCCGCCTCTGTAGTCTCACTTGATTCCATATAGCTTGATAGGGCTTGCTTCGCCTTATTCGCATCCTCCTTCTTGAGTTGGTAACTTGCATAGAGTTTCGCGATGACGGCGCAAGCCGGTAGGGCCACTAAAGTGACTATGCCGGCACCTTTCTTGAATCCGTTAACGGCGCCTTCGGTGTAGGCAAAGGTCTCGATCGCGTCGATATAGTCTTTCGGGCCGCCGAACTCGGCTGCCGTCTTGGTCAATTGTGCGTAGTCCCACATTTTTTATCCTTCTATAGATTTACTTTTTTCCTGCGAAAGCTGAAGAATCACCTTTCGCATCTCATTGATTCTTGCTTTGTCTCTTTTGATTTCTGCTTTTAGTTGAGAGGCGACCTTTTCCTTTTGCTCAACGCCTTCCGACAGCCTTTGTATTTCATTATTCAAGTAAGCGCAGATTTGATATTGAGTTGCCGTCGAGTTTTCGATTGTCCGGTCGTTTTCATGTTTAAGGGCAGCGATTCCGCCTGCCGCGCCAAGAAGCGCGACGGATATGGCTCCGATGGGGGAAGAGGCTGCGCCAGCAACAATCCCCGCGTACTTTGCATTGTTCTCAAGAAACTTAAGAAGGTCGTCCGAGCTAATTGAGCTTCCCTCTTTTTTCGAAGCTCCGCGCGTTGCTTTTAGTTTTCCGCTCCTGATCCATCGGCGGACCGTTTCCGGATTTGTTTTCAGCAGATCTGCAATGTCTTTGACGTTGTAAGTTTCCAAGGCCTTCTCCTCTCTGGCACTACTATAACACTAATGTAGCATTAACGGTAACCTAGAAAAGTAGTAATAGAAAGTAGTTTGTGACCGTCCGCGATGATTGCCCTGACGAAAGACGTTAGGAGGTCGCTTGGAATCGATTGTTGTTGCTCTTATCGGCGGTGTCGTCACGCTCGTAGGCGTGCTGTGCTCCAACTCCCGTAACCGGGCGGTGATGGAGATCAAGATTGATTTGCTCTCGAAGCGTGTCGAGAAGCACAACACCCTGATTGAACGCACCTACCGACTTGAGCAGGACGTGGCTGTTATGAAGCACGACGTTAAGTCCCTGAGCGAAAGGACGGAGTAAATGGAACAGTTTTTGAAGTCGAACGAATGGCAGTGGCGTTTGGCCCGAACCATCGTCCAGGGCATCTTGGGCGTGATTGTCGCCAACATCGACCTGATCTTTGGCCAAGTGGTTTTGGACCCCGCCTGGCGCGCATTGGTCGTGGCCCTCGTCATGGCCGTGCTCTCCCCACCGATGACCGAGCTTGACTCGGGCGGTACGGCCTAGGAGGTGATCCTGTCTGTCCCAGTGGCGCTGTGGCGGTGGCGCTTGTCACGCCGACGGCAACGTACGAGAGTCGCGAGACGATCGTGTCACAGGGGCACGGCGCCTACTGGCGGCGTACCGCGAGCTGGGCGCGCATGACGCACTATGTTATGGAGCTGAACAGCGGTGTCGTATACCATACGCAACCCGCCGACACGGTGGCGTGGATGCGGGCAATGATGACTCACTTTGCGCGAGCATTGAGTCCGCGCGCGGCCCCGAGCTTGGCAGGACGTGTGATCGGCGCACCGCGATGGGGCGAGACCGTGATGCTGGACTCCTGGTACACGTCTGCCGACGGGTGGATTTGGGGACGCCTGCATCGAGGCGGTACGACGCTCTATGTCGCCGTGGGCAGGCCCACGGGCAAACCCGAGGCGAATGACTACCTAGCTATGGCCGGAGCTGGCGGTACTGACTGTGACGTGGATGCGCTGGCGCGCGCCGTGATCCGTGGGGAATACGGCGTAGGCGCCGCGTGCCGCGGGTTGGAGCCAAATGAATGGACCGGTCGGTTCGTTAAAGATCTACTGCCGGTCAAATCAGAATGGCGCCGCTGGTGAACCCATCGCTATATTCGTTGCGATTTGTTGTCTTGCGCTACGGTTTGGTAGTCGTCGATTCGTGACTTGAGGTTCGGTATGTTCGAGGCTAACTCGTTTCTATATATGCCGATATGTCAGCGGGTTTGGCACCAACCAAGCTTCAGGTTTGTCTTGATCTGTAACACGGGCGGGCTGAAAACCCTCCTTATAGTTACAGATCGAGACAATGCCAAGGGATGGTCGATAACATCTCGATCTGTAACACGAAGAAGCTGAAAACCGTTCTTACTGTTACAGAATGAGACGTAAGCGGAGGTCTCTGCGTAATATCTCGACCTGTAACAGATAGGGGAGAAAATGTTCTCTATATGTTACAGATCGAGACAAAAGCCGTGTCGAGCTCGGCTGCCCCCCCTGAGCGTGGATTATCGGACGTACGAGCGTGGAAAATCTCCCGCTTAGTGAATGATCGTGGATAATCTGCCACTTTGGCCTTGGGGGCACGCCAATAGTGGGAGATCATCCACGCTCGATTTCAAACGGGAGAAAATCCACGCTCGAATCTGCAACGGAAGCCCGATCTCGAGCTATACATAGGTGCAAATAAGCCGGTATCGAAGTTCGATCCTGAAGGTGTACTCCACTACACCAAAGTGTTACCTCGGGAAACGTCACCTCAGTATCCAAAACCACCGTCCTTCACATCCAAACTCAACAAAACCGCAGGTCACGGCTATATAGATACGCCCGGAACCGTGTATCTAGAGGTTTTCGTTGACAGCCCCCAAGGTTGCATCGTATTATCTTTTTCGTTCGCGGGGGCGGCGGTCCAAAAGACCAAAGGACCTGCGGATACTTGAACGATTGGGAGTTTGCCCGAGTGGTTAATGGGGACGGGCTGTAAACCCGTTGGCTCTGCCTACATAGGTTCGAATCCTATAGCTCCCACCCGTCAAGTGCCTGTATAGCTCAGTCGGTAGAGCACTTCGTTGGTAACGAAGAGGTCACCAGTTCAAGTCTGGTTGCAGGCTCCATCCGGCGGTGTAGCTCAGTTGGTTAGAGCACACGGTTCATACCCGTGGCGTCACTGGTTCGAATCCAGTCACCGCTACCATAGGTAACACGGTGGCTTCTCAATAGTATGTTGAGAGGCCACTATGGTATAAAGGCAAAGTCCCGTCCGGGGACGACCTGTTAAGAGGAGGGCTTTATGGCCAAAGAGAAGTTTGAGCGCACTAAGCCGCATGTTAACATCGGCACCATTGGTCACGTCGACCACGGCAAGACCACGCTGACCGCCGCCATCACCAAGGTTCTCTCTGAGACCGAGGGCTGCAAGGCTGACTTCACTGCGTTCGAGAACATCGACAAGGCTCCCGAGGAGCGCGAGCGCGGCATTACGATCTCCGTCTCCCACGTCGAGTACGAGACTGCTGCTCGTCACTACGCTCACGTTGACTGCCCGGGCCACGCTGACTACGTCAAGAACATGATCTCCGGTGCTGCTCAGATGGACGGCGCTATCCTGGTCATCGCCGCTACCGACGGCCCCATGGCTCAGACCCGCGAGCACATCCTGCTCGCCCGTCAGGTCGGCGTTCCCTACATCGTCGTCTTCCTGAACAAGTGCGACATGGTTGACGATGACGAGCTCATCGACCTCGTCGAGATGGAGACCCGTGAGCTCCTCTCCGAGTACGATTTCCCCGGCGACGACATCCCCGTCATCCGTGGTTCCGCTCTGGGCGCTCTCGAGGGCGACGCCAAGTGGATGGACGCTATCCGCGAGCTCATGAACGCCGTCGACGAGTACATCCCGACGCCTGCTCGTAACAACGACCTCCCGTTCCTGATGGCCGTTGAGGACGTTATGACCATCTCCGGCCGTGGTACTGTTGCTACCGGCCGTGTCGAGCGCGGTGAGCTCAAGCTCAACGAGCCCGTCGAGATCGTCGGCATCAAGGATACCCAGAACACCGTCGTTACCGGTATCGAGATGTTCCGTAAGTCCATGGACTTCTGCGAGGCTGGCGACAACGTCGGTCTGCTGCTCCGCGGCATCAAGCGCGAGGACATCGAGCGCGGCCAGGTTCTCTGCAAGCCCGGTTCGGTTACCCCGCACACCAAGTTCACCGGCGAGATCTATGTTCTGACCAAGGAGGAGGGCGGCCGTCACACCCCGTTCTTCGATGGTTATCGTCCTCAGTTCTACTTCCGTACCACCGACGTTACCGGTACGGTCAAGCTCCCCGAGGGCACCGAGATGGCTATGCCTGGTGACCACATCACCATCGAGGGCGACCTCATCCACCCGATCGCCATGGAGGAGGGCCTGCGCTTCGCTATCCGCGAGGGTGGCCACACCGTCGGTTCGGGCATCGTCTCCACGATCATTGAGTAAATTAGCTCTTTGATATAGCTGACTTAGAGAACCCGGCACTTATATGGGTGCCGGGTTCTTTTCTGCAATGGATATTGAGCCGTTGCTGGTGTCGAGAGGATCAATAATGGTCCTGGTTGCACCGTCGATTAGATCTCGCTGGCTTCATTGATGTGTTCCAAATATGAATGGATCCAGCGAGAACCAATTGATTCGAGGTTTTCATTGACAGCACTTACATAGAGCTGATAAAGTACCATCTCGTGCCCGTACGGGGCGGATATGAAAGGTTCAGGATACATGCGTACTCTAGTTACTCTTGCGTGCACTGAGTGCAAGCGCCGCAACTATACGACCACCAAGAACAAGTCGACCATGCCTGATCGTATGGAGATCAAGAAGTATTGCCCCTGGTGCCGTCACCACACGCTGCACAAAGAGACTCGCTAGTCTCTAGTCACATACGCCAGTAGTTCAATTGGTAGAGCATCGGTCTCCAAAACCGAGTGTTGAGGGTTCGAGTCCTTCCTGGCGTGCCAGTCATTATTCCGTAAGCTCCCAATTGGGGGCTTACGGTTTACTCATGTATAAGCGCATTGCGCGGAGGTAACCCAAATGGCCAACAAGAAGAACAAGAAGAAGGCTCAGCAGCCGGCACCTGCCAACAACGCTGCCGCCAACTCCAAGGTTGAGGCCAAAAAGGCCGTTGCCAAGAAGAACGAGAAGGCTGCGAAGTCCAAGAAGAACGAGAAGCCTGGTTTCTTCGCCCGCACCAAGAAGTATTTCGCCTCGGTCAAGTCCGAGATGAAGCGTGTCACGTGGCCCGATAAGAAGGAGCTCGTGAACTACTCGGTCGTCGTTTGCGCTTCTCTGATCGTCGTCGGCGTCGTCATCGCTCTGCTCGATGCTGGCTTTGGCGAGGCTCTTGCTCTGTTCTCTGGATTGAGGGGCTAAACCATGTCTAAGCGTTGGTACGTCGTTCACACTTACTCTGGATACGAGAACCGCGTTAAGTCCGATCTCGAGCATCGCATCGAGACTATGGGCATGCAGGACCGTATCTTTGATATCGAGATTCCTATGGAGCGCGTCACCGAGATTAAAGAGGGTGGCAAGCGCGAGACCAAGGATTCCAAGATCTTCCCGGGTTATGTCCTGGTCCGCATGGAGATGGATGACGATGCTTGGACGTGCGTTCGTAACACGCCTGGCGTCACCGGTTTCTTGGGCGGCAACGGCAAGCCCGCTCCGCTTTCCCGCGACGAGTACAACAAGATGACTCGTCGTCCTGGTAAGGGCGATTCGCCCAAGCACACCTCGGTTGATATTCAGGTCGGCACGTCCGTCCGCGTCACCGATGGCCCGCTTACCGACTTTGATGGCAAGGTCTCCGAGGTTAACACCGAGGCTGGCAAGCTCAAGGTCACGCTGATGATCTTTGGCCGCGAGACGCCGGTCGAGCTCGACTTTAACCAGGTCGCTGTCATCGCTTAAGTTTTCGTCCGTTCGCGCGAGCGTGCTTCTTCTGTGACTGCTCATCTCAGGAGTGCTTCTAACACGTGCGTGCTTACGATATAGCAAGTACTTCACACTCGTGATTCGAAAGGAATGACCATGGCTGAGAAGAAGGTTGCCAACGTCATTAAGCTCCAGATTCCTGCTGGTGCAGCTAACCCCGCTCCTCCCGTCGGCCCCGCCCTGGGCGCTGCTGGCGTGAACATCATGCAGTTCTGCCAGGCCTTTAACGCCGAGACGCAGGACAAGAAGGGCGACATCATCCCCGTTGAGATTTCTGTCTACGAGGATAAGTCCTTCTCCTTCATCACCAAGACCCCGCCGGCGGCTCACCTCATCAAGAAGGAGCTGAACCTCAAGTCTGGTTCCGCTAAGCCCCAGGCCGACAAGGTTGGTCAGCTCTCCCAGGAGCAGCTCACCAAGATCGCCGAGATCAAGATGCCGGACCTCAATGCCAACGACATTGACGCCGCCAAGAAGATCATCGCCGGTACCGCCCGTTCCATGGGCGTCACCATCGCTGAGTAGCGATTTCTTATGGTAACGACGGGTGCTCCGACCTGGGCGCCCGTTAAATGTGTGCAATAGGGCACACGATACGATGTGGGAGGGCTCACGCCCGTTTAACCACAGGAGGTAATGCACATGGCTAAGCATGGTAAGAGCTATAACGCCGCTGCCGAGAAGATCGATCGCGCCACGCTCTACACCCCCCTTCAGGCTGCCAAGCTCATTAAGGAGCTCGACACCGCCAAGTTCGACGAGACCGTCGAGGCCCACTTCCGTCTGGGCATCGATACTCGTAAGGCTGACCAGAACATCCGTGGTTCCATCTCCCTGCCCCACGGCACCGGCAAGACTGTTCGTGTTGCCGTCTTCGCCGAGGGCGAGAAGGCCCGCGAGGCTGAGGCTGCCGGCGCCGACATCATCGGTTCCGACGAGCTTGTCGCCCAGATTCAGAAGGGCGAGATCAACTTCGACGCCGCTATCGCTACGCCGAACATGATGGCCAAGGTTGGCCGCATCGGTAAGATCCTTGGTCCCCGTGGCCTCATGCCGAACCCCAAGCTCGGCACCGTGACCATGGACGTCGCCAAGATGGTCTCCGAGCTCAAGGCTGGCCGCGTTGAGTACCGCGCCGACCGCTACGGCATCTGCCACGTGCCCCTGGGCAAGAAGTCCTTCTCTGAGCAGCAGCTCGTCGAGAACTACGCTGCCCTGTACACCGAGATCCTGCGCGTCAAGCCCTCTTCTGCTAAGGGCAAGTACGTCAAGTCTATCTCCGTGTCTTCCACCATGGGCCCTGGCGTCAAGGTCGATCCCGCTATCCAGCGCGACTTCCTGGCTGAGTAACTAACAGTTACTGCCTGAGCAAAGCAAGCATTGCTAAAGAGACCCGGTTCTGCCTCGTGCAGGACCGGGTCTCTTGCTTTTGAGTCAACGAAACCACCACGAAGGTGCCTGTGAACTGCGCCCCGAAACTTGGACTGAATAAATAGCGACTACGCCGCAAGGGCCCGGTCCCGGAACTCCTCCGGCGTCAGGCCCTTCAATCTTACCTGCCTGCGCCGCGTGTTCCAATGGACTATGTACTCCTCCAGGTCGCGCTTGAAGTCCTCGAAGCTGCCCCACTCCCTGCCGCGGTAGAACTCGTCCTTCACGTGGCCGAAGAGCTGCTCGGTGGCGGCGTTGTCGACGCAGTTCCCCTTGCGCGACATGCTCTGGGTGATGCCCGCCCCCTCCAGCCTGGAGGTGTAGGACTCGTGCTGGTACTGCCAGCCCATGTCCGAGTGCATGGTCGGTGCCGCCCCGTCGGGCAGGGCCTCGAGGAGCCGGTCGAGCATCCTGTGCTGCTGGGCGAGGTCCGGCGAGGTCGATATGTCGCTCGCCACGATCTCCTTCGTGCAGAAGTCGAGCACCGGGGCCCAGTAGGCCTTGGCGCCGGCGACCTTGAACTCGGTGACGTCGGTGCCGAGCTTCTGCCACGGCCCCTCGGCGCCGAAGTCCCTCGCGATGACGTTCTCGAACGTGCTCCCCACGAGCCCCCTGTAGGAGCTGTACCGGCGGCGGGAGCCCCGGCGGCGTATCCCGCACCGGATGCCCATCTCGCGCATCATCTTGAGCACGGTCTTGTCGGCCACGACCGCGCCCAGCTCGGCGCGCAGGCACATGGCTATCTGCCGGCGCCCGCAGCCGTTTGTTAGCGTCAATATATTTTTCACCATTTTCACCAACGTATTTTCGCCAATCGCG
>CALHJP010000004.1:0-1332 GCA_938033205.1 uncultured Collinsella sp. | reverse complement strand
GGACCTGACCCCCGTTAGGTAGACACCTCTGATTCCAGCCAGTGTGGTTGGGAAGGAAGGTAATCTACCACCATGCCCCGCAAGGTTTACACGGAACAGTTCAAGCGCGACGCCGTCGCGATGTTCGAGTCGAACCCGGATACCTCAATGCGCAAGGTCGCAGAAGAACTCGGAATCAATCGCTCGACTTTGGGATGCTGGTACAAGCAATTCGGCACTAACGTCGCCAAGGATGAAGATGCAGCGTCACCCGTAGAAAAGCTTGCTGATGCGGAAAGAATCCGCCAGCTAGAACGCGAAAACAAAAGGCTTCGTGAAGAGCGCGATATTCTGCGTAAGGCCGCGAAGTATTTTGCGGAAGAGACGACCTGGTGATCCGCTTCCAGTTCGTTGACGACAATCTCGCCGACTACTCGGTCAAGCGGATGTGCACAGTCCTGGGGCTAAATCGGTCTTCGTATTACAAGTGGAAGAACTCGGCTCCACGGCGCCGTGCGCGCCTTGTAGATGACGCTGTGGTGGCCGCGGAGATCCAGGCAATTTTCGACGCTGAAAACGGCGTCTGGGGCGCTCGTCGCATCACTGCTGAACTCAACGACCGCAAGCGCGACAACGGCACTACACCTCCGGCTAAGCGCATCAATCGCAAGAGAGTGGCTCGTTTGATGCGGGCCCAGAACCTGTTCGGATTTCAAAAGAAGCGCAGGGTCAAGACCACTGCGCGTGACAAAGGCCGGCGCGTGTTCGCAGACTTGGTGAACCGTGATTTCACAGCCTGTGCTGCCAATCGTGTGTTGGTTGGCGATATTACGTATCTGCCGATCGCAGACGGGGCGAACATGTACTTAGCAACAGTGATTGATTGCTTTTCTCGCAAGCTTGTCGGCTTTGCTATCGCAAATCACATGCGTACCGAACTGGTAGAAGAGGCCCTCGAAAACGCTTCCCACCTGCGAGGAGGTCTTGATGGTGCGATTTTCCACTCGGATCATGGAAGCGTGTATACCTCGTCGCAGTTCCAGGCAACATGCAAGCGCTTGGGCGTTGCCCAGTCGATGGGCGCGGTGGGAACCAGCGCGGATAATTCGCTCGCCGAGTCGTTCAACGCAGCTTTAAAGCGGGAGGTCCTCAAAGATGCGAAGACCTTCGCCAATCAACTGATCTGCCGCAGAGACGTCTTCCGGTGGTGCGTGCGCTACAACACGTGCCGTCGGCACACTTGGTGCGGGTACCAAACTCCCGATGAGTTCGAGTCCCAAGCCGCTTAAGGTCTGATAGGCTTACACCTACTTTTGTTCACCCCACGGTGTCTACTTTCCGGGGGTCGGGCCC
>CALHJP010000003.1:0-1853 GCA_938033205.1 uncultured Collinsella sp. | reverse complement strand
GTGCGGGAACGGCCTATTTGCTCAATGTGTTCGGCTGAGATCGGAAATCAACCCTTTAGAAACTTCTCGCGGTCGCAAGCACTCACTTGGAGCAAAATACCTGAAAGCACTTTATCTAACGAAAGAAGGCTGCTATGCGCACGATTGGAATGAGCGACTACACCGTCGGCGAGGACTGCTTTGACGAGCTGCCCGACGCACTGGACGAGTACGGAGCGATCAAGGTCGCGATTATCGGTGGTAAACGAGCACTGGCAGCGGCGCTTCCCGGTATCGAAGCGGCGCTGGAGGGCACCGACGTCGAGATTCTGGAGACGCGCGTCTACGGCACCAACAGTACGCGCGCCAATATCGCCAAGGTTGTGAACTCCCCTGCCTGCCAAGAAGCCGACGTTCTTATCGCATGCGGCGGCGGCAAGGCGCTCGACACCGTCAAGACAGCGGCCATCGAGCTCAAGAAGATCGTCTTTACGGTACCGACGATCTGCTCCAACTGCTCGGCCGCGACCGCCATTGCCGTTGTCTACAACGACGACGGCTCGCTCGAGGGCTATTCGTACCCCAACCGCCCCGCACACATCTTCATCAACCCCAAGATCATCGCCGAGGCTCCGGCGGAGTACTTCTGGGCCGGCGTGGGCGATGCCCTGTCCAAGCAGCCCGAGGTCGAGTACGCCACGAGCGCCGGCAACCTGGAGCACACCGCAGGTCTTGGCCTGGCGCTCGCACACACCTGCTCCGAGCCGCTGTTTACCTATGGCGTACAGGGTCTTGAGGATGTGCGCCAGAATCTGTCGAGCGAGGCCGTTAATCAGATCGCGCTCGACATCGTGGTCAACACGGGCTATGTCTCGAACCTGACCAACCAAAACGATTACTACTACAACTCGAGCGTGGCACATGCGTTCTATAACGCCACGTGCAGCATTCCGCGCGAGGGCACCTACCTGCATGGCGAGGTCGTGAGCCTGGGCGTACTGGTGCTGTTTGCCTACACGGGCGATACCGAGAACTTTGAGCGCTACGCAGCCTTTAACAAGCAGATGGGACTGCCCGTGACGCTTGAGCAGGTCGGGCTTTCCGAGTCCGATATCCCAGCCCTGTGCGAGTACGCGCACGCCACCAACGAGTGGAAGCAGGGAAACCCCCAGCCCTTCACCGACGAAAAGTTCGCCGCCGCCATCAAGGCTGCCAACGCCTACGGCCACACGCTCTAGCTCTAGGCCAAAACCACCACAAAGGGGGCGGGCACCTTTGTGGTGGTTTTTTATTGCTCTAGCATTCAGTTCGTACTCGAACCCGATTCTTTACGAGAAAGGGTTCGGGTACGTTTTTTGTTTATCGGAAATTCTGCGGAAGGACTACTCGGAACGGTAAACAGGAACGAACAGAGGCAGGGTATCATCGTGGTGATGGTATCCCGCCTTTTGTTTTGCGGGATCAAGGTCGCTTTATGCGAACTTGATCGCCACTTATATGGGGCATTGATGGCAATTGCATCGTACGTGCATACCGGGAGCCTGTACACCTCTGGCAAGGCGTAAAACACTAGACTTTGTTCCAAAGTCCGTGTGCTAAGGGGGCAGGCCTCTTAGAATTCCTGTGGAGTGTGTACGCACGTACGCAGGAAAACGGCAAAATTTCGCTATATCAGGGCGTTCTTTCATTGGAGAGTATGGTATACACGGCTTAGTTCAACAAATAAGAATATAAATAAAGGAGATTATTGATGAAACTGTTTTTATGTTCTCACTTTTCAAGTGTAGGAAGTCTGATAAAGGAAGAAATTGAAAATAAAAAAGTCGCATTTATTCCAACAGCTTCGTTGCGTGAAGGCTACACCGGTTATGTCG
>CALHJP010000002.1:0-38852 GCA_938033205.1 uncultured Collinsella sp. | reverse complement strand
GGTGCGGGAACGGCCTATTTGCTCAATGTGTTCGGCTGAGATCGGAAATCAACCTAGATCTGCCCTATGATTATTATTCGACACCAGAAATAATGAAATCGCTTGCGGATACCTTGCATAATCCGTTTATTTCCTTCTATGAAACTGCCTTTCTTAAGCGTATTCAGAGGGAAAAAATCGAGTTTATTGGGATTTCGGTGAGCGGCTGTTTCCAATTGATTTCTGCAGTTACGTTAGCGAAACTGATTAAAGAAGAATGTCCATCTGTTAAACACGTCTCATTGGGCGGCAATTACATTACTCGTTTAGCAGATGACTGCATGAAAGAATGGCATCCCTTTTTTGAATACATTGATTCGATAATGATGTATGACGGCGAAGAGCCGCTTGCACGTCTTCTTGAGGCTCTTGACTCTGGTGATGACAATCTCGACTGTGTTCCAAACCTTTGCCATGCTAAAGGTGGAAAGATATATAAAAACCATCGGATTGAGCAAACATTTATCAACGATACAGTTCCCGATTTCGATGGCTTCGCCCTTTCTAAATACTTCATGCCTGAGCTAATATTGCCGGTTTATTCCTCTAGGCAGTGTTTTAATCATTGCGCCTTCTGCACCATTCCCGGTGCTACCGGTGGTTGTTACCGAAAGATGCCTATATCGAGAGTATTTGAAATAATGTGTCGGTTAAATGAAAAATACGGCACGAGAGTTTTCTCTTTTGTGGATGAAACATTCGAAGGCAAAAGAATGGAGCAACTCGCGGATGAAATAAACGCATCGGGAAAAACGTTTTTCTGGCATGGAGAAACGAGGTTCTCTCCAACCCTAAGTACAGACGTTTTTAACAAGATATACCAAAGTGGATGTAGGCAGATTCAGTTTGGCCTCGAGTCATACAACCAAAGAGTTCTTGATCTAATGAAGAAGAACACGAGAGTTGATTGGATTGATCGCAATATCCATGATTGTCTCAATGCGGGTATTCCTGTTCATCTATTTTTTATGATTGGCTTTCCGACCGAAACTAAAGAAGAGGCTCTGAACACCTTAGCTTATACAGAGAATGTTTTGAATTATTCAAAACAGGTATGTGGTGTTCCATATTCCACGAGAGGATTTACGAATTTTGGTCTCGTTATGGGGTCGGATGTTTGGAATCATCCCGATAAGTATGGTGTCTCTGTAATGCCGAAGTCCCAATATGAGGATTTGCGCCTCGAAGTGGATTATGTTTCAGGCACTGGTTTAACTTTAAATGAAGCAAAATCCTTATCTGATGAGCATCATATTGATTTTTATATGCAAGAGGTCATAAACGGTAGTGACACAATTGACTTGCCCCAGCGGCTTCATATTTCAGAGGTGACCTGGATCCTAGATTCTATTCACGCTGTCAGGTATAAGGGACATTTGACCAAAGTAAAGCGACGGCTAACTAGTCTAAATCCAGCTGATCGAATCTGGCTGGATTCCAAGACCTCTGTCGTGCTCGTTGAGCCATTTGCCTACTTCTATAATTCTGAATACCATCATGTCTATGCTGTTTCCCAGTTGGTATACCTTAAGTTGGCCCGTTTATTGGAGGCCGATTGTAGCATTTCTCTTATTCTTGATCAGGGCGACCTCGAGCTGACAAGGGCGATAGAAGAACTGTTGCATTATGGATTGCTGAATACAAATATCGATGCCGATTATGTAATGCACGATAATGGTTTTCAATTGGTTAAAAGTTCGTTTGTTAAAGAAGTCGGACGCTCAAAAGAGGGGTTAAGAGTACTGCTGAGTTGTGCCACCCATAGAATGTGTGCGGTTAATGATTATTCGTTCGCTTTGCTTTCGTTGTTTGAAAAGCCGATTACTAAGAACGAGCTGCGCGACATTTTGAAAAAAGAGGGACTATCGGCAAACGAGGAGCAATTAAACAAGTTGGTTGATAATTGCATGAAAGCAGATATACTACAATTGATTAGATAGAGGAGGTTTCTGCATGGACGTTATTAACAAAGATCTCTTGGAGCAACTGAAAGAGTCTCAGGAAGAGGGCGTCGTGGTAGAAGTGTTCGACTTTGAGGACTACATGGATAAATTCTGCCATTAGTTTCGGAATTTACTTGCCTCGCTTAAAGGAGAAGTTGATTATCGATTTCTCCTTTTTTAATTAAAGATATTTTTGGAATACATGCTCTTAGCACAGGTTGGCGTCTCAGTAAACTGGGAGGTTGCTTTGGCTAGTTAGAGATATGTGAACGTCCGTTAGACTGAATCTCAGGGTAGAAGGGGCCTCCAGTGTCCAGATCAACAAGGCAATGCTGCGTTTCGGCTAATAAGAACGACGGCTTTTTGCGTGTGGCGGCGGCGTCGCCGCGGATTCGCGTGGCCGATGTCGAGGGCAATGCCGAGGTGGCGTTGGCTGCCGTGCGTGAGGCTGCCGAGCGTGGCGTTCGCGCGCTGGTGCTGCCCGAGCTTAACCTGACCGGCTATACCGCGGCCGATCTGTTCCATAACCGCACACTGCTGCATGCCTGCGAGGCTGCTCTGGTGCATATCCTCGACGAGACTCGTGAGCTGCCGATTGTCTTTACCATTGGTCTTCCCGTTGCGGTTGCCGAGAATATCTACAACTGCGCCGCCGTGTGCTGCGCGGGCGAGCTTTTGGGCCTCACGGCCAAGAAGTATTTGCCCAACTATGGCGAGTTCTATGAGCGCCGTTGGTTTGCTCCGGCACCTACCGATCCCGTTTGGCTTGAATTTGCCGGTCAGGGTCCGGTCCCGCTGGGCTCGGGGCTTGTCTACCGTTGCTGTGATGAGGGCGCCGAGGACCTGGTGTTGGGCGTTGAGGTCTGCGAGGACCTGTGGGTGCCGGCGCCTCCTTCGACCGAGATGGCGCTTGCCGGTGCGACGGTGATTCTCAACCCGTCGGCTTCGGACGAGATTATCGGTAAGGCAGACTATCGCCGCAGCCTCATCTCCAATCAGAGCGCGCGCCTGTACTGTGCCTATGCGTATGCAGACGCGAGCGAGGGCGAGTCCACGACCGATATGGTCTTTGCGGGCGAGAACCTCGTCTACGAAAACGGCTCCAAGCTCGCCGCGACCAAACTGCTTACTTGCGATATGGCCATCGCCGACGTTGACCTTGACCGCCTGGTTGCCGAGCGCCGTCGTTCGACGACGTGGACGCGCGCGGACGATGCGCCGGAGGCCACGGCCGTTGAGTTTTCGTTTGAGGGCGTGTTGGCCGAAGAGCCTGTCCTGCGCGATGCCTGCGATATCGACCGCGTTTTCCCGCGCGCGCCCTTTGTACCGGCCGACCATGGTGACCTGGCCGAGCGCTGCGAGACCATCCTCGACCTGCAGACCGCCGGCCTCAAGACCCGCCTGGCCCATACGGGCACCAAGGCTGCAGTCATCGGTCTTTCGGGCGGCCTTGATTCTACACTGGCACTGCTCGTGACGGTGCGTGCCTTCGATGCACTGGGGCTGCCGCGCACGGGTATCACGGCGGTCTCCATGCCCGGCTTTGGCACGACGCATCGCACTAAGTCCAACGCCGAGTCGCTCGCGCGCGACCTGGGCGTGAGCTTCCGCGAGGTTTCGATCCACGCGGCTGTGGAGCAGCACTTCAAGGACATTGAGCACGATCCGACCGTGCAGGACGTGACCTACGAGAACAGCCAGGCCCGCGAGCGTACGCAGATTCTGATGGATCTGGCCAACCAGGCCGGCGGTTTTGTCATCGGCACGGGCGATTTGTCGGAGCTGGCGCTCGGCTGGGCTACCTATAACGGCGACCACATGAGCATGTACGCCGTCAATGCGAGCGTGCCCAAGACGCTTGTGCGTCATCTGGTGCGCTATGCGGCTGATGTCTTTGGCGGGCGTATTGCCGAGGTCTTGCTCGATATCCTCGACACGCCGGTGTCCCCCGAGCTTCTGCCGCCCACGGGCGACGGCGAGATTGCGCAGAAGACTGAGGATTTGGTGGGCCCGTACGAGTTGCACGACTACTTCCTCTACTACTTGCTGCGTTTTGGCTTTGAGCCGGGCAAGATCTACCGCATGGCGCTCAAGAGTTTCGAGGGTGTCTACGACGCCAAGACCGTCCACGCGTGGCTGCGTACGTTCTATCGTCGCTTCTTTGCCCAGCAGTTTAAGCGCAGCTGCCTGCCCGATGGCCCCAAGGTTGGTTCGGTGACGCTCAGCCCGCGCGGCGATTGGCGTATGCCGAGTGACGCCAGCTCGCGTCTGTGGCTTGCGCAGATCGACGCGCTCAATCCAGTTGACTAAGGTTGGCTAAATTGAACCAATACGGGGGTTGCAAGCGTTACACTTTTGCAATCTGATGGCCCGTATCGCGCGGCGCTCTTGTCGGAGCGCCGCTTTTTTATATCGGAAGGTGGCACCATGCAGGCATCGCAGCGTCTCGACCGCTTTGGCGCGGAGGTCTTCGCCTCGCTCAACAACAAACTGCTTGCGCTGAAGGCTCAGGGCAAGACCATTTACAACATGAGCGTGGGCACGCCCGACTTTAAGCCGTACGACCACGTGGTCGAGGCGCTCACGCAAGCGGCCCAGGACCCCGAGATGTGGAAGTATGCCCTGCGCGACCTGCCCGAACTCAAGCAAGCCGTGTGCGATTACTATGAGCGCCGCTTTGGCGTTTCGGGCATTACGCCGTCTATGGTGCAGTCGTGCAACGGCACGCAGGAGGGCGTGGGCCATTTGGGCCTGGCCCTGCTCGATCCGGGTGACACCATTTTGGTTCCCGATCCGTGCTACCCGGTCTTTGAGGCGGGCGCCAAGATTGCCGATGCCAAGCTCGAGTACTATCCGTTGGTCGCCGAGCATAATTACCTGCCCTATGTGGCGGGCATCGATCCCGAGGTGGCCGATCGTGCCAAGTATATGATCGTGTCGTTGCCCGCGAACCCGGTTGGCTCGGTGGGCACGCCCGAGGTCTACGAGGAGATCATCGCTTTCGCCCGCGAGCACGACCTGCTCATCGTCCATGACAACGCGTACTCCGACATCGTGTTCGACGGCGAGCCGGGCGGAAGCTTCTTGCAGTATCCTGGTGCGCTTGAGGTGGGCGTGGAGTTCTTCTCGCTTTCCAAGTCGTTTAACGTTACCGGTGCGCGTATCGGCTTTTTGGTCGGCCGCGAGGACGTGGTCTCTGCCTTTGCCAAGCTGCGCGGCCAGATCGACTTTGGTATGTTCTTCCCGATCCAGAAGGCTGCTATCGCCTGCTTGAGCGGTCCGCGCGATGAGGTCGAGGCGCAGCGTCTGAAGTACCAGGAGCGCCGCGATGCCCTGTGCGACGGTCTTGAGGGCTTGGGCTGGGAGCGTCCCAACGCGCATGGCTCTATGTTTGTGTGGGCCAAGCTTCCCGGTGGTCGCACCGATTCCATGGCGTTTTGCGAGGAGCTTATGGAGAAGGCCGGCGTTGTGGTGACGCCGGGCGCGAGCTTTGGTCCTTCGGGCGAGGGACACGTGCGCATGGCGCTGGTCCTGCCGCCCGATCAGATTGCTTTGGCTGTCGAGGCCATTCGCGAGGCGGGCCTGTATTAGAAAGCTATTTCGCCTCGTCAATAGCTCGAAACCGATTTCGTGCAGTTATTTTACGAATCCTGCAAACAATTTCGGTAAACGGTCGATTTTTGGCTGCGAATAGGAGCATAATCAAAGTCCCGATTGGATGTATTGGGATTACGGCAAGCCGCTCGGGTCGTTCCCGGGCGGCTTGCTTGTGGAGAGAGATGGGAGTTTCTAATGGTTAACGAGAAGAAGGTCGCTATTGTCGGCTGCGGTTTCGTCGGTTCGTCTTCGGCGTTCGCGCTGATGCAGAGCGGTCTGTTCTCCGAGATGGTCCTCATCGACGTGGACAAGAACCGCGCCGAGGGTGAGGCCCTGGATATCGCGCACGGCATGACGTTTGCCGAGCCGATGAAGATCTATGCCGGCGATTATTCCGATGTCGCCGACGCCGCCATGATCGTCGTCACCGCTGGCGCTGCCCAGAAGCCCGGCGAGACCCGCCTGGACTTGGTCAACAAGAACGTCAACATCTTCAAGTCCATTATTCCCGAGATTAAGAAGTCTGGCTTCGACGGCATTCTGCTCATCGTCTCCAACCCGGTCGATGTTCTGACCTATGCCGCCATCAAGATGTCCGGCCTGCCCGAGGGCCATGTCATCGGCTCCGGCACCGTGCTCGACACCGGTCGTCTGCAGCAGATGCTCGGCGCCCACGTCGAGGTCGATCCGCGCGACGTCCAGGCCTACGTCATGGGTGAGCACGGCGACTCCGAGTTTGTCGCTTGGTCCAGCGCTCAGGTTGCCGGCGTTCCGCTGAACACCTTCTGCGAGCTTCACGGCCACCTGGAGCACGAGGCCGCCGAGAAGCGCATCGCTGAGGACGTCAAGAACTCCGCCTACACCATCATCGAGAAGAAGCACGCCACCTACTACGGCGTCGCTATGGCCGTTAAGCGCATCTGCACTGCCGTCATGCGCGATGAACAGACCGTTCTGCCCGTCTCCTCGCTCATGGTGGGCGAGTACGGCCTGTCTGATCTTGCCATCTCCATGCCGACCGTCGTTGGCCGCGACGGCGTTGTCTGCCGCGTCCCCGTGCCGCTGGACGATGACGAGCAGCATGAGCTTACCGCCTCCGCCAAGGCCCTCAAGGACATCATCGACAGCGTCGACTTCTCCTGCTAAATCCAGCTCTTTTGGGCAACAGGCTACAATGAAAGGCGTCCGGTCCACACGGTCCGGGCGCCTTTTTGGTGCAAAGTAACCCTACCCCAATGCGCCATAGTTGATGGGAGAGTCATGTCGGATTCACCTAACTTTTTGACCTATGTCCAGACGGCGTTTGATCCGTTTGAGGAGCGGTCGTTCTGCGCGGTGGATAGCCTGGTCTTTGCGTGGTTGTCCTATTTGCGTTTGCCGGGTGATATGGCGGAGCTGACGAACTGGCAGGGCCTTGACGTACGCGAGCTGCTTCGTGCCGAGTGCTACCGGGACATGATTGGCGACCTGTGGGATCCAGAGGGGAGCAGGGCCTTGTTGGAGGCCGTGGCAGCAAGCCCTCGCTATCGTGGCGTGCACGTTTGCGGCTATCGTACCGTGAGTGATGCCGAGACGACGGAGCAGTTTGCGGCTATGACGTTCCGATTTCCGGCGGGGTTTAGCTATCTTTCCTTCCGGGGGACCGACAGTACGATTGTGGGCTGGAAAGAGGACTTTAACATGGCGTTCCGGTGTCCTGTGCCGGCCCAGGAATCCGCGGCGCGTTATGTGGACGAGGCGGCGGATGCGATTGACGGGCCGCTTTTGTGCGGAGGTCATTCCAAGGGTGGAAACCTTGCGGTGTACGGTGCGGCGATGTGCTCCGATGTCGCCCGTGAGCGAATCGAACGGGTGTATTCCCATGATGGTCCTGGCTTCGTCGAGGAGTTTCTGAACGGCAACGCCTTTGCCGATCTTTCCGGTCGAATCGACAAGACGCTACCTCGGTCGTCGATCTTTGGCATGATGTTCGAGACACAGGAGGACTATGCCATCGTTGAGAGCACCGAGTTCAGCCTGCTGCAGCACAATCCCTTTAGCTGGGTGGTTGATGGTCGCGACTTCGTGTACTGTGAGCGCCTGTCCGCCGGTGCTCGATACGTTGATGGCTCCATTCGCGAGATGCTGCTTGCAGTGTCGCCTAACGAGCGCGAGCGTTTTGTGGATGCATTGTTCTCCGTGTTTGAGGCTACGGGTGCTGAGCGGTTTGCGGATATCGCTGGGAATCTGCGCGAGAGCCTGCCCGTGATGCTCCAGGCTGCGCAAGGTTTCGACAAGGATACACGACGCTTTGTCTCGCAGACCATCGTGGCAATCCTTAAGTGCGCACTGCTGCCCAAACGACCCCAGATCGACATGTCCGCTGCCGGTAAGAGTCTGGCAGAACAGCTCGAGGCTTGGCAGTCCGAGCTTCTGCGCTAGCCATTGGTGCAAAGCAACCTGTCCCCGATGCACCAATCTTCGATGCGCTCGGGGAGGGCTCGACCGCTATACTGGTTCGTGCCGAAATCGATCTAGAACGGAATGCCGTATATGAAAATCAATCACGCGATTCTGCATATCCTGGACTTTGACTCTGCCGTCAACGTTATGAGCCAGCGCGAGCTGGATATCGAGAGCCGTACCGTGCGCAACTTTGTGACCACACACCTACGCCGTGCCCGCACTTCAGCCGATAACAAGCGTGCCACGTTTGCCGAGAACTCTGCGTTTGGCGGCGAGCTCAAGGGTTATTTCTTTGGCGAGCGCGAGTTCGTGGACCTGTCGCAGCAGATTGCGGAGTTTATCTCCTCCGAGCTCACCAAAGCCGAGAAAGCCGAGTCCACCGACGTGCTCGTGGCCGATTTTGACGACGATGAGGATGCCCGCTGGTTTGCCGTCATGCTCCTGGGCTCCAAGCAGGCTTTTATGCACGAAGTGGGCCGCGAGGAGGGGGAGGTGCGCAACGACATCGCGCGCCACTACGCCATTCTGCCGAACCCCTCGCAAAAGGTGCCGAGCTATGCCATCGTGCGCGCGAGCACCATGGAGATCGGCTACGTGGACAAGAAGCGCAAGATTGCCGGCGAAGACCGCATGCTCATTCCCGATGGCCTGCTGCAGTGCGACACGGGCGTATCGGGCAAGGAGGTCATCGACACCGTGACGCGTGTGGTCGAGGAAGTCGCCGAGGAGCACGGCGCCAACACGGCCGTGGCGCTCGCCAAGGTTAAGGCCGCTGTGGCCGAGAAGGTCGAGGATGACGAGGAGCTTCCGCCCTGGGATATCGTCGATGAGGTCTTTGAGGACGAGCCGGTCATCAAGGAAAGTGTGCGCGCGGCACTGACCGAGGAGAAGGTTCCCGAGCGCGTTCCCGTGGAGCGCAAACAGGTCGAGCGCGCGGCGGTGCGCAATCATAAGATTCGTACCGATACGGGCATCGAGATCAGCTTCCCGGCCGAGATGGGTTCGAACTCCGAGTACATCGAGTTTGTCAACGAACCCAACGGCCTCATCTCCATCGAGCTCAAGAATATCGGCAGCATCGAGAACCGATAAACTGCGCTTGGACGCTGCAGAAAAACAAAGGCCGAAGCCTCGGATGAGGGCTTCGGCCTTTTTACTTGGGGCTTAATTTCGCTACTGGTTGAGCATAAGTCAGCGAAAACGACCCAGAGCGAGCAAGGTGACGTGAAAGAGGAGGGCATTGACCTTCTGGTCATGCCCGACGATTGAACGTCAGATTGCCGCTCTGGGTCGTTTGCAGCGCCGACTAGTTACGCGGTTTGGTAAAACCGCGTAACCCTACAGTTGACGTAAGCCCTCTTCCAGGCCGGTCTTGCTGTCGGTCTGGGCGTCGCGCATCTTGATGACGCGGGCGGGGACACCGGCCACGACGGCGCCGGCGGGGACGTCCTCGACGCATACGGCGCCGGCGGCAACGACAGCACCCTTGCCCACGCGCACGCCCTCCAGGACCACGGCGTTGGCGCCAATCATGACATCATCCTCGATGATGACGGGCGTGGCGCTCGCGGGCTCAACGACGCCTGCCAGCACGGTACCGGCGCCGATGTGGCAGTTCTTGCCCACGGTGGCGCGGCCGCCCAGCACGGCGCCCATATCGATCATGGAGCCCTCGCCGATAACGGAGCCGATGTTGATGATGGCGCCCATCATGATGACAGCGCGGTCACCGATCTCGACGCGGTCGCGGATGATCGCGCCCGGCTCAATGCGGGCGTTTATGCCCTTAAGGTCGAGCATGGGCACGGCGGAGTTGCGGCAGTCGTTCTCCACATCGTAGTAATCGATGGAATCGGCATTGGCATCGAGGATGGCCTTGAGCTCATCCCAGTCGCCAAAGACGGTCTTGCCACGACGGCCGCCGTAGACGTGCGCATCGCCCCAGGCAACCTTCATGCCGGGCTTCTCGCGCACATACAGCTTGACAGGCGTCTTTTTAGGCGCGGTGGCGATGTAATTGATAATCTCCTGTGCATCCATCTCGGCTGCGTTGCTCATTTGCTGTCTCTCCTTTGGGTGGATTTGGTTGATGCCGGGTTAGGCAAACATGACCTGGTCAAACGTGTAGAAGCCGGGCTCGCAGGTGACGAGCTTTTGAGCGGCGGCCAGAGCGCCGTTGACAAAGATCTGACGGCTCGTGGCGCGATGCGCGAGCGTGACTTCTTCGTCCTGGCCAAAGAAACTCACTTCGTGTACGCCGGCGACCGTGCCGCCGCGCAGCGAGTGCATGCCGATCTCCTTGGGGTCACGCGCGCCGCACATGCCCTCGCGGCCATAGACGGGGTGGTAACCTGCCTCGGGCTCGGCTTCGACGACGGCATCGAGCAGCAGCTTGGCGGTACCGCTGGGGGCGTCGACCTTTTGGTTGTGGTGCGTCTCGACGATCTCGCAGTCAAAGCCGGGCAGCTCGCGCGTGGCCTGGGCCACCAGATGACGCAGGGCTGCGATGCCGATGGAGTAGTTGCCGGAGTGCATGACGCGGGCGTCCTGACCTAGCTCGCGCAGGCGATCCATCTGCTCGGGCGTATAGCCCGTGGTGCCCGAGACCAACGCCGCGTCCGTACGCTCGACATAGGCAACGACGGCATCGAAGGTCACGACGTTCGAGAAGTCGATGATCACGTCGGCTGCCGGGGCGCTCTCGAGCTCGGACAGGTCAAAACCGATCTGGGCCACGATATCAAAAACGGGCTGCCCGGAGGCGTCGGCAATGCCTTCGGCGGTAGTGCGGATGAGCGAGCCCATGCGGCCCGTTCCCATAATGACGGTCTTAATCAAGCAGACCAGCTCCCTTCAGAGCATCGGTAAGTGCGGAACGCGTGTCGTCTGCCATGGGGCACAGCGGCATGCGGTAGTTGGCTTCGATCATACCCATCTGGGCGAGTGCTTCCTTGACGGGGATGGGGTTGACCTCGCTAAAG
Organism: uncultured Collinsella sp.; assembly: GCA_938033205.1. Classification (GTDB taxonomy): domain Bacteria; phylum Actinomycetota; class Coriobacteriia; order Coriobacteriales; family Coriobacteriaceae; genus Collinsella. The sequence goes on along the minus strand of CALHJP010000002.1, from coordinate 27,847 downwards.
AGGGCGTTGATGAGCGGCTGGCCGGCAATCTGGATATCGCGGGCGCGCTCCACGTCACCGTCCAGATAGGCGCGGCACATGTCGTGCACGAGCTGCGGCTGAATGTCTGCCCACACGCTGATGGTGCCCGAGGCGCCCAGGCTCATGAGCGGTACGGTAAGTGCGTCCTCGCCCGAGTACATGCGGAAGTCGTCGGACAGCAGGTGAGCGATCTTGGCCGCGTAGGCGACGTTGCCCGAGGCTTCCTTAATACCCATGATGTTGGGGTGCGCGGCCAAGCGCTCTACGTTGCGCTCGCTGATGCCGCAGCCGCAGCGGCCGGGGATGTTGTACAGGATGCAGGGGATATCTACGGCATCGGCAACGGTCTTAAAGTGCTGGTAGATGCCCTCTTCGTTGGACTTGTTGTAGTAGGGGGTAATGAGCAGCAGGCCGTCGGCGCCCAGGCCCTGATAGGTGAGCGACTTGGTGAGCATGGTCTGCGTGGAGTTGGAGCCCGAGCCGGCGATGACGGGGACACGGCCTGCAACCTGCTTGACCACCGCGGCGACAACGGAGTTGTCCTCGTCGTCGGTCATCGTGGCGCTCTCGCCGGTGGTGCCCAGGGTGAGGATGGCGTCGGTACCGTTTTGCAGGTGGAAATCGATAAGGCGCTCGAGCGCATCGAAGTCGACACTGCCGTCTTTTTTAAACGGCGTCACAAGGGCGACGATTGAGCCCTCGAGATTGCGGATGTCCATGTTCTTCTCCTTCGCTCTCGCGATTTGGATGCGCTTGTTCCATTGGGCGGCGACCGCCAGGCGCTCGTCCTGGGCACGATGGCGGGCACTTTCGGCGCGCGACTTGGTCAGCAGCTCGCGGCCGCACGGCAGCACGTCGAGCGTGGCAAAGTAATCGCCCGGGCGCTCGGCACGGCGGATAAGGTCGGCCGAGCCATCGGGGCGCAGCAGCACCTCGGCGGAGCGCAGGCGCCCGTTGTAGTTGTAGCCCATGGAGTAACCATGCGCGCCGGTATCGTGGATCACGAGCACATCACCCATGTCGACCCGCGGTAGCTCGCGGTCGATGGCGAACTTGTCGTTGTTCTCGCACAGATTGCCCGTAATGTCGTACGTGTTTGTGACAGGCGCCGCGGTCTTGTCGGAGCCACCCGGCTGGCCCATCACCGTAATGTGGTGGTAGGCGCCATACATGGCAGGGCGGATCAGATCGACGGCGCTTGCGTCGACACCGATATAGTCCTTGTAGATTTGCTTCTCGTGGATGGCCTTGGTGACCAGGCAGCCGTAGGGGCCCATCATAAAGCGGCCCATCTCGGTGCAGATTGCCACATCGCCCATGCCGGCGGGAACCAGAATCTCGTCGTAGGCCGCATGCACTCCTTCGCCGATGGCATGGATATCGTTGGCCTGCTGCTCGGGCAGGTAGGGGATGCCGACGCCGCCGGACAGATTGATAAAGGCGACGTGTGCGCCGGTCTCGCGCTCCAGGCGCACGGCAAGCTCAAAGAGGATGCGCGCGAGCTTGGGGTAGTAGTCGTTGGTGACGGTGTTGCTGGCAAGGAATGCGTGGATGCCAAAGTCCTCGGCGCCCTTGGCCTTGAGCGTGCGAAAGGCCTCGAAGAGCTGCTCGGTGGTCATGCCGTATTTGGAGTCGCCGGGGTTATCCATGATGCCGTTGGAGAGCTGGAACAGACCGCCCGGATTAAAGCGGCAGCTGACCGTCTTGGGGATGGGGCCTGCGACGCGCTCAAAGAACTCGATGTGGCTGATGTCGTCAAAGTTTACGATGGCGCCCAGCTTGTCGGCGAGCTCAAAGTCCGCTGCCGGCGTGTCGTTGGATGAGAACATGATGTCGTGTCCCGTGTTGCCCAGCGAGCGGGCAATCATGAGCTCGGTATAGCTCGAGCAATCGCAGCCGCAGCCGTATTCGTTGAGAATGGAGATGAGCGCCGGGTTGGGATTGGCCTTGACGGCAAAGTATTCCTTAAAGCCCGGGTTCCATGCGAAGGCGTCGCGCACCTCTTGCATGTTGCGTCGGATGCCCGCCTCGTCATATAGATGAAATGGCGTGGGGAACTGCTCGACGATATGCTCGAGCGTCTCCTTGTCCACAAACGGCTGCTTGGCCGCATATGCCTCGTTGGGGGTCAATGCCATATCCCGTAAACCTCGCTATCCAGACGGCGCCATCTGCGCATCGAATCCGCATAGCGTGGACCCAATGTCCGGATAGCGCTCCCGCATTGCTGCAGACAGTCCTGCGGGTGTTTCCCGCAGGCCCACCAGGCTGATCGTGCCCGAAATGCCCAGTTCGGCGGGTTTCGCCTCCCCGCAGGGTCAAAGTCTGCCGACTCGCCCGCGGCTCTTCGTGCCCGCGCCTCTATCAAGTGGTAACGACCCTACCACGTTGCACTTTACCAAACAAGAGTATTCGTATATAACGTTTAAAAAATGCAGGGATATGCTAGAAACAAGGGTGCGGCAATCTTGCGGCACAATAAGATGGTAACTGGCGCGCGCCTATGAAAGGAATCCCTATGACCGAGCTCCAAGAACTCCGTCGTTATCGTCGCGACTTGCACCGCATTCCGGAGCTCGACTTCGATCTTCCGCAGACTATCGCCTATATTGAAGGCGTGCTCGCTCCGCTCGCCTGCGAGGTGACCCATCCGTGCCCCAGCTGCGTCTGCGCTTTCTTCGATGCCGGCACGGGCGCCGCGCATGCCACGGCGATTCGCGCCGACATGGACGCTCTGCCCATCGCGGAGGCAACGGGCGCGGCCTTTGCCTCGACGCATCCCGGTAAGATGCATGCGTGCGGTCACGACGGTCACATGGCCATGGTGCTTGCCGCCGCGACGTATGTCGATCGCACGATTCGTGAGCAGCCGGGTGCCATCAAGCGCAACGTGCTCTTTGTGTTTCAGCCGGCCGAGGAAACGACCGGTGGCGCCAAGACGGTGTGTGAGAGCGGCGTATTCGAGCGCTACGGGGCGGATCGCATCTTTGGCTTCCACGTATGGCCCGATTTGCCCGCCGGCACGTTGGCGAGCTGTTCCGGTCCGCTGCTGGCGCGCTCAAGTGAGACGCACATTCATATCCATGGCACGAGCATCCATATCGCCAAGACCTACGGCGTTCCAGTCGAGGAATCGCATGATGCCGCGCTGGCAGCGGCCAAGTTCTTGGTTTCCGAGTGCGAGCTCATGGACGAGTTGGGTGCCGACGAGCCCTGCATTGGTAAGTTCGGCCTGCTGCAGGCCGGCACCGTCTGCAATGCGGTGGCGGGGGAGGCCCATGTGGCTGGCAGCCTGCGCGTGTTTACGGACGGTATGTTCGACCGTGCGCGCGAGGGCGTGCGCCGCGTGTTGGACGAGGCCTGCGCCGCAACAGGCTGCACGTACGACCTCGACTTTGCCGAGGGCTATCCGCCGGTCGATAACGACCCCGAGCTGTTCGCCCACATTGCGCCTGCCTTGTCCGAGCTGCAACTTGTGGACGAGCCACTGCTAATCGCCGAGGATTTCGCGTTCTATCAGCGTCATCTGCCGGGCGTGTTCTTCTTGCTGGGCACGGGCGTGCCGGAGGGTCAAGAAAACCCGAGCGATTCGGATGGCTGCCCCGCCTATGCCACGAGCGCTCTGCATACCGATACCATGCTCTTTGACGAGGAAATTCTACTCAAGGGCCTCGATGTCTACAAACGATTGCTTAACTTGGAGTGACGATGAAGCGCCGACAGTCTTCCGTATATAGTCCGGGTGGATGCGGGTGTGGCTTGCTGCTGCTTCCGGTTATTGCTGTGAGCATTGGCGTGATGTTTGCGCTTGCCGGGTTGGCCGCGGCGGCGCTCGTGCTGCTGATTGTGGCCATTGGCGTGACGGTCTGGCTGTGCCGTTCTCGCGAGCAACGTCGTGCCGATGGTAAGACCAATGTTGGATGGACCATCTTTTTAGTCGTCGCCTACCTATTGAGCATCAGCTATTTAGTTTTCTTTATCCTGTTGCTTGCGAGTACCTTTACCGGGGAATCCGTCACGTTGGGTTGATACACAGCCAGCAGACGGTCGTGCAAAGTGCGTTTGCTCGGCGTTCGGATAACTGCATTGGCCGTTTATCGCAACTTTAGCTCACAGCTAATGAATTCAAGTCCAATCCTTCCTACGATGTGCTGTGCGCCGGCGCGGTAGCCGGATCATAGGAAGGATGCATAATGGCAAAAGAGGGAAAGAAGCCGATCGGCAAGATTGTCCTAGGCGTCATCGTGGTGCTGGTTATCGTCGGTGCCGTGGGCTCTATGGGTGGCAATTCAACCGATTCGTCTGCGAGCGATTCGGCAAAACCTGCCGAGGCGACACAGCAGGCTGAGGAGCAAAAAGAACCGCAAGAACCGTATACCATTGCTGACGAGGCTGAAGACACCTCCAATCAGTTTGCCTATAAGATCACGGGCACGCTGACCAATAACACGGACAAGGAAAAGAGCTACATTCAGATTGAGTATGTTCTGTATGATGCCGATGGCAACCAGGTTGGAACGGCTCTTGCAAACACCAATCATCTGAAGGCGGGCGGCTCCTGGAAGTTCGAGGCGCTGGGTACGGTGTCTCCTGACCAGGTTGCTAGCTGGGAGCGTTCGGATGTAAGCGGTTTTTAGCATGTTGCATGCACTGGGGGGAGGTGAAGTCGTATGCCCGATAAAAAGCTGACGGACGAGTTGCTCAACGAGCTCCTTGATGCGCCGAGTATCGATGGCTATATCAAGGAACACGACTTTGCCGCGCCGTCGCTTTCGGATTACTTGAAGCAGTTGCTGCAAGAGAAGGGGCTCGAGCGTTCGCGCGTGGTGCGTATGGCCGACCTCAACGAGACCTTTGGCTATCAGATCTTTACCGGTGCGCGCCGTCCAAGCCGCAATAAGGTGCTGCAGATTGCCTTTGCAATGGCGCTGTCGATGAAAGAGACCAACCGCGCCCTGACGGCTGCCGGAGTGAGCGTCCTCAACTGCAAGGACCGTCGCGATGCAATCATTATCTTTTGCATCGACCGTGGCTGTAGCCTCCAAAAGGTCAATGAAGAACTGTATCGCTTTGGCGAGGAAACGGTGAGTTAGTGGCCGATGGCTGAGCCGGCGGTGTCATCAGAACAACCATGCAAACGAACGGGGCGCGGACAACATGGGGTGTCCGCACCCTGCGTTATGATGGACGCTATGGATACTCAGAGCCCAACATATTCCGATGACGCGCTGACTGCTTCACTCGTCGAGCATTTGGCGTCGCTCGACCGCGATGACAGCTATCGTGTGGAGCGCGTGCTCAAGCTCTCGGATGTCGAGACGACCGAACTCGTCTCTTTTGAGGGCTCTGGCGGCGGGTCTCTCGGCCCCTTTGTCCGCAAGCGCATCGATGCTTCGGTGCAGATTGGCGGAGCATATGAGCGCCTGTTTGCGGCTCAGCGCGCCGGTCGTCGTTTTGAGCACTTGCCCCGAATCGTCGATTGCCGCCGTGTGGGCGACGAGCTCGACGTGGTGATGGAGTATGTCGAAGGCGAGACACTCGAGGCGTTGGTGGGGCGCTTGGGGGCGACGCCCGATTATGCCCGCGGGCTGTATCCCGTTTTGTGTGAAGCGGTAGGCGAGCTACATGCTGGTTTTGCAGCTGCGGGGGAGCCGGGGGTACCGGTAATCCACCGCGACCTTAAACCCTCGAACATCATCGTATCGGGCGTGAGGTATGCGGCCGATGCTGGCATGACCTTCTCGTCGCTGGTGATTATTGACCTGGGAATCGCGCGCGTTTGGCGCGATGGCGCCGACGCCGACACCGTCAAGTTTGGCACGCGTTCCTATGCGCCGCCCGAGCAGTTTGGGTTTGGGCAGACGAGCGTCCGCAGCGATATTTACGCGCTTGGCGCACTGCTGTTCTTTTGCCTGACGGGAACTGACCCCAAACCGGGGCGGGACATACGTGAGCAATGCGAGACGTACGGTATGCCAACCCCGCTTGCCGATGCGGTTTGCATGGCGATGGCGCTCGATCCGGCTAAGCGCTTTGCGAGCGCAAAGGCACTGGGGCATGCTGCGCGTGCAGCGTATGAGCTATGTCTCCCTGCACCGTCGCCCGTGACCTTTTCTGCTGCCAGTGTGCCCCGGGTCGCGGTGTCACGGGTGCAGCGGGTGCAGCAGCCGGTTGCCCTCACGCTTCCGTCTTCTGCAAACTGGCGTTCGATCGCCTCTCCTGTGACGTCCAAATGTGCGCGTCTGCTCTCGCGTATTCCCGAGCCCGTGGGGCGCATATGGAATGGATGCGTCTATGCGACAACATTGTTGCTGCTGATGGGCAGCCATTTTGCGGTATTCACGCCGACGGGCGAAAACCGAAACTATCCAACGTGGTTTTTGGCACTTGAGTATTTCTTTATGGTCGATGGCCTGGTGCTGCTTATTACGTTTGGTATGCTCGACCGGCGTAGGCTTCGACGTCGTTTTCCCGTACTCGATCGGTATCGGGGGAGTGCTTTTGCCGAACTATGGTTCAAGGCGCTCGGGTTTATGTTTGCCGTCATGTGTGTCGTTGTTGTTATCGGCAACGCGACGGGCGTCGTCTCCTAGATATACGAAAAAGGGCCCCGTTTGGGGCCCTTTGCAGTTGAGGCTTGCGAGCCTAAATGCGGTTCATCTGGGAAGCGACCTTGTTGTACCAGTCCTGCCACGTGGGCGGGCAGTACTTCTTGGCGGCTGCCGGGGTAAGCGTGGAGCCATAGTTGGCACCCAGGTAGGCAACGTGGGCGGAGACACCCTCGCTCCAGCTGCCAAAGCTACGCCAACCACCGCCGCGGGCACTCCAGCCCCAGGCGTTATAGGATCCGGCGCAATAGAGGCCCTTGCTGCTCTCGATACAGGCGATGGCGGGGGACCAACGGGGATCGACGCCGGTATTCCAGGCGGCGACGGCAAAGTTATAGCCCTGGCCTGCCATGGGGGAACCGGCGAGGTAGTTGTCGATGCGGCTCGTCCACTCGTTAATGAACGAGTCGTAATCGGAATTGCCGCTGTTGGAGTTGTTCACCGTGGTGTCGATGGTGGTGTTGGAGTTGGTGGCCTGACTGTTGGAGTTATTGCCACTCACGCCGGTGCCCGAGATCTTCTCGGCGGCAGCGGCTTTGTCGGCCTCGAGCTTAGCCAGTTCGGCGGCATTTTCCTGCTCAGCCTTTGCCTGCGCCTCGCTGCGGAGCTGCTGTGCCTGGGCCAGCGCGTCCTCGGCATTCTTTTGCTCGCCCTCGAGCTGAGATTTGGCCTGCTCGAGCTCGGTTTTGTTCTGCTCGAGCTCGGTCTGCATCTTGTTAAGCTCTTCGATCTCGTCGACGCTCGAGCTCGTAATCTGGTTGGTGTATTTGCAGGTGGTGATAAAGTCACCCAAGCTCTGCGTGTTCACCAGGAAGCTCACGATGGGGCTGGTGCCCTTCTGGTACTTATACAGATCGCGCATGGCGGAGCTTGCCTTGGCCTGCTGCTCGGGTAGCTCGGCCTCAATCTTATCGATGTTCGCTTCATTGGAGTCGATCTGCTTTTGCAGATCCTCGAGCTTGGTTCGGGCGTCGTTGTAGGCGCTCGTAGCGTCCTCGATTTTTTTCTGGGCGGCGGAAAGCTGATCCTGCGTTGCCTGCGAGGCGGCATAGGCCGCGACGGGGGAGAGCATCGGCGTGGCCGTCAGCGCGACGGCGAGCGCGGCGCTCGTGATGATACGAGCCGGCTTCGACGCGATGAGCGCTGCGGTGCGATGGTTCGAATGCTGCATCCAGTCCCTCTGCAATCAATCGTAGGTTATTGGTCGAGGTGTATTCTACTACTGCTTTCGACCTCAACTTGAACCTTAAAGGTTCTAAAGGGTCAAGTTGAACTTGAGGCTTTGGCTTTGACCTGCAGTTATAGTGAATTGTTGAGAAACCATAGAGTTCAACTTTAACGTTACGGAACCCTGTCCGAGAGGGTTTTTGTTTATCAAAAGTCGCCTCACGTGGGGAAAGATGCAATCGGCGGCAAGAAATGAGATTTGGCGACGTCAATGCCCGGCATGGGTGTCGGGGGAGTTGCCAGGCTGTTTCGCCTCGTTTGCCATAGATACGGTGGAGCTTTGGGTGCCGGCGGCTCGGCACGCTAGAATAAATCAGTTGCACAAAGACCGCCCGTCGTGTGGGCAGTTCATGATAGGAAGTTTCCATGGCATTGCAGTTTACAGAGCACGAGTTTATTCCCGTGCTGCTCGGCGGCGACATCAACGCGTATTCGGTGGCGCGCGCCTTCTACGAGGAGTATCAGGTCAAGAGCCTGGTCTTTGGCAAGTATCAGACGGGCCCTGCGTATCGCAGCCAGATTATCGACTACACGCCTAACGTGGATATCGACACCATGCCCGTGATGCTTAAGACCGTCAACGGTATCGCTCGGGCACATGCCGACAAGACGATTGTCCTGATGGGCTGCGGCGATAACTATGTTGCCCTGGTGGCCCAGGCCAAGGATGCCAACGAGCTGGCGGATAACATCGTTGCGCCTTACGCGTCCTATAGCATGCTTGAGCAGTGCCAGAAGAAGGAAATCTTCTACGAGCTGTGCGAGAAGCACGGCGTGCCCTATCCGCATACGTTTACCTTTACTGCGCAGATGCTCAACACGCAAGGAGAGGCACCTGCCGAGGTGCTCGACCAGATTGACTTCCCCTACCCGATGATCCTGAAGCCTTCCGACGGCATCATGTGGTGGCAGCATGAGTTCGAGGGTCAGAAGAAGGCTTATGAGATTGCCGACCGCGCCGAGCTGGAGCAGGTTATCCGTGATTCCTATGCCAGTGGCTACACCGATGACCTGATTTTGCAGGATCGCGTGCCCGGCAACGACGAGTACATGCGTGTGCTCACCAGCTATTCCGATCGCAACGGCAAGGTTCGCATGATGTGCCTGGGTCACGTGCTGCTCGAGGAGCATCAGCCTCACGGTGTCGGCAACCACGCCTGTATCATCACCGAGCCCAATGACGAGCTCATGGGCGGCGTGCGCAAGTTGCTCGAGGACCTTCACTTTGTGGGCTATTCCAACTTTGACGTTAAGTACGACGAGCGCGACGGCTCGTTTAAGTTCTTCGATTTCAACACGCGCCAGGGCCGTAGCAACTACTACGTTACCAACAGCGGCTTTAACGTTGCCAAGTATGTGGTGGACGAGTATGTGTTCAACCGTCCGTTTGAGCCGGAGTTTGTGACGGCGCAGGACGAGGCGCTGTGGATGGTCGTCCCCATGGGCGTCGTCGACAAGTACGTCAAGAATCCCGAGCTGCGCGCTAAGGTGCATCGCCTGGACAAGGAAGGCAAGGGCGCCGACCCTTCGTTTATGAAGGGCGACTTTGTCTTTAACCGCTGGCTGCGCATGTGGCACACCAAGCTGCGCCACTTTAAGCTGTTCAAGACGTATTACAAGTAGATGAGTGCGGCGCCCGTCCGGTTTACATCGGGCGGGCGCGGGTATGATACGCGCAATTGCGCAAGCGTCACCAAGGAGGCGGCGATGGAAAAGCTGGGAGTTATCGGCGGCATGGGCGCCGAGGCCACGTCGTATTACTACGACCAGGTAGTGCGTCATACGGCTGCTGCCTGCGATCAGGAACATATCGACATGGTGGTGATCTCCAAGTCGACCATGCCCGACCGCACGCTGGCCATTAAGACCGGCGAGCATGCCAAGCTGCTGGCGACCATGAAAGAGTGTGCTCAGGCACTCGAGTCGCTGGGCTGCGCGCACATTGCCATTCCCTGCAACACGTCACACTACTTCTACGACCAGATCCAGTCGTTTACGAAGGTGCCGATTATCCACATGCCGCGTGAGTCGGTGCGCTATGCCCTTGCGGGTGCGGTGATGGGGGAGTGCGAGTTCGACCCCAACCTGAGTATGCCGGCCGAGCCGGTGCGCAAGATTGGCATCATGGGCACCGACGGAACCGTGGGCGCGGGCGTCTACGGCCGCGAATGCGAGGCTGCGGGTGTTGAGGTCGTCTATCCCAGCGAGAAACGTCAGAACGATGTGATGTCGCTTATCTACGATGATGTGAAAGCCGGACGTGAGCCCGATATGGATAAGTTCGACCGCGTGATGTGGGAGTTCGCCCGTAGCGGCTGCGACCGTGTCATTCTGGCCTGCACCGAGCTATCGGTGCTGCAGAAGTATCGAGAGATGCCCGAGATCACCCTCGATGCCATGGATGTCCTGGTGCGCGAATCCATCATCCGCAGCGGCGTCCCCTACCGCCTCTAGCTTCCGACCCGTCAAAAAGGGACAGGTTAATTTTGGTAGGTTTTATCTGGTGAAACAATAAAGGCCTCGGCTCGTTTGGTGCGAGCCGAGGCCTTTTGCGTTGGGCGGTTGCTGTCGGTGGCGAACTAGAACAGGAAGCCGATGGCGATGAGGGCGATGCTGACGATGAGTACGGCGATGTCCAGGCCCTTGATGGGGTAGCGCTTGTACGAGCTGGCGCGCGTGCGCAGATAGAAGCCGCGCTGTTCTGCCGCCAAGGCCGTGGCATCGGTCTTGCCCACGCTCGAGATGAGCAGCGGCACACACAGTGGCAGCATGAGCTTAAGCTTCTTGATAGGGTTCTTGGTGTCGTACTCGACGCCGCGCGCGGTCTGCGCTTCCATGATGGCGTTCATCTCCTGACCAAACACCGGCACAAAGCGCAGCGCCGTGGTAAAGGTGAAGGCATAGCGATACGGTACGTGCAGCACCTCGACGCAGGCGTTGGCGAGGTCGTTGAGCTTGGTTACCATAAGCATGAGGATGAGCGGTAACGCCACACCCAGCAGGCGCAGACAGGCCTTCGATCCTGTGATGAGGCCCGTGTCGGTGATAAAGCCCCACACAACGTTGCCATCGCGCATAAAGGCAAGCTGGAGCACCAGCATGATAAGCGCGAGCGGAATCAGCAACTTGAGCAGCGAGAGCAGACGGTCGACGACACCGGCATAGGCACCCAGCGCAAGGGTGAGTGCCAAAAAGCCCAGCAGCGCCACGTAGGTGTCGGACAAGAAGATGCCGACGATGATGGCGGCGGCGAGGCCCAGTTTGACGACGGGGTTCAGGCGATGCAGCAGCGTATCGCCCGGCATGTAGTCGATGACGTTAACCACGGCGGACCATCTCCTTGGTAATGCGAACGATATCGGTGACCTCGCTCACCTGCGCAAAAGCGGGCGAGACGGAAGATGCCAGACGGCGCGAGAGTTCAATAACCTGGGGCGGCTCAACATAGGCACGCCGCATGAGATCGATGTTCGAGAATAGCTCGTGCGTGCGGCCGCGGTCGAGGATGTGACCGTTTGCCATGACGACGATGCGCTCGGCAAAGTCGGAAACAACTTCCATATCGTGGCAGACCATGATAACGGCGCAGCCGCGCTCGGCCATGGTGCGCACCGTTTCCATGACGGTCATGCACTCGCGGTAATCAAGGCCGCTCGTGGGCTCGTCGAGCACGACGATCTTGGGCTCAACCACTACGACGGAGGCAAGCGCCACCATTTGTCGCTGGCCGCGCGAAAGTGAGAAAGGTGCCTCATCGGCAGGCAGGCCAAAGCGGTCGATAACGAGTTGAGCACGACGCAGAGCCTCGGCACGGTCGATGCCGGCAAGCTCCAGGCCAAAAGCGACCTCGTCGAGTACGGTATCCTTGCAGATCTGGCGGTCGGGGTTTTGGAAGAGCGTTGCGACTTCGCGGGCGATGCGGCTCGTGGGAACGGCCGCGGTATCCAGTCCCGTGACGCGCACGCTGCCCGAGGCGGGCTTGAGCAGGCCTGTGAGCAGCTTGGTGAGCGTGGTCTTGCCGGCACCGTTTTGGCCGACGATGCCCACGAGCTCGCCGGGATAGAGCGTCAGGTTGAGGTCGTGTACGGCGGCGCCGCCATTGGGATAGGCAAACTCAACATGGTCGAAGGTGAGTACGGGTTCGGCGTCCTTGGCATGAGGGCGCAACGACGGTGCGTGCGGTGAGCCGGCGGGTGCCTGAATGTCGCTGCTTGCGTGTGCGGGGTCGACAATGCCCGAAATCAGGCGCTCGGCCTCATCGACATCCAAGCAAGGGGTACCGCTTACCAGGCCATCGGCCTCGAGGCTATTGAAGATACGCGTGACGCGAGGGCAGTCGACGCCGATGGCACGGAGCTCGTCGGTATGCGCGAAGACCTCGTGTGGTTCGCCCTGCAGCGCGATTTCGCCATGGTTGAGCACGAGCACGCGGTTGCAGTACTCCGAGAGCAGGGCGACCTTTTGCTCAACGACGACGATGGTGATTCCAAGTGTGCGGTTTGCCTCACGCAGCGTCTCGAAGACCAACGTGGAGCTGGCGGGGTCGAGTGCCGCGGTGGGCTCGTCGAGAACCAAGACGCGCGGACGCATGGCGAGGATGGCGGCGATGGCTACCTTTTGCTTCTGTCCGCCCGAAAGGGTGGCGATCTCGCGGTCGCGCAGGTCGCTGATGCCGACGGTCTCGAGCGTTTCGCTCACGCGCTGCTCGATCTGGTCGTGGGGAACGCCAAAGTTCTCGAGGCCAAAGAGCATCTCGTCCTCGACGACCGAGGCGACCATCTGCGTGTCGATATCCTGCAGCACGCTGCCGACGATTTGCGACACGTCGGTGAGCGAGGCTTCGCAGGTGTCGTGGCCGTCAACCATGACGGACCCAAAGAACGTGCCGGTGTAGTGGTGGGGCACGGCACCCGACAGGCAGGCGGCAAGCGTGGACTTGCCGGCGCCCGAGGGCCCGATGATGCCGATGAAATCTCCCTTGTTCACGCTGAGCGAGATGTGGCTGAGCGCCTGCTCGGTCTGCGTGCCATAGGAGAACGAGACATCGTCGACGTTGATGATCGTTTCCATGGATACCTTTCATAGTCATCGGGGACGTTCTTTAATGACTAGTCGTTTAAGAACGTCCCCAAGAGCTAGTCGTTTGGGATGGTCTTTGTTGGTGGAGTGCGGAGACGGCTTTACGAGGGGCTCCAGGTTGGCGCGAAAGAGGAGCGAAGCGTACTTGGGTACGCGAGCGACGAATGAACGCCAAGATGGGGTGGCTCGTAAAGCCGAGCGGGTTAATTGAGCCTAAGGGCCTTCTGGATGGGCAAGTAGAGGGCACCGACCAGAATGGCGTTAAAGACGGCGGTCATGGCGACGACGGGCAGCATAGCGGCGGCGAGCTCGCCCACCACACCGAGCATGGCCATCTTGATGACCATGAAGATGACGCCCGAGACAAAGGTGGTCACGAACGTCGCGACGATGGCGACGGCAGGCTTAACCTGGCCGCCCTTGGCAGCAGCGTTGACGATGACGGCCATGAGCATGGCGGCGATGCCCTCGGCGGCAAAATCGACGAACGGCGAGGTGGTGGTGATCTGGATCACGGCAGCCGAGATGAGGCCAATGACGAGCGCCTGACCGATGTTAGGGCGAACGACCAGGATGGTGAGGCAGAAGGCCGAGATGATGAACTCGGGGCTGATCATGCCGCCCGAGATGCCCGAGATTGCCTTGCCGACGGTAAAGTTGAGGATGAAGCCGGCGGCGAGCAGGATGGCGAGCAGGACGAGGGCGCGGACATCGAGTTTGCCGCGATCGGCGGTCTGGACGGTGCGGGGCTGGGTGGCGGTGGTGTTCTGAGACATGGTGAAAATCCTTTCGGAAGGGGATTGCAAGAGAAAAGCGGAGGCGCGTGATGCGAATGCGATCGGGCTCGAGATAGAAAAAAGCCCCCGGTCGAAACCGGAGGCCTTCCAATCACCTAGAGCGCAAAAACAGGCGTGAGGGACTCACTGTCGACCGATCGTATTCGCATCACGCCACCACCAGTTGTTGAGAGACGTCATCGTGTTCTTCATGTTGGTGGCTCCTTTCGTGATGCCGTGGCGCGGTCGCACCTAGTTGCTGTTGCGCTGCACTATAGCACAGCGAAGTGTATGCGGGGAAATCTTTTTTGAAAAGATGTCAGGCGGGTTTCCCGTCGGTCAAAAAAGCGGGCTAAGCGGGCGAGGCTGCCATTGCTGCCTCGCCCGCTCAGCTAAGACGTTACTCCTTATTGCGACGGTAGAGGAAGTAACCGCCTGCGGAGATGACGACGACGCCGGCAGCGGCGAACGCAGCCACCATGCGGCCATCAAAACGGTCACCGGTGGTGGGCAGGTTGCCCTTGGTGTTCGTCTTGTTGGTGGTCACCGTGGTCGTGGTGCTCGGCTTGGTGGGCTTGTCGGGGGTACCGGGCTGCTCGGGCTTCTCGGGAGTGCCAGGCTGCTCGGGCTTGTCGGGGGTACCGGGCTGCTCGGGCTTGTCGGGGGTACCGGGCTGCTCGGTGGCGAGGGCGTCCTTGGCGTAGGTGATGGACACCTTGAGGCCGTTGGTCTCGGTGTTCAGGTCGCTCGGGGTGAAGGGCTTGCTGAAGTCCTCAGCCTTCAGATAAGCGCGCATCTCCTGAAGCAGGGCCTTGCACTTGACATAGGTGTTCTTGGTGGCAGCGTTGCCGGCCTTGTTGGCCAGGGCGGTGCGGCCCTCAGTGGTGGTCTCGGCGAGCATGGCCTTGTCGACCTCGAGGTTCTGCTCGATGAGCTCGTTCTGGAGAGCGTCGAGGTAGGCGCGAACGCCGGTGCCGAGCTGCTCACGGTGCTCGAAGCACAGGGAGCTGATGTCCATGAGGACATAGTTGATGGAGTTCTCGGGCTCCTCGTTGTTCACGATGTCCTCCTCTTCGCAGTGATCGAAGGAGACGGTCTGGTCGCTGTAGTACGGGCTAACCTCGGTGAGCAGTGCGGAGTAGTAGGGGATGGCGACGGAGTAGGCGGCGCGGGAGAGCATCTCCCACTGGATGGTCGCGATCTCGGGGTCCATGCCCTGACGGATCTGGAAGAGATTGACCTCGGTGTTGGTCTCGGTACCAATGGCGTAGGCGCCGTCGGTGTTGGCGTTGAGGCCCGGGACCTTCTCGCCGCGGTTGCCAAACGCGCGGATCATCTCAAAGGTGTTCCAGTCGGACTTGCCGGGCTGGAAGAACAGCGGCTGCGCCTTGCTAACCAGGGCGCCGGTCGTGGCACGAGCATCTTCGCGCTCGTCCTTGACGATCTCGTAGTCGGTGCCCTCGGTGAGCGGCACACCGAAGTAGGCGCGACCCTGGACATAACGGGCCCAAGAATGCATGGCCTTTTCGCTAATTGCCTCGCCGTAGGTCTGGGCAACGTCAAATTGACCGTCATCGAAGTACTTGGCGAAGCCATTCTCCTTAGGCATGGACTCGATGGTCGCAGAGTGGAGACAGTTCGCGGTGTCGGTGAGGTCAACCTTGTAGTTGAGGTTGCCGATGTTGGGGTTGAGCGAGGCGATATCGTCAGTGAGCCTCATGGCGATCCACTGGTGGCCGGAAAGTGCGGCAAACAGCCAAGTCTCGTTGCTGTCGGCGATGATAATCTGATCGTTGCCGCAGGCGCCCTGCTCGTCGATGATCTTGCCGAGGAGCTCGACGCCCTCACGTGCATTGGCGCTTTCACCTAAGATAACGCTGCCGTAGCTGTACTCGCCAATACCGGTTTTGGTCAGGGGGTCTGCTGCCTCAGCATCAGCATTCATGCCGGTGGTCAGCGTTGCGGAGCAGGACACGCCCTTCTCATTGATGCCTGCCTCAGAGTAGGCATCATAGCGCCCGTGCCACTGGGAGGGATGGTCGCGTACATAGGTGTAGCGATACGTGGTCTTGGTCGAGGTATACATGAATGCGGACTCGTCCGAGCCGTACGTATGCCCCGGGCCGTGAGAAGGCTCAATGCCAAAGTGCTTGAGGTAGCGCTTATCGAAGTCCTCGGCGCGGCCATAGTACGTGTCACCGTCGGCCGTCAGCTTGTTGCCCATGTACATCTGCGTGCAGGCTAGCGCAGATGTCGGCATGGACATGATGGTTGCAGCTCCAAATGCAAGGCCTATGCCAAGCTTCTTGAGCGCGTTGACGGGATGAGTTTTACTCATATTCCCTCCCAGCGTGCGAAAGCCCTCTGTCTCCAGAGGACTTCACCCAATAATTACACCCCCTTAGCGTAACGAATTCGAAACAATATACATTCATGAAAGTTATTTACTCGATAAGCGTAGCGAAATATGCGATTAACGGTAAATTGAACTCATTTAGTGGGAAATCAATTTGTATAACGCCAGCGAAAAATGTAGCTAAATAAAGCGTCAAGAAAAAAGCGGACCCCTCGCCGGCATGTGGTTTCATGCCGGCGAGGGGTCCGGGCTGCACGGGCCGTCTAAGAGTAATGGCTACTTCTTTCGACGGTGAATCACGTTAATGGCATAGCCGACGAGCATGGCCAAAACGATGACGATAAAGCCAAGGATGGGGTTGTCGTTCACGGGGGTCCTCCTATTTTCCGAGCGGCGAGAATTCGTCGACGATGATATCAAGGCATTGCGGTAGCGCGCGGGCGCCAAAGACGCCGGAGTTGCTGGAGATGATCTCGCCATCAAACTGCATGCCGAGCGATGGCGTGCAGGTAATCTTGGCTTCTTTGGTCTGGATGATCTTAAACTGCGGGCGGCCGAGTACCTTGCCGGCGGGGTCGAGCGCGGCGGTGATTACCGTGGGGAGCAACTGCACCGTGCGCACGGGCTCAATAACGACGATGTCGACCATGCCGTCGTTCATACGGCAGTTGGGGAACAGGTTGATGTCGTTTTGGATGACCGAGGTGTTGCCCGCCATGCAGCAGATGCCGTCGAGTTCCTCGACAATGCCGTCATGCTCAATGGTGAAGTGCGCCACCGTGGGGTTGGGCGTGGCGAGAGCGGAGAGGAAGTAGGCGATCTCGCCGATGTCGTTTTTGGTGGGGGCGGCCTTCATCATGATCTCGGCGTCAAAGCCCGAACCGGCGATGATGATAAAGCCATGGCGCTTTTCGTTGCCGTTCTCGTCGAGCCAAAAGAGCTCGCCCATGTCTACTTTGACCGTGCGGCCGGCGCGACATGCCTTGGCAAGCGCCGCTGCCTCGGGGGCATTGCCGATGTTGTTAAAGAACAGGCAGGCCGTGCCGGAGGGGAAGACGAGCGTGGGGACGCCGCAGCCGCGCATCTGGTCGAGCACGTTGGAGACGGTGCCGTCGCCGCCCGAGACGACCACGCGGTCGAACTCGCGAACGTCTGCCACGGCGTCCTCGGGCTCCATGCCATCGCCGATAAAGCGCATCACGACTTCGTCGCCGCCCTGTGCAAGGGCGTGCGTGAATGCGTAGATTTCATCTGAGCTGGGACCCGATGCCGGATTGTGGATGATAAGGCAGCGCATACTTACGTTCCCGTTCTGTGACTAACCGAGTATAGTTGTAGGGCAATGCCGATATCCTACCCGTGTTTTTCGGGCCTAACCTTATTCGATGGGTTGATATGTACATTTCCACACATCAGGCTCTGGTCGACTTTTGCCAGCGCGCCCGCGAGTTCGACGCGATCGCCGTCGACACCGAGTTTTTGCGCGAGCGCACGTTTCATCCGCGCCTGTGCCTGGTCCAGATTGCCACCCCCGCCGAGAGTGTCGCTGTCGATCCGCTGGTGATCGACGACCTGTCGCCGCTTGCCGAGCTTATGGCCGACGAGGGCGTGGTCAAGGTATTCCATGCTTGCTCACAGGACATGGAGGTTATGCTCCATACCGTGGGTGCACTGCCACGACCGATTTTTGACACACAGGTTGCCGCCGCCTTTTTGGGCGAGCGCCAGCAGATTTCGTATGGCGCGCTCGTTCAGACGTTCTGCGGCGTATCACTGCCCAAGACCGAGTCGCTGACCGATTGGTCGCGCCGCCCGCTGAGCGATAAGCAGATCGAATACGCAATCGATGATGTCAAGTACTTAATCGTCGCCTATACCGAGATGATGAGCCGCCTGCGTGAGCTGGGGCGCGTGGACTGGGTGCTCGATGAGTTGCGTCCTCTGGCCGACGAGTCGCACTACCGTGCCGATCGCCATGAGGCATTCCGCAAGGTCAAGCGCATCAACTCGTGTAGCCGCCATCAGCTGGGCATTGCGCGCGAGCTTGCCGCCTGGCGTGAAGACCGCGCTGAACGGCGCAACATCCCGCGCAAGTGGGTTATGTCCGACGATACGCTGTTGGCCCTGGTTAAGCGCAATCCTGTGCGTGTTGAGGAGTTCCGCAGCATCCGCGGTACCGACCAGCTGGGGGAGCGCGACGTGGATGGCGCGTTGATGGCCATCAAGCGCGGCGCGAGCTGCCCGCACGATCGCCTGCCGCTCATGGTGCGCGGACATCGCCAGATTTCGCCGGAGCTGGAGAGCGTGACCGACCTTATGTATGCGCTTATTCGCCTGGTTGCCGAGCGCTCGGGCGTGGCGACCTCGGTCATTGCCTCGCGCGATGACCTGGCCGACTACATTGAGCATCCTGAGCAAAGCCGCTTGCGCGAAGGCTGGCGTTTTGAGCTTGTGGGTTCGCGTCTGGACGATCTGCTTTCCGGCAATATGGGGTTGACGGTCAAAGATGGCAAAATTGAATTGCTGTAGCTATAAAGTTACGCGGTTTTACCAAACCGCGTAACAGCTCGACGCTGCAAACGGCCGAGAGCGGCAATCTGACGTTCAATCGTCGCTCGCGTACCAAAGTACGCGTCGCTTCTCTTTCACGTCACCTTGCTCGCTCTCGGCCGTTTTCGCTGACAATGCCTAAACATCGATGCTGACTTGCCTGCTGGGCGAGTGGGTAGAATGCCTCCAACGTGTAACTCGATTCGGAGGAATTCGCATGCCCTATTACTATGGTTACGGCTTCGGCATCGACCCGCTGTACCTGCTGGTTGTTCTTGTTTGTACAGTGCTTGGCCTTGCGGCGCAGAGCTATATCAACTCGACGTACAAGACCTGGTCCAAGGTTCGCTCGGACGGCGACACGGGTGCCACGGTCGCTCGCCGCATGCTCGACGCCAACGGTTGCAACGCCGTGGGTATCAAGGGCGTAGGTGGTGAGCTCACCGACCACTACAACCCGCAGGATAACAACCTGTATCTCTCGGATGCTAACCGCTCGGGCGGGTCGGTCGCAAGCGTTGCCGTCGCCTGCCACGAGGCGGGCCATGCCGCCCAGCGTCAAAGTGGTTACGCCATGATGAAGGTTCGCACCGCCCTGGTCCCGGTCGTCAACTTTACCCAGAACACCTGGACCATCGTGTTGCTCTTGGGCCTGTTTATGAACATTGCCGGGCTCACAACCCTCGCGTTGATCTTCTTCTCGTTTAGTGTGCTGTTCCAACTCGTTACGTTGCCTGTCGAGATTGACGCCAGCCGACGCGCCGTGGCGTACATCGAGCAGTCGGGTATGAGTTCCAAGCAGGTCAACGGCGCCAAGAAGGTGCTGACGGCAGCCGCGCTTACCTATGTGGCCGCAGCGCTCACTTCTATCATTCAGCTGCTCTACCTTATGGCTCGCTACAACAGAAACTCCAACCGATAACAAATTGGCTTGACAGGCGCCGCGGGAATTTGTGTCCCCGCGGCGCTGTACTATGTGTTGGACTTGAATTTGCGCAGGGCCGGAGCCCTTGTGCACGATGACGAAAGGAGGCTGCGTGGCAGGCTGGAACCTAACCGGCAATGCCGTTTCCGCCGAGTTCGACGGTTCGGACGAGCAGGAGCGCAAGGAGCTCAGCGTGAGCCAGGCGGTGGAGATCGCCGCCGGTGCGCTCGATGCCATTCCGCAGCTGAGCGTTCTGGGCGAGGTCACGGGTTTCCGTGGTCCTAACGCCCGAAGCGGCCACTGCTATTTCCAGATCAAGGACGATTCGGCTGCCGTTGACTGCATCATTTGGAAGGGCGCCTATCTCAAGCGCACGTTCGATCTGCGAGATGGCATGCAGGTGAGCTTTAAGGGCAGCTTCAATCTCTATAAGCCCACGGGTCGCATGAGTTTTGTTGCCCGCTCGTTTTCGCTGGCGGGGGAGGGCCTGCTGCGTCAACAGGTTGCACAACTGGCCGAAAAGCTACGCCGCGAGGGCCTGATGGACGAAGCACGCAAACGTCGCATCCCAGTGTTCTGCTCGCGCGTGGCAGTCGTTACTTCGCTTTCGGGCGCCGTAATCGACGACGTCAAGCGTACATTGCGTCGTCGCAACCCGCTTGTTGAGCTTGTTTGCGTGGGTGCCAAAGTTCAAGGCGAAGGCGCGCCGGCAGAGCTCATCGAGGGCCTGCGCCGTGCCGCCGCCATTTCGCCGGCGCCCGACTGCATCTTGCTGGTGCGCGGCGGCGGCTCCTTTGAGGACCTTATGACCTTTAATGACGAGGAGCTTGCCCGCGCGGTGGCGGCTTGTCCTGTGCCCGTGGTGACCGGCATTGGCCATGAGCCCGATACCTCGATTTGCGACATGGTGAGCGACCGCCGCGCCTCCACGCCCACGGCGGCGGCCGAATCGGTGGCGCCGGCTATGACGGAGCTAGCAGATGTGCTCGAAACACGTCATCAGCGCCTGGGTGCGGCGATGGCATCGATGATTGGGTCGGCCCAGGTCGACCTGGAGATGCTCAATCAGCGCGGTCGCCGTGCCTGGGATACCTATGCGGCTCGCTTGGGCGATGCGCTCGATGCGGCTGCGTGCCGCCCGTGCCTCAACGACCCCACATTTATGGTCGTGCGTCGCGAATCGGAGCTTGCGCTGACTGCCGATCGCCTGTCGGGCGCCGTAGCACGCTCGGTCGGGACATTCCGCTCCAACTTTGAGCGCCTGCCCGAGCGTCTGGTTGCAAGCACCTCGGGGCTCGATGGCAAGCGCCATGCGCTCACGCTTGCGAGTTCCCGTCTGGAGCATCAGGGGCGCACGATGCTCAACAAACCCGCGTCCGACCTGGGCCGTGCGGCAGCCTCGCTCGATGCCCTGTCGCCGCTCAAGGTACTTGCCCGTGGCTATTCCATCGCGTACAGCGATGATGGTGTGGCTACGAGCGTCAAGACCTTTAAGCCCGGCGACGCCATCCGCGTGCGCATGGCAGACGGCAACGTGGCAGCAACGGTCGATACGGTCGAGTAGACCGCGTTTCGCAGTGATAGACCCTTAGGAAAGGAAACAGATATGGCAGAGAAGACCCCGGTAGAGCAGCTTACGTACAAGCAGGCCTCGCAGGAGCTGGAGCTCATCATCCGCAGCCTGGAGTCGGGCGATATGGAGCTCGAGGAGTCGCTCGAGAGCTACACCCGCGGCGTCGAGCTCCTCAAAAGCCTGCGCACCCGCCTGTCCGATGCCGAGCAGAAGGTCTCGGTGCTCCTTAAGGACGTCGACGGCAACGACGTGCTCGCCGACGGCGAGGCCGCCAACACCGATGATAACCTTTCGTTCTAAGCATCTCGACCAAATATAATTACCTTGGTCTGTAAGAAAGGAACCAGCTATGTGCGATTGCATCTTCTGTAAAATTGCCAACCACGAGATCCCCTCGACCGTTGTCTATGAGGACGACCAGGTCATCGCCTTCGACGACCTCAACCCGCAGGCGCCGGTCCACACGCTCGTGATCCCCAAGAAGCACTACAGCGACATCGCCGACAACGTGCCTGCCGAGACCATGGGCGCCATGGCTCACGCCATCCAGGAGGTCGCCAAGGCCAAGGGACTGGAGGACGGTTTCCGCGTCATTTCCAACAAGGGTGTCAACGCCGGCCAGACCGTCATGCACTTCCATATGCACGTCCTCGGCGGCAAAAACCTGGGCGAGAACCTCATCTGAGGGCGCGTAGCCCGTCGACTTGGCTGCCTTTGGAGTAATCTATGCAGCTTTCTCAACTCGAATACCTTCAAGCGGTAGCGAACTATGGCGGCGTGCGCAAAGCAGCTCGCGCCGTTCATGTGAGTCCGCAGGCCGTTTCGTCGGCAATCAAAAAGTTGGAATCTGAGTATCAGATTGTTTTGCTCGACCGATCGGCGGGGGAAGCTGTTTTGTCTCCGGCGGGCAGAGAATTTGCGCGTCGTGCACGCGAGATCCTGGCGCAAGTCGACGATCTCAAAAAGTACGCTCAATCGAGGGGCGACGGCGTTTCGCCCGATGGCCACTTTCGTCTTTACGCCCCCTGCCTTCATGGGCGGGGGCGCCTTTTTGCCGAAAACTGGTATGACTCGTTTGAACGCTCGCACCCTCAGATTCATCTTGATGTGTGGCATCAGCCAACGGCAACATGCTTTGAATCACTTATACTTGGAATTTCGGACGCGGCTATCTCATTCGAGGAACCGCGGGACAGCGTCCTTTCTTCAAAATATTTGGGTGAAAAGGAGCTCAAGGTTCTTTCGTGCCCAGCGGGTCATCAATCTGTGGGTGCCATGACCATTCGCGAGTTACTGGGCGGCAGGCTCGCTGTTCCCATTAATTTGTCACCCTGTCTCAATGCAATCAATCAATGTCCCGAAGCCCAGCTCGTCAATTTTCGCTTCCGAGATGTTGAATACGGAAGCAGGGCTCAGACTGAGTTTCTTCAAGCCGGGGGATTGATATTGAGTTTGTCTGGGTCCTCTCTCGCATCGGATGGGTCAGAAGTGAGTGAGTGCTCCATTGAAGGTTCGCGTGATGTAACCTTGCCTATCTACTTTTGCTATCGGCATAATTCCTGGACTGATCGACACCAGACGGTTTTTCTGCACCTATTGCGTCATCTTGCTTCGTGAGATTAATTGGCTCCGAGACGTCAAATGATTATTGACGCCTTGTAACACATAGCTGACAGCTTTGCCCTCATGCTTTTCCAAGATTCCGATTTAGATCGCTGACTCTTGGAGGGCGGAGCATGAAAAACCGTACGGTTTTGCTTTATATGACGTTCGTTTTTCTGTCGAACTTCAGCACCATCTTGTATTTTCTAACTGTCTACCTTGAGTTCGTCGGGCTTTCGATGGTAGCGATTTCTAGCATGATGATTGCATATCAAGCGAGCAAGTTCATCCTTGAAGTTCCCACTGGCTATATTGCTGATAGGTTTGGACGAAAGACTAGCGGTCTCGTTGGCGTTGTGGGAATGCTTGGATACTACGCCGCCCTGCTTCTCGTCCGTTCTCCTCTGCTTTTAATCGGCGCGTTTGCTCTCAAAGGTTTTGCCGTTGCATGTGTGAGCGGATCCATAGAAGCGATTTACATTGACAGCGTCTCTCAGGACCAGCTCGTAAGACTTAGTGTCGTTGAGCGATTTGTTTTCTATGCCTCTTATGCCATCTCCGCTTGTGTGGGCGGTTTCATTTCGTCCGTCGGTGCATACCTCATTGGTCTTTCGGCAGATATCATCGCAATGGTGTTGACGTTGGTTGTCGTTGTCTGCATTCCTGAGATGCGAAGAGGGGGCACTGCGGCGACACCTGAGCGTGGGATTGGCCCGAAGATGATCGGTGCCGCTATTGCCTGTAATGGCGTTCTTCGGTCAGCGTTTATCATGGACTGTTCTCAGGCATTTGCCTTCGTCGCCCTGGAAGACTTTTTCTCACTGTTGCTTGCAGGCCGCGGAATGAATGCCGTCGCTTCGGGCGTGACCATTGCGGTCCAGCTCCTTGCTTCCGCCTCCATAGGGTTTATTGTGCCCAGCGCGATTACTCGTGTCGACAAGGGCCGTTTTGCGCGTATTTGCGGCATCATTCGCTTAGTATTGACAGCTTTGTTTTTGATTCCCCTTACTCCGGTTAATTTGCTGCCCGTGTTCTATGTACTGCAGACGGTTGCGTACTCGTTGTTTGCCCCAATCAAATACTCAGTTTTCCAAAATGCTGCCGATTCTTCGATGCGCTGTTCACTGATTTCGGTTCAAAGCCAGATGGTGGCGGTGGGTGCCGTTCTTTTCTATCTGCTCAACGCTGTGTTGAGTAGCGTTGCGGGCATTCGAGTCGTATTGCTTGTCGCGCTCGGGATTTCTTCCCTTGTGTATATCCCCGCGCTCTTTCGTCTTACACGCCAAAGGTCATGAGTATTTGGGCACCGATAACTTATATATCAACGCAATAAACCCGAGCGCGAGGGCGTTTGGGTTTATTATTGAAGCGTATGTAACCTGGCGGCGCCACACCGCCTGTTAGTAGGGAGACACATGAACGTTCTGGTCGTCAACGCAGGATCTTCGACCCTTAAGTATCAGGTCATCGATACCAAGTCCCACAAGGTGTCCGCAAAGGGCTCCTGCGAGCGCGTCTGCTTTACCGGCGGCACCTTCACCCACGCTGCCAACGGCTCCAAGAAGGTGACCGAGAACATCGAGTTCCCCGACCACAAGGTCGCCATCGAGGTCGTCCTCAAGGACCTCGAGGCCAACGGCGTCAAGATCGAGGGCATCGGCCACCGCATCGTTCAGGGCGGTTGGTACTTTGGCGATTCCTCCCTCGTCGACGAGGACGTCCTCGCCAAGATCCGCGAGGTCGCTCCGCTCGCCCCGCTGCACAACAACCCCGAGGCCAACGTTATCGAGTACTGCCTGGAGCAGTATCCCGACCTGCCCAACGTCACGGTCTACGACACCGCTTTCCACTTCAACATGCCCGAGGTCGCCAAGACTTACGCTCTGCCCAAGGATGTTTGCGACAAGCTGCACATCCGTAAGTACGGCGCCCACGGCACCAGCTACCGCTACATCTCCAAGAAGGTCGCCGAGATGACCAACGGCGGGGCCCGCAAGGTCGTCGTGTGCCATATCGGCTCCGGCGCTTCCCTGTGTGCTATCGAGGACGGCAAGTGCATGGACACCACCATGGGCTTGACGCCGCTCGACGGCGTCATGATGGGCACCCGCTGCGGCTCCATCGACCCGGCTGCCGTGTGCTACCTGCAGCGCGAGGGCGGCTACACCTTCGACGAGGTCGACGAGATGATGAACAAGAACTCCGGCCTTTTGGCTGTGACCGGCGGCAAGACCAACGACTGCCGCAACGTCGAGGAGCTCGCTGCCGCTGGCGACCCCGAGGCTCAGCTCGCCTTCGACATGTTTGTCTACAAGATTGCCGCCAAGGCTGCCGAGATGGCCACTTCTATGTGCGGTATGGACACCCTGGTCTTTACCGCCGGCATCGGCGAGCACGCTCCGGCCGTCCGCGCCGGCGTTGCCGACCGCCTGGCCTTTATGGGCGTCAAGATGGATCATGCCCGCAACGCCCTGCGTGGTGACGGCGCTTGGTGCCTGTCTGCCAAGGATTCCAAGGTCAAGATTTTCGTCATCCCCACGGACGAGGAGTTCATGATCGCTTCCGACGTCGAGCGCATCGTCAACGGCAAGTAATTGCAAGAGGGGAGGGGCTGGACGACCGAGCGCCGTTCAGCCCCTCTTTTGTCTCGTTGAGCGATATGCCTGATAGCTATTTATCAAGTTGTGATAACTTCTTATTAACATGCGGCCACCTTAAGGGGTCTGCGCCGACCGTATCGCACTGCAAAGGAGTCTCATGAACGTACTTGTTGTCAACGCCGGCAGCTCGAGCCTTAAATATCAGCTTTTGGATACCGATACCCGCGAGGTTTTCGCCAAGGGCAACTGCGAGCGTATCGGCTCGGACATGGGCATCTTTGGCCACTCCGAGAACGGTGGTGCCAAGCAGACCGAGGAGATTCCTTTTCCCGATCATCGCTGCGCCATTGCGCGCGTGCTCGAGGAGCTCGAGAAGACCGACTTTACGATCGATGGCATCGGCCACCGTATCGTTCAGGGTGGCTGGCACTTCGATGATTCCGCGGTCGTCGACGATGAGGTCATGGCTAAGATCCTCGAGGTTGCTCCGCTCGCCCCGCTGCACAATTACGGCGAGGCCGCGGCAATCGAATATTGCCGCGAGAAGTATCCGGAGCTGCCCAACGTGGCCGTCTTCGACACCTCGTTCCACATGACCATGCCCGAGGTCGCCTACACCTACGCGCTGCCCAAGGACGTGTGCGACAAGTACCACGTGCGCAAGTACGGTGCCCACGGCACGAGTCACCGCTATGAGTGGATGATGGCCAAGGAGATCCTGGGCTCGCGCTGCCACCGCCTGCTCTCGTGCCATTTGGGCAACGGCGCCTCGCTTGCCGCCATCGAGGACGGTGTATGCCGCGATACCACGATGGGCCTCACGCCGCTCGACGGCCTGATGATGGGCACCCGTTGTGGTTCCATTGACCCGGCTACCGTGTGCTACCTGCAGCGCGAGGGCGGCTACAGCTACCAGGAAGTCGATGACATGATGAACAAGCAGTCTGGTCTGCTTGCCATCTCGGGCATCTCCAACGACGCCCGTGACATCCGTACGCGCGCCTCCGAGGGCGACGAGCGCTGCCTGCTCGCCTTCGATATGTTCGCCTACAAGGCCATGCAGCAGGCCGGCTCCATGATCGCTTCCATGGCGGGCGTGGACACCATTACCTTTACCGCCGGCATCGGCGAGAATGACTGGTCGATCCGCAAGGCCTTCTGCGACTGCTTCGAGTGGCTGGGCGTGCGCATCGACAACAACAAGAACCGCGAGGCCGTGGGCAACGGTCCGCAGGTCATCAGCGCCGCCGGTTCCGCCGTCACGGTCATGGTCATCCCCACCGACGAGGAATACATGATCGCCCACGACGTCGAGCGTCTGACCAAGAACAACTAACGCATTCGTCTGTAATTGACAAAAAGGCCTCCAGAGCAACAGCCCGGAGGCCTTTTTACTAGCAGGCGGAAATTCCAGTTCCAAAGTGATCATCGCCGGCAACGCCTGCGCTCCCAGCAACGTCACCCATTCGTTCAGATCCTCAGCCCCAGCTCGTAGCCAAGCCGCCGCCCACTCCAGATTCCCTGACTGCTGCGTGACGGCAGGGACCCTGCAGGGCAAAGCTCTGAAAACATTCCGCACTGATATTGTCTGTATTGAAGACGTCGATGATGCACCCGTATACCATTGACGTCGACACCATCAGATGCGGACCGCGCGGTGACCCCACATTCCGCTGGCGCCCACAGGGCTGCCCTCGTTTCCTGACATGTCCCGCGCGGGCCGCGGCGAGCCGAGACCGCCGCATGACCTAATAGGAGCATGGAGCGATACCGCGGACCCGAACAACCGCATTCTATCGCGCCCCGTCAGTGTGCCGTCTGCCCGGTCCAGGCGAGCACGGAAAGAACGGAGCGAGACATGAGAACCGAATCGACACCCGGCGCCCGCGGGCCGGTCTTCTGCGGGGTCGACACCCACGCCGACTCGCACTGGCTGTGCGTCCTCGACTGGAGGGGCCGCAAGGTCCTGTCCCGCCAGTTCCCCGCCGACGCGGCGGGCTACGAGGCGCTCGCCGGGGCGATCGCGGCGGCCGGGGAGCCGGCCTGCGTCGCGATGGAGGGGACGTCGTCCTACGGGGCGGGCCTCACCAGGCACCTCGCGTCGCTGGGGATGCCCGTGCGCGAGGCGCTCTCCCCGGCGAGGATGCAGAGGAGGCGCCCGGGGCAGGGAAAGTGCGACGAGGCGGACGCGGAGAGGGCCGCCCGCGCGGCGATGTCCGGCTCGAAGCTCGGGACCCCCAAGAGCCAGGACGGGTGGGTCGACGGGGTGCGCTGCATGCTCGCGGCGCGCTCCGGGGCGGTGAAGGCGCGGACCTCGGCGATAAACACCGCGAGGTCGCTGCTCACCACCGCGCCGGAGGGGCTCAGGTCGAGGTTCCGCGGCATGGGAGGGCCGAGGCTGATGGAGGAGCTCCCCTCCGTGCGCGCCGAGGGCGCGCTGGGCGCCGCGCTCGGCGCGCTGGCGGACCTGTGGGAGGTGTTAGCGCTACTGTAAAAACAACCATTTTGACCAACGCTCAACAACCAATCA
>CALHJP010000001.1:0-143245 GCA_938033205.1 uncultured Collinsella sp. | reverse complement strand
CGCGATTGGCGAAAATACGTTGGTGAAAATGGTGAAAAATATATTGACGCTAACAGGAGGCGGCACGCGACGCGGCGCTCGACATGGAGCGCGCGATCGAGGCGTCCCTGGAGGAGAACTGCCCCGCGCTGCTGGCGATGTACGGGTGCGGGCCCGTGAGCGCGGCCAAGCTCGCGGTCGCGGCCGGGGACAACCCGGGCAGGCTGCGCTCCGAGGCGTCGTTCGCGGCGATATGCGGGGCCTGCCCCATCCCCGCCTCGAGCGGCAAGACCGTGAGGCACAGGCTCAACAGGGGCGGCGACCGGCAGGCGAACAGCGCGCTGCACGAGATCGCGAGGCAGAGGGTCATGCGCGACCCCGAGACTGCCGAGTACGCCGAGAGGGCCAGGGGGCGGGGGAAGAGCGACAGGGAGGTCATGAGGTGCCTCAAGCGCTACGTGGCCAGGGAGGCGTACCAGGCGCTGATGCACCCGCACGAGATCAGGAGGCCCGAGGACGCCTCGGAGCTCGTGGCGGCCAGGCGCGCGGCGAAGGTCAGCCAGGCGAGGGCGGCGTCCATATTGGGAACCAGCGAGAAGTACATCTCGATGCTGGAGAGGGGGCAAAGGGAGCTCAGGCCCATAAGGAGGGCCTACGAGGCATGGGTCGAGGCCGGACTTCCGCTCGATTGGGACAGGCGGGCCTTCGAGGCCGAGCGCAAAATGGATTCTAAAAAACACCTTGCCAAATAGGAGCGTCAGGACGCAAAGAGGCTCCGCCGCGCGAAGCGCGCAGCGGAGCCTCTTTGCATGTCCGAGGACGTTTTCAGAGCTTTGCCCTGCAGGGTCCCGAGGGGATATGTAAGCTATTCAGCCATCTGAGCCTGGACGGCGGTGATGGCCACGACACCCACGATGTCGTCGGCAGAACAGCCGCGCGACAGGTCGTTAACCGGCTTGGCGATGCCCTGTAGGATGGGGCCGTAAGCGTCGGCGCCAGCGAAGCGCTGAACCAGCTTGTAGCCGATGTTGCCGGCCTCGAGGTCGGGGAACACGAGCACGTTGGCCTTGCCGGCAACGGAGGAGCCGGGAGCCTTGAGCTGGGCGACGGTGGGGACGATAGCGGCATCGAGCTGCAGGTCGCCGTCGATGGCGAGCTCGGGTGCCTTCTCCTTGCAGAACTTCACGGCCTCCTGGACCTTCTTGGCGACCTCGCCACCGGCGGAGCCCATGGTGGAGTAGGAGAGCATGGCCACGTGCGGCTCAACATTGCCCATGAAGGTGGACCAGGAGTGAGCGGAGGCGATGGCGATCTCGGAGAGCTCGTCGGAGGACGGGTTGATGTTGAGGCCGCAGTCGGCGAAGATCAGCGTGCCGTCGGTGCCGAACTGCGGGGTGTCGGTGCACATCACGAAGAAGGCCGAGACCAGCTTGGTGCCCGGGGCGGTCTTGAGAATCTGAAGCGCGGGGCGCAGGGTGTCGGCGGTGGAGTGGCAGGCGCCGGAGACCAGGCCGTCGGCGTCGCCCATCTTGACCATCATGGTGCCAAAGTAGGTGGCGTCCATCACCTGGGCGCGAGCCTGCTCGATGGTAACGCCCTTCTTGGCGCGGAGCTCGGCAAACTTCTGTGCGTACTCCTCGTGCTTCTCGGCATTGCGCGGGTCGATGACGGTGGCGCCGGGAACGTTGATCTCGTTGGGATCGCCCAGGATGACGATGTTGGCCAGGCCTTCTTCGATGATCTTGTTGGCCGCGACGATGGTGCGCGGATCCTCGCCCTCGGGCAGGACGATGGTCTTAAGGTCGGCCTTGGCGGCAGACTTCATACGGTTTAGGAAATCGCTCATGTTACTCCTTGCAAGCGTTTCGCTAAGCTCCAGGCGCCCGGCTGTTCACGAATAAACCCGCTGCTAGCGGGTTTACCTTTCAATTATGTACGCCGCGGTGCTTGAGCTTTCCTTGTGTGGCAAGCTCATTATAGGACGCATTAGCGCTATAATCGCTCTGATAAATATGTCTCGAAGAATGTTCGAGAAAAGCCCAGCTAACGAGCCCGTGGCTTTTGACAAGGAGTATCGATGCAGATTACCTCAGGCCTGCCTGAAGGCTTTAACGCCGGCGCGTACGACATGATTGTCGTCGGTGCTGGATATGCCGGTGCCGTTTGCGCCCGCCGTCTTGCCGAGACCATCGGCTATCGTGTTGCCGTTTTGGAGCGCCGTAGCCACATTGCGGGCAATGCCTATGATTGCACTGACGAGGCCGGAATCCTGATCCACGAGTACGGTCCGCATATCTATCACACCTTTAACGAGCGCGTGCACAATTTCCTGTCGCGCTTTACCAAGTGGACGGATTATCAGCACAAGGTGCTCGCCAACATCAACGGCACCCTTATGCCCGTGCCCTTCAACCATGCGAGTCTCAAGCTCGCCTTTGGTGATGAGCGCGGCGAGGAGCTGTATCAGAAGCTCGTGGAGACCTTTGGCAAGGATGTCAAGGTGCCCATTATGGAGCTGCGTAAGAAGAACGACCCCGACTTGGCCGAGGTCGCCGATTACGTCTACGAGAACGTCTTTTTGCATTACACCATGAAGCAGTGGGGCCAGACGCCCGACCAGATCGATCCCTCGATCACCGGTCGTGTTCCCGTCTTTGTGGGCGACGATGACCGCTATTTCCCGCAGGCTCCCTTCCAGGGTATGCCGCAGGACGGCTACACGGCGCTGTTCGAGCATATGCTCGACCACGACCTGATCGACGTGTTCTGCGACGTGGACGCCCGCGATCTCTTTGAGATCGACGAGACCACCGTCAAGATCGGTGGCAAGGTCTACGGCGGCGAGATTGTCTATACCGGTCCGCTCGATGAGCTGTTCAACCTCGACCTGGGCGCGCTGCCGTACCGCACGCTCGACATGAAGTTCGAGACGCTCGATATGGACCAGTTCCAGCCCGTGGGCACCGTCAACTACACCACGAGCGAGGATTACACGCGCATCACCGAGTTCAAGAACATGACCGGTCAGGTCCTGCCCGGCAAGACCACCATCATGAAGGAGTACTCCAAGGTCTATACGCCCGGCTCGGGCGAGACGCCGTATTACGCCATTCTTGAGCCCGAGAACCGCGAGCTCTATGAGCGCTATCTTGAGCGCGTCCAGAACCTGACAAACTTCCACCCGGTGGGTCGTCTGGCCGAGTATCGTTACTACGATATGGATGCCGTGACCAATTCCGCCCTCGATCTTTCGGATGAGATTATCGCCTGCCATGCATAAAGTCATAACATTCGGTATTCCCTCGTATAACGCCGCTAAGGACATGGACCATTGCATCACCTCCATCTTGGAGGGGAGCAATTATGCCACCGATATCGAGATTATCGTGGTGGACGACGGCTCCAAGGATGAGACGGCCGCCAAGGCCGACGAGTGGGAGGCCCGTTATCCTGGAATCATCCGCGCGGTGCACCAGGAGAATGGCGGCCACGGTATTGCCGTCCTTTCGGGTCTGCGCGAGGCGCAGGGCACCTACTACAAGGTTGTCGACTCGGACGACTGGCTTGACGGCGCTGCCCTTTCGACCATGCTGTCGATTCTGCGCGGCTTTGAAGAGCGCGACCAGCGCGTTGACCTGTTCATCTCGAACTACGTGTACGAGAAGGTTTACGAGGGTACGCATACGGCCATTGGTTACAAGTTTGCCCTGCCTCGAAAAAAGATCTTTACCTGGGACCAGATCGGCCATTTCCGTTTGGACCAGAATCTGCTCATGCACAGCCTGTGCTATCGCACGGATGTGCTGCGCGAGTCCAACCTGCCCATGCCGCCGCACACGTTCTATGTGGACAACATCTACGCCTACGTGCCGCTGCCGCGTTGCAAGACCATGTACTACGCCGACATCGACCTCTATCGCTACTTTATCGGTCGCGAGGGCCAGAGTGTCAACGAGGCCACGATGGTCAAGCGTCTGGACCAGCAGTTCCGTGTTACGCGTATCATGATGGAGTCGTACCACCTGTACAGCGATGTCGAGTCGTCGCGTCTGCGTTCGTACATGATGGGCTACTTCACCATGATGATGGCGATCTGCTCGGTGCTGACCAAGCTTTCCGAGGAAGATTGCGCCGACGAGCGCCTAAAGACGCTGTGGAATGATTTGAAGGCCTACGACGAGCGCATGTATCGTCGTGCCCGCTACGGTGTGGTCGGGTTCTTCACTAACCTCCGCGGTCGTGCCGGAGACAAAACCACACTCGGCCTATACCGTCTTGCCTCAAAGATCTTCAAATTCAACTAGCTGCTGAGTAATCGCTGCTGATAGGTTGACTGGGCCCCTTGGCCTTTAGTTTGCTACTGCGAACAGTCCTGCTCGCACGGAAAGCACATTAAGTGCTTTCCGGCTCGTGCGGAACTTGTAGCAAACTAAAGGCCAAGGGGCCTCTGCTATAAGAATCGATTGTCAGGTTATTTGAATTTGAAGATCTTCGACGCGCGGTACACAGGGCCCTGGGCTGAAAAGAATTAGATTGGAAGTCGGTCGGAGGCGGGCGGGCATTACGTTTGTCGCGAGTTCCGCATGCAAAGAAGGCCACTTAATGTGGCCTTCGTCTTGCATAGGACTGTAGAGCAGCAAACGTAATGCCCGCCCGCCTCCGACCGACGGTCGAGTGAGATTACTTTGCGGCGCCGGGGATGCCGTGGGAGGTTTTGGCGGTTTTGGCTCCGTTTACGATGGCGGTTTGCAAAGCCCTTACGGCGAGCATGCCCAGCAGGTCTAGGGGAACGGCGGCGCTTGCCTGGGCGCCCAGTTTGCCGCTGGCGAGGGTGTAGATGGTGTCGCCGTCGTTGGTGGTGTGCGTGGGACGGATGGCGCGTGCGTAGGCGTCTGCGGCCATCTGGGAGACCTTGGTGGCTTGTGCCTTAGTGAGTTCCACGTTGGTGACGATGCAGCTGATGGTGGTGTTGGTGCGGTCGAGCGGCATCTGCATGGATCCGGCGGCGGCAAAGGCTGCGAGTTCCATATCGACGATTTGGTCGCTATCGGCTGAGGCGCGCATGCCGGCGACCCACTCGCCGGTGAGGGGGTCGACAACGTTGCCGCAGGCGTTGACCGAGACCACGGCGCCCACCTTGATGGGGCCGAGCGCCACGGCGGCAGCGCCAAGGCCGGCCTTCATGCAGGTGGCGGGGCCCATGAGCTTACCCACGGTAGCGCCCGTGCCGGCGCCTACGTTGCCCTGTTCGAGCTTGGTGGGGGTGTGGTCGAGCGCCTCGCGCACGGCGGCGATGCCGGCCTCAAT
This sequence comes from uncultured Collinsella sp., assembly GCA_938033205.1. Taxonomy (GTDB): domain Bacteria; phylum Actinomycetota; class Coriobacteriia; order Coriobacteriales; family Coriobacteriaceae; genus Collinsella. Next base: position 137,959 of record CALHJP010000001.1, on the reverse strand, counting down.
GTCGGGGCGAACGGTGGGGTCGCCAAAGGCAAGGTCGAAGATACAGCTGGAGCACACGATGGGCACCTGCGTGGGGCCGACGGGCAGACCAATGCCGCGGCTCTCGAGTTCGCGGGCCACGCCGCTTGCAGCCTCGAGGCCAAAGGCCGATCCGCCCGAAAGGCAGACGGCGTGGACCTTATCGACGGTGTTTTCGGGACGCAGCAGGTCGGTCTCACGCGAAGCGGGGGCGCCACCACGTACGTCAACGCCACCGGTGGCACCCTCGGGCGCCACGATTACGGTGCAGCCGGTGCCAGCCTCCTCGTCCGTATAGTTGCCAAAGCAAAAGCCATCGACATTGCAAACATCGATGGCTTCGAGCAGTGTGTCCATGTGTTCTCCTATCGGTTTTCCGCCGGGCCTTATGCCCGGTCGGGATCCGTACGGTACGGCAAAATTGTAGGCGCTGGGGGATACCCAGCGCCAGATGCAATTACGAGAGTTTTTGAATCGCGCGTGCGACGCGAGCGATGGGCAAGCCCACCACGTTGTAGAAGTCACCCGAAATATCGTGCACAAGCATGCGGCCGCCTGTGCCTTGGATGCCGTAGGCCCCGGCCTTGTCCATGGGTTCGCCGGAGGCAACATAGCGCTCGATCTGCTCTTCGGTAAGCTCATAGAACGTCACGTCGGTCACATCGACAAACGACAGGCTCTCGGCGGCATGCGGAGCTGTAGCGTCGCCGGCTTTAACGATGCAGACGCCGGTTGCGACCTGGTGCGTGCGGCCCGAAAGCTCGCGGAGCATGGTGCGCGCCTCGTCCCCGTCTGCCGGCTTGCCCAAAATTTGGCCGTCAAAGGTGACAATAGTATCGGCCGCGACGGTCAGTTCGTTGGGCTCGGCATGCTCGGCGGCAACGGCGGCGGCTTTGGCACGCGCCAAGCGCTCGACGAGTGTAAGCGGAGCTTCGCCATCAAAAGGCGTTTCGTCGATATCTGCGGGAATCACGCGAATGTCATAGCCCGCCTCGCGCATCAACTCGATGCGGCGCGGTGATTGCGAAGCCAAAATCATAGCTGAATGCCCTCGGCGACCTTCTCGACGGCCTTGTCGCCGGCGAGCGTGCGCAGCAGCTCAAGCGCAAAGGGGAGCGACTGGGCCATGCCGCTGGCGGTGATGATGTTGCCGTCTTGCGTAACCTTCTCGCCGGTATAGGCGCCTTCGGGGAAGCTTTTCTCAAAGCCAGGGAAGCACGTGGCGTGGCGCCCCTCGAGTAGGTCGAGCTCGCCCAGGATAAACGGGGCGGCGCAGATGGCGGCAACGTGCTTGGTCGCGGCGAACTCGCAGACCACGTCGCAGACGCGCTGATCGGCACGCAGGTTGGTGGCACCGGGCAAGCCGCCGGGCAGCACGACGCAGTCGTACTCGTCAAAGTTGATCTCATCAAAGAGCGCATCGCAGGTCACGGGGATCTGCAGCGAGCTTACGACCTCACGTGTGGGCATAATCGAGACGAGCGTGGCACGCACACCGCCGCGACGCATGACATCGACCATGGTCAAGCATTCAATAGTTTCAAAGCCATCGGCGGCGAGAACGGCAACGCTGGGCATGAGGGTTCCTTTCATAGGCGGCATACAATTAGCCGTCTTATACCCCGAAGACCTCCGCTTGCCACGCTCGATTTCTCAATGATTTATCTGAGCAATGATTGAGTGACTAGTTGCGCCTAAGGTGGACGACGGTCTCGCAGTGGAAGGTTTGCGGGAACAGGTCGACTGGCGTGATCTTGACGGGGGAGAAGGTGCCTTCTTCGACAAAGCGTTTGAGATCGCGCGCCAGGGTGGCCGGGTCGCAGCTCACGTAGGCGACATCGCGAGCACTCGTGCTGGCGATAAGGTCGATCGCCTCGGGGGCGAGGCCTGCGCGCGGCGGGTCGACCACCAAGACGTCGGCATCCTGGTCGGGGAACTCGCGCACCGCGTCTCCGCCAATGACGTCGACGTTATCAAGCTTGTTGATCTCCAGGTTACGGCGCAGGTCGCGCACGGCCGGGCCGTAGGCCTCGACGGCGGCGACGAAGTCGCAGCGGCGGGCGAGCGGCAGGGTAAAGGTTCCGGCGCCGCAGTACAGGTCCACGGCAAGCTCGTCTTCTTGCGGGTCGAGCGCTTCCATGACAAGCTCGATCAAAATCTCGGCACCCTTGGTGTTGACCTGGAAAAAAGACGGGGCAGACAAGCGCATCTGACCCTCGGCGATATTCTCGGTCCATGAGCCCTCTCCGGCGAGCATTTCGACCTTGGAGACACGGCGGGCCTTCTTTTCGCCCTTGCTCATCACGCGCACGATGCTCGTGGGATGAGCGGCGTCCGCCAGCACGCGGGAGACCTGCGAGCGCGGAAAAGAGCCTGTAGGCGTCCAGAGTGCGACCTCGAGTGCCTTGGTACGGCGCGATGCACGAATGCCCACGCGTTCGAGTCCCAAGTCATGGCTGCCGCTTAGATAGTTGAGTGCGCCGACGACCGATTTGAGCGCCTTCGGGAAGCGCTTATCGAACAGCGGGCACGCATCGACGGTCACGATTTTGCTGGGGTCGACACCGTGCATGCCAAGGCGCACGCGACCGTTGACGACGGTCGGTTCGAGCTCGATTTTATTGCGGTAGCCCCAGTCGTCCTTGGTGTGGCAGATGGGCTGTACCAACTCATCGACCTGCTCAGGAGCGAACTTGCCGATGCGCTCGAGCGTGGAGCGCAGGTTTTGCTCCTTGGCGGCGAGCTGTGCCGTGCGTGAGAGATTGCCCCACGAACAACCGCCGCAGATGCCAACGAAGGGGCAGGGGGGCTGAATGCGATCGGGGCTCGGCTCCAGAATCTCGGTCGTGCGGGCGCGCATGAACGACTTGCCGTCCTGTACGACCTCGGCCTCGACGGTGTCGCCTGCCACGGCGCCCTGCACAAAGACGGCCTTGCCGTTGTCGGCGTGCGCCAGCCCGTCGGCGCCGTAGGTCATCGATTCTATAGTGAGCTTCATATCCCTGCCTGTCATTCGTGTTGTTGCTCGCACCATGGTAGCAGGGAAAAGCGCCCCGCATCCGAGGCTTTCCTCAAATGCGGGGCGCTTCTACAAACTGCTTCTACAAACGACTATTTCGTCTTGCCGGTAATGAGCGTCTTAAGACCCAGGCCGATCAGGCCCAGGCCCATGCGCACACGACCGGGGCGATGGCGCTCGATGGCCTTGGTCTTGCCGGCGGGCTTATCGCGACGGGCGCTCGTCTCGGGTGCGGGCTTAGCTGCCTGCGGCTCGGGCTGAGGTGCAGGTGCGGGCTCGGGCTCAATGACGGTCGCCTGGACCTTCTGAACCTCGGGTGTGGCCGGCTGCGGCTTAGGAGCAGGGGCGGGCTTTGCCTCAATGACGGGCTCGGGCGCGGCCTCGGCGTTGCGGTAGGCACGCTCCAGCAGGGTTTCCTGCGAGTTGAAGGGTTTCTCACCCTCTGCGCGCTCCACGGGGACCCAGGTGCCGTCGCTCGTGAGGCTGCGGGCCTTCACGTTGTCGCGCAGCTGCATGCTCATGTACTCGTGCACCAGGGCGCGGCAGGTGGGGTCGAGCACGGGGAAGGCGATCTCCACGCGGTGCTCGGTGTTGCGCGTCATCATGTCGGCCGAGCTCAGATAGATCATGTCCGAGTCCACGCCAAAGGCGTAAACGCGCGCATGCTCCAAAAAGCGTCCGACGATAGAACGGACATGCACGTTCTCGGTCTTGCCAGGAACGCCCGGCTTGAGGCACGAGATGCCGCGGATGATCATGTCCACGCGGACTCCTGCGCACGATGCCTCGGCGATCTTGTCGATGACCTCGCGGTCGGTGAGCGAGTTGAGTTTAAAGAACACGCGGGCGGGCTCGCCGGCGAGGGCGCGCTGGATCTCGCGGTCAAGCCCGCGCATGATGAGCGGTTTCAGTCCGACGGGCGCCACACCCAGGAAGCGGTAATCGCCGCGCAGGTTGCCCAGCGACAGGTTGCGGAAGAACAGGTTGGCGTCCTCGCCGATGCCGGGGTGAGCGGTCATGAGCATAAAGTCGCTGTAGAGTTTGGCCGTCTTCTCGTTAAAGTTGCCGGTGCCCAGCAGCGTCAGGCGCGTTAGCGCCATGCCCTCGCGATAGGTGAGCTGGCAGATCTTGGAGTGGCACTTAAAGCCCTCAGAGCCGTAGATGACGGTGCAGCCGGCCTCTTCCAGGCGCTCGGCCCACTCGATGTTGTTCTGCTCGTCAAAGCGCGCGCGGAGCTCCATGAGCACCGTGACCTCTTTGCCGTTCTCGGCGGCATCGATCAGTGACTCGCACAGGCGGCTCTGCTTGGCCACGCGGTAGAGCGTGATGCGCAGTGAGATGCACTCGGGGTCGTAGGCGGCCTCGTGCACCAGATCCAGGAAGGGGTTCATGGCCTCATAGGGATAAAAGAGCAGCTTGTCGTGCTGAAGTACCTGCTCGCGGATGGAGCGGGCCATATCGATGGTGGGGTTGGGCTGCGGCTTAAACGGCGTAAAGAGCAGCTCGTTGCGCAGGTGCTCGGGAATCTTGCCCTCAATGCCAAAGACGTAGCCTAGGTCGAGCGGGATATCGCAGGTAAAGACAGAGCGGCGCGAAAGCTCGAGCGCCTTGCGGATGGTCTTGAGCGTCGCCTTCTCGAGCGACCCCGAGACCGCGAGCACCACCGGCTGCAGGCGCAAGCGTTTCTTGAGGATGCGCTTCATGTGCTGGCGGTAATCCTCTTCCTCCTCGACGCCCTCGCCGTCCGGGTCGATATCGGCATTGCGGGTGACGCGGATCAGAGCGCGGTCGAGCGGCTTATAGGAACCAAAGCAGCTGTCCAAGCAGGCAAGAATGACGTCCTCGAGCAAGATGTAGGAGTAGGTGCCGGCGGGCGAGGGAATCTCGACCACGCGGTTCATCGAGGCGGGAATCTCGATAAGGCCCAGCAGGCTCTCCTCGTCGGTGACGCCGTCCAGGCCACAAGCCAGATAGAGCGCGCCGTTGCGCAGGTTGGGGAAGGGGTGGCGCGGGTCAATGACCAACGGTGAGATAACCGGCGACACGTAGGCCTGGAAGTAGCGGGTTACAAAGGTGCGCTCCTCGGGCGTAAGCGAATCGATGCGGGCGCGGTGAACGCCCAGGGTGTCGAGTTTGCCCTCGATGCTCTTAAAGATGGACTCCCAACGGGTAAGGAGCCCGGGCAGCTCTGCCATGACAGCGTCGACCTGTTCGGAGGCGGTCATATTGCTCTTGTTGTCGACAGGCTGTTTTTTGAGCTCTGCCAGATCGGACAGGCCGCCCACGCGCACCATAAGGAATTCGTCGAGGTTGGACTCGAAAATCGACACGAACTTTAGACGCTCGAACAGCGGAACGGTCTCGTCGAAGGCTTCGTCAAGCACGCGGTCGTCAAAGCGCAGCCAGCTAAGCTCTCGGTTTTGCGTATACGAAAAATCACGCGGCGGCTTACGCAGCTTGGCGGCCTTTTGCTTCTTTTCGATTTTGCTCGGCATATGCATCTGTCCGTTCAGTCCCCGCAGGGGACGATAGCCTAACTCTATTCTCTATTGTCTCAATTTAGTTGACCGCTGGCACGGACGTATCGCGTGAACGGTATCTTTACCTATTTCTTACGATGCCCGGCCATAGAACGAACGCTCGCGACGCTATTGCTAGCGTTCAATATTCTCACTCAACTGATAAAGATGCGTGAATAAGAATGATGGCAAGCTGAATATCATTGAATTCGGTCCAAAACGTGGGCTAGCTTCATTTATATACATAAAACCGTTTTACCTATGCAATTCTGAATCATGGATTTATAGATGCGATGGGGATAATTTATAGGAAAAAGAGCGTTTACCTTTGAAAAGGTACTTTAGAGCGCCGAAGTGCATCATGGGGGAATCACATGCGATATACCGTTCATCGCACTTTGTTGACCGTTCGGGGGTGAGGTGGAATTGCGGGTGGAATTTGGATATAACTAGAGCTGTCAGCAAGCAGCGCCCGTTACGGAAGGGTGCTGATAGATTCGGCCGAAAGGCCCGAAAGAAAGGTAGGAGGCCATGACGAAAGGTCTGCACGTGCCTTCCGAGATCGGCAAGCTCAGGAAGGTCTGCCTGCACCGTCCCGGCGACGAGCTCCTCAACCTGCCGCCCGACGAGCTCGAGCGACTCCTGTTCGACGACGTCCCGTTCCTTGAGGTCGCGCAGCAGGAGCACGACACCTTCGCCCAGATCCTGAGGGACCAGGGCGTCGAGGTGCTCTACCTCGAGAACCTCGTCGCCGAGGTGTTCGACCAGGTCCCCGGCGCCCGCGCCGAGTTCACCGACCAGTACATCGCCGAGGCGGGCATCCGCGGCCAGCACATGCCGCAGATCGTCCGCGAGAAGCTGGACTCCATCGAGGACAACCTCGAGTTCGTCAAGAAGACCATGGCCGGCATGACCAAGGCCGAGATCGACATGCCTCTCACGGCGTCCACGACCCTCGACTCCCTGGTCAACTCCGAGTCCGAGTCCGACCTGATCATCGACCCGATGCCCAACCTCTACTTCACCCGCGACCCGTTCGCGGTCGTCGGCGAGGGCGTCAACCTCAACCGCATGTACTCGGTCACCCGCAACCGCGAGACCCTGTACGGCAAGTACGTCTTCAAGTACCACCCCGACTACAAGGACGTCTCCCTGTACTTCCGCCGCGACTGCCAGTTCCACACCGAGGGCGGCGACGTGCTGAACATCAACGAGAAGACCCTCGCCGTCGGCATCTCCCAGCGCACCCAGGCCGCCGCGATCGACATCATGGCCCAGAACATCTTCTGGAACTCCGACTCCAAGGTCGAGCGCATCCTGGCCTTCGACATCCCGGTCTCGCGCGCCTTCATGCACCTCGACACGGTCTTCACCCAGATCGACGTCGATAAGTTCACGATCCACCCCGCCATCATGGGCACCCTGCGCGTCTACGAGCTGACCGCCGGCAAGAACCCGGGCGACGTGAACATCCGCCTGATCGAGGACACCCTCGAGCACGTCCTGGAGGACGCCACCGGCGTCGACCAGGTCAAGCTGATCCCCTGCGGCGGCGGCGACCCGATCGCGGCCTCCCGCGAGCAGTGGAACGACGGCTCCAACACCCTGTGCGTCGAGCCCGGCAAGATCTGCGTCTACGCCCGCAACACCGTCACCAACGACGTGCTGTACAAGGAGGGCCTGGACCTTCTCGTCGTGCCCTCCGCCGAGCTCTCCCGCGGCCGCGGCGGCCCGCGCTGCATGAGCATGCCCTTCTGGCGCGAGGACCTCTAAGGTTTTCAAAGACCCGTACAGGTCTTACTACAAACATCTAGCTGACATTAGATGTCTCCCAATGGGACGGTGCGGTTCTTTCGCACCGTCCCATTCATGTTTATTGACGCTAAATTAAGATCAGATAAGGTGGCCATGGATATCAAGACAATTGGCGTTGAGGATTGGCTCAACGTTTGGGAGAAGAGTGCTACCTGGGATATCGCTCAGTCGACGATCTCGTCGCTGACCATGGGTGAGCTTCGCGCACTTGACGAGCAGGACGGTGCTACGTTCTACGAGCGCCTGGATCGCGAGAAGATGAATTACGGCTGGATCGAGGGTTCGCCGGAGTTTAAGGCCGAAGTCGCCAAGCTGTATCGTCGCGAGGTCAATCCCGATCACATTTTGCAGACCAATGGCTGCACGGGTGCCAACCTCAACGCCATCATGGCCGTTGTCGAGCCCGGCGATCATGTGATTGCCGAGTGGCCTACCTATGCGCCGCTCTATGAGATCCCGCGTGCGCTCGGCGCCGAGGTTGAGTATTGGGAGCTTCGCGAGGAGCTCGGATGGAAACCCGATATCGAGCAGCTCAAGCGCCTGGTTCGGTCCACCACCAAGCTCATCTGCATTAACAACGCATCGAACCCCATCGGAACGGTGCTCGATGCCGATACGCTCGGCCAGATTGCCGAGATCGCCCGTTCGGTGGGCGCCTACGTGCTGTGCGACGAGGTGTATCTGCCGCTCGAAAACACTGAGTCCTTTATGTCGATGGTCGACGTGTACGAGAGGGCCATCGTCACCAACTCGGTGTCCAAGACCTATTCGACGCCTGCGGCTCGCGTGGGCTGGGTCGTGGCCGACGAAGAGGTCTCCAACCGCATCCGTACCTATCGCGATTACACCATGATCTGCGGCGGCGTGTTCAACGACGCCCTGGCGACCTACGTGCTCGAGCACAAGGACAAGATTCTCGAGCGCAATCGCAAGATCGTGTTTGGCAACCGCGATATCGCGCAGGCTTGGATCGATACGCAGCATCGCGTTTCCTGGACGGCCCCGCAGGGCGTGTCCACCTCGTTTATCCAGCTGGATATTCCCGAGGACGACGAGGAGTTCTGCAAGCGCCTGTTGGCCGAGAGGGGAGTGCTGCTGGTTCCCGGTAGCCGCTTTGAGCTTCCCTGCGGCGCACGCCTGGGCTACTGCGCGAGCGAAGACGTTCTTCGCGAGGGCCTGAGGCTTTTGGGCGAGGCACTGGCGGAGTTCGATCGCTAGGATTCCGACGATTTTCGAGGGCCTTATCTAAATTGGCCGAAGATAATCGAAAACGGACCCGTTTCCCTAGGGGAAGCGGGTTCGTTTTTCTATACCGAGAAGTCAAGTTGTTACAAATGGGGCCGTAAAGCGAGCCGGTATCCGCTGGGCCTTATACTGAGCTTCCGGTGAACGGTATCAAGCGTCTGGTAAACGGTAATTTGTTTACCAGAAATGAATAGGACAAACTTTTTTCTGAATAAAAATGAAAATGGTTGAGACGCGGCATGAATCGCTGGTTCTATTCATAGCTTTATTAGAAATATGCAATTTGAGGGTGGTTTAATAAAGTTAAGTTCCATTTGCTATTTGGACTGAAAACGCGTTTTAGCACGTAAATACACTTTATTATATCAAAGTGTGCCATGCGTGAAGTATATGTGTATGCCGTTCACCCCTCATATAAAACCGTTCGGGGGCGAGGTGGAAGTATGGACTGATTTTGGATATAAATATGTCGTCAGCAATAACGCCTCACACGGAGGGGCGCTAACGAATCGGCCCTGACAGGGGCCCGAAAGAAAGGTAGGAGGCCATGACGAAAGGTCTGCACGTGCCTTCCGAGATCGGCAAGCTCAGGAAGGTCTGCCTGCACCGTCCCGGCGACGAGCTCCTCAACCTGCCGCCCGACGAGCTCGAGCGACTCCTGTTCGACGACGTCCCGTTCCTTGAGGTCGCGCAGCAGGAGCACGACACCTTCGCCCAGATCCTGAGGGACCAGGGCGTCGAGGTGCTCTACCTCGAGAACCTCGTCGCCGAGGTGTTCGACCAGGTCCCCGGCGCCCGCGCCGAGTTCACCGACCAGTACATCGCCGAGGCGGGCATCCGCGGCCAGCACATGCCGCAGATCGTCCGCGAGAAGCTGGACTCCATCGAGGACAACCTCGAGTTCGTCAAGAAGACCATGGCCGGCATGACCAAGGCCGAGATCGACATGCCTCTCACGGCGTCCACGACCCTCGACTCCCTGGTCAACTCCGAGTCCGAGTCCGACCTGATCATCGACCCGATGCCCAACCTCTACTTCACCCGCGACCCGTTCGCGGTCGTCGGCGAGGGCGTCAACCTCAACCGCATGTACTCGGTCACCCGCAACCGCGAGACCCTGTACGGCAAGTACGTCTTCAAGTACCACCCCGACTACAAGGACGTCTCCCTGTACTTCCGCCGCGACTGCCAGTTCCACACCGAGGGCGGCGACGTGCTGAACATCAACGAGAAGACCCTCGCCGTCGGCATCTCCCAGCGCACCCAGGCCGCCGCGATCGACATCATGGCCCAGAACATCTTCTGGAACTCCGACTCCAAGGTCGAGCGCATCCTGGCCTTCGACATCCCGGTCTCGCGCGCCTTCATGCACCTCGACACGGTCTTCACCCAGATCGACGTCGATAAGTTCACGATCCACCCCGCCATCATGGGCACCCTGCGCGTCTACGAGCTGACCGCCGGCAAGAACCCGGGCGACGTGAACATCCGCCTGATCGAGGACACCCTCGAGCACGTCCTGGAGGACGCCACCGGCGTCGACCAGGTCAAGCTGATCCCCTGCGGCGGCGGCGACCCGATCGCGGCCTCCCGCGAGCAGTGGAACGACGGCTCCAACACCCTGTGCGTCGAGCCCGGCAAGATCTGCGTCTACGCCCGCAACACCGTCACCAACGACGTGCTGTACAAGGAGGGCCTGGACCTTCTCGTCGTGCCCTCCGCCGAGCTCTCCCGCGGCCGCGGCGGCCCGCGCTGCATGAGCATGCCCTTCTGGCGCGAGGACCTCTAAGTCTTTCCGTTTCCGGTGCGGTCCCCCTACAACCGCACCGGCTTCGCCCGTTAAACGGGCAACACTAATACTTACGTAATTCATTTCTTCGAAAGGAAACGAACCATGGGTGTTAACCTCTCCGGCCGTAGCTTCCTCAAGCTCCTCGACCTCACCACCGAGGAGATCGAGTACCTGCTCAAGCTCTCCAAGAACTTCAAGGACATGAAGCGCGCTGGCGTTCCGCACCGTTATCTCGAGGGCAAGAACATCGTCCTGCTCTTCCAGAAGACCTCCACTCGTACCCGCTGCGCCTTCGAGGTCGGCGGCATGGATCTGGGCATGGGCGTCACCTACCTCGATCCGGGCTCTTCGCAGATGGGCAAGAAGGAGTCCATCGAGGACACCGCTCGCGTTCTCGGCCGCATGTATGACGGCATCGAGTTCCGTGGTTTCGCTCAGGACGACGTTGAGGAGCTCTCCGCTAAGGCTGGCGTTCCTGTCTGGAACGGCCTGACCACCGAGTGGCACCCCACCCAGATGCTCGCCGACATCCTGACCGTCCAGGAGAACTTCAACTACGACATCAAGGGCAAGACCCTCGTCTTCATGGGCGACTGCAAGAACAACGTCGCTCGCTCCCTCATGGTTGTCTGCTCCAAGCTCGGCATGAACTTCGTGGCCTGCGGCCCCGAGGAGTGCATGCCCGCTGACGACGTCATCGAGGCCTGCAAGCCCATCGCCGAGGCCAACGGCTGCACCATCAAGCTGACCACCGACGTCAAGGACGGCGTCACCGGTGCCGACGTCATCTACACCGACGTGTGGGTCTCCATGGGCGAGCCCGACGAGGTCTGGGCCGAGCGCATCGCTCAGCTCACCCCGTATCGTGTTACCTCCGAGGTCATGGCTATGGCCAACCCGGGCGCCATCTTCCTGCACTGCCTGCCCAGCTTCCACGACACCAACACCACGATTGGCGCAGAGAAGTGCGAGCAGTTCGGCATCACCGAGCAGGAGGTCACCGACGAGGTCTTCGAGAGCCCCGCTTCCAAGGTCTTCGACGAGGCCGAGAACCGCATGCACACCATCAAGGCTGTCATGTACGCTACGCTCAAGTAAGAGCTTCTAGCATCTCGCTCGGGGTGCATTGCTGCGCACCCCGAGCGCTTTTGTCTGGTAAAAATCTCGCACTGAGCGACATGCACGGCACGGAAGAGCCGCTTCGGGCGAGATCAGTAAATGATTTATGAAGGGGGGATGAGAACTATGACTGAGACCGCTAAGAAAAAGCGCGGTATGCCTTCATCGTTCACCATTCTTCTTGCTCTGCTGGCAATTGTCGCGGTTGTTACCGTTATCGTCTCCGGTACGTCCGGTGGCGCGGTTACCGCTGCCCGCCTGAGCGATTTCTGCACCGCCCCGGTCAAGGGCTTCGCTGACGCTCTGCCCGTCTGCCTCTTCGTTATGATCCTCGGCGGCTTCCTCGGCATGATGACCGAGACCGGCGCTCTGGACAACGGCATTGCCGTTCTGGTGCAGAAGCTTAAGGGCAATGAGATCATGCTCATTCCCGTGCTGATGCTCATCTTCTCCCTCGGTGGTACCACCTATGGTATGTGCGAGGAAACCGTTCCCTTCTACGCCCTGCTTGCCGCTACCATGATGGCCGCTGGCTTCGACCCTATGGTCGGTGCTGCCACCGTCCTGCTCGGCGCTGGCTGCGGCTGCCTGGGCTCCACGGTTAACCCGTTCGCCGTCGGCGCTGCCGTCGACGCTCTGACCGGCGTTGGCATTGAGGTCAACCAGTCCATCATCATCGGCCTCGGTGCCGTCCTGTGGATTGTTACCACTGCCATGTCCATCTTCTTCGTCATGAGCTATGCCAAGAAGGTCAAGGCTGACAAGGGTTCCACCATCCTTTCGATGCAGGAGCTCAAGGACGCCGAAGAGGCTCACGGCAAGGCTGCTTCCGAGGTTCACAAGGAGGTCAAGCTCACCGGTCGTCAGAAGGGTGTTCTGATCGCCTTTGCCTTCACCTTCGTCGTCATGATCGTCGGCTTCATCCCGCTGGCCGACCTCAACGAGGGCGTCGCCAACTTCTTCGATGCTGGCGCTGTCTATGACGCCGACGGTAACGCCGTCGTCCAGGGCTGGTCTGCCCTGATCACCGGCCTGCCCATTGGCCAGTGGTACTTCGACGAGGCTTCCACCTGGTTCTTCCTCATGGCTATCCTGATCGGTATCATCGGTGGCCTCTCCGAGAAGCAGATCGTCAACACCTTCATCACCGGCGCTGCCGACATGATGTCCGTTGTCCTCGTTATCGCCCTCGCCCGTGGTATTTCCGTCCTCATGGCTAGCACCGGCCTCGACGTCTACGTCCTCGACGCTGCCGCCAATGCTCTGGCTGGCCTGTCCGGCGTGATCTTCGCTCCCATGAGCTTCCTGGTCTACTTCGGCCTGTCCTTCCTGATCCCCTCGACCTCCGGTATGGCTACTGTCTCCATGCCCATCATGGGACCGCTGGCTGTTAAGCTCGGCTTCTCGCCCGAGGTCATGGTTATGATCTTCTCCGCCGCCATCGGCGTCGTGAACCTGTTCACCCCGACCTCTGGCGCCATCATGGGCGGTCTTGCCCTGGCCAAGATCGAGTGGACGACCTGGCTCAAGTTTGCCCTTAAGCTTATCGTCGCTCTCTCCGTCGTCTGCGCCATCATCCTGACCGTCGCTTGCGTGATGCTCTAAGTACCCAACGGGTACCCCACGGAAACCTTGACGATCCTGTAGAGGATCATCTGGTCATCGTCTGTCCGGTGGGGTCAACCCACCGGTAGACTCCTACCTTTAGCCCCCTCCCGTTCCGTGCGCGGGAGGGGGCGCTCTTATGTTGCGCGGTTCTACGAACCGCGCAACCAGTTGACGCTGCGCGCCGCCCAGGACGACAATTTGTCATTCAAAAGGTAAAGCATGACCAAAAGGTCTATGCCTTGCCTTTTTCATGCCAACTTGTACGTCCTGGACGGCGCTCGCTGTCCGTCCTCTGCCTGCGGCGCTTTCCATTGTTGGTGCGGGGGCACCTTGCCTACTCTGGCGGGCTTTCGCTGACTTATGCTCAACCTGCGGCGTTGCCATTGTTGGTGCAGGGGGCTGCTTGCTCGTTCTGGCGGGCTTTCGCTGGCTTATGCTCAACCTGCGACGTTTTCATTGTTGGTGCTGAGTGCCTTGTTTCCCGTTCCAAATGAGCCACCCCGGGTCCCCGGCGGTTGCGGTGGGCGTGTTTGGTTGGTGCCTGTTGATGGCCTGGGCATCGGGGAGGGCAGGCTCCGTTATAATCGCCTAAGACATTAAATGGAAACGGGACGGGAGCCATATATGCGCCAGGGTTTCGACAACGCGAAGTATATCGAGCTGCAGGCCGCTCATATTAAGGAGCGCATCTCGCAGTTTGGCGGCAAGCTGTATTTGGAGTTTGGCGGCAAGCTGTTTGACGACTATCACGCGAGCCGCGTGCTGCCGGGTTTTGAGCCGGACAGCAAGTTTCGCATGCTCAAGAGCATAGCCGACGACGTCGAGGTCATCATCGCGATCAACGCGAACCACATCGAGAAGAATAAGGCCCGTGGCGACCTGGGCATTACCTATGACGAGGATGTGCTGCGCCTGGTTGACCTGTTCCGCGGCAACGGCTTTGCTGTCGCGGCCGTGGTCATCACCCAGTACGCTGGACAGCCCGCTGCCGATGTGTTCCGCAACCGCCTGAACGCGCTCGGTATTCCCGCCAAGCTGCACTATCCCATCGAGGGGTATCCGCACGATGTCGATCTGATTGTGTCCGACGACGGCTATGGCAAGAACGAGTTTGTCGAGACCACCCGACCGCTCGTTGTCGTGACGGCGCCCGGCCCTGGCTCGGGCAAGCTCGCCACTTGCCTGTCTCAGCTCTATCACGAGCACAAGCATGGCACGGCCGCCGGCTATGCCAAATTCGAGACCTTCCCGGTTTGGAATCTGCCCCTTACGCATCCGGTCAATATTGCCTACGAGGCCGCCACGGCAGACCTCGATGACGCCAACATCATCGACTCCTTCCACCTGGAGGCCTACAACAAGACCACGGTCAACTACAACCGCGACGTCGAGGCCTTCCCGGTAGTCCGTGCCCTGATGGAAAAGATCCTGGGCAAGAGCCCCTACCAGAGCCCTACGGACATGGGCGTCAATATGGTCGGTTTTGCCATCACCGATGACGATGCCTGCCGCGACGCTTCCAAGATGGAGATCGTCCGCCGCTACTTTACCGCGGTCGAAAATGTGCGCCGTACCGGCGTGGGCGATGAGCAAGTCGACCGTCTCAAGATTATTATGAAGAAAGCCGGCATCGATAAGAACTACTCACCGGCGCGCTCGGCGGCCCTCACCAGGGAGCAGCTGACGGGTGGTCCCGTGGGTGCCATGGTCATGCCCGATGGCTCCGTGGTGACCGGTAAGACCTCCACGCGCCTGGGCGCCGCAAGTTCGCTCATTATGAACGCCCTCAAGCATGTCTCGGGCGTCGACCTTGAGCTCGAGGTCATTAGCGATGAGGCGATCGAGCCCATCAGCAAGCTCAAGACGCATTTCCTGGGCAGCAAAAACCCGCGCCTCCACACCGACGAGACGCTTATGGCGCTGTCGATCACCTCGGCCACGAGTGAGACGGCCGCTCGCGTCCTTTCGGGCCTGGAGCAGCTGCGCGGTTGCGATGCCTTCTTTAGCGTGATTATCTCGCCGACGGACGAGACGGTACTGCGCAAGTTGGGCATCAACGTGTGCTGCGAGCCCAAGTTTGAGCGCCGCGGTTTCTTCCATCGCTAAGTTTGAAGCACCGCGGTAATTGCATTGCATTTTGGCCGTATCGGGTTAGCGCCCGGTACGGCTTTTTGATCAATAAAGCGTCTATTTCGGCGAAAAATAGCTGTTTACCTGCCCAGAAACAATTTGAGCGGTATACAATAACCGTAACTGTTTCATCCTTAGCGGGATGCCGCATGATGGATATTACCTGCCATCGTGAGGTGTGTCGGTCGCGCACGGCGCGTTAGATGCTCGTGCTCGGTTTGAGGAGGCTGCTATGGCGGGCAAGGGTCGTGCGAGTGTCAACGATATGAAGCGTGTCGAGGTGCTGGTGTTGATGGAGATCGACCAGCAAACCGAAGACAATGGCGGGCCGTATGGTTTCTCGCGCAAAACGCTTGCCGAGCGCGTGGGGGTTTCGCCGTATCGTGCCCGCGCCGCAATCGATCGCTTGGATTCCGAAGGTATGATTGATGTCGTCTCGCGTTATAGCGACGACGGCGGTCAGCTTGCAAATGGCATTTGCCTCACCGAACGTGGTGAGTGGTATCTTGAGGGCGTCCGTACCGGCATGCTCGTTCAAGAAATGCTTGAGGACGAGGTTGCTGATCGATAGCAGCATGTAACCCTTGCCATAGCGACGCCGCCTGGGAAACCGGGCGGCGTTTTGTTTCAAGATCGAGAAATGCAATCGCACGCGAGAAAAATTGCGGACGGTCCGCGGCGCGAGTATTACAATGAAGACCCGTAAGATGTGGATAAACAACTTCTACGGGAAGCGCAGGTAACTCAATATGACCAAGCATGTGTTCGTAACCGGTGGCGTGGTTTCGTCCCTGGGCAAGGGTATCACCGCGGCCTCGCTGGGCCGTCTGCTCAAGTCGCGTGGCTACAAAGTAACGATGCAGAAGGCCGACCCGTATCTGAACGTCGACCCCGGTACCATGAGCCCGTTCCAGCATGGTGAGGTCTTCGTTACCGAGGATGGTTACGAGTCCGACCTGGACCTGGGTCATTATGAGCGCTTTATTGATGAGAACCTGACCCGCGATTCCAACTTTACGACCGGTGCCATCTACAAAAGCCTCATCGCCCGCGAGCGTCGCGGCGACTTTTTGGGCGGTACCGTGCAGGTGATTCCTCACGTCACCAATGCCATTAAGGATAAGTTCCGCCGCATCGAGGAGCAGACCGGCTCCGATGTAGTCATCACCGAGCTGGGCGGCACGATCGGCGACATCGAGTCGCAGCCGTTTGTCGAGGCCATCCGCCAGTACCGCAAGGAGGCCGGCCCCGAGAACGTCTGCTACATCCACGTGTCGCTCGTTCCCTATATCGCCGCCGCCCACGAGGTCAAGACCAAGCCCACGCAGCATTCCGTCAAGGAGCTCCGCAGCTTTGGCATCCAGCCCGATATTATCGTGTTGCGCTCCGACCACCATATCGATGACGCTATCCGCGGGAAGATCGCAAGCTTCTGCGACGTCGACACCGATTGCGTCTTTACCAACGAGGACTGCGCGAGCATTTACGATGTTCCGCAGCTGCTTGCCGAGCAGGACTTTGACCTGCGCATTTGCGAGCGCCTGGGTCTGGACCCGCGTGAGCGCGACATGAGCGAGTGGAATGAGTTCCTGCGCAAACAGAATCACGCCAACCATCACGCCGACAAGGTGAAGATCGCCGTCGTGGGCAAGTACACGCAGCTGCCCGATGCGTACCTGTCGGTTATCGAGGCCCTGCACCATGCGGGCGTCTTCTACGATCGCCATGTGGACGTCCAACTGGTCGACGGCGAGAGCCTCGACGAGCAGAATGTCTCCGAGGTTCTGGGCGACGCCTCGGGCATCCTGGTCCCCGGCGGCTTTGGCAAGCGCGCCCTGGAGGGCAAGATCCTCGCGGCCGAGTTTGCCCGTGAGCACAAGATTCCGTATCTGGGCATTTGCCTGGGTATGCAGGTGGCCGTGTGCGAGTTCGCCCGCAACGTCGTCGGCCTTGCCGGCGCCAGCTCCTCCGAGTTCGATCCGGACGGCCCATTTAGCGTCATCGATCTGATGAGCTCGCAGGAGGACGTGACCGAGAAGGGCGGCACCATGCGCCTGGGCGCCTATCCGTGCAAGCTCGCCGCCGATACCCTTGCTCGCGAGGCATATGGCGAGGAGCTCGTCTACGAGCGTCACCGTCACCGCTTTGAGTTCAACAACGCCTTCCGCGACCAGCTTGAGGACGCCGGTTTGGTTATCTCGGGTCTGTCGCCCGACGAGCGCCTGGTCGAGATGGTCGAGCTGCCGCGCGACGTGCATCCTTGGTATGTGGCAACCCAGGCTCACCCCGAGTTCAAGAGCCGTCCGACCAACCCGCAGCCGCTGTTCCGAGAGTTCGTGCGTGCCTCGATCGGTCAGCACGAGGGCGTCGATCGCCTGCAGGTGACGCCCATGAACCTCGCTACGGACTAAGGGTGCCGGCGAACAAAGAACATACCGAAGCTACTCCCTCGTCGCTCGCCGTGGCGGCGGGGGAGTATCTCGATTACCTCGCGGTCGAGCGGGGTTTGGCGCGCAACACGATTGCGGCCTATCGTCGTGACCTGACGACGTACTGCGCCTATCTGGAGCGGGCGGGCATCATGTCTTTTGATGAGGTGACTTGTCGGGTCGTGGAGGGCTTTGTCGCCGACCGTCGCGATGGGGGCTATTCCGATGCCTCGGTGGAGCGTGCGCTTGCGGCCGTGAAGGGCCTGCATGCCTTTTTGGTGCGCGATGGGATTGTGGCCCAAAATCCAACGGCGGCGTTGCGCCTGCCTAAAAAGGCTGAGCGTTTGCCGGAGTATCTATCGGTGGAGGATGTCTCGGCGCTGCTCGATCAAGACTTCCCCGAGGGCGAGATGGGCTTGCGCGACCATGCCATCTTGGAAGTGCTCTACGGATGCGGCTTGCGTGTGAGCGAGTTGGTGGGGCTCGATGTGGGCGATATCCATATCGACGATGGTTTTGTACTCGTTCGCGGTAAGGGCTCAAAGGAACGCCTGTCCCCGTTGGTGGGAAGCGCGGCGCGAGCTCTGACGCGCTATATAACTAAGGGGCGTTCTCGCTTGGCGGCCCATGCCCGCGGAACCGAGACCTCGGCGGTCTTTTTAAATAAGAACGGCCGCCGTCTGTCGCGCCAGGGCATCCATGCCATCTGTGAGCGCTACGGGCGCCAGGTGGGGCTGGTGGGACTCCATCCCCATACGCTGCGTCACTCCTTTGCCACCCATATGCTTGCGGGCGGCGCAGACCTCCGTGTGCTGCAGGAGATCTTGGGACATGCCGATATATCGACCACGCAGGTCTACACGCATGTCGATCGTACGCAACTGACCGAGGTCTATCTGGCGGCGCACCCGCTGGCGCATCGTTAACACATCGCTGACCTGCATATTTATAAATACTAAAGGGGACGGGCCCCAGATTGCCGAGACGCACTTTTGCGCGCATGGGCAATCTGGGGCCCGTCCCATTTTTCGTTAGACACCGATGCGGCGGTGGGCCGTGTGTACCGTGGGTGGGGGAGTTTGGGGGCGATGTGAACGGCGTGTAAAGGGACGTAAAAATCGCCTCAAGGTCAACTTGAAGGTTGAGGTTCGCGGGTGTGGTTCTACAGGTGGCATCCCGCCTTTGCTGCAAACACAACATATTGTGTTTTCGAACATATGCTCGGGGGTGTTTTACAACATATTGGGGGTGGAATGGTGGGGAGGGGTGGGGGAAGGGGTGGGGAAAGGTGTTGAAAAATGGGGCGGTTCCCCATATTATTGATGACGTCGACAGGCGGGGTGGTTCCCCGCGTACGTGCCATCTGAGTAACCGAGGGGAGGGCGCACATGGGAATGACTGGTGCATACGAGCGCAATCTCGATGCAAAAGGTCGTCTGTCCCTGCCTGCACCCCTTCGCGAGGAGCTTGGAGAGCACGTTCGCGTGTTCAAAGCCCTGGATGTCGATGCTCTGTACGTGTTCTCTGCCGAGGCCTTCGATAAGTGGGTCGAAGGACTCTTCGCGGGTCGTGAGGGCCACGAGGGTTTTAACCCGCGTGACATTAACGACCAGAAGCTCATGAGGGCGATCAACAAGCGCACCACGTCGATGGATGTGGACAGCGCCGGTCGTATCGGTCTTTCCGAGTCTCTCCGCAAGCAGGCGAACCTCGACCGCGAGGTCACGGTTGTGGGCAACTACGACCACCTTGAGGTTTGGGATCGCGCCGCGGCCGATGAGGACGATGACGATGAGGCCCTGCTGGACCTCTTCTTCTCGTAAGGGCAAGGCACGGGTAACGGATGGAGCGTGGGATCTTGACACAAGAATATCGGCATGAACCTGTCATGCTCGGCGAAGTGCTTGAGTCGCTGCAGCTAAAGAGCGGCTCCGTTGTCTGCGATTGCACCCTTGGCGGTGCCGGCCATTCGGTAAAGATGGCCGCACAGGTGGGGGAGACGGGCCTTTTGCTCGGCGTCGATCAGGACGACATGGCCCTCGAGGCCGCTGGCGCCCGTCTGGACCGCGAGGTTCCCGGCGTTCCGCACCAGCTGCTGAAGGGCAACTTCGGCGACTTGGACGAGCTGCTTTGCTCGGCCGAGGTGCCCGGGGTCGATGGCTTCCTGTTCGATTTGGGCGTTTCGTCACCGCAACTCGATATCCCTGGCAGGGGCTTTTCGTATAACGAGGACGCCCCATTGGACATGCGGATGGATCCGGGCAATAACACCTTAAACGCAGCTGAGGTCATCAACACCTATAACGAACACGACCTCGCCCGGATTCTACGCGTCTACGGCGAAGAGAAGTTCGCCTCGCAGATCGCGCGCGAGATCGTGCGCCGCCGCGAGCAAGAACCGATCGAAACCACCGGCCAATTTGTCGAGATCATCAAGGCGGGTATCCCGGCTGCCGCTCGTCGGCATGGTGGACACCCGGCCAAGAAAAGTTTCCAGGCCATTCGCATCGAGGTCAATCACGAGCTCGATGTGCTCGAACGAGGGCTTGATGCCGCCACCAGGTGGCTCAACCCGGGCGGGCGTATCTGCGTCATTTCGTATCACTCGCTCGAGGACCGTATCGTAAAGAACCACTTTAAGGAGATGAGCCAGGGGTGCACGTGTCCGCCGGAGATTCCGGTGTGCGTGTGCGGCAACGTGCCGATACTCAAGGTCATCACCCGCAAACCCCTGGTTGCCCAGCCTGATGAGGTTGAGCGCAACCCTCGGGCGAGATCAGCCAAAATCCGCGTGGCGCAGCGTCTGTAGGCGCGACCGCGCGATATTGGACCTCCCGCTCGCACCATAAACGAAGCTTAAACACACTACCAACGTACTCGGGATGGGAGGCGGCATATCATGGGCTACAACACTTCAAACGCAGCACTCGCCTATGATATGAACGCCATGCCCGCCTATCGTGAGACGCCGCAGGCCCCCGTTGCTCCCCGTGAGCAGCGCACGCCGCGCTTTGATGTCTACACGGGCGCGGGCCGTCAGGCAAACCAGGCGGTAAGCCCGGTTTTCATGAGCGTTCTTAAAACGTTTTGCATCATTGCGGCTATCTTCATGACGATCGGCGTCGCCCGCGTGGCGCTCGCCGGCGTTACGGCCCAGGTGCTCAACAGCAACGCCGAGCTTACCAACACGCTCGAAAAGGCGACCGATGAGAGCTCCGACCTGGAGGTCATGCATTCGGTCTATGGCGCCGACACGCGCATTCGCGACCTTGCGGGCGCTTATGGCATGGTGGAGCTCAGCGAGAGCGTTACACTTGACTTTTCGCAGGATGCAGCCGCGGGCGCCAACGCGACCGCGACCGCTCAGTAGCAAGACGGTAGCTGAGTATGACAAATGACTATCGCCGCGGTTCCGATGGGGGCCGCGGTTCTGGACGTCCCTCGTCGCGGGGACGTTCTGGTTATCAAGGAACGGGTCGGCAATCTTACAACGCCGGGCGGTCCCGTGGCAACGACCCGGCGTCGCGACTTCGCGGCTCGGGTGGCCCTCAAGTGCATAACACCAGGTCGCGCAAGAGTTCGTCGACCGAATGGCTCACGGGCACGCCGCTGCCTCGCCGCAAAGCCGTCATGGGATTCATCGGGCTTGGCTTGGGCTTGGGCGTCTTTCGCCTTGCCGACTATCAAATTGTCGAAGCCGATAAACTGCGCGAGCGTGCCGATGCGCGTCGCCTGCTTGCGCAGACCCTCTATGCCAAACGTGGCACCATCTACGACCGCAACGGTAACGTGCTGGCGTCGTCGGTCGAATGTCGCAACATCGCCGTGAACCCGCAGCTTGTCGAGGACGTTGACAAGACGGTGTCGGCGCTGGTCAAGGCAACTGGAATCGATAAAAAGACCTGCCGCAAGCTCGTCGAGTCCGATGGAACCTGGGTGTATATCAAGCGCCAGGTGGACGAAGACGATGCTGTGGCGCTGGAGAAGAAGAACCTGCCCGGCGTGCTTTTTGAGCAGGCCATGAAGCGCGTATATCCATACGGCAATCTGGCATCGCAGGTGCTGGGTGTAGTGAATGTAGACAACGACGGCTTGACTGGTCTCGAAAAGCAATACAACAAGCTTCTGACCGGCACGAACGGTTCTCTCGTACGCGAGCGCGCGAGGGACGGCAGCTATATCGCGGGCGGTGCCTATAAAAAGGTGGCTGCGGTCGACGGCGTTGATATCGTGACGACGCTCGACGTCAATATCCAGCGTGCGGCCGAGGATGCCCTGGCAGAGGCAGTTGAGAAGACTAAGGCCAAGAACGGCTCGGCGCTGGTCACCGATCCTACGACAGGAGAGATCTTGGCAGCCTGCTCGTATCCGACCTACGACCAGACCGATTTGGAAAACGCCAAGACCGAGGATATGAACCTGCGCCTGGTTACCGACGCCTACGAGCCCGGCTCGGTCTTTAAGACACTCGTGGCGGGCGCCGGCTTCGACTTGGGCGTCGTGCGATCGAGTACGTCGTTTGAGGTGCCGGCGAGCATCAAGGTGGGCGACGATACCGTCACCGATGCCGACAAGCGCGACTATGCCATGACCATGGATGTGCGCGAGATGATGCGCCGTTCGTCCAACGTGGGCTTTGTCCTGGTGGGGCGCAAGATCGGTGCCGACGACTTTGCCGCCTATGTGGACAAGTGGGGCATCGGTCACAGCTCTGGTGTAGATTTTCCGGGCGAGAGCCTGGGCATCGTCAAGGAGCGTGACCAGTATGACGGCGCCACGCTGGGCTCAATGAGCTTTGGACAGGCGCTGTCTGTCTCGCCGATTGAGATCGCACGTGCCGTGGGCGGCATCGCTAACGGCGGCGTGATGATGACCCCGCACTTCTATAAGTCCAGCAAAGGCGACGAGAAGGACTGGGGCGAAGGCGAGCGTGCGATTTCTGAGGATGCAGCATCCCAGGTGACATCGTGCATGCAGACGGTCGTGTCTGAAGGCATGGGCGTTGGCGGCGCAGTTGACGGCTATGACGTGGCGGGCAAGACCGGCACGGCCGAACGTGCCGACGAGAACGGCGGCTACCTCAAGGAGAACTACATGTCGTCCTTTATGGGCTTTGCGCCGGCACAATCACCCAAGGTGCTGTGCTATATCACGCTCGACGGAACGCCGAGCGGCTCAGATGCCGCTGCGGTGCCGTTCCAGTCCATTATGGCCAACGCGCTCGACGTGCTGGGCATCCCGCGCACGAAGTAGGGGGTTACAATCTTTGGGGCATGGTTTGTTGTCCCATATGAGGGGTGTTCACATGCCCTGCACCACGCATGCGCGGCGCTGGGATACAATACGCCGATAGCATTATTAGGTTTACAGGGGAGCTGCAATGATAGAGATCGCCGTCAACAACCTCGCGGCCGCAACAGGGGCCCGAACCGTGACGGGAGAAGTCGATCGGGTATGCCGCGGGTGCGTTATCGACTCGCGCCAGGTCGAGGAAGGGACGATTTTCGTCGCCTTTCCCGGTGAAAACGTCGACGGCAATGATTTTGCTTCCCGTGCCGTCCAGTCGGGTGCCGGCGCCGTCGTGATGACGCGTGAGCCCGATGCCGAGTTGGTCTCGCTGGCGCAGGACAAGGGATGCGCCATCCTGCTGACCGATGATCCCGAGGAGTTTCTGCTGCGTTTGGCGCACGCGTATCGCCTGGAGCTTGGCTGCCTGGTCGTTGGCATTACCGGTTCCATCGGCAAGACGACGACCAAGGACGTGCTCGCCGCTGTACTCGCCAAGCGCTATCGTGTCTGGGCCACCAAGGGCAATTTCAATAACCTGATCGGCATGCCGCTCACGGTGCTTTCCGCCCCGGCCGGTACCGAGGTCCTGGTGCTCGAGATGGGCATGAACCATTTCCACGAGATCGAGCGCCTGTCCCAGTCCGCCAATCCCAACCTTGCCATCGTGAGCAAGATCGGCACCTCTCACATCGGCATTTTGGGCAGCCGCGAGAACATCGCCCGCGCTAAGGCCGAGATTGTCCAGGGTATGTGCGCCGCCGGCGACTTCTTGCCGCTGCTGGTTTTGGGCGGTGAGGACGACTTTACGCCGTTCATTCGCGATACGTTCGCCCAGCCTGCTGGTATCGATGTGATGCTGGCCGGCGTCTCGGACGATGATGAGGTCCGCGCCCGCGAAGTTCGTGTTGATGACGAGGGCCGTCCGGTCTTTACGCTCGATTTTGGTCAGGGCGAGACAATCGATACCATGCTTGCTATCCCCGGCGTGCAGTCCGTTCCAAATGCCGTTAAGGCCGCCGCGGTTGCCTATCGCCTGGGCGTGACGCCCGAGCAGATCGATGCTGCCTTTAGGGGCCTCACAATCACCGGTCACCGCCAGGAGATCAAGCGCGCCAAGAGCGGTGCACGCATCATCGATGACTCCTATAACGCCAGCGCCGAATCGATGGCAGCCGGTCTCGATCTGCTGTGCTCGCTTTCGTGCACGGGGTCTCGCATGGCGATCCTGGGCGAGATGGGCGAGATGGGCGATGAGGCTCCTCGCATGCATGAGCTCGTGGGCGCCTATGCCGCCGCCAAGAAGCTCGACATGCTGGCGTGCGTGGGTGGTGAGCTGGCCCAGCTTATGGCCGATGCCGCGCGCATGATGGGCATGGACGAGGACCGCATCCAGGTGTTCTCCGATTATCAGCAGGTGCTCGACCGCATGGGCGGCGCGCTTGAAAAACATGATGTTGTACTGGTCAAGGGTTCCCGCTTTGTTGAGCTCGACCGCTTTGTGGAAGGTGTGTGCTAGCCCATGTTCGGCAATCCCTCGTATCCAACGTATCAGGCTTTTTTGGGGCTTGGCATCGCCGCCGCCATTGCGCTGCTGCTCATGCCGTGGTGGATCAAGCTGCTCAAGGTCGAGGGTATCGGCCAGCAGGTTCGTGCCGACGGCCCCAAGCGTCATTTGGTTAAGCAGGGAACGCCCACCATGGGTGGCGTTGTCATCCTCATCGCGATCTCGCTGACCTGCCTGCTGATGGGCAAGCTCACCACCGAGCTCGTGCTCGTGCTGCTCGCCACGCTGGCGACCGGCGTGCTGGGTCTGATCGACGACCTGACCTCCGTTACGCATGGGCGCTCGCTCGGTCTGACGCCTCATGCCAAGATGATCGGCCTAACCATTATCTGTGTCACCTTTACGGTACTTGCCGTCAACTGGTGCGGCGTCGCCCCCGAGATTCGTTTTCCCGGTGGGTTGACGATCGACCTTGGCGTGCTTTCGACCACCATCTGCGGCTATTCGTTCCCGTGGCTCTATATTGTCTTTTGCTGGCTGATGATTGCCGGTCTTTCTAATGCCGTGAACCTGACCGATGGCCTTGACGGTCTTGCTGGCGGCACCTCCATGATCGCCATGCTCGCCATGGCTGCCATGGCGTTTTTGCACGGAGACGTGAACCTGTCCATCTTCTGTACCGCGTGTGCCGGTGCCTGCTTGGGCTTTCTGTGGTTCAACTGCTATCCGGCGAGCATCTTTATGGGCGATACCGGCTCGCTTGCTCTGGGCGCCGCGTTTGCCTGCACGTCCATCATGACCAACACCGAGGTCGTCTCCCTCATCATCGGCGGCCTGTTTATCGTTGAGACCCTGTCGGTCATGATTCAGGTTGTCTACTTCCATTTTACGCACAAGCGCGTCTTCCTTATGGCGCCCATCCATCATCATTTCGAAAAGAAGGGCTGGGCCGAGACCAAGGTCGTCATCCGTTTTTGGATTATCGCTGCGGCCTTTGGTGCCGTTGGCCTTGCTCTGTTCTTCCAGTTGGGATAGTGGTCTTTCATGCCTCTTGCTGATGTCTTTAGCCTGCTCGTTTTGGGTCAGGGCAAATCCGGTCTCGATGTCGCCCGCTGGGCGCTGGCACATCCCGAGCGCGTAAGCGCCGTTACCGTGTATGGCGGCGGCACCTCTGAGCCCAATGACGCCACGCGTGCGCTCGAGGCTGCTGGTGCGTCGTTTGTCTATGGGACCGAACAGGTCGAGGGCGCCTATGACGTATGCGTGACGTGCCCGGGCATCTCGGAGTTCTCGGGCTTCTTTAAGGCCGGGCGCGAACATGCCGCTCAGATTATGGGTGAGCCAGAGTTTGCCTATCGCCTGTCGCCCGATAACTGGATTGCCATCACGGGCACCAACGGTAAGACGACCACCACGTCGCTGACTGATTATCTGCTCAAGGCTGCCGGCGAGGCCAGCGTAGCTGTCGGCAACATCGGCGAGCCGCCGGTCAACGAGATTGACGGCCGAGCCCACAACGAGTGGTTTGTGGCTGAGCTCTCGAGCTATCAGATTGCTACGACCACCGAGCTCCACCCTCGCGTGGCAGTGCTGCTCAACATCACTCCCGACCACTTGGGCTGGCATAAGAGCCATAAGAACTATGCGCTTGCCAAGATCAAGCTGTTTGACAATATGGGCGATGACGATCTGGTGGTTGTCGACGTCGAAGACGCTGGCATTCACGAGTTCGATGAGTACATCTATACGCCGGGTCGCCGCATCTGCAAGGTCGCTTTTGACGAGCCCGAGGGTGCAGACGCCGCCTTTGTGCGCGACGGCAAAATGGTCGTGCGCCTGAAGGGCGTCGAGACCCAGCTTGTCGCCACGTCCGAGCTCAAGATCTCGGGCCATCACAATGTCATCAATGCCTTATGTGCCGCCACGGCTGCTCTGGCCGTCGGTGCCGATGTCGATGGTGTCCGCCGCGGTCTGGCCTCGTTCCAGCCGCTCGAGCATCGCGTGGAGCCGTGCGGCGAGATTGACGGTGTGCGCTACGTCAACGATTCCAAGGCGACCAACACCGACGCGGTCGAGAAGGCGCTGACGGCATTTCCCGATGACGACGTGATCTTGCTGCTCGGCGGCCACGATAAGGGCACGCCGCTCACGGACTTCGCGCGCGTTGTTATGGATAACGTGCGCTCGGTCGTCTGCTTTGGCGATGCGCGCGAGCGCTTCACCGCCGCTATGGACGAGGCCGATGTCGATGGCGATGTGGATATCGCCCAGGCGGATGACCTACGCGATGCCGTGGACGTTGCCCGTTCGCTGTCGAGCCGTGGCGACGTGATCTTACTTTCTCCTGCCTGCTCTTCGTTCGATGAGTTCTCGGGCTATGAGGAGCGCGGCCGCGTGTTTAAGGACTACGTGGCTCAGCTTGCCGCTGCAGCGAAATCGCAAATGGAATAGGGGTTGCCGGTGAGAGAGGAGAGCCCCCGACAAGGTATGAGGAGGCCCGACTCGGACCGTGCTTCCTCGCGGCGCAGCACACCGCGTTCCGGTCGTGGCAGGCAGTCGTTTAGCGAACGCTATATTGCCGGCGTTCCCGCCCGCATCATGCGCCCCCGTCTGATATTTATGGCCTGCCTGTTTACTTTGGTGTGCTTTGGTCTGCTGATGGTGTACTCGGCGTCTTCGGTCGAGGCGCTGCACGAGAATGGCTCGGCGACGTTTTTCCTGGGTCGACAGGCCGCGTTTGCCGTGGTTGGTGTTCTGGCGCTGATTGCCATCGTGCGCGTTTTGCCGGACAGCTGGTTTGGGGAGGATGTGCTTAGGATCTTCCTTATCGGCATGATAGGGCTACTGTTTCTGGTGTTCTTGGTGGGCAGCGGCAGCCGTGGCGCCACGCGCTGGCTCAACATCGCCGGTATTCAGTTCCAGCCTTCCGAGTTTTTAAAGCCATTTGCCATTGCGTATTCGGCCATCATGCTTGATCGCTTCTTTTCGCCCGGTGGCAACATCAACGAATTCCTTCGCAAGATGGGCATCTACCTGGGTATTTCGCTCTTTCTGATCTTTATCCAGCCCGATTTCGGTACTGTCCTGATCATCCTGTTGACCCTCATGTGCATGGCGTTGTTTGCGGGTCTCGACCCCAGATTTATCATCGGCGTGCTAATCTTCGGCATTCTCGTGATCGTGATTGCACTTGTCGCAGAGCCGTACCGTATGGTGCGTATTCAGGTTGCCTTGAACCCTTGGGCTGACGAGTATGGTGACGGCTATCAGGCCACGCTTGCCATCATGGCCTTTGCCTCGGGCGGTCTGTTCGGCCGTGGCATCGGCAACTCAACCATGAAGTACTCGTATCTGCCCGAGGCGCACAATGACTACATCCTGGCCATCATTGGCGAGGAAGTCGGCTTTGTCGGAACCGTGCTGTTCTTCTTGGTGTTTGCGATGCTGATCTACTCGGCGTTTCGCATTGCCGAGCAGGCGACCGATCGTCGGGGCGCGCTTATGGCGTCTGGCTCCGCGGTCATTCTCGCGGTGCAGTTTTTGATTAACGCGCTGGGCATCCTCAACGTGTTTCCCATGACGGGCAAACCGTTGCCGTTTATTAGCTACGGCGGTTCATCGATTATTGTGTCGCTTATGCTTGCCGGTCTGATCCTGCGCGTTTCGTACGAGAGCGCCCGTCGCGATGAGTACGACCGTCGCCGCGAGAGCTTTGCCGTTATGGATGAGAGTACCGCCGGCGTAGCCCATGTGCGCGGTGAACGACCTTCGCGTAGCGGCTTTACCGTTCTGGATGGTTCTACATCCGAGCCGGCAGCTCGTCCACGTCCGCGGACGGCTCCGCAAGGTCGTCCTCAGCGCCCCAGCCCTCGCAGCGCGGGCGGCGGATATAATCGAATCGATTTGAACTCGGACCCGTCGGCGCGTCTGCGCACCGACGACCAGGGACCGCGTGTACGAAGGGACTACCATGACCGATAAAATGACCGTTGCTATTGCAGCCGGCGGCACGGCAGGACACATCAACCCCGCGCTCGCCTTGGCCGAAGAACTGCGTGACCGTGGCCACCACGTTGTGTTCGTGGGCCAGTCGCGCAAGCTCGAGGGTCGTTTGGTCCCCGAGGCTGGGTTTGATTTTGTGCCCATTACGGTCACGGGCTTCGACCGCTCCCGTCCTTGGACGGCGCTGACCTCGCTGTGGCGTGTCAATAAGGCCAAGCGTGCGCTCGCCAATCATTTCTCAAAGGTCGGCAAGCCCGATGCCGCCATCGGTTTTGGTGCCTATGTCGAGGTTCCGCTGCTGGGGTGGTGCAAGGGCGCAGGCGTTCCGTATCTGCTGCATGAGCAGAACTCTGTTCCGGGCCTGGCCAACAAGATGATGAACTCCCACGCCGCCCGCGTGTGCATCTCGGTGCCGGCAGCGCGTTCGGTCTTTGAGCGCGAAGGTGACCCTGACCACGTGCTCATGACCGGCAACCCCGTACGTCGCTCGGTGATCGAGGGCGATCGCGCTCGTGGCCGCAAGGCACTTGGCGTTCCCGAGGACGCTACGCTGCTGCTCGTCTTTGGCGGTTCACTTGGCGCCCAGCACCTCAACGAGCGCGTGACTTCGCTCAAAAATGAGCTGCTTTCGCGCAAGAACCTCTATGTGTTGCATTCGACGGGTGCCGACGGCTTTGAGGAGACCGAGCGCGCTTTGGCGCTGACGCCCGAGGAGGCGAAGCGTTACCGCGTCCAGCCTTACATCGACAACATGGGCGATATGCTGGCTGCTGCCGATTTGGTGCTCTCGCGTTCGGGTGCATCGAGCGTGGCCGAGATCGCTGCGCTCGCCGTGCCCTCGGTGCTCGTGCCGTATCCGCATGCGACGGCCGACCACCAAACCACCAATGCTCGTTATCTGGTCGACGCCGGGGCCGGCGTGCTCTGCGCCGATGCCGATATCGACGGTTCTGCCTTTGCCGATGAGCTGCTGCACCTGGTCGATGACGCGGCGGCGCGCGACGCCATGCGTCAGGCGGCGCGTGGTCTGGCTCAGGATAGAGCCGCCGCTCTTCTGGCGGATGCGGTAGAGGGTTTGCGTTAGTTAGACGGGATATCTTCGGTCGCCCTCGCGCTGATGCGGTAGGTGCGGTACAGTTAACGGGTTACAGGCAGTGTTTACGCAAGGAGTACACGAGCACATGGCTGATTCCCAGACTGCAACCTCCGCGCCCGAGTTTAAGAGCGCCCACTTTATCGGTATCGGCGGCGCCGGCATGAGCGGCATCGCCCTTGTTCTGCACGAGCGCGGTTATGCCGTTACCGGCTCCGACCTTAAGACGTCACGTTATATCCGCCAGCTTACCCGCGCTGGTGTGAAGGTGCATGTGGGCCATGAGGCCGCCACGATCGACGAGGTCAAGCCCGACGTGGTTGTTGTCTCCACCGCTATTCCGGAGTCCAACCCTGAACTCGTGCGCGCTCGCGAGCTTGGTATTCCCGTGTGGCCCCGTGCCAAGATGCTCTCTGCTTTGGGCCACGGCTACACCACCGTCGCTGTTGCCGGCACGCATGGCAAGACCACCACGTCTTCGATGTGTGCCACCATGCTCGACCGCATGGGTCTGGATCCGAGCTTCCTGATCGGTGGCATCGTCGAGGGCTATGACACGAACGGCAAGAACGGCTCGGGCGACTACTTTGTCGCCGAGGCCGACGAGTCCGACAGCTCCTTCCTGTTCCTGAACCCCAACGTAGTCATTGTGACCAACGTCGAGGCCGACCACCTCGATCACTACTCGGGTATCGAGGAGATCGAGGCAACTTTCGCCAAATTCATGAGCCTGGTGGGCGAGGACGGCACCGTCATCGTCTGCGGTGAGGACCCGCATCTGGTCGAGCTCGCCAAGTCGACGGGCCGTCACGTGCTTTCCTACGGCTTTGCCGAGAGCAACGACATCGTCTGCATGCACCCGGATGTCAAGGGCATCCAGAGTGACTTTATCGTTCGCTTTGAGGACGGCACTGAGCGCGCTGTGGAGATCAAGAGCAATCCCGGTCGCCACAACATGCTCAACGCCACGGCGGTGCTCACCGTCGCCCATGTCCTGGGCCTTGACATCGACGCCGCCGCCAAGGCGCTCTCGAGCTTTGAGGGCGTCCGCCGTCGCTTTACCCACGTGGGCGATATCGATGGCATCACCGTGGTCGATGATTACGGCCATCACCCCACCGAGATCAAGGCGACGCTTGCTGCCGCTTCGTCGCTGGGTTACAAGCACGTCGACGTCGTGTTCCAGCCGCACCGCTATTCGCGCCTGCAGGCCCTGTGCGACGACTTTGCCGATGCATTTGCCAATGCCGATAAACTGCTGCTGATTGATGTGTTCTCGGCTGGCGAGATGCCCATTCCGGGTGTCACCTCTAAGATGCTCGCCGATACCGTGCGCGCCAAGCATCCTGGCAAGGAGGTCGTGTACTGCTCCAGCCGTCTTGAGCTCAATCAGGAGCTCGAGCAGATGGTGGGCGAGGGCGACCTGCTGCTCACCATGGGTGCCGGCGACGTTACGACCGTCGGTCCCGAGTTCATTGAGTATCTGACTGCCAAGAAAGACGCTTAAGTCTAATGGGTCTGTTTAACGCCGTCATGGCGCTCTCGGGCATGATCGACACGGATGTGATCGAGGACGAGCGCCTTGCGCGTCATACGAGCTATCGTATCGGCGGCAAGGCCGACCTCTTTGTGACGTGCCATAGCTATCATGCCCTCCGCCGCGCCGTGGCGGTGCTCGATCGCGAGCAGGTGCCGTGGGTCATCATCGGCAAGGGCTCCAATCTGCTGGTTGCCGATGGCGGTTATCGCGGTGCCGTCATTTCGCTCGGACGTGAGTTCCAGCGCACGGTTGTTGCCGATGACGGTTGTACGCTGACGGTCGGTGCGGGCGTGATGTTTGCGCGCCTGGTCAACGATGCCCTGTCGCGTAGCCTCTCGGGCCTTGAGTTTGCCGTTGGCATTCCTGGTTCGGTCGGCGGTGCGATATCTATGAATGCCGGCACGCGGACCGAGTGGATTGGCTCGCTGGTTGAGGATGTCGTAACGTTTGACCCGGCATCCGGTATCAAGCATTATGCGGGGTCCGAGATCTCTTGGGGCTACCGCGAATGTAGCCTTCCCCGCAATGAGATCATCCTCGAGTGCGTGCTCAAGCTTAAACCGGCGCCCAAGGCCGACATTCGCGAGCGCATGGAGCGGTACCTTACAAGGCGCAAGCGTACGCAGCCCATGGGTCGCGCATCCTGCGGGTCTGTCTTTCGCAACCCGCCCGATGCGAGTGTGGGCAAGCTTATCGAGGATTGTGGATTAAAGGGTTTTTCGATTGGCGGCGCGGAAGTTTCGCCCGTTCACGCTAATTTTATCGTTAATAACGGAACTGCCTCGGCCGATGACGTTGCCGCGGTTATCAGACATGTGCACGGAAAGGTGAGGGAGGCGTATGGCATCGAGCTCAGACCGGAAGTTAAATTCCTCGGCTTCTAGAGCATCGAAACCCACCTTCCGCCGCGCCGGAGGGCGTTCCGGCGCGCCTGCCAAACCTCAACGCAATACCGTCGCGCACTCTAAGTCTGTCGGGCATGCTCGACAGACCAGTCGTCCGGTCGTCGGCTCGCAGCTCGGTAATCGTCCGGCCGCAAAAAAGTCCTCGCGTCCCTCGGTGACGTCAAAGCCTGTTATGGGCGCCAAGCCTGCCCGTCCCATGGCAGCTCCCAAGCCCTCGACGGGAACTAAAGCGGCGCGTCCAGGTCTCACGCTGGGCGCATCGAAACCGCGCTCGCTGACATCGGTGCCGGCTACCGCCAAGAAGCCTTCGAGTAAAAAAGGTTTCAACCCGTTATCTTCACTTGGAGCGATGGCAAATAAAACATCAGATGCCGCTTCTGTCGTTACAGGCAAAGGCAAAATCGTGGGCGGCGTTCTGGCCGTCTTGGCCGTGCTCGTCGTCCTTGCCATCGTGGTGATCAACTCTGGACTGTTTACTGCCACTGATATTCAGATTCAAGGCAGCGAGCATGTGACGAAGCACGATGCTATCCAGCTGATCGACTTGCCCGAGGGAACGTCGCTTTTTAACGTCGATCCCGACCAGATTACCGAGGATCTCAAGCAGAACCCGTGGGTTTCGGGCGTGGATGTCCAGCGCCAGTTTCCCCATACGCTTATCATCACGCCGACGGAGCGTAAAGTTATCGCCATTGCGTATATCAGCTCCGACGACCTTGCCTGGGCTATCGGAGACGATGACACCTGGATCGCCCCGCTGTCGACGTCGGTCGAAGTGGACGACCAGGGCAACGTCATCACGACAGGGCAGGGCTCAAATACCTTGACCGGAATCGATGCCGCGCTGGCGCTCGCCAAGCATTATGGCGCGGTGTTATTGACTGATGTCTCGGCGGATGTCGCTCCGGTTTCCGGCCAGGCGGTGAACTCCAAAGCCGTTAAGGCCGGCCTGGATTATGTGCGTGGTTTTTCGAGCGAGTTCTTGGGACAAGTCAAGGATATTTCCACGCCTTCGGTCGAAGCCATCTCGGCAAACCTCAATAACGGCATTGAGGTGTCGCTGGGCGATTCGGACGATATCGCCAAGAAGGAACGCGTAGTCACCAAGTTGCTTTCGCAGGTAGAGGGCGTAACGTATATCAATGTGCGCTCTCCGGGCAACTACACATTTAGGAATGCTCCGACCTCGTAGCGCTTGTTGATGCTTTGTTGAGGGGCCATACCACGCCGTTTATCTGGTTTGTTTGGTTTTCACGGTCAATTATTTGACTGATACGTTCATAATGTGCAAACATAATACGGTTTACCTTTGCATTTACTTTCAACCTGAAGGTTAATGTGCGCAGGGGTCGACCCATGCTATGGCTATAACCTTTGTTCGGAGGACCGACATGCACGAGACAGAGATCAACAACTACCTTGCCGTCATTAAGGTGGTCGGCGTCGGCGGCGGCGGTACCAACGCGGTCAATCGAATGATCGAAGAGGGCATCCGCGGCGTCGAGTTTGTTGCCATCAACACCGATGCTCAGGCACTCGCGATCTCTGATGCCGATATCAAGGTGCACATCGGCACCGACCTTACCCGCGGCCTGGGCGCCGGCGCCAATCCCGAGGTTGGCCGCAAGGCTGCCGATGAGTCCCGCGACGACATCGCCGAGGCGCTCGCTGGCGCCGACATGGTGTTTATCACCTGCGGCGAGGGCGGCGGCACCGGTACCGGCGCTGCTCCCATCGTTGCCGATATCGCGATGAACGAGGTCGGCGCACTGACCGTCGCCGTCGTGACCAAGCCCTTCACCTTCGAGGGCCGCAAGCGTAAGAAGAGCGCCGAGGAGGGCATCAAGACCCTCTCCGATTGCGTCGACACCATGATCGTCATTCCTAACGATAAGCTGCTCGACATCGCCGAGAAGAAGACCACCATGCTCGAGGCCTTCGCGATTGCCGATGGCGTCCTTTCCCAGGGCACCCAGGGCATCACCGACCTCATCACCGTCCCCGGTATCATCAACCTGGACTTCGCCGATGTTAAGACCATCATGAAGCAGGCCGGTACCGCCATGATGGGTATCGGTACCTCTTCTGGGGATACTCGTGCCGTCGACGCTGCCCAGCAGGCCATCTCCAGCCCGCTGCTCGAGAGCTCCATCGATGGTGCCACGCGCGTGCTGCTCTCCATCGCCGGTTCCAAGGACCTGGGCATCCAGGAGATCAGCGACGCCGCCGACGTTGTCGCCAACGCCGTCGACCCCGAGGCCAACATCATCTTCGGTACCGTTGTCGACGAGTCCCTGGGCGATCAGGTGCGTATCACCGTCATCGCTACGGGCTTCTCCGACTCCAACGTCAACCGTCAGGATGAGCTCTTTGCTGCTCAGCAGTCTCAGAGCAAGGCCGCTGCCTCCGCTGAGCCGCAGCGCACCGCCCCGGCTGCCAGCCCGGCTCAGGCCGCTCCGACCCGCAACGTCGGTGGTACCGAGCTGCCCAACTTTGGCAACGACCAGTTCGAGCTTCCCGACTTCCTGAAGCGCGGTAGCTTCTAGTTCGTTTTTCTCAACGACCTGCACGGGGTGTGTCCATTTGGATGCACCCCGTTTTGTTTCTCGTTTGTAAACGAAAGCCTCCAATCTCCTTACGTTCCCTTTACGTTTGGTCCCTACCGCTGCGGGTATCCTTTTAAGGAAGTATGACAGCCGTATAAACGCGGACTGCGCGGCGACGCCGCGGTACTTGTGTTATTAGGAGGCTTTAGTATGGCAGCACGTGCGGACAACGTTTCGCGTGTCGACCATGATGGAGTTACGTTGGTGGAGGGCGCGACATCCGATGTCCGCTTTGCCTTTACCGAGCGCACCGGTGGCGTTTCTGAAGATGCGTACTCCTCGCTCAACCTGGGCTCGCATGTAGGCGATGACCCCTTTGCTGTTCAAGAAAATCGTCGTCGAGCGCTCGAAGCTATGGGCGCCACTGAGTGCGAGCATAATCTGCTCGTGCCCAATCAGGTACATGGTGACCATATCGTTACGGTGACTTCGAACGGTGCCGACGATCTTGAGGCTGTTCGCGAGCAGATTGCCGAGGGCTGCGATGCCATCGTCTGTACGGCCCATGACGTGCCCGTGCTGCTCTGCTTTGCCGACTGCGTTCCCGTGGTGCTGGTGGCCCCTGGCGGATTTGCCGTGGTGCACTCCGGTTGGAAGGGCACGATTGCACGTATTTCTGCCAAGGCGTGCCAGGCGCTTTGCGATGCTGCCGGCTGCGATGCGAGCGACGTTTCCGCCTATATCGGCCCCCATATCTTGGCTGACGAATATGAGGTATCCCAGGAACTCATGGATCGCTTTGCCGTCGAGTTCTCTTGCATCGATGCGAGTGCCTCTCGCATGCTCGATCTTTCCGCTGCCATTTGTGAGGCGCTGGTAGATGCCGGTGTGGACGCGGATAATATCGTGGATACCCAGCTTTCGACTGTGCGTCAGAACGACCGCTTTTATTCCTACCGTAACGAGGACGGCACCTGTGGGCGCTATGCTGCGATCGGCGTGATGCTATGAGAAAGATCGTATCGGTCCTGAGCGCCGCTGTGCTTACGCTTACGCTGTGCGCCTGTTCTTCGGGATCTTCTACCTCTTCCATTACCGTGGCCGGCTCCACGACCTGCCTTCCTATCGCCGAAATTGCGGCAGAGGGCTTTAAGGAGGAGACCGGCATCGACGTGCTCGTTTCCGGTTTGGGCTCTTCCGCTGGCATCGAAGCCGTCAGCGCTGGCACGGCCGATATCGCCAGCTCCTCCCGTGGACTCAATGCCGACGAACAGGATCTGGGCCTGACTCCCATCGTCATTGCCCACGACGGTATCGCGGTCATCGTGAACGAAGACAACCCCGTCGATAACCTCTCGACCGAGCAGCTCCGCGATATCTATGCCGGCAAGATCACCAACTGGAAAGAAGTCGGTGGCGAGGACCTGAGGATTCAGGTTATCAACCGAGATGAGGCGTCTGGCACGCGTGAAGCCTTCCGCACCATCGTGATGGACGGCACCCCGTTCGATCGCCGCTCCGCCGTTCTTTCGGGCACGGGCCAGGTGCGCGACGTGGTATCTCGTTCGCGCGGGGCTATCGGCTACATTTCGCTGGGCTTCGTCGATGGCCTCAACGCCAAGACCTCGGTCAAGGCCGTCTCGGTCAATCATGTTGAGGCGTCCGAGAAGACGGTCGCGAGTGGCGGCTATCCCATCTCGCGCGACCTTTACTTCTTTGTGAAGGGTGCGCCTTCGCAGCAGGCGCAGGATTACATCGACTACGTGACGTCCGAAAAGATGGACAAGCAGATTCGCGAGGCGGGCTTTATTCCCGTCACCAACGACGAGAAGGGGAGTGAGTAGCATGGAAGCACAGGAAAACTCCCAGACTGAGCAGAATGCTCAGGCGCCCAAGAAGCGCGAGCTGGCGCTCGTATCGCGCAGCACCTATATCAAGGAGAAGGCGCTGCAGTGGATTTTCTTTGCCTGCGCGTTCTTGGCGGTTGTTACCGTCATCCTGATTTTTGTCTTTACCACGTACTCGGCGCTGCCCGTCTTTACCGACATCGGTCTGGTGGACTTCTTTAGCTTTACGTGGGCGCCCTCTGAGGGCCACTACGGCATCGTGTCGCTGCTTGCCGGCTCGGGTCTGGTGACCGTCGGTGCGCTCGCCATGGGTGTGCCCCTAGGCGTGGGCACGGCCGTGTATCTGGTCGAGATCGCCAGCAAGCGCGTGCGCAAGCTCATCAGCCCTGCCGTTGACCTGTTGGCCGGCATCCCTTCTATCATCTATGGCTTCTTTGGCATGATCATCATCCGTCCGTTTATCGCGCAACTGACCGGTGGTCTTGGTTTTGGTGCGCTGACGGCGTGGTTCGTGCTTGCCATCATGATCGTCCCTACCATCACCACGCTCACCATCGATGCCCTCAATTCCATTCCCATGGGTATTCGCGAGGCATCGTATGCCATGGGTGCTACTAAGTGGCAGACCATCTATAAGGTCGTGCTACCTGCCGCCAAGCTGGGTATCGTGGATGCCATCGTGCTGGGTATGGGCCGTGCCATCGGCGAGACCATGGCCGTGCTCATGGTCGTGGGTAACGCCCCGGTTATTCCCGACAGCATTGCGAGCCCCATCTCGACGCTCACGAGCCAGATCGCGCTCGACATGAGCTATTCCTCGGGTCTGCACCGCTCGGCGCTGTTCGGCATGGGCGTGGTCCTGTTTATCATCTCCGCCACGCTGGTGGGCATCGTCCGTCTGATTTCCAAGAAGAAGAGGGGGTAGGCTATGTCCGATTCCGTTGACACGACGGTCGATACGACCTCGTCGCGCGAGCGCATCAAGCGTGCCCTTTCCCATGGCAAGAAGGGCCGCATCAACAAGGACCTGTCCAACAAGATCATGCTTGGCGTGTTCCGTGCCGCGGCATACATCACCACGCTGGTGCTTGTCGCTATCATTGCCTATGTGGTCATTAACGGCCTGCCGCATATCTCGCTCGACTTTATCTTCGGTTGGCCCCAGGGCGTCAACGCCGAGGGCGGAATTTGGCCCACGATCGTCTCGACCGTCTATGTGACGGCGCTCGCCATGCTTATCTGCACGCCGATTGCTGTGCTGGCAGCCGTCTATCTGGCCGAGTACGCCAAGCAGGGCAAGGTCGTCGAGCTCATTCGCTACGCTGCTGACGCTTTGGCCTCGGTGCCCTCCATCGTTATGGGCCTGTTTGGCTACGCCTTGTTTGTCGAGGCCATGGGCCTGGGCCTTTCGATGGTCTCGGCCGCTCTGGCGCTCGCGCTCTTGATGCTTCCCATCGTCATGCGCACCACCGAAGAGGCCATTCGCGCCGTCCCGCGCTATATCCGTTGGGGCGCGTACGGCCTGGGCGCCACCAAGTGGCAGGTTGTCTCCAAGATTGTGCTTCCTTCTGCCTTTGGCCGTATTGCCACGGGCATCGTCCTCGCCATCGGCCGCGCCATTGGCGAGACCGCGGTGGTGCTCTACACCATGGGCCAAGCCATCAATCTACCTATTTCGCCGCTCGATTCCGGCCGCCCCATGACGGTTCACCTGTACCTGCTTGCCAACGATGGCATCAACATGAACGCAGCCTACGGCACCGCGCTCTTGCTGATGGTGATCATTCTGGCCTTCAACCTGTTTGCGCGCTTCCTGTCGCGCAAGCGTCGCTAGTTAAGGAG
Organism: uncultured Collinsella sp.; assembly: GCA_938033205.1. Lineage (GTDB taxonomy): Bacteria > Actinomycetota > Coriobacteriia > Coriobacteriales > Coriobacteriaceae > Collinsella. The sequence goes on along the minus strand of CALHJP010000001.1, from coordinate 99,697 downwards.
TCCCATGTCCGTTTATCAGTCCGCTCCCACGCTGGAGCAAGCGGCCATCACGGCCAAGGATTTCAACTTTTGGTACGGTGACTTTCATGCGCTGACGGGGCTTGACCTCAACATCGCCAAAAACGCCATCACCGCCTTCATTGGCCCTTCGGGCTGCGGCAAGTCGACGTTTTTGCGCTGCATCAACCGCATGAATGACCTGATCGAGGGTACGCGCGTCGAGGGCACCATGACGCTCGACGGCAACGATATCTATGCCGAGGGCGTCGACCCGGTCGACCTCCGTCGCCGCGTGGGCATGATTTTTCAGCAGCCCAACCCGTTTCCCAAATCCATCTACGAGAATGTCGCCTTTGGCCCTCGTCTGCAGGGCGTGACTAGCAAAAGCGACCTCGATGACATCGTGGAAGAATCGCTCAAGCGCGCCAACCTCTGGAAAGAGGTATCCAATCAGCTCAACAAGGATGGTTTGGCGCTCTCGGGCGGTCAGCAGCAGCGTCTGTGCATCGCGCGCGTGCTTGCGGTGCAACCCGATGTCCTCCTGATGGACGAGCCCTGCTCCGCCATCGACCCCACGTCCGTCTCTAAGGTCGAGGATTTGATGGCCGAGCTGGCGCCCGAGATGACGATCATCATCGTCACGCATTCAATGCAGCAGGCAGCTCGTATTAGCGACTACACCGCATTCTTCTTGCAGGAAGTTGCCGGTGAGCCTGCCACGCTCATCGAGTATGGTCAAACCGACGCGATCTTCACCAGCCCGGTGGACTCGCGGACGGAAGACTATATCACCGGCCGCTTTGGCTGATCGGTGCGACTAGTCCCAAGCCGATCGGACCTGGTCCGGTGCGTATTCACTGTGCGGGCGGCATGACCGCACCCAACTGATTGGAGTGAACCATGCGTAAACTGTTTTCCCGTCAGCTCATCGAGGCCCGCCACGAGATGCTGAGCATCTACGAGGCCGTCGATCTGGCCCTCCACGATGCCGTTAAGGCCTATGTGACCGACGACCGCAAGCTCGCCACCAAGACCAAGAAGCGCACGCTTTCGATTGACGCGCGCTGCGCCAACTTGGAGGCCGTGTGCTACAACCTGATCGCCACGCAGTCGCCGGTCGCCTCCGACTTCCGCTTGCTGCAGACGATTATCTACGTCGACTTTAACCTGCAGCGCATGACCGATAAGGTTCGCCAGATCTGCCGCGCCACGCGTCACATGGTCAAGGCCGACATCTCGCTGCCCCAGGAGCTCGTCGGTACGGTTGAGGCCGAGGCCGAAGCTGTTTACCAGGTGCTGGGCTCTTCGCTTTCTGCGCTCGTCACCAATGACATGTCCATCATCTGCAACTTGGCCGTCGAGGACGAGCCGGTGCACGCCGCCTACGAGAAGTTCTTCCGCACCTTTAACCGTATGGATACGGGCGACTTTATGGACGACGACAGCAACTATGACGACCTGCGCCGCGCTATCATGGTTTCGCGCTACCTCGATCGCATCGCTTCGATTTCCATCGATGCCGCTTGCCGTCTGACCTTCCTGTTGACTGGTCAGCGTATGAACGCCGGCGATATCGCCCGTGTGGACGAGGATGAGCTCGAGAGCATGCGCGTGCCTTCGGGCGAGGGTGTTATCATGAGGCCCGCCGTCGACGCTCGCTACGTTGCCAAGGTGCCCGCTAACGAGGTCAGCGAGGGTCTTCGCTACCTGCTCGATCATCTTGAGGACGAGGACGATGGCGAGGACGACGAGGAGTAAGTGACCCCGTTCGTCGAAAGATTGTAAATACCTAAGTGAGCGCGGCCTTGCACATGCGGGGCCGCGCTCTTGCGTTAGCATGGGACTACTTGTTTGGCTGTCAGCGGAGGCGATTGGCAATGGATAACTATTTGGACTTGATGCGCGCTCGCCGCGAGCAGATTCTGGAACGTTTTTATGCGGCGCTCGATCGCGCGGGCCGCCCCCACGACGCCGCGCGCCTCATTGCCGTGTCCAAGACCGTTGGTGTCGATGAGACCGTTGCCGCCATCCAGACGGGGTATCGCCATTTTGCCGAGAACCGCCCGCAGGAGCTGGTTCGCAAGCTCACGGGTCTGGCGGAGCATCCGGAGCTGCCCGAGGTGCGCTTCGATATGATCGGCAACCTGCAGACCAATAAGATCAATGCGGTGCTGGGCTCAGCCGAGCTGATTCACTCGGTGGGTTCGCTGCATCTGGCGCAGGCGATCTCGAGCCGTGCTGTCCGCAAGATTGAGGCAGGCGAGCTCGCCGGCCCCCAGCGTGTGCTCATCGAGGTCAATGTGAGTGGTGAGGAGTCGAAGGGAGGCTTTTCGCCCGATGAGATTCGCGCCGCCGCGGGTGAGCTTGCGGAACTTGAGGGAATTTGCGTACAGGGGCTTATGACTATGGCGCCCCGGGGGAATAAGGATGTGGCACGCCGCACCTTTGCGGGGCTTCGTGAGCTGAGGGATGAGCTGGAGGCTGCGCATCCCGATTTGAACCTGCCTGAGCTTTCCTGCGGCATGAGCGAGGACTTTGAGCCTGCCCTTGAGGAGGGCTCTACGCTCGTTCGCCTGGGCAGGGTAGTATTTAGCCCGGAGTTTGCAGTAAAATAAGGCTCTGAAGTGCGCACTGATTATCGGGGCGCCTGCACTAAACCGCGAGAGGACACAACCATGGGCTTCCTTGACGAGATTAAAAATAAGATGCACCTGGGCGGCCAGCAGGGTTACGACCAGGGTTATGGCCAGGACGACGACTACGGCTACGATGACGGCTATGACGATAGTTATCAGGGCAACGGCTACGGCGGTGCTTCGGGCGAGGGCTTCTACACCCAAGACGAGCCGAGCAACGGCCTGCTTGGTCAGACGCGCCGCGGTGAAGCTGAGTCGGTTGCCGTGTATACGCGCTCCGGTCAGCTGGTCGGCGATGACTCCCGCCATGCCACGACGTATAACCCGCCTTCGCGCTCGCAGGACAGTGTTGCGAGCGGTTATCGTCCTGGTGCCTATGACACGCCGTCGAGCTACGCCGAGAACACCCGCGCCCGTGCCGCCGCTGCGCCCGCGCCTGCACCGAGTGATGCCTCGGCCTATGCGAGCAATATCATCAACGCCACGCCGCAGCTGCCGGCCTATGTCCTGCGCCCCGAGAGCTATGACGACGTGGAGACCGTGGTGCGCCGCGTTCGCACCAAGCAGCCTGTCGCACTGATTTTTGTGGGCGTACGCACCGAAGTTGCTAAGCGCGTCTTGGACTTCTCTTACGGCTTTGCCTGCGGTCTGGGTGCCACGGTCAAGGAGGTGGGCGACCGCGTGTTCATGGTGCTGCCCGCCGGCTGCGAGGTCAAAGATTCCGATCTCAAGAAGCTTCGTGCCGACGGCTACCTTAAGTAAAGACAAGACGAGGAGATTCCCATCAACATCTACACTATCGTCCAGCTGGTCAACACGCTGTTCAACTTCTATTCCACGCTCATTGTCGTCTACTGCTTTATGACGTGGATTCCCATGAAGCAGGGTGGTTTGCTTCAGGATATTGCTGCGGTGCTCGATAGCGTGTGCGGTCCGTGGCTCAACCTGTTCCGTCGTTTCATCCCGCCGATGGGCGGTATCGATTTTTCGCCGGTCGTTGCGATTATTGCGTTGCAGTTGGTGCAGAGGCTGGTTCTGCAGCTTCTTATAGGTATACTCGTATAGAACTGACTTAGTAACTTACGTCGGGCGTGTAGCGCCGAGGCGATGAAAAAGGAGACTTGTTATGGCTATTACCCCTGCAGACATCCAGGCTCAGACTTTCTCTGAGGCCAAGCGTGGCTACGATCCCGCCGAGGTCGACGTCTTCTTGGAGACGCTGTCCTCCGAGGTTGACGCTATGCTCGCTAAGATCGTCGACCTTAAGGGTCGCCTGACTGCTACCGAGCAGCAGCTTGCCGATGCGCAGGCTCAGCTTGCCCAGGCTCAGGATGCCACCGCCCAAGCCGTTCCTGCCGCCCCCGTGGCTGCTCCCGCCCCTGACTTCTCCGCTCAGGAGCGCCAGATTTCCGCTGCCCTGATCGCTGCCCAGCAGACCGCTGAGACCATCGTCAACGATGCCAACGAGAACGCTGAGCGTATCCGCAACGAGGCTGACGCTAAGGCACGCGAGGTTATCCGCCAGGCTCTGACCGAAAAGCAGGCCGAGCTCGAGGAAATCGATCGTCTCAAGGCTTCCCGCGAGGAGTTCAAGGCCGAGTACCTCAAGCTCATCCAGCACTTCATGGACGATGCCCAGAACTCCTTCCCGGCCGACCTCATGGCCTCCACGCCGGTCGGTTCTGCCGCTTCTCCTGCGGTGACTGTTCCCGCCGAGCCGCTGCCCGTCGCTGACCCGGTTGTCCCCGTGGCCGATCCCTTCGCCCCGATCGACAACTTTGCCGCCGACGACCTGGACTAACATTCGGCCTACAATTTAGTGCCTAGAAAGGACCCGCAGCTTGCGGGTCCTTTTTTATGACTGTGCCGGGGTGCGCAACATAAAAAACCGAGTCCTGCACATAGTGGCGCAGAACTCGGTGAACGGGTGAGCGGTCAAGGGTAGGTTTTGAGGCATGTCCCAAAACCTACTTGAGGAGGAAGTCGGAGAGGGGAATGGTGCGAGCCTCTCGATGCTCGGGGTCGGCGATATGGTCGGCAGGATAGCCACAGACGAGCATGTGATAGGGATAGACACCCTCGGGCAGGTCGAACTGCTCACGGGCCATCTCAGGCTTAAAATGGCACACCCAGCACGTTCCCAGGCCCTGCTCGGTGGCCTCCATCATCATCTGATCACACACGATGGACGTATCGATTTCACTGGAATTCATCTGGTCATACGGGCGCACCCAAGCATCATCGGTAACGCTGCAAATGAGGAAGACAAGCGGAGCTCCAAAGATAGACCCATCACGAGCAAACCGAGGCTGACAAGCAGCAGCCTTCTCCAACAGCTCAGGCGTATCCAGCACCATCACACGGGCTGGATGATTATTACAAGCAGAAGGAGCAATACGCCCAGCCTCAACAATGGCATCCACCACAGCCTGCTCAACAGAACGGTCCTCAAAAGAACGACAAGAATACCGACCACGAGCCAGATCCAAATAAGACATACAAGCCCTCCTAAAATTAAAAATCAAACAAACCAAAAGTAACCCAAAGAGTACCCAAAGCAGCAATCAGCCAAACGCTCATCAAGGGCCAAAGTGTCCGAACGGGTACCATAGGTCCCTTCAGCCAAACCCCCATCGCGCTACAACTATCAGCCAAAGTTCCCAATGGTGGTACGTAAGGCGAAGGGCCGGCCACGGTTTACTTTCGAACGACTCTGCAAAGCAGCCGGAGTGAGAAAGCAAACCGTGGCCGGCCCTTCGCCGCCGGGACACGTACCCCCAATTAACTGTTCTTCATGACAATCGAATCCACGACATCGGCCACATTCTCGCAGCAGTCGGCGCAGTACTCCAGGAAGGCGTACACGTCACGCCAAGCGATGACCTCGAGCGGGTCCTTGCCGTTAACGTGCAGGTTACGCATGGCGTTGATATAGAGCTCGTCGGCCTCGGACTCGATGGTGTTGATCTGGATGACGAGCTCGCGCAGCGTTTTGGACTTGCGGTAGTTAGGCAGCTCGACCATCAGGTCTTTCATGGCGCGGCAGGCGTCGGTCACCTTGTGGGCGATCACGATGGCATCGGGATGGATGCTCTGGATGTTGGTGAAGTAGACGCGCTGCACGACGCCCTCGATGCGGTCGAGCACGGTGTCGAGCGAGCAGCTCATCAGGTCCAGATCCTCGCGCTCAAGCGGGGTGATAAAGGCGGTGAGCAGGGCGTCCTCAAGCTCATGGTGCTTCTTGTCGGCCGCATGCTCGATCGCATGCATCTTGTCGAGCATATCGTGAATCTTTGCGGGATCGAAGTTCTCGAAAATCTTGGTAAGCAGCTCGGCGGCCTGGACGGCGAGGTCGGCGCAGGCGACGTAGTTGTCAAAGTAGAACGAATCGGGTTTCTTTGCCATGAGTGGGTCCTTTCGAGGCGAAGACGGGTGGGCGAGGTGTTACGGTCCGGATGGACGTTCGGTTTGACTAGATGAACATCATGAACAGCTTGGCCATGACAAAGCTGATGAGTCCGCAGGCGGGGAAGGTGAAGAACCAGGTGAACATCATGTCCTTGACGACGCCGAAGTTGATGGCCGAGAGGCGTTTGACGGCACCGACGCCCATGATGGCGCAGGTCTTGATGTGCGTGGAGGACACGGGGATGCCGGTAAGGGTGGCAAGCAGCAGGTTCGCGGCGCCCGCCAGGTCGGCGGAGAAGCCCTGGTACTTTTCGAGCTTGACCATGCTCTGGCCAACGGACTTGATGATGCGCTCGCCGCCCACGCTGGTGCCGATGCCCATGGTGGCCGAGCATAGCAGCATAATCCAGATGGGGATGCCGGCATCGCCGACGCTCGTCTGGCCGCTGGCAAAGGCCACGCCTAAAAAGAGCACGCCGATGAACTTCTGTCCATCCTGCGCGCCGTGCATAAAGCTCATGGCCGCAGCGCTCGCGATCTGAGCGTATTTAAAGAAGACATTGGCACGTCGCCTGTTGGCGGCGGCGAAAAGAATCGAGACGAGCTTGCACAGGACCCAGCCCATGACAAAGCCCAGACCGATGGAGAGCGCCAGGCCGTAGATGACCTTCATCCACTCGTGGACGTTGACGCTGCTCGCACCGCCGAGGGCGATGGCGGCACCGGTCAGGCCGGCGATAAGGCTGTGGCTTTGCGAGGTGGGGATGCCAAAACGCGACGCTGTGGCGCCGTAGACGACGATGGAGAACAGCGCCGCGCACAGACAGGCGAGCGCCATGGTGCTGTTTCCGCCAAAGTCGACAATATGGGAGATGGTGTTGGCGACGCTCGCGTTAAAGTGCGTCATGATGAGCACGCCAAGGAAGTTGAATGCGGCACTCATGAGAATAGCGGCGCGGGCGGGCATGCAACGCGTAGTGACGCAGGTCGCGATGGCGTTGGGTGCGTCGGTCCATCCATTGACGAAGATGGCGCCGAGCGCGAGGATCACGGTGACGGCAAGGACTGGGTTCGACACAAGTTGGCCGAGGAAGGTTGAGAACGTTACGTCCATATATGGGCTTTCTCGAAGTTTGCAGGCACGTTACAGAAACATGATAAATCGTATCACCTCCTGCGGGTTTCTTTACCGAGTTCTGATGGGAGCAGTGAATTTTTTGGCGCTAAAAATGAATATTAGCCCTGTTGACCGTGGGTGTTCTTTTTGCTAACACACCATGAGGACACGTGCGCGCGCCCCAACACCCCAAAACCACAACCTGTTCGCTTTACAACATGCAAACATGCGTTCGATAATAGGAGGCATGGAATATCGACAGACAGATGGCAAAACTCGGCGCGTGCACAAGCAGTATGTGGACGTCGTGGCTCGCATCCTCGCGGGCGGACAGGTCGTGCCGGTCACCGTCTGCTGGGTCGACGGTCGTTGCTTTACGATTGACGAGATTGTCTCGACCACTGGGTTTGGCCTGACGGTTCACGGCATTCGTACGGCAACCTATAAGGTGCGTTTTGGCGGGCACGCGACCGAGTTGTATCTGGAGGACCAGACGCGCGAGCGGGCGGACGGCTCGCAGGCACACGTGATGCGTTGGTGGGTTTGGGCGTTTGATCGTACGCTTGAGGGCGAGCGCCGTAGGTAAGGACGCACGGCGTTCGGGTACAATGGCAGGAATCTTGTCACCTGCTGCGCTGTCGTGGCGCTTTTTGAAAGGACGAAGCATGAACGATATTCAGGGCTATCAGAACGGCCCCGTCGAGACCGGCGCAAGTCGCGCCAAGGAGATGTCGCCGCGCGCGTACAATCTCGCCATATCTGCCCTGATCTTCTTGGGCTTTTGCGCCATGGGTGCCGGCGCCTACTTTACGAGCACCATGTCGTTTGCGCGCATGATGATGAGCGGCGCCGCCCTGCCACTGGTCTTTGGCTCGTTTATTTTAACCATCGTCGGCATGGTCATGATGTCGGCTGCTGCGGGCAAGCAGTCCGTGGGTCTGTCCCTTGTGGGCTACGTAATCTTTGCGAGTACCTTCGGCCTGACCGCGTCGTTTGGCCTTGCCAACTACGACCTGCCCACCATCAACACTGCCTTTATCGCCACGGCCGCCATCACCTTTGTCTTTGGCGCCTTGGGCGTGACGTTCCCCAAGTTTTTCCAGCGCGTATATGGCATCGGCTTTGGCATTCTGCTCGCCACTATTCTGGTTGAGATCGTGCTGATGTTCATGGGCGTCTCGCAGACCATCACCGACCTGATCGTGATCGTGGTGTTCGCCGGCTTTATTGGCTACGACACCTATGTTGCCACGACGGTGCCGCCCACGCTGCCCAATGCGGTGCTCATGGCGTCCAATCTGTTCGTGGACATTATCAACGTGTTCCTGCGCATCCTGAACATCCTCGGTCGTCGCGACTAGCGCGGGGGATTGCAGCGTTTCTTGTCGGACGCGGTAAAACGATGCGAAAGGCGGTCCTTCGGGGCCGTCTTTTTTGTGCGCGGCGGGGTATCATGGATGGGAAAAGCCGATAGCGGCAGCGACAGGAAAGGTGACCACGTATGGCAGACGTCGACAACAGGAACCGTAACCGCAGGTCCAACCGAGCGGGTCAGCCCAATCCCAAGCGCGAGGCTCGTGCCAAGGCCGCCGAGCGCCATGTGATGACTGTGTCCGAGGCCTGCGCCAAGGATATCGAGCGTTCGCTTGCTGGTGCTCGCGAGTTTGACGGCATGCCTGCCGGCTTTGTCGCGGCGATGAAGGCCAAGGCCCAAGCGGCTGCGGCTGCCGAGGAGCCGGTTGCCGAGGAGTCTGAGTCCGCCGAGGTCGAGGCCGCTGAGGTTGCGTCCGTCGAGACCGAGGTCACGGACGAGTCTGCGCCTGCCGAGGAACCCGCAGAGACCGAGTCCGCGCCTGCCGAGGAGCCCGCTCCGACCCTGCCCGAGGTCACCGTGCTTGATGCCTCCGCCACGCAGGCCATTCTGGACAACGGCCGTGGCTATGCGCAGTTCTGCGACATGGCAGTGCTCGCCTTTGCCTCGTTTACCAATCCGGGCGGTGGATATATTCAGGGTTATCTGGGCCAGGAGGCCACGCTGTGCGCCGATTCGTATCTGTACAACGTTCTCGATAAGCAGCGTAAGTGGTACGGCGAGAACCGTCGCCGCAACATCAACTGCGAGCTCTATCGTAACCGCGCCCTGGTGGTGCCTGCGGTGCGCTTCGACCGCAACCACGTGCATGCATACGCCGACGTGATCGTGGCCGCCGCGCCCAACGTTAGGCGCGCCCGCCAGGAGTATCGCGTGAGCGACGATGCTCTGCTGGATGCCCTGCGCGACCGCATTCGCTTTGTGCTCGCCATCTGCGATGAGCTTGGTCGCGAGAAGCTCGTGCTGGGTGCTTGGGGCTGCGACAACAACGGCTTTGATGCCGAGGCCGTGGCCGAGCTCTTCCGCAAGGAGCTCGCGTCGGGCGACTTCAAGGTCAAGCAGGTCTTCTTTGCCGTGCCCTCTACGCGCTGGGACGAGGACTTCGCCAAGTTCGAGCACGTGCTGGCAAACTTCCCCGAGCGCAACGAGGAGTCCTATGCTCAGGTTGCCGCCCGCACCGCAGCCGCCCGTGCCGCCGAGCAGGCTCAGGCCGCTGCCGAGGATGACGAGGATGACGACGACTGGCGCAAGTACCTGTAAACGGTGCGCGTGATGCGATATACCGAGCCGACGGGGGCTGCTCCCGTCGGCTTTTTATTGAGTGGGGAGCTTACGATGAAAAACGTTCTATGCTTTGGTGACAGCAACACCTATGGTTACGATCCGGCGGGCATGCGCGACGGTACCGCGGTGCGCTATGCGCAGGATGTGCGCTGGTGTGGCGTGGTCCAACGTGACTTAGGCGAGGGCTGGCATGTAATTGAAGAAGGCCTCAACGGCCGCACGACGGTACGCGACGACATGTGCCATCTGGACACTAACCTCAACGGTATTCGCGCGCTTCCGATGCTGCTCGAGGCCCATAAGCCGCTGGACGCCATTGTGATCATGCTGGGCACCAACGACTGTAAGACGGTCTTTAACGTGACAGCTTCCGATATCGCCCGTGGCGCCATGGCGCTGATTCGCGCCGTCCGCGCGTTTCCGTGGACCGACGCTGCGCCTTGCCCGCGCATCCTGCTGATGGCTCCTATCAAGATCAAGCCGCAGATCGCCGATGTGTATATGACCGACTTTGACGAGCATTCCGTTGAGGCATCTGAGCTTTTTGGCGAGTACTATGCGCACGTGGCCGAGCAGTTTGGCTGCGACTTTTTGAATGCCGCCGAGTTTGCCGAGCCGGGCGATATCGACTATCTGCATATGATGCCCGAAAGCCACGAGAGCTTGGGACATGCCGTGGCAGCCAAGCTCCAAGAGATGCTCGGTGAGTAGCGCGACCCCAAGCCACCGCAAAGGGGACAGGCACCTTTGCGGTGGTTTTGCCCGGGTAAACGAACGGATTGGCTGCCATATGGGCATGGACGAGCTCATCGACCTCTTTGCCGAGGGCGATGAGCTCGTCTCCAATACCGCTTTTGAGGATTTGGATCTTGCCTACGACGTGGCGAACGGCGCGACCTTCGATGGCGTTGTGTTCCGATCTTGCGAGTTCGATAGCGTTGACTGGAGCGGCTCGACGTTTCGCGACGTGGTGTTTCGCGGTTGCCGCTTTATCCGCTGCAACATGGAAGGCTGCTGGCTCAGCCGCTGCGACTTCGTTGACTGCTCGGCACCGGGACTCAACTTGCTCAAGGCGCGCCTGTCGAGCGTGTCGTTTGGATCGTGCGATTTGAGCTATGCGAACCTTTCGGAGGGACGCATTGGCCCTATGACAGCATGCGATACACGTCTGAGAGAGGCTGCGTTTCAGGGTGCCAAGCTGGGTCAGATACGCCTGGATGGCTGTGACCTGACGCGTGTTGATGTGTTCAAGACGTCGCTTTCCGGCGTTGATGTGTCGCGCTGTACATTTGCAGCGCCCGTTGTTTCGGGCGATTACCATGAGTTGCGTGGCTTGACGGTCAATGCCGAGCAGGCGCTGGCACTCTCGGGTTTGTTGGGAATTCAACTCGCCGACGAATAGGCGCTCTGGTCCTTTGCTCGACCGCTATCTAAAATCAAACCGTCGCAACATTTAATGATTTTTCGCGTTTGCACGATTTTCATCGAATGTTGCGACGGTTTTTGGTGCAAGGTAGCCTGTCTCTTTTTGGCAGGTTACTGGCTATTTAGTACTGCCACATGTGGTTGACAGGGCCGGAGCCTTTGCCCATGTTCAGGCCGGCGGCGAGAGCGCCCGTTAGGTAGGCCTTGCCGGCGTTGACGGCGTCGGCAAGATCCATGCCCTGCGCCAATGCGCAGGCGATGGCGGATGAAAGCGTGCAGCCGGTGCCATGCGTGTTGCCGGTCTCGATGCGCTTGTGGCGGAACCACGTGGTGAGCGGATCGCCCATATGGTTGCCTTCGTTATCGAGTGGCGCGGGTTCGGCCAATACATCGTTGGCCTCGTTGACAAAATGCCCGCCCTTAACGAGGGACGCGCATCCAAAGCGGCGGGTGAGAAGCATGGCGGCATTTTGCTGCGTGCGCTCGGAATCGACTTCGTAATCGAGCAGCGCCATGGCCTCGGGAATATTGGGCGTGATGACGGTCGCCAACGGGAACAGGCGACGCGTGAGCGCCTCGGCCGCATCCTCGGCAATGAGGCGAGCGCCCGAGGTGGCTACCATAACGGGGTCGACTACCACGTTTGTCGCGTTCCAGTCGCTCAGGCGGTCGGCGATAACCTCGATAATCTCGGCAGAGGAGACCATGCCGATTTTGACGGCGTTGGGGCGGATATCGTCAAAGACGGCATCGATCTGCGCCGCGACAATATCGGGGGAGATGTCCTGCACGGCGGTGACGCCCAGGGTGTTCTGTGCGGTGATGGCCGTGATGGCCGTCTCGGCATACAGGCGGTGCGCCGTGATGGTCTTGATGTCGGCCTGAATGCCGGCGCCACCGCTGGAATCGGATCCTGCGATGGATAGAACGGCAGGTACCTTACTGCGATCCATGTTTGCTCCCTTGTTCGGTCGGAATCAAATGGGTCTTTAAGCCAGCATTATAAAGATGCCCGGGCCGACTCTATGTCGAACCCGGGCGGGCGATGCAATCTTTACGCAAATGTAAGCAAATGTTCACACGTCAACAATTGACGAACACCATGTTACCGATTGTGGCTCCGGTGACGAGTTAGTCCTCCATGCCGAGGTCGATCGTCGTGCCTTCGAACACCTTGTTAACGGTGCGGACGGCGCACATCTTGCCACACATGGTGCAGGTGCCCTCGGTGGCGGCGGGGGATTCCTCGTAGCGCTTCTTGCCGGTGACCGGGTCGAGCGCGCACTTCCACATGGAGCCCCAGTCGAGCTTGCGGCGTGCCTGGCCCATCTTGTCGTCCATGTCGCGGGCGTGGGGTACCTTCTTGGCGATGTCGGCGGCGTGTGCGGCGATCTTGGTGGCCATGAGGCCATCGAGCACGTCCTGGGCGTTGGGCAGGCACAGGTGCTCGGCCGGCGTCACGTAGCACAGGAAGTTGGCACCGGAGCTGGCGGAGATGGCGCCGCCGATGGCAGCGGTGATGTGGTCGTAACCCACGCCGATATCGGTCACCAGCGGCCCGAGCACATAGAACGGGGCATTGTGGCACAGGCGCTTCTGCAGTTTCATGTTGGCGGCGATCTCGTCGAGCGCCATGTGACCCGGACCCTCGACCATGACCTGGACGCCGGCAGCCCAAGCGCGCTTGCACAGCTTGCCCAGCTCGATCATCTCAGCGGTCTCGGTGGCGTCGTTGGAGTCGTAGAGGCAGCCCGGGCGGCAGGAGTCGCCGAGCGAAATCGTCACGTCGTACTCGTGGCAGATCTCGAGCAGCTCGTCAAAGTACTCGTAGAAGGGGTTTTCGTTGCCGGTGACCTCCATCCAGCCAAACAGCAGCGAGCCGCCGCGGCTCACGATGTTCATCAAGCGGCCGGTCTCCTTAAAGGTCTTGGTGACCGACTTGTTGATGCCGCAGTGGATGGTCATAAAGTCCACGCCGTCCTCGGCGTGCGCGCGCACGACCTCGAACAGGTCATCCTTGGTAAGCTTGACCAGCGGCTTTTCCATGTAGCCGATGGCGTCGTACATGGGGACGGTGCCCACCATGAGCGGCGTCTCGTCGATGAGCTGCTGGCGGAACTGGCGCGTCTTGCCCGAGTTGGAAAGGTCCATGATGGCGTCGGCGCCAAAGTCCTCGGCGATCTTGACCTTCTTCCATTCCTCGGCGGCATCGGCTTTATCGCCCGAGATGCCCAGGTTGACGTTGACCTTAGTAGACAGGCCCTCGCCGACACCAAAGGCGCGCATGCCTTTTTTGATGTGCACGATGTTGGCGGGAATGGCGATGCGGCCGTCGGCCACGCGCTCGCGGATGTACTCGGGGTCGCGATGCTCGCGCTCGGCGACTTCCTTCATCTGCGGCGTGATCTGCCCGGCGCGGGCGAAGTCGATTTGCGTGACGAGCTTGGGCTCGGTCTGTGTGCTCATTGGCACGGCTCCCTTCGTTGGCATTACCCATATCAGGTTTGCGGGTCAGGGCGGGCGCGCCCAGTCTCAGCCTGCCGTCTTGTCCTGCAAGCTCCCCGTTTATGTAATGGGCTCAAGTATAGCTCGAATGGGTACGATTGGCCTAACGAGCGTGCCTGTGGGGAGGCGTACATGGAAGACAAGCATCTATATCGAGAGACACAATGGGATGTATCGGCCGAGGAAAGCCGTGCGCACCATGGCCTTGTCGCGATTGGTTTTGCGGTGCTTGCCGTGTTGGTGATTGCCTTTTGTATTTGGACGTTCGGCGGTCGCGGCGGCGCTGCGTGGGAGTTCGAGGCTGATGATAGCCTACCGATTATGACGGTGAGGAGTACTGGCGGTAATGCCAATACGCTCGCCGTTCCGGGCGATTATTGGTACCCGCGCGATGAGTTTGTGCAGTTGCAGCTGAGTGGTGGGTCCATTCCAGGTGAAGAAATCGAACGCGTGACGTTTGACGCGGCGCTCAAAACGCTCACGGTGAAGCTCAAAGATCAAGGAGATGTGCCCACGACCATGGATATCGTCCTGACGGAATGGCGTCTGGAGCCTCCGACGGGTGTTGCGGTGTCCGAGGTTGAGCACGTCAAGATTGTCTATCAGGACGGTTCGACAAACGGGATTGCAAAGGCCGATGGCTTGGCGGAGTAACGGAGTGTTTGGAAACGGCGGGCCTATTGTGCCTGCGCGTTCATGAAAACCAGGGTGTTTTTGTCTGAAAGCTCGGGGATGTGACGATAGCCGATGTTGAATGCGGTAAGTTCGCTTGCATCCTCGAGCTTGTTTTCTGCCATCCACCGCACCATGGAGCCGCGCGCCTTTTTGCTGGCGGTCGACCGTTGGATGGGCTTCCCGTTGCGGATACCCTCGCCAAAGAGGCATGTGACGGCCGTGGCGTCGCCCGCGAGGTGGGGCAGAACGGTTTTGGCATACTCTACGCTGGCAAGGTTGACGATCGTAGCGTTGGAGCCCGCCGGAGCGATGACCCGTGCGAGTTTGTCGCCCCAAAACGCGTAGAGGTCTCGGGCATCGTCGACGGCAAGCTTCGCCCCCATTTCGAGCCGATAGGGCGACACGCCGTGGAAGGGGCGTACGCATCCGTAAAGGCCCGAGAGGATCCACAGATGGTCTTGCAGCCATGCGAGCTGCGCGAAATCCATCACCTCGGGTGCCATGCTCTGGTATTGAATGCCGTGATAGGACATGACGGCAGGGGAGAGGTGACGGGCGAGTGCGGGATTGTCGAGATCGCCGTTTTTCAGGATGGGCCCGAATTCATGCAGGGTGTTGAGGCAAGGCCCCAGCAGTTTGTCACTCACGTTCCATAGCGCCTGCAGGCCGCCGCTGCCTTCATTCCGCTCGATATTTAGCAGTGCGCGGTGGAGGCGAGCCGTCTCGTGCACAAAAGGTGGAATGCCCAGGGCTTCAAAAGCATCTTGGGCCGCGCGCATCTGTTTGGCGGGCGAAATGATGACCTGCAGCATGGACTCTCCTCTGCCAAAAAGAAAGTTGCGGTGGAATACGGTCTGTTTTGGTCGTTTATGGGCCAGTTTAGTCCGTATTTCACCGCAACTGATGAAGGGTCGGTTAGGCGCGCTCGATGAAGGCCTTGTAGCCGCGATAGGCCTCGTAGATATCGGCCTTGTTAGCGACCTCCCACAGGGCGTGCATGGACAGGACGGCAACACCGGAGTCGATGACGTTCATGCCGTACTTGGCCATGATGTAGGCGATGGTGCCGCCGCCACCTGCGTTGACGCGGCCGAGCTCGCAGGTCTGGAAGTCAACGCCCGCCTCGTCCATGATGTCGCGGATGAGGGCCACATACTCGGCGTCGGCGTCGTTAGAGCCGCCCTTGCCGCGGCTGCCCGTGTACTTGTTAAAGCACAGGCCGCGACCCATAAAGGCTGCGTTCTTGGTTTCGAACTTGCCGGCGTAGCCCGGGTCGAAGCCCGCGGACACGTCAGAGGAGAGCATGCGGCTGTGGGCGAGTGCGCGGCGCAGGGCCAGCGGGCTATCCTCGCCGGCGAGCGTCATGATCTCGGCGACGGTGTTCTCGAAGAAGCGGCTCGTCATGCCGGTGGCACCCACGGAACCAATCTCCTCCTTGTCGACGATGAGTGTGATGCTCGTGCGCTCGACATTGGCCACATTGATCTGGGCGAGCATGGAGGGGTAGGCGCAAACGCGGTCGTCATGGCCATAGCCCAGAATCATGGAGCGGTCGAGGCCCATGTCGCGGGCCGGGCCGGCGGGCACGACCTCGATTTCGGCGGAGAGGAAGTCCTCCTCCTCGACGTCGTACTGCTCCTTGAGGATATCCAGGAACATCTGCTTGACGGGCTCCTTGGGAGCGTCCTTGTCGTCCTCGTCAAACTTGACGGGGCGGCCGCCCACAATCACGTCGAGGATCTCGGCGTCGACGGCGTCCTTGGCGGGCTTGGCCATCTGCTCGCTCGAGAGGTGAATCAGCAGGTCGGAGATGGTAAAGACCGGGTCGTCAGCCTTGTCGCCGATGTTGATGTCGACGGTGGTGCCGTCCTTTTTGCAGATGACGCCCACAAGCGCGAGCGGGGAGGCCACCCAGTGGTAGCTCTTGACGCCGCCGTAGTAGTGCGTGTCGAGGTAGGCCATGTCGCCGGCCTCGAAGGCGGGATTTTGCTTGAGGTCCAGGCGAGGCGAGTCCACGTGGGCGCCCAGGATGTTAAAGCCCTGCTCGAGCGGGGCGGTTCCAAGGTTGACGAGCATAAGGTCCTTGCCGTGGTTGGCGGCGTACACCTTGTCGCCTGCCTTGAGCTCGCGGCCTTCGGCGATCACGGTCTCCAGGTCGACGTAGCCCGCCTCCTCGGCCATCTTGATGCCGGCCTTGACACACAGGCGCTCGGTCTTGTTCTCACTCAAAAACTGCTTATAGCCGCGGCAAAGCTCCTCGAGCTCCTCGATCTGCTGTGGCGTGTACTTTTTCCATGCGCAGGGACGCTCCATGACGCAGGCTCCTTTCGGATCGATCGTGCTGGTTAATGTACCGTGAGCCATCGTATCACGCGCGGGCGCGCGGTGGCGGAGGAGCTTGATGTGCGGTGGCCGCGAGGCGGGGAGCGTGTAAACTGGTGGGAGCAAATCGTGCCCAGCCCAAAGCGAGGTATTCAATATGTCTGACAAGCGCCGCACCTTTGCCGTTATCGACGGCAACTCGCTCATGCACCGCGCCTTCCACGCCGTGCCGCCCACCATGAACGCGCCGGACGGTCGCCCCACCAACGCGATCTTTGGCTTTTTAAACATGTTTCTCAAGATGATCGACGCCTTTAACCCCGACGGTGTGGTCGTGGCGTTTGATAAGGGCAAGCCGCGCGTGCGCATGGAGATGCTGCCGCAGTATAAGGCGCAGCGCCCGCCCATGGACCCCGACCTGCACGCGCAGTTCCCCATGATTAAGGAGCTGCTCGCTGCGCTCAACGTGCCGATTTTGCAGTCCGAGGGCTGGGAAGGTGACGATATCCTGGGCACCATGGCGCGCCTGGGCGAGGAAGCCGGCTGCGACATGCTGCTGGTGACCGGCGACCGCGACATGTATCAGCTCGTGACCGAGCACGTCAACGTGGTCTCGACCCGCAAAGGCCTGTCCGACGTGGCGATCATGACGCCCGAGAGCGTGGACGACCTGTATCACGGCATTACACCGGCGCTCGTGCCCGATTTTTACGGCCTGAAGGGCGATACTTCCGACAACATTCCCGGCGTGCCGGGCATCGGCCCCAAAAAGGCGAGCGCGCTCATCGCGCAGTACGGCAGCCTGGACGAGGTCATCGCACATGCCGACGAGGTCAAGGGCAAGATGGGCGAGAACCTGCGCGCGCATATCGACGACGCGCTGCTGAGCCGCAAGGTCGCAACCATTCGTACCGATGCGCCTGTCGAGCTCGACTTTGATGCGACGTCCTTCCCGGCGTTTTCTGCCGACGAGGTGTCCGCTACGCTGGGCACGCTCGGCATTACGGCCATGCAGAACCGTTTTTTGGCGCTGATTGGCGGCGAGGGCGGGGCTGCGGCCGCTGCTAGCACGTTTGAGATGCCCACGATTGAGCGCACCGCTGCCGGCGATGCCGAGGCGCTTGCTGCCGTGGCGTCCGAGGTTGTCCGTGCGATCGAGGCGGGCGAGTGGGTCGCCGCCGTGGTGGACGATGACAAGGAGGAAGGCGCACTTTTTGGCCTGACGCGCACGCTGTGGCTGGCGACGTCCAAGGGGTTGCTTGCGCTCGAGGAGGGCGACGGCGGTGCGTCTGCCGTGGTCGATGGCTTCAACGTTGCCCACGGCGTGGTCGCCGGCGTGCTCGCGCGCCTGTTTATGGAGGGCCGCGTGGCGAGCCCGGACATGAAGGCGCTGCTGCACGAGCTTTCGCCCATCGATTCCTCTGAGCCCGAGCTCATGGATCCGCTGGCCGTCGATTCCACGCGCATCTTCGATACTGTGGTCGCCGCCTATCTGTTGGATTCCGACCGCTCCGAGTTTGATGAGGCGTATCTGGCCGATACCTATCTGCAGATGACGCTGCCTGCGGCGCGCGGCGCGGAGGGTGCTGGCGAGGACGCTCCTGCCCCTGCTGCCCGCACTGCGGCCCTGACGCTGGCGCTCGTGGCGCCGCTGCGCGACCGCATGGCCCGCGAGAACGCCGCCAACGTGTTCGATGGCATCGAGATGCCGCTCGTGCCGGTGCTTGCCAAGATGGAGCGCGCGGGCATGCTCGTGGACCCCGACCGCCTGCATAGTCTGTCCGAGGGTCTGGCGACCCAGATTGCCGAGATCGAGCGGAGCATTCGCGATCTGGCCGGCGACGAGACCTTTAACATCGGCAGTCCCATGCAGCTCTCGCACGTGCTCTTTGACGTGATGGGCCTTCCGACCAAGGGCCTCAAAAAGACCAAGCGCGGCTATTATTCGACCAACGCCAAGGTGCTGAGCGACCTTGCCCGTGACCACGAAATCGTGCGTCTGATCTTGGACTGGCGTGAGAAGTCCAAGATCAAGTCCACCTATCTGGACACGCTGGGCCCGTTGCGTCGTGGTGACGGTCGCGTGCACACCACGTACAACCAGACCATCACGGCGACGGGTCGTCTGTCCTCGAGTGACCCGAACCTTCAGAACATCCCGACGCGCTCGGAGCTGGGCCGTACTGTCAAGACGGCGTTTTCGGCAGGCGAGGGAAGCGTCTTTTTGGCGGTGGACTACTCGCAGATCGAGCTGCGTCTGCTGGCGCATCTCTCGGGTGACGAGCATCTGGTGCGCGCCTTTAACGAGGGCGAGGACTTCCATGCCGAGACGGCCGCGCGCGTGTTTGGCGTGCCGGTGTCCGAGGTGACGCCCGACCTGCGCAGCCGCGCCAAGGCCGTGAACTTTGGCATCGTGTATGGTCAGCAGGCTTACGGCCTATCGCAGTCGCTGCATATCTCGATGGCCGAGGCACGCGACATGATCGACCGCTACTACGAGGCATACCCGGGCGTGCGTACGTTCCTCGACAACGTGGTGGCGCGTGCCAAGCAGACGGGCTATGCCGAGACCATGTACGGCCGCCGTCGCCATATTCCTGAGCTCAAGGCCAAAAACCCGCAGCTCCGCGGCTTTGGTGAGCGCACGGCCATGAACCACCCCATGCAGGGCACCGCCGCCGACATCATCAAGATCGCCATGGCCCGCGTAAGCCGCCGCCTGGAAGAAGAGGGCTTTGCTGCCCACATGATTCTGCAGGTACACGACGAACTGGACTTTGAGTGCCCCGTCGACGAAGTCGAGCGCCTCACCGCCATGGTCCGCGACGTCATGGAACACGTAGTAGACCTCCGCGTCCCCCTAATCGCCGAAGCCAGCACCGGCATAACCTGGGCCGACGCGAAATAGGGAAGCACTCCGTAAGGCAAGCTCGCCCAAGACGCAAGCCCCCACATACTTAAGATTTGGGACAAACACTACTGATTAATTTGTCCCACAGTAACCAAAACAGAGGGGAGCCCCTTCCAACAAGGGGCTCCCCTCTGCTCAAATCATTTCAGCTAAGTATCTAGACACTCAAGACGCCATCTTGGCGCCCGGCCGGGTCCGACGAGCCCCGTTAACGAGCCGCCAGGATGGCGTCGATGAGCGTCAGTACGCCCCCGTCGTTGTTGCTCGGAATGCGCCATTTGGCGTGCGCGTTCATGTGCTCCTCGGCATTATCCACGATAAAGCTATGCCCGACGCGCTCCAGCATGGGGATGTCGTTGTACGTATCACCCACGGCGGCGGCATCAGCGATATCAATGCCCAGCTGCTCGCACAGGTGCGCGACGCCCGACCCCTTGTCGACGCCCAGGTTCATAAAGTCTATCCACTCGCGCCCGGCGTTGGTGACGTAGAGCTTGTCCGAGAACTCGGGGCTGTAGTTCTCGCGAAACGCGGGCTCGGCATCGTAGGCGGGGAAGAAGATCGAAATCTTGTTGGACTCGATATCAAGGCCCTCAAAGCTATCGACGTAGTTGATCGTGTTGTAGTACACGCTGATCTCGTCGTGGTACTGATGGTCGCGGGCGAGCACATAGAACTCGTCGTAGCAGCACAAGACGGGAACGGCACGCGGGTCCTCCGAGGCACGGGCGAGCACCTGCTGATACAGCGCCACATCGATGTTGCTCTTATAGATATAGCTGCCGCGATAGATGACGCAGGCTCCGTTGTCGGGACAAAAAGCAAGTCGGTTCTTAATGCTCTCGAACATTTCCTCGAGTTTGGGGGCGGGGCGTCCGCTGGCGGGGCAGAATACAATGCCTGCGTCGGCGAGCTTGTCCAGGCGCTCATCAAGACCCTGCGGCAACACGCGCTTGTCGGTGAGCAGCGTCTTGTCCATGTCGACGGCGAGAATCTTAATGCTTTCGATATTGGTGTCCGATTCGTAAGTTTGCATAAAAGCGCGCCTTTCGTTTCGAAATTGTTTCAGACGTTATAACCATCAACCAGTAACTGAGCGTATTGTCGCAGGAACGGAGCGTATTTGCACCACGCTTCACAAAGTAATGAAAAAACTTTTCAGAAATTTGAATTTGTCGCTTGTGCTGCGGGCACTTTAGCGTAATATAGCGACCATCGAAAACGGAGACGGAAATACAACCGCTTACCGAAGAAAAGGTACCGTTTACGATATTAGAATTGCGCCCGGCGATAGGTGAAAGGAGAGGCAGATGCAGTTCGTAAAGATCATCACCACTGCAGATAATGCCATCCGACGCCAGCGCGCAATTTCCCGACGACGATAACAATCGTCTCTGTTCGTATGGGGTGAAATGCCCCAACAGAGTCATTTTGAGGTCGTTGGGTTTTAGCACGATATAAACGCATGTTTCTAGGGCATGCTGTGCTGCTTTTTGCTATTTAACCTGATATTGCACGGTTTTTGACCTCGAAATGACTTGCAACTGACCGATGTTCTAACTAGCTACCAAGGGCGAAAGGAAACAGCCATGAGCAAGGAAAAAGTCGTTCTCGCATATTCCGGTGGTCTTGATACATCCGTATGTGTCAAGTGGCTCCAGGACGAGAAGAATCTCGATGTCGTTTGTGTCTGCGGCAACGTGGGCCAGGAGGAGACCGGTCTGGACGCCAAGAAGCAGAAGGCCCTCGACCTGGGCGTTCTGGATTGCCAGGTGCTCGATCTGCGCGACGAGTTCTCCGATGAGTTCCTGACTAAGGCTATCGCCGCAAACTCTATGTACGAGAACAAGTATCCGCTGCTCTCCGCCCTGTCCCGCCCGTTGCTCGCCAAGAAGCTTGTCGAGGTCGCTCACGAGTTTGGCGCGACCTACGTCGCTCACGGCTGCACCGGCAAGGGTAACGACCAGGTTCGTTTTGAGGCTGCCGTCAAGGCCCTCGACCCCGAGCTTAAGGTTATCGCCCCGGTTCGCGAGTGGGATCTTAAGTGCCGTCCCGACGAGGTCGCCTATGCTCACGCCCACAACGTGCCGGTTCCCGAGGGTGCCAACGACAACCCCTATTCCATCGACGACAACCTGTGGGGTCGTGCCATTGAGTGCGGCCACCTGGAGGATCCCTGGAACGAGCCGCTCGACGACGCCTGGGTTATGACCAAGAATCCCGAGGACACGCCCGACACCCCGACGTATACCGAGATTGAGTTTGAGGCCGGCAAGCCCGTCGCCGTCGACGGCAAGAAGATGAAGCTCTCCGAGATCATCATCGCACTCAACAAGATCTCGGGCGACAACGGCTTTGGCCGTCTCGACCTGGTCGAGGACCGTCTGGTGGGCCTTAAGAGCCGCGAGTGCTATGAGGTTCCCGGCGCCCTGACGCTCATCACCGCCCACAAGGCACTCGAGGATATCTGCGTCGAGGGCGACCTGCTCAAGACCAAGATTAAGCTCGAGCAGGATTGGGCCACCGCCGTGTACAACGGCCAGTGGTACAGCCCGCTCAAAAACGCGCTCGATGCCTTTATGGCCGACACCCAGAAGTTCGTGACCGGCACCGTCCGTCTGAAGTTCTTTAAGGGCAACTGCCATGTCGTCGGCCGCAAGAGCCCGTTTAGCCTGTATGACTACGGTCTGGCTACCTACGACCGCGACACTACGTTTGACGAGAAGGCCAGCGCCGGCTTTATCGAGATCGATACGCTGTCGCTCAAGACGTGGGCTAAGGTCCAGGGCCCCAGCTCTGCTGCCGCCCAGGCCTAGCGCCTCCTTCCTTTGGTATCCGCGCGGCCCATCCGCGTGATACATAACGGGCGCATGGGGTCTCTACCTTTCGTTATGCTTGCTGACACTTCTTAACATCGGTGGCCCCTACGTTCCGCCCGCGTATATGATGCCGCGTCTGCGGCTGAGTCCGAGCCCCGCCGGGGTTGTCCGGCGGGGCTCCTCCTATCAATTTGACGGCCCTGCACCTATATATATGGGGAGTATCCATTATGTTCAACGCTATCGCGCATGCCTTGCTTGCCCTCGCGCCCGAGTTCGATGCTGCAAAGGTCGAGGATGTTCCTATGAGCCTGAAGGCCTGGATCGATGGTTCGCAAGGCAACATCCGGAGGGAGAAGTTGGGCACCAAGTGCCTCGTGCGTCACTTCTTTGCATATTAGCTACATGGCCCTGTGCACGGTGGGGAATGTGTAAAACTAGCGGTTGAAAAATCGCTTTAGCGACATGGCTCATTGCTTTGGGCGCTTGTTTTGGTATTTGGAGAAAGGGGACGGTTCCATGGCTCTTTGGGGCGGTCGTTTTGAGGCAGGCGTGGCCGAGGTCACGCAGGAGTTTGGCGCGTCGTTGCCGGTTGACAAACATCTCTATAAGCAGGATATCGCAGGATCTAAGGCACATGCCAAGATGCTGGCGGCCCAGGGCATTATCAGCGCCGAGGACGAGCAGGCGATTGCCAAGGGCCTGACCGGAATCGAACAGGATATCGATGCCGGCAACTTCACCTTCGATATCAACGATGAGGACATTCATATGTCCATCGAGAGCGAGCTGACGCGCCGCATCGGCGAGACCGGTAAGCGCTTGCATACCGGGCGTTCGCGCAACGACCAGGTGGCGACCGATACGCGTCTGGGCGTCAAGGCGCTGGCCAAGGAACTCATGGAGGCCAATCTTGAGCTGCGCCATGTGCTGGTGGATGCGGCCAAGAAGTACGACAAGGTGATTCTGCCGGGCTACACGCACATGCAGCATGCTCAGCCCGTGCTGCTGTCGCATCATCTGCTGGCGTATTCCTGGATGTTCGCGCGCGACTTTACACGCCTGAAGGCCGCCTTTGATGCCGCTGACAACTGCCCGCTGGGTGCCGCCGCGCTTGCCGGTACGAGCTATCCGCTCGATCGTCAGATGACGGCTGCCGAGCTTGGCTTTGCGGGTGTGATTCCCAACTCGCTCGATGCGGTTTCCGACCGTGATTTCCTGCTCGATCTGCATTACGCCGGCTCCGTCATGGCCATGCACCTGTCGCGTCTTTCCGAGGAGATCGTGTTGTGGTCGAGCTCCGAGTTTGGCTTTATTACGCTTTCCGACTCGTACTCCACCGGCTCGTCCATCATGCCGCAGAAGAAGAACCCCGACTTTGCCGAGCTTATCCGCGGCAAGAGCGGCCGTGTGTATGGCAACCTGGTGCAGCTGCTTGTGACCATGAAGGGCCTGCCGCTGGCCTATAACAAGGACTTGCAGGAGGACAAGGAGGGCGCGCTCGATACCGCCCACACGCTCATGCAGTGCCTGTCGGTTATGGCCGGTATGATTTCGACTTGGACCGTCAACGAGGATGCCATGGCGCGCGAGTGCGGTGTGGGTCATCTTGCCGCCACCGATGTTGCCGATTACCTGGCCAAGCGTGGCCTGCCGTTCCGTGAGGCGCATGCCGTGGTGGGCCATCTGGTCCTGATGTGTGAGAAGCGCGGCTGCAATCTTGAGGACCTGCCGTTTGAGGTGTTCCAGGAGGCAAGCCCGCTCTTTGAGCGCGATATTACCGAGGCGCTCGACATCCCGTCGATTGTCGCCGCGCGCACGACCGAGGGCGGTACCGCCCCTGCCGCTGTTGCCGTGCAGCTGCAGCGTGCCGAGGCACAACTCGTTGCCGACGAAGGTGTGTTTGGCTCGTTGACCAAGGTCGTCGAGATGGGCCACGGAGCTAATTAGCTTATAGGATGCGTCTGTCTGGTGCGTTTATCATATCTTGCCTTTACGGGTGCTCGCTACGGTGGGTGCCCGTTTTGTTATAGGGAAGGAAGGAGCTTGTCGAGAACTTTTGTAGGACCTTTGGGCAGGTTGTGAAGGGGATACGTTTGCGGGTGGCAACCGACCGTCTGATCTGTTCGATGCGGTTGATGGGCGGTCGGATGGTACTCTAGTCGGGCTTCGGAACAGAAGTGACACATATGGAGCGCTTCAATTAATAATAACGCTTCAATAAACGGCTTTTTGTTTAACTGCAGCTAGAACTCTGTTACGATGCAGTCCAGGCGGGTGCCGGAATGGGACTTGGGCACGCGCGAACCTACTTGAAAGGCTACCTTATGGCTATCGAGAAGACCTTCATCATGATTAAGCCCGACGCTGTGCGCGATCGCAAGATCGGCGAGATCGTTGCTCGCATTGAGCGCAGCGGCCTTGTCATCGAGCGCATGGAGATGACCACGCTCGAGCGCGCTACCGTCGAGGAGCACTACGCCCATCTGGCCGACAAACCCTTCTTTGGCGGTCTGTGCGACTTTATGACGAGCGGTCCGGTCGTCAAGATGGTTGTTTCCGGTCTTTCCGCCGTCTCCAAGATGCGCACCCTTATGGGCGCCACCAACCCGCTTGATGCTGCTCCTGGCACCATCCGCGGTGACTTCGCCGTCGATGTCAACGCCAACGTGATTCACGGCTCCGACTGCCTGGAGAACGCCGAGATCGAGATCAAGCGCTTCTTTGGCTAAACCAGCTTTGACTCCTTAAAGCTGTTAGCGTGTGGCTTGGGCGCCGCGGAACTCCATCCGCGGCGCCCTTTTTATCCCAAAATCAATGAAGGGGCCCGCTCGGACATGTGTTCCGAGCGGGCCCCTGCTGTTAGCTTGTGGCACTGAATAGTTTAGGCTTCGTCGACGATCTTAAGGCCGCGCGTGTGATCGATCTCGTTGAGGAGGTTAACGCGGCGCTCGTGACGGCCGCCCTCAAATTCGGCGTCGAGCCACTTGTCGACAATCATCTTGGCGAGCTCGGAGCCCACGACGCGGGCACCAAAGGCGAGCACGTTGGTGTTGTTGTGCATGCGGGAGAGCTTGGCGCTGAAGGGCTCGGAGCATACGACGGCGCGTACGCCCTCGACCTTGTTGGCAGCCAGGCTAATCCCGACGCCGGTGCCACAGATCAGGATACCCAGGTCGACGTCGCCGTTGGCAACGGCCTTACCCACCTTGTAGCCGGCGATGGGGTAGTCAAAGCTCTCGGAGGTGTCGGTGCCAAAGTTCACGACCTCGCAGCCGCGCTCCTTCAGGTGCTCGGAAATGATGTTCTTGAGCTCGACGGCGGCGTGGTCGTTACCGATACCGATCTTCATGGATGGTTCCTCTCTGGTCTGTGCGGCGCAAATGCTAAAGGTGTTTACCGCGTTCGACTGCATGATAGCGCGACTTTTGTGTAAACGCTCGGGCGTTTTTTGGTTAAACGCTTTAGCAGGCAATAAGACCTGCTTTTCATGAATGAATGCCGCCAGTTTGTGCTTGAGCGCCGTCCGCCGGAACCATGGTTGCGGTTTTTGATGCATTGTTATCAAATAAAAGGGCTAATTATTTTCGAGAGCCCAGCCCGTTATGCAAGCAGGAGATACCTATGCCTACCGATTCCCTTCGTGATGCCGCGTTTTGCGATGTTTTGAACCGCGAGCTTGTCTGTGCGCTCGGCTGCACCGAGCCTATTGCCGTTGCCTATGCAGCGGCATTGGCGAGCCAGACGCTCGGCTGCGAACCCGATCATATGGACGTTGCCTGCTCGGGCAACATCATCAAGAACGTTAAGAGCGTGACCGTGCCCAACTCGGGCGGTATGCACGGTATTGAAGCTGCGGCCGTGCTGGGTGCCGTGGGCGGTGACGCCAAGAGCGCGCTCGAGGTGCTCGAGAGCGTTAACGACGAAGATCGTGCTCGCGTGACCGAGCTCCTCGCCGATGCCGGTTACTGCGATGTGTCGCTTGTCGAGGGTGTGCCCAACCTCTACATCAAGGTGACCGCCACGGCCGGGGGCCATACCGCGGTCGTCGAGATTACCGACCACCACACCAATGTCACGTGCCATACGCTCGACGGTATTCCGGTGTGCGGCAAGTCGGCAGGGGAGTGCGCCGCCTGCGCCGAGCGCGTCGTGGCTGAGCGGGCGGCGGATAAGGCCGACACGCCCATGTCGATTGAGTCCATCATCGACTTTATCGAGGGCGGCGACATTGAGGGCGCCCGCGCTGCCGTTGAGCGTCAGATTGAGCTGAACGGCGCGATCAGTGCCGAGGGCCTCGCGCACGCTTGGGGCGCCGAGGTGGGCCGTACGCTGCTGGGCGCTCGTGCCGATGACGTCGCCTGCCGGGCCCGTGCCCGTGCGGCCGCCGGGTCCGACGCTCGCATGAACGGCTGCGCGCTGCCGGTCGCTATTGTGTGCGGCTCGGGCAATCAGGGCATTACCTGCGCCTTGCCCGTCATGGAGTATGCCGAATACCTGCGCTGCGACCACGAGCGCCTGGTGCGCGCCATGATGCTGTCCGATCTTATCGCCGTGCATATCAAGAGCTATATTGGTGCGCTCTCGGCGTTTTGCGGTGCTATCTGCGCCGCGTGCGGCGCCGGCGCTGCGATTACCTGGCTGTGCGGTGGCACGCGCGAGCAGATTGGCGCGACGGTTTCGAACACGCTCGGTAACGTTGGCGGCATCGTGTGCGATGGCGCCAAGGCGAGCTGTGCCGCCAAGATTTCGGCTGCCGTCGATGCGGCGATTCTGGGACATGATATGGCCATGCAGGGTCGCGGCTTCCGTGCCGGCGAGGGCCTGATCCAGGATACCGTCGAGCAGACAATCGCCAGCATGGGCTATGTGGGCCGTGTGGGCATGAAGGATACCGACGTCGAAATCCTCAACATTATGATCGGCAAAACCCAGGTGTGTTAGTTACGCCTGAGGTTCCGCCGTTCTGCCGAACGGCGGACCGGCCGACGCTGCAAACGCCCCTAAACGGCAATCTGCCTTTCAATCGTCGGGCATGGCCAGAAGGCCTATGCCCTCCTCTTTCAAGGCACATTGCGCGCTTAGGGGCGTTTTCGCTGACTTATGCTCAACCTGCGGCGTTATTTTGTTTGGAGCGAGGGGTCCTATGACAGCTCGTCGGCTACTTGGTGTTCGTAGAAGGCTTCTACTACGGCGTTGAAGTCGCGGGCGAAGTCTTCCATGGTTCCGCGCCAGGTGGCTCGGCCGGGTTTTCCCTGACCAACATAGGCAGTCTGAATGCCGCAGGCGGGGCTAGGGAAGTCACGCTTGGGGTCGTTGCCCACCATAAGGACCTCGTGCGGCTCGAGCCCCATCACCTGAAGCTGCTCTAGATAGTAGGTGGCATCGGGCTTGCAGCGGGTGGTGTTTCCCATGTGCGTGACGAGCTCAAAGGGGGCGTCGGCCAGGTCGCCCCAACCCATGCGGCACTCGATGGCCCCCTGCGGAAAGCTGGGGTTGGTGAAGAGCGCGCAGCGCAGCCCTGCGTCCTGTACGGCCTGAAGCGCGGCATGTGCGCCCGGCATGGCGTGGGCGTTGATGACGTCGTCATTCTTATGCGGAAGAACTTCGCGGTCGTAGTAGGTAAATGCCTCGTAGATGATAGGATCGGAGAGGCAGATGCCGCACCTGCGCTCGACCTCGGTGCGGTAAAACTCAAGATTGGTGCGGTTGTCCGTGCCGCTTCGGCGGTTGGCGTTGAGGTCGACCAGGATGGTGCCGAGGCGTGCCATCGTGCCACCGCGGCTGCGACGTCCGATGTCCGCGAGCATCGACGAGACATCCTTAAAATAGCGAAGGATGAACGCGTTGAGGTTGATGCTAAGAAGCGTCTCGTCCATATCGAAAACGACTGCTTTGAGCACGCGGGCACCTTTCTCGAAAAATCGTTCCAGAATCGTTGGTTCCGGATACTTTACCCCAAAGCCGTATACCTAACGGCCTATCGTCAACTTACGGAGACGGTCGTCCACAAGATTGCGAAAAAGTCTCCATACGAGTAAAAAATCGCAGTTCGCGCTTGAAATCGAAGTAATTTCCCCGTAATCTATACGAACGTGATTGCATAAGCGTCACATTAGTATCTGTCGGCTCCCGAGTGTTCCTAAACGTTGTGTGCTTGTCGCACCCTTCTGTAGGTCCTAGCAATCGGGGCCCCGTAGTTCGAAAGGGGTCCACCTTTGAGTGAGATTCAGAACTCGTCCATTTTCTCTCTTGACGATGTCAACGAGGAGGAGATGAACAACCTCATCGACGGTACGATTACCGACTTTGATGAGGGCGATCTCGTTAACGGCACTGTCGTTAAGATCGAGCATGACGAGGTGCTCGTTGACATCGGATTCAAGTCCGAGGGCGTTATCCCGGTCCGCGAGCTGTCCATCCGCAAGGACGCTAACCCTGCAGACATCGTTGCACTCGGTGATCCCATCGAGGCCCTGGTTCTCCAGAAGGAGGACAAGGACGGTCGTCTGGTCCTCTCCAAGAAGCGTGCTGAGTACGAGCGTGCTTGGAACCGCATCGAGGAGAAGTTCAACTCCGGCGAGAACGTCGAGGGCGAGGTTATCGAGGTTGTCAAGGGCGGCCTGATCCTCGACATCGGCCTGCGTGGCTTCCTGCCCGCTTCCCTCGTCGACCTCCGTCGTGTCAAGGACCTCACCTCCTACATGGGCACCCGCATCGAGGCCCGCGTCATCGAGATGGACCGCAACCGCAACAACGTTGTCCTCTCCCGTCGCGTCGTGCTCGAGGAGTCCCGTAAGGCCGAGCGCTCTGAGATCCTGTCCAAGCTCAAGTCTGGCATGCGTCTCCAGGGCACCGTTTCCTCCATCGTCGACTTCGGCGCCTTCGTCGACCTCGGCGGTATCGACGGCCTCATCCACATCTCCGAGCTCTCCTGGAACCACGTCAACCATCCTTCCGAGGTTGTCAAGGTCGGCCAGGAGGTCGAGGTCGAGGTTCTCGACGTCGATCTCAACCGCGAGCGCATCTCCCTGGGTCTCAAGCAGACCACCGAGGATCCGTGGCGCGCACTGGTCAAGAAGTACCCCGTCGGCGCTATCGTCGAGGGCACTGTGACCAAGCTTGTCCCGTTCGGCGCTTTCGTCGACCTGGGCGAGGGCATCGAGGGCCTGGTGCACATCTCCGAGATGGCCAACAAGCACGTCGATCAGCCTTCTCAGGTCACCCACGTGGGCGACAAGGTTCAGGTCAAGGTCATGGAGATCGATCTCGACCGTCGTCGTATCTCCCTGTCCATGAAGTCTGCTGCTGAGACTCTGGGCGTCGAGATCGAGGTTACCCCGCTGCCTTCCGAGAAGAAGGACGAGGAGACTGACGCCGAGTAATTCGGTTTGACGATCACTTGTTTTAAGGGATCCGTCCGTAATGGACGGGTCCCTTTTTGCATTTGGCGCCGAGATGCGCAATGCTGCCGGGCTGTCCACAGGCTATTGGATTGTCGGTGCATGAAAAAAGCCGACATCCCGCCTCGGGGAGGAGGCGGGAACACACCGAGTAGACGGAGGGGTGCGGAGCGCGGTCGCGTCTCGACTGACGACGTTGCCCATCGACAGGACCATTGTAGCGCATGGCGGTTCTTGGTTTATCGTGTCGAGCGTTTGCGTTGTGCCATTGCCTGCGGCAACGGTGTGTTACACTTTTGCACTGCTGAGTGGGCCAGACGGTCGCGCGATGTGCTGCTTGCAGTACGCGTGAGGAAAGTCCGGGCTCCAGAGGGCGGGATGCCGGCTAACGGCCGGGCGGAGTGATCCGACGGAAAGCGCCGCAGAAAAGAAGACTCCCACCTGCGCCGCAAGGCGTAAAGGGAAAAGCTGAAACGGTGGTGTAAGAGACCACCAGCGTCGTGGCAACATGGCGGCTTGGCAAGCCCCATCCGGAGCAAGCGCGAATAGGAACGCTATGGGCCGGCCCGGTCCGCGTTCGGGTAGCGTGCGTGGAGCTGCACGGTAACGTGCAGACAAGATAAATGACCGTTCACGACAGAACCCGGCTTACAGGCCCACTTAGCAACTATGTTGACGCTGCGACGGCGTCAGCTGGCCGATTTGGCGCTCATTCGTCGGTCGCCGCCATAAGGCGTGCTCCCTCCTCTTTCGGGCCAAATCGACTCAGCTGACGCCGTCTCGCTGTTTTTGCCTGGTCATCGGCGGCTCCATTTTTGTTGCGGTCTCGGCTTTCAAGGCACCTTGCTTGCGCTGACGGGTTCTCGCTTTCGTTGACGGAATCATCGGCGTTGTCATTCTTTTTACTAGGGTTATCGTATTATTGAGGCTGTTTGTTGCTGCGCTTTATTTTGTTGAGGGGCTTTGTTGGACAGCTATTTTACTCTGCAATCGAATATTGAGGCTTCGGGCGAGTTTGTGGACCGCAAGAGCCGGTTTATTGCCCAGCTGGTCCATATTGAGTCCGAGGACGAGGCGAATGCCTTTATCGAGATGGTTCGCAAGCGTCATTACGACGCTCGACACAATGTTCCCGCGTGGATTTTGGTCGATGGACGCGAGCGCCAGAGCGATGATGGTGAGCCGAGCCGCACGAGCGGTATGCCGACGCTCGAGGTGTTGCGCGGTGCGGAGCTCAAAAATGTTTGCTGCGTAGTGACGCGCTATTTTGGCGGCACGCTGTTGGGGCCGGGCGGCCTGGTTCGCGCCTATACTGCGGCGACGCAAGCGGCGGTGGCCGCGGCTCAGGAGGCCGGGCAGATCGTCGAGATGACGAGTGTCGTGCCTGTTGACGTGCATGTGGCCTATCCGCAGTATGAGCAGGTGCTTCGCTTGGCCCAGGATTCCGGTGCCAAGGTTTCGGATACCGAGTACGCGGATGCCGTGACACTTCATTTGGTGTTTAAGGCGGGGGAGCAGGAGTCGTTTTGCGCTAAGATGCGCGAGCTTATGGCGGGGCGCGAAGAGATTGAGGTCAGCACTCCCGAATTTGCCGAGTTCTAACGGCGACGGCCGGCGTGCTTTTGGATGGATCCCAAGCGCGCCGGCCGTCGTTTTTTTGTTGCTGCCGTTTACTCGGCGAGCTGCTTTAGCATATCGCAGGCGATCTCGACGGCATCGTCGATGCAGCCGGGGCAGCTGCGGAGCGGACCCTTATCCGATCCGACGCCCTTGAGCGTGCCGCAGACGGTCGTCGTGTTCTTCGTATTAAAACGCTTGGCGATCTCGCGCGACAGCTTGTAGGTCTGGCCCTTGGTCTTGGGGTTTTCCATACCATCGCTCATCAAAAAGCCCATGATGGCCACGGCGCCCGAGATGGCGCCACAGGTTTCGGTCATACCGCCCATGCCGGCGCCAAAGCCCTCGGTGAGGGTAAAGGCGACCTGGGGGTCGAGTCCGACGGCAGGCGCGAGCGTGCAGGCGACGGCCTGTGCGCAGTTAAAACCGCGGGCGTGGTATTCGGCAGCCTGAGCCTGACAGGCGGTGATGTCGAGCTGGGCCGTATCGATTTGCTTCATCGTTGTCTCCTTGGTCACGGTGTACCCGCCTATGGTACCCGTGACGGGGCATGTAATCATCGAGAGCTTCACGTATGCCTCGTTTTTATCTATCGAGCAAATGCCCAAGGCTTGAGATAAATACTCCTGATCAATTTGTCCAATAACCTACCTTTGGGATGGGTTGAGAGGGGTGCAGGGTAGCGGTATCGTGAACCGAATAAAACGTAACCCAGGCAAGGGAGCTAGATATGAGCGAGCAGACCATCGGTACTACATGTGTTCAGGGCGGTTATCGCCCGGGTGATGCAGAGCCGCGTCAGGTGCCTATCTACCAGTCAACCACGTGGAAGTACGACACGTCCGAGCACATGGGCAAGCTGTTCGACCTGGAGGAGTCGGGCTACTTCTACAGCCGTCTGCAGAACCCCACGTGTGATCTGGTTGCCGCCAAGATTTGCGAGATGGAGGGCGGTACCGCTGCGATGCTCACGAGTTCGGGCATGGCTGCGAACTTCCTCGCGATTTTTAACGTGGCCGGCTCCGGCGATCACGTGGTCGCGAGCTCTGCTATTTACGGCGGTACGTATAACCTGCTCGCCCATACCATGGGCCGCATGGGCGTGACCTGCACGTTCGTTGCCCCCGACTGCACCGACGAGGAGCTGGAGGCAGCGTTTGAGCCCAATACCAAGCTCGTCTTTGGCGAGACCATCGCCAATCCCGCCCTCGCCGTGCTCGACATTGAGCGCTTTGCCAAGGCCGCGCACGACCATGGCGTGCCGCTGATGGTCGACAACACCTTCCCGACGCCCGTGATGTGCCGTCCCTTTGAGTGGGGCGCCGACATCGTCACGCACTCTACCACCAAGTACATGGATGGGCATGCGGCCTACCTGGGCGGCGTGATCGTCGACCATGGTCAGTTTGACTGGATGGCCCATGCGGACAAGTTCCCGGGTCTCACCACGCCCGACGAGAGCTACCACGGCGTGACCTATGCCGAGAAGTTCGGCCGCGAGGGCGCCTTCATTACCAAGGCCACCGCGCAGCTCATGCGCGACCTCGGCCCCATGCAGAACCCGCAGGCGGCGTTTTTCTTGAACAGCTCGCTCGAGAGCCTGCATGTGCGCATGCCGCGTCATTGCGAGAACGGCCTGGCCGTTGCCAAGTTCCTGCAGAGCCATCCCAAGGTACGCTTTGTGAGCTATCCGGGCCTGGAGGGCGATAAGTACTATGACCTGGCTCAGAAGTACATGCCCAACGGTACTTGTGGCGTCGTGAGCTTTGGCTTTAACGGTGGTCGCGCGGCGGCCGAGACTTTCATGAAGAGCCTCAAGCTCGCCCAGATCGCCACGCATGTGGCCGACGCTCGCACTTGCTGTCTGCATCCCGCTAACGCCACGCATCGCCAGATGAACGATGAGGAGCTCATCGCCTGCGGCATCTCCGCCGACATGGTGCGCCTGTCGTGCGGCCTCGAGGACACGGCCGATCTGATTGCCGACCTTGAGCAGGCGCTCGAGCAGTGCTAGGCTAGCGTTCGCATAAGTCGCCGATGCCAGCAGAAAGCTTCGGTGACCTTTCGTTCCGATTCCGTAGGCGGGACCCCAATCGCGACTGTTCGCAGGCGATTGGGGCCCCGTTTTTGCGTTGCACCACTCGAAAGGATGGATATGGAAAAAACTGCAGAGCAGCTGCGCCGCGAGCGCATTGCCCTAGAGGGCGACACCCATGGCAAGAACAAATGGGCGATTCTGTTTACCGTGCTCATCATGACGTTTATGGTGTGTCTGGATTCGACCGTCGTGACCGTGGCGCTGCCCGTGATGCAAAAGGAGCTGGGCGTGGGCCTCGATCGCATTCAGCTGGTGAGCTCGGTGTATCTGCTTGCGACATGCGTGGCTATGTTGCCGTTTGGCCGTCTGGGCGACGTGCGCGGCAAGGTGGGCGTATTCCAGCTGGGCGTCATCGTCTTTACGGTCGGTTCGCTGCTGTGCGGCCTTTCGGCCTCGCTCGAGGTTCTTATCCTGGCACGCATTGTTCAGGGCGTCGGTTGCGCGGCGGCCATGGCTAACAACATGGGTATCATCACCGAGTCGTTTCCGGCGCGCGAGCGCGGTCGTGCCATGGGTATTCTCGCGACCTTCGTGGCCCTCGGCATGATGTGCGGCCCCGTGCTCGGCGGCATGCTGGTGGCAAGCTTTCCCTGGGAGAGCATCTTCCTCATCAACCTGCCCATTGGCGTCATCTCGTTTATCGTGGGACTCTATACACTACCGCATGTTAAGCCGGAGGCCGGCGAGCGCCCCATGTCCCTGATCGAGGCCGCTCGTCGCTGCTTTGCAAATTCGGCCTTCACCATCAACCTTGCTTGCATGCTCATCGTGTTCGTTGGTATTGGCGCATCCGAGTTTATTCTGCCGTTCTATTTTCAGGACGCCCACGGCTTTGGTTCCGACATCTCTGGGCTACTCTTTTTGGCGCTGCCGATGGTGAATGCCTTTATCGGCCCGCTTTCGGGCACGGTTTCGGACCGTGTTGGCTGCGAGGGCCCCACGGCAGTCGGCCTGGGTGTGTACGTGTGCGGTCTCTTTGCGGTGAGCACGCTCAACGAGCATTCCTCCATCCTTGTGATCGTGTGCTGCGTCGCATTTATGTCGCTCGGTACGTCGATTTTCCAAAGCCCTAACAACTCCCTGTATATGGGTTCGGCCCCGCGCGAGGCGCTCGGTTTTGCGGGCAGCTTGGGCAGTTTGGCGCGCTACGCTGGCATGGCATTCGGCATTACGGTGGCGTCGCATATCCTGTATGGGCAGATGAGCGTGGCGATGGGCGAGGCCGTGACCAGTTTCGTTGCAGGCCGTCCGGATGTATTCCTATTCGGTTTTCGCTCGGTGTTCTACGTGCTTATGGCTGTGGCCGCTGTGGGTTTTGCGCTCGCCATGGTGCGTTTGGTGAGGATGCGCGCCCGCCATTAGCGTGTTGGGAGGCTGCCTGCCACGTATTCGCGCCGTCCCAAAAAGACTGGTTTGTGGTGCGATGCGGCTTGTGGGACAGGCGGGGGTCGGTCCGTGGTAGACTATCGAACAACGTTTATTAATCGCGCGGTATCGTTGCCGCGAGAAGGGGTTGCGCCATGCAGGAGCTTGAGGATCGTATTCGCCATGACGGCATCGTAAAGGCCGGTAACGTCCTTAAGGTTGATGCCTTCCTCAACCACCAGTGCGACGTTGAGCTGTTCGACCACATGGGCGCCGAGTGGGCCCGTCTGTTCAAGAATGTCGAGATCAACAAGATCCTGACGATTGAGGCTTCGGGCATTGGTATGGCTTGCATTGCAGCCCAGCACTTTGGCGGCGTGCCGGTGGTCTTTGCCAAGAAGGCCCAGTCCATCAACCTCGACGGCGAGCAGTATGCCACGACCATCTACTCCTTTACCAAGCAGAAGGAGTACCCGGTCATCGTTGGCAAGCGTTTCCTGTCCGAGGGCGACAAGGTCCTGATCATCGACGACTTCTTGGCCAACGGCTGCGCGCTCGAGGGTCTTATCAAGATCTGCGAGGCTGCGGGTGCCGAGGTGTCCGGTATTGGCATTGCGGTGGAGAAGGGCTTCCAGGGCGGCGGTGATAAGCTCCGCGAGCGCGGCTTCCGCGTTGAGAGCCTGGCCCGTATCGCCGATATGGACTGCGAGACCGGCGAGATCACCTTCGCCTAAGCGCGCAACACAAGCGATTGGTATGCGATGTGACAAAGGGAACGTCCCTTTGTCACATTTTTTGTATGAGGGGAGGTGTTGATATGGATGAGAACAAGATGGGATGGCGCGAATATGCGCGCTATGCCGAGATGTCGGTCGAGGAGTTGGCGCGCGATTGCGAGGTGCAGGTGTTTCGCGCGACGGGTCCGGGCGGGCAGGGCGTGAACACGACGGACTCGGCGGTGCGTATGAAGCATGGGCCCACGGGGATTGTCGTGACGGCGCGCGAGAGCCGTAGTCAGTTTCAGAATCGCGCGAGCTGTCTGCGTAAGCTGCGCGCTGAGCTGGAGCGTCGCGGGCGTCCACCGCGCCGACGCGTAAAGACTAAGGTGCCTCTGCGCTCTCGCCAGCGCAGGCTCAATGACAAGCACTTCAACGCGATTAAAAAGGCCAACCGTCGCAAGCCGGGCGGGGAGGAATGATCTTCTCAATAAGTTGCGGTGAAATAGGGACTGTTTCGCGGCTTTAACTGCATAAACAGTCCCTATTTCACCGCAACTTAGGTGGGGTTAGCGGGTTGGGTGCCAGACTTGGAGGGCGCCGGGTAGGATGTCGACTTCGATGCGCGAGGCGACGATGGGCTCGCCGTCGGCCTGGATGGGGTAGTCGGGCTCCTCAAAAGTTAGCTCGGCATGGCGGCAGCGGCGCATGCGAACCGGTGGCAACTTGGTATGGTGGCCGTCCTTGGCCGAAAGGAACATAGGCAGGGCTACCGCGCGAGGGACGGGGCCGCAGGCGTAGCAGACGTCGAGCATGCCGTCGCAGGGGTCGGCATCGGGGCAGATGCGATAGCCCGAGCCATAGGTAGGACCAAGCTGAATCGCCATGATGATCGCCCTCACGCGCTCGGCGGGCGCGCCGTCAAAGCTGACTGTCATGGGGTAGCTGCGATAGCGCAGGCCAAACTGCTCAAGTCCCGAAAGGGTGTAGAGCGGAGCACCCGTCAAGCCGGTCTTTTTGCGCAGCTCGGTGGTGCCAAGGCCGATGGCGGCATCGATGCCGACCGAAAGCGTCTGGTCGTAGTACTCCACCGAAGCCTCGCCGCTTCCGCTTGCGGGATTCCATGAGCGAATGCGTCCGATATCCTGGTGCTGCAGCTCGCAGGTGAGCAGGGCGCCAAAATCTTTGCCGGAGAAATCGTCGATACCGAGGGTCTGGGCAAAATCATTGCCGGAGCCTACGGGCAGGACGGCAAGCGCCGGTCGAACCGTCTCTTCCTGCGCCATGAGCCCATTGACGACCTCGTGGATCACGCCGTCGCCGCCAAGAGCGATAACGGTGCGGTAGCCCTGGGCCTGTGCGGCCAGCTCCTTGGCGTGTCCCATACGCTCGGTCAACACCAGGTCAAACTGGGATGCGCGTGCAGTCATGTCCAAAAAGCGTTGCAGGCGCTCGGCAACTTCGCGTGCCGCACCCGACTGGGCGGCTGGGTTGGCGATGATGAGCGTGCGACCAAAATCAGTTGCGTGCATGGGGCGACTCCCGGCGTGTGACATGACGGTGCGGTCGCGCTCGGGTTACGTTGCCCCGATTGTGGCTGCACGGCGATTATTACATCTACTCTATCAGGTCGTTGTGGCGCTCGATAGCGTCCGCTACCGTACCGCCCTCATCCACAATAAGCGAACGGCGCTTGGGTGAGATGATGCGCTGGGCGGGGTACACGCCGCGGTGTCCGCCGGTTAGGTAGCTGATAAAGGCCACGATGACAAAGAACCCGGCGGCCGTGCCGTGGAACAGGTCGATGGCCATCATGCAGGTGGTGATGGGCACGTTGAGGCCGGCGCAGAACACGCCGAGCATGCCGAGAGCCGCCAGAAAACTGGGGTCAAGCCCGGTAAGGCAACCGATCCAGCCACCGAGTGCCGCACCGATGCCAAACAGGGGCGTGACCTCGCCGCCTTGGAAGCCCGCGCCCAGGGTAAGCGCTGTGACGACCAACTTGATGGCTGCGTCCGCCAGGGTGGTGTTGCCTGCAAATCCGGCGCCGGAAAGCCACGTGGAAAGGCCGGCGTAGTTCCAGGCGTCGAGGAGGGCATAGGCGGCCAAAACCACGAGTGCGCCTATGAGTGCGCGGACGAGGTAATTGGTGATAAAGCGACTGTACAGGCTTTTGACGGTTCGAACCGACCAGGCAAAGAGGCGTGCCGTCAGGCCGAAGATAATGGCGCTGATAACAACGATGACAACCGTCCGTGGTGTCATGTTGGGAACGCTGGTGATGACATTCGCCTCGTACTCGGTTCCCAAGGCAAGCGACGTAAAGTAGCCGGTAAACGAGGCGACCAGGCAGTAGATGCCCGCGGTGTAGTCGATCTTGCCGATAAAGCACATCTCCATGCCAAAGAAAGCTCCAGCAAGGGGCGAACCGAATACGGCGCCAAAGGCCGACGAGATGCCGGCGAGCATGAGGTCGTGGTGGTCATGCTTTTTGAGGTGGGCGAGGCTCGAGATGTTGCTGGCGATGGTGCCGCCAATCTGCACCGCGGCTCCCTCGCGACCGGCCGATCCACCCGTTAGGTGCGTGAGCGTGGAGCAGACGAAGGTGAGGACGGCCATGCGCATATGGATGAGGCGTGTGCCCAGAGCGGAGTCGATGACCAGGTTGTTGCCTCGTTTGGCAGCAAGGCCGTGGTTTTTGTACACCCATGCGGTGGCAATGCCCACAACGGGAAGCAATGCGTAGACCCACGCGTGGTGCTCGCGATAGTCGGTCGCGATATTCAGCGAGGCCAAAAACGCCCAAGCGGCAACGCCCATGGCGAGCGAGACGATGACGACGAGCGCGAGCAACTTGGCGCTCGCGAGTAGGTTGCGGGCGTTGCGGCGCATGTCGGCAGCCAAGAGATGCTCGGAGCGGGTGAGCTGTTGCCTGCCTGCCATGATGACGTCGTTCAGGGAGAAAAAGCCGCCGTCGTCGAGCGACTGGGAATGATCCTGCGCCTCGTTTGCGCTTTCGGGTTTGTCGGTAAAAGCCATACGTTCCTCTTTTGGGTTGCAACACGAGCATTATAAAACGCGGTAAACGCGACGAGCCGGTGGGTTGGTTTTGGTTTTGTTTCGCGGCTTGCGGCCGACAGATGTATTTGCGGGTACAGGCCAAGTCGCGGTCGCGCGTCGAGGGATTATACTGAGAGAAACATAAAGAATCGGCGCTTTTGTTGCGCGCCGCAGCATGCTAGAGGTGTATATGGCTGAGAAACTCATTCCGTTGGAGGACGCGCAGGCGATCGTCTTGTCGCACGTGAATCGCACCGAAGTCGTCGAGATTCCCGTGTGGCAGGCCGCCGGTCTTCCCTTGGCAGAGGATGCGGTGGCCGATATCGACATCTCGCCGTTTGCCAACAGCGCTATGGACGGATATGCCGTGCGCTCGGCGGACTTGG
Source organism: uncultured Collinsella sp. (assembly GCA_938033205.1). Taxonomy (GTDB): domain Bacteria; phylum Actinomycetota; class Coriobacteriia; order Coriobacteriales; family Coriobacteriaceae; genus Collinsella. The sequence goes on along the minus strand of CALHJP010000001.1, from coordinate 60,578 downwards.
CGCAGGCATCTGGCGAGGCGCCGGTGACGCTCGACGTTATCGGACACGAGGCTGCGGGTCATGTGTTTGAGGGCACAATCGGCGCGGGCGAGACGGTCCGCATCATGACGGGCGCGCCGGTACCCGAAGGTGCCGACGCCGTGGTGAAGTATGAGATCGTCGATGTGCTCGTCGGTGACGGCAACGAGGGTTCGCGTGTGAGGTTCTCGGCGCCTGCCAAGGTGGGGGAGAACGTTCGCTCTGCCGCCGAGGAGGCCCATGCCGGCGATGTTGTGATGCACGCCGGCGAGGTCGTGGCTCCGGCGGGCGCCGGCTTGTTGGCGAGCGCCGGGTATGCGAGCGTGAAGGTGCATGCCGCGCCGCGTGTGGGCATTATCTCGCTGGGCACGGAGCTGGTCGCGCCGGGTGAGCTGCCGGCGCGCGGGCAGATTCGCGACTCCAACTCGTCGGCGTTGATGGCCGAAGCGCTCGATGCAGGAGCCGAGCCCGTGTTCTACGGCATTGCGTCCGATGATGAGCAGGCGATTGCCGAGCTGGTGCATCGCGCCGTGCTGGAGTGCGATTTTGTCATTACGAGCGGTGGCGCCTCGGCAGGCGACTACGACTACGTGACGGCGCTCGTTCGGCGCGAGGGCGAGGTGCTGTTTGACCGCATCTCGATGCGTCCGGGCAAGGCCATCACGTTTGGCTTGCTCGGGGGTAAGCCCTATCTAGGGCTTTCAGGCAATCCGGCTGCGGCGTATGTAGGCTTTGAGATGCTTGCCCGCCCGGCGATTCGCAAGATACGCGGCTTTGCCGAGGGTGTGCGTCCCGTGCAGCAGGCGACGCTCACGCACGGCGTGAAAAAGCGACAGCATCGCCGCTTCTTCGATCGCGCCACGGTTTTGCGTGACCCCGAGACCGGTGAGCTGTTGGTGACCGAGGCCAAGACGCAGAATTCGGCGCTGCTCGGCACGATGCAGCGGGCCAACTGTCTACTGCGTATTGACGAAGGACCGTGCGAGCTCAAGGCGGGAGATGTCGTGGACGTTGTTCGCGTCGACCTGCCCGAGGGCGCCGTGTTGTAGGAGGAATGCTATGGAGTTGAAGATTTCGATTGTGACGTGCTCGGATACGCGCGATCTTGCCCAGGACGAGGCCGGAGCCGCACTCGAGGAACTTATCGAGGCACAGGGCTGGACGGTCGCCTCACATGTGGTCGTGCGCGATGACGTCAGCGAGATTGGTGATGCCATTGTGGAAGCCGCCGATGAGTGCCACGCCCATGTCGTGCTCACCTGCGGCGGCACGGGGCTTTCGATGCGCGATGTGACGCCCGAGGCGACGCGTGCCGTCTGCGATCGCGACGTGCCGGGTATTGCCGAGGCGATCCGTGCGTACTCGATGACCAAGACGCGCCGCGCCATGCTCTCGCGCGCCGCGTGCATGCAGCGTGGGCATACGCTTGTCATCAACTTTCCGGGATCCACGAAAGCGGCCCGCGAAAGCTGGGAGGCCGTGAGCGATCAACTGGAGCATGCGGCCCAAATGACGGCGGGCGGCGGGCACGCCAAATAATCGCACTACCTGCGGCGGAGCGACTTTACGAGTCGCTCCGCCTTTTTATGCAGCGACAGCGCGGAACGTCCTGAGACTATCGGCAAAAGAAAATTATCAGACGAGAAATCTTTATCACTTACATTATTCGCGTGAAAGTATAATCTGATTGCAGATTATAGCTCGCGGTGGGGTACCCGGGCACAAGGTCCGAAAGGGTTGAATATGTTCGATATGGTTTCTCGCCGCGGTTTCGTCTCGCTATCTGCTGTCGCTGCTGCCGACCTTTGCCTTGCTGGCTGCTCGGGCGACAAGACGGCTGAGCCGGCCGGGTCCGATGCCGGTTCTGCCAAGGCATCTTCCAAGAAGGCCGTCGAGCTGCAGGTGTTCGCCGCCAACTCGCTCGAGAAGGCTCTGCCCGAGGTTCAGAAGCTCTACACCGAGCAGACGGGTACCACCTTTGCCGACACGCAGTTTAAGGCGTCCGGCGACCTTGTCGAGCAGATGCGCGCCGGCGCCACGGTCGACGTGCTCATCACGGCCTCCAAGGGCACTATGGACGACGCCGAGGCCGCCGAGCTCGTCGACGCCGACACGCGTGAGGACATGTTCGTCAACGACCTCGTGATTATTCGTGCCGAGGGCTCCGACACCAAGGTCGAGGCCATCGCCGACGTCGCGAACCTGGACGGCAAGATCGCCATCGGCGACGCCAAGACCGTCCCCGCCGGCAAGTACGCCAACCAAGCCCTGGCCTCCGTGGGCCTCTACACCGGCACCGAGGGCGACGACGGCGAGTACGCCTCCGAGATCGCCGACAAGGTGGCCCTGGCCGACAAGGTCGGCACTGCTGCGTCTTACGTCTCTACGGGCGACTGCGTGGCTGGCTTTGTCTATAGCTCCGACATCTTCCGCTACGACGGCATCGAGGAGGCCTTTGTGTGTCCCGAGGACTCGCATAAGCCCATCGTGTATCCGGGCGCTGTCGCCGATGGCTCCGAACATGCCGACGAGGCCAAGGCGTTTATCGACTTCTGCCTGTCCAGCAAGAAGGCTCAGAAGATATGGGCTAAGTACGGCTTTGAGCTTTCCGCGTAGTGCGGCTTGGCGCGATAATTCCATCGTTCTGTGTTTCACTCCGTCCTTGTATTCGCTTGGAGCTTTTCGTGCTTAATAGATTCCGCATGCTTGTCGCCTGTGCTTTGACCTTCGCGCTTTGCTGGGTGCCGGGATTTGCGTTTGCTGGGGTCGCTGAGGACGGGGCCCAGGTTGCTGCGACCGCTCATGGGCTTTCCTATGGGATCGAGGGTTTTGAGCGGTTGGCCAAGGGGACCGCTCGTGCTATGGAGGGCCAGCCTGAGGGCTACCGGTTTCCCGTTGACGAGGACGTGGACCTTGTAGTGGCGCCTGCTGCCGATCGCGTTGTGGTGTGGATATCGCCCAAGGCGGCCGAGAAGTATGGATTGGATCCGCAGGACAACGAGTGTGTATCGGGTCTCAAGGCCCTCGTCTGTGAGCTCGACAGCGCAAACTCCATGGGAGGTGCGCAGCTAGGGGACGTTGATCTTCCTTGGTATGTTACGGCGGAAACAACGTTTGATGCCGGCGGGTATACCTATGGCTTTGACGAGCACGGTGCGGATGGGGACCGCTATGTGGTGATTGCATCGGCCTCGGGTGATGCCAAGGGCGGCGCGCGCTGGCTTGATAGCGCTCAAATGGTAGAAGCATCGTCTGTCGTGTTGCGGGATGAGCAGGGTCCCTTGACCTCTCTGGCCTCCTTTTTGGGCGACATCGACTATCGCCCGCTTTGGGTGTCCATAAAAACGAGCGGCCTTGCCCTGCTGATTTCCTTTGCGCTGGGCCTGTTCGCCGCGTGGAAGACTATGGGTACCTCGAGTCGCATCAAGGGCCTGCTCGACTCGGTCTTTACGATTCCTATGGTGCTGCCGCCCACGGTCTGCGGCTTTCTGCTCCTCATGCTATTTGGCCGCTCGACCGGGGTGGGCCAGTGGCTCATCGCGCACGGCGTCTCGATCGTCTTTACGTGGCCTGCGGCGGTGATATCTGCCGTGGTGGTGTCGTTTCCCCTGGTCTACCGTACGGCGCTCGGTGCCTTTGAGAGCCTTGACACGCAGATGCTCGATGCCGCGCGAACCCTGGGATGGTCCGAGCGCCGTATCTTTGCCAAGCTTATGATGCCGCTTGGCTGGCCCTCGATTGCCGCCGGCGCGGTGCTTGCCTTCGCGCGTGCCATGGGCGAGCTTGGCTGCACCCTGTTCTTTGCGGGCAACTACGCCGGCATTACCCAGACCATCCCTATCGCCATCTACTTTGAGTGGATGGGCGGCAACACCTCGGTGGCCCTCTTTTGGGTCGTCGTCGTGATCGTGTTTAGTTTCCTGGTCATCCTGTTCATCAACATGTACACGGCGCATTCGCAAAAGTATCGCGAGCGTGGTCTCTCCCGTGCAGAGCGCAAACAGGCCAAGCAGCTGGGTAGCCAGATCGATTCGCTCGACCCAGTGGGCGGCGATGCGCTGCGTATCGATCGCGAGGCGCTGGCCGAGCTCATGCGCGATGACGCCGTCTCGAAGGGAGGTCGATAGACCATGTCGCTTGTCCTGGATATCAAAAAGCGCTATCCCGGGTTTATGCTCGACATGCAGCTCGATGCCGGCGAGGAGCGTGTGGCGCTGCTCGGCGCCTCCGGATGCGGCAAGAGCTGCACCTTGCGCTGTATTGCCGGCGTGGAGACGCCCGACGAGGGCAAGATCGTCGTCAACGGCGTGACCTTCTTTGACTCTGCGACGGGCATCAACCTTTCGCCCCAGGAGCGAAAATGCGCCCTGATGTTTCAAAACTATCAGCTGTTCCCTAATATGACGGTGGCCGATAACGTGTGCGCCGGCGTTGAGGGTGCAGGCGACGCCGCAGCGCGCAGACGACTTGCCGAGCGCTACCTGGGTATCTTTGGACTGGTCGACTTTGCCGACCGTTATCCCGCGCGCCTCTCGGGCGGCCAGCAGCAGCGTGTGGCGCTTGCTCGCATGGTGGCGGCACACCCGGGCATTTTTATGTTCGATGAGCCCATGAGCGCGCTCGACGCGTATCTCAAGAGCGCGCTTGAGCAGAACATGCTCGACCTGTTCGACGTCTGTAACCGTACCGTGCTCTACGTGAGCCACGATATTGACGAGGCATGCCGCCTGTGCGAGCGCATTTGCGTGATGCATAACGGACATGTGGAGGAGATCGGCTCCGTCGAGGACGTGGTCCGCCGGCCGCAATCCTTGGCTGCGCTGCGCCTGACGGGCTGCAAGAATACGAGCCGCGCGCGCAAGATCGGGCTTCAGGAAGTTGAGGCCCTGGACTGGGGCATGACCTTCAACGTGGGCCGTGAGGTTCCCGATAACGTGGCGTACCTGGGTATTCGTGCGAGCTACTTCCATGTGGACAACCGTGCCGAGCGGGGTCGCAACAGCTATGACCTGCACGTGGCCCGAGTGAGCGATTCGCGTTTTGAGCGCCTGGTGCTGCTGGACGCGCCGCGTGCCGATGCGCCGACGCGCCTGCAGTGGAAGGTCAACAAAGTGGGCATGCCTGTCGACGAGCTGCCGCAAGCAGGCGAGACGCTGCGCATGCATTTTGATGCCAGCAGGATCCATTTGGTTTGTCGATAGCGCCGGGTAGTGCCGTCGGGGGATATAAGCCTCGGCGGCTTTGTTTTTGCCGTTCGCCGAATGAGGAATGACAAATTCTTATCAATCAAGATAATTATTTATTAAACGACGGCACACGATGCTGTCGTACGAATGTCAACGGTGTTCGCATGGTCGATGACCGTTGATATAGTTGACTTCAACTTGTTAAGGAGGGTGCGCACATGCCGCAGACGACATATATTCGCCGCATTGCCGCGCGCGCCCTCTATATGGCTCGGAGTCGCATATGAGCAGGTATGTTCACGGCTCCGGGAGAGACGACGCACAACTAAATCATCGACCGCAAAGCAGGTTCCCTAAAATTCCGGGTTTGAGCACGGCCGGGCAATCGCCGTCCGTCGTGCATCGATACCGCTGTTATCCGTTTTTGGTTCGAGAGGGGAACCGTTATGGCTGAAGAATTCGATTTTCATCCGATGTGGGAGAGCCTCGGCATGAATCTTGCCGACCACGACATGCTGCTGGGCGCCGTGGGCCAGATGTACGGGGACATGTTCCTGTCGCAGAACAACCGCCCCAAGTCCACGTCCTACTTGGACTTTGTGGCCACCAACATCCATAGCGGCCGCATTAAGGAGATGCTCGACAAGAAGGAGGCTGGCGAGGCCACCAAAATCGTGGGCTCGTTCTGCGTGTACGTGCCCGAGGAGATCGTGCTTGCCTGTGACGGCATTCCCGTTGGTCTGTGCTCGGGTGCCGATTGGGCAACGGACAAGGTCGAGGAGCACTTGCCGCGCAACACTTGTCCGCTTATCAAGAGCTTTGCCGGCTTTAAGCTGGGCGAGGTCTGCCCCTACATCGAGTCGAGTGACTTGGTGGTAGGCGAGAACACCTGCGATGGCAAGAAGAAGGCCTACGAGTTTTTTGCCACGCAAAAGAACATGTACGTCATGGATATTCCCAACGTGCACGACGAGTCGACGCTCGTGACCTGGAAGGCCGAGGTTAAAAAGCTTGCCGCCAAGATTGAGGAAGAGTGCGGCGTCACGATTACGCCTGAGCGTCTGAAGGCCGCCATCCGCGCCGTCAATGAGAAGCGTCGCGCCCTGCAGCGCCTCGCTGCCACGCGCGCTGCCGACCCAGCGCCCATTAGCGGTCTCGACAGCCTGCTGACCGTTCAGGCCGCCTTTATGGACGACACGCCGCGTCTGACCGGAGCCATCAACGATATGGCGGCCGAGTGTGAGCAGCGTGTCGAGGCCGGAGAGGGCGTGGCGCCCAAGGGAACCAAGCGCATCCTGTACACCGGCACGCCCATGGCTGTGCCCAACTGGAAGCTGTTCAACCTCATCGAGAAGGCCGGCGGCGTTGTGGTGGGCGAGGAGTCCTGCACGGGTTCGCGCTATTACAAGGACTTGGTCGATGAGTCCGGTGAGACGGTTGACGAGATGCTCGATGCTATCGCCGAGCGCTACTTTAAGATCAACTGTGCCGTCTTTACGCCCAACGACCAGCGTATGAAGGACATTGTCCAGATGGCCAAGGTCCTGCATGCCGACGGCATTGTCGACGTGGCCCTGCAGTTTTGCACGCTCTACGAGATGGAGTCGTTTGCCGTGGAGAAGGCCGCCGAGGAGGCCGGCATTCCGTTTATGCACATCACGACCGACTACGCCGGCGAGGACGCAGGCCAACTGCAAACCAGAATCGAGGCTTTCTTGGAAACCATTTAGGACTATCCGTCCCGGTGGCTTCCCCAGACACCCGATCTTGCCGTTCAAACCGTCGCTTGCGTACCAGAAGTACGCGACGCTCTTCTTTCACGGCAACCTCGGGCACCTGGGAAAGCCGTTTCTTTGGTTGGTTAAAAGGTTTGTTAAGGAGTTATATGTCGGAAAATATTGAACAGCCGTTGCCGCGCACGTTTGAGGAGTTCAACGAGCAACGCAAGGCGGCGTTTATTCGCGTCAAGGATTATAAGCAGGCGGGTAATCGCCTGGTCGGCTTTTTGTGCAGCTATACGCCGCTCGAGATTATCGATGCCGCGGGGGCTGCGAGCGTGGCTCTGTGCGGTACGTCCGATGAGGTGATTCCCGAGGCCGAGAAGGTGCTGCCGGCAAACCTGTGCCCGCTCATCAAGTCGACCTACGGTTTTGCCTACTCGCAAAAGTGCCCGTTTACGTACTTTAGCGACATGATCATCGGCGAGACCACCTGCGACGGCAAGAAGAAGATGTACGAGCTACTCAACGAGCTCAAGCGCACGCACATTCTGCATCTTCCGCAGGGTCGCGATCGTGCCTACGAGCGTGAAGGCTGGTACGAGGAGTGCCGCCTGCTCAAGGAGGAGCTCGAGGGCTTCTACGGCATCACGATTACCGACGATGACCTGCGCGCCGCCGTCCGTCGTCGCAACCGCTTGCGTGCGGCCCAGCTCGAGATGTTTGCGCTGCAGGCCAACCAGCCGGCGGCTATGAGCGGCGTCGACCTGATGAGCACCATGTTTGCCGGTACGTTCAGCTTTGATATCGAGGCCTATACGCAGCAGCTGGAGCAAAAGGTCGCCAAGCTGCGCGAGGCCTACGACGCGGGCGAGCGCCCGGTTGCGGCGGGTGCCAAGCGTATTCTGATCACCGGTTGCCCGGTGGGCGGCGTGATCAACAAGATCGGCCGCACCATCGAGTCCAACGGCGGTGTGGTCGTGTGCATGGACGACTGCTCGGGCGAGCGCACGGCGGCCATGATGATCGACCCGGAGGCTCCTGATATCCTGCGCGCCATCGCCGACCGCTACTTGGACATCAACTGCTCGGTCATGACGCCCAACGACGGTCGTATGGAAAACACGCTGGCCATGTGCGAGAAGTATCACGTCGATGGCGTGGTGGAGAGCGTGCTGCAGGCGTGCCACACCTTTAACGTGGAGAGTGCGCGCATGCAGGAGGCTGTCGAGGGTGCGGGTATTCCGTATATGAAGATCGAGACCGACTACAGCAACGGTGACATGGGCCAGATTGAGACGCGCATCGCTGCCTTCATCGAAACCCTCTGACGTCTGAGGCGCCCGACCTTCCGGCTCCAACCCTCCTCGCGTACCTTGAGTACGCTTCGTCGGGCTTGTCGCTCGGAATCTCGGGCACCTCAGACGCCAGAGGGCCGTTGTTGCAGCAGTGTCTGATCGTTTGATTTTCTTGCTGATTAGGAGAGAGCCATGATAGGGATCGGGATCGATATCGGGTCTACGGCGGCTAAAGCTGCTGTGGTCGACGGGGCGGGTTCGGTGGCGTGGACGTGCGTGCAGCCAACCGGGTTCTCCTCGGTCGATGCTTCCGAGCGGCTGCGCGAGGCACTGGCAGCGGCTGGCTATGACGTGGCTGACGACGACGTGCGCGTGATCGCGACCGGCTACGGTCGTGTCGCCGTGCCCTATGCGCACAAGGTCGTGACCGAGATCACCTGCCACGGCGCCGGTGCCGTGCGCCTGTTTGGTGATCACGGCACGGTGATCGATGTGGGCGGTCAGGATACCAAGGTCATCCAACTCAAGGGCGGCCGCGTGGCCAAGTTCGCCATGAACGACAAGTGCGCTGCCGGCACGGGGCGCTTTTTGGAGATCATGGCCGACCGCCTAGGCATTTCCCAGCAGCAGATGGCCGACCTGGCGCGTTCCGGCGAGCCTACCAAGATCAGCAGCATGTGCACGGTGTTTGCCGAAAGCGAGGTTATCAGCCTGATCGGTCGCGGTGAGCCGCGCGAGAACATCGCACGTGGCGTGATCGACAGCGTGGTCTCGCGCGTGGCGACCATGGCCGGGCAGGCGGCGGGTGCTCCGTACTACCTGACGGGAGGTCTGTGCGAGAACGCCTACGTTGTGGAGCGGTTGGGCGAGCTACTGGGGTCGCCGGTGACCACCTCGCCCCAGGCTCGCTTTGCCGGTGCCATCGGCGCGGCGATTCGCGCACAGGCGCTCAATTAATGCATCCGCCCCAGGCTCGCATTCATGCGTATACTGGGAGAAAATGATTGACCGATGAGAGGAGGTATCGATGGCTAACGATCAGATTAAGCTCACGTCTATGACTGCCGCGAGCGGTTGAGCCGCCAAGTTGGCTCCCGGAGCCCTCGCCCAGGTCCTGGGCGACTTGCCAAATGTGCCCAACGACAATCTGCTCGTGGGGTTCGATACCTCCGACGATGCGAGCGTTTTCCGCGTAGGGGAGAACCTGGGGCTCGTGCAGTCCATCGACTTCTTCCCGCCGATGGTCGACGATCCCTATCTGTTCGGCCAGATCGCCGCGGCCAACTCGCTGTCGGACATCTACGCCATGGGCGGGCGGCCGAGCCATGCCATGAACTTGCTGTGCATCCCGAGCTGCCTGGGCGTCGAGGTTGCCGGCCAGATTCTGGCGGGTGGCGCCGACAAGTGCGTCGAGGCCGGCTGCTCCATCGTGGGCGGTCATACCATCAACGACGACGAGCCCAAGTATGGCCTGTCCGTGAGCGGCTTTGTCGCGCTCGACCGCATGCTCGCCAACAGCGGCGCGCACGTGGGCGATGTTCTGCTGCTGACCAAGGCGATTGGCTCGGGCATCATCACCACGGCCATTAAGGGCGAGCTCATCGAGCAGGACGAGGCCACAGCCATGTTTGACTCGATGCGCACCCTTAACGAAGCGCCGATCCGTCTGGCCGAGGGGCTCGAACTTCACGGCTGCACCGACATTACGGGCTTTGGCCTGATCGGGCACGCGTGCGAGATGGCCGAGGGTTCGGGTGTGCAGGTTGAGCTTACGTCGGGGGCGGTACCGCTCTTTGACCAGGTTCTCGACATGGCGCGTCTTGGCATTATCCCCGCCGGCGCCTACCGCAACCAGGACTTCTTTGGCCTGCGAGTGGCTGCCGACGAGGACCTGGAGCCGGGCATGCTGGATGCGCTGTACGATCCGCAGACGTCTGGTGGCCTGCTTATCGCGGCGCCTGCTGCCGATGTGGATGAGCTTGCGCGCCGCCTGCATGCCGAAGGACGTATCGCCGCCGTCGTCGGTCGCGTGTGCGAGCCGGTGCCAGGCGGCCCTGCCGTCCGCGTTGCCCGTTAACGACACGTTTATCGAACTATGCACCGTTCTAGAACGATTTATTCGAAAGGGAAAAAAGCTATGTCTACCAAGATTGAAGTCAATGCCATGGGCGATGCCTGCCCGCTGCCCGTCGTCAAGACGCTCAAAGCCCTGAAGCAGCTCGATGGCGAGGGCACCGTCGTGACCTCGGTCGATAACGAGACCGCCGTCAAGAACATCTCCAAGATGGCGCAGGAGAAGGGCTGCACGACTTCGGTCGAGAAGATCTTGGACGCCGAGTGGCACGTGACTGTCGCGACCGCCGGTGCCGTGGCCGTTGCAGACCCCGAGCAGGACGGTGCCGCTTTCTGCGACGCTAGCGCCGGCAAGGGCAAACTCGTCATTTCCGTCTACACCGATTGCATGGGCCGTGGCGACGACGAGCTGGGCCACAAGCTCATGAAGGCGTTTATCTTTGCCGTGACGCAGCAGGAGGAGCTGCCTGCGACCATGTTGTTCTACAACGGCGGCGCCAAGCTCACCGTCGAGGGGTCGCCGGTGCTCGATGACCTGAAGGGCCTGGCGGAGCAGGGTGTCGAGATTCTCACCTGCGGTACCTGCCTGGACCACTTTGGCATTAAAGACCAGCTTGCGGTGGGCGAGGTCACCAACATGTACGTGATCGTGGAGAAGATGGAGCAGGCCGTGCGCGTCGTGCGCCCGTAGCGTATTGGTTGGAGTTGCCATGAGGGAGAAGCGCCCGGCGCTTGTCATCACGTTTCCCACCACGGCGGCCGCCATGGGCTGCGAGTCCCTTTGCATCGAGCGCGGCCTTCCCGGGCGAACGATTCCCGTGCCCGGGGAGGTCGCTGCCGGCTGCGGTCTGGCGTGGAAGGCGTTGCCTGCCGATGAGGAGCTGCTGCGTGCCGAGCTTGCCGCAGCGGGCATTCCCACCGAGGGCTATACCGTGATTGATATGTGGGAGGTCGTGCGATGATCTATCTGGATAACGCGGCGACGACCATGCACAAGCCGCAGACGGTCATCGATGCCGTGACGCAGGCGATGTGCTCGCTCGGCAATGCCGGGCGCGGCGCCACGTCGGGCGCCCTCCATGCCGCTCGTACGATTCACGGTTGCCGTGTCAAGCTCGCGCGCCTTTTAGGTTGCCCGAGGGCGGACCATGTGTGCTTTACGCCCAACTCCACGGCGGCGCTCAACACCGCCATTAATGGCGTGGTGCGCCCTGGCGACCGCGTGGTCACGACGGTGCTCGAGCACAACTCGGTGTTACGCCCGCTCAATCGCTTGGCGACGGAGCGGGACGTGACCGTTGAGCATGCAGGCTGTGATACCAACGGCGTGCTCGACTACGACGAACTCGAGCGGCTTGTCACGCCCGGTACGCGTGCCGTGGTGGTTACGCATGCCTCCAATGTGACCGGCAACGCGATCGACATCGCGCGCGTGGCGGCCATGGCCCATGCTGCCGGTGCGCTTGTGATCGTCGATGCCTCGCAATCTGCCGGCACGGCGCATATCGATATGCGGGCTATGGGGCTCGACGTGGTGTGCTTTACCGGCCACAAGGGGCTCATGGGCCCGCAGGGGACCGGTGGCCTGGCCGTGGCGGAGGGCATTGATGTGGCTCCCTGGGCCATGGGCGGCACGGGCGTGCACAGTTTCGATGCACTGCAGCCGCTTGATTGGCCCACGCGGCTCGAGGCGGGCACGCTCAACGGTCACGGTATCGCCGGCCTCTTCGCCGGTCTCGACTTTATCGAGGCACAAGGCGGGGTCGAGGCGATTGCGGCGCATGAGCGCTCGCTTGCAGAGCGCTTCCTCGTCGGTGTTCGCGAAATCCACGGCATTGCGCTCTACGGTGCGTTTGACCAGCCCGTGCGCTCGGCGATCGTCTCGCTCAACGTGGGCGATATCGATTCGGCCGAGATCTCGGACGCACTCATGCAAGGGTGGGGGATTGCGACGCGCCCCGGCGCCCACTGCGCTCCGCTCATGCACCGTGCGCTGGGGACCGAGCGCCAGGGTGTCGTTCGCTTCTCGTTTGGGTATTTCAACACGGACGAGGAAGTTGACGCCGCGATTGAAGCTTTGCGCGATTTAGCTTGCTAAAGCGTATATACTTGCGGGATGGGCCTTTTGCCCGTCCCGTTTTTGTTTCGACCCGAAAGGTGGTCCCATGGCCTCATCCGCGCCGCGCGGCCTGCGCTCCGACCATGTCGTTACCGTCGGTATCGCCCTGTTCTCGATGCTCTTTGGCGCTGGCAACCTCATTATTCCGCCGCTGCTGGCGCTGCAGGCAGGTTCTGCCACGCCGGTCGCCATGCTAGGCTTTCTCATCGCCGCTATCGGCCTGCCCGTCATGGGCTTTATCGCCGTGGCACTTGCCGGAACGGCGCGTGAGCTTGCCGGCCGCGCGCATCCCAAGTTTGGTGAGTTCTTTGTCGCGGCGGTGTATCTGGCTATCGGCCCGTGCCTGGCCATTCCGCGCACGAGCTCCACGGCCTTCGAGATGCTGGTGCCGCTGTTGCCCGAGGGCGTCTCGCTCGGCACGGCGCGCCTGGTGTTTGCCGTCGGCTTCTTTGTCGTCGCGTTTGCGCTCACGCTGCGCCCGGGCGTCATCACACGCGTGCTCGGCCGCATTACGGGCCCCGCGCTCATTGCGCTCATCGTGCTGGTCGTTGGTGCTGCCGTGATCTCGCCGCTGGGTCCCGCTGCCGCGCCGCAGGCCCCCTACGATGCTGGCGCTGCCGTGCAGGGCTTTCTGACTGGCTATCAGACCATGGACCTGCTCGCGTCGCTCGCCTTTGGCATCATCATCGCCGAGACCATCCACGAGTTGGGTGTTACCGATGACAAGCGCGTGGCCTTCGAGATTTCGCGTTCCGGTGTGATCGCCGGCGTACTCATGGCCATCATCTACTGCGGCTTGGGCCTTGCCGGTATGCAGCTCGGCACCGTGATGCCCGACGCTACCAACGGCGCCGCCATCCTCGCCCGTTCGGCCTCCATGCATTTTGGGCTTGCCGGCACGGTCGTGGTCTTTGCGATCTTTTTCCTCGCCTGCATGAACGTGTGCATCGGCCTCATCAGCTGCTGCTCGCGTTACTTCTGCGAGACGTATGTGGTCGAAGGGGGAGCGGAGGCCTCTGAGGAGGCCATGCGCCGCCCCTTTGCGGTTCTCGCCTTTGTGTTCGCAGCGTTTTCGTGCGTGCTCTCCAACGTGGGCCTCGACGTGATTCTTATGTTCTCGGTGCCCATGCTCAATGCCTTGTATCCCGTTGCCATTGTGCTGGTGCTTATGGGCCTGGTGCACGGTTTTTGCGACGCGCATCCGCAGGTATGGGTCTGGGTCGGCGGCGTCGTCGCGGTGCAGAGCGTGATCACCTCGGTCCGCGACGCGTTCTTTGCTGGCGCGTGGCTACCGTTCGATGCGCTGCCGCTGGCGGATATCGGTGCCGCGTGGGCGCCGGTCGCCGTGGTGGCGTTTGTGATAGGCCTGCTCCACAGCCGGTTTGTCGCACATTCGAGGAGCTAGAATATCGCCGCTTGCACAGGCGGGAAGTCTCCCCTATAATTTCCTTCGCTTTGGGACACGCAAGGTTTATGCCTTAGCTGCTCAACACCTTCGGGACGTGGCGCAGTTTGGTAGCGCGCCTGCTTTGGGAGCAGGATGTCGCAGGTTCAAATCCTGTCGTCCCGACCATATCTTGCGGGCGTAGTTCAATGGTAGAACCCCAGCCTTCCAAGCTGATGACGCGGGTTCGATTCCCGTCGCCCGCTCCATGCTATTTACAGGTCAGAGGTACGTTTACTTCTGGCCTGTTTTGTTTTTGTCCACCCCAGCGGGACATGTTCATGAGCAACGCTTGTCCCATATCGTAAGAAAGTAGTGATTGCCATGGCACAGAGTAAGGCAGAATACCCCACCCCCGATTGTCTGGCGCCCGCCGCGATCGAGGCGAAGACCGAGGCTGCCGGCGTTACCAAGGCCAACCTGCCGGTCTCGAAGGCCTTTTTGCTCGCCATGTTCGCCGGAGCGTTTATCGCCTTCGGCGGCCTGTTCTTCACGGTCTTTCTGAGCGATCCCACGCTTGGCTGGGGCGCCCAGCGCTTCGTGGGCGGTCTTGCTTTTTGCCTGGGACTGGTGCTCGTGCTCATTTGCGGCGCGGAGCTGTTTACCGGTAACTCGCTTATGGTATGCGCGCTTAAGAGCAAAAAGATTACGCTCGTCCAGATGTTCAAGGCTTGGGCTGTTGTGTGGATCGGCAACTTTGCCGGCGCCCTGTTCGTTGTCTTTTTGATTTACATGGCAGCTATTTATAAGCTCAACGGCGAGGCCGTCGCCAATACCATGGTGAGCGTCGCCGCCGGTAAGGTTGCGATCGACGCCGTTACCATCTTCTTCCGCGGCATTTTGTGCAACATCTTTGTCTGCCTGGCCGTATGGATCGGCACTGCCGGCAAGACCGTGGTCGACAAGGTCGTGGGCATTTTGCTGCCCATCGCTGCCTTTGTGGCCTGCGGTTTTGAGCACTGCGTCGCCAACATGTACTTTTTGCCCATGGGTATTTTGATGCACTCCTGCGGCTATGGAGCCGATGTCGCTGGCGCCGATGCCCTCAACGCTGCCGGGTTGGCGCTCAACCTTACGGTCGCCACGCTGGGCAATATCGTGGGTGGCGCCCTGATCGTGGCGCTGGGCTACTGGTTTATCTACGCCAACAAAGAGTCCTAAAGGACCCAACCCATAACCGACCAAAAAGGGACAGGTTTATTTTGGCAGGTTTTGAGCGAGGCGCTGCGCCGTCTTGTCACGAGCTGCCATAATGGACCTGTCCCTTTTTGCATGTGCGTTGCCGCATTTTGCTGCTGACGACAAAGGGGACCCGCTTTTTATTGAACATGTCGAAAGGCTTTCCATGAGCGACTGCGAATCCATGCCTGCCGAGGTGCGCGACCGCCTGCGCTCCATTCCCGCCGTTCACGAGCTGCTGGCCGAGTGGCCGGTCATGAAGGCTGCCGGCGATGCGGGCGACATGATTGTGCGCGAGGCGATTGATGCCGAGCTCGATGCCGAGCGCGAGGCGATTCGCTCTGGCGTCCCCGCTAGGAATAAGCGCGAGCTCGCCTTGGCCATCGAGCAGCGGTGCCACCGACTGTCGCTGCCGACCCTGCGCCCTGCCGTCAACGCGTCGGGCGTTGTGATTCACACCAATCTGGGCCGTGCTCCGCTTGCTCCCGCAGCGGTGCAGGCGGTGGCCGATGTCGCCCGCGGCTACAGCACGCTTGAGTATGACGTCGCGACCTGTGCCCGTGGGGGCCGCAAAGAGCATGCCGCGCGTCTGCTGCGCACGCTCACGGGGGCGCAGGACGCCCTGGTTGTCAACAACAACGCCGCGGCGGTGCTGCTGGTGCTTGCCGCGCATGCAAGCGGCAAAGAGGTCATCGTGAGCCGTGGCGAGCTTGTCGAGGTGGGCGGCAGCTTCCGCATTCCCGATATCATGGCGGCTTCGGGTGCCAAGCTTGTCGAGGTGGGCTCCACCAACCGCACGCATCTGGATGATTACCGAAGCGCCATTACGCCCAATACGGCGATGATCTTGAAAGCTCATCCTTCTAACTACCGTATCGAGGGTTTCCACGAGGAGGTTTCCGCGGCGGAGCTTTCTGCGCTGGCGCATGAGCACGGGCTGTTACTGTACGAGGACCAGGGCTCGGGCGCTTTGCTTACAGATGAGGTGCTCGTCGATGCTGGGGAGAAGCCCACGCCCGCCTCGCTTTGCGCCGGCGTTGACGTCGTCTCGTGCTCGGGCGACAAGCTGCTCGGCGCCTCGCAAGCGGGCATTATTCTCGGTAGAGCCCAGGTAATCGCCGCCTGTGCCTCGCATCCGCTTATGCGCGCGCTTCGCCCCGGCAAGCTCACGCTCGCGGCGCTCGAGGCCACTTTGCGCCTGTATGTGACCGGATCCGATACAGCGCATCGGGAGATCCCGGTGCTCAACATGCTTTCCGGCGCGCCGGCTCCGCTCGAGCGTCAGGCCAAGCGCCTGCATGACCGCATGCTGCGCAAGCTTCGCGAGTCTCAGTGTGAGGAGGCGGTGGAGCTGCAGGTTGTCGAGGGCGTGTCTGCTCCGGGCGGCGGTTCGCTGCCGACCGTCGAGCTCCCAACTTTTTGCGTTGCCGTCTGTCCCGTCGATGGGCGTCTATCCGCCGATGGCCTAAAGCGCGCTATGGTACAGGAGCCCGATACGCCGGTTGTGACGCGCGTGCGGCACGACCAGGTGCTTTTTGACGTTCGCACGCTTTTGCGCGACACCGACCTTGACCTGTGTGCGTCTGCGTTGGCGGATGCCGTGCGGGCAGGTTTGCGTCGATGACCGCGCGCGAGCTTGTCGAATGTCCCGTTATCGTCGGAACGGCAGGACACGTCGACCACGGAAAGTCGGCCCTTATCGAGGCGCTGACCGGCAAAAATCCCGACCGTCTGGAGGTCGAACGGCGCCGAGGCATGACCACTGAGCTCGGCTTTGGCGAGCTCGAGCTTCCCAGCGGCAAGCTTGTCGGCTTGGTCGACGTACCCGGGCATGCGCACTATCTGCGCGCCATGGTGCAGGGCGCCACCGGCGTGGACGTTGCGTTGCTGGCGGTTTCGGCCGTTGAGGGCGTGATGCCGCAGACCCGCGAGCACGTTCGGGTTCTGGAGCTGTTGGGTGTGACGCGCATGGTCGTCGCACTCACGATGCGCGATTTGGCCGACCACGAGATTGCCGCGCTGGCGGAGCTTGATGTCGAGGCGTTTCTGGACGGGACCGTGTTTGCGGGTGCCTCTATAGTGCCGGTGTCCTCCAAGACGGGCGAGGGCCTGGACGAGCTGCTTACGACGCTCGATAACACGGTTTGTTCGTGCTGGTCGGAGCATCTGGAGGCGACCGCTGGCTCGGGCGCCGCGCCCCGTCTTCCCATCGACCGTTGCTTTAGCATCCGCGGCACCGGAACCGTCGTGACGGGTACGCTGCACGACGGTCCCGTTTCGGTTGGCGATGAGCTCGTTGCGCTGCCGTCGCAAACGCGCTGTCGCGTGCGCGGGGTGCAGGTTCACGGGGATACCCAGTGCGCGGTTCCCGGCCAGCGCGTCGCCCTGAACCTGGTGGGCGATGGCGTGGCGGGCCTCAAGCGCGGCGAGATGCTCGGCGTCGAGGGTCGCGTGGGCCAGACGCTGCGCTTTTTGATGCAACTGACATATGTGGGGCGCGATGGCGTGCGAGCCGGCGTTCTTGCTTCGGGTACACGCGTGCACGTTATGGCGGGCACGGCTGAGGTGCTCGGCCGCATTATGCTTTTAGACGACGAGCCGCCTATTGCGGTCGGCGAGACGCGTGTGGTGCAGGTGCGCCTGGAACGGCCGCTGCCGTTGCGCGCCGGCGATCATGCCGTCATTCTGTCGTATTCGCCGATTTCGCTGCTTGGCGGCGGACGCGTCCTGCTATCGCGCTGTCGCCGCGCGCGGGTCCTGTCGGCGGGGGAGCGCGCGTTGTATGCGGCGCTTGAGTCCGGAGATGTCGCGGACGGCGTACACGCGTGGCTGGCGCTGCAAACGCTGCCTGTTGCTGCTGCCGGTGTTGCCGCAGCGCTCGATCTTGTTACCGGCGAGGTCGAGATCGTTTTGCGTGGGCTTGTGGACCAGGCTGCCGTGTGCGAGCTTGCTGCGGGCGGTGCGGTGCTCTACGCAGATGCCTCGGCTCTCGATGCTGCAATGGATGTGCTGGCTGCGGCCTTGTCCTCCATGCACGCGGCGGCTCCCAAGGAGATCGGCTTTACGTGCGGTGCGGTCGCGCACGCGGCTTGGCCGGGCGCCGGTAACGATGTCGCGATGGCACTTATTGCCGAGGGCTGTGCACGTGGCGTGTGCGCCGTCGACGGTGCCGAGGTGTTCGACCCGCATTCCGCCGCCGCGGCGATACGCGTGGTGCGCGAGGCTGGCCAGCGTATCGTGGCCCTGCTGGATGAGGCCGGTCTTAATGCGCCGACGCTTCCCGAGGTGAGCGAACAGTTGCAGCTCGATCGCGACACCATGACGCGTGCACTGCGCGAGCTTTCGCTCAACCACTCGATCGTTAAGGTCGAGCGCGACGTTGCCTTGTCCGCCGCTGCCGAGGCCCATGCGCGTGAGGTTGTTGCGACGGCTATCGAGGCTGCTGGCGGCGCCGCCACCACGAGTGTGCTGCGCGAAGCCCTGGGCGTGTCGCGCAAACGAACCATTAGCATCTTGGAGCACCTGGATGCCGTGCGCTTTACAGTACTCGACAAGGAGGCCGGCGGTCTGAGATCGCTGCGTTAGCGGTTTCCGCATCGCTCTTTTCGGTTGTGGTCTGTTGGGTTTGGTAAAATACCGCCACGTTTGGGAACGGATGGGCTCCGGTGGGCCCCGCGGTCCTCAAAACCGTTGTGAGGCGTGCAAAACGTCTTGGATGTGTTCGATTCACATACGTTCCCGCCAACGCATCCTGCCAACCACCACAAAGGTGCCTGTCCTCTTTGTGGTGGTATGGACCATGTGGACGAAACAGCTTCGAAACACGCGATTTGTACGTCGGGTGCTCAAAAACGCTTCTACCTGCATCGTAATCAAAACGAAACATCTGCTCGTCGGCTTATGCGAAACTTTGCTGCAACAGTGCGATATTATCCATACTCGATAAAGCTCGCGGCGCATGGGGCGCCGCGAACGACACCTTTTTTCCATCAATTGGAGGAAGCATGAGCTACACGCAGAAAGTTCTCGACGAGCTCAAGGCCCGCTATCCCGAGCAGCCTGAGTTCATCCAGGCCGCGACCGAGATCCTCGGCACCATCCAGCCGGCGCTCGACGCCCATCCCGAGTACGAGGAGGCCGCCCTGCTTGAGCGCCTCGTCGAGCCCGAGCGCATCGTTATGTTCCGTGTCCCCTGGGTCGATGACCAGGGCAAGGTCCAGGTCAACCGCGGCTATCGTGTCGAGTTCAACTCTGCCATTGGACCCTACAAGGGCGGTCTGCGCTTTAACCCGACGGTCACCCTGGGTATGCTCAAGTTCCTGGGCTTGGAGCAGATCCTCAAGAACAGCCTGACCACCCTTCCCATGGGCGGCGGCAAGGGCGGCTCCGACTTTGACCCCAAGGGCAAGTCCAACAACGAGATCATGCACTTCTGCCAGTCCTTCATGACCGAGCTCTATCGCCATATTGGCCCCAATACCGACGTTCCCGCCGGCGACCTGGGCGTTGGCGGCCGCGAGGTTGCCTACATGTTCGGTCAGTACAAGCGCCTGACCAACGAGTGGACCGGCGTCCTTACCGGCAAGGGCCTCTCCTTTGGCGGCTCGCTCGCCCGTACCGAGGCCACTGGCTACGGCCTGGTCTACTTTGTGGACGAGTACCTCAAGAGCCGCGGCGACTCCTTCGAGGGCAAGAACGTCGTCGTTCACGGCTCCGGTAACGTTGCCATCTACGCCGTCCAGAAGGTTTCCCAGCTCGGCGGCAAGGTGCTGGCCTGCTCCGATACCCACGGCTGGGTCGAGGATCCCGACGGCATCGACTACTCCGTGCTCGAGCACGTCTACAACCAGAAGCGCTCTGGCCACGACAAGGGCGTCACGCTCGCCATGTACGTTGACGAGAAGCCCAACGCCGTGTGGCACGAGGGCGACGGCCGTGGCGTGTGGCAGCTGCCCTGCGACATCGCGCTGCCCTGCGCTCGCGAGAACACGCTGCTGTTCGAGGACGCCCAGGCGCTCGTCGCCAACGGCTGCAAGGTGGTCGGCGAGGGCGCAAACATGCCCACGACCATCGAGGCCACGACCTACTTCCAGGAGAACGGCGTCGCCTTTATGCCCGGTAAGGCTGCCAACGCCGGCGGCGTGCTCGTGTCCGGCCTGGAGATGAGCCAGAACGCCGAGCACCTGTCCTGGACCTTCGAGGAGGTCGACGGCAAGCTCGAGCAGCTCATGCGCGGCATGTTCCACAACGTGGACGACACCGCCAAGGAGTATGGCCAGGAGGGCAACTTTGTCATGGGCGCCAACATCGCCGGCTTCCTGAAGGTCGCCGACGCCATGATGGCCCAGGGCGTCTGCTAAATCCAGCTTGACATAGCTCCGCACAGCACCAGCTGATGCGCCTAAGGCTCCCGGCAATTCCTGCCGGGAGCCTTTTTCTATGGTGGTGAGGGTCGTGCGCCCTCGTTTGGTACACTTAGGGGTACTGGACAAGTAAAGAGATGGGGGAGAACGTGCTCAAGTTCGGTACCTACGTCCGTGTTGGAAACGCGGCCGAAGCCTATGAGCTCTTACAGAAGAACCGCAACAACAAGATTGTGGGCGGCGGCATCTGGATGCGCCTGGGCTCGCGTCGTGTGGCGACGGCGATTGACCTTTCGGCCTGCGGACTCGATCAGATCGAGGAGACCGTGACCGAGTTTCGCATCGGTGCCATGTGCACCCTGCGCCAGCTCGAGCGTCATGCCGGGCTCAACGCGCTTGTCAATAATGTCTTCGAGTTCGCCGTCCACGACATCGTGGGCGTGCAGCTGCGCAACACCGCCACGGTGGGCGGCAGCATCTACGGCCGCTTTGGCTTCTCGGACGTTCTCTCCGCCTTTCTCGCGCTCGATTCCTATGTTGAGCTGACGGGCGCCGGTCGCGTGCCGCTCGCTGAGTTCGTGCGGATGGGCTACGTGCGCGACGTGATCGAGCACGTCGTGGTCGTCAAGCACGAGTACCGTGCGAGCTACGAGGCCGTGCGCAAGGCTGCGACCGACTTCCCCTCGCTGAACGTCACCGCCGCCTGGTGGGACGGATCCTGGCACGTCACCGTGGGCGCCCGCCCGCTGCGCGCAACCTTGCTGCAGGGCGAGGCGTGTGGCCTCACCAGCGAGCAGCCTTCCGAGGACGAGCTGCGCGCCCTGGCCGCGTCCGTACGCGCGCTGAGCTATGGCACCAACCTGTGGGGCTCGGCTGACTACCGCCGCCGCATCTCGGCCCCGCTGTCGATTCAGGCTGTGCGCCGCGCCGCCGGCATCGAGCTTTCGGCCGCGCTTGCCCACGAGTTCGAGGGCGTGCAGATTCCTAAGTTTGCCACGGACGAGTATTCCTGCCGCCGCGTGCCCGGCGTCGATTCTAGCGAGGTGCGCTAATGGCTGCCAAACTCATCGATCTTTCCTTTACGCTCAACGGCCGCAAGGTCAAGGTTCAGATTGCCCCCGACACCATGCTCTTTGCGCTGCTGCGCGAGCAGGGTTGCGCGTCGGTGCGCTGCGCCTGCGAAACCACCAACTGCGGTTTGTGCACGGTGTGGCTCGACGGCGACCCGGTGCTGAGCTGCTCGGTTCCCGCCGCCCGTGTTGAGGGCCACACCATCACTACGCTTGAGGGTCTCAAGGCCGAGTCCGAGGTACTGGCTCGCGCAATGGCTGCCGAAGGCGCCGAGCAGTGCGGTTTTTGCGCCCCCGGCCTCATCATGAACGTGCTGGCGCTTGCCCGCGCCGCCAAGGAGGATCCGAGCCTCGTCGCCACGCGCGAGGAGCTGTCGCGCCAGCTTGCCGGCAACCTGTGCCGCTGCAGCGGCTATGAGAGCCAGCTGCGCGCCATCGTCCGCTTCCTCAACGAATCTGGCGTACAGGTGGGCTTTGAGATGCCCGAGCTGCCGATTAACGACACCAGCTCTGACGGGGTCTCCTACAAGCAGATCACCCACAAGCAGCCCAAGAAGGACTCGAAGGCCCTGCTCGAGGGCCGTCCCGTCTACACGGGCGATATGGTGCCCGTCGGCGCGCTCATCGTTAAGCTCAAGCGCAGCCCGTATGCGCGTGCCAAGATTCGCTCCATCGATACGTCGCGTGCCCTGAAGGTGCCCGGCGTCGTGGGCGTCTACACCTACGAGGACGTGCCCAAGCGCCGCTTTACCATCGCCGGCCAGAGCTACCCGCAGCCGAGTCCCTACGACCGCCTGATCCTCGAGAACCTCGTGCGCTATCAAAACGAGGAGGTGGCGATTGTCGCCGCCGAGACCGAGGAGGCCGCCGACAAGGCGCTCAAGCTCATCAAGGTCGACTACGAGGTGCTCGAGCCGCTGCTCGACTTTACCCAGGCACTCGATAACGACATCGTGGTCCACCCCGAGGGCGACGTGACCTTTATGTTCCCGCAGGGCGGCGACGTCCCGCGCAACCTGGTGTGCAGCGGTACCAGCGATTACGGCGATCTGGACGAGGCCTTCGCCCAGAGCGACATCGTCTTTGAGCGCACCTACACCAGCCAGGCCACGCAGACCGCGCCCATGGAGACCTTCCGCGCCTTCGCGACAACCGACGCGTTCGGGCGTATCTCGGTGACCACCTCCACGCAGGTGCCCTTCCATGTGCGCCGCATGGTCGCGCAGTCGCTCGACATTCCGCAGTCGCAGGTGCAGGTCATTAAACCGCGCATCGGCGGCGGCTTTGGCTCCAAGCAGACGGGCTGCTGCGAGATCTTCGTTGCGTTTGTGACGCAGCAGACCGGCCGTCCGAGCTACTGCTGCTACACCCGTGAGGAGACCATCACTGCGGGCAACTCGCGCCACCAGATGCAGATGACCGTTAAACTGGGCGCCATGAACGACGGCACCATCACGGCTATCGATCTACACACGCTGTCCAATGCCGGCGCGTACGGCGAACACGCCACCACGACGATCGGCCTATCGGGCCACAAGAGCCTGCCCATCTACAACCATGTGAAGGCGAGCCGCTTTAGCTGGGACGCCGTCTACACCAACACTAACCGCGGCGGCGCGTATCGCGGCTACGGTGCCACCCAGGGCCAGTTTGCCGTGGAGAGCGCCGTCAACGAGCTCGCCGACATGCTGCACATGGACCCGGCCGACCTGCGCCTTAAGAACATCGTGCGCGAGGGCGAGATCATGCCGCAGTACTACAACGAGAAGCTCAACGCCTGCGCGCTCGACCGCTGTCTGCTACGCGCGATGGACATGATCGGTTGGCGCGACAAGCCGCTAGCCGTCGACCTGGGCGACCGCGTGCGTGCTCTGGGCTGCGCGCTCACCATGCAGGGCTCGGGCATTTCCAACGTGGATATCGCCGGCATCGATATGCGCCTGGAAGAGGATGGCTTCATTACCATCGGCACCGGCGCCACTGATAACGGCATGGGCGTCGACACGATCCTGGCGCAGATTGCCGCCGAGGAGCTGGGCGTTGAGAGCTCGCTCATTGTGGTGCGCGGCGTGAACACCGACGTGTCGCCGTTCGACGCCGGCTCGTACGCGAGTTCGGGCACGTACGTGACGGGCCTGGCAGCCAAGAACGCCGCGACCGAGCTGCGCGAGAAGATCTGCGCCAAGGCCGCCCAGATGTGGGACGTGGACGTCGCCGATGTGGTCTTTGATGGTCAGTACGTGCGCCTGTCCGACGAGCGTGCCGCGCGTGAGCAGAACCGCTACCTCACGCTGCGCGACTTTGCCAACCTGTGCGTCAAGAACATCGCGGGCGGCGACGCGCTCACCTCGCATGCCTCTGCCTGCCTGCCCGTTTCGCCCCCGCCGTTTATGGCCGGCATTGCCGAGGTCGAGGTCGACAAGGCCACCGGCAAGGTGACCGTGGTGGACTACGCGGCGGCTGTGGACTGCGGCACCGTGATCAATGAGGCGCTCGCGCGCGTCCAGGCCGAGGGCGGCATTGCCCAGGGTATCGGTCACGCGCTCTACGAGATCGTCGAGCACGACGACCGCGGTCGCCTGCGCACCGGCAACTTTATGAGCTACAAGCTGCCCACGCGTCTGGATATCGGCAGCATTCGCGTGGCCTTTGAGCCGAGCTACGAGCCGACGGGCCCGTTTGGCGCCAAGTCGATCGGCGAGGTCGTCATCAACACGCCGCTCGCCGCAGTTGCCTCGGCCGTGGCGCACGCCACCGGCCATCAGGTTCGATCGCTGCCGATCACGCCCGAGAAGGCCCTGCTGGGGGAGTAGCGGGGCAGCGAACAAGTCGTAATGGGCGGGGCGGGGCAACTCGTCCCGCCTTTTGCACTCGTGGTGAGGTCGTGAGCCTGTAAAAGGTGTGCGTGCGCTTGCCGTTCGTATCTGCTATCATTCCTAGTCTGTGCGCTCATGCGGGCGTGGCGGAATTGGTAGACGCGCCAGATTTAGGTTCTGGCGGGATTCCCGTGAAGGTTCGAGTCCTTTCGCCCGCACCAACGCATCTGCGTCGGCCCTGGCCGTCGCGACACTTTGTTGCATAAAGGTACCAGCACCTCAGATAAGCTGGGCAGTATGAGGAGGAACGTGTTGAACATCACCGCTTCTGACGTCAAGGACGCCAAGCTCACCGCTACGGTCACCATCCCGGCCGCCGACGTCGACGCCGCGATCAAGAAGGCCTACAAGGACACCGCCAAGAAGTACCGCTTCCCGGGCTTCCGTGCCGGTAAGGCTCCCCGTCCGGTCATCGATTCCGCTCTTGGCGCCGAGGCTACCCTCGCTCAGGCCACCAACGACCTGATCGCCGCCAACGAGCCCGCCGTTCTCAACGAGCTGGACATCGTCCCCACCAAGAGCGGTGACTACAAGGAGCTCGACCTCGCCAAGGATCACGAGGATTACACCTACACCGTCGAGTTCTCCCTGCGTCCTGCTGCCGAGCTCTCCTCCTTCGACGCCGTCGAGATCGAGATGCCCCCTGCAGAGGTCACCGAGTCCGAGATCAACAACCAGGTCGAGATGCTCCTCAACTACCGTGCCACCTTCGAGGACGTCGAGGGTCGCGCCGTCGAGGCCGAGGACTACGTTACCGTCGACCTCAAGGCCGTCGAGAACGCCGACAACTTCGCCGCCGAGGGCCGTATGCTCATCGCCGGCAGCGACAGCAATCCCAAGGAGT
Organism: uncultured Collinsella sp.; assembly: GCA_938033205.1. Classification (GTDB taxonomy): domain Bacteria; phylum Actinomycetota; class Coriobacteriia; order Coriobacteriales; family Coriobacteriaceae; genus Collinsella. The sequence goes on along the minus strand of CALHJP010000001.1, from coordinate 35,390 downwards.
TCAACGAGGCCCTGATCGGCGCCAACGTTGACGACGTCAAGACCGTCACCTGGACCGACGAGGTCGAGGAGGGCGAGGAGGCCGAGACCCACACCGTCGAGGTCACCGTCAAGGGCATCAAGGTCCGCAACACCCCCGAGCTCACCGACGAGCTCGTCAAGTCCGATTTTGGCTTCGACAGCATCGAGGCCATGCGCGACGCCATCAAGATTGAGATCGAGCAGGACAAGGCTTCCCGCCTCCCTGCCGAGAAGGAGAACCGTTGCGTCTCCGCTCTCGCTGAGCGCCTGCAGCTCGACGAGATGGATGCCGACTACGAGCAGTCTGTCTTTGAGGAGCTTGGCCAGAACTTCCTGTCCAACCTCGCTGCCCGCGGCATGACCCTCGACACCTGGCTACCCGCTTCCGGCCTGACCATGGAGCAGTTCATCGGCGACCTGCACAAGCAGGCCAACGACGTTGCCCGTGAGTCCCTGGCGCTCGACGCCCTCGCCCGTGAGCTCAAGATCGAGGTCACCGAGGACGACATTAACGCCGAGTTCGAGAAGGCCGGCGTCAAGGACGTCGAGGCTTCCAAGGCTGAGTTCATCGCCGATGGCCGCATGCCTGCCGTCCGCGAGTCCATCCGTCGCTCCAAGGCCGTCGACCACCTGGTTGAGAACGCCAAGGTGACCGAGGTCGACGAGACCGCCAAGGACGCCGAGTAATTCTCGCCACCTTGCTCGCGAGCGCATGCATGTGCCCGCGATGGGGTAAAGTTATAAACCGGTTATCCGGTTGCTTCGTACGGTGCCAGCCAATGCATAGCATGCGGGCACCGTACGTTTATCTAGAACCACTATTGGTCCGTAAGAGAAATGGAGATGCGTATGATCGCTAAGTTCGATTCCGCCCTCGTGCCATACGTTATCGAGCAGACGCCGCGCGGCGAGCGCAGCTACGATATCTATTCGCGCCTGCTCAACGACCGCATTATCTTCTTGGGCGAGGAGATCAACTCCGTCAGCGCCAACCTGGTCGTTGCCCAGCTGCTGCATCTTGAGAGCCAGGATGCCGAGAAGGATATCTCGCTCTACATCAATTCGCCCGGCGGCGAGGTTTACTCCGGCCTGGCGATTCTGGACACCATGAACTTCATCAAGCCGCAGGTCTCCACCATCTGCGTCGGTATGGCCGCGTCCATGGCCGCCGTGCTGCTTTCGGCCGGTGCCAAGGGCAAGCGCTTCTGCCTGCCGCACTCCAAGGTCATGATTCACCAGCCCAGCGGCGGTGCGCAGGGCCAGCAGACCGAGATCGAGATCGTGGCCGAGGAGATCAAGAAGACCCGTCGTGAGCTCAACCAGATCCTGTCCGACGCCTCAGGCCAGCCCATCGAGAAGGTCCAGGCCGACACCGAGCGCGACAACTACCTGACCGCTGCCGAGGCCCTCGACTACGGTCTGATTGACCGCATTGTCACCTCGCGCGATCTCGCCGCGAAGGACGCCTAGGATGGCCGGTAACATGCAGGACAATTTCGACGAGAACGGTAACCCCATCCGCTGCTCCTTCTGCGGAAAAGAGCAGGGTCAGGTTCGTCGCCTTGTTAAGGGTCCGACCAATATCTTTATCTGCGACGAGTGCGTCGCCGCCTGCTCCGAGATTTTGGAGGAGTCGCTGGCTTCGGACTTTATGGACGCTGCCCGCAACGGCAAGCTGCCGGGCTTCCTCAACGATCACGGTCAGGCTGCGTCCCAGCCTGCTATGGATCCCGAGGCCGAGGGCTTTGAGCTCGAGGACGACGCCCGTCAGGTCATTACGCATGTGCCGACGCCGCATGAGATCTATGACGAGCTTTCGGCCTATGTCATGGGCCAGGAAGACGCCAAGCGCGCCATGTCGGTTGCCGTGTACAACCACTACCGCCGCGTGATTGAGGGCGGTGCTGCGCTTTCGGCCTTTGACGACGGTTTGGACTCGCAGCTCGACGACGATATGAATGAGGTGGAGCTCGCCAAGTCCAACATTTTGCTGCTCGGTCCCACCGGTACCGGTAAGACCCTGCTGGCCCAGACGCTCGCGCGCATCCTCGAGGTGCCGTTTGCCATCGCCGACGCCACCGCGCTCACCGAGGCCGGTTACGTGGGCGAGGACGTGGAGAACATCCTGCTCAAGCTTATCAACGCCGCCGATGGCGATATTGAGCGCGCACAGGTGGGCATCATCTATGTCGATGAGATCGACAAGATTGCCCGCAAGGCCGAGAACCTTTCCATCACCCGCGATGTTTCGGGCGAGGGCGTTCAGCAGGCGTTGCTCAAGATTCTTGAGGGCACGGTTGCAAGCGTTCCGCCCACCGGCGGCCGCAAGCATCCCCAGCAGGAGCTGCTGCAGATTGACACGACCAACATCCTGTTTATCTGCGGCGGTGCCTTTGTGGGTCTGGACAAGATTATCGCCGACCGCGTGGGCAACAAGGGCGTAGGTTTTAACTCCGAGATTGCAGGCCCCACCTCGGTCGACGAGAACGATCTGCTGCGCCAGGTGCTCCCGCAGGACCTCAACGCCTTTGGCATGATCCCCGAGTTCGTGGGCCGTACGCCTGTCGTCACCCAGACGCAGGCGCTCGACGAGGACGACCTGGTGTCGATCCTGACCGAGCCCAAGAACGCCGTGGTGCGCCAGTACCGCAAGATGTTCCAGCTGGAAGACGTGGACCTGGAGTTTGAGGACGAGGCCCTGCACGAGATTGCCCGTATGGCGCTCGCCCGCAAGACCGGCGCCCGCGGCCTGCGCTCCATTTGCGAGGACGTACTGCAGCAGACGATGTTCGACCTGCCCAGCGAGGAGGGCGTCGCCAAGGTCGTCGTAACCGAAGCCTCCGTAAAGGGCGAAGAGCAGCCCCAACGCATCTACGGCTAAACCTGCCTAAAACGTGTTTGTAAATAGCCTCCGACCATTCGCGGTCGGAGGCTATTTTATATATACGCAATAACCCCAACTACCTGTGTTATTCTGTGTGTTTGTTTAAGCCTCAGCGAAGTCATATCAGACTGAAGTAATCGATACCTAAGGGGAGGAATGTAGGCCTGATTTTCGTAGATTCCGCACGAGCCGAAGACCACTTAATGTGGTCTTCGTGCGAGCCAGGACTTGACCGAGCGAAAACCAAGCAGGCGGACACGCCGGCGGGACAGGGAGAGATATATGGAAGAAATGCCCAAGAATTACGATCCGTCGACCAACGAGCCGGCGATCCTGCAGAAGTGGCTCGACGGCGGCTACTATAAGCGCCGTGAGGGCGTGGGCGACTGCACCGTCACCATTCCGCCTCCCAACGTGACCGGCAAGCTCCACATGGGCCACGCTACCGACGACTCCATCCAGGACGCCATCGTCCGTATGGCTCGCATGCGCGGCAAGTCCACGCGCTGGGTGCTGGGCACCGACCACGCCGGTATCGCCACGCAGACTAAGGTCGACAAGAAGCTCAAGAGCGAGGGCATCAGCCGCCTGGAGATTGGCCGCGACAAGTTTGTCGACGCTTGCTGGGATTGGACCCACGAGTACGGCGGCATCATCGTCGAGCAGATCAAGCGCATGGGCTGCTCCGTCGACTTTGATAACGAGCGCTTTACCATGGACGAGGACTACGCGCAGGCCGTGCGCAAGGTCTTTTGCGACTGGTACCACGACGGTCTGATCTACCGCGGCAAGCGCATCGTCAACTGGTGCCCCAACTGCACCACCGCCATTTCGGACGACGAGGCCGAGTATAAGGACGAGAAGGGCCACCTGTGGCACCTGCGCTACCCGCTGACCGAGCCGGTCAACGGCCAGGACTACATCGTCGTCGCCACCACGCGCCCCGAGACCATGCTCGGCGACACGGGCGTTGCCGTCTCTCCGAAGGACCCCGAGAAGGCCGCCTTCGTGGGCAAGACCGTCAAGCTCCCCATCGTCGACCGCGAGATCCCCATCTTTGAGGATTGGCATGTCGACGCCAACTTTGGCTCCGGCTTCGTCAAGGTCACCCCGGCCCACGACCCCAACGACTATGCCATGGGTCAGGCTCACGACCTGCCGCAGATCAACACCTTCGACGAGCACGCGGTGGTCGTCGAGGGTTACGGCGAGTTCACTGGCATGAACCGCGACGAGTGCCGCGAGGCCGTCATCAAGTGGTTCGAGGAGCACGACCTGCTCGATCACGTCGAGGACCTCGATCACTCCGTCATGCACTGCTACCGTTGCGACGCCGCATTGGAGCCGTGGTTGTCCGAGCAGTGGTTCGTCGCCGTCGACAAGCTCAAGGGGCCGGCGCTCGATGCCGTCAACTCCGGCAAGGTCACTTTCCACCCCGCGCGCTGGACGCAGACCTACACCACCTGGATGGAAAACCTCAAGGACTGGTGCATCAGCCGCCAGCTGTGGTGGGGCCACCGCATCCCCGTGTTCTACTGCGAGGACTGCGGCTGGGAGGACGCCCTCACCGAGGACACCGATGTGTGTCCCAAGTGCGGCGGCCATCACGTGCATCAGGACGAGAACGTGCTGGACACCTGGTTCAGCTCGCAGCTGTGGACCTTCGCCACGCAGGGCTGGCCGCAAAAGCCGGAGCTGCTCGAGGGCCATCACCCCACGACGGCGCTCGTCACCGCACGCGACATCATCGCGCTGTGGGTCGCCCGTATGGTCATGAGTTCGCTGTATTTCTTGGACGAGGTGCCGTTTAAGGACGTCGTCATATACCCGACGATCTTGGCCAAGGACGGCAGCCGCATGTCCAAGTCCAAGGGCAACGGCGTTGACCCCATGGACCTCATTGGCATGTACGGCGCCGACGCCATGCGCTTCAACTTGCTCACGCTGTGCACCAACAACCAGGACGTCAAGTTTGACGCGAACATCGACAAGAAGACCAAGAAGCTCATCGACAGCCCGCGCACCGAGCAGGCCAAGTCGTTTGTGACCAAGATCTGGAACGCCAGCCGCTTCCTGCTTATGAACATGGAAGGCTACACGCCCGGCGAGCCCGTCGTGGAGACGCCGGCCGACGCCTGGATGTTCAGCCGCCTTGCCAAGGCCGTGAAGATGGTCACCGAGGGCATCGAGAACTACACCTTTGGCGACATGGCGCGCGGCGTGCAGCAGTTCTTCTGGAACGAGGTCTGCGACTGGTACGTCGAGGTCACCAAGGCCCGCCTGAAGGGCGAGGGCCGTCTGCAGGCTCAGCGCAACCTGATCTTTGTGCTCGACACCTCCATTCGCCTGATGCATCCGCTCATGCCGTTTGTCACCGAGGAGATCTGGGACAACATGCCGGCGAGTGTGCTCGACCTGGACGCCGAGGGCAACGTGAACCGCGCCGAGGCGCTCATGATCGCCAAGTGGCCCGAGCCCGCCGACTACGACAAGTATGTTGACGAGGACGCCGAGCGCGCGTTTGAGCTGTGCCGCACCGTCGTGTCTGCCGCTCGCGCCACGCGTTCGCGTTATCGCTTGAGCCCCAAGGCCGAGCTCGACGTGGTCGTGCGCGCCGGCGCCGAGGACATCGAGAAGCTCGAGAGCCTGCGTTCGACCATCGAGCCGCTGGCGAACACCGCTTCGCTGGTCATGGGTACCGACGTCGAGAAGCCGGCTGCGAGCATCGCCGTGGTCGACAGCGGTGTCGAGGTCTTTGTGGTGCTCGAGGGCAAGGTTGATCTTTCGGCCGAGAAGGCGCGCCTGGAGAAGGAGATCGCCGCGGCCCAGAAGGAGCTCGCCGGCTGCGAGAAGACCCTTGCTAACGAGGGCTTTGTTGCCAAGGCCGCGCCTGCGGTGGTCCAGAAGAAGAGGGACCGTGCAGCTGAGCTCAAGGAGATCCTGGTGGCGCTGACTGCTCAGGTTGCTGACTTCTCGTAGGTGTTACTGGGGGACGCGTCCCGATGCTTTGCTCTCCGCTGCGGACAGTCCTGCGCAAGACGGACAGCACATTAAGTGCTGTCCTTTGCGTGCGGAACTTGCGGCGAGCAAAGCATCGGGCCGCTCCTAGTTCGTTTACGTGGTTTTTTTGCATCTGGCGTGTTAGGGCCACTGGGTTGTGGCCTTGATCTTGCTGCAACCGGGTAAAGGCTGATATTGTCAACGTGACGGGCTCATTCATTTTGGTGGGCCTCTTTTTCTGTTATGGGGGACTTTGGGTTATGGCTAAGCGTTCGGGGTCGTATGTCGTTCCTTTCTCGTTTGAGCTGCTTTCATTTGATGAGGCTGTTGGGCTTGCTGCTGATACGGGGCGGATTTCTGGGGATGCTGGGCCTCTGCTTGAGACGGTTGTCGATATGCTCGATGAGCTGGGGCGTCCGGATGAGTATTTCGATTGCATCCAGGTTGCCGGTACCAATGGCAAGACTTCGACCACGCGTTTTTCGGCTGCCATCTTGCGTGGTGAGGGGCTTAAGACGGCGCTGTATACGTCGCCGCAGCTTGTGCGTTACCCCGAGCGCATGGAGGTTGACGGGCGCGTTGTGAGCGACGAGGCCTTTGCCCGTGGCGTTTCTGCCGCCGTCGAGGCAGGTCGTCGTGTGAATGCGTGTCGTATTGCGGCGGGGGAGCGTGCCTATGCCATCACGCCGTTTGACCTGCTGACGGCTGCCGCACTTGTCGTGTTTGCCGAGGCCGCGGTGGATGTTGCCGTGCTCGAGGTTGGTATGGGCGGACGTTGGGACGCCACGAGTGCGACAGATCCCGTTGCCGTTGCCATTACGGGCATTGGACTCGACCACACACGCATTTTGGGCGATACGCTCGAGGCCATTGCGGGGGAGAAGGCTGCGGTCATTAAGCCCGGACGCCTGGTTGTGCTGGGCGAGGGCACGCACGAGGCGAGCGTTCAGCGCGTGATGGATGCACGTTGTCGCGAGTGCGGCATAGTGCCGCTGGTGGTGAACCATGCCACGACCAAGGTGCCGGCACATGTGGGCGACACGGTGGAGTTCAGCTGCACCACGCCGCGTGCCATCTATACGTCGAGCATGGTCAAGCCGGCGTATCAGCCGCAGAATGCCGCGTGTGCGATCATGCTGTGCGAGGGGTATCTGGGTCGCGAGCTCGATCATGACAAGCTCGATGCGTCGCTTATGGGCTGTCCCACGCCTGGTCGCTTTGATGTGCTGGGAACCGATCCGCTCAAGCTGATCGACGCCTGTCATAACCCCCAGAGCTGCGAGAACTTTGTGAGCGCACTGGACGAGATCGATTCGTGCGTAGAGAATCGCCCCACGCTGCTGTGTGCCGCGCTGGCCGATAAGGACGTGGCGGGTATCGTTGACGTTCTGGTTCCGGCGTTCCCCCGCGTGGTCGTGACCCAGACCGATTCCGATCGCGCCCTGCCGGCAGAGGAGCTCGCTGCCCTGGTGGGTGCCGATAAGCTCGCGGGCGTATACCCGAGCGTGTCCGAGGCCCTCGCTGCCTTCGATGCCGCAGGCGAGCCCTTCGTAGCAGCCGGCACCATCACCCTAGCCGGCGAAGTAGCCGGCCTGCTGCGCTAACCCATCCCCTCAGCGGTTGCGGTGAAATGCGGACTGTTTTACAAGCCAGGAGCCTCAAACAGTCCGTATATCACCGCAACTTAAAAGTAGTCAATTTGGGACGGGGCAATTTTGACTACCCTGCGCCTCGAGTTGACTTGCTCGCCACGAAATGGGCCTATCTACTACGTTTTACCGACTACCCTCGACCACGCGGGGCATTGTGAAATTAAAACCGCAGGTAAAGGGCTCGCCATTTTTCAAAAAAGACCTGCATGGTCGACCCATGCGGGTTAAACGTAGTAGATAGCCCGTTTTCGTGGTGCGACGTTAACGGAATGTGTCAACGGGGCTGTCCCTTTGGCACATTGGCTAGTCTAGGCGGACCGGATCGTGGGGGTAGGCGTTGAGGATCTCGACACCGTTCTCAGTGACCAGGGCAAGGTCCTCGATGCGGACGCCGGTGCGGCCGGGGAGGTAGATGCCCGGCTCGATTGAGAACGTCATGCCAGGCTCTACGACCTGCTCGTTGACGAGCGAGACGTTGCCCGGCTCGTGGTCCTGCAGACCAATCGAGTGGCCCAGGCGATGTGTGAAGTATTTGCCATAGCCTGCGTTCTCAATCACGTCGCGCGCGGCACGGTCCAGGTCGCACATGCGCACGCCCGGTGCGATGAGTGCTTCGGCGGCCTCGTTGGCACGGCGTACGATATCGTAGATGTGTGTTGTCTCCTCGTCCGGCTCGCCCCAAAAGAACGTGCGCGTCATGTCCGAGCAGTAGTTGCGATGCCGTCCGCCAATGTCGAACAGCACCACGTCGCCACGCTTGAGTACGGTGTCGTCGGGTTCGTGATGCGGGTCGCCGGCGTTGGCGCCAAAGCTCACGATCGGCGGAAAGCTAAAGTCCTCGCAGCCGTGCTTGCGGTACAGGCCGAGCATTTGGTCGGCAATTTCGCGTTCCGTCACGCCTTCGTGGACGAGCTTGATCGCATCGGCCATCACGGCGTCGTTAGCGGCCGAGGACACGCGCATAAGCTCCTGCTCGGCGGCATCCTTGTAGGTGCGTGCGGCGGTGACGGCAAAGTCACCCAGGAAAAACTCGCTTGCGGCGTGGCGCTCCATGAGCGGCATCAAAAAGCCGGAACGCATGACGGTGTCGATGCCAAGCGGCTTGGCTGGGTCGATCTCACTCGCGATGGCGTCGGTCACGATATCGGTATCGGTGTGGTAGGCGACGCGGGCATTGTCGTACTCGGGCAGCTGATGTAGGGCGTTGACCATGATCACGGGCTCGCAATCGCGCGCGAGCAGCACGCCGCAAAAACGCTCGAACATATCGGCATAAAAGCCGGTCAGGTAATAGATCGACCACGGGTCGTTTACGAGCAGCTGTGCGCCGGGGTGCTGAGCCTCGAGCGCATCGAGCACGCGTGCCACACGCTGGTCATCGACATGTGCCATGAAACATCCTTTCGCTAGGCTGCCACCATGGTATCCCAAGCCCGGCACATAGGGACGTTCCTTTTATGCCGTCACCTCGGGACATTCCTTTGCATCCCATGCGCACCCTCATAAGTTGCGGTGAAATACGGACTGTTTAGCGGCCTGAAGCCATAAAACAGTCCGTATTTCACCGCAACTGCGGAGGAGGACCGGGAGGATGGTGGAGTAGCTAAAAGAGCTCCGTCCCTAATTAGCTACTTGGGCTCGGTCGATGTCCATACTGGCGACTAGGTCAATGTTGGTGCCGAGAAGATCTTCCAGCACGACGTCGCCCATGCGGATGGGGGCGTTGACGACTAGGCCTCGGATGAGGTTCATGGCTTGGGCGTGGAGTTCTAGCGGGATGGCCTCGGCCGTGCGGACGGGGAGTAGGGCTTCGTCGCCGCCGGAGACGGCCACGGTCGTTGTGAGCACGCGCATGGGGCAGGTGAGCTCCTGATGTGCGAACTTATCGCCGCGCGGGCAGTTGTTGCCGGTTGCGGAGCGTACTTCCACCACGGCGCCATTGGCGTCGCGCTCTACCTCTACGGTCAGGAGGCACTCGGACGGGCAGGTGGTGCAGTTGAACTGCAGCGTCTCGGTCACATTCGTACTCATGAGCTACGCCTCCTCTACGGGGTCGACGGACAGGACAATCTCGCTAACACCTTGGTCGAGTGCGTGCTGAATCACCTTTGTCGGCAGCGGGAAGCTTTCCATGACGCTCGGTTTTAACGGGCGGACCTTGCCTGCAAACAGCTCCTCGTCGCCTGCCAGAATACGTACGCGGGCGGCATCAACCGGTCGGCGCACACGGAAGTTGAGTTTGGTGAGTGCCACAGCCGTAATGCGTCCCGGCAGTGCGTAGCCCGCGATACCGGCAGGGGAGACCGTGAGCTGGCAATTCGCGCCCGTCTCGACATCCGCGCTGCCACCCAGCGCGTACGCCGCCGCGGCCGCGCCGGCGCGCTCGGACTCGGTCGTTACATTGTCTGCCAGGTCGTGCACGTGCAGCACGTTGCCGCAGGCAAAGATGCCCGGCACGCCCGTTTGCAGGTTCTGGTCCACCACGGCGCCGCGCGTACGTGGGTCAAGCTCAACGCCCGCGCCTACCGAAAGCTCGTTTTCGGGAATCAGACCCACCGAAAGCAGCAGCGTGTCGCACGGAACAACGCGCTCGGTTCCCGGAATGGGTGCCAGGTGCTCGTCGACTTGGCTCACCTCGACGGCCTCCACGCGATCGTGTCCGATCACGCGCGTGACGGTGGTGGACAGGTGCAGCGGAATGCCAAAGTCGTCCAGGCAGTTCTTGACGTTTCGGCGCAGACCGTTGGCGTATGGCATGAGTTCGTACACGCCCTCGACCGAAATCCCCTCGAGCGTGCAGCGGCGCGCCATGATCAGCCCGATGTCACCTGAGCCCAAAATGATGGCGCGCGAGCCGGGCTTGAGGTTTTCGATATTGATGTATCGCTGCGCCAAGCCGGCCGTAAACACGCCGGCGGGTCGGCTACCAGGGATCTTGATCTCGCTGCGCGTGCGCTCGCGGCAGCCCATGGCAAGGACGACCGCGCGTCCGGTGAGCTGCAGCATACCGGAGGGATTCATGAGCGTGACGGTGTGGAGTGTGGCGTCTTCCGTGGACTCGCTCGAATCAATCCCGAGCACCATACTGCCCAGGAACAGCGCAATGTCGGTCGCGCGCACCTGGTCGATAAAGCGCTGCGCGTACTCGGGGCCGGTGAGCTCCTGCTTAAAGTGCGAAAGGCCAAAACCGGGGTGAATGCACTGGCGGAGGATCCCGCCCAGATGCTGCTCGCGCTCCGCGATGGCCACCTGCGCGCCGGCCTTATGCGCGGCAAGCGCGGCCGCCATACCGGCGGGACCGCCGCCGATAACGATCACGTCGAACGCCTGCGTCTGCACCGCCTCTGTAGCTCCGGTCTCCGCACGTCCGTCACGCATATCAAGCGTCGCCATCCTAGTGCACCCCCTTCATCGGTCCCTCAACCAACCAGGATCCGGTATCCTCCAGCAGCACCTCGCTGGGGTCGCAGCCCAGCTCGCGGGCAAGGATCGCAACCACGCGGCTCTGGCAAAAGCCGCTCTGGCACCGACCCATGCCGGCGCGGCAGCGGCGCTTAACGCCCTCGACCGAAACCGCACCTGGGCGGCGTCGAATCGCGGCAACAATCTCGGCTTCGGGCACCGTCTCGCAGCGGCAGACGATCTGCCCCCATGCAGGGTCGGACTCAATGAGCTCTTCCTTGCGTGCAAGCGGCGCACGGTCGAAGTCGTCCGGCGCGTGTCGAATCGGATCCCAATCGGCCCGTTCGCGCAAAGCAACGCCCGCCTCGCGCATCACGTGCTCCATGCGCTCGGCAATGGCCGGCGCGCTCGCCACGCCTGGTGACTGAATGCCCGCCGTCTGGAACAGTCCCGGCACCACGTCCGACTGTCCAATAAAGAAGTCGTTCGTTCCCTGAATGACCGGGCGCCCGCCGGCAAACGCGCGCACCACGCGGCGCGTGTCCAGATCGGGAACCAGTTTGCGCGCTCCCGTCAGCAGCGCGTTCACATCGCTTGCGTAGGTCTGCGTGTCGCCCGGCTCGCGCACGGCAGCCGTCGCGGTGATCACGGTGTTGCCGTGGACCGTGCCCGTGACGATTACGCCCTTGGACACTGGCGTCGGAACGGGGTAGAGCGGCATGAGCGTGCGCGGCTCCTTGTCCAGCACCACGATGTTGCCCTGGCGCCAGACCATCTGGAACTCCTCGGCGCCCGCCATATGCGAGATGTCCGCGGCACCGTTGCCCGCGGCGTTGATCAGATAGCGGCAGCGCACATCGCCGGCGGGCGTCACCAGCGTAAAGCGCGCAGCACCGTCGGTAGCCTCGCCGCCGGCAACCTCAATTGCTTCCACCGGAGCCGACCGAATAAACGTCACGCCGTTGGCCACGGCGTTCTCCAGCGCAGCGATGGCGACCTCAAACGGATCCACAAAGCCAGTGGAGGGACACCACAGCGCGCACGTCGCCTTGGCACTTGCGCGTGGTTCCAGCTCGTGAATGTGCCCGGGGCCGATAATCGACAGCTCGGGCACACCGTTGGCCAGGCCGTTGCACCGCAGCTGCTCCAGTTGTGCGCGGTCCTCGTCGTTAAAGCCCAACACCATCGACCCGGTGCGGCGGAACAGAAAGCCCAGCTCCTGCGCCCACGTACCGTACAACTCGCAGCCACGGGCGTTGACCTGCGCCTTTACGGCGCCCGGCGCCGGATCGTAGCCGGCGTGCACCAGGCCGCCGTTGGCCTTCGACGCGCCCAACGCAATATCGTTAGCCGCCTCGACTACGCAAATGGACAGGTCAAACCGCGCGAGCTGCCGCGCAATGGCGCATCCGGTGATGCCCGCGCCCACAATCGCGATATCAAACGTTTCTGTCACAGTGCCTCCCAGACGAGTTGACAGGCTGTCAATACGACTATCCTACGGTCTGCACACCCCCAGCGCGGCGGCAATGCGGCGAACAGCCCCGCAACACCCGCCAACGGCAGACGAGGTGAGACCCGGTAACGTCGACAACCTCGTCTGCCGACAACTATGGAAACCGTTCGTCTCGATCTGTAACATCTAGACCCGGATTCCGCTCCCACCTGTTACAGATTGAGATGTTTGTGTCCGCGCCAGCCCCGCCCCTAGCCGTGGTCCCATATAAACAAACCCCGTGGTAAACTTGACCAGAATGTAAATAATCCGAAAGGTACACCCCAATGTCCAAGTACATCTCCGAGCTCATGTCGCCGCAGCTTATGGGCGTCGTCTATGCCTTCGTTGGCTTTATCATCGCCCTGTATGTGCTGTCGGTCGTCTATGTGTTCATCGACGCTCGCCGCCGCGGCGCCAGCGCCTACGTGGCATGGGGCATCATCGCCCTCATCCCGTTTGTGGGCCTCATCGCCTACCTGGTCCTGCGTCCGCACTCCTATGCGGCCGACCGCGAGGAGCAGGAGCTGGACATGGCCCTGCGCGAGCGCCAGCTTGCCCAGTACGGCACCTGCCCGCAGTGCGGCGCCCCCATCGAGAAGGATTTCGTCGTCTGCCCGGTGTGCGATACCCAGGTTCGCAACGTCTGCCCCAGCTGCCATCGTCCGCTTGACGCGCACTGGAAGGTCTGCCCCTACTGCCGAACTCGCATCCAGTAACGCATCCATCGCCGGGCCGGCCGCAAGCCACGGGCACCGCGCGTCCCGCGCAAGCCACACGCGCACCCCGCCCCCACGCGATGAAGCATGCGTAGAAAATCGCCCGCCGTGCCATTAAGGTGCGGCGGGCGCTTGTATACCAAGGCAACCTGCCTATAATGATGCAAGTCAAAAACGCCGAGCGCATCGCACGCACTTGCATCAGGCATCCGAGAGGAGAAAACATACCCATGAAGGCACTCTACAATGACGGTTCGGTGGCCGAGCTCCCGCAGGACGAGGTCACGCACGTCATCCGCCACTCCGCCGCGCACATCATGGCGCAGGCCATCAAGCGCTTGTACCCCCAGGCCGACTTTGCCTACGGCCCCGCGACCGACAACGGCTTCTACTACGACGTCGACCTGCCCGAGGGCGTCAAGATCAGCGAGGACGACTTCCCCGCGATCGAGGCCGAGATGAAGAAGATCGTCAAGGAGAACCTCAAGTTCTCCGTGTACGAGAAGCCCCGCGCCGAGGCCATCGCCCTTATGGAGGAGCGCGGCGAGAAGTATAAGGTCGAGCACATCGGCGACCTGGACGACGACGCCCGCATCACCTTCTACCAGCAGGGCGACTACATCGACATGTGCGTCGGCCCCCACATCTGCTACACCAAGGCGCTGAAGGCCTTTAAGCTCACCGGCGTCTCGGGCGCCTACTGGAAGGGCGACAAGGACAACAAGATGCTCACCCGCATCAACGGCGTCGCCTTTGCCACCAAGGAAGAGCTCGACGAGCACATGCACATGCTGGAGGAGGCCAAGAAGCGCGACCACCGCAAGATCGGTCGCGAGATGGACCTCTTTATGATGCGCGACGAGGCCCCCGGCTTCCCGTTCTTCCTGCCCAACGGCATGATCCTTAAGAACGCGCTGCTGGACTACTGGCGCGAGATCCACCACAAGGCCGGCTACGTGGAGATCTCCACGCCGCTCATCATGAACAAGCAGCTGTGGAAGACCTCGGGTCACTGGGACCACTACAAGGACAACATGTACTCCACCGTCATCGACGACGAAGAGTACTGCATTAAGCCCATGAACTGCCCGGGCGGCGTGCTGGTGTACGCCTCCAAGCCGCATTCCTATCGCGAGCTGCCCATTCGCGCCGGCGAGATTGGCCTGGTGCACCGCCACGAGCTGCGCGGCGCCCTGCACGGCCTGTTCCGCGTGCGCTGCTTTAACCAGGACGACGCTCACCTGTTTGTGCGTCCCGACCAGCTGACCGACGAGATCGTGGGCGTGGTCAACCTCATCGACTCCGTGTACCAAAAGTTTGGCTTTAAGTACCACGTTGAGCTTTCTACCCGCCCCGAGGACTCCATGGGTTCCGACGAGGACTGGGCGCGCGCCGAGGAGGGCCTGCGCACCGCTCTGGAGCAGCTGCATATGGACTATGAGGTCAACGAGGGCGACGGCGCCTTCTACGGCCCCAAGATCGACTTCCACCTGGAGGACTCGCTCGGCCGCACTTGGCAGTGCGGTACCGTCCAGCTCGACTTCCAGATGCCGCTCAACTTTGACCTGGAGTACGTAGACGCCGACGGCACCAAGAAGCGCCCCATCATGCTGCACCGCGTGTGCTTTGGCTCCATCGAGCGCTTCATCGGTATTCTGATTGAGCACTTTGCTGGCAAGTTCCCCACCTGGCTGGCCCCCGTGCAGGTCAAGGCGCTTCCGGTTTCCGAGAAGAGCCGCGACTACGCCCACGAGGTGTGCGCCAAGCTGGAGGAGGCCGGCATCCGCGTGGTCTGCGACGACCGTGACGAGAAGATTGGCTACAAGATCCGCGAGGCCCGCAGCATCGACCGCGTGCCCTACATGCTTATCCTGGGCGAGAAGGAGGTCGAGGCCGGCAACATCTCCGTCCGCGATCGCTCCAACGAGACCGTTCAGATGAGCG
The DNA here is from genome assembly GCA_938033205.1 of uncultured Collinsella sp. GTDB lineage: Bacteria > Actinomycetota > Coriobacteriia > Coriobacteriales > Coriobacteriaceae > Collinsella. Next base: position 20,274 of record CALHJP010000001.1, on the reverse strand, counting down.
TTGACGAGTTTGTTGCCAAGGTACTCGAGGAGATCAAAACCCGCGCCTAAGGCAACCCAACAGAAACAACGAAAGGCGACCGTCCACAAAGGGCGGTCGCCTTTTTTAATGCCAAAACGAGAAAAAGCCGCTGGTAGAGCGCCTTTTTTGTTGTGCAAAAAGGTACAGGTTTTTGTATCTTTCGACGCGAGCCATTATACAAGTTAATTCGGACTGTTTTCCCAGATTGCACAAATTGCGGCGCGAAAGGACACATCTCCATAGCCCTCTACAAAAACCTGTACTTTTGCGACTGCGCCTGGCTGCGAGCGAGAAGATGTTCTAAACGCCCCGGTATTTGCGTGCGTCGCAAAGCCAGAAAAGGGGGCGAGAGATGGAGCAGACAACGCGGCGCCAAGAGCAACTGCCGGGCGCATTCAACGGCGCAACTACCAACAGCCAGCATGGCCGCGTCCGCTGGTATCTGGTCCACACCCCCAACGGTAAAGAGCGCGAGACCTGCGAAAAGGTCCGCCGTATTATCCCGCACGATCTGATGCAGGACGCTTTTGTGATGCAAAAGGAGTTCTGGTTTAAGCGGGACGGCGCCTGGTCGCTCCAAACCAAACCCATGTACAAGGAATATTTCTTCGTCGCCACGCACGATGCCGCAGCGCTCGATAGGGCTTTGGCTCAACTGAGCTTTGGCTGCCGCATTGCCGGCAGCAGGGAGCGGGCCTATGCGCCTATGCCGGACGATGCGCAGGAGTGGTACCGCAGCGTGCTGGACGACGACGGAGTGGTGCGCAACAGCGTGGCGCGCATAGAAGATGGCGTGCTGCACATAGAGCAGGGTCCACTTGTGGGGCAAGAGGCCCGCGTTAAAAAGGTCGACCGTCATAAGCGCTGGTGCCTGGTGGACGTGGGCGAAGGCGTCTCCGCTTTTAGGGAGCTGCTTCCGCTGGACGTTCCCAGCAAAACGTAAGGGATACGTTGCACCGGCAATTTATTTGGTTTTTGAATTTGTGGATTTGGGGGGGGGGTTCCTGGGGACAGGAACGAAAGTTTTATTGTGACTGCTAAAGAAGTAACAGAGAATAATGCGCCCGTGGGGGCGACGCTCATTGCTCGGGCCATGGACCGGCGCAAGGGCACGGCGGGTGCTGGGGTCGGCTCCGCTGCAAACACGGGTGCGGTGAGCCTCCCGGGCTCGCCCGAGTTCGCTGCAGAGTCCCGTGCGCTCGACACGCGATCGCTTGGCTACCGCTTCGTGAAGCGCACGTTCGACATCGCGTTCAGTGCGTGCGTCTGCGTCGTGGCTCTTATCCCTGGCACGGTTCTTTGCGCGTTCATTGCGGCCGACACCAAGGGTGCTCCCATCTATGCGCACGAGCGGGCTGGGCGCTTCGGTCGCCCCATCCGCGTGCTCAAGTTCCGCTCCATGGTCGCCGACGCCAACGACGTGGAGAAGTACCTCAGCCCCGAGCAGATCGAGGAGTGGCACCGCGAGCGGAAGGTCACAAACGATCCCCGCATCACCAAGCTAGGCCGCGTCCTGCGCAAGACTTCCCTGGACGAGCTGCCCCAGTTCTTCAACGTGCTCGCGGGCCAGCTCTCCGTCATCGGCCCTCGCGCCATCACCTACGAGGAGCTCGGGAACTTTACGCACGAGCAACAGGTGCAGGTGCTTGCCGTCCCGCAGGGCATTACCGGTGCCTGGCAGTCGGGCCCGCGCAACCTCGCGACCTTCGAGAACGGCCTGCGCCAGGAGTTCGAGCTTGCCTACGCGAAGGGTGCCAGCCTCAAGGCAGACTGGAAGGTCTTCTTCAAGACCTTTGGCGTCATGTTCGGCAAGAAGAAGACGGGGAGGTAGCGCATGAGTGCTGACAAACCCCTCGTCTCGATCGTGGTGCCGACCTACAAGCGCTCTGACAGGATTCGCGTGGCCCTGGACTCAATCGCCGCGCAGGACTACGGCGCGGAGAACATCGAACTGATTGTAGTGAGCGACAATCGGCCGGAGTGGCCGGAAAGCGCCGAGACCGACGCGGCGGTCGCCCCCTATGCCGCGAGCCTTCCGCACTTTAGGCTGCTGCACACCTCCGGCCAGACCGGCGGCGGGGCGGCGCGCAACTACGCCTGCCGCCAGGCGACGGGCGAGTACCTCACGTTCCTCGACGATGACGACGAGTTCCTGCCTGACAAGGTGTCCACCCAGGTCGCCTTCATGCAGGAAAACTCCCTCGACATGAGCTGGCAGGATGTCTCGTGGTATGACGAACGTGGCCGGCTTGTGGAGCACCGCAGGCTCGACCATTGCGAGGACTTCTCCACCGAGGGTCTGCTGCGCGCGCACCTCCTAACGCCGATAAGCCCAACGGCCATCTATATGCTCAGGCGCGACCTGTTCGACCGCACTGAGGGTTTCGGCGAGGTGGCGACCGGCCAAGACTGGTGGCTGATGCTGCGCTGCATAGAGGCTGGCGCCCACATGGGCTACATGCCCGAGGTGCACGTGAGGCAGTACCTCCATTCCGGCGAGAGGCTCTCGCTTGGCAAGAACAAGGTAAACGGCGAGGTCGCAAGGCACGAGGTGGTGCGCGGCTACTACCCGCGCCTCAGCAAGAAGGATGTGCGCTACATCGAATTTCGCCACAACGCCGTGCTCGCCTTCGCTATGAAGCGCAGCAACCAGCCAGGCCAGGCTGTGATTTACGCCTTAAAGGCCATTGCCTCATCGCCCGCCGCCTGCGTCTCTGAGGCGCTGAAGTTCTTCGGCAAGGCGAAATCCTAACTATTTCATATGTGTGCCTGCTCTTAACGAAAGGTTGAATGATATGTCCGAAAAAATGAAGATAGCAGTCGCCGGCACCGGCTATGTGGGGCTCTCGTTGGCCGTTCTGCTCTCGCAGCACAACGAGGTGCGCGCGCTCGACATCGTCTCCGAGAAGGTAGAGAAGATTAACGCTTTTCAGTCGCCCATCCAGGACGACGAGATTGAGCTCTTCCTGGCCGAGGCTAAGGCGGGCACGAGGAAGCTCGACCTGCATGCAACCGTGGACGTCGCCGAGGCCTATACAGGCGCGGATTTCGCCATCGTGGCCACGCCAACGAACTACGACTCGGACCGCAACTTTTTCGACACCTCGTCTGTTGAAGCCGCAATTTCGGCAATCCGCTCGGTGAACCCGACGGCCTGGATTGTCATCAAGTCGACCATCCCTGTGGGTTACACTTCGTCGCTTCGCGAGACGCTTGGCGACAGCCGCATCATCTTCAGCCCCGAGTTCCTTCGAGAGAGCAAGGCGCTCTACGATAATTTGCACCCTAGCCGCATCGTTGTGGGCGCGCCCAAGGACGACGAGGAAGCTGTGAAGGCCGCAAAGACGTTTGCTGGGCTGCTCGCCCAAGGCGTCGGCCCCGCCGAGCTTGAGCGCACCAACCCTGATGGCACGACGGGCATCCCGCAGCTCGTTCTTGGTACCACCGAGGCGGAGGCCGTGAAGCTGTTCGCCAACACCTACCTGGCACTTCGCGTGGCGTACTTCAATGAGCTGGACACTTACTGCGAGATGAGGGGACTCAACACCAAGGACGTCATCGATGGCGTGTGCCTAGAGCCCCGCATTGGCTCCCACTACAACAACCCCTCCTTCGGTTACGGCGGCTACTGCCTGCCCAAGGACACCAAGCAGTTGCTGGCCAACTATAAGGACGTGCCTCAGAACCTTATCGAGGCCATCGTCGATGCCAACCGCACTCGCAAGGACTACATTGCAGACGAGGTACTGCAACTGCTGTGGGACAAGGTATACGAAGGCAAGGAGAAGCCCGTGGCGGGCGTGTACCGCCTGACCATGAAGTCGAACTCCGACAATTTCCGCGCCAGTTCCATCCAGGGCGTTATGAAGCGCGTGAAGGCCAAGGGAGTGCCGGTCGTTGTCTACGAGCCAACGCTGGACGCGCCGGAATTCTTCGGTTCCGAGGTGACGCATGACCTTGAGAAGTTCAAGGCCGAGTGCGACGTGATCATTGCCAACCGGTGGAGCGACGATCTGGCCGATGTTGCCGGCAAGGTGTATACCCGCGACCTATTCAAGAGGGATTAGTATTTGTGGCGATTACTGCTGATAAAAAAAAGAGACGGCTGCTCCTTCTGACGAGGAGGTTCCCCTTTAACCGCGGCGAGGTCGCCGCTGAGTCCTATCTCGAGAACGAGATAGGCGTTCTTTCGACCTATTTCGACGAGGTGCTCGCCGTGGGGACCGAGGCGCAGCCGGGTGACGCGCCCACCTGCGCGCTGCCGGGCAATGTGACGCCCCTGGCCTTGGGTTGCGGTAATACCTCCAAGGACAAGGCTTTGCTTGCAGTCAAAGGGATCGCGTTTCCCCTTTTGGGCGGTGCGGACGTTCGTGAGGCCTATGCCACAGAATCCGTTCATGGAATCGGAAAGCGCGTGTTTCGGGGCTACTTTGCCGCGAGGGCGAAGGCAAAGGCGGACGTGCTTGCGGAGGAACTGGTCCGCTTTGGCTTTGAGCCCACGCACATATACAGCTTTTGGCTTTACGACACCGCTTTGGTCGCTGCTTGGCTGACCGGCACGTACCCATGTGCACGCGCCGTTGCGCGTGCACATGGGTACGATCTGTATGCAGATCGTACCCATGTGCATTATTTGCCCTTCCGGGGATACCTCCTATCCAAGCTTTCCGGAGTGCTTCCCTGCTCGAAAGACGGGGAGGAATACATAAACGCGAACTGGCCGGGCCATGAGGGCAAGGTGACGACCTCCTATCTCGGAACGCGGGAGATGCCAGACAAGTCCGGCGAGCCGTTGACCTGCCCGTTGCGGGTCGTCTCGTGCTCGCGTATTGTCGACGTTAAGCGCGTGCCTCTTCTTGCTAAGGCTGTCACCCTTCTTGATGCCGAAGGGCTTCGCGTCGAATGGACCCATTACGGCGACGGCCCACAGCTCGAGGAGGCGAGGGCCGCCTGCTCGTTGCTGACGCACTCCACCGCGAAGTTCGCGGGGGCTTTGCCGAACGACGCGCTTTTGGGGGAGTACGCAGCGAAGCATTTCGACGTCTTCGTGAACGTCTCGTCAAGCGAGGGCCTGCCGCTTTCGATCATGGAGGCCTGCGGATTCGGCATTCCCGTCATCGCCACGGACGTTGGCGGAACCCACGAGATAGTAAGCGATGGCGTCAACGGCTTTCTCCTACCTAGCGACTGTGGACCGGAAGATGTCGCCGCGGCCATAAAGCGATTCGTCTTTTTGGGCAAGGCCGAAGGGTCTTCTATGAGGCGCGCTGCAAGGGCCGTTTGGGAGAGGGGCTTCCGTTTGGAGGCCAACGTGGAGGGGCTTGTGCGCTCGCTCGGAGTCGATTACAGAAACGAAGGTGAATGATGGGCCAGATTGCGCAGAAGATGACCATGCTCAAAAGGTGGAGCAAAATGCTCACTGGCAAGACGGCTGTGGCCGTAGAGCAGAGCATGGGCAGGGCCTATAATGTCGGACAGTTGTCCGGGTACTACAACGATTTGACCGGCAAGGTCACTGGCAGTACTCTGCTCGACGAGGGCGGTGTCCCTGTTAGCGTCATCGCCGGTGGGGCGCGGGTGCATTTCCCCATCGCCATTTTCCAATACGGTTTGGGCTGTTACGACTTGAGCATTCTCAGGTCGGATGAAGTTGAGCGCTTTCTCGACGCACTAAGGGTATGCTCGGATTGGGCGATCGGCGCCCAGCGGGATGACGGCTCTTGGGACGCATTTGGTCCGATAGGCAGCGCTAAGTACTCCGTCTCCTCGATGGCCCAAGGCGAGGGGTGCTCGATGCTGCTGAGGGCCCATGCGGCTTTCGGGGACGAGTGCTATAGAGTTGCGGCGCTGAAAGCTGCCGAGTTCATGCTTATCGACATGGACAATGGCGGCGTGTCGTCGCATGACGGGGGAGAACTGTTCCTGGAGGAGTACCCTCAACGCCCCAGGCGCAGTGTCATGAACGGTTGGGTGTTTAGCCTTTTCGGTCTCTATGACGCATCGTTGGTCGACGCGCGCTTCGCCGGGCCATTCAAGCACTCTGCGGAGACGTTGGCTTGCCATTTGGATGACTACGACGCCGGCTTCTGGTCTTATTACGACATGGAAAAGCGTATCGCCTCTCCCGCCTACCATCATCTACATATAGCGCAGCTCCGCGCAATGGCGGATCTTTCAGGCGACGCAAGGTTCGCGGTGAAGGCCGAGGTATACGAGCGCTATCAGGAATCTCCGGCCAACCGCAGGAAGGCGATTGCTAAAAAGGCGCTGCAGAAGCTGATCGAGAAATCCGATGCGGTGATCGTCCAATGAAGAAGGCCCTCTATATCGTGACCTCGATGGACACCGGCGGGGCCGAGACGGTATTCATGAAGTATTACCGGGCTTTGGACAAGTCGCGCTATCAGCTCGACTTCTGTGTGTCGTCCGACGTGCCGGGCTTTTACGACGCCGAAATCGAGTCGATGGGCGGCAGAATTGTGCACACAGTCAAGAAGACCGAGGCCGGGCCGGTCGCTTCGTTCAAGCGGCTCATGCAGATAGCCCGGGACGGCGGTTATTGCTGTGCTGTCAGGTCGTCTCAGCACAGTCTTTCCTGTCTTGATTTGCTCGCCATGAGATTCGGAGGCGTGTCCAGAACCATATTCAGGTCAAGCAACACGGGTACAGTTTCGAACAGCAAAAAGGAGACCCTGCTGCACAATCTTTTCAAGCCCCTTGTCAGGGTTGCGGCGACCGACTTCGCCGCCCCGTCTACCGAGGCGGGCGTCTACATGTTCGGCAAGGCGGGGGTATCGGGGCCGCGTTTCCATCTCATGAAGAACGCGCTCAACCTCGAGGACTACGCCTATGACGCTTCGACACGGGACGATGTTAAGCGCGAACTGGGCGTTCCTGCCGAGTCCTATGTCGTCGGGCACGTCGGGAGGTTCAGTGAGCAGAAGAACCACCTCTTCCTTGTCGATGTTTTTGCTGAAATCGCCCGGAGAAGGCCAGACGCCGTCCTCATTCTCGTCGGCAAAGGCGAGACACGCACGGCCGTTGAGAGGCGCGTTGCCGAGCTCGGATTGACCGATAGGGTGGTGTTTGCCGGGGTTAGGAGCGATGTCCGCCGTCTCTATTCGGCTATGGACGTCTTCATCTTCCCCTCTGTCTACGAAGGCCTGCCGAACGTCGTCGTCGAGGCGCAGGCAAACGGACTCCCTTGCGTGATTAGCGACTCCATCACGCGGGAGGTTGGCATTTGCGAGAACGTCGTTTACAAAAGTCTGGGCGACGCTCTGGACGAATGGGCCGACGCCGCGCTCTCCGCGGATCGCATAGGGTCAAGCGCCAGTGCGAGGGATTTGAAAGGCTCGGGCTATGAAATCAATTCGGAGCTTCCCGGTTTCGTGAGGCTGGTATTCGGATGAACTTTATCGAAACATCGCTTTTCTACTTTCTTGTCGTTTTGCTTTCAGCGGCGCTTGCGCGCATGTCGGAAAACGGCAAAAGTAAGGCTGGGCTGGTCGCTGCCGTGGTTCTTCTTACCGCCGTCGGGGGCTTGAGGTCGTATGCGGTTGGGCAGGATACCCTGGGTTATAAAGAGGGAATCGAGTACTTCTACGCGTATGGGACCACGATGTGGAACCATACGTTCAGCGTTCCGTACGGTGTCTTCACAAGTGCGGTGCTCCATATCTGTAACAATTACTCGTTCTTGCTCGTCGTCGAGTCGCTGATCACCAACGCCTTTTTTGCTTTCAGGCTTTGGGATTTTAGACGAACGGCATCGCTCTCGTTTGCGATGTTCGTCTATACGGCAACGGTGTTCCCGCTGTCTATGTGTCTGACGTGCCAGATGATTGCAGTCTCGCTGGTTTTCTACGCAACCAGGTTTTTAGAACAGAATAAGCCGTTGCTTTTTTGCGCTTGGTGGGCTGTTGGCGCTCTTTTGCACGCGTCCGCCCTGATAGGGGTCCTATTCCTCATCTACTACCTATTTTCCAACAAAAGCAAGAGCCGATCGCAGTTCGCCGCGAAGATGCTTGCATCGGTTGCCCTGCTGTTCCTGGCAGCTTATGCGGGCTCTAAGCTCGTCGACCGGTATGCGCGTTACTCCGTGAACGAATCGAGCATCGGGTTGATGGTTTTTGCGCAGGCGACCGTCCTCGCGATCGCATATTTCGTCAGCCGCGAAACTGCGAATGTTGCCCCGGTTGAGAGCGACGGAACGTCGCGGCTCAAAGCCAACCGGATGCCGCTCGTGTTTTACGCTTTAGGCATTTTGGCTTCGGCGTCCTCTTATGTGATTGCCAACGCCGGCCGCATAGCCTATTACTTCACCGTATTAGGCCCCGTGATTTTCGGAGGCTTCGTGAAGGACGCTCGGAAAATAAAAGCCCGTTTTTGTCTTGGCTGTTTTCTAGTTGTCTGGTTCCTTTTCTACGCCTTTTATGCCTATCTGCTTCATACCGGGCTTGGTATCGAGTCTTATTCGTTCGTCTGGATGGGGTAAATAGTGCCCGAAACCGTTTCGGGCATATACGAGCAAAGACTACGTTGGTGGTTTGCATACGCCCAGGGCTTGTTCCATGTGTAGCGCAGAGAATTAAAAAGTAAAACGCTTTGTTTAAGCTCGGACTTAAGGAAATTGTATATATGGAAAGCAAAATTAAAAAATACCTAAGTGACCCGTGGATGGCCTACTGTGCCTTTACGTCGAAGGGTCTAACGAAATGGGTTTCCGACAGGACGCACCTTCGATTGATGCATCGCGCCAAGTTGGGCATGTGGCCTAGCATAGACTCGCCGGTGACCTTCACTGAGAAGATGCAGTGGCTGAAGCTTAACGATCACAACCCTGCGTACACGACCATGGTCGACAAGTACCGCGCTAAGGACCTCATTGCCTCGCGTGTGGGCTCCGAGCACGTGGTCAAGACGTTGGGCGCCTGGAATTCCGCTGATGACATCGATGTGAGTGGGCTACCGGAGAAGTTCGTACTCAAAACGAATCACGACTGCGGCGGCGTGCTCATCTGCACTGACAAGGGACACTTCGATCTCAACAGTGCCAAGGACTTTTTTCGGGGTCATTTGAAGCAGAATTATTTTTACGGGTGCAGGGAATGGCCTTACAAGAACGTGAAGCCCGTCGTGTTCGCCGAGGAGTTCTTGGAGAGCGAGGGCGATAATGCCCGTGATGAAGACGATAACTGGGAAGGCATCGACGAGTTCGACTTCTTCTGCTTTGACGGGGAACCCCGGCTGATTTCTTATTGCCACGGGGACAAGAACGATTCTGAGAAGAGGTACAACGATTTCTACGACACTGAGTGGAATCTGCTGCCTTTGGCGATGGGATACGCGAGTTCCGAAGAGACGATCCCTGCCCCGGAGCAGCTCAGCGAGATGCTCGAGCTATCAAGGAAACTGAGTGACGGTGTACCTTTCTTGAGGGTCGACCTCTTCATCTGCAAGGGGCGCGTTCTCGTCGGCGAGCTGACTTTCTACCCGTGGGGCGGGTTTACGCCTTTCAGCCCCGCTGAGGCGGAGAGGACGTTGGGGCAAATGGTTTCTTTGCCCCAACGTGAAAACGAGGAATGATGGCAAACGAAAGCTGCATTCAGTGCGTGCGCATGGATAATCAGCCAGTAAGCGCGCTCCGGCGTTTCTTCATGGAGGTTTAGTATGTCCGACACAAAAGACCTCCGGGCGAGGTCGGCAAGCGCGGCAAAGTGGTCTCTGGCAACCGAGATTATCGCCAAAATCATCTCGCCTATCTCGCAGCTCGTCTTAGCGAGGCTGCTGGCGCCAGAGGCGTTTGGCATGGTGGCGACCGTCACCATGGTAGTGAGCTTTGCCGACATGTTCGCGGACGCCGGGTTCCAGAAGTACCTGGTGCAACACAGCTTCCGAGACAAAAAAGACCTGCATGCCAACGCTAACGTGGCCTTTTGGACGAACTTCGGCATATCGGTGGTCCTGTGGTGTCTCATTGCCATATTCAACGATCCGGTGGCCACCTTCGTGGGCAATCCGTCGCTGGGCTTTCCCTTGGCCGTGGCCTGCCTCTCTCTCCCGTTGACGTCGTTTTCGAGCATTCAGATGGCGTTGTTCCACCGTAATCTCGATTTCAAGTCGCTTATGCCGGTGAGACTGACGTCGACCTTACTTAACTTCGGCTCGACGCTTGTACTGGCGTTTATGGGATTTGGTTACTGGTCACTTATCGTTGGCACTTTGGCGGCGAATATTGTAAATGCAGTGGGGCTGACTCTGCTGTCTGAGTGGAAGCCGCGTTTTTTCTACTCCTTCAACATGCTGAAGGCTATGTTCTCATTCAGCGGATGGACGCTTTTGGAGTCGTTCACCATATGGCTTTCCTCTTGGGCGGGCACCTTTATCGTGGGGCATTTCCTGGGTGCGGCTGAGTTGGGATATTACAAGACGCCAGTCACCTTTGTGAGCGGGTGCTTCGGGATTATCACGAACGCTACGACGCCCATCTTGTTCTCGTCACTTTCGCGCCTTCAGTTTGATCGGGAAGAATACGTTGCTTATCTGCGACGCTTCCAGTTCATGGTGGCATTGTTCCTGTTGCCGTTGTCTGCGGGTATCTTCGTATTCCGCGAGCCTTTGGTGGCCCTGTTGCTCGGCGATCAGTGGGGCGAGGCGACGCTCATGTTCGGGTTGTATGGGCTGGTGCAGGGGCCGATGGTGCTGCTCTCATACTACAGCAGCGAGATGTATCGCTCTCTTGGTAAACCGCGCGTGTCTACGCTTGTGCAGGTGATGTACCTCGTGTTGATGACGCCGCTTATGACCGTGGCGGCTATGCAAGGGTTCGATGCCGTCGTGTGGGCTGATGCGGGATTGAGAATCCTTTTGATTGCTATCAACCAAGTGGTCACATATTTCGTGGTTGGCCTTTCGTTTGGGCGCACTATGTTGTCGCTCAAGGAGCCCATTTTCTGCACATCGATGATGTGCGCATTTGCATGGGTGACGTATGGACTCGCATCTAGCAACTGGCTTGGCGTCGGGTTGGACATTGTAGGGTGCGTCGTTGTCTATTTCGCGATTTGCTTTGCTTTGCCCAAGAGTAGGAGGGTGCTGCTGAAGCTGGTCAAGGGCGGCGGCTTTAAAACGTTTTGAGGTCTGTAATTAACTTGTTGGGAGTTCCATCTCAGGACTTCCTTAAAACGAAAGAGTGGGGTATATATGCAGGATAGAAAAGTCCTCGTCACTGGCGCCGCCGGCTTCATCGGGGCGTTTCTGGTGAAGCGGCTGCTCGAAACCACCGACGACGCGATCATCGGTCTGGACAACGTGAACAGCTACTACGACCCTGGCATCAAGGAGGCTCGCCTGCGAATGCTGGCGGAGGTGGACAAGGCGGGGCGTTTCGCCTTCGTGCGCGGCGACCTGTGCGATGCCGCGTTGATAGAGCGCCTGTTCGCTGAGAACGGCTTCGACGTTGTGGTGAACTTGGCCGCCCAGGCCGGTGTGCGATACTCCATCGAGAACCCCAAGGCCTACATAGACAGCAACCTGGTAGGGTTCTTCAATATATTGGAGGCTTGCAGGCGCCACCCGGTGAAGCATCTTGTCTACGCGAGCTCTTCCTCCGTCTACGGCGGCAACGAGAAAGTGCCTTTCTCGGAGGACGACCGTGTAGACTCTCCGGTGAGCCTGTACGCCGCCACAAAGAAGTCCAACGAGCTAATGGCCGCGGCCTACTCCAAGCTTTACTCCATCCCAGCCACGGGCCTGCGCTTCTTTACGGTGTATGGGCCCATGGGAAGGCCCGACATGGCATACTTCGGCTTCACCGAGAAGTTGCGTCGTGGCGATACGATTAAGATTTTCAACATGGGCGATTGTAAGCGCGACTTTACGTACGTGGACGATATTGTGGAGGGCGTGCGCAGGGTCATGGACGGCGCTCCTGAGGTCAAGATCGGTGTTGATGGTTTGCCAATGGCCGCTCATCGCGTGTATAACATCGGCAATTCGAATCCCGAGAACTTGCTGATCTTCGTTGATACGCTGCAGCGTGTGCTGGTTGAGGAGGGCGTGCTCCCCGCCGATTACGATTTCGAGGCGCATAAGCAGCTCGTTCCTATGCAGCCTGGTGACGTGCCTGTAACCTATGCGGATACTGGCGCCTTGGAGCGCGATTTTGGTTACAAACCCGCAACGCCGCTCGAGGACGGTCTTCGTGAATTCGCGAAGTGGTATCGCGAGTTCTACGGGAATTAGCTGGGTGATAGCAATGTCGAATGTATACAGCAGTGACCGTATTCGCTTTGGGGAGGGGTCTATTCTCTCAAACCATGCTTTGAGGTTTGTTTGGCTACTTCGAAAGTGCCAGAATTCGCACAATCCTTTATGGCATCTTTTTCGAAAGAGGATGGCTTGCAAATATGGTCTCGAGATCGCGCCTGCCACCTCGATTGGCGAAGGCTTGTATCTGGGTCACGCTTTTGGCATTACGGTAAACCCGAATGCCGTTATCGGTCGCAACTGCAATATGCACAAAGGTGTGACAATTGGTCGGGAAAACCGCGGCAAACGAAAAGGTGCGCCTGTTCTTGGCGATTGCGTTTGGCTTGGTGTCAACTCAACTATTGTTGGTGGCGTTCGTTTAGGCAACGACGTTCTCGTTGCACCGAACACTTATGTTAACTGCGACGTACCAAGCCATTCGATTGTGATTGAGCACCCATGCAAAATCATTTCTCGAGATGGGGCAACAGACGAATATATAAACAACAGGGTCTGAATAATAAAATCGGTTTTACATGTCTTATCCAGGATAGAGGGGGGGGATCGTCTTCGCTAATTACAGCGAGTTAGCGACTCAGTGAGCTTTGGCGCGCTCTGATGCGAGCGGAAGGTGAAGCAAACTGGAACGGGTAGTAGATTCCCAGAAGCTATATGCAACGTGAGTGTCAAAGATAGCGCGTCTTAACGCATAACCCTGCATTCCTCCTTTCACCGACTGGCAAAACGATTTACACCTAATTGTCGACATTACCCACGCGATTTATCTTTGCCCCCGCATCGATCTCGCTAAACTAATAACTGCTGCTACCAGGGCATTTTCTGGTGCACATTCTATTGGCTCCTGCGAAGATCGGAGCGGGTATGTTTGCTGCCAAGTCCCACACCAGCCGTCATCACATCGCGATCGCTGCCATGGCCTGCCTATGCGTTTTGCTGGGCGGGCCTTCTTATGCCGCGGGCGCGGAGAGCCTCATCATCGCGGGCGCGACGTACTGCGAGCCGGGCGCGTCGGGCCCCGGCTGGGCCTGGACCGATGCCGACCACCTGGAGCTTGACGGCTACGCGGGTGGGGCCATCGGCGCCGAGGGCGACCTGGTGCTGACGCTTGCCGGGCAAAACTCCGTGACGGAGTCGCATGCGCCCGATGCGGACATCACGCTGTGCGGCATGGAGGTGTGGGGCAACCTGACGCTTCGCGGTACCGGGACCCTTACGGCGACGGGCTCGCAGTGCGGGATCCACGTTTCGCAGGCGCTCGCGGTGGACGGCTGCACCGTCGATGCCCGGGCGGACGGGGCCGATATTTCGGACGAGGCGGTCGCCGGCGTGATCGCAGGCGACATGGCCGTGCGCGGCGGCGGACGCGTCGTTGCCGCGGGCGCCGCGTCCGGAGCGGGCGTGCGCGCCTACGGCGTGTATCTGCAGGACTTAGGCCTTGGCGATGGCGCGGCCGGCTGTCGACTTTCTGTCGATGCCTCGTGGCTTGATGCGACCGGTGCCGACGGCGGTGTTGCGTGCACGGGCGGGTCGCTTGTGTCTGCGCGGTTTGTGGCGCCTGCTGGTGGGGCTTTTGGTGCTAGCGGCGTGGTGGATGCCTCCGGGGCCATGGCGCCGCATGTGGTGATCGAGCCCGAGGGCGCGACGGCGCCGGCGGGGGAGACCGACGGGCGCGAGGTGCCCGGCGGCGCGGGCGAGCCGGCCGGCGGTGCCGGTCCTGCCGTTGAGCGGCCCGGTGCCGGGTCCGCGACGGATCCCGTCCTAAAGCCCGCGGCTGCGACGCCCAAGACAATCACGACAACCAAAACGACCGTGACCAAGACCATGGCGTCCACGCCATCCAAGGCCAAGACTGCTGGCGTCTCCACCGTCACGCTCCCCAAGACCGCCGACGGCAACTGGATCGCCGTCTCCCTGGCGCTATTCCTGCTGGGAACAGCGCTTGTGTTTGTTAACGTCGTGATTGCGGTTCTAGGTAGGCCAAAGCGTAACGGCGATTGACCGAAGTGCCATACACTTTCTAGGTAGGGGCAATTGCAACGTGTATGACGCATAGCAGGGGCGCGCCGGCTATTCAAAGAAGCTCGGAAGCCTCTATGCGTCTGTGCAAAAGCGCGTGAACGAGCTCATCTCTTGAGCCCCCAAGAAATTCGCGAGCGCATCAACTCGGGCGTGGTCACTCTGCTGGCCGCGCCCCTCTGCATCGCGCTGCTGCTGGTTTTACCATTTCTGATTTGGGATAGGCACCTTCGCTAGCTCCATGCAAGTGAATTGTGGTCCCACGTGGATTCTTTGGGCCCGATCGCGAGCGCGGGCCCGAAGGCTGTAGTAGCTGGCCCATGCCTGGCGCGACGGATCGCAGACGCTTTCCTGGCTGCCGCCGTCCCATAGGTGGACACGTCCATGCGCGCCTTGGCCTGGGACGAGGCGCTGGTCTGGGTTACGTGGAAGGTCGTCGCGGTGCCCGCGGGGGCGTCGTTCCACGAGACGGTGAAGGTGACGCCGTTTTGGGTTGCCGTGGCGGAATGGGCGTAGCCGGTTTGTGACGCGGCGGAGATCGCCTCGGGCGTGGGATTGGCTTGGGCTCGGAGGGATGAGGTGGGGTTGGCCGCGTCGGTTGCGGCGATGGTGCCGGGCGTGGTGGGGGTGCCGTCGGCGCTTTCCATGTTAGCTGCGCTGGTGCCGGTGGATGTTGCGGCGCCGTCCTCTACGGTATCTGCTGTCGCATTTGTGTTGGTGCTGTCTTTAGCCTTGCCTGTGTCGCCGTTCGTGGCGTCGGCTTGCTCCTGCTGCTCGGCGGTTTCTTGAGGCTGAATCGCCTCCGCAATGGCTGCCATAGGCATCGTCGCGCTGACCATGGACATGCACGCGATCGCGCAGAGCAGGTAGTAAAGGGGTCGTTTCATAGCGGAGCCTCTCGGTGAGCAGCCAATAGGGTCCGAAGGCAGCTCCAGGCCAGCACTCCGCACATATTTTGTTGGGGTTTATTTTACGGGAACCCCAGTCAACATCAGGGAACTTTCTGGGGAATGTTGGGGGAGGGAGCCTTAGGAGACGGTTTGGTGCATGCAAACAACCTTCTTAGGACTACGCTTATGATTTACAAGCCTCTCGAAGTGGCTGTGCCTCAAGTTCAGTACAACACGAGGCGTGTTAGATTGTTGGAAGCCATAAAACCATAAAGGTCGGGAGGACGCATGAGGATCTCTAAACTGAGGATTGAGAACTATCGGAATCTCGATGGAGTGTCGATTAGTTTTGACGAGGACGTGAGCTATATTGTCGGCGAGAACAACCTCGGCAAAACGAATGTGCTTGACTTGCTCAATACAATTTTCAATCAAGCGACGATTAGCGAAGAGGATTTCGCTGACATTGAAAAGCGCGCAGGGGCTCTAGTAACTTTAAAGTTGGACGAGGACGAGATCGGAATAACGGGGCTCGACATCGATCCTACAACCGGAAACACTATAACCATCTGCGCTTTTGCTGACGACCCGGATTCTCGAATTGAATTTAAGGCCGAAGGGAGCGGAGAAAGTATTCCACCCTCTCTGATGCGATCCGTTCACATGTTCAGGTACTCGACTGCATCCTTTAATAGGGGAGACCTGGCGTTTGATGGTACTCGAGGTGTCGGTAAAGTTCTCTCCAAAGGTATCGCTCTTTATCTAGATAAGGAGGGTAAAGAGGTCTCCGATTTTCTGGATGGGAGCGAGCTCGAAGGTCTGGTTGCAGATCTCGGCGAAATCGTCGGCGACGTCCCGATCCTGTCATCATATGGTGTGAGGCCTGGCGTCGATTCATCGGATGGCGGAACGCTTGGAAGTTTGGTTACCTTGCTTGACAAGAGGGGCGTTCATTTTAAAAAGGCAGGGGTAGGCTTGCAGTACCTCGCTATTGCCTCGCTCTCGATAATCGAGAGCATTATGCGTCTTTCGCCTAAACGCCTTCAAGAGAGCCTTTGCTCAGATGATGATGACAGACGCGTGCTGCATGCCGTTCTGGCTTATGACGAACCCGAAGCCCACCTTCACCCGTATATGCAGAGGCGTCTCTCGAAGAGCTTGCATAGGATTTGCGAAGGGAAGGATGATAGATTCAATGCTCTTCTAAAGGACTATTTCGGAATTGATTCAATCAAAGCTCAGCTGATCATGGTGACGCATTCGCCAAACATTCTGGCTCGCGGCTATAAGAACATCGTGCGATTTGGGCAGGGCGATGATTCTCCAAGGGTCATGTGCGGCAAGGATATTGACCTGTCTGACAAGGTTGAAAAGCATCTTATGCTGAACTTTGAGTCAATACGAGAGGCTTTTTTCGCGCGGTCGGTTTTGGCTTTTGAGGGGCAGACGGAGTCTGGGGCCATTCCGGTCTTTGCACGCAACCTTGGGATGGATCTGGATGATTATGGAGTTGTGCCTATCAGGGCTGGCGGAAAAAAGAACGTCGAGCCGATCTGCGAACTTCTGGACAAGTTTGAGATTCCAAATTATTCCATTGTCGACAGAGATGATGATGAGCTGCAAGAAACTTCTGGAGGCCATATAAAGACAACCGAACGGGATTTCGAAGGTGAGGTCGTTGAATCGTTCTTCGCTAGCGATAATCAAAGCGCGTTCATCGCACTTCTCGAGTCGGTTGATCGTTTTCAGAGGGCAACTTCCATCAAGGGCAATAGTAAGACACTGAAAAAAGCCTGCGCTGTCTATGGCGTTTGCCTGACGGACTCCGAGTATGATTTTCAAGGATCGGAGTTTGACGGGGAATTCGCCGATACTCGCAAATCGCGTGCGCTTATGTATGCATGGCTCTCATCGAACAAGGATGTCGCATCAGGTGTCGCTCTGGCAGAGGCTCTCGGTTCTGATGGCGTTCCCGCATGTTACGAAAGAATTATTCGTAAGGCCGTGGGGCTCGAATGGTGATGGGTCAGGCTGATTTGCGGGATAGTGTTAGAACTGCGATTGAGGTGCGCTGTGGTGGAGATGCATCACAGCGCTCTGCGATTTTTGCGCCTTCGAAGAGGGTGTTCGTGGAGGCGCCGGCAGGCTACGGGAAAACCACAGTGATGACTGGGCGGGCTTGCTGGTTGCTGGCATCTGGGGAAGTCCAGCCGCCAAAAAGGATTTTGGCACTAACCTTCAGTGTCGCCGCCGCTCGGAGAATGCGTACGGATTTGGGAGCCACTATGTCGGCGCTTCCTGGCCCCTTGGCCAAGAGCTTTGAGAACAGGGTCATGGCGACTAACTTCCACGGCTTTGCTTGGGTCCTGCTGCGCAGGTACTGGAGATCGCTCTCGCTATCAGTAAACGTTGACGAGCTCTCTATGGTTGATGACAACGGTGCCGTTAACGAGCTGAGTTCGCGAGGCGGCAGGCTAATCTGGGATGAAAAGAAGGTCGTTGACAACTTCCTCCGCTCCATGAGGAACGGTCAAGACGACGACTTGAGACGCGGCGTGCGTTCTTTTAATAGGATCATTAAGGATAGATTCGTACCGAACGGTCTCTTGCCATATTCAGGAATGATTTCCCTTGCAATTGAATTGCTTGCCGATTTCTCAAAGTTGAGGTCCTACCTGTCGACGGCGTTTCCTGTCGTACTCGTCGACGAAGCGCAGGACACGAATGCCCTGTGCTACATCTTTCTAAAAGGCCTGCTTTCCGATGAATCAGGAATCTGCATGTTCGGCGACCCTATTCAGCGTGTCTATGGTTTTATTGGCGCAATGGAAGGCTTAAAGACAAAGGCCACTACCGACTTGTGTCTATCGCCGCTGGAGCTCGAACATAATCATAGGTTTTCTGGGGGATCTATTGTTGGGGAGCTCGGTGCTGCGATTCGCTCCAACATGAAGGGTGCCATTGCCAGCGGTATGCCCCGACTTCCCATATATGTTGGCGCTGCACAGCAAGACGAAGCGACAGCCATTGTTTCCAAGGTTGCGGCGCACATCCAAGTCGGTGTCGGGAGGATCGCGATTCTTGTTCGCAAGCGCGGTGCCCTTGCCGATCTCATTATGGAAGAGCTTGCTAAAGAAGGTATCTCTTACTTCAACGGACTCTTCTCGGATACAAGTCGGGGGTTCATCGAATTCAATGCGTTTGCTTTATCCAGGATTACCGATGCAGTGTCTGGAGAAAAGGGCGTCAGCCGGTCTACTGCGGACAAAATAATCGACTCCATCTCTGATGAACTGCTGACTGGCTCCAAGAGGTTCGAGTATGGGCGGTCCTATGCCATGCTTCTAGGAGCGCTGCGGAAACACCTTAAAAATGACTGCGTCGCGATGGGACCTTCGGAGCGCTTCGACTATATCGTTAGTATCTTTTCCGAGGGCTCCCTGCGACGTTTCTCCGATTACCTTGATGTGGGCATCTCCATGATGACCGTTCACTCCGCTAAGGGGCTCGAGTGGGACACCGTTTTCATTCCGGGCGTTACGCGTTTCGATTGGCCTGGAGGGATTTGCTCTCGGTGTGAAAGAGCTGGTATATGCTCACGCTCTGCGTATGGATGCCGGATCGTTGATGCGATGAATATGCCAGACGGGCTTATTGAGGAAATGGGCCTGCTGTACGTCGGCGTCACTCGCGCCCGCAAAGCGGTATATCTCTCCGCTTCTATGCAGCGCAGGACAAATTACGGGAACTATCAGGTTGCCTGCCCCTCTTGCCTAACGTCTCTTCCGGGTATTGAGCCCGTGAGTTGGACGGTCATGGACGGGGAGGGGTGATTTGTGGCGGTATGGAGCGTGTTTGCTACTGACGCGAGGTCTGGTTGTGGCTCTTGCTGTGGTCTCATGGAATGTGTCCAAGCTGTTCTTTGGCTAGAACGGCTTGGGCACTAGCGTTTTGGTGGGATGCGGTGTTTGTTTAATTAGCCACTGTTGAATATTGCGAAGCAGCACCGTGGCATTGCGCCTAGGCACCGGGGCCGACATGAGTCCCGGCGCCTTCTTCTTGCTAACGTCCGGTTTCGCCCCGCTGCCGCATGTTGACTTCGCTCATTGTTGGTACGGGTCGTATTATGCACGTCTTTGTCCGTGACGGCTGTTTCTTCTAGGATGAAGTGGTCGAACGATCGGCTCTTATGCTAATGAGCTGAGGCTATTTAATAAAATCCTTCCTCCTGATCCGACCAAGGTGGCGGTCCAGTTCGTATATAGCGTCAATGAAAAGCTCGGCAGAATCGCGTATGTCTCGCATGTCGAGGCAGCATCTTTCAAAGTGCAGCTTGCCTTTTTGTTCTTTGGCGCTGCGGATATTGCGACATGTCATCAATGCGATGTCATTATCGCCCACGCAGTTGATTCTTGAAAATCCTTTTGGTGTGATGCGATAAATAACTGCCTTAGGAAAGGAATCAAGTAGGCTTTTCCCTCTTATGTCAATGCAGATTCTTCCTTCTGATCCAAAACCATAATCTTGATGTCTAGTTGAATTGAGGGGGTGGGCAATAACTGCCGAGCGAACAACTTGGAGATATTTGCTCGCGTCGTCGAGTTCACTTTGTTTAGAGAACTCAAAATCGTTTTCGATCTCTTTTCGAAGACAGTTCCCTTTAATTTGCCAGAAGCATCTTTTATCCAAGTAGCAAGTGCCACAAGATAAACGGTGTCCTTTGGGTTGGGCAAGAAGCCCCCGCCGATAGTGGAATTGAAATCTTGAATGCTGTATTTAGCCTTAAGGATGAGATCGGACATTAATTCATAATGATCGGAGTCCTTCCAGGGCCATTTCTTCCATATGCCGCCTCCGTGTTCACCTAAATCATCGGTGGTCTTTAGTTTTTCGATCGCTTGCATGTCACTCCTGTCTATTCGATTTGTTGCAGCGCTTCTTTTGTTGTCTTGATGTCAACATGGTGCCCATTAATGGCTATAATCTGCCAGCTATCCAAAGAATGAGTCCAAAGGTTGAGGTTGATTTCCGATCTCAGCCGAACACATTGAGCAAATAGGCCGTTCCCGCACCT